>CAVPVR010000011.1:0-22299 GCA_963709285.1 uncultured delta proteobacterium | reverse complement strand
GTGGAGATGAGGGGATTTGAACCCCTGACCTCCTGCATGCGAAGCAGGCGCTCTTCCAGCTGAGCTACATCCCCACTGGCTTTTAATTATGGCGGCGAAATCATTGATGTCAAGGGGGAATCACCGTGAGGATCTCATGAACCGGTGCCGTCCCACAATTGGTGGCCGGGATGAGCCTCGAGCAGGATGACATCTCGCCCCTTCCTGTACCGGCGCAAGTGCCCGTTTTTTTATCTGCTTTAGGAGAAATATCTTCCACTGCTCAGGTGAGTCCACTCATTTATTAATTTACATTTGAAAGATAAACAGGCGAGCATACACCAGGGCCGGCGCCGTGAAAAGGAGGCTGTCCAGGCGGTCCAGCATGCCGCCGTGACCCGGCAAAAGGGAGCTGGCGTCCTTCACCTCGGCCTGGCGCTTCAGCATGGACTCAAAGAGATCCCCCAACAGGCCGATGCACCCCAGCACCACGGCCAGCAAGGCCAGGCTGAAGAACTTCTCGCTTGGCAGAAACCAGCGTCCTAATAAAACTCCTACCACCAGGTTGGTCGCCAGCCCCCCATAAGTCCCGGCCCAGGTCTTGCCGGGACTTACCTGGGGATAGAATTTTCGCTGGCCGATGGCTTTGCCGGTGTAATAAGCCGCGGTGTCCCCGCAACAGATAACGAACAGGAGCCACAAAATCCACCACTCGCCCTGGGTCATATACCTGAGCCAGACGAAATGCCCCAGGAGCAATGGTATGTAAAGAAGTCCCAAAGTATTGATGGCCAGGTCCCAGCCCAGCTCCTGAATGTGATCGTAGCTCAGCAGATAAAAAAGGAACAAGGCAAACAGGCAACCCACGAGGACCAAAATGGGTACTGCACGACCCAGAGGACTTGCGGTCGTGCAGAAGCTCAAGATCAACAAGGATCCTAAAGCGACGACCTTGACCTTCCGAGCCTGATCCACGGTATGCTGAAAGAAGCCCAAAAATTCCCACTGGGCCAGCCCGTTGATGAGAAGCAGGGTCAGCACGAAACCCAACCGCCTCCCTTTCAGGAGCACCAGGATAATCAGGGGTATGAGTACCAGGGCGGTGAGCCAGCGTTTCAGATGCATGTCCCGTCCCGTGCCTGGGTGTGCAGGCTTCTCCGCCACCCCCACCACAAGATCGCGCCGCAGAGTATGGCAAACACAAGAGCCAACACCTGGGTGGCTGGCATGTTCAGGAAAATTTCCGGCCCTCGCGGATCTGAAGAGGTGGGAGCGCGGAAAAATTCTACGACAAACCTGACCAATCCCGCCAGAAAAAGATAAGTGAAGAACACCTGGCCCTCGAAGCGTTTGCGTTTTCTCAGCCAGAGAACCACCCCAAATATTCCCAGGGACAGAAGTGACTCGTAAAGCTGGGCCGGGTGGAGAGGTTCCCGGATAGGGCAGAGGCTGTCCGGGTGGGTGAATACCACGGCCCAGGGGAGGTCGGTGGGTTTGCCGAAGCAGCACCCCGCCATGAAGCACCCCAGCCGTCCGAAAGCCAAGCCCAGGGGCATGCCCACCGCCAGGGCGTCAAGCGTGGTCCGCCAGGGCATGTCGTAGCGGCGCATGAAGAAAAACGCGGTGACCAACGCCAGTATGAGCCCGCCATGAAAAACCAGCCCTCCCTCCCACAGGGCGAAGATTTTTAAGGGGTTCTGGATAAACGGGCCGGGGTCCACGATAACAAAGAGCAAACGGGAGCCGATAAGCGCCGCAAGGATGATATAAAAGCACAGATCATAAAAGCGTCCCACCGGTAGTCCCAGGCGGCGGGCTTCCAGTCCCCCCACCAGGATAGCGGACAGAAAACCCAAGGCCAGGAAAAAGCCATAGGCATAAAGATTTATCGGCCCGAGTTTATACAGGATCGGATACATCTTGGCTTTTTTCCTCTTGAAAAATAAACCACAGGAGAACGCCGGCGCCGAGACAGACCAGACTGTCCGCCACATTAAAGGCCGGCCAATGATAACGGCCCAGGTGGAAGTCCAGGAAATCAATAACCTCTCCCAGACGCACCCGGTCGATGAGGTTCCCTACGGCGCCGGTGAAAATCAGGGTGAGACCCACCGCCGCCAAGGTTTGGTCACTCGGCAAACGCCACCACAGAAAAGCCACCACCCCCAACACCAGGGAGGTGGTGATAATGAAAAACACCCAGGCGAATTCCAGAGACAGGTTGGCAAAAATCCCAAAGGCCGCCCCCCGGTTATAGACGAGCACTAAGTTAAAAAAGCCTTCAATGACTGGAATCTGGTCTCCCAGGGTCAACGCCCGTACCACCAGCAACTTGGTGATTTGGTCGAGGACCACCCCCGCCACCAGGATCGACAAAAAAATGGCAAATTTTCGGGGCATGCACCTAACCCTCCAGGACCTGACGGCAGCGGTGACAGATTTGGGGGTGTTGGCTGTCCTGGCCCACGCTGGGTAAGTTAAACCAGCAGCGCACGCATTTCTCCCCCACTGCCTTGTCCACCTGCACCAGAAGTCCGGGAATCTCCTGGGCCGCAAGTGGTTGGCTCAGGGAGGCTTGCTGGTTGGTGATGGTAAGTTCCGCCACCTGGGTCAGAATTTTCAGATCTGCGGCGCTTTGCTGTAACCTCTCCAGGAGATTGGTATCCGCGGACCCCAGCGCCACCCGGGCCTCTTGGGCCGTAGACAGCACCTTGCCCCTCCTGGCCTCCTCCAGCCCCCGGTTGATTTCATCCCGGACTTTCAGGAGAAACTCATATTTGGCCAGTAGGGCCTCATCAGGAAACCCCGGAGGAGGCTCCGGAAAACTGGCCAAATGCACGCTTTCCTCCTGGTGGGTTCTGGGCAGGTGATCCCACACCTCTTCGGCAGTGAAGGAGAGAATAGGGGCCATGAGCCGGGTGAGGTCAACCAGGAGTTCATAGAGGGTGCTCTGGGCGCTGCGCCGGGCCGGGGAATTAACCCGGGAAATGTAGAGCCGGTCTTTCAAGATGTCCAGGTAAAGGGCGGACATTTCCACTGCGCAAAACTGGTGCAAGCGGTGAAACACCAGGTGGAATTCATAATCCCGGTAAGCCCGTTTCACCCGCTCGGTGAGCTGGGCCAGCCAGGAAAGGGCTACGAGGTCCAGTTCCTCCCGGTCCTGCAGAGGGACCAGGTCCTTTTCCGGATCAAAGTCATACAGGTTTCCCAGCATAAAGCGGGCGGTGTTGCGAAAACGCCGATACGCGTCGCCCAACTGCTTCAGGATATTGCCAGACAGGCGCACATCGTCCCTGTAGTCCTCCGCGGTCACCCACAAGCGCAAAATTTCGGCCCCATACTTGGCCATGACTTCCTGGGGGGCGATGACGTTTCCCAGGGACTTGGACATCTTGCGTCCATCCCCATCCACCACAAAACCATGGGTCAGAACGCCCCGGTAAGGCGCTTCCCCCCGGGTGCCCACCGCAGCCAACAAACTGCTGTGGAACCAACCCCGGTGCTGATCCGAACCCTCCAGATAGAGGTCCACCGGCAGGCCCAACTCGGGATTGGGCTCCACCACTGCGGCAAAGCTTACCCCCGAGTCGAACCAGACGTCCAGAATGTCTGTCTCCTTGGTAAAAGCGTCTCCCCCACACCCGGGGCATCGGGTCCCCGAAGGCAGGAGTTCCTCGACCGGGCTGGCAAACCAAAAATCCGCCCCCTCCTGACGCACCCGGGCGAGGATGGCTTCAAGAATCTCCGGGTTCAGCAGCACTTCACTGCAGTTCTGACAGTGGAAGGCCACAATGGGCACCCCCCAGGCTCGCTGCCGGGAGATGCACCAGTCGGGACGCTGTTCCACCATCTGGTAGATGCGTTCCCGGCCCCAACGGGGGACCCAGGCCACCCGGTCGATGGCCTGAAGCGCCTTTTCCCTCAGGCCCTTTTTCTCCATAGAGATGAACCACTGTTCAGTGGCCCGAAAGATGATGGGTTCCTTGCAACGCCAGCAGTGAGGATAACTGTGGCTGGCCTCTTCCGCCAGGAGAAGGGCCCCCCGCTGGCGCAGATGCGCAATGATTCCCGGATTGGCCTCCCACACCTCTAATCCCTGGAATTCCGGGACCTCAGGGGTAAAGCGGCCATCATCGTCTACCGGAGAGTATGGGGTGAGGTTGTATTTCCGACCGCTGTCATAGTCTTCCTGGCCATGCCCCGGGGCGATGTGCACCAGCCCCGTGCCTGCGGTCACCGTGACATAGTCGGCCAGAATGACCTGGGAGTTTCGATCGATCCAGGGGTGTCGGCCGACGGCTCCCTCCAGGCGCTGACCCGGCACCCTGAGAACCTCTTTTCCCTGAAGCCCCCAATGCGACAGCAAGCCCTCGGCCAGTTCCGCCGCCGTCACCAGCCGCTCCCCGTTCACCGCCAGGACAGCATACTCCAGGTCCGGATGCACCGCGATGGCCAGGTTGGCAGGGAGGGTCCAGGGGGTGGTGGTCCAGATGACCAGGGAAACCGGGTCCCCAGTTCCCAACTCCGGCAGGCCTGGCGGCGGGCTCACCAGGGGAAATTTCACATAGATGGAAGGAGTACCGTGGTCCTCGTACTCCACCTCCGCCTCCGCCAGGGCGGTGCGGCAGGTGGCGCACCAGTGGATGGGCTTTTTACTCCGATAAATGGCCCCGCTTAGGAAAAACTTACCGTATTCCGAGATGATGGTGGCCACATAGTGCGGGTTCATGGTGAGGTAGGGCCGTTCCCAATCCCCTAATACCCCCAGGCGCTTGAACTCATCCCGCTGGATGTCGATAAATTTTTTGGCATAAGCCCGGCACCGGGCCCGTACTTCCACCTGGGGGAGGACCTGACCTTGAGCCTTCAATTGCTTATCCACCTGGTGCTCAATGGGAAGCCCGTGGCAGTCCCAACCCGGGATATAGGGACTGTCAAGCCCCATCATCTGCCGGGACTTGACGATGATGTCCTTTAGAATTTTATTCAGGGCGTGGCCCAGGTGGATGTGCCCGTTGGCATAGGGAGGGCCGTCATGGAGGACAAAGCGGGGCTTGCCTCGGCTCTGCTGGCGAATTCGTCCGTAAAGGCCCATTTCCTCCCAACGCCGCAGCATTTCCGGCTCCCGCTGGGGCAGGGACGCCTTCATGGGGAACTCGGTCCGGGGCAGGTTCAGGGTCGCTTTGTAATCCATCCAGGGCCTCCAAAAGCATTAACAATTTACCATATCCCATCTTTCTAAAAAAGCAACCGGAACCGAAGGTCGAATGGCTAGGCACTCCTTCCTGTCCGGCCTGGGGTCCGGTCTTGACCGGGTCAGGGCCTTCCGATAAGATGAGACATGCGACCAACCGTCAAAGCCTTTTTCCTCTCTGCTTTTGTTTTTCCCGGCCTAGGTCAGCTCTACAAACAAGATCGGCGGAAAGGCATTATCCTCATTCTTTTAGGCAATCTCCTCCTGGCTTCGGTGCTCCTGGCGGGGGTCATGGTGTTATCCCAGGAATATATGACCTCCGTCTATCCCGAGGCCATCAATGCTGAAAAGCTCAAGGTATTGTTGGTGCAGGTCATCTCCCGACCCCTGTTTTACATCCCGGCCGGCATATTTTTGGCTCTCTGGGGTTTTGCCGCGGCCGACGCCGCCCTGTCAGCCATTTCGCCCTCTGAGGAAGAGTGATGAACCCTCGGGATTTCTTCTGGATTTTCCTCATTATCATAGCCCTGCAGCCCCTCTTTCGGCAGAAGGTCCTGGAATTTTCCTGCCGAAAAAGCCGCGGAACTGGCCAACATTCTCACCGAAGGCCGCTGGACCCATGACTTCCCCATCACCATGGAAGTGGCCAAAGCCCTGGGCCTACCGGTCTCCGGGGACATGCCCAAGGAAATTATGGAACTGATGAGCTTTTTCCCGCAACCCACCCGGACCACCCCGGCGGTGGAATACCTTCCCATCCCTCGGCGCGGCAAGCCGTCGTAATTAGGGTAATGTAAGAGAGAAACGGGAAACCATGTTCCCCCAACCCTCCCCTCAAAGGAGATGTAATGCGCCAGTATCTGCTTGACGAAATCAGCCGCTCTGACATTCATCGCATCCGGGACTATCTGGGCGAGCACGCCCAGGCCTCCGGCCTCCAGGACGTCTGGTGGGTGGACCTGCAAGATGATCTCTTGGGCCCGGATCAGTTCGAGCACCAGGAGTGCCAGCCTTTTCGCTTTGCCATCGAGTTGGGGGACGACTTTCTCCGCTTCGAATTCCTCATCCGCAGCCGCAACACCATGCGGTGTTCCTGCATCGACTACGCCACCCGCCAGCAGCGGGACTTCATCCTGGCTTTCGCCGAACGCCTGATAGACGAGCTTGAGCTGAAAACCTGACCTGCAATTGGGAGAGGGGGCCAGGGGTCGTGGACCCCTGCCCCCTCTCCCAAACCCTCACCCCCAACCCCTTACATTAAGCGGGAGAACAGGCTTCCAGCCTGTGCAGGAACAGGCAGGATGCCTGTTCTCCCGGTTAAAGGGGGATGGGGAGGGGAGTTTGAGGGGAGGGTGGGGGGCCTGCGGTCCCCCGGCCCTCCCTTCAACAGTCTCAATATGGCGACATGGTGTACTTTTGCTCTGCTTGCGGCACGTACCACTTGGGGAAATTGTAATTAATTCCTGCTGGAGCCGGCTTTATCCCCCGGAAACGTTTGTGGATGGCAGGGAGCGCATCCGGCACGAAAAGAAAGGTGTAGGGTTGATCTGCCGCAATGATTTCCTGGAAGCGGAAGTACGCCTGGCGACGTTTTTCCCGGTCGAAGGTATGGCGCCCCTCCTCTATCAGCCGGTCCACCTCCGGGTTGTTGTAGTGAATGAAATTCAACTCCCCTGGCTTGGTCTTGCTTGAATGCCAGATGTCGTAAATATCAGGGTCCTGGCCGGTTGTCCACCCCAGGAGCACCGCCTCGAACCGTCCCTTATCGATGAACTCTTTGATGAACGCAGCCCACTCCACGGTGCGGAGCTTAACCACGATGCCCACCTCCGCCAGACGCTTCTGAATGATTTCGCCGGTGCGCACCCGAAGGTCATTTCCCTGGTTGGTAAGGATGGTGAATTCAAAGGGCTTCCCGTCTTTTTCCAGAATACCCCGGGAATTGGGACGCCACCCCGCCTCGGCCAACAGGGCCTTGGCCTTCTCGGGATTATAATCGAACCGGGGGACGTCAGGGTTGGAGAACCAGGTCCCGGGCTTGTAAGGACCCGTGGCCTCCTGTCCCAGGCCCAGAAGGACCCCCTCGACAATTTCCTGCCGGTTAATGGCGTGGGTCAGGGCCTGGCGCACTCTCCGGTCGGCAAACCGTTGATCTTCCAGGTTATAGCCCAGATAGGTGTAAGAAAAGGACACATACTTATACTTGTTAAAGCGCCGCTGAAACTTGGCATACGCAGTCTGGCGCTCGTACTGCAGAGGTGTCAGTCCCATGCGGTCGAGGTTGCCGGCCTTCAACTCTAAAAACATGGTGGCCAGGTCAGGCTTCACCAGGTAAATGTAGCCGTTTAAATAAGGACGCCCCTCAAAGTAATCCGGGTTGTAAGAGAGGATAATCTTATCGCCGGCACGCCAATCCCGGAATTTGTAGGGCCCGGTGCCGACGGGATGGCGGGCCAGGGGGGATTTGGTAATGTCCTGGCCCTCCAGAAGATGCTTAGGCAGAATAGCCAGAGTCCAACTCCCCAGGGCCGGGGCAAAGGGTTTGGGGTAGGTCACCCGAAAGGTATGGTCATCCAGCACTTCCGCCTTTTTCACCTGCTTGTAGTCCCCGCCATAAGCGGTGGGAGTTTTCGGGTCAATCATGACCTGGTAGGTGAACATGACGTCGTGGGCCGTAAAAGGCGTGCCGTCCTGCCACTTCACACCCCGGCGCAGCTTGAAGGTGATGGTAAGGCCGTCCGGGGAGATTTCCCAACTTTCTGCCAGGTCTCCCACCAGGTTCAAATCGCCGTCATACTTTAGCAGGCCGTTGTAAATCAGGGCAGCCACCCCGTGGGAGGACGAATCGGAGGCCAGGGCTGGAATCAGGGTGCTGGCGTCCCCGATGGAAGCTTCGATGAGCAGGTCCCCATAGGCCGGGCCCGTGTCCGGTCCGCCGTATTCCTTTTCAGGTTGTGGCGAGCCGCAACCAACCCCCGCCTGAATCACCAAAGTAAATAATATTAAACCCCAGAACCACCAGGTTTTTGGTTGTCGATCTGCGTTTTTCGGTTTCATCTGCTTCACCTGCGGTCAAGCCAATTTTGCCTTGCCCCAGGTTTTCCTTTGGGATACAGTATATTAGGTCGGGACGTGGCTCAGCCTGGTAGAGCACAGCGTTCGGGACGCTGGGGTCGGAGGTTCAAATCCTCTCGTCCCGACCAGGTAGTTTTCTCCACTCATGAGCGCCCTTCCCTTCCCCCTGCTGGTTTCCTTATTTTATCCGGACCCCAGATATTACAGGCTTAGCGCGCCAGGCTAGCGCCGCAGGCCTCGCAGAGAGCTTCGGCCAGTCCCTCGGCATTTTCGAGTTTCTGTATGTGCCCACACTGCAAACACCGGGCTGCCGGGCGGTAATCCATCCAGCCAATGTCCTTCCAGTAGCGCCAGGTGCGGTATTTACGGCAGTAAAGGAAGCAAGGGTACAAAATACCCAGGACAATCAGAGCGATAAAGGAGACGATAAAGAGAGTCCAGGAAAGGAGCGCGCCCAGCCCGGCGGCCACCAGAATAAACACTGCCAGGAGCCAGGATTTGTCCCAAATCTCCCGGTCCGTAAAGGTCCAGGGGAGGCGCACCCCGATCCAGGGGTTGGGGCCATGACGCCGCAGGAGCATGTAACCGGCCAGCCCCAGAAGGATGGCAGCCAGCAAATACCGAAGGGCAAGAGGAGGCATCTGGTTCATCTCTGCTGGTTGGGGGAAGGGGCCAGGGGTCACCGACCCCTGCCCCTTCCCCCAAACCCCCATCCCCAACCCCTTATCGGGGGGTTGGGAGGGGGTGGGGGGAGGGTGGGGGAGTCAGGCTCCCCCAGCCCTCCCCCCAATCCTTCACTTCCCTTCCAACTGCGCCCGGATTTTCAAGCGCAGGGCGTTCAGGCGGATGAAACCGGTGGCGTCCGCCTGGCGGTAAGCGCCTCCGGCCTCGAAAGTGGCCAGGTCCGGGCGATACAAAGATTTTGGGGCTTTTCTCCCCACGACCGTGACGTTTCCCTTGTAGAGCCTCAGACGGGCCGTGCCGGTCACCGGTTTTTGGGCCTCATCCATCAGGCTCTGGAGGGCATGGCGCTCCGGCGCAAACCAGTAGCCGTAGTAAATGAGCTCGGCATAGCGGGGGCTGAGGCTGTCCCGGAGGTGCAGCACCTCCCGGTCCAGGGTCAGGGACTCCACCGCCATGTGTGCCGCCCGTAGGATGGTGCCTCCAGGGGTTTCGTAAACGCCCCGGGATTTCAAGCCCACATACCGATTCTCCACCAGATCCACCCGCCCGATGCCATGCTCGCCGCCCAGGGCATTGAGGCAGGCCAGAAGTTTAGCGGGGTTCAGGCGCTCACCGTCCACCGCCACCGGGTCCCCGGCCTCGAAATCCACTTCCAGGTATTGAGGGGTATCCGGCGCCGCTTCCGGTGACTTGGTGAGAACAAACATATCCTCCGGGGGTTCGGCCCAGGGGTCTTCCAGGATGCCGCCCTCAAAGCTCAAATGCAGGAGGTTCCGGTCCATGGAGTAAGGCTTTGCTGCCGTCACCGGCACCGGGATGCCGTGGGTCTGGGCATAGGCCACTAGGTCCTCCCGGCCCTCCAGGGTCCACTCCCGCCAAGGCGCAATGATGGCTAGGTCCGGGGCCAGGGCCTGGTAGGTGAGTTCGAAGCGCACCTGGTCGTTGCCCTTGCCGGTGGCGCCATGGCTCACCGCATCAGCGCCGGTCTTTCGGGCCACCTCCACCTGGCCTTGGGCAATGAGGGGTCGGGCGATGGAGGTCCCCATGAGATAGGAGCCCTCATAAACCGCGTTGGCCCGGAGCATGGGAAAGACGAAGTCCCGGACGAACTCTTCCTGCAAATCCTCTATGAAGACTTCGTCGGCGCCGGTGGCCCGGGCCTTGTCGGCCACCTCGGCCACTTCCTCCCCCTGGCCGATATCAGCACAGAAGGCCACCACCTGGCAGTTATAGGTCTCCTTGAGCCATTTGAGAATCACCGAGGTGTCGAGGCCCCCGGAGTAAGCCAGCACGATTTTGTTGAAATCAGACATTTCATTCACCTAAATATCAGTATCAAGAATAAAGCACAGGCGGGAAGCCTGTGCCACCAAGTTATCTGTTTCCTTCAAGGAAAAATTAACCCACCTTACTAAGCAGCCACTCCAGCAGTGCCTTCTGGAAGTGCAGCCGGTTTTCTGCCTGGTCCCAGACTGCACTTTGGGGTCCGTCCAGAACCTCGCCGGTAATTTCCTCCCCCCGGTGGGCCGGCAGGCAATGCAGCACCATAGCTTCGGGAGGCGCAACTTTCATCAGGTCCGCATTTACTTGATAAGGCCGGAAGGCTTCCATTCTGGCTGCGGCCTCCCCTTCCTGCCCCATGCTGGCCCAGACGTCGGTGTTGACCACCTGAGCCCCAGCCACGGCCCAGTAAGGATCTTGGCCTAGATACACCGGCCGTTTTTCTTGTTCCGCCTGGTGCAATAAGCCCAGATCTGGCTCATATCCCGGTGGGCAGGCCAGATACAGCTCAAAGTCCAGGCGTAAGGCCGCAGTTATCCAGGAGTTAGCCATGTTGTTGCCGTCCCCGATCCAGGCGACTTTCAGGCCCTCCAGCCGGCCCAAGCGCTCCTCCACGGTCATCACGTCCGAAAGCACCTGGCACGGGTGGTGGGTGTCCGTGAGGCCGTTGATAATGGGAATGTCGGCGTGCCGGGCCAGTTCCGCCACCGTCTCCTCCGCGAAGGTGCGCATAACTACCCCATCTACATAGCGGGAAAGCACCCGGGCCGTGTCCGGCATGGGTTCGTTCCGGGCCAGTTGGGTTTGCTCGCGCTCGAGATATATCGTGGTCCCGCCCAGTTGGGCCATACCCACCTCAAAAGAAACCCGGGTGCGGGTAGAAGGCTTATCAAAGATCATGGCCAGGGTTTTTCCCACCAGAGGCAGGTGAGTCTGCCCCTGCCGGTGCAGGGTTTTGAGTTCCCGAGCCCGTCCCAAAAGAGCTTGAATCTCTTCTTTCGATAAATCCAGAATGGTGAGCAGATCTTTTTTCATGAACAGACCGCTTCCAGGGCCTGGGCCAGAATTGCCATCCCCCGGTCTAATTCCGCTTTCTCCACCACCAGGGGCGGCAAAAGGCGAATGACGTTCCCCTGGGTGCAATTGACCAGAAGACCCCGGTCCCGGCAGGCCGTGACCACCGGCGTCCCGTCCTGGGACAATTGCATGCCCCACATCAGCCCCAGCCCGCGCACTGCTTCCACCACCGGGAAGCGGACCTTCAGGTCCTGGAACTTTTCCCCCAGGTAAGCACCTTTGTCTCGCACCCCAGCCAGAAAACCCGGATCGCTTATAATTCCCAGAGAAACTTTGGCTGCCGCGGCAATCACCGGCCCCCCGCCGAAGGTGCTGGCGTGGGCCCCGGGAACAAAGCCCTGGGCCGCCGCTTCGGTGGCCATGAGCGCCCCCATGGGCAGCCCCCCCGCCAACCCCTTGGCCAAGGCCATAATGTCCGGGGTGACGCCAAAGTGTTCGTGTGCAAAGAGCTTACCGGTGCGTCCCAGGCCGCACTGCACCTCGTCAAAGACGAGCAATATGCCTTTCTGATGGCACACCTGCCGCACCGCCGCCAAATACTCCGCCTCCGCCAGATTCACTCCTCCCTCTCCCTGGACGGGTTCCAGAAGAACGGCACTGACAGTGTCGTCCAGCACTGCCTCCAAGGCCGTGAGATCGTTGAAGGGCACAAATACAAATCCGGGCAGGAGGGGCTCGAACCCTTGCCAGAACTTCTCCTGGCCCGTGGCGGACAGGGCCCCAAAGGTGCGGCCGTGAAAAGAATCCTGCATACAGACGATCTTGTGTTTTCCGGGGCCGAACCGTTCCCGGGCATACCGGCGGCACAGTTTGATGGCGCCCTCCATGGCCTCGGCGCCGCTATTGCAGAAAAACACCCGGTCGGCAAAGGAAAGGCCCACCAACTCCTCGGCCAATTCCACCATGGGAGTGGTGTAGTAGAGGTTGGAGACGTGCACCAGCCGGGCAAGCTGGTCAGAGGCGGCTTGGGTAATGGCAGGGTGGGCGTGCCCCAGGTTGCACACCGCCAACCCGGCCACAAAGTCGAGGTATTCCCGGCCTTCAGCGTCCCACACCCGGGAGCCCTCCCCCCTGACCAGAACCAGGGGCTGGCGACCATAAGTGTGCATGACCACCCGGTCCGCCCTCGCCATCCAATCTGCGCTTGTCAATTTCCCTCCTTTTGTGGGGGGAGGGCCAGGAACCTGAGGTCCCTGCCCTCCCCCCACGCCCCCCTCCCAACCCGCATATGGGTTTGGGTGAGGCTGGGCTTGAAAACCCAGCCTCACCCAAATTTTATTATTCCCTTTAAGGGATTGGGGGAGGGGGTGCGGGGGAGGGGGTAAGGGCCTGTGGTCCTTAGCCCCCTCCCCCGCAAAACTCACGCCACAATTTCTGTGCCCACGCCGCTGTCGGTGAAAATTTCTAGGAGGACTGCATGCGGCACCCGGCCGTCCAGGATATGGGCTTTGGTCACCCCCTCTTCCAGGGTTTCCAGGCAGCATTTGACTTTGGGGATCATGCCCCCGGAGATGGCGCCTTCTTCCATCATAGTTACCGCTTGATAGCGGGTGAGACTGGAAACCAGACGTCCTTCCTGGTCCAAAACTCCTGGTACATCAGTGAGCAAGATGAGCTTGGCGGCTCCCAGAGCCCCGGCCACCGCTCCGGCCACTGAGTCGGCGTTGATATTATAGGTCTCGCCCTGCTCGCCCACCCCCACCGGCGCGATTACCGGGAGAAAGTGCTGTCCCAGGAGTGTCCGAATGAGGTCGGTGTTGACCCCGGTCACCTCCCCCACCTGGCCGATGTCGATGATCTCCGGAGGTTCATCATCCCGGGGGCGGTAAAATTCCAACTTTTGCGCCTGAAGGAGGTTGCCGTCCTTACCGCTCAGCCCCACGGCCCGGCCTCCGGCGTGGTTGATGAGGTTAACAATTTCCTTGTTGATCTTCCCGGCCAGGACCATCTCCACCACATCCATGGTGCGGGAGTCTGTGACCCGGTGGCCCTCCACGAAGCGAGTCGGAATTTGCAGCTCTTCCAAAAGCTTGCCGATTTGGGGGCCGCCCCCGTGCACCAGCACCACCTGGATTCCCAAAGTCTGGAACAAAGTGATGTCCTGCGCGAAACCCTTCTTGAGTTCCGGCTCTTTCATGGCCGCGCCGCCATACTTGATTACCAGGGTCTGCCCCTGAAAGCGGCGCAAGTAGGGGAGGGCTTCCAGCAAAATTTCGGCTTTGGCGATCAACTCTTTTGCCATTGTTTGAGCTTTAAGAGTAAAGCTTTAAGCTTTAGGCTGTAAGCTTTAAGCTTATGGCTTATGGCTTTCAGCTTTAAGCTTTAAGCTATAAGCTATAAAATATACCGACTCAAATCCTCATCCTCGATGAGGTCGGCCAAACGCTCCCGGACATAGGCATCGGTAACGGTGATCTTTTGTCTTCCCAGTTCCGGAGCATGAAAGGAGATGTCTTCCAGAAGTTTTTCCATCACCGTATGGAGTCGTCGGGCGCCGATGTTCTCGGTGCGTTCGTTCACCCGGGTGGCCAGGGCGGCCAGTTCCTTGACGGCCTCAGGGCTGAACTCCAGGGTAATGCCCTCCGTTTCCATAAGGGCGTGGTATTGTTTGATGAGCGCGTTTTCCGGCTCGGTCAGGATGCGTTCAAATTCTTTCGGCCCCAGGGACTGGAGTTCCACCCGGATGGGGAAGCGGCCCTGCATTTCGGGAATGAGGTCCGAGGGTTTGGACATGTGGAAGGCCCCTGACGCGATAAACAAGATGTGGTCGGTACGCACCATGCCGTACTTGGTGGTCACCGTGGTGCCTTCCACGATGGGTAGGAGGTCCCGTTGCACTCCCTCCCGGGAGACGTCCGGCCCCCGGGTGTGATCCCGTCCTACAATCTTGTCGATTTCATCTAAAAAAATGATGCCGTGCTGCTCCACCTTGCGCCGAGCCTCTTCCACCACCCGGTCCATGTCGATGAGTCTCTGAGATTCTTCCTGATAGAGGAGTTCCCGGGCTTCGCCGACTTTGACCCGGCGCTGCTTGGAGCGGGACGGAAATAGGCTCCCCAACATCTCCTTGAAATTAAATTCCATTTCCTCCATGCCGCTACTGGAGAAGACTTCCACCACGGGGGTCACCCTCTGGCTCACCTCGAGATCCAAGAAACGGTCCTCCAGGCGGCCTTGCCGGAGCATACGGCGGAGCTTTTCTCGGGTAGACTTGCCTTCCTCCTCCTCCTCCTCTGGCTTCCCCCCACTGCTGGGGAGCAAGAGTTCAAGGAGGCGCTCCTCCACGGCTTCCTCGGCCTTCCCCTTCACCAGTTCCCGCTCTTCGGCCTTCACCATGTTCACGGACAACTCGGTGAGGTCCCGCACCATGGACTCCACGTCCCGGCCCACGTAGCCCACTTCAGTGAATTTGGAGGCTTCGATCTTGAGGAAAGGGGACTGGGCCAGCTTGGCCAGCCGCCGGGCAATCTCGGTTTTGCCAACACCCGTAGGGCCGATCATGATGATATTTTTAGGCGCGATTTCATCCCGGAGATGCTCAGGGACCTGCTGACGCCGCCAGCGGTTCCGGAGGGCGATGGCCACCGATTTCTTGGCCTCTTCCTGGCTCACGATGTATTTGTCCAGCTCCGCCACGATTTCCCGGGGGGTGAGATGGTCGCCGGGACCCTGGAGCAGTTTTATCAATGCCATAAAAGTTTACCTTTAAGATTGCTAAGTGGAACTGTAAACCCCAGCTTGCGCAAGCTAAAGCTTGCGGCTACATTCTTTTCCCTAATTATTTTCATTTTCTCTTCTCTCTTTAAAACATTTTTTGCAAGTTTTACGATTTGACCATAATTGCTTCACTACATCTATAACATCCTTTTGCGTATCTTCAATAGATTGTAAATTTTTGGAAGGAATCAATTTTAGTAATCTTATCTTTATCTCAATTAAATAAAAATAGGCTGCCAATTTGTAAATAAGAAAATCTATTGTGTCAAGCTTAATCACTTCTCCTTCCTTAACACTAAGCCAAGGGCAAGCTTGAACAAAGCGTTGGTCGGCAAAACCTGACTTATGGACCAAAGCATTACGAACCTGACTAATTTCGAATAAAACACGCCTTATATCAGAATCTATTCCGCCTCCGAGACCTATGGGCTCTAACATTGCCTCAAATCGACCAACTCCAACTTTAAGCCCTGCATTTATTGATTCTTTAAGTCTTTCAGTAAGAAATTCAGATTGTCGTTCAGGTGAGGCTTTGATGAAATCAAGTAAAGGTCCTTTTAAATTGTAAATAAGATCCTTATCCTTGCAATCATCTGGCCGACTGAGAAAATCAGCAACCAGTTCATCTACCGCGTTTTCTAAAATACTCCATAGTCTAATTACCGCCAATCCAAAAAGATATGAAAACCCATCTTCTTTTTATTGTTTAGCAAATTCTTCAATTTTTTTTGAGCTTTTTCTTTCGCATTTATTAATTCATTTTCAGTTTTTAGCTCAGAAGGTTCTATTACAGCCGTAATATCTTGATATAATTGTATCGTCTTTACAGCTCTAGTGCCGATTTCCAACGCATTTTGACATATATTAACAAACATTTCTAAGGAATTAAGCTCATTTTTTGCTCGTATTAATATCGAATGTGCAGATGTTTCATTTTGTGTGTTCATTTTGTGTGTTCATTTTGTACATGACATACTATAAATTTGAATGGTGAGTATTTAATTCTTCTATAACAAACTCATCATTCGTATAGACACACAACGACGCAGTAATGCTCATAGCCTCACGACAGATTTGGTCGGCTGACATTTCCGTCTGTTTTATCAAAGCCCGGGCCGCGGCCAAGGCATAGGGCGCGCCGGAGCCGATAGCCATGACCCCTTCGTCCGGTTCGATGACGTCGCCGGTGCCGCTGATGAGAAAGGCGCCGTTGGCATCCACCGCCAGGAGCAGGGCCTCCAGGCGCCGCAAGATCCGGTCGGTGCGCCAATCCTTTGCCAGTTCCACCACCGCCCGGGTGAGGTTCCCCTGGTGGGCCTCCAGCTTCCCTTCAAGGCGCTCAAACAGAGTCAGGGCGTCGGCGGTAGCCCCGGCGAAGCCCACGATGATCTTGCCGTGGTGGATTCTTCGCACCTTTTTAGCCCGGTGCTTCATGACCATCTCACCCAGGCTCACCTGGCCGTCCCCGGCCACCGCCACCTGGGAACCACGGCGCACCATGAGAATGGTGGTGCCCCGCCATGGGTAAGTTTCTTTTGCCACTGCTGTGCCTTTTCTTTAAAGAATAAAAAAACTTGTAGTCTTGTTAAAAAGTCAAAACCTTGTCAGCTTCCATGGTCAGTTCATACAAGTCATTCATCCAGCCTATGGGGCAGGTGCTTGATCCCTCCAGACCGTGGGATTTCATACAGACCCCTCAGACAAAAAAATCCCCGCCAAACTTGTCGATCTCCCCCATGACATCAAACTGCTCGCTGCCACTTTGTTCGAAGAGGACTCCTTTCCCCAGCATGAAGACCGCCACCTCGTCGCCCCGGTTTTCGGCAATGTTGGCCAACCGCATAGCATTGTAGATGGTTTCCCCTTCATCCGTACTGATGATAAAAAAAAGCTTCATATCAGTCCTTTCCTTACTCCTGTCATTGAGCACTTCATTTTGACTGGTTTAAGGCGCTTTAACTCCGGGGATGGGCCCGGTCATATTCCTCCATGAGATAGTCCAGGTTGATATGCAGGTATCTCTGGGTGCTGGAGATGCTGGCATGTCCCAGGAGTTCTTGCACGGCCCTGAGGTCCGCCTGGCCCTCCAACAGGTGCGTGGCGAAACTGTGCCGCAAAGCGTGGGGGGTCAGGTTACCCGGCAAGCCGGCGATGCGGGACCAACGCCCCACTACCCGGGCCACTCCCCGGGAGCTGAGGCGGCCGCCCCGGTTGTTGAGAAACAGTGCCTTTTCAGAAAGCGCTTTCTCCTGAAGCAACTGCTCCCGCAGGGTGAGGTAGGCCTGCATGGCCTTTTGAGCCGGATTCCCCAGAAAAGCCAGGCGTTCTTTGGCCCCCTTGCCCCAGACCCGCACCCTGCCTTCTCTGACATTCAGGTCCGCCAGGTTCAAACCGGCCAATTCCGACAGACGCAGTCCCCCGGAATAGAACAACTCCAGGATAGCCCGGTCTCGCCGGCTCTGGAAACTTATCTTGCCCCCCACCTGGTCCAGGAGGTGAAAGACCTCGTCCACCGTGAGGAAGTGGGGCAGGGGCTTGTCCGCCTTGGGAGTGGGAGCCAACCGCGCCGGGTTCTGCTCCAGCACCCCCCGGCGTTGGAGAAACTTAAAGAAAGTACGCAATGCCGAGAGCTTGCGGGCCATGGTGGCCTTGCTCTTCCCCTTCAGGGTGGTGGCCAAAAACGAGCGCAGGTGCCGGTAAGTGGCCATCTGCAGAGACTGACCCGGCTGGGTTTCCTCCCAAAATTCAAGAAACTGGCTCACATCCAGGGCGTAGTTCCGCAGGGTATGCTCCGACAAATGCCGCTCGGCCCTGAGATAACTGAGGAATTCATCCAGGAAGGACCAGGTGCTCATGTTTATGTTCGGGGAGAGCCGGATTGATGGTCGGCCAGGCCAACGCCAGTCGGCTTACCGCTTCCGCTTTTATTTAATATTTTAAAAGATAAATCGTATCATCAATTGGAAGGAAAGCAAAGGACTTACCTTTTCTGGGGGGGATGAAGGATAAGAGAAAGCAAGATTTTTCTGTGCTGTTGGAAAGCAGGTATATGAATAGCAATCTTAAAAAAATAAAAGGGTTCCAACCAATTAAAATAGCAGCGTATTCGGGAGTAGATTTTAGGCAATTTGATCTTTTTTATGTTAGCTATTTTAGCGGCAAGGCCCTAATTGCCCAGGGCCGCAGCTACTTTTTGGGAAAGAATTTCCACTGGGAAAGGCTTGGGGATAAAACTCACCCCGGCAGGCAAGCTTTCTTCTTCGGTTTCGTTCATACCGCTGCACAATATAACCCTGATCTGGGGGTCCAGGGCCCGGAGGCGTTCCATAGTTTGAATGCCATTCATACCGGGCATAATCACATCCAAAAGGACTAGGTCGATGTCCCCGTAACGCTCGGCAAAAATCTCCAGAGCACCCTCACCGCTCGTGGCCTCCAACACCTGATAACCCAATTTCTCCAGTAACTTCCCCGCTACCCGACGCAAGGTAGGCTCGTCTTCCACCAACAGGATGGTCCCCTGGCCGGTAATGATGTGTTTTTCTTCGGGAGCCATGTCCAAGGGAAGTGCCGTGGAGGCAGGAAAAAACAGGGTAAAGGTGGAGCCCTCCCCAGGTTTGCTTTTAACTTGAATGGCTCCTTGATGGTTCTTCATGATGCGGTAAGCTGAGGCCAGCCCCAGACCGCTCCCCTGACCGGGCTCCTTGGTGGTGAAGAACGGCTGGAACAGGTGGCGCACCGTCTCTTCGTCCATGCCGATACCAGTGTCCGTCACCGAGAGGCAGACAAAGTGACCCGGCTCTATTTCCCAGTTGTGGTCGTGCCAGTCGGTCAGGTGCACGGCTCGGGTTTGGAGGGTGATTTCACCCCCCTGGGGCATGGACTGCCAGGCATTGATGAGGAGATTCATCAGGACTTGCTGAACCTGGCCCGAGTCCACTTCCACCGCCGGGAGATTCCGGGCTAACTCTTTGTTTATAACCAGCTCCTGACGGGTGCGGCCGAACATGTCGGCGGTGCTTTCCAGCAGGCTGTTCAAATCCACAGGCTGAGTCTCAAAGGCAGAGGACCGCCGGAAAGAGAGGAGCTTCCGGGTGATTTCCCGGCCGGCCCGCACCTGGCGCTCAATATCCATAAGGTCAGAATAAACTGGGTGGTCTGTGGTGAGCTTGGCAAGTATCAGGGTGGTAAGTCCCATGATGATCATGAGCAGGTTGTTGAAATTATGGGCCAAACCGCCAGCCAAGGTGGCGATGGCCTCTTGCTTTTGGGCCTGCTCCAGCTGGCGCTGCAGGCTTATCTCCTCGGATACGTTGCTTACCAGGGAGACCGAGCCGATGACACCCCCATCCTCATCACAGAGTTTACGGATGGAAATGCGGGCCGGCACTGACTGGCCATTTCCATGCCGTAACTGCACCTGCCGCTCTAAAACTTCCCCTTTGGCCCGGAGCTCCACCAGTATCTGCTGACGTTCTGCGTCGCTGGCATACAGGAAGGAATAGTGGCGGTTCAGGATGTCCTCCGGGGTATAACTGAACTCTTGGTAGAATTGTGAATTGGCTTTGATGATCAGGCCTTGCGGGTTGATAAAAGTGAGACCCAGGGGGGCTGAATCGATAAGCTGGCGCAGAAAGTGGCTGGCCTGGGCTAGTTCCTTTTGCATCTGCTTCAGCGCGGTAATTTCCCGGGCCACGAACACGGCGCCGCTGATTTCCCCTTCCCGATCCCAGCAGGGGTCCACGGTCACCAGAAAGGTGTGGCCGTTATCGGTGCAACTTTCCGTGCGAGTTTTTTTGCCGTGCTCCAAGGCCTGGACCAAGGCCTGACCCGGAAACCAGTCCTTTCCCGGCGGTTTCAGCTCCGACACATGGCAGCCCAGGGCCTCTTCGGGGAAAACGTCCAGATACAGAGCGGCAGCCCGGTTGAGACGGGTAAGGCGGGCTTCGGTGTCCACCAGGATGACCGGGTCCGGCAGGACATTAAAAGTGTTTTCCCATTCCATCCGGGAGATGGTGTTTTCCTTCAGGCTGGCAGCCATGCGGTTAAGGGTGCAGGCCAACTGACCCAGTTCGTCCCGCCCTGGCTTTATGATGCGGTAGCCCAGATCGCCCTGGTCAAAAGCCTCCGCAGCCCGAGTAAGGGCGCTTACCTGACCAGTAAGGCGGCGGGCCAGGGCCATACTGGCAATAAAGGAGAGTAAACCCAAAGTGACCAAAACATAGAACAGGTGACGCCGGAACTGCCCCTGGTGGCTTTCAATAAGGGCCCCGGTCACATTAAGCGCGGTCTTAAAGATAGCCCGGGATTGGGCAATGATGAGATCCATTTCCCCCCGGTCCACCCAGGCGCCCACCGTGATTTCCGGTCCTTGAGGGGGCTGTAGCCCAATGGGCACCAGGAAGCCGTGGCAGTAGACGTCCTGCCCCCTCCCTGGCGTCAGGGAAAATTCCTGCAAGCTGGGGGTGCCAGCATAACGGAGGTCGGGGGGCTCAGCCACCTTCCCCTGCAAGCACAGAATTTTCTCCAAGGTTTTGCCTTCGTAGGATTTTTGGCTGTGCAACAGGATTCTTTTGGGCTGAGACGCCACCAGAAAAGTTTCCCCCACCATGCCCACCGGCTGCACCGCCACTTCCCGAAATACCGGGTCCCGGCGCATCTCTTCCCAAGTTTTTCCAGGATGGTTCTTTAGATATTGGGTGATGTCCTGAGCCACATCCAGGGCTTTCTGGCGCACCTGCTGGTGCACGAGCTTCTGCTGGTGGCTTTCCAGCCGCTGCCCCTCCCGGGCTTTGAGGTCCGTGAGGGATTGATGAAGGTCCTGTAGCAGGGTATGGGAAAAGAGGCCAAAAATCAGGAGGATGGAGACGAGGGGGATAATTCCGGCAACAACTCCCAACAGCAGAATCCTGCAGGAGAAGCTATGGAAAATCGGGTACTTCAAGCGACGCCTGGACACGGCAGTTTCAAACCCCTTTTCCCAGCCCGTGGTGTGGCCTGGAGAGCAGGAAAGTGCACCTCATTATTTTTGGGAACAACCTTTTAATAGAGATCATGAGCCCGACTGAGGAGGTGCCTGGACAAGGGAAGTTCCAAAGCCTGGGCCACCCTCAGATTCAGCGTCAAGCGTTTCACTTTGGGAATTTCCGGGGGCACATCCTTGGGGGCGGCCCCGGACAAGATCCGGGCCGCCTGCCGTCCCGCTTGGCGGCCCACCTCGGCAAAATCAGCGTGGTAAGATATCAGGGCCCCATAAAAAACTGAAGATTCAAAGGGCACCATCACCGGCAGTCGGGCCTGCAACATCCGCTCATGGATGACCCTCAAGGTTTTGGGGGAAGCTAGCACCGGGTCGGTGGGCAGAAAAAGGGCCTCGGCCCCCTCGGCCTGGAGGTATGCTAAAGCTGTTTCTAATTGTTCCAGGCTGACGTCCGTCACGGTGGCTTTGACCACCTTGAGTCCCATTTCCCAGGCTGCCGCCTCTGCCTCTTTGCCGGTGGCCACTGCCACCGGGGTAGCCGTACAGAACAAAATTCCCAGACGCTTTATCCGGGGTCGGGCCAGCCCAAATACCTTCAGTTGCTCGGCCACCGGCACCTCCATGCTGGTGCCGGTAAATCGGGGCTCCGCGTTTGACTGCCAGTCTAAACCGGTGGCGGCCGGAGCCCCTACTCCCGAGTAAACTACCGGCAGTCGGCTCTCCTGAGTGACCTTCAGGGCCACTAGCGTGGGAACAGTCCCCAGGGTAATAAGTAGTTTAGCCCCTTGCTCCTGAAATTCTTCGGCTGCTCCTGCCGCCCGGCGCCGATCCCCGGTAGAGTTGATTACCCGAAGGCGCAGATTGAGCCCATCCAGGTAACCCTCTTCCCGCAGTCCTTCGAGCACCCCCTGGAGATTGTCTTCAAAAGACTGAATTTCCTGATTCCAGAGGATTATCCCCACCAGGGGCGGCTGCTTAAAGGGGTTCTGACACCCGCACAGGACCATCAGCAGGAACAGTCCCAGCCCCAGGCCAAACTGCAGACCCCGGCGCCGCCATGTGTCCATAGATTTCTTCCCGTGTTTCTTCTCTTTTTCGGACAGACTGTTCCACAACTTTATGAAAATTTCCCCGCATAGACCTTTTTGCTGAATATGGGGGACCCGTTCCGCCAAGTAGCCCGGCCGGTCTGCCCCTGAGTGAAATCCTGATTGGGTGCCAGGACCCAAAAAGATTGGGGGACCAGCCGGAAGCAACCGACCGAGTCCCCCAGGACATGGCGCCGCGGGTGAAAAATGCAGCTAGTGTTGTA
>CAVPVR010000010.1:0-711726 GCA_963709285.1 uncultured delta proteobacterium | reverse complement strand
CAGATAAGACAGTTATCACCGGACCTTTAAAAATTGCAGAGATCATCTGCATATCGAAACGGGCCTCCTTCGATTGAAGAAGTTACTGGAGATAGGGTAGAGAGGGAGCCTGAAAACGTGAGGGGATTCTGATTAAAGCCTGGGTCCCAAAAGTGTTGATAAGCTCTGGATAGGTAGAATTTTTAGCGGCTTGATAAGTTTCTAATCAGAGCAGATAACATCACTTTTTCTTTTATGAAATTTTAATCCTAACGTTTATCTCAAGAGTTAGTTAAATTACTGCCTTTGGGGGAATAGATTTGCAAGTCTATCAGCCACTTATGCTTTAGGCCCGTACCAGGATTAGGAAGAGCCAAAAGCTCCCTTACACAAACCTGGCACGACCTCATCCAATAATGACAATGCCAAGATACCCATCTACGGTAACTGAGTCTCCGGTGTGGATAAGTGAGGTGGCCTGGGGGATCCCGGTGACGCAGGGAATGCCATATTCCCGGGCAATTATGGAGCCATGAATCAGCATGCCGCCCCGCCTCTCGACAATGGCCGCTACCAGCGGCACCACGAAGGTCATGTTCGGGTCCACGGCATCACATACCAGGATGTCGCCGGCAGTGAAGTGAAAGAGCTCTGAAGATTCCAGCACCACCCGAGCCAGGCCCTGGGCGAGGCCGGGGCTGGCCGGCTGACCCACCAGCTGACGGGCGGTGGGATCGGCAAAACCCGTCCAGACCGAGCCTGATTGGCCCCCCCGGGGTTTTTCTTCGAGTTCTGCCAGGACCGCCCGCACCTCTGATGAAAAAGTATCCGGGGGTGGAAGAGAATGCTGGCGCTCTTCCCTTTCCTGCTGATACTCCTCCACTGCCCTAAGAAACTGCACCTTGATTTTGCCTAAATGCAGGTTATCGTCGTCCCGAAGACGGTAGCTAGCCCGGGCCAGGTCCAAGTATTCTGCCATTTCAGCCCTTTTCGGCCCAGAGAAGCGGGAGAGAAACTGCTCCTTCAGGGAGGCCACTTCCGTGGCGGGAAAGCGCTCCTCTTTGATGGTTCTGGCCGCCAGGTTGCCGACCAGGCTGGCCAGGGCCTCCGGACCCTGGGAGCAGGCGGCGGCGCCGCAAAACACATCGCCGAATTCCTGGCGAAAGGATTGCCAGACCTGCATGAGCCTCTGGTTTTTTATGGTTCCTTCCCGCAGTTCTTCCAATAGCTTCGGCTGCTCCCTGACCAAGGCGGCCATGTCCGCCAGGAGCTGGTTGCGTTTCACACTGAGCATCCCGGAGGCGCCCAGGAGGTTGAGAAATTCATAGGGGTCCGTGGGTTTCACCGCATCGTTGTAGACCATGCCGAACAGACGGATGCCGTGGGCCAGGGGAATGAAATCGTCCCAATAAGTCTTCTTCCATTTTTGGTAGATGCTGGCTCTAAGGACGATCTCTTCCTTAAGTTGCGCGCCGGACATTTGGTCCAGGGGAACCGCCGACAGCCTTGCGTCCTCGGCCTGCATGGCCGGGATCAGTTCGCCTTCCACCTTCCGGCGCAGCTCCTGGAGATTCCCAATACTGCGCCGCAGGCTAAGGTACCAGGGGCGCTGGTCTTCCTTTTTTGCCTTGCCGCGGGTAGTGATGGGCCTTGATTGCAGGGCAACAAGCTGGTCACCGGAAAAGGTCCACTCCATGTCTTGGGGTGGGCCGAACAGCGCCTCGCTGCGTCGCACCAGCCGGTGCACCCGGGCCACTTCGGCTTCAGTCAGGGGCGAGACCTGGGTTTGCTCGGACGGAAGGGCTGCCAGGCGCACTCCTTCCGGCCCCGGGAGCATGAGGTCGCGCTTGGGCGCTGGCCGGTATGCCAGAATAGCCCCGGTTTCCCGATCCAGAAGCCATTGGTCCGGCTCCACCGTGCCGTCCACCAGTCCCTGGTTGAGGCCGTACACGGCTTCGATTACCGCCTGGGAGGTCTCCTGGGGGTTTTGCCCGAAGACCACTCCGGATTTTTCCCCGGCCACCATATCCTGCGACTGAGCACCCCCATGGCGCTTTTCCTGACGTCGAGCCCCAGTTCCTGGCGATAGAGGAGAGCAGCATCGGACCACAGGGAGGCCCAGACCAATTTGATGTGGTCCAGAACGGCCTTGAGGCCAACAACATTGACAAACGAGGCGTGCAGGCCGGCGAAAGAAGCCTGGCGGGAATCCTCTCCGGGCGCCGAAGATCTGACCACGCAGCGCTCCGGCAGGTGGGGCGCCAGGCCTCTCTCCAGGGAGGCCGCCAGGTCCTCGGGCATCGGGGTTTTCAGGAATAGATGGCGGATGCGCAGCGATGCGTCCCACATCTCCTCCCAGCGCAGATCCTTGAAGCTCTTGCGGTTAAGCTCCATAAGGATGCTTCCTAAGAGGCCGGTGGTGGAGACAAAGTGCTCATAGGCCCGGGTGGTAACAATCAGGGTGATAGGGACTCTTATGCCGGATTGCGCCATGACGGCCAGGGAAAACCCCTTCCCTCCCACAAATCTGCGGTTTTGAGGACGAACCTCCTCGAGGCTCAGGACGTTATTCATGGGGCTGGATAAATCTCCCGCACTTCCTGAAACTGGGTCACCATGATGAATTTTTCCACCTTGACCTTGATGAGGGCGCTGGTCGGTGAGCTGACGAACTCCTCCAGATAAGGATGCTTCTTGAGATATACTTTGAGATACTTCTCCCGCTCGGGGCCGAGCACCTCCGCCGCAGTTCCCAGAACCGTCACGGCCGAGGTCTCGCCAAAATCAGTCTCCTGATTGCTGCGGTTGTCAATGAGCAGGGACACCCGGGGCTCCACCCTCACATTGGCGTATTTGCGGGTGGCCCGGGTGGTGGCGAAGAGGATATCCTTCAGGTTTTCCAGAGCGGCAAAGGCTACCAGGTTGCTGTAAGGCCGGTCAGACATCTGGGTGGACAGCACTGCCAGGCGTTGGGTGTGCAGCAGGTTCTGGATGATCTCTTGTATCTCCACCTTGTCAATCATAGGTCCCCTGGGCTGATAAGGTTTTCCCTGCTTCTTATAAAACCTCGCGCCATCTTTCTTCCGTCATTTCTGCAGTTCCAGTCAGAGGTCCTGGGACCTTTGGGCCGTTACTGCCAATTCCCCTTAAGGTTTCAGCCGAGATTATGCAGTAACCTTATCCGTTGCGAGTGAAAATTAGTTTAGTCACCTGCCATCCGGGAAGGATACCCGAATAAGTTCCCTTTTTTGTGGCCCGATAGCCTCGTTCAACGCAAGATAGCACAAGTCTTCCTTGAACTGTATTTTTGTTTTGAAGATACCACTCCCTTGGTTCGCAGTTTCTTGCGGGGTGAAGACCCAAGAATCCCAAGCCGTCATCGCCTGGTAATGGTGCGCCTGGGAAAAAGCGGAGGCAAAATGAACAGGGTCTGATAAAAGTGAATATACCTTGTCAGATTAGATAGTTATCACCGGACTTTCAAAAATTGCAGAGATGATCTGCATATCGAAACGGATTTCATTAGATTAAAGAAATACCTTGAGAAAGGGAACCGGTCAGTCATCCATCCTGGTGAAAGCACGCTTACCCTCTATAGGGCGATAAACGGAGCCAAAGTCAAAAGCATAGTTGAAGTCATCTTTCTCCCACTTTCTTTGGCCTTTGAGGTCAATATTATGGATGATGAGCAGTTCCTCGTTGATGTTAGAGCCTTGTAGTAGTTTCAGGCCGGAAGGGGCCCAGAGGCCGGAGCCGCCCCAGAAATGGGCTCCGGAAATGCCGTGTTGGCCCACGGCATTGCACGCAATGATCCACACCTGATTGGTGGCCGCAATAGCGGGCAGGACCATATCCCAGAGACTGCCGTAATACGTGTCGGAACCCACATTCATGCCAGGGTAATCCCGCCGGGCCAGAGATCTCCAGGAGGCAATTTGGATAATGGCGTCCACCTCATCAATCTTGGCGTACTCCAGAACCAACTGGGAAAACAGAATATCGTAACAGGTGGTGAAACCGAACCGCCCATCTTTTGAATCCACGATGAGGCGGTCATCCTTGCCTGAATGTGTAAACATCCTTTCCAAAGGGGGGAGGAAAATCTTGTCATAAATTTCATCCTTATTGCAATAATCATGAGCTCCACACAAAAGAAAACTCGTATTGTAGTATTTATGGTTGGGCCCATGGCGGAGGCCGTTAAAAACGATATTTTTTAACTGGTCACCGAGATAAGGTTTGAGACTCCGGTCAACCCAGTCGGTGTTATTCTCGATGACTGCTTGCTCCATGTATTGTCGACACCGCGGTTCATCCTCCCAGAAATAGCCAGAAAGGCAAAATTCAGGAAAGATGGCTAGGTTGACCTGTTTAGCCTTGAAGACCTCCAGGGCCTGGAGCATTTTGTCTTTGTTGGCTTCAATGTCGGGGACCACAGCGTGCAGGTTGGCAATGCCGATGGAAATATGGCGATCGTCTGGGGAGAAGGTTCGTTCGATGATAATGAAACCATTCTGAGAGCCAGAGGCTATCGAATCCTTAATCATTATTTTAACCTCCCTCAAACGAGATTATGTGTGTTTGGGCAATATAGAGGTGAGCAGATGAAAATACAAATCCAAAGCTTTAGACCTACGGACCATCAACCTCATGCCAGCAAAGATGAAGATAACTTTTGAATTTGGAAAAAGGCAGGTAGCTGAGAACTTGCCATATCAGAAAATTTTAAGCAAAACCAATTAGTTGATGATATGATCTTCATGTCGTGTTAGGTGCTTGTAGATACTTTCAAAATGACGGAGTGATTCGTGCGGAAGTTGGATATCGATGAAATGCTGTTCCTTCAAGCTTTCGATCGGGATACAGATTTTCATGATGCGTTCCCACGGTCCCCTTATCTCAACATGGAAACGGGGGAAATTCTCTGGGCTTATGAAGATGACGAAGATGCATACATGGATGTAGGTGTATCTCCATTGGAAAACCAAGCTATCCGCAAGCTAATTGCGGTTGCACCAGACCGTTATTTAGAGATTCCAGGGCTTGCTCACGGTGACCATCATGACATCCTTCAGGAATTTCTGGATTCAGATTGGACGGAAGACGAAGAGACCAAAAATATAGCGCGCAACGCTTACTTTGGGTCCATCGGTGGCTGGAAAAAGTCTCTCGAAAACGACAGCATACTTCATGCTTTCTATGATTTTCGTGATCTTAGGACGAAACAAATGGCGGAAGAGTTTCTACGTAGACAAGGTATCGATCCCCATTGGATTTAAGCTTGCTTAACAAAAAGACTCGGTAAAGGTTTTGGCCGAAAAGTGAAGATATTGCCTGGATATAGAAAGTTTTTGGCCGCCTGATAAGTTTCTAATCAGAGCAGCTAGTTGAAGTCCCAAAGGGCAGAAATTTTCTTCTACAACGGCTTTCAAATTCTTTACCTGCTCGATCCTTAATCCGCCATACTCCCGGCGCCAGCGATAAAAGGTCTGCTCTGCAATACCCAGGGACCGGCAGACCTGGCCCACCGTCTGCCCTTGAGCCATGGCCACCTCCGCCTCTCGCAACATCCCGATTATCTGTTCCGGACTGCAACGCTTCCTGCCCATCCATCTGCTTCCCCACCGGGCGCTCAGGTTGCTCTCCAGCAGAGCCTTATCCTCCAGGTGGGCAGGCAGACTATACCATGACCCCTTAAGGTGAAAAAAGCGAAATTTTCTCACTCAAAATGGTCCAAAAAAGGGGGCACCTCCAACCGTCCATCACTCTAACTTAACATGTGGACTAGTTTTCGGGGGGCAGGTCAGGGTAGCTTAAAGAAGTATGGGGGAAAGGGCCTGGGACCTGAGGTCCTTGCCCCCTCCCCCAAAAAAGGAGCTAAGGCCGACGAGGCTACCAGGTTTTCAGGAAGTCTTCTGCAGTTTTTAGGAGGGTCTGGTGCTTTGCCGGCGCCATTCGGTCCAGGTAACCCATCATGGGTATCAGGCGGGGATTTTTAGCTAAGTAATCACGGTTTTTCTTCACAAAGCGCCAATACAATGCGTCCCACAACCCTTCCCAGTCCCCCTTGGGAAAGTCACTCATCTTACGCAAATAATTGCTCGAACTGAAGTACGGCTTGGTCATCATGAGGCCGCCGTCCGCAAACTGACTCATGCCGAAGACGTTGGGCACCATAACCCAGTCGTAGGCGTCGATGAAAAGGTCCATGAACCAGCGATAAACCTCCCGAGGGTCCACTTCGCACAGGAAGAGAAAATTCCCCAGCACCATGAGACGCTCGATGTGATTGGCGTAGGCGGTCTCGAGTAGCCTCTGAATGACTATATCCAGGGGTAAAACCCCGGTGGTGCCGTCATAAAACCCCGGGGGCAGCTGCCGGGTGTGGCCGAAGAAGTTGGCAGTCCTCTGGCGTTCCCCGGCCAGGAGATAAACGGCCCGCACGTACTCCCGCCAACCCAGCACCTGGCGTAAGAAACCTTCAAGACTGTTTAGAGGCACGCGGTGCTTCTGGGCGTATGCCAGGGTCTCCTCCAAGACCTGCCCGGGCGTCAGCAGCCCAATGTTGATAAGTGGGGAAAGCAGTGAGTGAAACAATACGGACTCCCGGGCTGAGATGCTGTCCTGGTAGTCCCCGAAGAGTTTCAGCCGGTTTTCCAGAAAATCCCGGAGCCAGTCCTGGGCCTCTTCATGGGTCACGGGATAGCGGCAGAACTCTAAACTTCCCGGATGGTCAGAAAACTTTGCGGCCACATAGTCCCGGGCTTCCCGGTGGAATTCGTTCACCGCTACCTGGGGCGGCGGCGGTACCTTCACCTCTTTCGGCAACCGCCGGCGGTTTTCTGTATCATACGTCCAGTGGCCTCCCGCAGGTTTATCCTTGTCCAGCAGGATGCCCCGTGTTTTGCGCTGATGAATGTAGAAGCTGGTGTGGTGAAAGTGTTCCACGCCCTCGAAATGTGCCCTAATTTCCTCCTGGGAGCAAAGAAATCCCGGGCTCTCGGTGAAATGAAGCTTGACGCCTGCGGCCTTAGCCCCCTGCTTTAGCCGCTCCTCGAGCAGATGGTCCACGGGGTCGGCGGCATACAAGGTCGCCACGCCGTCTTTCTTTAGTCGGCCCCAGAAACCTCCCAGGTGCGGGTCACCCTCAAACTCCAGGTAGGAGACGGTGTATCCCTGGTTGGCCAGCCGAGCTTCGTAAGCTTTTAGGCTCCCCCGGTGCAGAGCCAGTTTCTGCTGGTGGAAGCACAGATGCTCTTTTTCGTCCCGAAAGAAGCGGGGGGCCTCCACCACATAAATGTGGCGGTCTCCTTTGAGGGCCGGGTGAGGATCGAAGAGCTGATGGGGAAAAACTACTACCGCAAATCTCATTAATGTCCCTCAGATAGTTACTGAAAAACCTTGTTTGGTCCAAGGTTTTGGGCACCATGGCCAACGAAGTCAAAAAATGGTGGGGGTTCAATCCCCAAAAAGTTTCCCTTTTTTGGGCCCAGATCGTCTTGAGGGAGCCAGAATAGCACAAAACTCTCTCAAAATGTATCTTTTCACATGAGCTGCCACCAGCAATTGTAACAAGTTTTAAGTTAGGGTTGGAATCATTTTGGACTAGCACCCTTTTTGGGATATCAGAACTGGGCGGGGGTGATCCAAAGAAAGGCTATGCGGACCTTTACAGGCTGGCGCCCTCGATGACGAGCTTTAGGTGTCGATATCGGGTGGATACATAGAGTTCTTAGCCTCTTGATAAGTTTCTAGTGAGACAAGTAACCTTCAATTATAGGATACGGCATTTTTGCTATTAATGCGGTTCCACAACATGCAACCCCGGCGCATGCAGCATGAGGTGATCTGACCAAAGGTCAGCACGGATAGAAGATAGAAGGGTTTTACTACCCTCGACCCCAAGGAACCACCCAACCAAGACGACTTATGCCAATCTGATTTGCTAAAAAGCATCTGTAAGGATGGTTAAAAAGACTTGACAAAGGAACTCACATAGAAGCAGTGATCTGCAATCATGGTAATTCGGTTATGTTCTAAATGAAGTTTTTTTTATTTAGAAAAAGGAAGGGCCTTGGAGGTTAGGAAAACAAATTATGATCTCCGGGTGCTTAAGAAAAAAAGCCCCAGTCTTTGAAACAACCGGGGAAAATTGAAGGTAGATTTTGCAAAAAATTTTTATCTTGAGAACATTCGCTTTATATCCCAAACTCAGCCCGTTCCATGGTGGTTAATTAATGCGAGCAACCGGAATCAACACTTCGTTACGCCGGAGAAACCAGGGCATAAAGGGAGAATTGTACCTGGCCCAAATGGGCTCACCTATTATTTTGAGGCCTTTTTCTTTGATGATTGCACGCAGCTGGTTCTCTTTGGCCTCATAACGTTCCCTGCTCCAGGTCCCTGAGTACCGGAGCGCAGCTAGGAGATGCCCTGGAACTTCTTTCAAAGAAATCCTTGAGTCCAGAGGTTCCGGCAACGTCTCCATGGTGGAGGAAGAGGGCATGACAAAGGTGATCCGCCATTTTTCCCCGGCTTTTTCTTGGCCCACGGGAGCGGTCATGGGGATTTTTTCGGAGGCGGCCTCCTGGGTCACCGGGGCCGTCATGGGGATGGCCTGTTTCTTGCGATTCTTGCCCTGGATATAGTCAAACAAGCGTCGGAAGCCTAAGTTGCCCACCCCAGTGAAGTCACCCTCCACCAGGGTCTCGGCCACGATATAGGGCTGATACTGCCGGAGTTCAAAATCTCCCGTGTGCTCCAGCAGACGATATTGCGGTTCTTCGGTGGCCATGAGTTGATCAGGGCAAATGTATTGACTCAAGATGGCGACACAAAAGACGATGCATCTGAAAAACTTTTTCTGTCTCATACTCTTGATTTCTTAAAATTCGGGCACAGCTTCATACCAGGGTTGATAAATTTTCCTCCGGCATGAAGCCGCAAGATTTCTGGAATATAACTATATACCAAAAAACAAGAGAAGTGAGCATGAACTGGTATCAACAGAATATTGACGAGATATTTTTTCGGCTTGGCACTTCGGATCACGGCCTCAATGACCCTCAGGCGGAAGAGTTGTTGCTGCGCCATGGGCCGAACCTCATTGCTGAACCGGAAAGAATTAGCAAAATCAAGCTGTTTTTGCACCAATTTGCCAGCCCGCTGATTTATATCCTGATTTTGGCAGCCATTATCACGGCTTACTTGCAGGAATACAAGGATTCCTCGGTAATCGTGGCGGTGGTCCTGTTTAATGCTCTCATCGGCTTTTTCCAGGAGTTCAAGGCAGAAAAGAGCGTTTTGGCCTTGAAGCAGATGGCCGCGCCCAAAGCCCGGGTGCTGCGCCAGGGGCGGGAACGGGAAATACCCAGCGAACTTTTGGTGCCAGGGGATGTGGTCATTCTGGATTCCGGGGTCAAGGTGCCGGCTGATTTACGACTTTTCCGGACTGTGGAGCTCAGAGTGGACGAAGCCATTCTCACCGGGGAGTCCCTGCCCGTGGAAAAAACCTCGGCCGCTTTGCAAGAAGAAAATCTCACTCCCGGGGATCAAAAAAACATGGCGTTTCTGGGGACCGTGGTGCTCATGGGCCGGGGCCGCGGGGTGGTGGTGGAAACGGGGGGGACCACTATCCTGGGGAGCATCGCCGAGGAAGTGAAAAGAATAGCCCCCACCCAGGCCCCCCTCCAGGAAAAATTTGTTCGGTTCGCCAATATCCTCGGGCTCATCGTGTTGGCGGCCTCTGCGGTGTTGTTCCTTCTGGGAGTGCTGACGGGCGAGTCCCCCCGGGACATGTTCATGACCGTAGTGGCGGCAGCCGTGGCCACCATCCCGGAAGGCCTTCCGGTGGTGGTGACCATCACCCTGGCCCGAAGCGTGGCCTTGATGGCCAAGCGCAATGCCATTATCAGGAAACTGCCGGCGGTGGAGACCCTGGGCAGCACCACCATTATTTGCAGCGACAAAACCGGCACGCTTACCAAGAACGAGATGACCGTCAAGTTAATTTATGACGGGGAAAAAGCCTATGAGGTCACCGGCAGTGGTTACGAACCCAGCGGGGAGATTCTCCAGGCCTGGCTGCCCGTGGAAAAAAGCGCCCGGGGTGATCTGGAACGGGTGCTCCGGATCGGGCTCTTGTGCAATGAAGCGGAACTCTATGAAGAGGACCACCGATACAAAGTGAGCGGCGACCCCACCGAAGGCGCCCTTATTGTCTCCGCGCTCAAAGGAGGGTTGGACCCGATCACCGAAAGAGAGTTGTATCCCCAGATTGCCGCCATCCCTTTTGAATCGGACTGGGGTTATATGGCCACCCTGCACCTGCTTCAGGACAAGAAATATATTTTCGTCAAAGGCGCCCCCGAGAAAGTGGTGAACATGTGCACCGAGTGCATGTTCGGCAATGGGGACAAAATGAGAATTATTATGCGGGTAGCCGATAACCTCGCCAAGGACGGTCTCAGGGTGCTGGCCATGGCCTTCAAGGAAGTTCCGCCGGAAACCACAGAAATAACCCATCAGGATGTGGCCGAAGGCCTGATTGTGGCCGGTCTGCAGGGCATGATCGATCCACCCAGGGAAGAGGTTATTGAGGCCATAGCCGGGTGTAGACGGGCCGGAATCCGGGTCATTATGATCACCGGGGACCACGCGGTCACCGCCCAGGCCATCGCCCGGAAGCTCGGCATCGGTGACTCCGATCCCCAGGTGACCACCGGCCGGGAGTTGGAGCAAATCAGCGATGACGAATTGTATGAGAAGGTCAAGGAAGTGTCGGTCTTTGCCCGGGTAGCCCCGGACCACAAACTCCGGATTACCGAGCAACTCCTCCAACACGGTGAGATCGTAGCGGTGACGGGGGACGGGGTCAATGACACCCCAGCCCTCAAGGCCGCCCACATCGGCGTGGCTATGGGGAAAACCGGCACTGACGTGGCCAAAGAAGCCTCTGACATGATCATCGCAGATGACAACTTTGCCAGCATTTTCTGGGCTGTCAAGGAAGGACGGATAGTCTTTGACAACATCCGCAAGGTCACCTTTTTTCTCATTCCCACTGGCATTGCCGCCATTTTGTCCATCATCGGCACCGTCATTCTGGGTTTGCCCATGCCGTATTTGCCGGCCCAACTGTTGTGGATCAACCTGGTGACCAACGGCTTTCAAGTCATCGCCCTGGCCTTTGAACCCGGCGAAAAGGACGTCGAGCAGCGGCCGCCCCGGAACCCCCGGGAAGGCATCATGTCCAGCGTCTTGATACAGCGCACGGTGATCGTCGGCCTGCTCATCGCAGTCGGGGTGATCGTAAAATTTGTCTATGGGATGGAATACGGCGAGAACTTGGACCATGCCCGCACCATGGCGGTCACCACCATGGTCTTCTTTCAGTTCTTCCAGGCCGTTAACAGCCGTTCGGAGTTCCAGTCCATTTTTCGCTTAAATCCATTTACCAACCCCTTTCTGGTCTATGCCCTGCTGGCTTCCACGTTTGCTCAGATGGCGGTGGTGTATGCGCCGCCGCTCCAGTGGGTGTTTCGCACCGTGCCTCTCACTGTTTTTGAGTGGCTGCTGCTCCTGGGCCTTTCCTTAAGCGTTATCCTGGTGGTTGAGATTGACAAGGGGATCAGAAGGTGGTTGGGACAGCGGCCAGGTTATGTCGCCAAGAGAGTATCTCAAGCCTAAAAACAAAATATTTAGATAGAGACGGACCTTCTTAAAAAACTAAATAAACATTTCATAGCTTATTAGAAAAACCAGGTCCTCCTTAACTCATAAGGATTTTCAGCTGGGCCCTTTATCTTAGCAACTTCTGAGTATTCATACTTAGGAGACAATAAGTACTTTGGAGGGTTGACTCTCAAGGTTGTCGACTTAAATTTAAAAAAACTTACGGGGAACCGTAGAGAAAAATTTTTGGAGGGATCGTTATGGAACATGAAACTGGCACCACCACTTGGCCTGAATTAGGCATGAGCTTGTATGAGGCGCTTACCGGCAAGGGTGCTGAAATCACCTATGAATTCGAAAATCTGGAAGTGTATGTGCCCAGTGCCGCTTCCGATTCAGCCGTGCACGCCAAGTGGATTCTCAACGGCATTTTGAAGATCCGCACCCGGGAAACCAGGTAAGTGAAATTCTACCCAGCCCCACCCCTTGAGATTTACGCGGACCTGGTCCTCTCCTTTAATGGAGAGGACTTACAGGTCCATATCGAGGGGAACAGCATAGTGGTAACCACTTCTTCCTTTCGTTCGGGTCTGCACTTTGTGCGGAAAATGTCGGAAAATCCGGACTGGGTGCGGGGCCTGGACGAATTAGACAAGAAATTAACCACCCTTTTTCTTACGTTATATGTGCAGGCCGGCAAAGTCCGGTTCGCCTTGCTCGGGCTCGAAGGAAAAAGCTACAGATTGTCTTTGCTCAAGTGGCTGGCACGTCGCCGGGGTAAATAACCGTCGGTTTATAATTTTAATTTCTTAATAATTTCAAATTCATATCCTTTCCAGCATTTATAAAAATTAGTTCTGATCAATCCCCAGAAATTCCTTCATCTGATAGCAATGTTACGTCTATGGTTATCCAGGAAAAGATAGAAATTTCGGCTCCCCTGCATCTTGTCTGGCAGGTATTTTCCACCCTGGCTGAGTGGGGCAACTGGAATTCCGTATGTCAGGATTGCTGCCTAGTTGCAGACCAAGAAATGGCAACAGGCACCTGTTTTTCCTTCAAACTCAGACCCTATTATCTGCCGATCAAAATTACTCCCCAGATAACCAAATGTAAAGCCGGACGGGAAGTGGTTTGGGAAGGCAAGAGGCTTGGTATCCACGCCGTGCACCGCTTTGATTTTCAAGAAGTGGGTGATCGGGTGGTGGTGACCAGCACTGAGAACTTCAGGGGACCCCTGTTTTTTTTCTCCAGATTGCTGTTCATTCCCCAAAAACTACACCGGCTGACCCAAAAATTGCTGGCTGAGATGAAACAGGCAGCTGAAGCGTGCGTTACCCGGGACGAGGAGCCCAGGCAAGCTCAAAACCTTTAAATTCAGTCACTTCCAAGGGGGAAATGGTATGAAACACCCCATTGCGGTGTGCGGACACATTTATTGGGTGGGAGTCAACGACTATGAGACCCAGTTATTTGAGAACTTGTGGCCGCTGCCCAAAGGCGTGAGCTACAACAGCTACCTCATTGTGGATGAAAAGGTTGCCCTCATCGACACGGTCAAACAAGCTTTCCTTCCTAATCTGGTCAACAAAATTGAACAGCTGCTGCCGCCCGGGAAGACCATAGATTACCTCGTCATTAATCACATGGAACCTGACCACTCCGGCAGCCTCAAGCTGTTCCCCAAATTATTTCCTGAGATGAAGATCATCGGGAACAAGCGAACCGCAGAATTTCTGGAGGCGTATTACGGCATCACCTCGCCCATTTCTGTGGTGGAGGAAGGAGATGTCCTGGATTTGGGACATCATAAACTGACCTTCTACTTGACCCCCATGATTCATTGGCCTGAAACTATGATGACCTATGAAACCACGGCGAAAATTCTTTTTTCCGGGGACGCCTTCGGGGGATTCGGGGCCCTGGAGGGGGGGATTTTCGATGACGAAGTCAAGGCCGATTATTATGAGAACGAGACCTTGCGCTACTTTTCCAACATCGTCGGCAAATTCAGTCCCATGGTGCAAAAGGCCATTGCCCGTCTAAAGGGTCTGGAAATCGAGACCATTGCTTCGACCCATGGTCCCATCTGGCGGCAGAACCCCCACCATATCCTCGAGCATTACGACCGCTGGAGCAGACATCAGACCGAGCCGGGAGCGGTCATCGCCTACGGCTCCATGTACGCCAACACGCAGAAGATGGCCGAGACCGTGGCCCGGGGCCTAGCCGAAGCGGGGGTGCAGGAAATCAGGCTGCACCATGCTTCAACTTCTCATCTTTCTTATATTCTCACCGATGCCTGGCGGTTTAAGGGCCTCGCCCTGGGGAGTTGCACCTATGACAACAGATTGTTCCCGCCGTTGCGTCTCCTGGTTGATTTTCTAAAGGATAAGGGCGCGGCGGAAAACCGTCGTCTGGGTATCTTCGGGTCCTATGGTTGGAGTGGTGGGGCGGTCAAAGAAATCCAGGATTTTGCCTCCCAAGGCAACTGGACGGTGGTGGAGCCCATTGTCCAGGTCAAGGGTGCCCCCACTCAGGAAACCCTGGAGCAATGTTTCGTATTGGGGAAAAATCTGGCTGAAGCCATCAAGTCATAGGGAAAGATTGAGGCGGGGAGTTTAAGGGAGAGACCCTGACGCCTGTCTCTCCCCGGGATTTCCCTGACTTACCGAAAAGCACCCGGAGTTCAGCCGCACCATGATCTCGTCGTGCTCTCGGTCAGTGGCTTGGTATTCACAGCACGGCTAGTTGCTTTTCCTTGATGGCTTCGAAGCGAACCGCCATTTCCTCTGCTTCGGAGGTACTGAGAACTTTTGCTCCCTCGGGAAAAATCTCGGTTTCCTCCTCCTTGAAATGATGCCTGGTGTATTCTTCGAGGACCTCGAGCTTGATGGCCCAGCGTTCGTGGTCCCGTGGGAAATTTTCCAGTTCCAACAAAAGGAATTCAATGACGTGATGCTCTTCCACCGCCTCTATGGCATCTTTACGAGTCGGTTCTTTGGTCTTCAGCACGTCATAAAGTATCTTCTCCTCGTTTTTGTGGTGGACCTGGAGATGGTTTTTCAGCTCTTGAAAAACAGAGCTATCTGAGGCAGTTTTGTCAAAGAGTTCGCGCATGGTGTCATGGTGTTTAGTTAAGGCCTCGAAGATATTCATAAGATTTTTCCTCCTAAGCAGTCTCAAAAGTAAGCCTGTTACCCCTTTATTTAGGCAGTTAAAAGGAAAAAACAATATAAACTAAAACCAAGAATCTCCTGGATGGCTTCAAAAAACCAGGATAAAATTGTTGCCAGTCAAAAATCTGTCACCCTGAAAAGTTCTGGGCAGATGAACCATCAATCATTGCCACCTTTTCCGCGCTTTACCTTGTGTCATAATATCCCAGGCCGTGTGCGTGTCAAAGTTTTTCAAATCAAAGGATCTGAAGAGCGGGCACAGGCCCTGCAAAACTGGCTCACCGGTCAAACTGAGGTTCAAGAGGCTAGCGCCATAACCGGCAGCTTTGTTCTGCTGTATGATGCTGCCATCACATCATTTAATGTTACCCACTGCAGGGAAAAAGTCTAGTTATTCATGGAGGTCTAAAGAATTAAATATGATATCTAATCTGCCGAATAACTGGCCCTGGCTTAATATCTTGGGGTTGTTTTTGCACCTGGCTGGATTTGTCATAGGCTTGGGGGCTGTGACGGTCATTGATCTGCACGGTTTTCTGGGAAGAAAATCGTCGTATTGGACGGAAGCCACCACCCGGACTCACAAGGTGACCAAGCCCCTCATTTGGCTGGGGCTTACTCTGGCGGTTATTGGCGCCGTCGTGTTTCACCGGGAACAGGGCTGGACCACCATTGTGCAGATCCAGGCAGCCATTGCCTTTATTCTCATAGTTAATGGAATTTTTCTCTCCTTTTGGGTAAGTCCTTACTTGCTGCAAAAAGAACGGGAGGGAAAGGCCACCGAACTTCTCCCTGTTTCCTGGCAACAAAAAATCACCGTTGCTTTCATTATTTCTTTCATTGGGTGGTGGGGCTGTCTCCTGCTTACGGTAATTGATATCCTGGTCTTTCGAAAATTCACCGGTTGATTAACGTTTTGTCTGCAAAAACTATGCGTTTATAGAGGGCAAGGAGGTTAGGTGCATGGCCGCATTGATACAATGGCGAACGAACTGGGAGGAAGCGCTGCAGGAAGCGAAAAAATCTCATCTTCCTTTGGCTCTGGAAATTTTCATGGAGGGCTGTCCAGCCTGTGGTCGGTTAAGCCGGGAGGCCCACCAAGACCCTGCCTTGGCCGAGGCTTTAAACAACCGTTTTGTCCCGATCCGATTGGAAGCACGCGATCACCTGGACCTGGCTCAACACTATCAAGTTACTGCTACGCCCACCATCCTCCTATTCTCTTCTGATGGTGAAGAAAAGCATCGATTCGACGGTTTCCAGACCGCTGAAAGTTATCTCCAGGAACTCAATAAGGGCGGCACGAGAGCCAAGGAAGAGTAAAATCTGAAGAAAGGGGAGCAAATGACCACCTATCTCATCATCGGCAATGGGGCCGCCGGGAATGCTGCGGCAGAGGCCATCCGAAAATACGACCAGGAGGGTGCAATTCATATCTTTTCCAAAGAGAAATATCCTTTCTACTACGTGCCGGCCCTGCCCGAGTATCTGGCCGGAGAAAAGCAACTCAATCAATTCACCATTCACCATCTTGGTTGGTATGAAAAGAACCGGGTGATTTTGCATGTGGAAACGGAGATTATTCAGATCGACCCGGAACAAAAAGTGGCGGTAAGCCGCCAGGGTGAGCGGTACCATTTTGACAAACTGCTCCTGGCCACCGGAGGCTACTCTTTTGTGCCGCCCATCAAAGGGTCGGAGCTGGAGGGGGTCTTCACTCTGCGGACCTTTGATGATGCCGACACCATCAAGCGGCGGGCTGGGAATTCACGTCGAGTGGTGCTCATCGGTGGCGGCCTGCTGGGCTTGGAGGCCGGCAACGGGTTGCGCAAAGCGGGCCTGGAGGTGGAAGTGGTGGAGTTTTTCCCCCGGCTGTTGCCCCGGCAGATGGACGCGGCTGGGGCGGCGATCCTCCAGAAGCAGTTGGAGGGAATGGGGTTCATTTTTTTCCTGGACGCCAAAACTCAGGAAATTGTGCATGAGCCAGCCGGCCTGACGGTGGTTCTGGAAAGCGGGGATAGACTTTCCACGGATATGGTGCTCATTTCCGCAGGGGTGCGACCGGAGTTGACTCTGGGTCAATCCCTGGGCCTGGAGATCGACAAGGGGGTCAAGGTGGACGATGCCCTGCGGACTTCTCGGGAAGATATTTACGCCGCCGGAGATCTCGTAGAGCATCGTGGCAGATTTTACGGCATCTGGCCGGCTTGCATGGAACAAGGTCAGGTGGCCGGGGCAGCCATGGCGGGGCAAGAGGCTAAATATGAGGGCACGGTCCCGGCCAACACCTTAAAAGTGGTGGGCATTGATCTGATGGCCGCCGGGGAAATTGATGCTGAAGGCCAGTTGAAGTCCCTGGTCAGCAAAGACGAAGACAAAAAGACCTACCGGAAGCTGGTGATCAAAGACAACGCCCTGGTAGGTGCTATTCTCCTGGGAGATATCCGAGGCAGTGAAGAAATTCAGCAGGCCATCAAATCGAAAAAGGACATTTCTTCCATGAAACAGAACCTGGCCAGAGCGGATTTTGATTTTTCCCTCTTGCGTTCATAAAACAAAGGTATTTTGTCAGGACTAAGTGACCTTGAGAAATCTTTGAACCCCAACTTTCTGAGCAATCAGCCTGGATATCTTGAGGGGGCTTAAATTCTGCCCCCTCCAAGCCAGTATTTCATCCAAAATCATATAGTCATTTCTACCCAGGACTTTTTAAGTAGGAAAACGGATTTGAAAAAGGATGACGATATTTATATAATGCTACAAGTACATAAGAAAATGTTTCGAGGGCGCAAAGAGCGCTACTCCAGCGAGGATTAACTCCGTCCGGCCAAGAGAAAACGCTGACGGAAATCAATGAAAAATAAGGAGGGTAAAAGGATGTCCAAAGACAAACCCCATGCCATGGAAGTAGGAGGCAAAGGTGGCTTTAGTGGCGAAGAGGGAGCCAACATTTTCCAGTGCCCGGAGTGCGATGCCGAGCATGCTTTTCCGGGGCAGAAGCCCGATGAACCGCTAATGTGCCCCAAGTGCGCTATTCCCCTGAAAGCCAAGTATGTCAAGTAGCTGTTAGGATGAATCAACTCCTTGGCCTGGCGGACCAATGGCCGACGATAGCAAAACGCTAATCGGATAGCAAAGGGACACGATCAATGTCGGGGAGGAGGCGGGAAACCCCGCCTCCTTATGGTATATGAGGGGATATTATCTCATAACCTTTAACTTCTCGAGTAAAGGAGGCTCCCATGTCTGAACTAGCGGAACGCGGCAAGCGTTTTGTTAAGATGAAGGATAGCTCGGGCCACGAGTGGCTGTGCCCGATAGATGCACTGAAAAAGGCCACGGATGCCTCCCAGGAAGAACTGGATGATTGTGTGGAGTTGGATGTGGTCACCCGATATGCCGGGGACATTACCGCTGAGCGGTAAGAGCAAAAGAGAGGCACTGACCCGCATTTAGATGAATCCCCCGTTCAGCTCATTTCTTTGGCCCAAGGATTTCTCATGACACACCAGTTGAAAGTCTATCTCCTTCTCATCCCCATTTTCCTGGCCATTGATCTGCTTTGGCTGGGGGTGATTATGACCAAATTTTATAAAACCGAATTGGGGTTGTTAGCCCGACGGAGCGGAGATAACCTGGCGCCCATCTGGTGGGCTGCTTTGGTGGTCTATCTTTTGATCCCCTTGGGGGTGGTCCTGTTTGCCCTGCCGAAAGCGGCCCAAGGAGGGTCGCCATATTTGTGGGGTTTTCTCTATGGCGTTATCCTTTATGGGGTATATGATCTCACCAACTATTCCCTGCTGGCCAACTGGCCCTGGCGCATGACCATCGTGGACATCATCTGGGGCGGCTGGGTCTGCGCGTTTGCCACTCGGATAGCGTTTTTCCTGGACGGCTGGCTGACGTGATTTCACAGGAGTGTGGTTACCCCTGAAAAATTCCAGTAAAATGTTCTCTCAGCGTTATGCACCTATTGTTCGACCGCCTCAAACATTCGTACTTAATCCGTTCCCTGCATCGCTGGTTTGATTCCAGCGTGCCCTTAGAGCCTTCTGACCCGGCAACCAAACCGACTCGGGTGCGGTTCCCCGGCAAGAATTATCTGGCCGTGCATCTCGCCTGTCTCGGCGTCCTTTGGGTGGGATGGAGTTTTACTGCGGTATTAGTGGCGACGGGGCTCTATTTTATCAGGATGTTAGCCATCACCGGCTTTTATCACCGCTATTTTTCCCACCGAACTTTCGAGACCAGCCGTTTCTGGCAATTCTGCTTTGCGGTTTTGGGTAACAGCTCCTCCCAGCGCGGTCCTTTGTGGTGGGCTTCCCATCACCGGCATCACCATAAATACGCTGACACTGAAGCAGACGTGCACTCCCCCAGCCGCTATGGCTTTTGGTGGAGTCATGTCGGCTGGCTCACGGATCCGGCTAACTTCTACACACGCTGGGAGTACGTCAAAGATTGGGCCAAATTTCAGGAGCTTGTTTGGCTGGACCGCTTTGATAAAGTGGTGCCCATTCTGCTGGGAATAGCCCTCTTTGGGATGGGGGAACTGTTGGCCTATACCTCTCCCCAGTTGGGGACCAATGGGGGGCAACTCGTTATCTGGGGATTTTTTATTTCCACGGTGTTGCTTTTTCACGGCACCTGCACCATCAACTCCCTGAGCCATTTGTTCGGCTTTCGTCGCTACCACACCACCGACACCAGCCGCAATAATCCGGTGTTGGCCCTCATCACCCTGGGAGAAGGCTGGCACAATAATCACCACCATTACGCCATCTCCGCCCGCCAGGGATTTTTCTGGTGGGAGTTGGACATCACCTATTACCTGCTGGTAGCCCTCTCCTGGCTGGGCATAGTCCGAAATCTGCGGCCGGTCCCGGATCACATTCGCAATCCCCAAGCCGCTCCGGTACCGGGATCACAGGCCCAGGACCCGGCTGCCCAGGTCAAGGGTTGAACCATGCGCCTGGCCATGATTGGCGCCGGCATCTCCGGCCTGGTTGCTGCCTATTTGTTGTCCCCAGAGCATGAGGTAACAGTCTTTGAGGCCGTCGGTCACCTGGGTGGCCACAGCCACACGGTGGAGGTTGCCGTAGGTGGCCGTTCTTACCCGGTGGACACCGGCTTTGTCGTCTTTAACGAAACCACCTACCCCAACTTCGTCAAGCTCCTGAAGCGGTTAGGGGTGTCCTGGCAACCCGCCAACATGAGCTTTAGCATTACCAACGCCCAAAGCGGCCTGGAATTCGGCTTCAGGTCCGTAAATGGCCTCTTTGCCCAGCGGCGCAACCTGGTGCGTCCCTCTTTTTACCGCCTGCTCTATGATATCTGGCGCTTTCGGCGGGAGTCCGGTGAGCTTTCCCGGGATGAAGCCTTTGCAATCACCCTGGGGCGCTATCTGGCCGAAAAAAACTATTCCCGGCCCTTCATGGAGGACTTTATCATTCCGTTAGGATCGGCTATCTGGTCCGCCGACCCCCGGACATTTGAGGATTTCCCGGCCCGGTACTTTGCGGAATTTTTTCAGCGGCACCGCTTTCTTAACCTGCGCCATAAGGTCAGGTGGCAGACTGTTCAGGGAGGCTCCCGGCGATATGTGGAGCGCCTCACCCAGCCGTTTAAGGGGCGGGCCCGCCTCAATTGCCCGGTAGCCGAAGTGAAAAGGCGGCAAGACCATGTGGAGGTCAAACCCCGGCAGGGCGAGCCGGAGCGCTTCGACCAGGTGATTATTGCGGCGCACAGCGATCAGGCTTTGGCCATGCTGACTGACGCTTCGGCCCAGGAACGGGAGATTCTTGGCACCTTCCCGTACCAGGAAAACTCTACCGTGCTCCACACCGACGTGGGCCTGATGCCAGCCCGCCGGGCCGCTTGGGCTAGTTGGAATTACTATTTGCCAGCCGGGTCTCCGGAACGGGTCACCGTCACCTACCACATGAACCGACTTCAGAGTCTCGACGCGCCCAAGGAATTCCTTGTTACGCTCAATCGGGACCGGGAGATCGATCCCCCAAAAATCATCAAGCGCCTGGTTTACCACCATCCGGTGTACACTCTGCAAGCCCCCCGGGCCCAACGCCGCTGGCCGGAGATAAACGGCGTCAACCGCACCTATTTTTGCGGCGCCTATTGGGGTTACGGCTTTCATGAGGATGGGGTGGTGAGCGCCTTGAACGTCTGCCGCCACTTCGGGGTGATCCTGTGAGCCAGGCCAGTTGTATTTATGAGGGGCACGTTCGCCACCGCCGCTTCACCCCTTTCGAAAACCATTTCCGCTACCGGGTTTTCATGATGTACCTGGACCTGGCCGAGTTGCCCACTCTCTTTCAGGGCCGTCTTTTCTGGTCCACCGGCACCGTGAACCTGGCCTATTTTCGCCGCCGGGACCATCTGGGGGACCCCCACGTTCCCCTGGACCAGGCTGTGCGGGATTTGGTGGAGGCAAAGACCAAAGCCCGGCCGACCGGCCCTATCCGCCTCCTTACCCACCTGCGCTATTTCGGGTACTGCTTCAATCCGGTGAGTTTTTATTTCTGCTATGATCCCTTAGCACAGCATGTTGAAGCCATCGTGGCCGAAGTCCACAACACCCCCTGGGGCGACGAGCACTGCTACGTCCTGCCTGAAGTTGACAACCTGAGCACCACCCCTGGTTTCAAGCGCTTCGAGCACCCCAAGGCCATGCACGTCTCCCCCTTCATGCCCATGGAGATCTGGTATGATTGGCGCTTCAAAGACCCAGGGGAGAGTCTTAACGTGCATTTTATGGATTACTTCCGGGGAACTAAGGTTTTTGACGCCACTTTGACCCTGAGGCGCCGGGAAATCACCCCTCACACTCTGGCCCGGGTGCTTCTGGCCTACCCCCCCATGACTCTTAAGGTCATCACCCTCATCCATTTGCAGGCCTTACGTTTGTGGCTCAAGGGGGCCACCTTTTACGTCCACCCCCAAAAACGAAGGGACAAGGAGAGGAATTAAGAAGTGGAAGGTACCATTATTCCGGCTGACGATTCCTCCCTCAGCCTTTTGGCCGGCCCCCTGGACCGCCTAGCCCGCCGGGTGGTATTCGCCCTTCTCCAAGAATTGTCGCATGGCAGCCTGACGGTAATTGAACAGGGACAAAGGTATACCTTCGGTGAGCCTGAGGCTGCGGCAGACCTGGCCGCCACCGTCACCATCAGTCATCCCGGGGTATATCGCCTCGTCCTGTTCTCCGGTAGCCGCGGCCTGGGGGAGGCCTACGTGGCGGGTTGGTGGGAGGCTGACGACCTGACCGGTTTACTGCGCCTCCTGGTGCGTAATCTTTCCCGTCTGGAAAGGCTATCTCGCAGCTGGACAAAACTGGCTGGCCCCTTCTTTGACCTGGTCAAATGGCCCTTTCGCAACACTCTCCAGGGAAGCCGGGAAAATATCTATGCCCACTACGACCTGGGAAACGACTTTTACGCTCTCTTCCTGGATGAGACCATGACGTATTCTTGCGGCATCTTCGAGCAGGAGGACAGCACCCTCAAAGAGGCTTCCCTGGCCAAATATGACCACATGTGCCGGAAACTTAATCTTCAGGAAGAGGACCACGTTCTTGAGATCGGCAGCGGCTGGGGCGGGTTCGCCATCCACGCAGCGAGCCGCTACGGCTGCTGGGTCACCACCACCACCATTTCTCCAGCTCAATACCACCTGGCCCAGGAGAGCGTTCAGGCTGCGGGTCTAGCTGACCGGGTAGACCTGCTCCTCGAGGATTACCGGCACTTGAAGGGCTCCTACGATAAGCTCGTCTCCATCGAGATGATCGAGGCCGTCGGCTTTGAGTACCTGGACGACTTTTTTCGGGTCTGCAGCAACCGTTTGAAAGAAACCGGTCTCATGTGCCTTCAGGCCATCACCATCGCCGACCAGGTCTTCGACCGCTACCGGCGATCCCTTGACTTCATCCGCAGCCATGTGTTCCCCGGCAGCTGCCTTACCTCACTGGCCAGCATGACCGCCTCACTGGCCCGGGCCACAGACCTCAGGCTCATACATTTAGAGGACATCACCCCGCATTACGTCAAAACCCTCAGGCTCTGGCGGGAGCGCTTCTGGGCCCAGGTAGACCAGGTTCGGTCTCTGGGCTACCCGGAAAACTTTGTGCGGCTGTGGGAGTTCTATCTGTGTTACTGCGAGGCGGGTTTTGCAGAGCGCTACACCGGCGACGTCCAGATGCTGCTGGCAAAACCGCAATTCCGGTAGGGCTTCTCTTCTCTGTGAGTTGACCATCTAAAAGCAGTAAATTTGGCAACACCTCTTTTCTGTCATCCTGAACGACGTGAAGGATCTCAACCTATTGAAAATGCAAGATTCTTCACTTTGCTCAGCATGACATTTTAGGAAAACTTGAGGGTTTATCAGAGCTTTTAGTCTGAGGCCTCAGACCCCGGACAGGGCGTGCTGCTTCAGGTCTTCCAGGGAGACATATTTCAGGGCTGCCTCGTGGGTGGCGGTCAGAATCACCGGCGGCGCCTTGCCGGCCTCCAGGGCCTCCCGCCAGCGGGTGGCGCAAAGGCACCAGCGGTCTCCAGGTTTGAGGCCGGGAAAGTTGAATTGGGGAACGGGGGTGCTTAGGTCATTTCCCCGGGAGCGGGTAAAACTTAAAAACTCCGCGGTAACCTGAGCGCAGATGACGTGAGTGCCAGCATCCTCCGGACCCGTCACACAGAAACCATCCCGATAAAAGCCTGTCAGGGGAGAGGTGCAGCAAAGTTCCAGAGCTTCCCCCAGCACGTTTTTCGCTACTGACATGATATCTCCTTTATGTATGGTTTGACGGATAGATTCGGGCTCCGGGTGTCTGTCACCCTCTCCCGAAACCATCCTGCCAATCGCCTGTTACTTCTTGTCCTTGTTGGCTTTGCGGTGGCGCAGCACCACTTCCGGTGGCTGGCGTCTGACCCAGGTGATAAACTTTTGCATCTCAGGATGACGTCTCACAGCCTCCGGGGTGGCGAACTCCGCTCCCAACTCCTTATCGGTGAACAGGGAGTGCAGCTTACGGTGGCAGATGCGGTGCAAGAAGTTTACCTCCTTACCGCCCCGGGACTTCGGCTGCCAGTGGTGCCGATCCACGCTTTCCCCTAGCAGCATCTCCCGTCCGCAAACCTGGCAAGGCCCCAGACTCCTGGCCTCCTCCGTATCCTTGACTTCCACAGCTTGGTTCATGATGGGAAAGATTTTCTTTCCCGAATCCCTACCGTTGTCTCTCCTGCATTTCCTGTTGCCGCATGGGCATGCTGTCAATGAGGGCGAAGATGTCAGACAAGTTTACGGCTGGTTCGCTGAGCTTGACCGTCCCGTCTTTGCCGATGAGCACCACCCGAAACTCATCAGCCCCGACCCGGAATTGTCGGCGCAAAGTTTCGGCTTCCTGCCTGTTCAGGACTGCCTCTTCCACCCGGCTTTGAACATCGTTTATCAGGGAAAAGACGACAAGATCCCGGTCGGCGACACCTTCCCGCTGTTGTTGCAAATGGTCCACCAGCTTCTGAAAGGCCGGGGTTTGCGAAGAGGGGGAAAAAATCAAGAGCAACCGGTGCCGCCACCGATACTTTGACAGATCGGCAGCATCCATATCCCCTCCTTTCCCCCCGGCGGCGCCCGCAGCCCCCAGAATAAGCAGGCTCCCAAGTATCATGAAACTGTACTTCATCACTGTTCTCTTCTCCTGAATCCGAACAACCCTTGGATTTTTCTTCTCAAAGGCTTTTCTCAGCTGTCTCACTGCTCCTTTGAGTGCCGCAGCCGGTAATGTGAAACCAGCCACTCCTGCCCCTGCCGATATCCCCAGAGCTCAGCGCAGGCCAGGAAAAACAGGCGCCAGCGGTGGAGCCAGCGGGAGGCTTCCTCCGGGCCGTAAAACTCCCGAAAGCCAGCCAGGACCTCCTCCCGCCTCGCATCCAGGTTGGCCAGCCACGCCTCGGCGGTCTTCTGGTAGTGGGTGCCGTTCAGGCGCCAGTGGGCCTCACAGAACAGGTCCTGCTGAAAATTCATCAGCAAATCATCAGAGGGCATCATACCGCCGGTGAAAAAATACCGCCCCATCCAATTGGCAGGGCCGGCCGAGTCAAAGAAATAGGGAAATTTCCGGTGGGTGAAAATGTGAATAAATACTTTGCCTTGGGCTTTGAGCCAGGTGGCCAGGCGCGCCAGAAACCGCTCCCAGTTCCGTAGGTGCTCGAACATCTCCACGGACACCACCCGGTCAAAGCGCCGTTCGGAGTCAAAGTCGTTCATGTCGGCAGTGACCACTTCCAAGGTGCTGATGCCCCTTTCGGCACAGACTCCCCGGATATAATCCCCCTGGAGGCGAGAGTTGGACACGGCCAGGATACGGCACTGGGGAAACTTTTCCGCGGCCCACAGGGAAAACGATCCCCAGCCGCAACCCAAATCCAAGAGGTCCATACCGTCGGCCACTTCGGCCCGTTCGGCGGTTAGGGCCAGCATGGCTTCCTCCGCTTCATCCAGGGAGGTGACGCCCGGCGGCCAATAGCAACCACTATATTTCAGGCGCTGCCCCAGCACGGTTTGGAAAAAGGCTGCGGGGACCTCGTAGTGCTGGAGGTTCGCCAGGTCAGGGGTCAAGGCGATGGGACCCCGTCGCATGTCATCCAGGAACTGTTGCCGGGCCTGGCCCTGGGTTTCAAAATGACGCCGGTTTCCCTTGCTGAGGCGCTGTCGGTTAAGCCAGCGGATACCCCAGCGCAATACTGTGTCCGGGATGACTCCCCGTTCAGCCAGGTCGATGAGAGACCCTAAGATTCTTTCCGTTTGGGAAACCATGGAATAAAGGGGCTGGTGTTTTTAATATACTCCCGATATTCTGGACGCCGCTCCGTAATAGTTTGCTCCAAGAGGGTGACGCCTGATACTTTCAGGAGCAGGAAGGTAATGGTTAGAGGGCTGACGATGGCCCAATACCCCCCCGGAGTACTGAGGGTGATAAGAAACAGACCCCACCAGATAAGCGTTTCCCCGAAGTAGTTGGGATGGCGAGTATAAGCCCAAAGGCCCCGATTCATTACTTTCCCTTTATTATTTGGGTCAGCCTTGAAACTGGTAAGCTGCCAGTCGGCCACCGCCTCGAACACAAAGCCCACCCCCCAAACCAGAGTCCCCATGGCATCAAACACCGTGAGACAGTTGGGGACTGGAGAAAGCTGGCCAATTTGCACTACCAGGGACACCAACCACAGCAGCAGGGCCTGGATGCCGAATATGGTAAACAGGCTCACCCACCAGAACCGCTCCCCCTGTGTGGCCCGCCAAGCTTGGTAGCGCCGGTCTTCACCCTTGCCCCAGTTGCGCACTAAAATATGGTAGGACAACCGGAGCCCCCAAATGGTGGTGAGGAGAACCAGGAGCACCTGACGCACCGGGTAACCGCTGGCCTGGGTAAAACTCAGCCAGGCGATGAGGACGAACCCCAGTCCCCAAAACACGTCAACAATGCTGGCATTTTTCTTTGCCAGGCTCAGAAGCCAGACGCCGAACATGAAGACCAGGGCGGCAATCAGATTAAGTCCTAAAATGTTAAACACAGGTGTCATGTGAACTGCCGTTTCACTTTTTCCCTCAAAATATAATGATGAAGCTCTGAAAAATCATCTAGTGGCGCTGATGAATTGCACGATGTCCTCCATCATTGGCTCGCCGTTTTGAAACGGGGTAGCCAAAACGATCAGCAGGCGAATGTGTTTGATGCCGGGATAAATCTTCTCCGCCACCCTGCCCCCCGCCTCTCGCAAGCCCTCGGCCAAGTGCTCAGTATTCTGCGGCAAAACGATTTTATCACGTGCGCCATGCAGTAAAAGGGCTGGGGGCGCGTTTGCACTTACAAAGGTTACCGGCTGGGTTTCGGGAATTCCATCTGCGCCGCCGAAGATCTCGATCATTATCGGGCTTTTGAGTGGCAGGAAATCATATGGTCCGGCAAGTCCGATAAAGCCCTTAAGCTCGTGGGCCGACATTCCCGCTTGGGCCAGGTAGCTTGGATTTAAAGCAAGCATGGCTGCCATATAGGCGCCTGCCGAGTGTCCCATGAGAAACAGGCGCGAGGCCTCACCACCGAAGTCGCCGATGTTGTTGCGGACCCAGGAGACCGCTGCAGCGCCATCTTCAAGAAAGGTAGGGAACTTGGCTTCAGGATAAACCCGGTAATCCGGAATTACGGCGACGAAGCCGCGCGCCGCGAGTGCCTGGGCGACAAAAAAATAATCTTTCCGTCGACCGCTTTGCCAGGAACCGCCATAAAAGAACACCACCACTGGCAGATCTTGAGTTTCGACTTTGGGAATATAGACATCCAACTTCTGACGTGCCAATTCGCCATAACCTATGCCGATCTGCTCATGGTAGCCGTCCTTGGGAACCATGCTGTTGATAAGGGCCAAGGGAGTAAGACTCTCCCAGAGCCAACCAGCTGAAATTGACAAAGGGCGCCACAATTTTTCCCACCAGGTCTGATTTTCCATGAGGGTCTTCTGAGGGAAAAATAATTTTATAATCCGGATAACAAACTAATTAAACCCTATATCTTGAGCGGTCTTTTCCAGTTTATCAACCTGGACGTCAGAGGAAACCGAAAAAGGGAAGGAAAACATATTCAACTGGACCAGATGATCCCAGTTTTTCTAAGTATTTTTTTCAAAGCTTATGCAAGATCTATGTATGTAAGTGGCTTGAAAAATTCTAAAAGATTCTGTGGGAGGAATTAGCATATGCTGATTCCGGATATCTTGCCAGCTCAGATAGTTATCATCAGGCTGGTAGAAATTATAGATAACATCTGAATATCATAACCGGGTGGGGTTGACCCAAGGAGAATCTATCCTGAACTTTACAGGTTGGCGCCCTCGATGCTTAGCTCAATGTGTCGATATGGGGAGGATAGGCAGAATTTTCAGTGGGTTGATAAGTGTCTAGTGGGGAGCAGAAGCCGCACTTTCTTACTTCTGGTTAGGTGTTCTGATTTAGACTTGAGTTGATAGTTTCCCCGTGGGTCGGTTTCTTTTTATAGCCTCCTTCCGTTAACCTGTTGAGAGCCCCTCCCTTGACAGACAATAACAAGCTGCCTATTTTTTGAAAAATTTTTTGCCCCTCGTAAACATGACCTTGTTAAAAGTACAAATCTGCCTCTAAGGAGGAAAGTTTTATGAAATACACTCTCTCACTTGTTGGCTTAGCCCTGCTTTCAGTAACCTTGGTTTTAGGTTGCGGCAAGCAAGAGAGCCGGCCAAGGCCCAAAAGCCGGCAAAACAGCCGGCAGTGGCTGAAAAGAAACCGGTGGCCGAACCAAAGCCGGCAGCGGAGCAGAAGCCGATAGCTACCCAGGCGGCTCCGGCCCACAAAGAAGCGGAACATAAAGAGCACCAAGCCAAGCAAGAGCATCAAAAGCCTGAGCCCACCAAGTCGGAAGAAAAGCATGGACAGAAATCTGACCTAAACCAGGCTCTCCTGGCTTATTTGGCTAAAACGGGTGACGATCCCCAATATGCTGATCCCCACCGGACCGCCCAGATCGATCTGAATGGCGACGGCCATCAGGATGCCCTGGTGCTGCTCGAGAACCCCATGTATTTTTGCGGCACCGGCGGCTGCACCATGCTGGTGTTCAAAAGCACCAAATCAGGGTTTCAGTTTGTTTCCCGCTCCAGCTTGATTCGTAGCCCGGTGCTGGTGAGCGAGACCAAGACCCATGGTTGGCGGGATTTGATCGTGGAGGTTTCCGGGGGCGGATCGCCCCAAGCAGGTTGCCTTGAAGTACACGGGCAGCAAATACCCCCTGAATCCTTCGACGCTTCCAGCACTACCGAAAAATCAACAGGTTAAGGGAACCAAGGCCTTTTAGGTACCTGATTTCTGGTTTACTGTAACAAATTCTTGGGATGCCCAGGGCCTCTTTGCCCCGGCTCGCACCTCAAGATTTTAGGAGAGAGTTTTATGAGATACTTGTATTTCGATTCTTGGAATAACCTTGCTTTCATTGACTCTGGTTTTAGGCTTGCGGCAAACAAGAAGAGCCTGCCAAGGCCCAAAAACCGACGGCAAAGTCACAGGCGGCACCGGCCAAACAAGAGGCAGCCAAGCAGAAACCCCTTGCCAAAGAACACGGCCAGAAAGAAACCGTAAAACTCCAGATTTACGATGAACCAAGTATGGCCATCAGGGCTGAGTACCCCAACACCATGGAGGTGGAGGGGATGGGAAGCGGCGAAGGAAGCGGCTTCATCTTCAGGTTCAAGCAACGAGGAAATACCCTGGACAAAGCCAAGGTTCACATTTTTCTTCCCAGAGGGGCAGCGACTGCCGCAGCACCAAGAACCATTCGTCACCGGCCCCAAGGGGCTGCTGGAAAACAATGGCTGGAAAAAGGAAGGCGAAACCACAGATACCGATAAGTTCCCCTCTGAGTGGGTCAAAAAGGTTATCAGCTTTGCCGATCCCAAGTAACAAAGGCATGGTGGGGAAAATATTGTTGGGAGAGGCCAGCGGTCAAGCCGTTCAGGTTATCCTCTACTACCCAGCTGACAGGGGTGATGAATTCCTCACCAATGCCAACCTGATCCTAAGGAAACTTCATTTCAAGGGTGACAAACTGCCACTCAAGAGGTCTCTGTAAATTTCCGTTCGGTGTGTCACATCAGACAGACTTTAGTTGCCTTTGGGTGGCAAGGTGGTGGCCAACATTGTCACCCAGATAGGCTCATCAGCTTCATCTTTGGGAGCTTTTTGACTAACAAAAGGGCTGAACTGTGCATTATACAATCCGTCTGATCGCCATATCTGCGGCCCTGATCACCCTGACCCTGATGATCTATATGGCCCGGCCCTGGGGCGATAATTACGCTTACCAAAGCCTGTCAGGATATGCTTGGCTGCTGGGCTTTGCCGTGTGGGCCATCCTCCCGTACCTTATGATCCTCTTTCTGGTCAGGAAGGCTTTTGCATCCCAGACAAATAACTTTGTTGTGGATAGTAGGTGTTTTGATCATCTCTTTAGGTGGTGTGGCCTTGTATGTCGATGCGGCATTGTTACACCGGGACCCCCAAGGAGCATTAGTCTTTATAGCAGTTCCCTTGTATCAATGGATTATTATAGGGTTGCTCATAGGAATTCATTTTCTTCTTAGAAAAAAGCAAGCTTCATGACTTCACCATTGATCATCTCCTGAGTTTGCAAGAGCCTTTTGCTCTTTGCAAATTACATTAAAGATAAGGAGGTAGGTATGACTTTCAGGTCGTTGTTGTTGGCCGGTCTGGCAATGCTTATGGCAGTGTGCTTCCCTCTGCAAGTCTTTTCAGCAGGCAAGGCCAAAAAGGTGTCTCCTCAGACAAGCCCCGCACAAGCCATCGCAGACTTTGGAGTTCCTGGCATTGAAGTGCAGTCCGTTAAAACATTGGACACCAATAAACTAAACACTAAGGTTAGAAAGGCCATCAGCAAAGGCGAGAACTGGACCAAGGATGCGGTTTTGGTGGCCCTGAAGTTCGCCGGGTCAGGGCTGAAGGGTCATACGAAAATCATCGAGATCCGGACCCCACCGGAGCAGCGGGATGCAGCTACCATCACCGTAAGCGAATCCGGTTACCTAGATGATGCCATCAGCGGCGAACGGTGGCGGCTGTGGCTAAAAAGGACGCCAACGGCACCTGGACCATCGAGCGGGCGCTTTGGGCCCAGTTGTGCGACCGCACCCGGGCGCAGGTTCTATTCAGCTGAAAAATGCCCCTGACACTGGTGACCATAAACTGAAATTGCGGAAAGGAGCCCTAATGAGAAGGCCCATTTCCATATCCATCATATGCACGAAAAGGGTCAGGATAAAACCTCCGGTTAATGCCTCTTTGACATAATCGATAGCTTGCCAAAACTGCAACTAATCAAATTATCTAAAAAAATATTGATATGCTATGATTATCGAAAAGGGACACCTAATAAAGCCGGGTGGGAAAAGAAAACTTGGAAAAGGCTGACAACCCTCAGTTTTAATCAGAGTCGTTAGTCTGCCCCAGAATCTCGGTTTTTCCGGGAAGGGTGTTTTATGGACATGCTGAGCATACATGACTTGTGGGTGAGCATCGACGACAGGGAGGTGCTCAAGGGGCATCAACCTGCAGATTCCCGCGGGGGAAACCCATATCCTCTTCGGCAAGAACGGCTCGGGCAAGTCCACCCTGCTCATGACCTCATGGGTTTTGAACGCTACCACGTGGAGCAGGGAACCATCAGTTTTCGAGGGCAAGATATCACCCATCTGCCCACCTATGAGCGGGCCCGGCTGGGTCTGGGACTCGCCTTTCAGCGGCCGCCCACCATCCGGGGAGTCAAGACCGAGAGACATTTTGAGGGTCTGCTCCGGGGGCCGGCGTGGACTACCAGGTCCTGGCCGCGGCCTATGATTTCACCCCGTTCCTGGACCGGGAAATCAACTACGGCTTTTCCGGCGGTGAGATCAAGCGCTCCGAACTTCTGCAACTGCTGGCCCAGGATCCCAGGATGGTGCTCCTGGACGAACCGGAATCCGGCGTGGACCTGGAGAATCTCCAGGTGGTGGGAGAGATCATCGGAAAACTGCTCCAGAAAGACCGCCGCCGGGAGACTCGGGAAAAATCCGGTTTGATCATCACCCATACCGGCTTCATCCTGGATTACATCAACGCCGACCGGGCTTATATCCTGAGCGACGGCCGCCTCTGCTGCTCAGGGGCATCCCCGGGATATTGCTCAAGCACATCAAGAACTTCGGCTACGAGGAGTGCGCCCGATGCCGGAGATAAAAACCCGAGCCGAACAAAGCCGGACAAAAAGGCGGCCCTTGGGCCCGATCTCGACCTGGAGAACGTTTTCCCGCCAGGGCGGCGCCTGGGAGTACGACCCGGACTACCGGCAGTTTGCCCCGGAGGAACGCAGCCACCTCCTCAAGGCGGGCATCGAACTCACCGACGAAGAACATGCCGGGACCTTTCTGCAAGCCGACGCCCGGGTCATCCATTGCCAGGCCAACCAGCAGGGGGTGGAGGTGTTGCCCATCACCGAGGCCCTGGCGCGCCACGAGGGGCTCGCCGACCACTTCTGGCGCCTGGTGGCGGTGGACGCGGATAAATACACCGCCCAGGCGGAACTGGCCCTGGACAACGGCTATTTCATCCGGGCCCTTCCCGGGGCTCAAGTGACGGCCCCGGTGGAGACCTGCCTCTATCTCAAGACCGACCGCTTTTCCCAACACGTGCACAACCTGGTCGTCGTGGAGCCGGGGGCCAGCCTCCACATCATCACCGGCTGCACCACTCACCCCGGAGTGCGTTCCGGGCTGCACATCGGCGTCTCGGAGTTTTATCGTGCGCCAGGGAGGCACCCTCACCTTCACCATGATCCACAACTGGGCCGAGGATATCCACGTGCGGCCCCGCACCGGGGTCCTGGTGGAGGAGGGCGGCCGCTTCATTTCCAATTATGTGCTTTTAAGGCCGGTGAAAACCGTGCAGATGTATCCCACCGTCACCCTGGCCGGCGCAGGCGCCATGGCCCGGCTGCAGTCTATCTTCATCGCCCACCCGGGCTGCGAGCTGGACGTGGGCGGCCGGGTGATCCTGAAGGCCCCCCGCACCCGGGCCGAGGTCATCGCCCGGAGCCTCAGCACCGGCGGCCGCTGTGTCAGCCGGGGCCACCTCGTGGGACAGGTGCCGGACGTCAAGGCCCACCTGGAATGCCGGGGCCTCATCCTCTCTCCCCACGGGGTGATTTATGCCATTCCGGAACTGGAGGGCCGAGTGGCCGGGGTGGACATGTCCCACGAAGCCGCGGTGGGACGCATCGCCGCAGAGGAGATCGAGTACCTCATGGCCCGGGGGCTGGACGAAGAGGAGGCGGTCTCCACCATCGTCAGGGGCTTTCTCTCCGTCAAAATCGAGGGCCTGCCCCCCGCCTTGGAAGAAGAACTGGAACAGGCCATTCAGGAGTCGGGAAAGGGACTTTGAGAAAGTAAGTGAGCGGGAGGATAACGGGAACTCTGCCCCCCTCTTCATCTGCCAACCATTGTCCGCTGACATCGCTTGAGGGAAAATCGATCTTATCAAGAAGTTACACCGGGGATGTCCATTACCGGTTTGAGTATCTCGACTATGGGTCGCCAGCTTTGGAAGTTTATGACTTCTGAACGATTGGACCGGTGTAAGGATTTGGATATTTGGAAATTGTTGCTCACTTGCCAAAGTAAAAATTTATAAATTTTTCTGGAAAAGAATTGATATATTTTCCATAACAGACCCAGCTTGATGCATCGGCAGGTTCTTTTACGGAAATCAGCATTTACTTTCTAATTTTGAAAGGGAGATCCATGAAGATTCTTAACCTTTATTTTTCTTCCACTGGGAATACCGAAAAGGTGGCCAACCGGATAACGGTAACACTGCAACACTTGGGATACGAGATTGACACTGTGAAAATTACGAGAGATAAGGATTTAGATTTACTAAGTTATGATTTTGTCTTTATTGGATCTGGTGTCTATCAGTGGTTACCCGGAAAGGCCATGCAGGACTTTATCGCCGCAAGATTATCTCATTATGCTGCGGTGGATGAGATTAAATTCGCCTCTCCCCGGCGAGACCATAAAAAGGCAGTAGTCTACTGCACCTACGGAGGGGCTCACACCGGTATCAATGAAGCCGTCCCCGCAGTAAAATACATGGGGCAATTATTTGACCATTTAGGCTTCGAAATCGTGGCGGAATGGTATTTCATCGGAGAATATCCAGGTGAAGGCCGATTTAAAGATTATTCTGTCCTGGGCCGTCTCGGAAACATAAAGGGCAGGCCGAACGAGGCCGACCTCCAAGATGTGACAGCAAAAGTAACGGGGGTAATGAGGATGTGATGGCCTTGAGACGCCAGAATTTTCAAGTGCAACCTCCTCCTCCTTATTATTGAGAAGAAATGAACGTTCCAAGGTTTCATCAGATATTCATTTTCCCGCATCACCTCCACTTCATTGCCGGTCATAGTGGGATTAAGGATTAAAAGAGACCGTCGCTTTGCCAAGCTCGGCCAGACCCCCCTGGGCTGGTATGACCCCAACCTAATTGAGAACCTGATATAATCACCAAGGGCAGGTCACGGCCACCTGAGGTTCACCAAGTAGCTGATAAAAGTCTCTTCGGTGGCAAACTGTTTTTCGAACTCCATTAAACTTGGTGGGTATTCCTCCATCCAGCACATATGTAACGTCAAGCGGATAGGCCAATTCGATTTTTTCCCCATCTCCCGGAGGAGACGTGGCCATAACCGGTTACGTGTATAATAAACGATACCTCCAGCATAATCCCGGACCCGGACATCCGGAGAGGCCGGACCGCTTGCGGATCATCCACCGACGGGTGGTGTTCTCTGGTTTAATAAATCAAATACGCCTTATTGAACCTTATGAGGCCTCCCTGGCCTGGATCGAAAAGCTTCATGACCGGGATTATATTGAACGTTTCCGGACTGCCTGCCAAGAGGGCCGGAGTTTTTTGGATGAGGCCGATAACGGCATCTGTAAGGAGTCTTTTGACATCGCCAGATTGGCCGTGGGCGGGGTATTCGCCGCCTGTGATGCCATGATGCGGAGAGAAGTAAAGAACGTTTTTTGCGCGGTGCGTCCGGCCGGCCACCACGCCGAACGGGCTCAAGCCAAGGGATTCTGCTTTTTTAACAATGTGGCCCTGGGGGCCAAATACCTCCAGGAAAAATACGGCCTAGCCAGGATTGCCATCGTCGATTGGGACGCCCATCATGGCAACGGCACCCAGCACCTCTTTGAAGAAGACCCCACCGTTCTTTATGTCTCGCTGCATGAAGACCCCAGTGTCTGTTACCCCGGCACCGGTTGGAAAACCGAGCGGGGCAAAGGGGCGGGGTTGGGCTACACCCTGAATTTTCCCTTTCCTCCCTATACCCGCGACCCCGATTATCTGGAGGTCATGGATGAAGAAGTGTTGCCTGCCCTGGAAAAATTTCGACCTGATTGTTTGATGATTTCAGCCGGTTTTGATGCTCATGCCCTGGACCCCCTGAGCCGTTTACGCCTTTCTGAGAAGGTTTATATGAAAATGGGCGCCCTGTTGCTCACTTTCTCGCAGGAATTTTGCCATGGTCGCCTTATTTCAGTGCTGGAAGGCGGTTATAACCTGGAGGTCCTGGAGGACTGCGTTTTTGATCATATCCGGGTATTGAGCAGCCTCTAAAGCATGGAGGGATGGAAGCGGGGGGCAAACTTCAAGAGGTCCAATGAGGTTCAGCAGCAGAGCATTCGTCCTAATCCTAAGAGCAGGCGAACCCTAGAATTCAGGAGATGCAGAGATGGAAAAACGTCTATTGGATCCTTTTTTAAAGCCGGAATCCGTAGCCGTTGTGGGGGCCAGCAGCCGGGAGGGCTCCGTGGGCCGCATCCTGGTGGACAATCTCAAGAAGGGCGGTTTTCCGGGCCGGATATACCCCATCAATCCCAAGGCCACCGAAATCCTGGGCCTGAAGGCCTTTCCCTCCTTGACTGCGGTGAAGGCGCGCCATGGACCTGGCCGTCATCGGCATTCCCATCCAGGGGGTGCCCGAGATCATCCGGGAGTGCGGCCAGGTGGGGATCAACGCCGCCATCATCATTTCCGCCGGCGGCAAGGAAGCCGGGGAAGAGGGGCTGGAGATCGAAGCCGCCATCAACGAGGAGGCCCAGAAGGCCGGGGTCCGCTACCTGGGGCCCAACTGCCTGGGGCTATCCTCTGCCCGTCGAGCCAGCTTACACGCCAGCTTTGCGCCCCTTTTCGCGCCAACCCGGCAACCTGGCCTTCATCTCCCAGAGCGGCGCCCTGTGCAGCTCCATCCTGGGGTGGGCCACCCAAAAAATATCGGCTTCTGCCACTTCATCAGCGTGGGGTCCATGGCCGACGTGGATTTCGGCGACCTCATCGATTATCTGGGCAACGAAGATGAGCGCCAAGAGCATCGTCATCTACATGGAAAACCTGACCCAGCACCGCACGTTTCATGAGCGCCGCCCGCTCCGTGTCCCGGGTCAAACCCATCATCGTGATTAAAGCCGGGCGCAGCCGGGCCGGGGCCCGGGCCGCGGCCTCCCACACCGGGGCCATGGCCGGGGCGGACCGGGCCTACAATGCCGCGTTCCGCCGGGCCGGGATCATCCGGGTGGACACCATCCGGCAGCTCTTCGACTGCGCCGAGGCCCTGGGGAAGGTGAAGCGCCCCACCGGCGGGAACCTGGGGATCATCACCAATGCCGGCGGCCCCGGGGTCATGGCCGTGGACGCCCTGAGGCGCTGGGAGGTGGAGCCCGCGACCCTGGGCCCGGAAACCCTGGAGCAAGTTGGATGAATTCTGCCGCCTTACTGGAGCCGGGGCAATCCCATCGACATCCTGGGGGACGCCCCGCCGGAACGCTATCTCCAGGCGCTGCAGGTGTGCCTGGCGGCCCCGGAACTCTCCGGCCTGGTCGATCATCCTGTCCCCCCAGGCCATGACCGATCCCACCGGGAGTGGCCCAGGCCCTGGTCGCCGGAGATCCAGGGCAAGGGCCGAGCCGGTCTTCGCGGTGTGGATGGGGGGCGAAGACGTGGAGGAGGGGGTCCAGATTCTCAATGATGGCGGCATCCCCACCTTTGAAACCCCGGAGCAGGCGGTGGACACCTTCATGGAGATGTACTTCTACTACCCGCCACCTGGAACTCCTCCAGGAGACCCCGCCCCGGCTGACCCGGGAACTTGAGCGTCAATACCCGGCAGGCCCGAACCTTTTTGAGGCCAGTGCCTGGAGCGCCAGGGGGGCGTGCTGACGGAACTGGAATCCAAGGCCATCCTGAGCGCCTACGGCATCCCGGTGAACCCCACGGTGGCGGCGTCCTCCGCCGCCGACGCCGCGGCGGCGGCCCAGATGCATCGGGCTTTCCGGTGGTCCTGAAGATCAACTTCCCCCGGATGTCAGCCACAAATCCGAGGTGGGCGGGATGCGCTTCGATCTCCAGAACGAGGAGGAAGTGATGGCCGCGTACGACGAAATCACTCACCGCGGTCAAGGCCGCCAGACCGGAGGCCCAACCTCTTGGGGGTGACGGTCCAGACCCAGGAGAAGAAGCCGATCTGCGAACTGATCGTCGGCAGCAAACGAGACCCGGATTTCGGCCCCCTCATCCTCTTCGGGGCTGGCGGGGTATTCACCGAGGTCCTGGAGGACTCGGCCGTGGATCTGCCCCCCTTGAACCTGCTCCTGGCCCGGCGGTTGATTGAAAAGACCCGGGTGTCCCGGGTGCTGAAGGGCTACCGCAACCTCCCGCCGGCCGACCTGGATCAGCTGGCGGAAATCCTGGTGCGGATCTCCCAACTGGTGACGGATTTCCCGGAGATCGTGGAGCTGGACATCAACCCCCTCCTGGTCGTCACAGGGGGGATCCGTGGCGGTGGATGCCCGCCTGATCGTCGAACCCAGCCCGGTGCCGGCCCCCCGCCATCTCATCATCGCCCCCTATCCCAACCAGTACGAGAGCGACTGGATGCTCCGGGACGGCACCCCGGTGTTGCTGCGGCCCATGAAACCCGAAGACGAACCCCTGGTGTCCGACTTTCTCGGCAAATGTTCGGAAGAAACCATCTATTTCCGCTACTTCAAGCTGCATCAAGAAATGGACCCACGAAATGCTCATCCGCTTCACCCAGAACGATTACGACCGGGAGATGGGCCTGATGGCCATCGGCCTGCCGCCGGGTCCGGAGGTCATGATGGGCGTGAGCCGCATGGTCATGGCCGCGGACCGGTCCACCGCCGAATTCGCCGTCATCGTGGCCGACCCCTGGCACGGGCAAAGGGTCTGGGCCCCAAGCTGGTGGAACGGATCACCGAGATCGCCCGGGAGCAGGGGGTCAAACGGTTGTGGGCGGCAGTTCTGTCCGACAACCACCCCATGCTGGCCCTGGCGCAGAAACAGGGCTTCTCCTTAAAGAAAGACCCAGAGGGCGAAACGGTTCACCTGGAGATGACCCTTTAGGAAGACAGAGAAAGGGGTAAAGCCTCAGGGGAAGAGGTTCAATTGCCAGGTTAAACAGACCTGAGGCCTCGTCTCGTGAACCGCGGCTACGGCGCTGATGGCACCGGTGGATTTTGAAAAGGTGGTCATCGCCGTCCTGCCTCATCCTTTGCCCGGGCGCTTGGTGGAGCGACGGCGTGGCTTACTACGAGCCCTCAGTGGTCTAAACGTGCTTTTTCCCCAATAGCAACCGCCATCACCTACAGGCCAGGGTTAGCGAGGACATTTTCCGTAACCCTGGCCCCATTTTTCTCACCTCACGGTCAAGGTAACCGCTTCGGTGGACCTTATCCCAACTTCTGCTGCAACATGTTAGATTCAGAATCGGGCCAGTTCGCCTCCAGGTTGATCAACATAGCGATCCGAAGTCTAGCTGGCGATATTAAACTCATATCAGCACATCTTTTTCCGCCTACTAATGCCAGATAAAGAGCAGATAGCCTGACCCAATGGACTGCCCAGAGAAGTATAAACGGGTAGCTTAGAGACCCCCTGAGGCGGCGCTGTTTCAAGCAACCGCCCTCCAACCATCCGCGTCGGGTTTAATTGGCTTCGATCACTAGGCTTAAATCTGGCCTGGTGCATCCTAACCGCGGGGGGTGCCTCTGGTAAAGGAGAATTCTACTGGCGCCTTGACCGGCTTACCGCCGATTTCCAGCACAGGATAGGCCAGGAAATTTATCGGACCTGAAGCGGGCCCCGGTTCCACGACCAGGTCCCGGCCCCGGCTCAGTTCGAAGCGGTTGGCCGGATGGTGGCCGAAGTAGTAGGTGGCCAGACTTGAATACTTGTCGCCCTCGCTGATGTCCACGGGCCACCATTTGCCGTCGGCAAAGAACTCCGCCCAGCAGTGATAGCCGTCCACCCCGCCATCGTTGCGCTCCGAAGGGATGGCCGCGCCGATGGCGAAGCGCGCCGGGATGCCCGCCGCCCGGGCCAGGGCAATGAAGTAGGAGTGGAAATCCGTGCAGTTGCCGGTGCGGGCGTTGCAAGCGTAAACGGCGTCTCCCTTGCCCCAGCCCTCGCCGTACTTGGCGTAGCGCATGCGGTCGATGACGTGGTCGTAGAGCGCCCGGGCCCGCACCAGATCACCCTTCTTGCCCTTGACGACCTCCGCGGCGATACGACGGAAATCCTCATTCACCGGCACCAGACGCTCCGGGTTCAGGTATTTTCCCTGGTCTGGCGCCGGCGCTGCATAGGCGGCCTTCTCAAGGCGCTTTACCTGATAGCGGATCTCGACGTTTTTGCCGCTGTCCTCCGGGCCGAGCTCAAGGAAAAGGACTTTGTTGCCCTGTTCCGGCTCCTTCAGGGTGCTTTGCTTCCCTGGAGCCTTGATGGATTTTATCTCCACCGTCTGGAACCGGTCCGAGGCCGCCAAAGGAAGCCACATGCGGGCGGTACCGCTTATCTGGGGCAGGGTGGCCCGGTAGAGAAACTCGAACTCGTCGCGATCTTTGATGACCCCGAGGTGGCCTTCTGAAGCTTTTTTCAAGGGGATGCGATGCCAAGTGCCATCACTTTTTTGCTCCCAGGCGTAAAAGGGCTGGCCGTTTATCTTATGGACGGTGGTCTCGGTGACCTTCATCGCCCCCGGCTTACCGGCCAGAAAGAAATCAACGTCATACACGTCGCCGCTGGTGTCCACCAGGTCCACGCAGGCGAAAAAACGGTGAGGCTCCAGTTTGGCCAGGTATTCGGTATGGACTTTGACCAGCTTGAGACGAAGTTCCTGATTGCGGAAGGGAAGCTTGAAATATCCCCCACCCCGGCGGACCTGCTCCTGGATGTGCCTCTCGATGCCTGCCTGGATATCGGCGGTTGGCGCCGAGTTGGGCCCGGGCGGGGCAGAGGCTGCCTCTGCGCTCTGCCCCTCTTTTGGCCCGGAACCTGCAAACACAAGGCAAGCTACTGCCGCCGCTGATATTATCGTTCGCCAGCTCATAGAAGTTCCTTATTTGAGCCGCTAGGCCGCAGTCAAGAGCACGGAGATTACTTCGGGTGCTCCGACTTCGGATGCTCCGGCTTCGCTGGTTCCGGCTTCGCTGGTTCCGGCGTTGCTGGCTCCGCCTTTGGGTGCTCCGGTGGAGCCGGAGGCGCTGCTTTCTCGGCCTTTGCCGGCGGGGCCGCCGGTTTGGCAGGGGCTTTCTTTTCTTCCCCACTGCCGCAGGCAAGGGCCAAACCGAACATTGCTACGATAAGTAAGATCCCAAATCTTTTCATGCTATGCACCTCCTGGTGAAATTGGTGTTGCCATGGCCTGGGATATTTTGCTTACATCATTTATCAAGAACCCACCTCCGTTCAGTCGAGGGGGGATTTAGGCATCCATTAACGCAAACATAATGCCTCATCCTGCCGTGTCAACCAAACTTACCCCTGAAAAAAGGCTTAAGTCGGTATGCTTAACCTTTCTATAGGCATTGGACCACAGAATTTTTTAGGAAATATAAAGAAAATATATCTTTCCAATATCAAAGCCTTACCAAAATACCTTCGATAAGATCCGGTTATTGCTTATTTTGGGCAAAAAATCGGAGTATCTCTGTGGCTAAGGCAGGAATGGTGTAGTCTTCGGGTTGGATTTGCGGGATGATGCCGTATTCCTTCGAGGGTGGCCCCGGTGATGGGGCCGATGGCCGCGACCACCGCGGCTGTTTTGGCCAGTTCCTGAAATTTTTCTTGGCCCACCAGGGCCGCAAAGTTGTGACACCGTGGCGGAGCTGGCAAAGGTGAGGAGGTCGATCCGGCCGGACTCGATCAAGGGCCGGGCCTCTGCCGGGAGGCCTTGGGGCGGCCTGGCCTGGTAGACCGGGACCACGTCCACCTGAATCCCGGCCTGGGCCAGGGTTTCCGGCAAGACCTCCCGGGCTACCTGGGCCCGGGCCAGGAGCACCCGGGAGCCGGGGGCAATTCTCGGCACCAGGGCTGCAGCCAGGTCTTCGGCCTGAAAGCGCGCCGGCACCACGTCAGCACCAAGACCATGTTCCCAGAGGGCCTGGGCCGTGGCCGGACCGATGGCGGCCAGTTTTACCCCACCAAAAGCCCGCACGTCATAGCCTTGCTCGAAAAGCCGGCGAAAACAGGCGGCCACCCCGTTGGCGCTGGTGAAGATGACCCAGGCATAGTCGGCCAGACGCCTCAGGGCCGCGTCCAGGGGGCCGAAGTCATCGGGGGGGAGGATTTCCAGGGTAGGCACCTCCAGGCACCGGGCCCCGGCCGCGGACAAAAGTTCCACCAGGATGCTGGCCTGCTCCCGGGTGCGGGTGACCATCGCGGTTTTCCCCCACAGGGGCCGCTTCTCCCACCAGGCTAACCGTTCATGGAGTTCCGCCACGCCGCCCACCACCAGGATGGCCGGGGGCTCGATGCCGGCTTCCCTGGCTCTGTCCGAGATATCTGCCAGGCTGCCGGTGACGGTGCGCTGGGTGGGGAGGGTGCCGGATTGGATGACCGCGGCCGGGGTGGCAGGAGGCCGCCCGGCCTGCACCAGCCGGCGGCAGTTTTCCGCCAGGTTCTTGACCCCCATGAGAAAGACCAGGGTGCCGGGGTTCTGCCCCAGGTTGTCCCAGGGAATGGTGCTTTCTGCCTTGGTGGGGTCCTCGTGGCCGGTGATGAAGGTCACGAGGGTGGTATAGTCCCGGTGGGTCACGGGTATCCCGGCATAGGCGGGCACCGCCACCGCGGAGGTGATCCCGGGCACCACTTCAAAGGGCACCCCTGCTTCCGCCAGTGCCTCAGCTTCCTCACCCCCCCGGCCGAAGACAAAGGGGTCGCCGCCCTTGAGGCGCACCACGGTGAGGCCGGCCCGGGCCTTATCCATGAGGAGCTGATTGATGCCCCCCTGGGGGAGGGTATGGGCCCCGGCTTTTTTGCCGACGTAAAGGATTTCTGCGTCGGGGCGGGCTCCCTTGAGAAGCTCTGGGGCGGCCAATTGGTCATAGACAATGACGTCTGCCCGGGCCAGGAGCTTTAGGGCTTTTACGGTTACCAAGCCCGGGTCCCCGGGCCCGGCGCCCACCAGGTAGACTTTTCCAGACATATCATTTAATAATTAAGATGTGTAATTGGGGGGAGGGCCAGGAACCTGAGGTCCCTGCAATCCCCCCAAGCCCCCCTCCCAACCTGCAGAAGGGCTGGCAAGGCGGGACCTGACGGCCCGACTTGCCAGCAATAATTCCCCTCTTAAATGGTTGATGAGGGATAGAAGAGAGGAGCAGAGGTCCGCAACCCTGGCACCTCCCTCAAAATGAATTTTTAGAGTTCTCATTATAACAGGTTTGGTAGTTGAGATGAGTCGGGACAAAAACTTTCTGAGGATAACTTACTTTGGAATGTCCCAAGTGCGGCAAAACGCTTGACCCTACCTGCCACGGCGACCTGGTGTGCGACGGCGAAGTCTTCTGCGACCAGTGCCACCGCTATGACCGGCAGCTCCTGGAACCGCGTCCCTTTGAGGAGATCGCTGAGTGGAACCGGCGCCTTGGCGATGCCTTTGGCTATGAGCCGCCTCTCCTGACCACGGGGGACCCCCCACCCCTGGTAGCCGGGCCCTTTGACTTTCTTGAGGAAAAAAAACTCCTGATGGCCGAGGCCGACCACCAGGAAGGCGTTATCGTCCTTTATCCCTCAGGGCTCCGTCTGGCCACTTTGTGCCACGAACTGGCCCACCTGATGACCGGTCAGGACCACACCGAAGCCTGGGCCCGGACCTGCGCCAAACTGGCGGCCTGGGTAAAGGAGAAACTTCCTCCCGACCACTATACCGCCGGTATATACGTCAACCTGCTCAAGTCTTCGGGGGATTGAGTTTTATTTATGGCCCAGGCCGCAGGCCCGGCGGTTCTCGATGGCCGACACCACCCCCTCATACCTTTCGTGAATCATCTGCCGGTCGAACTCCCACATCTTCTCCAGCATGGCGTCCTTTTCCGGCGCAGTGAAGTATTCCATGCAGGGGATGAAAAAGTGCTGATCTTCCTTGATGATGTGCTTGGGATACATGGCGGTGAGCTTGTCTAGATAAAACAAAATCTGGTTCACCGCCTCCGGTTCCTGCCTGAGATAATCCTCCTTGGCTTTGACCAGTTCTCGAGTAAGTTCCCGGGCCCGGACATGTTCCTCGGTGAGGTCGTCCATAAGCTTTTTCAGGTCAGGGGCGAGATCTTTGTTGGTCAACTCCGAGAACAGGATATCTTCTTCTTTGCCGTGGTGGCACCTGTCGGCGTAAATTCGCAGAAAGTCTACGGCTAGGTCAATAAACACCGGGTCCACAAAGGCAAACTCGGGGTCCACGGCCACGTTGCTGCGAATGCGTTCCAACTCCTGGCGCATGAGGGCCACCATGCGCTCAATGAGCCGGTGCTCCATCATCATGGGGGCGATGGGCTGCATGGGTTAGCTCCTGTGGTTTTGAGGAGGGGGTAAGGGGCAGCGCCCCCGGTAGCACGGGCTTCCAGCCCATGGAATCCCCCTCCCCAAGAAAATCATACCTTTACCAACTCATATTCCCGGGTCCCGAGGCCCAGTTGTTCGGCGTAGTCCAATTGGATGGGCCAGTCGATCTGGGGGTAGATGTCCTTGAACTTGTCCACCCCGGGGGAAAGGTCCTTGAGTCGGGAGCCGGGCAGGCCGGGGGCCTGGTTCACCAGGTCGGCGCAGGCCTGGTCGATGGCCACGGGGTCGGTCCCGGCCAGGATGCCGATGTCCCCCACAATGGGGAAATCGTTGTAGCCGTAACAGTCGCATTCCGGGGATACCTGGGTGATGAAGTTGATGAACAGGGCCCGGTCCTTTTTGTTGAGCATGACCCCGTAGGCGTATTCCATCATTTTTTTCAGAAACACCGGGATGGCTTCGTTCCACTGGATCTGGATATTGCCGTAGGGGCAGACGGAGATGCACTCGGCGCAACCCACGCAGGTTTTGGGATCGATGACCGCCTTTTCGGTCTCCGGGTTGATATGAATGGCCTCCACGGCGCAGTGGGCCACGCACTCGCCGCAGCCGGTGCACTTCTTTTGGGTAATCAGGGGCGAGATGTTACTGTGCTGGGCCATCTTGCCCTTGCGGGAGGCGCCGCCCATGCAGAGATTTTTCAAGGCGCCGCCAAAGCCCGCCATTTCGTGGCCCTTGAAGTGGCTCAGGGCCACCAGGCCCTCCGCCTCCCAGACGGCCTCAGCCAGAAAGACGCTCTGGAACTGCTCTTTGTTGATTTCCACCTCCACTTCGGCCTTGCCGGTGAGGCCGTCGGCGATGACCACCGGGGCCCGGGTGACGGCGAAGGCAAAGCCGTTTTCGATGGCAGTGGTGAGGTGGCTCACGGCCTCGATGCGGGTGCCGATGTAGAGGGTGTTCGCAGTCAGTGAGGAAGGGGTTGGCCCCGCCGCTCCAGAGTTCATCCACCACCAGACGCACGAAATTGGGGCGGATGTAACTGGTGTTGCCTTTTTCCCCGAAGTGAAGTTTGACCGCGAAGAGGGGCCGCTTTTTCTTGCGCTGGACAACGCTTTTGACGTCCAGGGCCTTGAGGAGCTTGCCGAACTTCTGGAAGTTGGTCTCCTTGAGGGAGGCCCGGAGGTCCATGAAATATACTTTACTGGCCATGAAATCACCTTTTATAGGGTTCAAAGTTCAAGGTTCAAAGTTCAAAGCTGCAGGGTGGGCACCGCTCACCATTCTTCTTCATTATCTTATTGGTGGGCGGTGCCCACCCTACACTTAATCCTCTCGTATGGTTATCTCCCCTCCAACAATTGTCATCAACGATTTGCCTTTCAGATTCCAGCCCTGAAAAGGGCAGTTGCGGCTTTTGGAGGCAAAGGTGTTGGCGTCCACGGTCCACTCCCGATTTGGGTCGATGAGGGTGACGTCGGCAGGGGAGCCGGGGGCCAGGGTGCCGCCGGGGACGCGGAGGATGCGGGCCGGGTGGGTGGACATTTTGGCGATGAGTTGGCCCAGGGTCAAAACCCCCTCGTGGACCAACTTGAGGCTCAGACCCAGAGAGGTCTCCAGGCCGATGAGGCCGAAGGCCGCCTCGTCAAATTCCACGTCTTTTTCCAGGACGCTGTGGGGGGCGTGGTCGCAGGCGATGGCGTCAATGGTGCCGTCGGCCAGGCCCTCGAGGATGGCCATTCTATCCCACTCGCTTCTCAAGGGCGGGTTCACCTTGGCGTTGGTGTCAAAGCCCAGGACCGCTTCGTCGGTCAGGGAAAAGTAGTGGGGCGCGGTCTCCGCGGTGATGCCAATCTCAGACAGCTTCGCTTCCCTGATGATGGCCACCGCGCCGGCGGTGCTGACGTGGGCGAGGTGGAGCCGGGCGCCGGTGAGCCGGGCCAGGCGGATATCCCGGTAAATCATGATCTCTTCGGCCGCGGCGGGCATGCCCGTCAGCCCCAGGCGCACCGAGACCTTGCCTTCGTGCATCACCCCCTCGCTCCGCAGGTCCAGATCCTCGGCGTGGGAGATGACGAGAAGATCAAAGGTTTTGGCATACTCCAGGGCCCGGCGCATGAGCAGGGAGTTCATGACCGGTTGGCCGTCATCGGAGACGGCCACGCAGCCGGTGGCCTTGAGTTCGCCGTACTCGCTCAAGGTTTCGCCCCGGGAGCCCTGGGAAATGGCCCCCACGGGATAGACCCGGGCCCGGCCGAACTTGGCAGCCTGGTCCAGGATGAAGCGGGTCACCGACGAGGAGTCGTTCACGGGTTTGGTGTTGGGCATGCAGGCCACAGCAGTAAAGCCGCCCCGGGCCGCGGCGGCGGTGCCGGTCTCGATGGTTTCTTTGTATTCCTCCCCGGGTTCCCTGAGGTGCACGTGCATGTCGATGAGGCCGGGGGCCACCACCAGCCCCCGGGCGTCGATGACCTCCCGGCCTTCCGGAGGGATGGTCCCGGGGGGCTCCAGGGCGGTGATCCGGCCGTCCTCGATGAGCAAGTCCCGGATTTCCTCGAGGTTCTGGGCCGGGTCCACAATAAGGCCGCCGGTGATGAGGAGACTCATGGTTGGTTCCATAATAGTTTGTTCGAGGGGAGGGCCGGGGGACCGCAGGCTCTGTGGCACAGGCGTCCCGCCTGTGTTTCCCTCCCTTCGAGCTCCCTTCCAACCATTTGTAGGGGCTTGATTCATCAAGCCCTGAGGGCGCAATAAATTGCGCCCCTATAGGGTTGGGGGAGAGGGTTTGGGAGAGGGGGCAGGGGTCCACGACCCCTGGCCCCCTCTCCCAAAAATAATTTTTCTCCTAAATAGATGCACCCTTAAGCCTTTTCGCCGCCGATGAGCAAAAGAATCACCGCCATGCGCACCGCGACGCCGTTGGTTACCTGCTCCAGGATGACCGAGCGGGGGCCGTCGGCAATCTCCGGAGAGATCTCCACCCCCCGGTTCAGGGGCCCCGGGTGCATGACGATGACATCCTCCTTGGCCAGTTCCAGGTGTCGCAGGGCCAGGCCGAAGTGGACGGCATACTCCCTGAGGGTGGAGAGGTACATCTGCCCCATGCGCTCGAGTTGCAGCCTCAGCATCATGATGACGTCAGCGCCGGTTACGGCTTCATCCAGGGAAGGGGCCACCCTGGCCCCCAGGGTATCAAGGTAAGGAGGTAGCATGGTGCCAGGACCGGCCAGCACCACCTCGGCGCCCATCTTGGTGAAGCCGTGGATATTGGAGCGGGCCACCCGGGAGTGGGCGATATCCCCGATAATGGCAACTTTCAAACCGGATAAGGTCCCCTTGACTTCCTGCACGGTGAGCATATCCAGCAGCGCCTGGGTGGGGTGTTCATGGAGGCCGTCACCGGCGTTAATAACCCCGCACTTGAGTTTGTGGGCGAGATAATGGGGTGCGCCTGAGGCCTGGTGGCGGATGATCAGCAGGTCCGGCTGCATGGCTTCGAGGTTGTGGGCCGTATCCGCTAAAATCTCGCCTTTGACGGCGCTACTGGCCATGACGGTAAGATTAACGGTGTCGGCGGAGAGACGTTTGGCCGCAATATCAAAGGATATGCGGGTCCGGGTGCTGGGCTCATAGAACAGCGTCATCACGGTTCTACCCCTGAGGGTGGGGACTTTCTTGATGGGCCTGGCGGAGATTTCCTTCAAAGAGGAGGCCGTGTCCAGGATAAGCTGAATTTCCTCAGGGGAGAGGTCAGCGATGCCCAGGAGATCCTTGCGCCGGAGTTCCATGCGGTCAACCCGTCGGGGCAGGGAGGGCCTCACCAGCGAGTTTGATGGCGGCTCTTCCCATGGAAATTACAAAAAAAACCTCCCTGGTCTGAGGGAGGTCATAGGGCTCGTAGCTAACAGCGGTTGTACTCATGGCGGATGCCTGTGTGTCTGCCCCCTTTTTTACCATCCCTGGGAGGTGAATTCAAGCAGAAACTCCTGGAAATTTCCGCGGGCACATTGACAAAAAGGATTGTCAGACTTACCTTAATTAGTGGAAATTACATCTAAATTCAACATATTAAGGAGGTGGGTTTATGGACCTGATACAATGGAGACCTTTTCGGGAAGTTTCCCGCCTGCGCAATGAAATGGATCGCCTCTGGGATGATTATTTCGGCCCCGGCCGCCGGGCCCTCCGGCCCCTGGAGGAAGCCTGGTTACCTCTGGTGGATGTCTCTGAAACCGGCGATAAAATAACGGTTAAGGCAGAGATCCCAGGCATGGAAGCCAAGGACATCGAGATTTCCATGGTGGGTGACACGCTCACCCTTAAGGGGGAGAAAAAGGCCGAGCGCGAGGAAAAGGAAGAGAATTACCACATGGTAGAGCGCTCTTACGGCTCCTTTAGCCGGACCATGAAGCTCCCTGCCACGGTGGACGCGGAAAAGGTTGAAGCCACTTACAAAAACGGCGTGCTGACTGTAGTTCTTCCCAAAAAGGAAGAGGTCAAACCCAAGGCCATCGAAATCAAGGCCGGCTAACGATCAACCATCTTTTCATTGAGATCCCCCCAGTTTCGGGACATTTTCCGGGAAGGGGGCGGGAACAGGGAAGGGGGTGCCCACCCCCTTCTTCTTTTCGGAGCTTGATTCCCCGAGCGCCTTGGGGTAACGTTAACATTCAGATAAACCCCTCAAGACAAAGGAAACCCAGATGAAGACCGAACTGACGACGCTCATTGAACAGGCCATCCGTCAGGAAGAGCTGTCCCACGAATTTTACATCCGTTTGGCCAAGCTGGTCACCCATGAAGAGACCAAGGAAACCCTGGAATGGCTGGCCAAGGATGAACTGGAGCACAAGGCCTTCTTGGAGTCTTGTCTGACGCCCACCGGCTGCGCCCTGGTAGGCCAGGCCCAGGATACACACCTGGCGGACATCATGAACGCCCCAGCCATCACCTCCGACCTGACGCCCAAGGAGGCTTTGATGGTAGCCATGAAGCGGGAGGAGGGCTCCTACAACTTTTATCAGCGGCTGGCCAGCTTCCAGCCCCCTGGAGAGGCCAGGGCTTTTCTGGAAAAAATGGCCAAGATGGAGCTGAGCCATAAGGAAAAGGTGGAGTACCTCTATACCAACGTAGCCTTTCCCGAAGTGTGGTAGCGCCGGCCAGCGATGGGGCGGGGTTTTCTCATCGCCCTGGAGGGCGTGGACGGGGCCGGTAAAACCACCCAGGCCCGGAGTCTGGCTGCGACCCTGGCCCGCTTTGGGTGCCGGGTGCTTCTCACCCAGGAACCCAGTTTCGGGCCCGCTGGGCGCCGTCTGCGTGATTATCTGGTCGGGGAGCGACGGCACCTGAAGCCCGTCGAAGAATTGGCCCTCTTCCAGGCGGACCGCCGGGAGCACGTGGAGAAAACCATTCGGCCGGCCCTGGAGCAGGGCTGGGTGGTCATCACCGACCGCTATTATTATTCTTCCGCGGCTTACCAGGGGGCCCTGGGACTTGATCCGGCGGAGATCCTGGCGGAGAGCGAGGCCTTTGCGCCCCGGCCGGACCTCGTAGTTATCTTTACTTTGCCCCCCACCCTGGCCTTGACCCGGCGTCTTGAGGCCCGGGGCGGGGAGACCCAGGTGAGTGAGGTCCCGGCTTACCTGAAGAAGGTGGCGGCCATCTATGACACGTTTGGGGGTAAGCAGGTGAAGCGTCTGGACGCTTCGGCATCGGAGTCGGAAGTGCTGGGCAGGCTCCTGAACCTGACCCTCGATGCCATGGTGGCCGCCGGGGCAATCAATCCCGGGGAATAAAGGGAGGCAGCGTCATGTCCATGTGGTTTTATGATGACGCCAATGAGATGGAAGAGTATCAAAGTATTAAAAAACAAGTCCGCATCGTAGAGAGCGAATACCTGGAGCTGCGGATGGTTTTGCGGGACGCCCAGAAAGCTCACAGCTCGGATCCTCACAGTGAACAGTTTCAGGTCAAGGTTAAGTATTTGGAAAAGCGGATCAAAAATTTAGAGGAGAAAAATCCCTGGCTCCTTTGGGATACGCCCATAGAGGTGGCCCTGTTTTCCCCGCCCCATGGCTGAGGGTGCGACTCGTCGGGGCACTTCCAGGTTGGAACTGCTGACCAAGCTGCGTCACCAAGAGAGGGTCAAGCAGGAGGACCGGCCCCTGGAGATGGTCCACCTGAAAATCAGGACCCTGATGCGGGATGTAGCCGCGTTTCTAAAGACGACACCGGTGAATCGAAAGTTGCAGGATCGCCTCAGGAACTTAAAGAAGAGTCGGCTGACAACGAGCGTCAGGATCCATAGATTCCGGCGGTCTATCCAGTAAAAATAGCACGTTGGTGAACCAGCATTCGCTTGCTTTAAGACGGACGAAGTAAAAGATGAGTTGCGTCTGGCTTGCCCTGATGGAGAAAGTGGCCGGGCTCCCTTGACAAGGAGCCAGGCTGAGGTTAAATAGAAAATTTACGGGCCGTTAACTCAGCTGGTAGAGTATCTGCCTTTTAAGCAGAGAGTCGTTGGTTCGAATCCAACACGGCCCACCAGACAATAAGTCCTGCGTCCCCATCGTCTAGCCTGGTCCAGGACACCGGCCTTTCACGCCGGCGACCGGGGTTCAAATCCCCGTGGGGACGCCAAATAATTTCAAAGGGTTAGGCTGAATGGCCTGCCCTTTTTTAATAAACTAAATCTTCCCACCCGCCTTCCAAACCTGACTCGAAAAAATCAGGGTAAATCAGAAAAGGTTGTGCACTTGTATATTTTACACTTGTGTAAAGACACAAAAGGAGGAAGGTTTACAGGTCTCAAAGGAGATGAACCAGCCCAGGCTGAGGGGCCTATTTTAGTAACTTCTTGAATTTTTTAGAAAATTATTAAGATGCGCAGTTGTGGCACGATTTTTGAAACAATATAATTACCGTAGGGGTATGAGCTACTGCCTCGTCGGGTCCCCAAAGAGCGATTTACCGGGATGGTAAGGAGTTCAAAACAGTAAATGGGGAACAGAAATTTAAACGAATTTGTTGACTTGATCTAGGGAGGATGTTTTGTCGATATGCCGTTAGCAATGAAAAAATCTGATAGTTTTGGATATATTGGCAGGCCTAATAATATTCTAGAAGAGGTCATAGATATTGTTTTGCTGATATTTCCCCAATCTGATTATTACAAAGTTACTTTTGATTTTTCTAAAGTTATTAATGCTTATATAGATATTGTTAAATTATTTAGAGGAGATTTTAATGGTTATCGTAAATGTAATACAAAATATCACGATCTCCACCATACGGAAGATTGTTTATTAATAATGGCTAAACTTATCCATGGTGCATTTTTAAATGGATATCATTTTTCAAAAAGAAGTGTAGCGCTGGGATTAATTTCAGCTATTATGCATGATACTGGATATATACAGTCAGCTGATGACAATAATGGTACAGGAGCTAAGTACACAATTACACATATTGATAAAAGTATTGATTTCGTGAAAAAATATTTTGAGCTTAAGAAATATTCAAGTGATGATTTTTGCTTTGTTAAAAATTGTTTAGAATGTACAGGGCTTAATGTAGTAGTAAAAGATATCAATTTCGAATCGTTAGAGAATGAATTAATGGGAAAAATATTAGGAACTGCTGATCTTATTGGGCAAATGTCTGATTTGCATTATCTGGAGAAACTACCATTTCTTTTTGATGAATTCCAGGAGGGTGGCATCACTGAATATAAAACTGAACTGGACCTTTTGAAAAAAACCCCTGTTTTCTGGGAATTTACCCAAAAAAGATTCGCTTCAGAACTGGGTAATGTGGATCATTACCTGCGAGATCACTTCAGGGTCCGCTGGGGGATCGATAAAGATTTAGATCGTGAAGCAATAGAAAAAAATATCTTCCGCTTGCAATATATTTTAGAGAACCACCCGACTGATTATCGGAGACACCTTCGGAGTTAAATCGTCCTGACTAAACACCGATGCCGTTGTGCCTGAGCACTGCCTCGCTGATTCCCTATCGTTACCACACATTTTTTCTTACTCCACGAGAAATATTATCATTATAGTTTACCCATATGCCGGGTAGAGGCCTGGTAAACTTTGCCTCGCTCAGCATGACCGGATAGCGAAAACTTCGGTTTTACAAGGGCTTTCAGCCCGGAAAATTCACTGAATCCGTCAAATTCACTGAGCGCAGGCTAAAGCCTGCGGCTACATTCTACACTCTGTTTTTTACCAAATCCGGTAAATTCAGGAGAATCAGACAGAAAGAGGCTTTCCGAAAAACTTGATGAATAAAGCGGGTTAGGGTCACTCGCTATAATGCCGCACTAACAAGACCGCCAGCACCAGGCAAACTGCACTATAGGCCAGGAGAACCCCCAGGGACCAGAGAGTCCCCACCCCCCAGTCGGGAAAACGCAGGAGGTGATTGGTATGGGTAAGGGGCAGACAGCTGATAATGACCCGCAACACCCAGGGCATCTGCTCGATGGGGAAGAAGGTGCCGCCGAAAAAAGCCATGGGCATAATAAAGAAGTTGGTGAAATTGGCGGTATCTTCATGGGATTTGGACCGCATCCCCACCACGACCCCGAAGGCGGCAAACAGGAGGCAGTTGAGGAGCAGGGACAGGATGAAAATCAGGTTCAGTTTCAGGCCGCAGCCTAAGAGCAGCCCCATGACCAGCAGAATGAGGGAGGAGAACAACCCCCGCACAATCCCCGAGGTCACCTGGCCCCAGACAATGGCCGCGGGGCTCACGGGGGCCTGAACATACACCTGGAAGGTATGGAAGTAAAGGCGGCCCATGGTGAGTCCGTTGGCCACCCAGGTATACGAGTTGATCATGGAACTCATGGCGATGAGCCCGGGCAACAGGTAGTTGAGGTATGAGCCCCCGTCGACGTTGACCCGCCGCCCCAGTCCCAAGCCGAAGGCTAACAGATAGAGCAGGGGCATGAGCAGGGCTGACACAACATAACCCAGACGCAGCAGCCGCCGCTCGAAAATCAGGATTTCCCGTAAAAAGATGGGATACCAGTTTATGATTCGGTTCTCCCCTGAAGGCTCTCACCGGTAAGTTGGAGGAAAACATCCTCCAGGTTCACCCGCCGGATGGTTACCCCGTGTGGTTCCTGTTGCGCCAAAGCATGAGCCTCTTCCCGATCTTTGGCAAAATGATACTGGCGGCGGCCATTTTCGAGGGCTACCACCACGTAACCGCCGGTCAGGGCGGTGAGGGCCCGGGGAGTATCCAGGGCGATGAGATGCCCCAGGTTGAGGATACCCACCCGGTCGCAGAGAATTTCCGCCTCTTCGATGTAATGAGTGGTCAGGAGCACGGTGATGCCGTCCGCCTTGAACTGGGTGATGAGATCCCACAGATGCCGGCGCACCTGAGGGTCCAAGCCCACCGTCGGTTCGTCTAAAAAGAGCACCCGGGGCCGGGACATCATAGCCCTGACTATGAGAAGACGTCGCTGCATGCCCCCGGAGAAATCCCGCACCCGATGGTGGGCCCTCTCGGTGAGCCCCCCCATCTCGAGGAGTTCATGGATGCGGCCCTTCAGGTCGGAAACCTGATGGAGTTTGCCGTAGATCAAGAGATTTTCATAAGCCGTCAACTCCTTGTCCAGGTTGATCTCCTGGGGAGAGACCCCGATCAACTGCTTGACGTTCAGGGGCTGGCGCACCACATCAAAGCCGGCAATAGTGGCCCGACCCTCAGTCGGCCGGGCCAGGCCGGTCAATATCTTGATGAGGGTGGTTTTGCCGGCGCCATTGGGGCCCAACAGGCCGAAGATCTCGCCCGAGGTGATCTGCAAGGTCAAATCATTCAGGGCCAGGATATCTTGATAGCGTTTGCTGAGGTGCTCAATGTCAATCATGGGTTAAAAAGTTAGCCTCATATAACCCTTACAAAAAGGTTTTGGTTTGCATGGTGGGTTATTTCTGGTTGCGGATACCGAGCGGAGATTCTCATCGTCTCCCTCATCCGGCAACTGGCATTCCTACAAGTTCCTGGCCACCCGGAAACCGACGTGGTTATAGCGGTAGCCCGGAGAGAAGCGGAGGCGATAGGCGGAACGAAGGTCATCGGCATCGCCGTCCCACGAACCGCCGCGCAAGACCCGGTGTTCTCCGGAAGAAGGCCCCTCGGGGTCCGTGACGGGCCCGGGCGGGTATTGGCCATACCAGTCCTGGCACCACTCACAGACGTTGCCGTGCACGTCGTAAAGACCCCAGGGATTGGCCTTGAGGAGACCCACGGGGTGGGTGCTTTTCCCGGAGTTTTTTTCATACCAGCCATATTTTCCCAGCTCCGCCTCGTCCTCACCAAAGCAAAAACTTCCGGTGGTCCCGGCCCGGCAGGCATACTCCCACTCAGCCTCGGTGGGCAGGCGGTACCGGTCAGTGCCCTCCATCCGGTTGAGTTTCTCGATGAACTCCTGGACCTCGTCCCAGGAGACATTCTCCACCGGGCAGTCCTCCCCGCATTCCCGGAAAAAGGAGGGATTTTCCCCCATCACTTGGTGCCACTGTCCCTGGGTTACTGGAGTAGTTTGCACATAAAAGGGGCGGCTGAGGGTGACCTGGTGCTGGGGTTGTTCATCTTCATCCCCCTCTTGCTCAATGCTGCTCCCCATCATGAAGGTGCCAGCCGGGATGAGCACGAAATGCATGTCAAGACTATTGCTGAATTTTTCTGCTGAGAAAGGTTCACTGAGGTCCGGCTGAGGAATTGCTTGCGGTGTCGGCCTGGGGAGCTCGAGTTCGGCAGGTTGGCCGAGGGTTCTCCTGATATTTCTCACCAGACCTTGAAAGGCGAAAGAGCCGGTGGCGCCATCCCAAGCCGAGAGGTTGACGCTTTGCAGAGACCGAAATCTTACGGGGGGTGTCACCCTGTCCAGCAAAACCGGGAAAAGGGGCAATCTCCTGCGGATTCCTTCCTCCGCCTCTTCGATCACCCATTGGCGTTTTATGGAATTCTTGGACCAGACAACCACCAGAGAGCGGGTGGTCCCTAGCACTTCTTCCAGCACCTCCTGCCAGGTTTTCCCCACAGGGATGGTCCGGTCCCAGGAAACAGACCACCCTACCTGGGTGAGGGCCTCAACTAACAGTCTCAGCCGCTTCCGGTCCTCACTGGCGTAACAGAGAAAGATGTCACTCATCGCTAGCACTCGTGGCTGATGTCAAGAAAAGGAAAGTCATGGGACACCTCCCAGGTCAGGATACATATGTTTAAAGCAACACCCGGGGCCTGTCAATATCGCCCTGCCCCACGGCAGTCTCAGACAAATTTTTTTAACACCTCTCAGCAAGTGACAATCAGGGAAAGCGGTTGGTAATGACTACTTCACTGAGAGGCAGTTGACCGCCTCTGGGCCAGGCCTCCTTGATGCCCTTGCCGATGGCCACAAACATGGCCACTACATGATCCGCCGGCAGGTTGATCAATTTTCCCACCGCCTCATAATCGAAACCATCCATGGGGCAGGAATCATACCCGAGGGCCTTGGCGGCCAGCATCAGGGTCTGGGCGGCAAGGCCACAGGAGCGCATGGCTTCATCTCTCTCTACCTGTTCCTTGTCCCGATAGTACGCATCAATGGCGGGAATGATGAAATCCTGCGCCTCCTGGGGGGCATTGTGCCAATAACGCTCAGGGTTTCTGTCCCAAGCTTTGAGATCGGCACACAAAACAATCAAGAGGGACGCGTCTGTCACTTGGGCCTGATTCCAGGCTACCTCCCGAATTTGCTTTTTCAATTCCGGGTCCCTGACCAGGACGAACCGCCAGTTTTGGATGTTAAAGGCCGTGGGAGAGAGAATTGCCAGAGACAGAAACTGATTGATTTCCTCCTCCGTAAAGCTATGCTCGGGATCGTAATGCTTTACTGCTCTTCTGGCCCGGATGGCTTGGAGCACGTCCATGGGAGTTTCTCCTTTGTACTGGAGCGGCCTTGGGCTTCAGGTTTGCCCGGGATGAGGTGATACTGCCCTTAAGACTAAAGCATATCCTCAAGCGGTGGCCGAATCAACAAACCCCACCAAAAGAAGTTGACCTAAGTGCAGTCAAGTCGGGAGATTTAATGAGGAGGAACCCCAGAAGGGTTCAGCGGTGACAAGCCGGCATTTGACGCCAGGTATGCCCTGAAGCCTTTGGTCATTCAGCCTTATCTCACGGTAACTAATTTGCGGCGGGCAGGAGAGACTGGTCGGGATACCCACTTGGCATGAGGGATTTTAAATGTGGGTTCTAGCCATGAACGTTGCGGTTTGTTAGCAACTAAAATCAAGTCTGATCTAAGACCCTCACGAAAACGGACAAATTGCTGTCTCCTTCCCAACTTGCTTGAAAAAGTTTTTTTACGGCCTAAGTCGGCGACGCTCCGACCCTGGCATAACGAAACCAGGAAATCATAAGGGTACAGGATCTCATCCTTGCTAAATTGATGATCGGCGTGAACCTGGAAGTGAAGATGCGCGGGAGAACCTCTGAGCCCGGTACGGCCCACGTAGGCGATCAAGTCCCCCTTCTTTACCTTTTTCCCTTCGGTGATGCCCTCCGCATATTTCTGGAGGTGCATGAAACAATACCCTCTGCCATCTTTGCCCCGCAAAAGGAGGGTAAGTCCCGCTCTTTTCCAGGTCACTAATTTATGGATGATCCCATCGGTAACGGCGTAAATTGCTGCGCCTTCTGCGGCAAAGATGTCAACCCCTTTATGATACCTATGCATGCCACGGGGAGCACCCCAGGTATCTTTAAATGAAAAGGGACCCGACACAGGGAAGCAGTAGCGGCGGTGAGACGATTTTTTTGCCTGCCGCGCCCTTGCTTGGAGGAGTTTTCTGCGGTCCCGAGAACGGGGCGATATATCTATTCGGCCAGGTACTGAAAGGTATTCTTGGGGTGCAAGCTTTACATAACTCAGCCTCTGGACCAGGTTCTGCAAATCTGGTTGCTGCTGAACCACCGACCCTTTACTTGCCGACATGGATAGTAACTTTTCCGGCAGAATCAATGGGCTGAGGGATTGACTGATTAGTTCATTATTCCCCTGGAAGACTAGGAGGCTGCCGGGGGAGAGGAGATAGCTAAGCAACAACGAAGCGTTTTTGCGAGCTAATAAAAATTTGTGGGCAAGTCCAGGAGGTGGCTCGATTTTAAGTGGAGAGAAGCTCAGATCACGAGGGGTCGAGGCCTTTGCCTTCAGGAGGTGATGGGGGTAATTAATGAAATTTTCACCATTTATTAGCAGGAAGAAAGAAAAAACTGTAACTAAAAATAGGAAATATAAAACAAATATCGATAAGGAAAATGAGTTTCTGAAAGATATTTTATTCATGTAATTTATTAAAACAGACTTATATTTTTCGTTCATTATGTGTTGAATGTTATGTTATTTTTTAAACACTTTGTGAGAATGTTACTTTCCCAGGCCTTGCTCAGATTTTGGCTTGATTTTGAGTCGGTTTCAAATGTAGCAAGTCTAATAGACTCATTGAGGGAAAGTCAACTATGAATTTCACTATTCTTGCTAGAAGCTATTGCAAAACCTCAAGTTCTCCTAAAATCTCATTCTGAGCGAAGCGAAGAATCTTGCATTTTCAATCGGTTGAGATCCTTCACTTCGTTCAGGATGACAGAAAAATAGGTTCTAGTGTTATCTTCAATTTTTAATTTCTTGAGATAACTTCGATTCCTCCCCCTTAAAAAGACCGAGCCGCATCTGGTAGCAACCCAGGTGCGGCCCGAGGTCTGGTTAGCCTGAAGCAGGATTTACTTATTGTTCAGATATGGAGTTTCCTCTCCGGCAAACTCCTAAAGACAGAGCGAGGTTGACCAAACGAAGGTGGCTCAGGGCCCGTATTCATCTTGCCAATTAAGCCAAAAATCCGGGTCGCTTTGCTCTGCGGCGTCCTGCTGTGATTTCGGAGTTAGGTTTTGGGCTTTGACTGTCTGGAGATATTTCTGGTAGGAAGTATCATCGCCAGCGTAAACCATGCTGGATTGTGGGTCTTTAAAGATATGAACAGTTTTATCGCCCCGTTTGTAGGTGGTAAACTGGTCAGTGGGGTGGTTATCGAAAAAAGCCTTTTCTTTGGGGGTATCCACGTTCCATTCATTGAAGCCCGAGCCCAGCAAAACACTGGCGTGGTCCTGGGCCTGGACGGCTTGCACTCCGAACCAGCCGAGCAGACAAACCGCACCAACCAGAAAGATAATTCCGTGTCGCAGCCAGGTTCTGTTACCCGTTGTCATGGTGACCTCCTGTATATGGTTTTCTTCTTGCGTGCTGACGATTTTTCCCAGATTACTCTTACCGGCGTCGAGAATGGTTGGTTCAGGACAGGTTGAGCTCAAATACGCTACCGTGGCATCGCCTCATAGTCCAGCGGGTTTCCCAGGTCAGTTTCAATCAAGGCTTTTGACGATGTCCTCCAGATGTCCCAGGATTTCCCGGCTGAGCTCCAGGATGGCCAGGTAAATGGACCAGGCGTCGGGCTGGCCGGGGGTATCCATCATCCTGGTCTCATGGTCCGTTTCCGACTTGAACCAGCCGGCCGTGAGCTTGTCGCTCTCCTGCAAAACATAGGCCTTCATGGAGGCATCGTTTATCTGAAAGATATCCACCAGGGACCGCATAAAACCTGTAAGCTGCGAAAACAGGTTGTTGACGGCAAAGAAATCCTGATCGGAAAGGATGGCCCCGTGGTTGGCCTTGTACCGGAGATGGTCCGCCATGCGGGCAATCTTGTCGGTCATCAGTTCCAGGTTGGTGAGAATCTTTTGAAGCTTGAGCAGGTATGGTTTGTCGGCTGCTGACGTTTTTTTCAGGCCCCTTTCCACTTTCTCAAAGAACGGATCTATATCGAGGGTAAAGGCCTGCTGCAGTTTGGCCATTTCGTCCAACTGCGCCTGGCTGTGCCGGTTGAAGGCGTGCCGGGCAGCGGCGATCATGAGCCGCAGGTTATCCACCAAAGGACATAAGGCCTTCACCTGGTCTTTGAAGTTCTGCTGCGTCAGTTCATCAGGCATGTGGTTCCCCCGTGCTCTTGAGAATTGTGGCGGTAGCCGTCGACTAAGTTTTCATCATACCTCAACCTAAGGACTCCTGAAAGACCCAGAAGACTTTTATAGTTCCTGCCAAAATTAGCAGTTATCGGTGGACAGGGAAAAATACCGATATGCTCAGATTCACGAAAGAATTTTTCCCGTATGGGTGGCGCCGGCACTTACCGCTTGCGCCAGGCTTCCCAGAGAGGTCGTCCCAGAGAGTCTCTGAGGGCCAGAACATGGTCGCCCATGACCACTTCTGCGGCCACCAGTTTGGTTTCTCCCTCCGAGTCGAAACAAACGCCTTTGACCGTCACCTCATCCCCGGGTTGGAAAGAAACCTCCTGTCTTTCCAGGTACCAAACGGGGCCCAAATGTACCCGCACCTTTCCCTGTTCTTGGCTTTGCATGGACAAAGTCATGCCGGGATACATGCCTGGTTCGGGAGATTCTGTCAGAACCCCGGTGATTTTCCCCTTGATCTCCAGGGGCCGACAGACATCTTTGGGAGGAAGAGGACATTGATACGAAGTGTAGGGGCAAACCCGAAAACCCTGGCCCCGCCCTCTTAATTCAGCGGGCGCAGTCCCGGCCAATACCGTTAACATCGTGATTACCATTCCCATGCCGATCATATGCCAACGTGTCATCAGTGAGTCTCCTCTTCAACCAAAAACTTCTCTATAACTTGCGAATTGCGTCGCCAGGAGTCAACCCTTTCTCCAGGTATTGGGAAATAACTTACCCCTGAAAGCCAGGGAGTTAAAACAAATACACCAGGGAAAAAGTAGGGGTGAAATTGGCGTTTTCTCTTTTTCCAGCCAGATCGATATTGAGACCCAGGGCCAGGGACAGGTGATCGGTGGCCATGTATTCGATGCCCGGCACCAGAGAAATCTTGGCGGCCGGGTCCTGATTAGCTTGTCTGCCGATCAGCCTGCCCCCTTCGTAGGCTTGCAGGAATTCCAGGAGGAAAATCCACCGTTTGGTCAGAGGGTATTCCATGGCCAGGTTTATTAAGACAAGGTCCCGGGGGTGCACCCGTACTTGGGTGGCAACCCCATCGGCATTCTCCCCATCGGCGGTATAGTCGGTTCGCAGGGTGTACCACAGATTGCCGTAGAAAATGAAAGGTTTCAACCACTTCTGGAGGTTAAAGCCCAAAACGAAGTCCACCGAGCCGCCCCCCAGTTCGTCGGTGCCTAACCTGCCCGGGTTGAGGCGGCGGTGGTGGCCGGTGGGAAAGACGGTGCCCCAAAAGGCCGTTACCTGGGGCCGGCGTTCGGTTTCCGCCACCAGGCCATATTTAAAAACCAGGGCGATATCGCCGAACCCGCCAAAGTTGGCGTTCCGCTCCCCTCGCGGCCCCGGTTCCGAGACATTGGCGGCCCAGTTGTGGTTGTAGGTGCTCAATTCCAAAAAGACCTCCAGGTTGTCCCACAGGCCATAGGTAAATTTGACCAACTGGGTAAAGCCCACGAAATCGCCGCCGGCCGTCCGTCGCTTCCAGTTGCCGTCATAGCTGCCATAGGTGACCGGCACCAGCCAGGTGGGCTGAATGGCAAACTCGCCTTTGGCAGCCGGAATGGCAGTGTCGGTGAAAAGCGGGCCGAAGGTGGCCGGGCATTCTTCCACCTCGCAGACCTCCTCCTCTTTCTTTTTTTCGTCTTCAAACACAATGCCCTCTTCCGGCTTCTGGGCCTTATCCTCAAACACGATGCCTTCACTTGCTGCCTTAGCTTCCTTGCCCCACCCCAGCGCGGGCAACCACAGCCCAAAAATCAGCAGCATGATGACCCAAAATTTTGTTGTGCTCATCCCCGGTTTTCCTTTCTTTTCTCCCTCAGTCGCCGGATTTCCTGCCCGGCGAATGACTTTTTTCTCTTGCTCCTGGAAACGCGCCCAGTTACCAGAAAAACTTCCGCTGATCAAAGCCCCAGTCCGAAGGTTCCGGAAATAAAAAAAGCCACGAATCTGCAAGCGCTTCGGCGCGTCGAGACCTTCGTGGCTTCGTTAAGATATTTTGTGCTTACTTCAGGGGAAAGCTTCGCTGCTCTCCGTTTCTAAGCCATAGTAAAGGGGTTCGATTCATTTATCAAGCTTTTTTATTATCCCCTTGGTTCTATATGGCCCAACCCACAAAAACGGCCCGGGAGATGGGCCTAACGGTGGCCCGGGTCATCATTCAGGTGGATCGGGAGGAGGGGGGTGGCCAGGCCGTGGCCGAGCTGGTCCCCAATTGTCATAATATCGCCATATCGCAAATTTTTTTAGGGCTCAAAATGGCGGATAGAGAGCAGTGAGTAGCTAAAAGGAAACAAAATTATATATTTTGTTTACTTTCTTTATACACCACGTTAAAGGGTAGAATTTGATAGAAGCCAGTTGGCACTTATGTATCCTTAAAGTTTAAGTTGGAGAGTAAGTATTTTCCTTCACCAATGCCTCAAGACGTTTTGATGAAAGTACAATGCGTTTCGCTATAGATCGAAGAAATCTCCCGCCCATGGTACTGTCCGCATCCCACCGTGGAATATGGCTCTCAATCTCGGCGATTTCAGCCTTCAAGCTTTCGATCTGATCTCGGATAGATTCAAGATTAGGTTCTAACATTATATCCCATTCCTAAATGTTTTTTTGATTTTCGAATTATTTTGGATTCCTTATGGTGAAAGTTTCTTTTAATTATAATTGCAGAAGACGAAGATGAGGTTGATTACTTTTCCTTTCTTTTTCTTTGCGCAATTTTACTAGAATGTCAATATATATTCGTTTAATCATGTTGTTTTTTTCGTGTTTTATACTCTGATCAACTTTATTAATTAAAAGGTCTATTTCTCTATAATTAAACATATGCTTTCTCCAATCAATTTTGTATTAGCATTAATATTTTTTATACACTTCTTGTAATTATTTTTTTTATTATAGAATATACTTTAATGTTTTGGTTTGTCCTTGGTATTGTACATTGTTATAATTTTATCCATTTCTGAATTAATAATTATTGCCTTCTTGCTTGCCTTGTCCAGATATTGAAGCAAATACTTTAAGTGTTTTTCGGCTCGCTGTTTTCCTTTCTTGCCTAATTTTATTTCCCAGGCGTTGCCTGGCTTTTGAGATGCTTTTCCGAATTGTAAAATTAAAGAAAAAATGTCTTCTGGTATTCCTCTCTGCTGTGACCTTATTTTTGCGTGGTTTGTAAGCTTCATGATATACGCTCCTATCATTTGGGTTCATCGCCTCTTTGTTTAATTTCCTCGTCTATCTTTTCATGGGTATCATTTATCATTTCTACGGCGAGTCTAAAATCGTTGACAATTAAATTGTCATCGCCTAATAATTCTTTTAATTTAAACTCAACGCCTTTCGCTTCTGAATAAAAATTATCTATTAAGTCAAATGCTTCTTTGTATGCTGCTATTGATGCATCGTCATTAGATATTGCAACCCCCTTAGCAAGTAAAATTGCCATATTTAATATATCATCTCGAGAAATGTTAGACTTTTGGCTTAATTTGATTAAATAATCTAGTGTCTTTTTGGTAATTACTACAGTGCGCCTTATCGTTTTTTGTTCAACTTTATTAAATTTTATTTGCTCATCGATGCTGATCAACGCATCGATTGCCTCCTCGAATGTAGGAAGAACATCGAACGCAAAATGAAAAACGTCTTTCATGGGCACCCCATGGCGCTTTGATAGCCAACTGAGCGCTTCAAGAGCCTCCTTGCTAAATCTGAAATTCATCTTTATGGACTTTCTGTCGCCGAGATCAATTTTCCGAATTTTTGGCAATTTTCTTTCGTTCATTGTCTGCCTCCTGTTCCTGATCCAAATAGTAACAGGACCAGCAACAAGGTGCAAGAAAAAAATGAGAGGCAAAGAAAATTTTTTTGGGGGGGGGAATTAGGAAAGCAGATTTAAGCTCATGTTACCGCTGGGGTGAGTGGGAGCCGCCCCCGGGCTTGGCATTCCGTTTTGACGGAACACAATATCTTGCAATTATGTAAGTATTGCATTTTTGGCCATATTGTTTGGCTAGTAAAATGTTTTGAGGGGAGAACCTAGGGTGGAGGGGTGTTTTCCTCGGGGGGAAGGCGAGAAGCAGAAAAGGCGTAGATGAAATAAAGGGCCAGGCCGGCCAGGAGCCAGAGACCCAGGCGCCACCAGGAGTGGGCCGGCATGGAGAGCATGAGGCCCAGGGAGACGAGGGCTCCGGCCAGGGCCACGGTTTTTCCCAGGGGGCAGCGGAAGGGGCGGGGGAGGGTAGGGGAGGTGAAGCGCAGCACCAGCACGCCCACGCAGACCAGGGAAAAGGCGAAGAGAGTGCCGATATTGCAGAGATAGGCCAGCTTCTCGATGGGGGTCAAAGAGGACACCAGGGCCACGGCCCCGCCGCAGATGAGGGTCAGGCGGTGGGGCGTCTGATAGCGGGGATGGACCGTGGCCACCCAGGACGGCAAGAGGCCGTCCCGGGCCATGGCGAAGAGGATGCGGGGCTGGGCCATGAGCAGCATGTAAAAGACGCTGGTGATGCCCACCAGGGCCCCGAGGGCCACCAGGTCGGCGGCCCAGGGCAGGCCCACCTGGCGGAAAGCGACGGAAAAGGGGGCGTCCGGATCGATCTGCTGGAAGGGCACCATTCCCACCAGAACCAGGGCCACGGCCAGGTAGATCAGGCTGCACAGAGCCAGGGAGCCGATGATGCCGAAGGGTACGTCCCGTTCCGGGTGGCGGGATTCTTCGGCGGTGACCGAGATAACATCAAAGCCCAGGTAGGCGAAAAACACCAGGGCTGCGGCCTGAATGACGCTTCCGGGGCCGTAGGGAACCAGGGGCAGCCACTGGGCCGGCTTGACGAAACCGACGCCCACGGCCAGGATGAAGAGGATGACCGTTAGCTTGACGAAGACGAGGCCCCGGGCCACCAGGGCGTTGAGACGGGTGCGGAAGATCAGGAGGACGGAAAAAAAGAGCACGATAGCCGCGGCGGGCAGGTTGATGACCCGGCCGGGCTGGCTGAACGGGGGGCCGCTGGCCCAGACGGGCAACGTCAGCCCGTAGGCCTTGAGCAGGTCCTGGAAGTAAAAAGACCAGCCCGCGGCCACGGTGGCCGCGCCCATGCCATATTCCAGGATGAGGTCCCAGCCGATAATCCAGGCGAAAATCTCCCCGAAGATGGCATAGGCATAGGTGTAGGCGCTGCCGGCCTGGGGCATCATGGAGGCCAATTCAGCGTAACACAGAGCCGCCAGGGTGCAGGCCAGGCCGGCTATCAGAAAGGACAGGAGGATGCCGGGGCCGGCGATTTTGACCCCGACCCCGGAAATCACGAAGATGCCGGCCCCGATGATCTGGGCCACGCCAATGACCATCAGATCCAGGCGGGAAAGGCTGCGGCTCAAGCCCCGGGAGGTTTCAGCCGCACTAGGGCCCGGGGTCCCGGGTTGCTTCCGGGTCAGCCGGGCCCATAGAGATGGAAGGGGAACAGTCGCGGGCTCCCTTGACTTCAGAACTCCACCATGTCAGCCATGATGATCAGACGAACGGGCTCCTTGGTCTGGCCCGGCGCTGCGCTCAGGATGCCACTCACGGTGAGGGGCGTTTCGATGTTCTGGGCGGTGAGGCGCTCTACCTGCTTTTTGTCCTGCAGGTTGCCGTAAATTACCTCCACCATGCCCCCAGGACCGCCCAGGAAGAGGGTTTTTTTATGCATCATAACGGGCCCCGGCATGCCCTTTACCGTCACCCTGGTCCCCAGCAGTTGATCTTTTTGCTTGAAAAGTTCGTCCACCGTCAGGGGAGTGCCGGCGGCAGGTGCGGCGGGTGCCGGGAACACCGGCAGGCCCGCCACCGTTCCCGCCGGGGCTGCGGCCTGAGGCTTCTGGGTTCCCTTGACCATTTCCAGCAGGACCTTTTGACTGGCTTCCACCTGGCTGAGTTTCTCCTTGATGGCAGCCATCTCGGTCTTGAGAGCCGCCATATCTTTCTTTAGATCCTGACCCCCTTGAGGGACTGGACAACCAGGCATCAGCCAGAGAACCGCCAGTATCAATGCCACCAAACCACCTGTCCGGGGTAACCCTTGCACTACCCCAGTCCCCACTTTCTGCCAAATCTCTTGCCGTGATCTAGTCGCCACAATGATCCCCCTTGTGCCTGAAATGGGTGAAGTGAATCTGGAATAAATATCAACCAAACTTAAGGCTGGTGTCAATCAACAATTTACCTTCATTGCCAACCTGGTTACAATAGCAAGGAAACTTTTTCGCTGATCTGCAAGGGAGATTGCCTCATGGCCAGGATTTTGGTCACCGGGGGGGCGGGGTTCATCGGCTCCCACCTGGTGGAATACCTTCTGAAGCAGGGACACGAAGTCCTCAGCCTGGATAATTACTTCACCGGCTCCAAGGAGAACCTCCGGCATCTGCTGAAACAGCCGGAGCTGGAGCTCATCCGCCACGATGTGGTGAACCCCATCATGTTGGAGGTGGACCAAATCTATCACCTGGCCTGTCCAGCCTCTCCGGTGCATTACCAGTATAACCCGGTGAAAACCATCAAGACCAACGTCATGGGGACCCTCAACATGCTGGGGCTGGCGAAACGGGTGAAGGCCCGGATTCTGCTGGCCTCCACCTCCGAAATTTATGGCGACCCCCAGGTTCATCCCCAACGGGAAGACTACTGGGGGAACGTCAACTGCCTGGGCCCCCGAAGCTGCTATGATGAAGGGAAACGGGTGGCGGAAACCCTGATGATGGACTATCACCGGCAAAACGGGGTGGACATTCGCATCGCCCGCATCTTCAACACCTACGGCCCCCGGATGGCCATCAACGACGGCCGGGTGGTCAGCAACTTCTGCGTCCAGGCCCTCACCGGCCAGGACATCACCATTTATGGGGACGGCAGCCAAACCCGGTCTTTCTGCTATATTGCCGACCTGGTGGAGGGTCTGGTGCGGCTGATGAACCTTGAGGCGTATCACGCCCCGGTGAACCTGGGAAACCCAGAGGAATTTACCATCTTAGAGTTGGCCCAAAAAATTTTGACCATGACCCAGAGCCCGGCCCAGCTGGTCTACCGGCCCTTGCCCCCGGACGACCCGGTGAAGCGGCGGCCGGACATTAGCCGAGCCCAGGAGCTTCTGGGGTGGCAGCCCACGGTGCCCCTCACCTCCGGCCTCAAGGAGACCATCCCCTATTTTCGGCAAAAGCTCTCCCAGAACAATCACCCGGTGGTGGCCAGCAGCACTGCTTAGCCTGGCCCTCTCCCTGGCCTTGACTCCAGGGTTTTGGGGATGCACGGCCCAAAGCCAGGGTCCGGTCAAGGAAGCCCTGGTGGCCCAGGTGCGGGACGGGGATACGGTGATTTTGGCCAGCGGCCAAAAGGTGCGGCTCTTGGGCATCGATGCCCCGGAGTTGGAACGAGAGGGACAGCCCGCAGATTTCCTGGCCCACAAGGCCAAGCGGGTCCTGGCCGACCTGGCGCAAGGAAAACGGGTGCGCCTGGAATATGACAAGCTGCGCTACGACCGCTACGGCCGAACCCTGGCTTACCTTTTCCTCTTAGACGGGACCAACTTGAGCCGGGAACTGGTGCGCCAGGGCCTGGCCCGGGTGTACACCGTCCCCCCCAATATGCGCTTCCGGGAGGAACTGCTGGCGGCCCAGCGGGAGGCCCTCCAGGCCCCCCGGGGCATCTGGCTCGAAGCCCTGAAGCAGGACGAACCCTCCTACATCGGCAACAAAAGAAGCCTGATCTTTCACCGCCCCACTTGCCACCAAGGGGAAAAAACCGCCAAAACCAACCGGGTGCAGTTCACCTCCCCCACCGAAGCCTACCTGCAAGGCTATAGCCCCTGCCGTACGTGCAGGCCCTAGGGGAAGGAGTGTGGGTGGGGGAGGGGGCCAGGGATGATGTGGGGGAGGGGGGTCCCACGGGCTGGAAGCCCGTGCTACCGGGGTCGCGGACCCCTGCCCCCTCCCCTACACCCCCTCCCCCAACCCCTTAAGGGGGGATAGTGAAGGCCGCGGCAGGCAGGACCCGATGGTCCAGCCTGCCGCAGCCCCCCTAAAGAGAGTTGGGAGGGGGGAGTGGGGAAGGCGTGTAGGGGCGGGTTTTAAACCCGCCCCTACGTTCCTGGTCCTTCCCCCACATTCACCTGCTCATGTTCAAGGAGCCAGCGTTTGCGGGGGAGGCCCGAGCTGAAGCCGCCCAGGGAGCCGTTCGCGGCGATGACCCGGTGGCAGGGGACGATGAGGGGGATGGGGTTGGCGCCGCAGGCCTGGCCCACGGCCCGGGCGGCCTTGGGGTTCCCCAGGCGCCGGGCCAGTTCCTGATAGGAAATGGTTTCACCGGGGGGAATTTTACGAAGTTCCTGCCAGACATGAATTTGGAAGGCGGTGCCCCTGAGGTCCAGGGGGACTTCGGAAAAATTCGTTGGAGTTCCGCCCAAATACCGGTTTAATTCCCCCATGGTGTCGTTGACCACCCGGATGAGCCGGCCGGGGGGTTTTGTCTCGCTCGTGCCATGAATCAAGCCGGGAATGAGAAAGGGGAACCCTTCCTCGGCATCAATGATCTCAAGGTTCACCAGACCTTTGACGCTGAAATATAGATCAAAGAACCCCAGGGGAGTATCGTCCAGGCGGACAACCCAAAAATTTTCCTCTTTAGCCATTTTTCCCTCTACGAAGTATGGAAGCAGGATTCCCCATAAAAAGAACCGAACCCGTCCCGGCGCAGGGTGACGTTTGCGGTTACCTGTTTTTGTGATTATTCCGGAAATTTCGCGCCAGGACGGCGAACCAGAGGTTGTCGTCCAGGACTGTCAGGGTGTCGAGGGGGGAGGCGTCGAGGGCGTTCAGAAAGCGCTCCGCCTGGGCCCCCAGGATTCCGGAGAAGATGTACCATTTCTTGTTGAAAAAGTTCGCAAGGTCAAGGAGATCCAGGAGCACGTCCAGATGGATGTTGGCCAGGACCAGGTCCGCAGGAAGATGGGCGAAATCGCGGGCGTCCCCGTGGATCAGGAAAATGTCCATCTCTTTGTGGTTATGCCGCACGTTCCGGGCCGCGGTGTGCACCGCCAGGTCGTTGTACTCAAGAGCCACTACCTGAGTGGCCCCCAGGGCCAGGGCCGCCAGGGCCAGGACCCCGGTACCGGTGCCCAGGTCCAGGACCCGGGCGGGTGTGTTTGCCTGAAAAACTTGGCGAAGGAGCTCCAGGCACAGGCGGGTGGTGGGGTGGTAGCCCGAGCCGAAGGCGAGACCGGGCTCCAGGCGGAGGGTGATGTCCCCCGGCTCCGGCGCAGGTTCTTCCCAAACCGGACAGAGGTAGAAGCCGGCCACCCGGGTGGGCTTGAGGACCTGGCCCGCCTCCCAGTCGGCGTAGTTGAGGTCGGTGACCGAGAGAAACCGGCCCCGGCCAGGCTCAGCCGCCAGCCAGGACTTGACCTCCTGTTCCCTGGGGGCTGAAAAGAAAAGATAGGAACAGCTCCCCTCCCGCCAGCAGCCCATAAAGTCCTGTGCCGTGAGTTCAGGCGGCGGGTTCACCCGGCCTTCGATTTCATAAACGTAGAGTTTTTCCGGCGGGGGCATAGGCGTCAGCAAGGGGCAGTTGGGTGGACAAGATACTTGGTGACCAAAATTGAAACCGCCTCACCCCTTGAATTTCCCTTATCTTTTCTGATACTATTTTTTGATTAATTTTAAAGGGAAACGCTCATGGAGCTTACCGGCAGAGTACACAAGTTCGGGGACGATATCAACACCGACGAAATCATACCGGCCCGTTACCTCAGCACCTCGGACCCGGCGGAGTTGGCCCTGCATGTCATGGAGGACGCGGATCCAGAGTTTGTTCACAAGATGCGACATGGAGACTTTATTGTGGGCGGGAAAAACTTTGGCTGCGGCTCCTCCCGGGAGCACGCGCCCATAGCCATCAAGGCCGCCAGGGTGGCCGCGGTCATCGCGGATTCTTTTGCCCGCATTTTCTACCGCAATGCCTTCAACATGGGGCTTCCCATCCTTGAATCCCCGGAAGCGGCGGCAGAACTTAGGAGCGGCCAGGAGATCAAGGTCAACCTGAACACGGGGAACATCACGTCTCTGGAAACCGGGAAGACCTACAAAAGCCAGCCCATCCCCCCGTTTATGCAGGAGCTTCTCGAAGACGGCGGGCTCATGGCACATCTGAAGAAAAAATTGGAGGCACCAACAGCATGACCCATCGCATCGCAGTCATCCCCGGAGACGGCACCGGACCAGAAGTGGTGGCCGAGGGCCTCAAGGTCCTGAACGCCGTGGCCGGGCCAGCCAACCTGAAATTTGACTTTGTCCACTATGACCTGGGGGGCGAGCGCTACCTGAAGACCGGGGAGGTGCTGCCCGATTCGGTCCTGGGGGAACTTCGGCAATTCAAGGCCATTTATCTCGGGGCCATCGGCCACCCTGACGTCAAGCCCGGCATTCTGGAAAAGGGCATTCTCCTGAGAGTCCGCTTCGAATTGGACCAGTACGTCAACCTGAGGCCGGTGATGCTCTACCCCGGGGTGGACACCCCCCTCAAAGACAAGGGTCCTGAGGACATCGACTTTGTGGTGGTGCGGGAGAACACCGAGGGGCTCTATGCCGGGGCCGGAGGCTATCTGAAATACGGCACCCCGGATGAAGTGGCCATCCAGGAATCCATCAATACCCGCAAGGGGGTGGACCGCTGCCTCAAGTTCGCTTTTGAACTGGCCCAGAAGCGCAACAAGGGGAAGAAACTTACGTTAGTGGCCAAAACCAACGTGCTCACCTTCGCCTCGGACCTGTGGGAACGGGCATTTTTAGCCATGGCACACCAATATCCGGAGGTCACCACGGACTATGCCCACGTGGACGCCACCTGCATGTGGATGGTGAAAAACCCGGAGTGGTTCGACGTCATCGTCACCGACAACATGTTCGGCGACATCATCACGGATTTGGGGGCCATGGTGCAGGGGGGCATGGGAGTGGCGGCCGGCGGGAATATCAATCCCGAAGGCGTTTCCATGTTCGAGCCCATCGGCGGCTCGGCCCCCAAATACACCGGCCTCAATAAGGTGAACCCCATTGCCGCCATCGCCGCGGCCCAGATGATGCTGGAATACCTGGGGGAAACCAAAGCGGCCCAGGCCGTGGAACAGGGCATCAAAAAGAGCGCCACCATGATGAAAAGCATGGGTGCCGGCCAGATGGGCTACACCACCACGGAAGTGGGCGACCTGGTGGCCAAAAACGCAGTGGAGGCGATGTAGTAGCAGTCAGCAGTCAGCAGTCAGCAGTCAGCAGTCAGCAATCAGCAGTGATAAAAGTATCTTTACCAAACTGACTGCTCATCTACTCATCTGGAACAGATTGAGGAGTGAATCAGCAATGAGTCGTACATACAGGGTAGCAGTGGCGGGGGCCACCGGCGCGGTGGGGCAGCAGATGGTAGCCTGTTTGGAGGAACGCGATTTTCCTGTGGCGGAGTTGAAGCCGTTAGCGTCGGAACGGTCCCTCGGGAAAAAGGTTTCCTTCAAGGGTAAGGAAATCCCGGTGGAGGTTCTGACCAAGGATTCCTTCCAGGGCATCGAGATTGCGATCTTTTCTGCCGGGGGTTCCATCAGCAAAGAATACGGGCCCATTGCGGCCCAGGCCGGCGCCGTGGTGGTGGACAACTCCAGCGCCTGGCGCATGGACCCGGACGTACCCCTGGTGGTGCCCGAGGTCAATCCCCAGGACATTGCGCTTTATAAAAAGACGGGGATCATCGCCAACCCTAACTGCTCCACCATTCAAATGGTGGTGGTGCTCAAGCCCCTGCATGATGCAGCCCGGATCAAACGGGTGGTGGTTTCCACCTACCAGGCCGTCTCCGGGACCGGCCAGAAGGCGGTGGATGAGTTGGCCGCCCAGGTGCGGGCCCTGTTTAACAATGCAAGAGGTGGTCAAAAAGGTCTATCCGCATCGCATCGCCTTTAACTGCTTTCCCCACATAGACGTCTTCCTGGAGAACGGCTACACCAAGGAAGAAATGAAAATGGTGCACGAAACCAAGAAGATCATGGGGGACGACACCATCGAAGTTACGGCCACCACGGTGAGAGTGCCGGTGTTTTATGGGCATTCGGAATCGGTGAACATTGAAACAGAGCGCAAGCTTTCCCCCACTGAGGCCCGGGAGATCCTGGCAAAGTTTCCCGGCATCAAGGTGGTGGACGACCCGAGCAAAAACGAGTATCCTATGCCCCTGGACGCGGCCGGTCAGGACTTCACCCTGGTGGGGCGCATCCGGGAAGACTTCAGCATCAAAAACGGCCTGAATCTCTGGGTGGTGGCGGACAACGTGCGCAAGGGCGCGGCCACCAACGCCGTGCAGATTGCGGAGATTCTGGTACGGGATTATTTGAAGTAGCTACGGGTATGTAGAGTCTCGAATAACGATCGAGCCATTTTTGTTGCGTGAAACGCACCGCTACGAAGCTCGAACTCAATGAGAATCATCGCCGGCGAATTCAAGGGACGGCGGCTGGCCGCAGTGAAGGGCCACATCCGGCCCACCAGCGACAAGGTGCGGGAAGCCATTTTCAACATCCTGGGGCCGGCGGTGTTGGAAGCCAGGGTGCTGGACCTCTTTGCCGGCACCGGGGCTCTTACCCTGGAGGCTCTGAGCCGGGGCGCCCGGGAGGCGGTCCTGGTGGAGGACCAGGGAGCGGCCCTGGGTGTCTTGCGGCGGAACCTTGCAGCCTTGGGGCTGGAGGACCGGACCCGGGTGATGCCGATGCCGGTGCAGGGAGCCCTGAGGAAACTGGCGGCCCAGGAAGAACAATTTACCCTGGTCTTTCTGGATCCCCCATATGAGCGGGGTCTGGCGTTGGAAACCTTGGCAACTTTACAAGGTTCTGGTCTTCTTTTCCCAGAGGCCAAGGTAGTAGCGGAGCATAGTTACCGGGAGACCTTGCCGGAGCAAGTGGGCAGGCTGAAACTCAGCCAAGGCCGGCGTTACGGCGACACCCAGGTGGCTTTCTATGAAGTCAGGGAAAATTCACAGGAACAGGAGTTGAGCGGCTGATGCCCAATTTGGCGATCTACCCGGGAACCTTCGATCCCATCACCAACGGCCACCTGGACCTTATCCAGCGGGGTCTACGTATCTTTGACCACATTATCGTGGCGGTGGCTGAAGGCTCCTTTAAAAAGACACTTTTCACCGTGGAAGAACGGTTAGAAATGATCCGGGAGGCCCTGGCGGACAAGCCCAACGTCACCATCGATAGCTTCCAGGGACTGCTGGTGGAATACGTCAAAAGCAAAAACGCCCGAGTAGTGTTGAGAGGTCTCAGGGCTGTCACCGACTTCGAGTACGAATTCCAGATGGCCATGATGAACCGTCGGCTGGAGCCGGAGATCGAGACCGTCTTCCTGATGACCGGGCTGCGCTGGGTATTTTTGAGCTCCAGCATACTCAAGGAAGCGGCGGTGCATGGCGGCAACATTGAGGGTATGGTGCCCGAGTTGGTCTATCAGAAACTCAGGGAGAAATACGGGCTGGTGTGAGGGTGAAGAGTGCGCATTTGCGTCATTGACGGGCAGGGCGGGGGCATCGGGGCCGCCATTATCAAGCGCCTTAAGGAAGTGTATCGGGAGGAGCATGAGGTCATCGCCCTGGGCACCAACGCGGTGGCCACGGCCCAGATGATGAAGGCCCGGGCCAACCGCGGGGCCAGCGGCGAAAACGCCATTGTGCGCACCGTGCCCACGGTGGACATAATCCTGGGGACGCTTTCCATTGTGCTGGCCAACTCCATGATGGGAGAGCTCACCCCTCGCATGGCTGAGGCCATTGCGTCCTCCCCGGCCCCCAAACTGCTGTTGCCCCTGACCCAGGAGCGGGTGGAGATCGCCGGCCTGGTGCCCGAGCCTTTGCCCCACCTGGTGGAAAAAATCGTCAGCGAACGACTAAAGGAGTACCTGCGTCATGTGTGAAGCTTCTGCTTATTGGTTGAAAAACGACCAGGAAGAACTGATCATGTCTGAGGTGGATAAAATCGAGCCCGACGGCGACAACCTGCGTATAGTCAGTATCTTCGGCGAACAAAAGGTCGTCAAGGCCGCGATCCACAGCCTCAACCTTATCAACCACAAGGTGCTGTTGGTGGAGAAGACTTGAGGGAAGGGCCGGGGGAGCAGTGGCTCCCCCGCCCTCCCCTCAAACTCCCCACCCAGCCCCCTTTAATAGGGATCGGGGCAGGCCGGGGCTAAAAGACCCGGCCTGCCCCGATCATATTATCTTTGCCTCAAGTGGATTGGGGGCCAGGGGTAAGGGCCTGCGGCCCTTAGCCCCCTCCCCGACAATTCCCTTCCAGTCTCATTTCACTTTCGTGTACTTGCCATCCTTGATTTCGAACAGGTAAACGCCGGTCTCGCCCCCACGGACGACGTCGTTGGTCTTATTGAAGGACAGCTTGCCGGTGACGCCGTCGAAGTCCTTTACTTCATTCAGGAACTTCTTGATGCCCTCACTGGTGGGGCCGTTTTTCTTCATGCCCTCCAGAGCAAGGCTGGTGGCGTCATACAACAAGGCGGCGAACATGATGTTCACCGGTTCGTTGTTTTCTTTGGCCTGCTTGAAGTAATTTTCCCGGAAGTTCTTATTCTTGGGAGTGTCGTAATCTTCATCGTATTCCCCGGCGATGAGGTGGCCTTCTGCCGCCTTGCCGGCCAGTTTGGCGTATTCCGGGTCCATGTCGCCATAAACCCCGATGATCCGCTGCTTCATGCCCAACTGCCGGGCCTGGGCTGCGGCGGGGGCGGTTTCCGGGGTGTAGCCGGGAATGAACAGCAGGTCAGGTTTGGCGGCCTTGATTTTCGTGAGCTGGGCCTTGAAGTCCCGGTCGCCCCGGTTGAAGGACTCTTTCGCCACGGTTTTGATGCCGAGCTTTTCGAAAAAAGAACCGAAAAGTTTGGCGCAGCCTTTGCCGTAAGGTTCGTTGGAGAAAAAGATGGCCACGGTTTTGGGCTTGTAGGTCTTGGCAATGTAGTCGGTCAGGGCCTTGGCCTGAATGTCGATGCGGGAGCACCCCCGGAAGAGATAGGGACTGGCGCCGCTGACCTTGGGGGAGGTGGCGGTGGGAGTGATGAACACCACCTTGGCTTCGTCAGCTATCTTGTAAGACGCCAGGGTGTCCCCTGAGGTCATGGGGCCCACCAGGGCCACCACCTTGTCCACGTCGATGAGCTTCTTGACGGAGTTCACCGCGGCAGTGGGGGAGTCTTTCTCATCTTCAATGATGACCTTCACCTCCTGACCCTTGAGGCCGCCGGCTTTGTTGAAATCCTCTACAGCCATCAGAACCCCGCGTTTGGCCGGGATACCATGCTCGGAGCCGATGGAGAGACGGAGCACTGAGCCGATCTTGACGGGGTCGGCGGCGAAGCTTAGGCCGACAGTAACAAACACTAATGCACAAAGGATTGCGACGATTTTTCCTAACTTAGACATAGATTCCTCCTCATTAAGAAAGGGTTAAGTCAATCCCGAGGTTTCGTCCCGGAAATCAGTTGAAAAGACTAATCGGGCTATATTAGGACATTTTTACATTAAGGTAAATGAAAAGTTTCACGTTTGTTTTAAAATGTGAATGGTTAAGAAGTTTACGGTTCAGAGTTCAAAGTTATGTAGGGCGCGCACCGCGCACCATGAATTGCTTTTCCTGCACAGGCTGGAAGCCTGTGCTCCCGCATAATTTAAGGGGTTGGGGGAGAGGGTTTGGGAGAGGGGGCAGGGGTCCGCGACCCCTGGCCCCCTTTCCCAAAAATCTTTTTCACCCTTCTCCCAGCTCCTTCAAGGTGAGGCGGGCATTGATCCCCAGATGATCCTGGAAGTGACGGCGCACCCGGCGGCAGAGACCCTCCAAGGCCTTGATTTCATCGGAAAAGAAGTCCTCTTCCACGGTGAGTTCGAGGTCCAGGACATCGAGGCCTTCTTCGGTGGCCACCTGCCAGCTAAATTTAGGGGGGTGGCCGCTCAGCAAGTCCTGCAGGAGGCGCCCCACCTGCTCTGGGTGGATCTTGATGCCCCCCACGGAGAAGATGTCGTCCACCCGGCCTCTGATCTCCCCCAGGCGCACCAGGGTGCGGCCACAGGGACAGGGGGAGGGGACGAGGCGGGTGCGGTCACCGCTGCGGAAGCGCACCAGGGGGAAGGCCACGGTGGACAGGGTGGTAATGACCAGCTCTCCTTCCTCACCAGGGGGCAGGACGGCCCCGGTCTCCGGGTCGATGATCTCGGGGTAAAAATGGTCAGCGGAAAAATGAAATCCCTGGTCCGCGGCGCAGCTATAAGCCAACCCCGGGCCCATAACCTCGGTGATACCATAGGCCGTGGCGATATCCACCTGTAGGCTGGCCTCGATCTCTTGGCGGACGGCGGCGGGTAGGGGGGCAGCCACCAGCAAAACTTTTCTGAGACTCAGCTCTATTGGAGTAAGGCCCATGCGCTCCATAACGGCGAGCAGGTGACGGGCCAGAGGCGGGGTGGTGACCAGCACCGAGGTTTTATAGTCCCGCATCACCATGAGCTCTTTGGCGAAGTTCAGGGTGGCCGCGGGTATGACCGAAGCCCCCAGATATTCCGCCCCGGCCATGAGGTCCCGGCGCCAGTTGGCCAAACCAGGGGGAAACACCAGCTGCACGATATCCTCCGGGGTCAGCCCGGCGGCGTTATAGAGTCGGGCCAAAAGCTCCAACCACAGTTTGACATCCTGACTGGTATAACCCACCACCAGGGGACGATCAGTGGTGCCGGGGGAGGAGATGATGCGCACGATGTCCTTCAACGGCACGGCGAAGAGACCATACGGATAGTTTTCGGAGAGGTCTCCCCTGGTAGTGCAGGGGAGCTTGGCCAGGTCTGCCAGGCTTTGGATGGACTCCGGCGTCAGCCCTGCCTCCTCGAAGCGCCGACGGTAAAACTTCACCTGGCGGTAAGCCCGGGTGAGGGTGCTTTGGAGGCGCTCCAGTTGCAGGAGTTCCAGCTCCTCCAAGGAAATGGCCTCATAATCGGGCTGGCGCATCTCTTACCTCCCTTCGGTGAATTCCTTGTAGTCCCGGCCGAGATAGGCCCGGGTCACCTGGCGGTCCGCCAGGAGGTCACTGGCGCTGCCGCTCAAGATAATGCGGCCGGTCTCCAGCACGTAAGCTCGCTCCGCCACCTTAAGCGCGGCCCGGGCGTTTTGTTCCACGAGCAGTACGGTCATGCCTTCGCTTTTGAGCTGGCTGATGGTGGCCAGGATGTTTTCCACCACCAGAGGCGCCAGGCCCAGGGAGGGCTCGTCCAGGAGGAGGAGTTTGGGGCGGGCCATAAGGGCCCGGGCGATGGCCAGCATCTGCTGCTCGCCGCCGCTCATAGTGCCAGCCTCCTGTCCCTGGCGCTCCTGGAGGACCGGGAAGAGGCGGAAGACCCGCTCCAAGTCGTAGGCGATGTCGGCTTTGGCCTGGCGTCCGTGGCGGAGATAGGCCCCCAGCTCCAGGTTTTCGGCTACGGTCATGGGCGCGAAGAGCTGGCGGCCCTCGGGGACTTGAGAAATTCCCAGGCCAACGAGCCGTTCCGCCGGCAACCTGCCAACCTCGCGGTCCTGGAAGGTGACCTCACCCTTCTTGCGCACCAGGCCGCAGATGGCGTTGAGGAGGGTGGTCTTGCCGGCGCCGTTTGCGCCGATAAGAGCAACGATCTCCCCCTCTTTAATGTGGCAGGTGACGCCGCTGAGGGCGGTCACTGAGCCGTAATAGGCGTAGAGGTTGAGGATTTTGAGCATAAGCAGTCAGCAGCCAGCAGCCAGCAGTCAGTGGTCGATGGTTAATTATCAATGGTATCCATCCAATATTTTAACTATTTTTCCTCAATCTTTTTTCGGATATGACCGAGGAGATTAAACCATTCAACACTCGACCTACTTCCGATATTATGGTTGAGAGGTTGTCGAAATCTGGGTTATCCAAGTAGCCGAGATTTTTGGCGATAATAATCTGTGTTTCCAGTTCGGATAGAGATCCCCTGGCATTTCCGAGAAATTGGCGGAATTCTTTTTCAGTTAATCTGCCCTGACCTTCGGCAATGTTGCTCGGGACTGAAACCGCAGCCCGCCGAAGTTGAGATATCAGGCCGAATATCTCTTCTTTCGGAAATTTCTGGGTCACTCGATAAATCTCGGTAACCAAAGTAATGGCCTTTTGCCAAACTACCAGATCCTGAAAAGTTCGAACCATTTTGTTCAAATCCCGGTTGTGTAATCGGTTAAATTATTAATTCGAGTAAAACATATCAATAAAGATAATTATATTACTGACTGCTGACTGCTAACCGCTGACTGCTGGCTGCTAACCGCTGACTGCTTCCCTCACTCCTGCCAATCAGACCCCAAATACGCGGCGATGACCTCCGGGTGCTTCTGGATGGCCCGGGGAGGGCCTTCGGCCAGTAATTCACCATAATTTAAGACCACGATCTCCTGGGCCACCTCCATGGTGAGGCTCATGTCATGTTCGACTAAGAGAATGGTGAGGCCCCGGTCCCTGAGGGTCAGGATCATTTCCGCCAGGCGGTCGGTTTCGTTCTGGTCCAGGCCGCTGGCGGGCTCATCCAGGAGAAGCAGGCGGGGCTCACTGGCCAAAGTCCGGGCGATTTCCAGAAGGCGCTTCAAGCCCAAGGGCAAGACAGCCGCGGGCTGGTGAGCCCGCTCGGCGAGGCCCACAAACTCCAGGGCCTCCCAGGATTTGGTGACAATGGCCGCCTCTTCCCGGCGCATAGCAGGAAAGCGCAGCATGCCGCCGAAAAGGCCAGCCCGGGTAAGGCGGTGGCGCCCCACCATGACGTTTTCCAGAACTGTCATGTGGTCGAACAGCTGCACCAGCTGGAAGGTGCGGGCGATACCTTTGGCGGCCACGGCGTGGGCCGGCTGGCCCTGGATGGCTTCACCCCGATAGACGATCCGGCCCCTGTCCGGGGTTAAAAAGCCGGTAATTAAATTGAACAGAGTGGTCTTGCCGGCGCCGTTGGGACCGATGATGGCCTTAACGACGCCTGGGGGGACCCCGAAGCTGACATCATGCACCGCGGTGAGCCCGCCAAAGGCCAGGGTCACTTCATGCAGGGCCAGGAGCAGGTCAGGAAACAGGGAAAGCACCTCGTTCTTTCTTATAACGCCGGAACTCCCAGAGATCGAGAATCCCCCGCACCAGGCCCCGGGGAAGGAAGATCATCACCACCATGAGGATGCCGCCGAAGATGATGATTTCATAATCATGAAAAACGACCAGCAGTTCCGGAAGGATGGTGAGGACCACGGCCCCCAAAAGCGACCCCCAGATGCTGGCCATGCCCCCCACCACCACCATGGTGACGAGCTTGATGGAGAACATGAAGCCGAAGGAGGAGGGGGCGATGAAGTTCAGGGTGTGGGCGTAGAGGCTCCCGGCCAGCGCGGCGTAGAGGGCGCTCCAGACAAAGATGAGAGCTTCGCCCGGGAGGTATCCACCCCGAGGGACTGGGCTGCGGCTTCGCTGTCATGCAAGGCCCGCAGGGCCCGACCCAGGCGGGAGTCCACCAGATTGGCGCTGAGAAGCAGAATCACCCCCAGCACCGGCCAGATCAGCAGGAAGAGGCGGTCGGGGCTGTCCAGAGGGAAGCCGGCCAGGGAGAGGGAGGGGATGCCGGAAAGGCCCGAGGGGCCGCCGGTCAACTCCTGGGTTTGGTTGAAGATGATGTAGACGATGATGCCAAAGCCCAGGGTGGCCATGGCCAGATAATAGCCCCTGAGCTTCAAGGCCGGGACCCCGACCAGAAAGGCCGAAACCCCGGCCACCAGGAGACCCACGGGCAGGGCCAGCCAGGGGTCCACGCCATAGGTGGCGGTGAGGATGCCGGAGGTGTAGGCGCCCAGGCCGAAAAAGGCGGCGTGCCCCAGGGAGATCTGTCCGGCGTAGCCCAACAGGAGATTCAAGCCCACCACCAGGAGGGCGTGGATGCCGATGATGTTGAGCAGGGTGAAGTAGTAGTCGTTGGCTACCGTGAGGCGCACCAAGGCTCACCCCCAGGACGAAGAGGAGCCAGGGATTGGCGAACCGGCGGAGGTTCACCGGCGGCCTCCCATCAGCCCCTGGGGGCGGAAGAAGAGGACCACCAGCAGGATGAGAAAGGCCACCGCATCCCGGTAACCGGAGGAGATGAGCCCGCTGGCCAGGGCTTCGGCCACCCCGATAAGGAGGCCCCCCAGGACACCTCCCAGGATGCTACCCAGCCCTCCGAGGATGGCGGCGGAAAAGCCTTTGAGACCCAGCATGGCCCCCATGTCATAGATCCCCAGAGTGAGGGGGGCCACGAGGATGCCGCCGGCTGCCCCCAAAGCCGCGGCCAAACCGAAGGAAAGCTGCACCATGCGGCTTACCGGAATGCCCACCAGGCGCGCCGCCTGGCGATTGTAGGCGGAGGCCCGCATGGCCTTACCCACCAGGGTGAACCGGAAAAAAGCCTCCAGCAGCAGGACCAACATGGCGCCCAGGCCGATAACCCAGAGATTCTGGGGGAGCAGGGTGGCAGAAAAGAAGTGGAGGGGCTCGTTACCGGTGAAGGGGGGCAGGGGATAGGCCTCCTTGCCCCAGATCATCATGGCCAGGCCCTGGAAAAAGACGGCCCCACCCACGGTGATGATGATGAGGACAATGGGCGACTGGTCCCGGACGGGGCGCAGGGCCAGGCGCTCAAAGAGGAGACCCACCAGGGTCACTAGGGCCACTCCACCCAGGAAGGCCAACGGCAGGGAAGGGTAGAGGTGGTAAAGGCTAATGGCGCAGAGGGCCCCCAGCATGACCATCTCCCCCTGGGCGAAATTGATGATGGTGGTGGCGTTGTAGATAATGCTGAAGCCCAGGGCGATAAGGGCATAGATGGCCCCGTTGGTCAGGCCGGAGATAAGATACTGGAGAAGAGGAGCTAGGCTTTCCAAGGCAGTAGATAGTGGTCACTGGTCAGAAAGGATGACGAGAGGTTTCTTGAGCAGTTTCCAACCGAACTGACTTTCAAGGCAGACATCGGGGGAAGCGCCGGTTGCAATTAACAAGGGAAAATATTTAGTCAGCGACCAGTGATCCAACAAAATTGCGAACCTGACCACTGGCCACTGACTAGTGAGAATTCTCTTATTCAATCAGCTTGAAGTCCCCGCCTTCGATTTTCACCATGACAAAGGCCTCGGGGGTCAGACCGTTGTGGTCGTCGGGGCTCATGTTAAAGACGCCGCTCACGCCCTGATAGTCCTTGATGCCTTCCAGGGCATCCCTGATCTTGGACTTATCAGCGCCGGCCTTTTCCAGCGCTTGGCCCAGCATCTGCATGGCGTCATAGGCATAACCACCAAAGCTGGACGCCGGGGCTCCGTATTTCTTGCTGTACATGTCGTCGAAGGCCTGACAGACCTTCTTCTGGGGGTCGGTGTCCGGAAGCTGTTTGAAGATGGCCAGCTTGCCGGCGGGCAAAATAATACCGTCCGCGGCGTCTCCGGCCAGTTCGATGAACTTTTTGGAGGCGGCGCCGTGGCTCTGAACCAGGGGAATGGTGAAGCCGAGCTGCTTCATGTTTTTGGCCACCAAGGCCGGGGCCGGGCCGGTGCCCCAGCAAATGACCGCCTGGGCGTCAGTGCCCCGGATCTTGGTAAGCTGGGGGGTCATGTCGGTGTCTTTTTCACCGAAGACTTCGTTGCCCACAATCTCCAAGCCGAACTTGGGAGCCTGGGTTTCAAGCTGTTGTTTTCCGGAAACGCCAAAGCCAGTGGAGACGGTGAGGAGGGCCACCTTTTTCGTACCCTGCTTCTGTAAATATTGAAAAATGCGGGCCACCGCCATCTGGTCGGTCTGGGCGGTTTTGAATACCCAGACCCGTTCCTTGGCGGGAGAAGTGATGCCTACCCCGGCGGCGCAGGAGATGAGGGGCACCTTGGCTTTTTGCGTGACATCCAAGACCGTCATGGAGGTGTGGGTGAGGCTGGGGCCGATGATGGCCACGGCCTTGTCATTGGTTATCAGCTTTTCGGCGTGCAGTCGGGCCTTGGTGACGTTCGCTTCATCGTCATAAATCACCGCTTTGACTGGTTGGCCTTTGATGCCTCCCTTGGCGTTGATCTCATCCACCATCATTTTAAGGGTGTTGCGCTCAGGCTCACCCAGATATGAGGCGGGCCCGGTAATGGAGAACATGCCGCCTACCACCAGGGGGGCTTTTTTTTCGGCAGCGCCAACGTTCAGAATGAAAAATAACCCAATAATTACCGCCAACAAGGTTCCCAAAATTGTCCTGACTTTCATAACTAGCCTCCAAGTTTAAAGAATTACAGCCGATATACTTCTTCACCTTTGTAAATGTGAATGCCTTCTTTCTGTAATAGACTGATGGCCTCGTCCAGGTTGTCAAAACGGAAGATGATCACCGCGTTCTTGCCGCTATGCTGCACAAAGGCATACATGTACTCCACGTTAATGCCGGCCTGGGCCAGGATGGCCAGGACCGAAGCCAGCCCGCCGGGGCGGTCCGGCACCTCGATGGCCACCACCTCGGTTTTGCCCACGGTGAAGCCCCTTGACTTCAAGACTTCACGGGCTGCGTCATACTTGTCGACGATAAGGCGGAGGATGCCAAAATCGGTAGTGTCGGCCAGAGATAAGGCCCGGATATTAACGCCGGCCTCACCCAGGATGCGGGTGACTTCGGCCAGGCGGCCTGCCTTGTTTTCCAGGAAGACTGAAATCTGTTCAACTTTCATGGGCTGCCTCCCTCCTGCTGCCGCCGGTCGATGACCCGCTGGGCCTTGCCTTCGCTCCGAGGAATAGTCCGGGGTTCCACGAGTCTCACCTTCACGGAAACGGTGAGGTAGTCCTTGATGCGGCTCTCAATGGTCTGGGCCAACTTCTGGAGTTGCTTCACCTCATCGGAGAAGACGGTTTCGTCCACTTCCACCTGCACCTCCAGGGTGTCCAGATGTCCCTCCCGGTCCACGATGAGCTGATAGTGGGGCGCCACCCCAGGTATGTCCACCAGCACCGACTCGATCTGCGACGGGAAGACATTGACTCCCCGGATGATGAGCATGTCGTCGCTCCGGCCCTTGATGCGGCTCATGCGGGCCATGGTGCGGCCGCAACGGCAGGGGGTGTAGTCCAGGTTGGTGACGTCCCGGGTGCGGTAGCGGATGAGGGGAAAGGCCTCCTTGGTCAAGGTGGTGAAGACCAGTTCCCCGGTTTCCCCGGCGGGCAGCCGCTTCAAAGTAACGGGGTCAATGATTTCCGGAAGGAAGTGGTCCTCGAAGAGATGGAGGCCTTGCTTGGCCTCCAGGCACTCGACGCCCACCCCGGGGCCGAGGATTTCGGAGAGGCCGTAGATGTCCAGGGCATCCAGGTGCAAGCGAGCCTCGATTTCCTGGCGCATGGCTTCGCTCCAGGGCTCCGCCCCGAAAAAACCCACCTTGAGCTGGCTGTTTTTGAAGTCAACCCCCATTTCCTGGCCCACTTCGGCGAGGTAAAGGGCGAAGGAGGGGGTGCAGCACAGGACGGTGGGGGCAAAGTCCTGAATCAGCATGATCTGGCGGCGGGTCTGGCCACCGGAGACCGGGAATCACCGCGGCGCCCAGGCGCTCCACGCCGTAATGGAAGCCCAGGCCCCCGGTGAAGAGACCGTAGCCGTAGGCGACGTGGACCACATCCCCCCGATGCACCCCTCCGGCCGCCAGGACCCGGGACATGAGTTCCCCCCAGGTTTCCAGGTCTCGAGCGGTATAGCCCACGGGGGTGGATTTGCCGGTAGTGCCGGAAGAGGCGTGGAGGCGCACCACCTGCTCCATGGGCACGGCAAACATGCCAAACGGGTAATTGTCCCGGATATCCTGCTTGGTGGTGAAGGGCACGTGTTCCAGGTCCGCCAGGGTGCGGAGATCACCTGGTTTAAATCCCACATGGTCCAGGTGCTGGCGGTAGAAGGGGACCAGATGATAGACCCGTTCCACCATAGCCTGGAGCCGACGGAGCTGCACGGTCTCGAGGTCTTCCCGAGGCAAAGTTTCGTAATACTGGTCACGGATCATAGGTAAAGCGACCCCATAACGGCTGATAATTTGTGAACATTATCACGGAAGGGCGACACTGGTCAACGAGATTGTTGGTAATTTGGTAATAAGGAAATCAAAGAAAAACAGGGACAGAAGGAACTAAGGAGGAAAAGGGGGTGCAGGTCTTATCCTGCGCCTGAGGACCGGTTCAGCCTCGTGGGTTTCGGATTATGGCTCCGTAGTCCTGGCCAGCCTGGTTTACCAGCCAGGCCCGCGGGGTGACCTCAGAATATCGTCAGGAAGTCTCAAGAGAACAAGAACAGCGTCGGTTTTGTCAAGTGGGGCAGGGGAGGGTTAGGCATTTTTATTGAGGAGAATTGCTGGTTCTGTGGTTATTACCGGTGAAACGTAATTCACCCGTTAGGTCAGGGGAAAGCTCGGGACGCCTTGCCCGGCTTGGTCGGTGAGAGAAACCGTGGTCGTTTTGAGGAAACGTGGTGCCAGCCGATAGCGCACGGCGCTGGAGTGCCCCTGGTTGTGGACCAGCAATCCGGCCTGCAGAAGTTTCCGGGCATACTCCCAGGCGGTTTTGCGATCCACCCGGAAATGCTCCTCGAAATCCCGCAGGCGAAACCAGTTACCTCCGGTGCTTTCCAGGAAATCTTGCAGTCTTTCCCGGTCAAACTTCCGGTGTTTTCGTCGAGGCAGGAGCCCCGGAGTCTTTGCCAAGCACTCGGTAAACAGGTCCTCCCGGAGGGGGCAGCCCACCAAGAGTGGTGACCTGCGGGCCGGGGCAGGGGAGTTGCCGGCCAGACCGGCGTCGGCTAACAGGGGGTAGAAGACTTCGAACCAGCGATCCAGTCCCTGGGCCAGGCTGTGGAAGGAGGCCAGGGGGATGCGGCCCGCCAGGTGGGAAGCCAGAGTGCTCCTGAGACAGGCCTTGAGACGATGGCGCCGGGAGCCCGCTTCTTCCCCCCAGGTGGGATTTTCCAGCATCACTTCCAACATCAGGCCAGCCACCAGGGCCCGATTCAAGGAGTCCAGTTCTGGTTCCTGAGAAGAGTTTAACCGGGTGAGACAGTGCCAGGACCCGGCTGCCTGCGGTTTCGAGCCTGCCCAATCTCCAGACTTGTCTCTCGGGGTCAAGGAATTATGAAGGCCATGATTCATCAGGCAATCTCCTAAGTTATTACCCCTATAAATTTACTCAGGATTATCCTTAGAAGGCTCCGGTAATACCAGTTCAGCTAGTTTTCCTGTCACAATTACTTTGAGCCAATTTTCCCAACTGATTAGATTTATAGTTTTATTTCAACTACTTGCAAACTACCTGCCAAAAGGTGAAAAATAGCTAACATATTAATTTTATTATTTAAATTTAGGTGTTGGGAAGTCCGAAAACCTGGTGCTGTCCCGTGACAGGTCACGGGACAGAGGCCTGACCGTGTCAGACCTGAATATTTCCAGAAGTTTAGGGGTTGTGAGGGGAGAGCACCAGGAATGTCGTACCGATAGAAGCCTTTGTCCGCACAGGGCATAAACTCAATAGGGGGGAAGGGAAGGGAAACTTGCCCCCAGTCCCCACCCCACATACCTATTCCAGAGCAGCGATGATGGCCCGGAGAAAGGCCGGCAGGTCATCAGGCTTGCGGGAAGTGATGAGGTTGCCGTCCACGGCCACCTCCACGTCCACGAACTTGGCGCCGGCGTGCTCCAGGTCGTCCTTGATGGCGAAAAAGGAGGTGACGGTCCTTCCCTGGAGGATCTTGGCGGAGGCCAGCATCCAGCCGCCGTGGCAGATGGAGGCCACCACTTTGTCAGTTAGGACCGCCTCCCGCACCAGTTTCACCATGTCGGGATAGCGCCGCATGAGGTCCGGGGCGTAACCCCCGGGGATGACCACCGCGTCAAAATCCGTGGCTGAGACCTCCGAGGCGGACCGGTCCACGTCGATGGGATAGCCGAACTTGCTGGTGTACATCTTGGCGCTGCCGGTGCCCACCACCACTACCTCAGCCCCCTCCTCCTTGAGGCGATAGAAGGGGTACCAGACTTCCTGGTCTTGATAGTGATTTTCCACCAGCAAGGCCACGCGTTTGCCTGTGAGTTTCATGGGTTAATCTCCATTTAGTTGTCTAATTAGTCTTTTTGAGTCGTTATAGAATTTTTTAAATGAAGGACATCTATCTTGAGTCAATTCAAAGTCTAATCTTGCTGCCAATGATGGTTGGTCGTCTACTTCAAGATATCTTCTATTATTTTCCATATTTCTTGATAGTTGCTCTTTAGCTCCTCTAATTTCTTCTGGATTTGATGGTGCAATGGAATTATGACTTATGCCGCAATATCCTCTTAGAGATTCTTTCCCGCCAAGGAACCATCCTTCTAATTCTTTTTTAGCCAGAATAACAATTGAAGGTAATTCAGTTACATTCATACACCTTAATAAAAGATGTTGTGCTAATATTTTTGGGCAGTCATCATCAGCATCTAAAATAACTACAATTCCCTTAATATTATTCCGATCCTTAATTCCTTGATTTATTGCTCTTTCTAGTTCACCATCTCTTACAAATTTATTTCTTTTTACTCTGAATGGTTTTGCAATTTTAATGTTGTATACTTCAATTTCACTTGCAATGCGACGTAAAAAAATAGGTATAGATTCTACCTCAGCATGACCTTCTACTATAGGTAAAATATATCGCATAAAAATCCCTTTTAAAAGATACTAGAAAACAAATTAAGTTGTTTTGATGTTTTTGTTATCTCTTCAAGATCAGGATTAAGTTCCCCTGATCTCAATAATTCTCCAGGAGTATAAAGATGATCCCTTATCGCTTCTCGGCCTGCATGAGATACAGACGATATAAGTGTTCTATTTTTCTCAACTGTGACTACACGAATTTGATTGTCTTTTAAATATTTATAATCGAGAATATCAGGGCTATGAGTAGTAATTATTATTTGTCTTTCTTGAGATACATCAATGAGTATTTCAATAATAAGCTCGGTTACAGCAGGATGAACAGTCGCCTCTGGTTCCTCAACCGCAACTAATGAGTGGTGGCCTTTTTGATAGACTGCAAGTAATAATCCAAGCACTCTTAATGTTCCATCTGACATATTGAGTGCGTCAAATGTCCATGGGTCTTTTGAGCCTACATCTTGTTTAAACTGTATTGTTTCCTTTTGTCCTACCGCACGATCTTCAACTTTTCTGATTCCTTGAACAACTTTTGATAGAAGTCTGCAAATTCTATTATATTGTATTAAACCTCCAGTTTCTTCTCGAAGTTTTTTCAAAACTGAAGCAGCATTACTTCCATCTCTTTTAAGAAATTCACCTGAATCTGGCTCTTGTAATTCCCTAAGTTTAACAGGCACAATAGAGTAGAACCGCATTGATGTTAAAAAATCATATACTGGTCTGAACTCTTCTGTCGCAGACGCTGCAAATAATGCTAGACGATCAGGGGTTAGTTTTGGTTTAATCCCAGAGATTTCTTTGACAAATTTACCACCTTTTACCTCAAAACTATATTCTTTCTTTAAGAAATCTCTTACCACACATCTCTCACGTGCAACTTTAAATTCTTTTTTTGGCTCTGCAGATATTTCAAAAGCATAATCTGCCGTAAGGTTATCTTCCAATTCCATTGTTAAGCCAATACCAATATGAGTCGGGTGGCCTATTGATCGACGTCTTACTGCATCAATCCTTCCTCTATCAATAAATGCAAGTTCTATTGATTTGAATAAACAATCTTTAACAAATGATAGGGCATCAATAAAATTACTTTTCCCAGCACCGTTGGGACCAACGAGGACAGTAAAAGGTTCAAGATCTACTTTAAGTTGAGCAATACTTTTATAATTCCTTATTCTAACTTTACGTATGCGAGGAATCATAAATTCACCTTTTCCCTTTCACATCTCTATTCTACCATAATTTTAGGATACAGAACCGTTCCGATTTTTCTATTTGATGCATTGCCGCTGGGCCACCGCCAGTTATGGCGCTGCCGGGTAAAAGGCCATGGCGAAGAGGTGGAGCACCGAATTGTCTTGGTGGAGAAGGTAACCCGGCACTCCAACGACGATCTCCTACTGGGGAACTTTTAGACGCAAGGTTTTGTGCATATATTCCCACAGGGTAGTTTTTCCATTATACCCCCCTTTCCCGGAATGCGTCGCCCACCTTGGCCACCTTATCCCAGAAATCCCAGGCCTTCAGGTCCCGGCCCAGATGGTGGCGGATAAAAAGGCGCAGGAGGCCTAGACTCTGATTGCGCTGCCCGGGCGGGAAGCGCAGGCGGGCCAATTTCTCCCGGGGAAGCTTCTGGGCCAGGCGCAGGAGTTTCCAGGCGCCTGGATTGAGGGAAACCTGGGGACCCGGCGCGCCCCGGCCGCAGACGCCGCAGAGGACCCCTCCCTGGGGGAGGCCTATCACTAAAGGGATTTGCGGCTCCTGACCGCAGGTCTGGCAGCGGTCCAGGCTGAGGCCATAACCCCCCAGCTTTATCAGGTGCAACAGAAAGCCAGGAAGAAGAGAGTCCGGCGGGGCACCCTCCTCCAGGAGTGTCAGGGCCATTTCCAGGGTGGCAAAGACGCCGGCGGTGGCCTCCGGGGGAGAGGCCATCTCTCCCGCCAGTTCCGCCAGGACCGCGCCGGCGCCCAGGCGAGCCAGGTCCCGGCGCAAGGCCGGAAAGGACTGCAAGGCCTCCCCTTTCTCCAAGAATTCCAGGTCACCCCGGGCCCGGTTTGACAGAAACAAGGTGACCCGGCTCAGGGGCTCAAGGCAGTGGGCAAAGCGCTTTTTGCTTTTCCGGGCGTGTTTGGCCAACCCGGTGAGGCGGCCCCGCTCCGGCGTAAGAAAGGTCACCAGGCGGTCGGCTTCACCGTAGTCCCTAACGCGCAGGATAATGGCCGGTGTCTCCCTTGAGGACATGGTCTTGATCAACGGCTGATAGGTTGGACACTCACCCTGGGGTTTCCCTGCTGAGGTGCAAGTGATGGCGCCTGGGCTCCATTATGGTTAGAGCAGGTGGTACTTTTCCCGGAGATGGTGGGACATCTCCCGGAGCCAGTCATAAGCCAGGGTCACCGTTTTGTAGCCATCCGGGTTCACCAAACAACAGCGAGCCGGGGTAAGAATGCTCTGGGCCAGGAGCATATCCCGGTCCACCCCTTCCTGGATCAGGACGTCCCATAGGCCTTCCTGGTACTCCGTCAATTGATCGAGGTTGGCTTCCTCTACGGCTTCGACCCAGGTGGGGACAATGCCCCAGCCGATGACCCCGCCCCGTTCCAGGAAACGCTTGAAATGCTTGCCGTAGGCCTTGAGGATTTCCCCGTTGGTAAAGGTGTCCATGGAAAGAATGTCAATGTCCCGCTTCAAGAGGAACTCCCAGTCCGGGTTGCCGCAGAGGTGGATACCCCGGGGGCGGTCGATCTGGGAGAAAAACCGGTCCAGGTCCTCCTTGGCGGTAATGTCAGTGTAGCCCGACACCGAACTGAAGACGAACTGGAGTCCCGGCTCATCCACAAACATGAAAGCTTGGGGGTGCTTCTCCTGCAGGCGGGTAAGCTGGGCCTGGACCCGCCGGGCCAGGAAATCAATGAGCAGCGGCCGCACCTCGTCATTGAAGACAAGGGGCCGGTCGTTTTCGTCCAGGACTTTGAGGCCGAAGCTCACCGGGCCTTCCATCTGCCCCCGAATGGCGACGTAGCTGCTCAGATCGAGTTCGAGAAAGCGATGGTAAACCACGGAATGGGACGGCGAAATGTCGAAATAGTCCAGTTCGTCCCAGTGTTCCAAGAGCTCCGGGAGCTCTTCAGCAAACTTGGTGGTATCGAAGCGCAGACTGTTGGTTTCCGGCAGGAGGATGATGCCGGGGAAATGCTCCGCGGCCTGGACGTACATGTCCTCGTAGTAGCCGGCGTGGGGCAGCTGGGGCCAGAAAGGGATGTCCACCGACAGGGCCAGTTCCAGAGCCGGTTCCACCTGCTCATGGGGCAGAATGCCCATGGCGGTGGTGTGCAGGTTGCCGGGAATTAGGGAAGTCATGGTGTTGTAAAGAACCCTCGGGCCAGGTTTTGCTAGCTCTGCAAAACAGTGTTTTCGGGGGAGGGCCAGGGACCTGGGGGCGTAAGCTTTCCCCTAAGCCCATTGGCACAGGCGTCTCGCCCGTGTTTCATTTCCCTCAAACTCCTCTCCCACCATCTTGTAGGGGCTTGATTCATCAAGCCCTCAGGGCGCAATGAATTGCGCCCCTACGTGGGTTGGGGGAGGGAGCTTGAGGGAGGGGGCAGGGGTCCTCGACCCATGGCCCCCCTCCCTCAACCGGACTTTTTCAAAAACTTCTTTTAAACATAAAGACGCTTCTTGAGATTGTCAAATAAGGCCGCTTCCCAGGCCCAGGGCCACCAGGAGCAAGAGGACCGCCACAGTGTATTGCACGAAGCGCATGGTTACCTTGGTGAGCAGGCGGCTCCCGAGAAAGGAGCCCAGGAGGGCCGCAATCATAGCGGCCAGGAGTGGGCCGGCGTTATCTTGGAGGAGGTTGGGGGGGAAGCCTCCGGCATAGACGGAGAGGCGGGTGACATCCACCAGGCAGGCGATGACCACACCGGTGCTGATGAAGCCTTCCTTGGTCAGGCCGCACTTGAGGAGGAAGGCGCTGCGCAAGGCTCCTTGATGGCCGGAGAGGCCGCCGAAGAAGCCGGAGAGCATCCCGCCCAAGGGAAGCCAACGGGGGGACAAAGTGAACTGGGAGAGGGTAGGGTGAACTTCGACCAGGGCGAAGAGGACCATGAGCGCGGCCACCACCAGCTTCACCGGGGCCACCTGGAAGGTGCGGCCAAGAAGCTGGTAGCTTGTCAGAGGTGCAAGATGAGCCAACCACAAGAGCGCCGCGGCGCCCAGGAAGGCGGCCAGAAGCGCAGGCAGCCCGAATCGCAGGACGATGGCATAATCGGCATATTTACCCAGGAGCGCCAGTTTGAAGAAATTGTTCGCCAGGTGCACCATCGCAGTGAGACCGATGGCCACCTCCAGGGGAAAGAAGAGGGTAAATACCGGCAGAAGGAGGGTTCCGAGTCCAAATCCTGAATAAAAAGTGAGGCCAGCCGTTAAAAAGGCAGCCAGGGCAGGGAAGAGGTAGGGCAGCATGGAAAGATTAATATTTAGAGGGAAGCCGCGCTCCCCGGACTCCTAAAGATTATGCAAACATCAAAGTCACTGGGCGGTAATCTTCACCTCGGTGTTTTCCAGCAGTTCGAGGAGTAACAGAGGAGAGCCCTTCTCCATGTTTTTCAGGGGCACCGGTTTCTTGCAGGTAATGGCCAGTTGGATTTCTTTGGGGTTCTGGAGGAACCGGTTCACGGCGTAAACCTGCTCCTTGACCGCGGCCGGCAGCGGCAGGATTAACAGAGAGGTATTGATAGTGCCAAAAATATTCTGGATGAACTCCTCAGGGCTTTGCCCTCGAGACTGCGCCTCAGCTTTGATAAGGCGCGGCGCCAGCCCAAAATCCCGGTAAAAAACTTTGAGACCCTGGAGACTGGCGTCTTGGGCGGGGGTGCGCAGCTTTTCCAGGAACGCCAGGAACTGGACCAGGCTGCCGTCCAGGGGCACCGGTGGGCTGTTATAGTCAGTCAGGCGCAGGTCAAATTGAAGCTGCCCCATGTTGGTGGCCGAGCCGTCCCAAGCAAGGCGCAAATCTTTGGTGTCCGGCTGATAATCATAGACCAGGTCAACCCCAAAGCTGAGCCGATCATAACCCAGAGCGGTGAGTTGTTGTAAAAAGGTGCTACTCTTCACCAGATCAGGGGGGAATTTAAAAGAAAAGTTTTTCACCTTCTTAGAAAGATGGCTGAGCAGGTTATCCTGGTCAAGGGACGCAGCGAGGTTGAAGGTATCGAAATGAAATTGCCAATCTTCTTTTTGTAGCTTTAGCGTAGTTATTTTCAGACTGGAGTTTCTGTGGTTGCCCCTTTCCAATGAATAGTCAGCCTCTATCGAATCGGTGTGGAACTGGGTTTTGTTGTCTGAAAATTCAAGTTTTTTCATTTTAATATCACCGGCCAGGAGATTTTCCCAAAACACCCTCCAGTCTTTGGCAGCCTCTTCTTGGGTGGGGATCCTGGTAAAAGAAAAGCTGGTAACTAACTGTTGGATACTAATCCTGGCATCTTCATTTTTACAGACAATGTTATCCAAGGCAACGACCGTGGGTATCCAGTTGGTGCCAATGGAGGTCAGATCACGGACCCTCACCTGGTCGATAGTTATCATGCCGGGCAGGGGAGGTTTCGATATTTTCACCTTTTTCATGTTGACCGTAAAGGCCAGCCAGTTCACTCCCATGCTGGCGTATTCCACCCGAACATATGGGGAGAGTTCCTGGATGTTCGCATCGATCTCTTGTTTGACGGCGTTGGTGGCGTAGTACTCCAGGGCGAAAAAAACCGCAACGGCCAGAACAATCAAAGAGAACAGGAGAACCGTAGGGATGAAAAACAGGAGCCTTCTTTTTTTCTGCATGGAGTCCTCCTCAAAGGGTCAAAATTATCGGCAAGATCATGGGGCGGCGTTCCAGGGCCTTGAAAAAGAGCTTACGGAGGGCCTTGCCCACCTGGGCCTGAATCTCCAGCCAGTCCTGGGTGGGTTCAGAGAGAGCCTGCATGATGATTTCCTGAAAGATATTCCGGGCCTGGGCCATCATGGGCTCATGCTCTTCTTCGAGGGCGAATCCCCGGGTCACTGAGATCCGGTTCGGTGACCATGGTCCGGGACACCGGATCAATGGCCACGGTGGCGATGACCAGGCCGTCAGTGGCCAAGTGGCGGCGGTCCCGGAGCACGATGTGGGAGACATCCCCCACCCCCTTACCGTCCACAAAGACCCGGCCCACCTCCACCCGGTTCACCACCCGTCCCCCTCCAGCGTCGAAGCGCACCTGATCGCCGTCGGTGGCCAACAGGACTTGGGTTTCGGGAAGGCCCAGGGCTCGGGCCAGCTTGGCGTGGCCGATGAGATGGCGCATCTCCCCGTGAATGGGGATGAAGTAGCGGGGCCGGGTCAAATTCAGGAGAAGCTTAAGTTCCTCCTGGCAGGCGTGGCCGGAAACGTGGATGTCCGCCACCTGCTCATACACCACTTCGGCTCCCAGGCGGCACAGGTTGTTGATCACCGTGGTGATGGCCCGTTCGTTACCGGGGATGAACTTGGAAGACAGGATCACCAGGTCGCCCGTCTGGATCTGGACGTGCTTATGGGATTCCAGGGCAATACGGGCCAGGGCGCTTAAGGGTTCCCCCTGGCTGCCGGTGGTGACAATAATGGTCTGGTGGGGGGGCAGGCGCTCCAGGTCCCCCACGGTGATCTCCAGGTCCGGCTCCACGGTGAGATATCCCAGTTCCTTGGCGAGGCGCGTGTTCGTCACCATGGACTTGCCGTTGAAGAGCACCCGGCGCCCGTATTTGGCGGCCAGGCGGACAATTTGCTGCAAGCGGTGGATGTGGGAGGCGAAGACCGCCACAATGACCCGACCCGAAGCCTCCCGGATAAGCTCCTCCAGGGTGAGGCCGATCTGGCGCTCGCTCAGGGTGAAGCCCGGGCGCTCGGCATTGGTGGAATCGGAAAGGAGGGCCAGGACCCCGGCCTCCCCGCAGGCGGCGAAACGGTTCAGGTCTGTAGCCGGCCCGATTACCGGGGTCTGGTCCACCTTGAAGTCCCCGGAGTGCACCAGGACACCCTGGGGGGTTTTCACGGCGAACCCCACCCCGTCCACGATGGAGTGGGAAACACCGATGAATTCAAAGGTGAAGGGTCCCAGGGTCAGGGTCTGCCGGGGCCGGATTTCCCGCAGGTCAACCTGGTCCAGCAGGCCGTGCTCCTTCAATTTTTCCCGGAGCAGCGCCAGGGTCAGGGGGGTGCCGTACACCGGCAGGGGCAGTTCCTTGAGAAGGAAGGGAGCGGCGCCCAGGTGGTCCTCGTGGCCGTGGGTGAGGATGAGGGCCGCGACCTTGTCCCGGCGCTCCTGAAGATAGGAGAAGTCGGGGATGACAATGTCGATTCCCAGCATGTGGTCTTCCGGGAACATGAGGCCGGCATCCACCAAAACCAGGGTGTCGGCGGTTTCCAGGACCAGGGAGTTGAGGCCGATTTCCCCCAAGCCCCCTAGAAAGGTGAGGTCCACCCAATCAGTCGCGGGGCTGGTCAGGTCCATAGGGGTAGTCGGGGTCGAAATGTTCGGCGATGGCCCGGTGTACGGCGGCCATGAGCTTCTCCTTGGGCCGTCCCCGGAAATCCTTAGGGTCGATGGGCGGGGAGATAATCACCTTCACCGGCCCGGGCCGAATGTAGAGAGAGCCCCGGGGCTGGATGGCCAGGGTGCCGTTGATAGTCACCGGTACGATGGGCTGCTCGGCTTGCCGGGCCATGACGAACACCCCTTTCTTAAAGGGCAAGAGCTCCCGGGAGGTGGCCCGGGTGCCTTCGGGAAAGATGATGACTGAGCGGCCCCCCTGAACCAGGGCGGCGGCCTGGTGGAGACTCTTGATGGCTTCCTGAAGATTGTGGCGGTCGATGGAAACATTACCCATGCGGCCCATGGCCTGGCCGAAGACGGGGATTTGGAAGAGAGATTTTTTCGCCACCCAGCCAAACTCACCGGGCAGCGTTATTAGGAGAACGAAAATATCGAATTGACTCCGGTGGTTCGCGGCAAAGACGTAGGTTTGGCCGGGAACCAGGTGCTCCAGGCCCTCAACTGTGATAGGAATAGGGAGGATGGTAAGCAGTAGTTTGGCCCAGAGGCGTGTGAGACGCCGAGCCAGGCTGCCCAGGGGCTGAACCAGGGTGAATAGGATTATCTGGGTCCCCAGAACCAGAGTGAATAGGATTAGCCAGAAGGAGAACCAGAGCCCGTAGGCCAGCCACAACCCGCGCCGGTTGCCGTCCATGGCCTTATGCATACCCGGAAACGTGGGGCTCGTCAACCGGAATGGGCCTTGTCTGTCTGGTTTTCACTAGATAACCGCAACTTCTGGCTTGCAGAGGCTGAAACCCAAGACTAGAGTTTCGCAGCAATTTAGTACCACCAATTACATTATAAAGGATTATAAGTAAGAACCCAATCCGGGCTGAAGACGGGCAGCAAACCATGGCCATTCCCAAGATCATCAGCGCCGAGCTGAAAGTGAGCGTGCATCAGGCAGGGCAACTGCCTCCGGCGCATCTCCCTGAAGTGGCCTTTCTGGGGCGCTCCAACGTGGGGAAATCCTCTCTGATCAATACGCTTTTGGCCCGGAAACGCCTGGTGCGCACCAGTTCCCGCCCCGGCTGCACCCGGTCCCTCAATTTTTTTCTGATCAATGGGAAGTGGCATTTCGTGGACCTGCCGGGGTACGGCTACGCCCAGGTTTCCCGAGAGACCAAGGCCCGCTGGGGTGACCTCATCCTGGACTATCTGGAAAGGCGACCCACCATGAAGGCCCTGGTCTTTCTCCAGGACCCCCGGCGCACCCCGGGACCGGAGGAACTCTTTCTCTGGGAAAAGCTCAGGTCCTGGACCCGCGCCGTGATTCCGGTCCTTACCAAGGCCGACAAGGTGAAAAAGGCAGAGAGAGCCAAGCGCTTGAAGGACATTACGGCGGTCCTGGCGCCGTTCCAGGTGGCTTCAGAGGATTTCCTCTGGTTTTCCGCCACCACCCGCGAGGGCCGGGATAAACTCTGGGGCAGGCTTCTGGTCTGTCTAAGTGAATCTGCTTAACTTAATTCTCCCTGGCCATTCAAGATAAATCCATCTGAAATCACACTTTATGGGTTACCATTACCCTGTCTCGGTTCCAAGTGACAGTTAATAGTTTCTGGACTTAATCGATGATGATGTTCTCCAGTTTCCTCTTTGGGACATAGTGCACACCCGCCTCATCCCGCCAGTATTTGATGCTGCCGTTTGATCCCACTTCAGTGAGCACCACTTTTTCATTGGGGCGGCCCAGGGCAATGACGAGCAGGATGTCATAACGCTCGGGGAGGTTAAGCAGTCGGCGCAACTGGTCTTTTTTAATAGAGCCGATCATGCAGCCCCCCAAACCCTGTTCCCGGGCCCCCAGGAGGATACTCTGGGCCGCAATGCCATGATCGCAGTCGAAGTTTTTGGTAATTTCCCGGTCACCCAATATGACGATGTAAGCCGCAGGGCGCTCCCCTTCAGCGGGGCCCGGCCAGTCCTTGAGATACCCGGCCCAAGCCAGGCAGGCAAAGATCTGGGCATTCTTCTCGGGATCGCAGGAGAGCACGTACTTCAGGGGCTGGAGGTTGGCGGCGGACGCGGAGAGACGGGCCAGATTGACCAGCGAGAGGAGGGTTTCCCGAGAGACCTGCTGGTCCTGGTGAAAACGGCGGAAACTGCGGTTTTGGCGGATCAATTTCTCGATCATGAAGCGCACCTCGGGGTGAGGCGAAAGACGCCCTCGGGAGTGAGAGTGGCCTGAAAGCCCAAATCCTTGAGAAAGCGGGTGACGGGCCGCCCCAAAATAAGCTCCGTGACCGCGGGCGCCAAACCCCACTCCTCTTGAAACATCTTTCTCAGGTAGTGGTCGAAATGCAGGGCCTCAAACAGGGCCTCCCCGGCCTCTTCCCGTCCGGCGGCCAGCTCTTCCAGACTCTCCCTGAGGCGCTGGAGGTTGCAGCGTTCTTCGTGGGCCCTGATAAGGTCCCATATTTCCGGCACCTGGGTAAAAAGGTGCTCCCGGGTGAGGAACTCCTCCGGGGCCGGGGGCGGCGGCTCCCCCCAGCAGTGCTGGCGCCGGCACTGCTCCGGCCGGTTTTCATAGATACGGCAGGCCTGGGTGGCAGCCTGGTAAAACGAGCACTGTTGGCTGCCGGGCACTTCCCGGATTTTCAGGCGCTCCTCCTGCAGGACCACGGGAGTCCCCTCCCGGGAAGTTTCCTGGTCGCCAGGCCGCAAGGTGTAGAGGTCATTCCAGGTGAGCGTCTCTTGCTCCAGGAAATGAAGGTCCGGGAGAAGCAGGGTGGGGCCGGAATGCTGACAACACTCACCGCAGCGCACGCAGGTTTCCCGGGTGGCCTCGACCTGACCCCGGGCCACCATGGTCAAACGGCGCCAGGCGTCGGCTCGTTCTTCGGGGGGCATATCATTCCAGCCCTGGTAAATTTCCGAAAAGCCTGCCGCTTGGTCGATCTGCTGCCGCAGGAGATGATTGCGGCTATTCTTCAGACTACCACCCAAAAGGTCAGCCAGATATTCCTGCCAGATGGAAGCCATAACTTCCCGGGGCCCCCGAGCCAAAGACTCCCAAGGGTCTGTCCGTATCTTTCCCGTAAACCGCTTCTTAACCATAGTTAATCCTTAGTAAATTGTGGGGGAGGGGGGTTCCCACGGGCTGGAAGCCCGTGCTACCGGGACCACAGGCTTCCAGCCTGTGCAACACAGGCAAGATGCATGTGCTCCCAGGCAAAGGGTGCGGAGATGATGGCGGGGGAGTTGCGCTCCCCCGGCCCTCCCCTCAACTACTTTACTATTTCCCCGCTTCCCTGACAAAATGGGCCAAGCCCACGGTAAGTTCCACCATGGCGTCCAGGTTCAGGGTGTCGATGGTGTCTCCGGGGGTGTGATAGTTAGGATTGCGCAGGAAGGCCGTGTCCGTCAACATCACCGCCCGGAAGCCCTCGTCCCAGAAGTTGGCGTGGTCGCTCAGGCGGGTTTCCGGAATCAGTGAGCCTCCCAGGGGCACCGCCAGGGTGGCCACCGGTAGCGAGCACGCAGCCTGAAACGCCCGTTCCAGTTCCTGGAGGAGGGGACGGGAGCGCCAGTTGCCCACCAGACCCAGGTAGTTGCCGGTGGTGGAGTATCCTAAAAATTTCAAGGGCAGGGGTATGTGTTGGGAATTTGGCTCATTGACGAAATATCCCACGCTCTCCAGGCAGAGCATGCCCAGGAGATTTTCCCGGCTTTTCCGGGCCTTTTTGGCATAGACCCGGCTGCCCATGTACGGGGAGAAGAAAACCGGGGGCTCCTCGGTGGTGAAGCCCACGAAGGCCCAGGGTTTATGAGTGGGGGTGTCCCGGGTCAGGCGGGCCACCTCCAGGAGTACTGCCACCCCGCTGGCATTGTCGTCCGCTCCATGGGTGCCGGCCACGGTATCGAAGTGGGCCCCCAACAGGTAATACCCCTTGGGGTCGGGGTGGCCGGCGATGACATTGGCCACCTCCACCCGATTACAGATGAAGGATTGACGCTGGACGGCATAACCCAGGGAGTCAAACTCCCGGGCCACATAATCCTCTGCGGCCTTGAGATTCTGGGGGCGAAAAATGCAGCGTTCTCCCAGCTTCACGCTGAGATACTGGAGGTGTTGTTGCAGTCGCCGGCGAATCTCCTCTTTATCCATATTTTTCCCGTAAAGCGGTGGCGGCAAGGAGGCAAGCACGCCGACTAAGGCGATGACCGCGGCCATCCAGCGAAGTCCGACCCAAAGAGGGAGCATCTCTGAGAATTTCCCGGTCAGTAATCTCCATGAGATATAAGCAAATCGCAGGAGAAAAGCGGGAAGGGGGACAGGCCTTAACCTGGTCCCCCGATTGACCTTATTCCTCCACCGGCAGGCCCAGGTCATCCATGAAACTGGCCAAACCCACGTCGTCGATGACCCGGCCCAGGCGTTTTTTCTTGTCGGCCTGCTGGTACCACTCAATGATTTTGTCCGTCAAGTCCAGGGCCTCTTCATCGTTCAGGCCGGTGGCGACGACGTCCGCCAGGCGGGGTTTGAGTCCCGAGACAAATCCTCCGGCCAAAACCCTCCAGCCCTTTTGCATGCCTACCAGCCCGATGTCCTTGATGGATGACTCAGAACAATTGTTAGGGCAACCAGAAACGCCCATCTTAAATTTGAAGGGCAGTTCAAATCCGTGGTACTTTTCGTCCAGCTTCAATCCCACTCCCACCGCATCCTGCATACCGATACGGCAATAGTCAGTACCGGGACAAATTTTGATGGAGCGCACGCACAGACCAATGGCTGCTCCTGGCACCAGGCCCAGTTCGGCCCACACCTGATCAAGATCTTCCTCTTTGAGCCCCACCACGGCGACGCGCTGCGCGGAAGTGAGCTTAATGGCCTGAGCCCCGTATTTTTCGGCCACGTCGGCTAGTTTTCGCAGGAGATTGAAGTCCGTGATGATACCCCCGGGGATGTGAGGGGCGATGGCGAAGTTTTGTTTATCACGCTGCAGAATCGCTCCTTTTTCGAGCAGATCTTGGGTCATGCGGTTCCTCCAAAAAAATTGAGTAATTGTCGGATAAAAATAATTCCTGATTATGGCTTTGGCAAGGTTTTCTCGGCAGAATAAATCTTAACCGGGTCGAGGGGGGGGTGCCGGAGGTTTCTTGTATGAGGCCCGGCCACCGCTGAGGTGCCAGGAGGCCAGGTTGCCGGTTTGATCCAGACGCAGGTTAAGGGTGAAGGGAAGTGTCCGCCCCGGTATGCTGAAGCGCAGGTCCAGCCAGGTCAGTGCCAGTTCCCCTTGTTCCTGGTAACTCACGGCCAGAAGGGGGAAGCGGGCAAAACCCAGGTAGGTCTCCAATACCGGGCGGGCTTCCGGAGGAAGATCCTGGGCGGGCAGGGCGGCGGCCCGCCAGCGGTAAATTTCTAGAGCCGTGGGGGGGCGATAGGAGGCAGGGGGAACCTGCAAGGGAGTATGGGGATTATTTTTAACCAGGATTTCTGACGGCAAGGGAGGGTTTACCCTCAAGGGCAAGTACGGTAATTCCACAAAGGCCTGACGGATCTCCCCGGGAGTCAAGGCCAACAGTTGCCAGCGCCGAGGGCTGAAGGGCTGGGGCAGGGCGGCCACGGTGGCGGTGCTGGGGATATTTGGCTGAAACACCTGCCGGGCCAGATTCAGGGCCTGGTGATGGTAAAAACCGCACAGAAGCACATAAACTCCGGCCAGAGTTAAACACACGGCGGCTATTTTCCGGCCCCGACCGGCCGACCAGAGAGCCGCAATGGCCCCGGTGAGTACCAGAGCGGTGAGGTAGGGGTCGATGATGAAGACCCAGTCGCCGCTATACTTGGTGTTGGTAAAGGGGTTCAACAGCTGGGTGCCGTAGGAGGTGATCCAATCCAGGAAAAGATGGCTGGCCAGGACCAAAAACCCGATGGTGAGCAAGGGCCGAAACCAGCGGGGGCCGCCCAGGAGCCGACCCAGACCTGCACCCAGAAAGACAAAAAGGAACATTGCCGGAAGAGAGTGGGAGAAGCCTCGGTGATGCTTTAAAAACGATAACCGATCGTTAAAGGTTAGAAGGAAATCAAGGTCAGGGAGCACTGCAAAGAGGAAACCCGCCAGCGCCGCTTTGGCCCGGGAAGGCGCCCTGACGAATTGTGAGAGGGCCACGCCGGTGGCTATGTGGGTGAGGGGTTCCATGGCTCAGGCGGCGTGTTCGCCGTAGTGGGGGAAGTGCCCCAGGAGGTCGGCTTTCAGGGCCAGGGCGCTGGCGTAGCGCTTTCCCACATCTTTTTCCAGGCATTTGAGGATAATGGCTTCCAAAGCTTCGGGCAATTCCGGGTGCAATTCCCGGGGCGCTGCTGGTTCTGTTTCCAGGATCTGGTCAATCAAGAGTTTTTCCACCTCGCTGTAAAAGGGAAGTTCCCCAGTGTATAGCATATACATGATAACCCCGATGGCCCAGATATCGCTTTTGACCTCGGATTTTCCCATAATCTGCTCCGGAGCCATGAAAGGCCGGGAGCCTATCATGGTGGCGCTGATCTCTTTGTCTTTCAGAATCTTGGCGGCGCCGAAGTCCAGGAGCTTCAAGGTGCCGTCCGGCAGCACGAAGAGGTTACCGGGCTTGATGTCCCGGTGCATAATCCGGTGCTGGTGGGCATGGGCCACCACTTCGATGAGTTGCAGGATGAGGCGCTCCACCAGGGTTGGGGGCAGTTCTTCGGTGAGCATGTCCTCCAGAGTCTGTCCGCTGAGATATTCCTGGATGAGGACCACCTTGTCCTCGTCCTCCAGGGTGGCCACCTGCTCCACCACCCCGGGGTGGGGGGAGAGCGTGCGGCAGATTTCCGCCTCTAGGCGGAATTTGGCATTGGCAGCCTTGAAGAGGGGGATTTTCGCCACGTATTCCCGGGGGCCTTCAAGCACCTCGGTGTCACTGACCAGCCAGACCTCCCCAAAGGAGCCCTGCCCCAGCTTCTTTATTTTTTCGTAGCGGCCGCCCAGGAGGGGAGTCATTTCCAGGAGGTGAAGATAATCCCGGGCCACCGGAAGAAAATGGTCCACCAGTCTGTGGAGGGTCCGTTTCAGGGGCGAGGGGGAGCCCACCGGCTGGATTTTAAATCCCTTTTGGTCAGGAAAGGGCGACTGCTGGGCCAGGTTGGCCAGGAGCACGGGCACGGGTTGGCCGCTGCGGCTCTTCAAGCGCACCTTGATGTGGCCGGACTGCGACGGACGTTGCAGCACCTGGTGGAGGCGATCCCGGTCTTCCTCGTCGTAGAGCAGCGCCATGATGTCTTCCGGGGCTTCCTCGTGCCCCTTGCCGGAATATTCCAACAGCCGCGCCAGGGTTGGGTTAAGGCGGCATTGGAGGCCCTGGCGGTCACAGTAGAACAGGGGGTGGGAATTCTCGGTGAACAGGCGGTTGAACTCTTTTTTAGAAGCCAGCAGCAGGTGACGCTCTTCCTGGAGCCGCAGGACCACCATAACCCGGGCCAAGACCTCCTGGGGCTGAAAGGGTGCGGTGAGGAATTCGTCTGCCCCCATTCCCAGGGTTTGGGCCGCGGCGGCGTCGCTGAAACGGGTCAACGCGGCAATGATGGGCAGGTCCCGCCAGGACGGCTCGGCCCTGAGGCGGGCCATGAGCTGGGTGAGGCGGGGGGGCTCTTCCGCCAGGATGAGGAGATCGGGTCTTTCCCCCGGGAGGGGGGAGATGAGCTCAGCCGCTTCCTTCACTTTTACGTCATAACCGCCGCCGGTGAGGATTTTCTCCAGGACCGTTACCCCGCCAGCCGCACCTGTGAGCCAAATGCACTGCAAATACGGTCACCTGCTTTCCTGCTTCTGTACCGATATTTTCCCCGGAATCCGAAGGTTTGGCAAGAATGATTTCCGGTTGACAACTGAAAGTCTAACAGATAAACAAAAGCGGTGAGGCGGGGTAGCTCAGTCGGTAGAGCAGGGGACTGAAAATCCCCGTGTCGGCGGTTCGATTCCGTCCCCCGCCACCACAAACCAGTCTAGTGATTTCTGGCTCACCAAGGAAACCAAGATTTCCCAATCAATTTTTTCCTTGATCAATCACTGGTGTAAGAGTTGAAACTTGCTCGGCTATTACGGCTGAGGCAAGTATCAATAAAAAAGGAGGAAAAAGTATGTATAAAAAACTCATGGTTTTGGCTCTGGTCCTGGCCTTTGCCCTGGCCGCCACCCCCGTCTTGGCCGAGGAAGCCAGCGGCACCCTCAGCATTGAACTGAAGTCCGTGAGCGCGGTGATGGGCGGCAGTTGGGGCGACGGGGTGCTGACCTTTCAGGGCAAGACCCACACCTTCAAGGTCAAGGGCTTGAAAGTGTTGTCAGTGGGCGTGAAAAAGACATCCCTTAATGGTGAGGTGTATAAACTTGCTGCGGCCACTGATCTGGCGGGCACTTACCAGAAGGCTGCTCCGGCCGGTTTCACCTTCATCAAAGGGGAAAAGGGTTTGGTGGTCCAGAATGACAAAGGTGTCGTTCTCAATCTCTTAAAAACCAAAAAAGGGCTGGATGTGGACCTGCTCACCAAAGGCCTGACCATCGACAAAGTAGAGTAAGAAAGCTTTTGAGGCTGTAAAGCCCTTCCCCATGGAGGGGCGTGGTAAACGTTTTCAGGAGCGGCAGGGGGCCAGGGAGCATGAGCAGGCCCTCTGTCGCTTTACTGTCACCAGATCGATTCTGGGCTTCGCCACCAGGATTTTCAAGGGGTTAGCTGATTCTGGCTGACCCTTTTTCTCATTTCTGGCTATCTTAGTCCCACAATAGCCCCACCTGAAAAGGGAAGCTCAGCCCAAATATTGAATTTAAGGATCTCGTGAGGATGGGTCAATGAGCACCCTTCGCAGCACTTCCAAAACCCATACCTCAACTTGCTTTTCGAGGCAGCGCTGCCAAGCCTCAAAATCGGGGTTCACCTTACCCTGGCAAGATATTTGGGCGCAAACTCCGCTAACCTTTGACGGAAGGCCTAGCAGTTCTTTCCGACGATTTCCTCACTCATCCCTTGCCCATAAATATTTTCGAGGTGATTTATATTCAATTAATATCTGCAATTTTTCAAGGAGAGGTCATAACTGCGAGATTTGGCAAGATGTCGCAAACAGCCATCACCCGGATTCCAAACCGTGCCCGGGCGCACCACTACTGAGCGGTCCTCGCCTGGGGTCCTTAAGTTCCACAGCAATGAAGTGTCAGGGTTCTGAGGGGTAAATATGCTGAAAACTTAGGGAAAAATTACTTTCCCACCGAAATATGTGCTATCATGCCGTCCACAAGGCAGTTTGATTACAAAAAGAGGAAGCTTTTTAGGGAGGAAGGCCATGAACCTACCACGTTACTTCCCGGTTCTCGTCTTTCTGGCCTTTGCCACTTGCGTTCTGACATGCGGTTCGGTCAGCGCGCAGGGAGGGGGAAAATCCCTGCCAGAACTTAGCGCACAAGCTAAAAAAATAAAAATCGGCGAAACTACTGAAGCCGAAGTCATCTCGCTCTTGGGGAAGCCGTCTAAAACCTCTGAGGGCATAAAAGGCCACGCAGGAGCCCAGGACCTAAAGCATGTTAAAAGATTAATTTACGGCCCTGAGAAAAATATTGTTGTCATTATCGACAGTTCGAACAGCAAGGTTTTAAATGTTAAGATCAAACCCGCCCAGTGATGGTGGGCCAGGGGAAAAGCCAAGACCACGTGCACATACCACCTCCGGGAATGGCAAGAAACCCTGGCCCCCATCTGATCAGATGCTTAGGCCGTAGGTAATATTGGTCGATAGTGGTGATTACTGCTTCTATGTGGGTTCCTTTTGGCGTCAAGGCGGGCCTTGGCCGCGTTGGCCTCTTCCTGGTCCACTTCGAAAAGGCTGATATCCCCACCTCAATTGATCTGATTCCCGGATAATCAGGCCCCGGATGGCGGAGGAATGCTTAACACATTCCAGGCGGGCGATTTCCGCGGGCCTTAATTTAAAGAGCTTGTTTAGCAGAAAACATTTCACCCCCAGGGGGAAGCTCCCGGACCGCTCTTCCACCATGGCCCGCCAGGGCTCAAAATAAAGTAAATTCTTTTTTATTGCATTGAACTTGACCAGGTTAAAGCAAACTCCGGATACCAGTGCTCCCTTTCCCTCCTATTTCTTCGAGGGACCTCCGGGGGTTTGCATCTTACTATACCCTGGGGGCAGCTCAAACAGGGAATCGTCCAGCTTCTCTGGTTTGATATCTGTTAATTCTGAGGAAAAAGAACCGTCTGCGGCCACCATTTTAATGGGTACTCCCAATTTTTTAGCGATCCAGAAATGTTGAGACTTGCCTGACGGGGATTTAAATTCGAATTTATCGCATTCATAGCCGTTGACCGTCTCGGTGCCGATCTTTTTCATTTTGGCTTTTACTTGCTCGGAAGTATACGGCATTATTTGTCCATTATGCTTGGGGAAATTCGTCGACATCTCCGTATAACCCTTTGATTGTGGTGAAATTAACCAGACCACCTTTTTATCGGGACGCCTGATTATAATACCGCCCGGGAATTCATTTCTCTCTTTACCATTTTTTAAATACATTTTTCCCGAATTTTCTACTCCGTCCGCCTTGATAAACCACTTGGCGGTGAATTCAGCTGCCTGGGTCAAGCTGGCTAACAGCAACAATATCGCGCCAATAAACACTGAAAACAGACAATGCTTGAGCGATCGCATGAGCACCTCCCCGGAGAAATGGTGAAATTTAATTTGTTTGGCTAACACTAGCAGGAATTGGCCCTTTTTACATATTCCCCTGATAACGCCGAGGTCTTCCACTGAAAATCAGTGTTGGTTCTGGCCAGTGGTTTTAATTCTTATTCCACTCATACCACTACCACCAATCCCGGGTCATTACAAGCGCGCTTGGTTTGGGGATTTTTATTCCTCCGGGAAAACCTCTTTCTATATTTTAAGCTTGTGGGTCTATGGGTACCTGGTCTACAATCGCCGCAATAGCAGTGTTTCACAAGGCATGACCAGACCATGAAGCCCTGGATTGCGGTTGACGCGGATTTAGTTGTCAGGATCAAGAACATGGTGGCGGAGGCCCTGGGCGCGGCCAGGTCTTTAGAAATGGCCCTGGAGGTTACCCGCCAGTCGCTTACGTGGGCCGATCAGCTCATCGAGGGCTTTGAGTCGGTAAATCCCCTGCCTAACCCTATTGCCTGCCACCTGGGGTGCAGTTTTTGTTGCCACAACGAGGTGGAAGTAACGCCCCCCGAAGTGTTCCTCATCGCCCAGATGATTCGTCAGTATTTTTCCCCCCAAAGACAAGAAAGGCTCAAGGAAAAGATTCTCAAGGCGGCGGCCTTCAAGACCGGTAAGAGTAAGAAAGAACTGGCGGCCACCAGACAGGCCCGGCCCTGTCCTCTGCTGGAAGAGGACAAGTGCGTGGTATATCCTTGGCGGCCCCTGTCCTGCCGGGCCATGCACTCCCTGGACCGGGAGCACTGTCGAACCTCCCATGCCGAGGGGGACCTCCGAAGCGATGAGTATTACCTGCACCGGTACATCTTCCCCCTTTCCCTGGCTGCCGGCCTCACCGAGGGTTTTGGGGCCGTGGGCTGCCAAGCGGCCACCCTGGAGCTCAGCCAGGCCCTTAAGGAGGTGTTGTGGGAGCCCCACTTAGGAGAGCGGTGGCTCAGGGGGGAAGAGGTGTTCAACCATCCCTTATCCGGAGAACATCAATCTCAAGAATAATAAATTTTTACAAATAGTTGTGTAAAAATATTAACAACTATTCTCAAGTTTGGTGATGTCCTTTTCAAATCAGAGATTTTGAATCTCTGGCAAAAATAGGTCTTAGAAGCTGTTGCAAAACCTCAAGTTCTCCTCAAAGGTCATTCTGAGTGAAAAGAAGAATCTCGCATTTTCACTGGGTTGAGATCCTTCACGTCGTTCAGGATGACAGAAAAATAGTTTTGCAATAGGTTCTAAAAAATTCACTGGATCCGTCAAACTCACAGAGCGCAGGCTAAAGCCTGCGGCTACATTTTATACTCTGTTTTTAGCCAAATCCTGTAAACTCAAGAGAATCAAAGAGATAGAAGGTTTGCGAAAAACTTGATAAATAAAGCGGGATAGTATTGTGTCCCAAATACAGGTCATGAAGGCATTGCCCTTTTCCCCCTCCCCCAAACCCCCTCCCGCCAGGGGAGGGGGAGTTGTAACGGACACTACTGGCTATTGCATGGTTTCTTTGTTGAGTTTCCGGATGGGCTGATGTTCAAGAGAACTTGAAGGAAGCTAACCAATTTTTTCAAAAAAATATTGCTTCTTGGAATAATCTTTGCAAGGGTAAATAGGTAAGGATCACTACTACATCAGCTAGGGGAACCATCCTGCTCGAGCCAGGGTAATACCGGTACGGTTGTGTCCCGGGAATTTCTGAGCGCTGGGGGGAGGGGGAACCGAAGAAAATCTTCTAGGGGGAGAAGGTATGAATCTGGCCCATCGTCTTCTCAAGGAAAACATTCTTACCATGGAACAACTGACCCAGGCCCGAGCAAGTCTGAAAAGGAAGCGGGGAAGTCTGTCCAAGCATCTGGTGGAATTGAAACTGGTGTCACCGGAGGTGCTGGCCAAATTCTCGCCGAAATTTCCGGCGGTGCCTCGCACGGTGCAGGAAACGGGAATCCCGGACTCCCTGCTGGCTCAGTTAGCGCTCAAGCAGTGTTTCTTCCGGGAGTCTTTCACCACCAGAGAAATGTCTGACGCTTTGAAACTACCGGACTCGATGGTGGAAGATCTCATAGAATATCTCAAGAGGCAGAAGCTCTTGGACATCAAACCACAGGACATTCAGCGGCGTAAAGGTTCCCATATGCTGATGGAACTGCGCCATTCCCTGAGTGACGAAGGACGGCGGCGAGCTGAGCAGGCCCTGGAGTTTAACAGTTACGTAGGGCCGGCCCCGGTGCCTCTGGAGGACTATTGGGAATGGGTGGAAAACCAGTCCATCCAGCAGACCGAGGTTAGCGAGGACCGCCTTCGGGAGGTATTCGACGACCTCATCCTGTCGGATGATCTCCTGTACCGGGTCGGTCCGGCCATCATGAGCGGCCGTTCCATCTTCCTGTTCGGCCCCACCGGCAGCGGCAAAACGGTCATTGCCAAAGCCATCGGCGAGGCCTTCCCGGACCCGGTATTTATCCCTCACGCCCTGTATGTTTTCGGTCAGATCATCAGCCTCTTCGATGAAGTCAACCACCAGCCGGTGACCCCCAGCCATGACATCATCCTTCAGGACCGCCGCTGGGTCCTGTGCCGCCGGCCCGTGGTCATCGCCGGGGGTGAAATGAATGAGGAATCCCTGGAGCTGAAATACAACCCGCACTTACACTACTACGAAGCGCCCCACCAGCTCCGGGCCAACAACGGGATTTTTGTCATCGACGACTTCGGGCGACAGAAAATCTCACCTCGGGTCCTGCTGAACCGCTGGATGTATCCTCTGGAAACCCGGCAGGACTTTCTCTGCCTCAATACGGGGCAACAGTTCGCCGTGCCCTTCGACCAGCTGGTCATCTTCGCCACCAACCTGGACCCCTATGGTTTGGCGGACGCCGCCTTCCTGAGGCGCATCCGCCACAAGATCTTCATCGGCCACGTCAACGTGGAGCAATATCTGGAAATTTTCAGCCGGGTCTGTGAGCAGCAGGACATTGAATTCGATGAGGAGATAGTGCGCAGCATGATGGCCCGGCACTATTTTGCCGCCTCCCGGCCCATGAGCGCCTGCCACCCCCGGGACATTATCGAGAACCTCATGGACCGGGCCCGTTTTTTGAAAACAAAGCCCAGCCTGTCACCCCAGATGCTGGATTATGCCTGTCAGAGCTACTTCGTGAAGCCCAAAGAGGTGATCGATTACGATACTGTACTGGGAGAGGAGCCCCGTCCCCTTTCCTGAAATGTGCTTGTCTCAGAAGAAGACCGCAGGGGCGCGCCTGAGGGTGCGCCCTTCTTTGTGTGTGGTTGGCCGGTTTACCGTCGGTGAATATGGGGCAACTAGCCCGCTATATTCATGAATTTTTAAAAATGTAAGACAACGTGACGAAATATTTAGAATAATTGGCCAGCCCGAAAAAGCAGACTGTTTTTTTACAGGCTGGAAAGCCTGTGCCACCGAGTTCTTGGCAACCAAGTGAATTATCCGGGCTAGGGCCGGCGAACCTGCTGAGGGAGAGCTGACTCAGGCCAGGCGGAGGGTGAACTTCTCCTCCAGGTGATGGGGGTGGTAGGAGAGTTTGGCCTGCCGCAGGCCCGGCTCCCCCAAATCTTGCTCACGGTTGACCCAGGGGGTCTCCTGCCAGGAGTGCTCCAGAAAGGCCTGGTTGATGGCGGGATAGAGGCCCCGGATGTCAGGATTGGCCTTCTCCAGGTGGACCACGACACTATCGGCGTTCAACTGCTCTCCCACGGTAAAAGCCTCCAGACGGCCATCGACCAATATGGCTCCCCCCGTCAGACCAAGGTCCTGGAAATGAGCCAGGGCCTCCTTGACAGCCTCCCATTCATCCATGAGATTCAAGTCCTCCTCACAACGCCTGATTTCACACCACTTTTCGGCTAAATCCAGACAGGCCGGCAGATGGCCAGGCGTCAGGGGTTCATAGGCGTACCGGTGGGAACGCTGGAAGCTATTCAGGTGGTTGCGTTTCTGCTGGTACTTGCGGCCGGCCAGGCTGATCAGATCAGTGGTGGAGTAGACATAATCAAAGTGAGCCCGCATAGGTTCACCGATAAAGTCGCCGGTGGCGCCCACTTCTTCCCAGAGGCGGCGATCAGCCCTCTCCAACCGCGGGTCTAAAGCGCGGCGGTCCTCCCTGAGCCAGATGAGCAGACGGCGGCAGAGGTCTGCCCGGGGGGAAGAGCCGATGGGGGGGAAAAGCCAGGGGCCCCCCGTGGAGTCGCTGAGGAGGACCAAACAGTCTTCAGCCAGGCTCCAGGAGAGGCGGTAGTGCCTCCGCCAGATGAAAAGATTGGTGAAAGTCAGCTCCGAAGTATAAGGCTGGTAGGCCCAGAGGCGGGGGTGGAAAAACTCCCGGTCGGCTAGCTCCAGAGGCTTGAAGTCAGGAAAAAGGGGGAGGTTGGTCATTACTACCGGGAATCAGACAAAATCCTTGCGAAAGATACGGTAGCGCTTGTGAGGCCTCAGACCAGATTCCTCGTACAGGAGGTTGATGGCCTGGTTGTCTTCGAGGTTCCAGCCGAGCTCCACGTAATAATATTGGGGTTTGTTCTTGGCAGCCTGCAACAGGTAATGCAGGGCCACCAGGGGCGCACCCATCTGGCGGTATTCCTCCTTCACCCCCAGAATAAATCCCCGGCAACCGTTGACCTCAGACCAATAGAGGTGTTTTTTGATGAGAGCCCCGAGGCCCAGCTTGCCGTTAAAGCGCCTGAGGAGAGGAGTAACATCGGGGATGACGATACACACCCCCACCGGCTCCTCTTGGACATACAGGAAAAAGGCCAGGTCCAGATCTATGATGGGGAAGATGCTCTGGACCATCTCTCTCACCTCGGAGGCGGTGGGAGGGACGAAACCCCAGTTACGGCCCCAACATTCGATGTATATCCGGGTGAGTAGGCGCACCTCGTCATCGAGATGCTTGGGGTCAATTTTGCGAATAACCACTTCCTGCTTTTGGGCCAGGCGCTCCCCCAGATCCAGGGCCCAGGCCGGTGGTTTTTGGTCCCGGGTGGAGAGGTAGGTAAACAGGTCTTTTTCCTTGCGAAAGCCCGAAAGCTTTACCAGTTCGAGGTAATAGGGGGGGTTGTAGGTCATGAGAAAGGTGGGGCGGGAGTCAAACCCCTGGACCAGAAGGCCGGCCTCGTAATTGAGAGAAGGGTTCAGGGGTCCCCGGATGAAGGCCATTTCCTGCTGGCGCACCCACTTGACCGCAGCGCCCAAAAGCGCGGCGGCGGCTTCTGGATCCCGCTGGCACTCGAAAAAGCCCCAGATCCCCATCTTTTCTTTTTGGTAGTCGTTATAATGGTCGTCGACGATGGCGGCTATGCGGCCCACCACTTCGGAGCCCCGCAGGGCCAGAAAGAGCTCCCTTCGGGAGAACTGCCAGAAGGGGTGCCGGCCCGGGGTGAGGAGTTTGGCCACCTGGCTCTTCACCGGCGGAATCCAGTTCGGGTCGTCCCGGTAAAGCTCCCAGGGAAGATCGATGAAAGTCGCCATCTCCCGCTTACTTTGCACCGGAATGACGGACACGCCGGCCATCTTAGGACTCCTGAAAAAAGGTCAGGGTATGGGCCTTATTCCACGAACCAACGTAATTGCAAGCCCGTGATCTGCATGATGACTGTTCCGGTATCGTCCACGGCCCGGGCAGCCCAAATGTAGCTTTCGGGGTTTTCGTTTTGGAGGCGGGCCTCCAGAATCAGACGCTCGCCCTCCCGGCAGTGGCGGGTGAAGAGGATCTCACCGATACCCGCCGGGATCATCCGCCGTTCCTCATCTTCGTCCCGCATCACGATATAAAAGTTGGCCAAATGCAGGAAGGCCTCCAGCAAATAGGGGGAATACTGGTAGTGGTTCGGCCCTTCGCCGGGGAAGTCACTAATTTCCTGGTAAACCATGGCCCCCCGGATGCAGCCGGGCCCAGTGCCTTCCAGGGATTCCATGACCCGGTAACGGCCCTGCATGCTGGTGCGGGTCTCATAATAGTCGGCCACTTCCTCCGGGGGCATGGCCCGGGTCTCCAATTCCCCTGGTTCCACAGGGAAACCAGGGAGAGGGTTCAGGGGACGGCTGGCGCCTCCCAGAATCACCTGGCCCGCGAAGTTGGTGGACCAACGGTCCAGCTCCCGGCCGCTGGGGGAGATCAGGGGGCTGGAGATGGTGACCTGGCAAAGAAGCTCACCGGGATGAGAACTTAAGGTGCGGCAATGGATGCGGGCCACCCGGGATTGGTCCAGGGGGCAGTCCAGGAGGTCCCGGTAGGCCACCTGCCGGGCGCCCAACACTTGCAGGTGGGGATGCAGGAAACGGGCCGCCTCGAAGAAGGTTTCCAGCGCCATGATGCCGGAGACCGGGGGATGCTTGAGGAACTTGAAGGGTACATGGTCTTCCAGCCACAGATCTTTGGTAGAGACAAAAACCCTTTCCGCTTCAAGCGTTCCGGCTTTGAGGTCCAGGCTTGGTATCGTCTCCAGCATGGGCAGGTCCACCGGGGCGGCGGTCACTCCGGCAAGGGAGAAGGAACCCGGCTCCGTCTGAGGTTCAGTGAGGTCCAGAAGGGTGGTCTTCACCTGGGGCAAAAGACGCATCGGCATGACCCAGACGTCCTGGGGACTACCCAGGAATAGCTCCCTAATTAAGACTTGTGCCAGCTCCTCTGCATGCACGTAAGCCTTTTCCAGGCCCTTGAGCTTGAGGAGTTCTTTAACTTCCGGGTCGTCGGCCATGCCCACGCCTTCAACCGGAGGCAGCATGAAAGCCTTGGTATACAAATCTCCCGAGGGAGGGGCCTGAGAGGCCAGAAGCGCAGACATGGCACGGTTGGCCGCGCAATAGTTGGCCTGGCCGGGGTTGCCCTGGATACAGGCCGCCGAGGACAGGCCCGCCATGCAGCGCAGACCATGGGGTTGGGCCGCCTGCAAGAGGTTCACGGCCCCGGTGAGCTTTACCGCTACCACCCGAGCGAAGTCCTCGGGAGACAAAAATGCCAGAAAGGAATCATGGATAACGCCGGCCCCGTGAATGATGAGGTCGACCCGGCCCCACTCCCCGGCCACCTGGTCCAGGGTCTGCCGCACGGAGTCAGCCTGGGCTACGTCGCAGGGGAAATAGCGGGCCTCCACCCCTAAAAGGGAGAGATCTTTCAAGGTCTGGGACACTTCCAGACCGCCCCGCAGGCGGGCTATCGCAGCTTCCAAGGCCGAGTCGGTCAGGTCTGGCTGGTGTTTTTTCAGGAATCGCCGCAGAGCGGCTTCATCTCCACCTTTCTGGAGCAAGGCGTCGTACTCCACCTCCGGATCGAGCCTGGTGCGGCCCAACAGCGCCACCCGGGGGGCAAACGGTGCTAAGGCTCGGGCCAGGTAGGGCGTGACCCCCCGGGCCCCGCCGGAGATGACCACCACATCTCCTGAATCCAGATGCAAGGTGGGCTCTGTTTGGAAAGGAGCAGGTTCCACTACAGCCTTTTGGGTTAGAGCCTGGGACCCTTGATAGATGATCTGCATCAGGCTGTGGCCGGTATCCAGGGCCTGAGACAAGGCGTTCTTGGGGTCGGTGTCCCGGTCCAGGGAGACGCTCCGGAACAGGAAGTCGGGATATTCATGGGTCGCCGCCAAAAACATCCCCAGGAGGCCCTCGGCCAGCACCAGGGAAGGCCCGGCCGGATTTTGGCCCCGGGTCAGGAGGACGCAGAACTCCTTGGCAGGGGAACTCATGAGGGTCTGCACCGCCTGGAAAAGCCCGGTGAGCATGCCGGGAATATCGGCCAGGGAAAGGTGCTGATCGCTGTCACCATCCAGGGTGAGGATAAGCCCGGCCAACTCTGGGGTTTCGGCGAGGTGCTGGGCTAAGGCTGCTCCTCCTTCGATGGTCCTCAAATCAAAGCTGTTTGCCGGGTCGCCCTGACCCGATATGTCTAACTGTATGACTCGGGATTGCCAGGTTGTTTTAGAGAATCGATGGGCATCCTGAGATAGGGTGCCATCAGGACCCAAGTGGAGGACAGCCACAGTCTTGCCCGGCCTGAGCTGCAGAAGTCTGGCCGCAGTCTCCGGGAGAGGCGTCTGACGGAAAACCATCCGCTTGAGAGGCACCAGGTCAGCCGGGGATTCCGGCTCCGCAACTTCCTCGGCGGTGGGCTCCGTCGGCGGCGCCAGGGGAGCTCGGGCTGCTCCAGCTTCGGCCGGGGGCGCGGCCCCATCCCGGGCCACCACTTCGGTCAGGCGATCGGCCAGCTCCTGGACGGTGCGCACTCCGAGAAAATCGTCTATGCGAATGGTGATGTGGAATTCCCGCTCGGCTGAGTCCATGATCACCGGCAGACGGCTGGAGCGGATGGCCAGATCCTGCCGCAGGTCCATGTCCGGTTCGATTTCGTCCCGCTCGTAGCCAGTGGCGTCCATGATGATCTGAATGATGCGCTCCAGGTAGTCTTCGGGAGAAAGAGGCGCAGCCGGCACAGCTGCGGCGATCTCCGGGCGGGCCGGAGCAGGCTGAGGTGAAGCCCCAACCGCGGAGGGTCGGGGTCTTGGGGCGGCAGCCCTCAGGGGCGCGGCCATGGCAGGGGCCGGAGCGGCCGAGAATCCATCCCCCAGGATCTGATCCAGTTCGGCCTCGGCAAAGGCCGGATTCACCTCCCGGCGGAGGGCTTCGAGAATGGCGGGTTTCAAGAATTTGCCAAAGCTTTCCAGGACAAAGGTGTTGATTTCCCGCTGCACGATGGCGGCCACGGTGTTGGCGGCCACCGGAGCCGCCACCTGCCTGGGTGCAGGCGCGGGAGGCGCCGGGGACAGGTCCACCGTGGTGGTCGGCTTCACAGCCGGGAAATACCCCAGCGAGAACAGACGAGCTGCGCCGGTGCGGAAGGCCCGGGCCTCACCCTCCGGGTCGCAGGTGGGCATGGTGACAGCCTCCGGGAAGGTCTCCGTGACCAGATTGCACAGGGTGTCCTTGGGGCCTATCTCCACAAACAATCTAACGCCGAGGTCCTCCCACAAAGACTGGACGTTTTGCAGCCAGTGCACCGGGGATTCCAGGTGAGCCATGACGGTGCGCTTGATCTCTTCGGGATCATCAGGGAAAGGCTTTTTCGTGGTGTTGGAGATCACCGGGAACTGGGGCGGGTGGAAGGTGATGGTGTCCACAAAAGCTTGCATCTCCTCCCGGATGACCTTCATGATGGGGGAGTGGAAGGCCATGGACACTTTCAGGGGATAGGTCCAGTAACCCTCCTGGTCCAATGCTTCCTTGAATTCTAAAACTTCCCGGGTGCCGCCGCCCAGAACCACCTGGCGGGGGGAGTTGTAATTGGTAAAATAGACATTCTCCTGGGCCGCCACCTTTTCTTCCAGGATATCCAGGGGCACGTTCACGGCAATCATGGTACCCGGGTCGCCCTGCATGTCCCCGGCTTTGTCCATGCATTGGGCTCGCTTGTGGACGATCCTGAAGCCATCCTCATAGGAAAACACCCCGGCAACACTCAAGGCCACCAGTTCCCCCAGGCTGTGCCCCGCCATGGCCGTGGGCTTGAGGCCCAGTTCCAGGAGATAGCGCACCACGGAGTAATTCAGGGTGAAGAGAGCGGGCTGCTGCCAGAGGGTGCGCTGCAGGTTTTCATCCCGGGAATGAAACAGGAGGTGCAGAAGATCGAAGTCCGCGACCTCGGCCAGGCGGTCCATCCAGCGCCGGATGGGGGGAAAGGTGTCGTAGAGCTCCTTGCCCATGCCGGCATAATAGGTACCCTGGCCGGCAAAGACCAGGGCCAGGGGGAGGGCCGGTTCAGCTTCCGGGCCCAGGAAAAACCCCTGGCGCTCAAGACCGCGGCGGTCCTTGTCGGTGAGAGGAGACGATATCTCCAGGGGCTTCAAGGCAGCCGCTTTCTCTTGGGCTTCCCGGTCGCTGTCGGCCAGGACGGCCAGACGGTAATTCTGGTCGCCGGTGCGAGCCCGGAAGAAGGAAATCCCTGCCACTTCGAGGGGGGTCTTGTCCTCCTTGGGGCCCTCGTCTTCGGGCGCAGCCGGTTCCGGGAGGCTCACCAGCACCGGCTCGGCGCCGTCTTGATTTTCCTCCAGGTGAACCACGTAGTTGGCCCCGCCGAAGCCGAAGGCGTTCACCATGAGGCGTCGGGGGAGATCCAGGGGCTGAGGCCAGTCCTCGGGCGTCGGGGGAACCCGGAAGCCCCAGCTTTCCAGATCAATCTGGGGATCGGGGGTGTCGTAGTTCAGAGAAGGGGGAATAACCCCGGCCTGCATGGCCATGACGCCCCGGATCAGACTGTTCAGTCCGGAGGCGCCCAGGGTATGGCCGATCTGGGATTTGAACGAGGTGAGATGGGTGGTTTTACCCTGGGGGAAAAAGGCCTTGAGAGCCTGGACCTCCTCGCCATCCCCCTGCATGGTGGCGGTGGCGTGGCATTCCACCAGGTCCACGGTCTCGGGGGCATAGCCCGCGTCGGCAAAGGCCGCCTTGACCGCGATTTCCTGGGTTTCGGCCAGGGACTCCACCATGCCCTCGTCGCTGTTGGAGGCCCCCATACCGGTGATGTAGGCGTGCGCCCGGGCGCCCCGGCGGCGGGCCACCGACTCCCGCTCGATGACGATGATGGCCCCGCCTTCGCCCAGGACCATACCGTCCCGGTAGCGGTCGAAGGGGCGGCTCATCTGCTGGGGCAAGCGGGAATTTCCCGAAAGTCCTGCCAGGGCTCCAAGCGCCGAAAATTCGAGGAAGTGGGCGGGGGTCAAGGTTTCCTCTCCACCTCCGACCACGGCGGCGTCGATGACGCCGCTTTTTATCATGAGGAGGGCGGCATAAAGGGCCACCAGGCTGGTGGCGCAGGCTGCGGAAACAGAAAATGACGGACCCCGGAAGCCGTATTTATTGCAGATAAACCCCCCGGCGGTGCAGTTGAGGCGGCCCAAGAGGGTGGTGTCATCCACCCGGATAAGGCTGGATTTGATGTAGTCTTCAGCGGCGTGGGCCTGAAGCGGGGAGAGGGTGACAATATCTCCCAGGGATTGGACCATGTGCGGAGCAGCCAGGCCAATGACCAAGTCTCTGATGGTGCTGGCCACCTCACCAGAGTTCTGGGAAATCAGCACCGCAATACGCTCCCGGGGGATATCGGCATCAAGGATACCCGCGTCGCCCAGGGCATGATGGGCCAGCCACATGGTCAAGCGGGTGGAGTTGGACATGGTCCGAAAGTCTTGGGGCGGAATGCCCAACTCTTTGCGGTTAATCTCAACATTCTGAAACGCCCCCGCCTTACAGTAAGTTTTTTCCGGGGCCCGGGGGTCGGGGTCGAAGTAGAAGCTGTGGTCCCACTTGTCAGGGGGCACCTCGATGATGCCGCTTTGCAGGGCCAGCGAGGCTTCAAAGATTTCCCGGGGGCTGTTTCCCAGAGCGTTCACCAGGGCCATACCGGTGACGGCCACCCGCTCCCCACCGTTGCCGGCCCGGGCCGACCGCAGCACGACAGGAGCTTCCAGGGGAGCCAGATGAGGCTGAGCCAGGGTGAGGGGCCCGGCGGCTAATTCCTGGTGGAGTTCCGCCAACGTGAGGCTTCGGGAGATGGCGCCCGCGGCGGCGCCGCTCATGAACTGGCCTTCCTGGAGGCAGGTCGGCTCATCCAGGGTCGGACCCCCAGGTTCCTGCACGCCCCGGGCGGCGATGAGCAGGGTGCGGACTCCCAGGGATTCCAGGCGGCTCCGGAACGAGGCTTCATCCTCCCGGCCCGCAGCGAAATCCCGCTCCAGACCAAGGATGGCTTCCATTTTCGGGGTCTTGAGAGATCGCACCCCCAAGCCGATGGTTTCGCCGGAAACCGTGGTGGCGCCGGGCTGGGCTTCCAGGATCATTTTCTGGTACAGGGGGCTCAGGGCGCCGGTCTCCACGATTTCGCGGGTGGCCAGGTAAACGGTGCCCATTTGCAGAGCGTCAGCCCCCAGCATGGCGGCCCGGAAAGCGGTGGCGCGGTTATAGATGCCTCCGGCCAGCACCACCCGGGCATGCTTGAACAGGTCGGGTTCTCGTCGTTTTAGTTCCAGGACCATCTGGGCCAGGGTCAGGGTGGAATGGGTGCCCACGTGGCCGCCGGCTTCATGGCCCTCCAGCACCACCCAGTTCACGCCGGCCTGGAGGGCCAGGCGCAGGAGTCCTTCGTTGGGGGCGATATAACAGACCGGGATGCCTTGCTGGGAAAATCTCTGAACGTAAGCAGGGTCGCCGGCGGCGATGACCGCCAGCGGGGGTCGAGATTCTGATACCCAGGCGAGCTGATCCTCCAAAACCGGGTTTTCCGGAAGAGCGATGAGATTGACGGCATACGGCCGCCCGCCCATGGCCTCTTTCAGGCCGCCCAGATCCCGGTCCAAAATGTTGCGGTCCCTGAGACCTAAAGCTATGGTGGGCAGTCCTCCGGCTTCGGCCACGGCCCGGGCGAACTCGGGTAAGTCGCTGATCCAGGTCATGGCCCCCTGAATGAAGGGATAAGTAGTCCCCATTTCCTGAGCAACCGGGCTGGCCTGGAAACGGTCCCTGATCGCGGGCGCGTCGCCCAGGAGCCGGTCAACTTCAGCCACAAAGGCCGCGACGGCTTTCCGGCTGGCTTTCCCGAAGCGGTGGACGAAAGTTGCGGCAAAGGCAGCTTCAGGTCCCAGAAATATGAGTTCCTGGCGGCTGAGCCGGCTCTCCAGGGCCGGGGTGCTTTGCTCCATTAGCTGAATCGCCAGGGTCCGACGGGCGGATTCCAGGTCGTCTTCACCCAACAGGCGGTTAATTTGGGCCCTGAGCTCCCGGACGGCCAGGGAATTGCCCTTGTCGAACACCCGGCAGGGAAGCCCCAAAGAACCCCCTACCAGAGTGGTATGTTCCAGGGTCAGTTTGGCCAGGCGGGTCTTGAGATCGGGGTCAGCGGTGACCAGGTCGGTGAGCCAGTGGAGGCTTTCCATGACCACCGCTAAAGCGCCGCTGGCTAAAAAGGCGGCGGCGGCTTCGGGAGTTCCCACTCCGCCCCAGACAATGAACCGGGGAGACCGGGAAGTTACCGGTGATTCCTGCTCCAGGGTGGCAAAAAGGATTCCCAGGGTTTCCGGGCTCACCAAACCGGAGGCTTCGGAACCTTTGAGGGCTAATGGCTTCGGGGGGATGTTCGGCATGTAACAGCTGGCGAAGAAAGTCCAGGTCTCCAGAGATGGGCACTACCCGGCAGAGGCCCTCGAGTTCCCGGAGCCGACCCAGAAAAGCTGCGGGGTCACCAGGGAAAAGGGCCGGATGGAATTCCACCCAGAGGGTATCGATGCCGGCTTCCTGAATAACAGTATTGAGATCAGGGTTGAGGAAGGCTGCCAAGGAAATTTTGACGTGCGTAGCGCCGGCGGATTTTAAAGCAGCAGTCCACTCCTGGGGATTGTGGCGGCTCAGATCAAAGATGGCGGCGGTGGCGGTACTCCGGGACAGGTCCATCACGGTGCGGTTGAGGTCCTGGGGCTGCCACACGAAGCCAAGAAAAGGGTTTACAGCGCCTTCCGGCATGAAGTTCCTCCAACTGACTTACCCGGGGTCTTGAAGCCACCCCCGAGCATGGGCACAGATTATCAAAATATGATTACATGAGGTTAACAGTCTTGTCAATGGCTCAATGGTGGGGACAAGAGAGGCGCCTTGCCAGGGGCTTACCTCAATTCAGCTTGAAGGTAGACAGGGTTTTCTGGTAAAAAGCTTCTTGGGTGTAAAATTACGACCATCAGAGACCGGAAAGGAGAACCCGTGAAAGACCAGGCGAGGATGCTTCTCAAGGCTACCCAGGCCCTTTTATCTTATATTGATGAGAATCACGTGTATGACAAAATGGCCGATGCGGGCTGCGGCCTCTATGACACATACCGCTCGGACCCCTTTGACGAAGCCATCAACAACGCCCGGGCTGCGGTTAAGGAGATGGAGAAGACGCTGACCGAAGCGGCTTGAGCCGGGGTGCAGTTGGACTTTAAGTAAGGGTCCGTGAACATGGAGGGCGGGTTTCAAACCCGCCCCTACGTGTTCTTCCTTTACGCCCTTCCTCCGAATGGGTTCTTATAGGTTTTCCCCTCACCACTGGCCTTCACCCACTAGGATAAGGGGGGACAGACCAGAGGGGAAATGGGGAAAGAGAGAGCCCGTGGCTGCATCAACCTCATCCTAAACCGCCACGAATTCGTATCCCGCAGATTTTATCACCCGGGCCATATCCTCCGGGGGAATGGGGTTAGCACTCGCAAAGGTGACCTGGCCGGTGGGGAGATCCACCTGCACCTGAGACACGCCGGGGAGTTCCTCGAGGGCTTTGGTCACCGCGGCGACGCAATGGCCGCAGGTCATGCCCTTGACGGTAATTTCCATCTTTTCCACCTCCACCAATGCCTGGGGTAGGTCGCAGCTGGCCGGATTTCTTCCCTGGCCTTTATTATCCTTATAATAGTTTATTGTGGGTGGAAAAAATTTGCCAGCAGTTCCAGGCCGTCCACCAGGCGGGGGCCGGGGCGGTCCACCAGGTCCGGTTCCACCCAGAGCAGGCGGCCGGACTTGACCGCCGGGAGCATGGTCCACCGACGCCAGAAGTTCTTGCGGCCGGGGAGCGAAGCGGCGCTGGCCATACCGGTAAAGAGGATGACTTCGGGCTGGGCCTTGAGGACTTCTTCCAAGCTGAACACTGGATAGCGCTGGTCAATGTTGTTGGCAATGTTGGCCCCTCCGGCCCGCTGAATGAGGTCCCCCTGAATGGAAGTGCGGCCCACCGTGATGAGGGGTTCCTGGTCGATTTCCAGCAGGACCCGGGGGCGGGGCAGGCCCTGGACCCGAGCCTGTATCCCGCGGGCCCGGGCTTTGAGGGGTGGAAGTTTCCGCCGGGCCACCTCTTCCTGGCCGGTGAGACGGGCGAGGTCCTCAATCAGGCGGAAAAGCTCCGGTAGGGTGTCGGCCCGGCCCAGGTAGTAAGGGATTTTCCAATGGCGCAAGACGTCAAGGGAGCCAGCCCCATCCCCCTGATGGGCCATGGCCAGGACCAGGTCGGGTTTCAGGGCCAGGATGGCCTCCAGGTTAAACTCCCAGTAGGTGCCGATGCGGGGTTTGTTTTTCACCTCAGCCGGAAAGTTGCAAAAGGAGGTCACTCCCACTACCCGGTCTCCCAATTCTAAAAAATACAAGATTTCGGTGATGCTGGGGGCTAAGGAAATTAGGCGTCGGGGAGGGGAGGGGGAGAAAACCTGCCGGCCCTGGCCCTCCATGCTGGCTTGGTTCTCAGGAACCAGCCAGGCCAAGAGGACCAGGACCGTCAGGGCGCCATAGATAAGGAACAGGACAAACCGTCCTGGGAGAGATGACCACCGAGACATGCTTACCAGCTTGTGGTTTAGAAAATAAAAAGCTCGAGTCTAACCCGGAAAATTCACCGGATCTGTCAAATTCAAAGAGCGCAGGCTAAAGCCTGCGGCTACATTTTATACTCTGTTTTTTGGCCAAATCATGTAAACTCAATAGAATCAGATAGATAGACGGTTTTCGAAAAACTTGATGAATAAAGAGGGCTAAAATAATGGCACTGATAAGAATCGGCCATTGTCGCGCCAGATTACAGATTTACTGGCATCCAGAATAAAAAATCCTCAACCCGAACAGACGAGTTGAGGATTGCACCCTGTTTTCTTAGTCCTCAAAAGGGTGGCGCCGGGCGGAACCACGCCGCCCAAACGCCGGCCCATACAGGCAGGTCTTCTGACTCTTGGATCCTCCTCCGCCGGCGCCTTCCCAGGTAATCTTAACCCCAGTGGCTCTCTGCCGGTTTCGTCCCCAATTACAGCGGCGGGACCGCGACGGCTTCGCACCGTCTTCCCTCTTTTCCCCTTAGGGGACCTGCATGGTGTAGTTATACTACCTCAGTTTCAGGCTGCTTGTCAAGGGAAATCTCCCCAGCGTGAGCAAAAACAAAGCTCCCCTGGGGAAGCCCCAGGGCCTGGGCCACGGGGCGGCACTTGGCCTGGAGGAGGAAGAACATGCGGGGGTCGGCGAGGTGCCCGAGGGTCTCAAAATGTCCCATACCCTTGGCCAAAATGAGGCGGGCGCGATCAAAGGCTTCCTGGAAGGCGGGGCTGGTTTCGGAAAGAACCAGGCCCACGGTCTGGGCGCCGGTTTCCAGCACCGGCTCCAGAGGGAGGTGGAGCCCCGAGGACTCGAGGTCAGCCCGGGTGAGGTCGTTCTGGATGGGGCCCCCCTTGACCACGTAGAGCACCTGCCAGCCGCGGTCACGCAAATGCTGCACCAAAGGAGCATCGAAGTGCTGCTCCCCGGCGTTGTCCGCCAGATACAGCAAGAGCCCTTGATCCGCTTTCAACTGGTCCTGAAAGAATTCCAGGTGGGAGAGAGCAAAAGTGATATCCTGGGAGAACTCCCGGGCCACCTCTGCCGGGGAGCGGAAAAAGTCTACGGCGTTCCCCAGGACGGCGAGCTTGAGCAAAGACTCCAGGTTTTCGGCAAAGGTCGGCGCCACGGTCTGGAAATGACGATCCAGAAAGGCCGTTTCGGTCTCCTTGTGCGGGAGGAAAGGGTCGGGATTACCGGTAATATTCATGACTTCCAGGTGAAAGCGGTTAGCGATGAGCGCGGGGATGGCTCCGGGAGCAAATTCCTCGTCAATGATGGCCAGGGCCGCATTTCGGGCTGCTATTTTCAGGTCGGCATCCTGGGTGGCCAGTCCCACCGTGAGGTCCACCAGCCGGAGCAAACAGGCCCGGCACTCCTCCTGGATACGCATGGGTTTCATAAGTATTTTCGCAGTGGTGGGAAAAGCGGGTCCACCCTCCCTGGGTTCTTCCGGCACATCACTCTCGATTATCCTTTTTATGAAAATTCCGTCAACCCTTGTCAGGGGTTGCAGGGCAGGGTATCATGGGCTGATGGTGGCCGTCTGGCAGTGGCGGGAGGAGAGGGCCGGGGAGTTGTGGCAGGTAGCCCGGGGACACCTGGAGGCGGCGCGACTGATGGCCCTGCCCACCGAAACTTTTTACGCGCTGGCGGCCCATCCTTTTCAGGAAGAGGCCCTGGCGCGCCTGTTCTCCCTCAAGGGGCGGACCCCGGACAAGCCGGTGTTGCTGCTGGTATCCGGACCGGACATGGTTTCTCTGGTGGCGCACGAAATTCCGGACAGGGCTCGAGACCTTATGGCCCAATTTTGGCCGGGGCCTTTGACGCTTATTTTCCCGGCTCGACCTGACCTTTCCCGCCGATTGACCAGCGCTACCGGCGGAGTGGGCTTGCGTCAGCCCCGCCAGGAGGTGACCTGCCGCCTGATTGCTGCGCTGGAAAGTCCGGTGACCGGCACCAGCGCCAACCGCGCCAGGCAGCCTGCTTTGACCAGGGCCGAAGATGTCGAGCGGGAGTTCGGCAATGATCTCGCGCTCATCCTGGACGCCGGTCCCTGTCCCGGGGGTCTGCCCTCCACGGTGGTGGATGTGAGCGTGCGCCCTCCCCGTCTGGTTCGGGCCGGGGCAGTGGCGATTTCTGATATCCGCAAAATTATCCCCGACCTCGCGGTGGAAAGGTGACACATGGGTAAAAAACCAGTGGTTCTGGGCCTTGATCTGGGAGGCACCAATGTACGCTGGGCGGTGGTCAGCCGTCAGGGAGAAATCCTGGGGAAGTGGGAGAAAGTCACCGCCGACATGCCGGATCAGGACTCCCTGATCAATGGTCTGGCCGAGGTGATGCTGGCCTCGGCGGAGGAGGCCCGGACCAAAGGATCTGAGATTCAGGCGGCGGGCTTTGGCATACCTGGCAGGATCCTGCCCCGGGAGGGGCTGGTGGCCTTTTCCCCCAACGTGCCCGCCCTGAATAACTGTCCCCTTATTCCCAGCCTTGAACCCCGGTTGCCCTGGCCCTTAACCCTGGAAAATGACGCCAACCTATTCGCCCTGGGGGAGCATTGGGTAGGTGCGGGCCGGGGCTACGACCAGATGCTGGGCATAACCTTGGGGACGGGGGTGGGGGGCGGCCTCATCCTCAACGGCACCCTCTGGCAGGGCACTGCGGGGACGGCAGGTGAGGTGGGCCACCTCACCATTGACCCGGAAGGAGACAAATGTAATTGTGGCAACCGGGGTTGTCTCGAAACCCTGGCTTCCGCCACCTGGACCATAATCTGGGTGAAAGAAGAGCTAACCAAGGGGACCTCTTCCTGGCTCAGAGAATTGTGGGAGACGGACCCGGAGGCCATCGTGGGGGAGACCCTGGTGACGGCCGCTAAGATGAAGGACCCTCTGGCTCTCAAGGCTTTTGAGCGGGTGGGTAAATCCCTGGGCATCGCCATTGCCGACGTGGTGCATTTACTGGGCCTTTCCCGGGTGGTCTTGGGGGGCCGCTTCGCCCGATCCTGGGATTATTTCTTCCGGCCGCTGGAGGAGGAACTCTACCGGCGTTCCACCCTCTTTCCCCCGGAGGCGGTTTCAGTGGTGCCGGCCAGGCTGGATGATGACGCCGGACTCCTGGGCGCCGCCCGTCTGGCCTGGGATGTCCTGGAAAAGGAAAAAGGTACGCGTTAAGGGTTCTCCACCAACCAGCTTTGACTTGCACCATTGGCTTTTTTACTAAAATTAAGGAGAAAAAAGTGGGACAGATTTCCGTAAATGTCAGTATCGCAGCAGCAGCCAAGGAGGTGTGGCAGACCTTGCAGGACTTTGGCGGGGTGGACAAGTGGGCGCCTGGCATCGCCAGCCTCTCCCTGAGCGGCGCCGGGGTGGGCGCAGTACGCACTGTCACCTATGAGGACGGCGCCCGGGCAGTGGAACGTCTAGAAAGCCTGAATGATGAGGCACGCACCCTGAGCTACACTATCCTGGAATCCACCCTGCCCGTGGAGGGCTATGTGGCCTCTTTGACGGTCCGGGATTTGGGCCCCCCTGGCTGCGAAGTAGAGTGGTACAGCACGTTCGGGGCCAAAGGCGCCGCGGAAAGCGAAGTATCCCGGATGCTGGAAGTGAGTTGTCGGAAGGCCCTGGCCGGCCTGCAGAAATTTTTGCGAGGTTAACCGGCACCAAGACATCCGGTTCGATACTCTTACAATTTTGTTAAGAAGCAAAAGGATACACTTATGAAAATACTAGTGACGGTTCTCCTGGTTCTGGTAATGGTGACGGCGGGCCACGGCAAAGTTGTGACCCAGACGCTGAAATATCAGCAGAACGACACGGTCTTGGAAGGATACCTGGCCTATGACGAGGCGGTCACCGGCAAGCGCCCCGGGGTGCTGGTCGTCCACGAATTCTGGGGGCTCAACGAATTCGCCAAGCAGAGAGCGGAAAAAGTGGCCGAACTGGGCTATGTGGCTTTGGCGGTGGATATGTACGGCGAGGGCAAAACGACCCAGAACCGGGAAGAAGCCCGCCGCCTGGCGGAACACGTAAGAAGCTCGCCACTGATGCGGGAGCGGGCCAAAGCCGGCCTGAAAGTCCTGGCGCAGCATAACCTGGTGGACCCCCAGCGTCTGGCGGCCATAGGGTTTTGCTTCGGGGGCACGACGGTGCTGGAACTGGCCTACAGCGGCGTCGAGGTGCGCGGGGTGGCCAGCTTTCACGGCGGCTTGACCATACCCAAACCCGAAGAGATGAAAAACATCAAGGCCAGCTTGCTGGTCCTGCATGGCGCCAACGATCCCCATATCAAGCCGGAAGCAATTGCGGCGTTTCAGGAAGTGATGCGCCAGGCGGGGGCCGATTGGCAAATGGTGTTCTACGGCAACGCGGTGCACAGCTTCACCAACCGTGCGGCCGGCAATGATACCAGCAAAGGGGTGGCCTATGACGCCAAAGCCGCGGCCCGCTCCTGGAAGTACCTGCAGATTTTTCTTGAAGAGATTTTCTCCGGGCCGGGACGCTAGCCAGGGAGATAGAGATACCTCATGGCTGAGGTGAAAAATTCGATCCCGGTGGCGAAACCGGTGTTGGGGGAAGAGGAAGCCGCGGCGGCCCGGCGGGCCATCCTCTCCGGGTGGGTGGTCATGGGCCCGGAAGTGGCGGCCTTCGAAAAGGAGTTCGCCGCCATCGTGGGGGCAGAGCACGCGGTGGCCTGTTCCAGCGGCACCGCGGCCCTACACCTGGCCCTCATGGCCCTGGACCTCGGACCCGGGGACGAAGTCATCACGGTGAGCCACTCCTTCATCGCCACGGCCAATGCGGTGCGCTACGTGGGGGCCACCCCGGTATTTGTGGACGTGGAACCGGAGACCGGGAACCTCAACCCGGACCTGGTGCCAGCCGCGATCACCCCCAAGACAAAAGCCATTTTAGCAGCCCACCAACTGGGGATGCCCTGCGACCTCCCCCGCCTCCTGGCCATGGCCCAAGAACATCACCTCCACCTCATCGAAGACGCGGCCTGCGCTGTGGGGTCAGAGGTGCGGGTGGATAAGTTTTTTGAGGGAGGGGGGCCAGGGGTCGTGGACCCCTGCCCCCCTCCCTCAAGCTCCCTCTCCCCAACCCCTTACAGGGGATTGGGAGGGGAGTTTGAGGGGAGGGTGGGGGATTCACAATCCCCCGGCCCTCCCCTCAAGTCACCATCTCCTGGGGGATGGGAACCCATCGGGAAACCCCATGGGGTGTTGGCGACGTTTTCCTTTCACCCGCGGAAAATCATCACCACCGGGGACGGGGGCATGATCACCGGGTCAGACCCCGTGCTGATGGAACGTCTGGCGCAGCTCAGGACCCACAGCATGAGCCTGTCCACCGCGGCGCGCCACCAGGCCGGGAAGGTGGTCTTAGAGGAGTACCTGGAAGTCGGCTATAATTACCGGCTCTCGGACATCCAGGGAGCGATGGGCCGGGAGCAGTTGAAGCGTCTGCCCTCCCTGGTGGAGTCCCGGCGGCATCTGGGCCGCCGTTACCAGGAAAAGCTGGCCGGGCACCCCTGGCTGGCCCTGCCTCAGGAACCCCCGTGGGCCCGGAGCAACTGGCAGAGCTACTGGGTCACCCTCACCCCCGCCTGCCCCCGGGACCAGGCGGCGGTCATGCAAGCCCTCAAGGAGGAAGGCATCCACACTCGCCGGGGGGTGATGTGCGCCCACCGGGAACCTGCCTACCAGGATTTACCGTTACGCTTTCCTTTGCCGGTGAGCGAGTACCTCCAGGACCGGAGCATCATTCTGCCCCTTTATCCGGGAATGACCGCAAGCGACCAGGACCGGGTGATCGCGGCTTTTCTCCGGGTTCTGGGCGCCTGATCCCACCGGTGGCCGAGGGCAGGGAAGCTCCCTGGGCCCCCACCGCGTAGCACCATCCTACCTAGCATACCTACGTCTTTGTTAAATAAAACAAAAATGGCCCTTGCCAAAATAGGCTAAATATACATTTATGTAGTTAATAGCAAAAGCGTATTGACAAAAATGTAATATATTTGGTGATAAATTTAAATAACCTGCTGAATTTATTATAAATAAAAAATGGCACAACGATTGCTTTAATGAAAGGAAAATTTTCAGATTAGGGAGGATCATATCCCATGAATGCGGCGAACACCGCTTTTGTTCTGATCTCCGCCGCCCTGGTAATGCTGATGACCCCAGGGTTGGCCCTGTTTTATGCGGGCATGGCCCGTTCGAAAAATGTCCTGGCCACCATTATGCAGAACTTCGTCCTTTTGGGAGTGATCGGCATTCAATGGGCCCTCATCGGCTACACCCTGGCCTTTGGCCCGGATATCGGTGGCTTCGTCGGCTCTCTGGACTGGATCGGCTTGGCGGGTGTCGGGGCCGAGCCGTTCAAGACGTACTCCGATTCCATTCCCCACTTTGTGTTCATGATCTTTCAGGCCATGTTTGCCATCATTACTGTCGCCCTCATCACCGGGGCCTGGGCCGAGCGTCTTAAGTTCAGTTCTTTTTTGGTCTTTAGCGTTCTGTGGGCTACCCTGGTGTATGATCCCGTGGCCCACTGGGTCTGGGGCGATGGCGGTTGGTTGAAGAATCTGGGGGCGCTGGATTTCGCGGGCGGCACGGTGGTGCACATTAACGCAGGCGTTGCCGCTTTGGCCGCCGCTCTGGTTTTGGGGAAACGGGAAGGCTACGGCACAGAGGCCTTTATTCCCCATAATCTACCTATGACTGTCTTGGGTGCCGGGCTTTTGTGGTTCGGTTGGTTCGGGTTTAACGCCGGCAGCGCCCTGGCCGCAGACGGCCTGGCCGCCACGGCTTTTGTGACCACGCATTTGGCCGCGTGTGCGGCGGTTCTTTCCTGGTTGGCGGTGGAGTGGCTCTTCCGGGGCAAGCCCACTACCCTGGGTGCAGCTTCGGGCGCGGTGGCCGGGCTGGTAGCCGTCACCCCGGCGGCCGGCTTTGTGGGTCCCATGAGCTCCATCTTGATCGGCTTGGGAGCCGGGGTGTTATGCTACCTGGCGTGTTTGGCCAAGGTGAAGCTGGGTTATGACGACTCCCTGGACGTGGTGGGGGTGCACGGTGTGGGTGGTCTCTGGGGCGCCTTAGCCACCGGACTTTTTGCCTCGAAGGCGATAAATGCGGCAGGGGCTGACGGCCTGTTCTTTGGTAACCCGGCTCAGCTGGGCATCCAGGTTGTGGCCGTCCTGGTGACCATGGCCTATTCCTTCGTCCTGAGTTGGATTCTGCTAAAGGTCGTGGATGCCGTGATGGGCCTGAGGGTTACCAAGGATAGTGAAGTGGCGGGCTTAGACCTGACGGAACATCAAGAAGCAGGTTACAGCCTGTAAAGGAAGAGGAGGTTAGTCATGAAGAAGATCGAAGCGATTATTCAGCCCTTCAAGCTGGAGCCGGTAAAGCAAGCCCTGCACAGTATCAGCGTCCAGGGCATGACGATCACCGAAGTGAAGGGTTTTGGCCGACAAAAAGGCATCCGGGAGGTTTACCGGGGTATGGAGTACCAGGTGGACTTTCTTCCCAAGGTGAAAATCGAGGTCGTCGCCGGGGATGACAAAGCGCCAGCCATCGTGGAAACCATTATGGACGCAGCCCGCACCGGCAAAATCGGTGACGGCAAGATCTTTGTTTACCCAGTGGCGGAGGTCGTCCGCATCCGCACCGGAGAGACCGGTGACGACGCGGTTTAGCGCCACAAAGACGTATGATTGTCTTAATTCAATTAAACACGGGAGAAATGGTATGACAAGGATAAGAAACATTCACGGCTGGCAACTTTTGACGATGCTCTTGGTGGCCTTGCTCCTGAGCTGGGCAGCACCAGGACCGGCCGCTGCCCAGGCGCCGGGAGATCCGGGCGCCGAAGAAAAGACCGCCGACCAAGCGACGGAAAAGCCCGATAGACCGGAGGTCAGCGCTTCGGTGGATATGTTGAGCCAATATGTCTTTCGGGGGATTGCCTTCAGCAGGCACAGCGTGGTCTTCCAGCCCTCCATGACGATAAGCTATAAGGGATTCTCCGCAAATATCTGGGGGAACTTTGATACCAATGAAAGAAATCCCTATGGCATCATTGCCAACCGGGATGCCGCCAAGTGGAACGAAACCGACGTCACCGTATCCTACAGCCGGACAGTCTTCAAAAACCTGACCCTGTCGGGAGGTTTTATCTACTATGGCCTGGATGGCAATAATGCGGCGTTTGACTCCTTTGAGATTTTTGGGACCGCGTCCTATGCCTTTCCCTGGTTCCAGGTGTTTTTCGAGGCATACAAGGAGGTTGGCTATATCCCGGGATGGTATCTGAACTGGGGTCTTGGCAAGAGTATTGAGCTGCCGGTAAACATAAAGTTCCTGGCGGGCAAACCCAGTTTGGATCTAAAGGCCAGCTGGTCGGCGGAACTCTCTAACAACAGAAACGCCTTCCCCACCGCGGATGGAAGCAAATATAACAGCTTGAATGCCGGTATGATTTATGCCGGCTTGAATATACCGGTGCACCCGCATATCACGATAACTCCCAAGGTTCAGTTTTGGTATAATCTGGGTGGCCAGTCCACCCATGTCCTCCGGAACGCTTCCTGGGATGGAACCCCCAACCACATTCTGGGCGGGGTGAGCGTCTCTACCACCTTCTGAGGCATTCATTTCCGACCATAACCGCGAGAGGCTCGGCAACCAGCAAGTCTGGAGGCCGGGTCTCTCGCTTTTTTTTTGCTTTCTTTAGAGTCGGGTTAGGTATTGGTTGGCAGCATGATTTGCCTTGAAGCACCTGAGGAACCCGGGTAAGATAGCAAGGGTAAGGCGATGTTTGGCATCTCAGCCAGCGCCTACAAAAGCTTGCCACTGCCTGTTCTCAACCTACGGAAACACCATGGACAATTCTTTTCTCATTGAGGCTCCTCATCTCCAGCAACTTTTCGAGGTCCTCCAGAGCCAGGGGTATGTCGTCTTGGGTCCTACTCTGCGCCAGGGGGATTTACAGTACGATGAGGTGCGCTCAATCGCTGACCTGCCGGTGGGATGGACGGACGAGCAGGAGGCGGGGTCTTTCCAGATTATCAGAGGGAAGGATAGTGCCTATTTCGGCTGTGGGGTAGGACAGCACTCCTGGAAGCAATTTCTCTTCCCTCCAGACATACGCCTCTGGCAGTCCCGGCGGGAGGAGGGTGGGTGGCGGCTGGAGGTCTCCGAAAATGCTGCACCTCCTTTTGCCTTCCTCGGGGTCCGGGCTTGCGACCTTGCTGCCCTGGAAGTGCATGATCGGGTGTTTGCCAGGGGCCACTACCTTGATCCGATATATCAGGAGCGGCGACGGCGGGCCTTTATCGTGGCGGTGCACTGCACCACGAGCGGCGGCACCTGCTTTTGCGCCTCCCTGGGCACCGGCCCCCGGGCAACTTCTGGTTTCGACCTGGCCCTGACGGAAGTCTTGGAGGACGGTCGACACTTTTTCCTGGTGGAGGTGGGAACGCAGCAGGGGGCAGAAATTCTGGCCAAAGTGACACACCGTCTGGCTAACCCGGCAGAGGTGGCGGCGGCCGAGAGCCTGGTGGCCAGGGCGGCCCGGAACCAGACCCGGGTGTTAGAAACTGCGGGGCTCAAGGATTTCTTGTATAAAAATTTTGAGAACCCTCACTGGGACGTGGTAACGGAGCGCTGCCTAACCTGCGGCAACTGCGCCATAACCTGTCCCACCTGTTTTTGCCACAACTATCAGGATTCGCTGGACGTTACCGGTCAGGTGGCAGAACGCTGGCGGCACTGGGAGGTATGCTTCTCCGTGGATCACTCTTACATCCATGGCGGCGCCATCCGGCCGAGCCCCCGGTCCCGCTATCGCCAGTGGCTGACCCACAAGCTGGCCACCTGGCTTGACCAGTTCGGTTGCCTGGGTTGTGTGGGCTGCGGCCGTTGCATCACCTGGTGTCCGGTGGGCATCGACCTTACCCAGGAGGTTCGCGCCTTACAGGCAGCTGCAGTCAAACCTGAGACTACGGAGTCTGCCGGGGAGAAGGAACATGGAGAACATTGAGGCTGTTCTGGCAGCTCACCCGTTTTTCCAGGGAATGGCCCCCCAGCACCTGGCAACCGTGGCCGCGTGCGGCCGCCGGGTGCAGTTCAAGGCCGAAGAGTTCCTCTGCCGGGAGGCTGAGAAGGCCCTGGATTTTTATGTAATCCTCAGCGGCTCGGTGTCGGTGGAGATCTTCTCCTCTCGTCGGGGGCCTCTCACCACTACGTCGGTGGAGGATGGGGAGGTGCTGGGCTGGTTATGGTTTGATCAGCCCTACCACTGGCATCTGGACGCCCGGGCCCGGCAGGTCACCCGGGTCGTGGCCCTGGAGGTCGAGGCGCTTCAGGCCAGGTGCGAGCAGGATCACGATCTGGGCTATGAGCTCATGAAACGCTATGCTCACTATCTGGCGGTGCAGTTCCGAGTAACCAAGCTGCAATTGGTGGACATGTATGGCCCCTGAACCCGAAGAACGGATCTCCCGGGCGCCCGAGACCAATGGCCTGCTGCTGCCACACCTGTTCCGGGTGGAGTCCCGGCGGCGAGAGACGGCGGACACCTTTACCCTGACCCTGACCCCAGCCGACTCTGAGCACCCGTGGCCTTTTGCGCCCGGTCAGTTCAACATGCTCACCGCTTTCGGCATCGGCGAGGTGCCCATTTCCATCAGCGGCGACCCGGCAGAACCCTGGCGCCTGATCCATACCATACGGGCCGTGGGCGCAGCCACCAAAACGCTTTGTGGGCTGGCCCGGGGAGAGATTCTCGGAGTGCGAGGGCCGTTCGGCACTGCCTGGCCGGTCAAGGAAGCCGAGGACAGCGACCTGGTCATCGTGGCCGGGGGCCTGGGGCTGGCGCCCCTGAGACCGGCCATCTACCATGCTTTGGCCCACCGGGCGGCCTATGGCATCCTGGAGTTGATTTACGGGGCCAGGACTCCCGAGGACATCCTGTATTACCGGGAGTTGGAGCGCTGGCGGGGACGATTTGATGCCCGGGTGCACGTCACCGTGGACTCAGCATCGGGGGACTGGCGGGGGAGGGTAGGGGTGGTCACCAAGATTATCGCCCAGGCCCAGTTCGATCCGCCCAACACGGTGGCCCTGGTGTGCGGCCCCGGGGTCATGATGCGGTTCACGGTTCAGGAGCTTCTGAACCGGGGGGTCAGCCTGGACAATATTTATGTGTCCCTGGAGCGCAATATGCAATGCGGTCTGGGCCTGTGCGGCCACTGCCAATTGGGGCCCTTGTTTATCTGCAAGGACGGGCCGGTTTTTCCCTTCAGCCGGGTCAAGAACTGGTTCGAACAGAGGGAGGTCTGACATGGCCAAGGGCAACCCCAAGCTGGCCGTGTGGAAGTTCACCTCCTGCGACGGCTGCCAGCTCTCGCTCCTGGATCTGGAAGACGAACTCCTGGCCATTGCAGGCCGGCTCACCATCGCCTACTTCCGGGAGGCTACCAAGGCGGAGATCAAGGGCCCCTATGATCTCTCCCTGGTGGAAGGCTCGGTGAGCACCCCGGAACAACTGGAACAGATAAAACAGGTGCGCAAGTCCTCGAAACTCCTGGTATCCATCGGCACGTGCGCCACTTCCGGAGGCATCCAGGCGTTGCGCAACTTTGCAGACGTCAATGAATACCTCCGCCAGGTGTACCCGGCGCCCCAGTATTTGGAGACCCTGGCCGACTCCACCCCCATCAGCGCCCACGTACCCGTGGACCTCGAACTCCAGGGCTGCCCCATCAGCAAGCACCAGCTCTTGGGGGTAGTGAGCGCGTTCCTGAACGGTGGGCGGCTCCATCTGCCGGGGTCTAGCGTCTGTATGGAGTGCAAGCGGCGAGGCAGCATCTGCGTCCTGGTGGCCCGGGGATTGCCTTGCCTGGGGCCGGTGACCCGCGCGGGCTGCGGCGCTTTGTGCCCTTCCTACCACCGAGCCTGTTATGGCTGCTTCGGTCCCAAGGAAACCCCCAACACTCAGTCGCTGGCCGCCTGGTTCAAAGCGCGTCTGAACCTGCCGGAAGATGACCTGGTGAGGCTTTTCCGCCAGTTTTACGCCAATGCCGAGGCTTTTCGGGCCGAGTCGGAGAGCCTTGAGTCCCAGAAATATTCTTGAAGAGTCAAGTTAGGCTTCGTGCACCGAGGAAATTAAAGAATCAAGGATGACATCAGGGTGGCTCAGAATCTTCGCGAGAGTCCGAAGCGGAAGCTTTTCCTCTTACGGCTGAGTGAGTACGAAGTCTGGACCTACCCGGTGCTAAGCTTCGAGCAATCACTGGCTGAATCAGGGGTTCGTTTGGTAATCCATCAATCATCCCCGTTCTTCCGGTTGTGGCCCAAAGCCATGGCTCGAGCCAGAATGGTGAGAAATTTTTGGAAGGCGGGCAAAGCTATTTACCTGGTGATTTTCATGGGGCTAGCAGAATACCGGCTCTTTCCATTCTCTTGCTGCAGAGAGGTGGTCGTCTATTGTTTCGACTGTTGGCCGGTGACTTACAAAGGTTGGGAAACTTTTTTCCGGCGGAATCGGATCAGGCTGGCTTTCTTTTCGGCACGCCGCTCGGCTGAGTATTTCTCTGAAAGAATTCCGTCGATGAAGTCTGTCTGGTTGCCCGAAGCTGTTGATCCTGATGCTTATCTTAACAGCAAGAGGCTGGATGAAAGATCCATTGATGTCCTCGAACTGGGAAGGAAGCACGACTTGTTTCATCAGGCGATAACTCAAGGGCTAAGAGAGAATCACCGTAGGCACCTTTATGAGCTGGAAAAGGGGAGGATTATCTTTCCCACCAGAGAGGCATTGGTGAAAGGGTTAAGCGACAGCAAGATCTCGGTCTGTTTCCCCTGCTCCGCAACACATCCTGAGAGGTCAGGGGACGTCGAGACGGTCACGCATCGTTACTTTGAGTCGATGGCCTCGGGTTGCCTTATTTTAGGGAAATGTCCCCAGGAGCTTTTGGACATCTTCGGATATAACCCGGTCATCGAAGCGGACTGGCACGATCCATACGGGCAAATCGAGGAAATCTTGCAGAACCCAGGAAATTATCAGGATTTGGTGCGCCGCAACTATCGACGGATGATTGAAGTCGGAACCTGGCGTTTGCGGGCGAGGTCTATGATCGAGGTCATCACCAAAGTTCTCTGAGCATCCTGATTGACGCCACGGCGGCCGGTAGCTGATTGGGTGCGGCTCTTTCGTCAGTTGTACGCCAAGGCCGAGGCTTTTCGGGCTCCGTCGAAGAGTTTGGTGACCCAGAAACATTTCTGAGAAATCAAGTCGGTCTTTATGCCAAAAGAAACTAGAACCATCAAAGTGGACTATCTGGCCCGGGTGGAAGGGGAGGGGAGCCTTTTCCTGAAAATCAGGAACAACCGGGTGGAGCGGGCCGAGGTGCGCATTTTTGAACCCCCCCGGTTCTTCGAGGCCTTTCTTCGGGGGCGGCACTACTCTGAAGCGCCAGATTTCACGGCGCGTATATGCGGTATTTGCCCCGTGGCCTACCAGATGAGCGCGGTGCAGGCCATGGAGGAGGCCTTGGGGTTGGAGATTCCTGCGTCCATCCGGAATCTGCGGCGGCTCCTGTACCTGGGAGAGTGGCTGGCGTCCCACGCCCTGCACGTCTTTTTCCTGCACGCCCCGGACTTTTTAGGCTACCCGGATGGCATCGCCATGGCCCGGGACCACGGGGACATGGTCAAGCTGGGCCTGGGGCTGAAAAAGGTGGGTAACGCGCTTTTCACCTGCCTGGGGGGGCGGGAGATTCACCCCGTCAACGTGCGGGTGGGGGGCTTCTACCGGGCGCCCACCAAAAAGGAGCTGGACTCGTTATTGGAGCAACTCACGTGGAGCAAGGAAGCCGCCGCCCAGGCCGTACGCTGGACAGCGGAACTTCCCTTTCCCGACTTCGAGCCGGATTACGAGTTCGTGGCCTTGAGCCACCCGGAGGAGTACGCCATCCTGGGAGAGCGCCTGAAGTCTAATCGGGGTCTGGACATTCCGGTGTCGGCCTATGCGGATTATTTTACCGAGGAGCAGGCCCCGTATTCCCACGCCCTGCAGTCGGTGCGCCGGGACGGAGGGGCTTATTTCGTGGGGCCCCTGGCCCGGTTCAATCTGAATTTTGATCAACTCGCGCCGGCGGCCCAGACCGCGGCCCGAGAAGTGGGACTGGTGCCGGAGGTCCGAAATCCTTTCAAGAGCATCATTGTGCGCGCCGTGGAGATGCTCCATGCCACCGAGGAAGCGGTGGACCTCATTGAGGCCTATGAGATGCCGGAGGTGGCCGCGGCGCCCGTGGATCTCAGGGCGGGGGTGGGGCACGGGCTCACCGAGGCGCCCCGGGGGATCCTGTACCACCGCTACCAGTTAGATACCGAGGGAATTATCCAAGAAGCGGTCATCGTGCCGCCCACCTCCCAGAACCAGAAGAGCATGGAAGCAGACCTGGCCCAGTTTGCCGGGCGTTTTCTGGACCTGTCGGACGAGGTGCTCACCTGGCGTCTGGAACAGGCCCTGCGCAACTACGACCCTTGCATTTCCTGCGCCACCCATTGTGTAAAAGTAAAGATTGATCGACAGTAACCGGCCTCAGAACAACAAGAATTCCTGAGGATTTTTCGGGGAGGTTGAGGCCATGATCATCATCTTCGCCTGAAATCCTCCAAAAATTGATATCACCTGCGGAAAGTTGCGGATAATCCTTACCCCAATGGTTATGCTACAAGGAAAGGGGGGGATGGTAGTTTCCCTCACTTAACCCGGAAAATTCGCTGGATCCGTCAAACTCACAGAGCGCAGGCTAAAGCCTGCGGCTACATGTTACACTCTGTTTTTTGGCGAAATCCTCTAAACTCAATAGAATCAGAGAGATAGAAGGTTTTCGAAAAACTTGATGAATAAAGCGGATTAATGCCAAGGAGGACGACATGATTGAATTGCGCAAATTGTTTACCCCGACAGAAGCTCTGGATGCTGACGAAGCCAAGAAATATATCAGTGGGCATAAAGAAGGGACCTATACCCTCCTGGATGTGCGCCAGCCATGGGAGTACGAGGAGGACCATATCCCCGGGGCCACGCTGGTGCCCTTGGGAGACCTGAAGGAGGGCACCCAGAGTCTCGACCCGGCCAAGCCCACCCTGGTGTACTGTGCCATTGGAGGTCGGAGCCGGGTGGCGGCCCAGCTTCTCAGCGGCAGGGGTTTTCAAGAAGTCTACAACCTTTCCGGGGGTATCAAGGCCTACCGGGGCGCCAAAGCCACCGGCCCTCAGGAGCTCAACCTGGATATGGTGCGGGGGGACGAATCCCCCGAGGAGATGCTGAAGCTGGCTTTCGGTCTGGAGCGGGCCCTGGGGATTTTCTATGACACCTGTCTCGAACAGGCTGAGGATAAAGATCTGGTGGACCTTTTCACCAAGCTGGCGCGCATCGAACTGGTGCACAAGCAGAAAGTCTACGATCGTTATGCGGCTCTGGTGCCGGGCACCCCGGATATGACTGCGTTCGAGGCTGACATGATGCCGGACATCATGGAAGGCGGGTTCCGCTTGAATGAGTTTCTGGCCGCCAATAAACCCTGGCTGAAGGACCTCAATCAGGCCCTGGAGTTGGCCATGATGCTGGAAACCCAGGCCCTGGACCTCTATATGCGCTTTGCGGAGAAAAACCGGGAAGAAAAGACCAAACAGGTGCTCTTCACCCTGGCCGAGGAGGAGAAGGTGCACGTCAAGACCATCAGCCGGCTGTTTGATGAAAAGCGGTAATCGGGTAAAAACTCCCTTGGTTGATCCGGCGCTTTTTTCTTTGTTGCACGAGCTCTTGGCGTCCCAGCGGTCGGCGGCCCTGGCCACCCAGGAGGGGGGACAGCCCTATCTCAGCCTCATGGCCTTTGCCGCCACCCCGGACCTGAAGCAGCTTATTGTGGTCACCGACCGGCACACCCGCAAGTACGCCAACCTCATGGCCGAACCCCGGGTGGCCCTCCTCATTGACAACCGCAGCAACGCCCCGGCCGACACCGAAGAGGCCGTGGCGGTGACTGTCCTGGGTCAGGCCGCAGAGGCGGCGTCCGGGGAGCGGGAGGAACTCCTGCCCCTGTTCCTGGACAAACACCCCCACCTGGAAGCCTTTGCCACCTCGCCCACCTGCGCCCTCATCACCGTGCGGGTGGCCACCTACCTGGTGGTGCAACGCTTCCAGGAGGTGCGGGAAGTAAGGATGGTTTGATTTTTCGGGATGTGAGGTAAAGGGACACAGGGCTTAAGACGCTGGGGGCGGGTTTATAACCCGCCCCTACATTTTTAACAGTTATCATTTATAGTTAATAGTTCTTTCCTGAGATAATACCTGAGATTTATTGATATTAAACATTTTTGCGGCCCACACCCGATGGCTGATTTAACCCTAACCGGAAAGAGCAATAAGCAAGGATCATCTTCTCTCTCGATGCCTTTTTCAACCCGTCTTGTTCCGGCTTTTCTCCTGTTCCTTTCCTCGCCAGCCAAAACTCTCCTTTGCCTACAGCGTTTTTGCCTACAGCGTTGCCATCGTGATAGAAAACAGTTGACCTGAAAACAAGTTCCAAAATAGAATTACACATTTTCTTGGAGGGGGGAATGGGAAAGTACTATTGCCACCACAACCTATTGAAGTTACTATTCTTCTGGGTATTTTTGCTTAGTTTTCTCCTTGGGTTCGACGCAGCCCCCAGCCACGCAGCCGTCAAAGATGACATCCCGGCAGGCTTGGTGCTGCTGCCTCGCGTCGGTGTGAGTATTGAATACGGCGGTTTCATCGTCCACCAGGACAATTACACCAGCCAACTGCGCCGGCAATTGGAGGTGGATTTTCTCCAATATCGTCGGCATATCCTGTATCTAAAGTTTGATGAGAATACGTTCTTTGGCACCCCTGTCGACAACTGGGATTTTAACTTAATGAAATTCAAAGTGGTGTTAGGTGGTTACCGCTATGATTTCGGCAACTGGTATCTCGGCATCAAGTTTGACCATGAATGCAACAATACGTTTTTTTCAAGGGACTATGTCACCAGGATTGATCGAGAGCGGGCCAACCTGTATCTCGTCGGCGTAGAAGCTTTAAGCAAGGCCATGCGTATTGGGATGAAGGATCGGGACATCAACTTTGATTCGCCTGATAATTTTGAGTTTTTAGGGCAGTTCCATGGATCCGGCTCGGTTAACAGAGTGTTGAGAAGTGAAAATGCCGATTTGGATTGGCTGTTCGCCGCTAAAATTCGTTGTGACCTTCTCCGTTACCGACGATTGGTGCCCTATGTGGAGGTTAGCGGCGATCTCTTGACCGGACAAAACTTGCGCCTCATTCCCTCGGTGGAGATCGGGGCGCGTTACCACCTCGGCCGGGTGGATATCACCCCCTTTTTCAAGTGGGCCAGGAACCAGGAATATTTGACCCAAAACCAATCTATCGATAGCGGGGCTGCCTCGCTGGTGGCCAAGAATTATTTAATTGGCGGGCTTCGCATCGACACCCTGGTGGATGCTGAGATGTTCCGGCCACCCGTGCCTGGGGCAGGCTGGCAACTTTTCCCAGAAATTCACGGCAATGGTGGGTATGGTCTTTTCATTGCCAATCCTTACTTTACTGCCTTTGGGAAGATGGCATTGGATTTTGAGGTGTTGCGCCGGCGGCACTGGACGGTGTTTTTTTATACCGATATGTGGTTCAACTCGGAGCTTGAGAGTTTTCAACCGGATAAAGTGACCTATTCTTTGCAGTACGGATTGACCTACGCCTGGCAGAAATACTTTGTGGAGGGGTTTGTGAAGCACGGCCAGCGCCTGGATGACGCCATATTCCGGGGTACGGAAGAGCGCTTTAATCTGGCGGGACTGCGGGCCGGCACCTATGGCATGAAGCCGGGACATGTTAATGACGGCATTTCCTTTGACGGCCCCCGGACCTTGCAGTGGCTGAACCACTGGAACGCGCAAGCCAGCGTGGGACATTTCTTCCGGAACCAGGACTGGGAATACAATTGGGAACTATCGACCAAGGTCAGATGGGACGCCCTGCGCTGGCGTTTCATTATACCTTACCTGGAAGGAGAACTTACCTGGCTGGTCGGCGGCGGCAGTACCAATGACGCGCTGGAATATTCCCTTGAACCCGGCCTCCGGCTCCACGGGGTTTTGGACCTGGCTATTTTTTACCGGTTCCAAAGCCGAGACAATGTGCTCTTTTTCAGGGGAGCACCCCAGAAACAGAGCTTGTTTGGTGTTAAGGTAATGTTTTAAAGGGGTGGGGCCAACCGGGAAGACCTTTGGCAGTTATGATAACTTCACAGAATTTCTGGCTGTGTGAGAGAATTGCACACCATTGCATTGAGACTGGCTGGCGGCAGCGGCAATAAGGAAGAAACTGGAGGCTTCCCTTCCCTTGGCGGAGAGAGCCCGTCTCTGAGAGAAAAACCTGGTACCAGATAATTGGTGTAACCCTTCCCCCTCACCCCCTCCCCTGGCGGGAGGGGGTTTTTGCTTCTGTAGGACCCCCCGGGAAGCCTTATTCTTTATGGTTCGCGGAGGAGACCACATAGGTGGGGGCCCTCATGTGGGGCTGACACCTGGGTCCGCCCCTACGGCTGGCGCGCTTGTTCTGGGGAAGACACCCCCTTTTCCCGGATAATCTAGCCCGGAAAATTCGCCGAGTTAGGCAAACACCCTGATCGCAGGCTAAAGTCTGCGGCTCCATCCTAACCTGTGGTTTTGAGCTAAACTCTTTACATCCAATAAAACCAGATAGATAGAAGCAATTTGCCAAACATTATGAATAAAGCGGGCTAAACGCAATGCTGTTCACTTAAGCACCAAGAGATGATGCAACGTCATTTCTCTTGTCATTCTGAGGGAGCCGAAGCGACCGAAGAATCTCTCAATACGAGATGCTTCGCGGCGCTCAGCATGACAAGAAAACGATGAAAATGTAGGGTGGGCACGGCCCACCAATTCCTAACCGCTTAAGTGAACCTTATTGGGGCTAAACGTGGTTGCGCAACTGGAGTTCGATGGGGTGAGGGTTCAGGTACCACTGGCCCTGGAGATAGGGCTCGTCGTACTTGCGGACGTAATGGTTGATCAGGGTGACGGGCACGATGAGGGGCACCAGGCCCCGGTGGTAGAGGTCGATGATCTCCCGCAGCTCCTGCTTTTCGTCGGCGCTGAGGTCCCCCTTGAAATAGCCCATGAGGTGATAGAGCACATCGGTGTTTTTCTTGGTGGTGGTTTTGCGTCCCAGGGCCTCGAGCAGGAGCTCCTGGTAGCGCTCGTATAGCTCAGGGACGGATAGGGACGCTGCTTGGGCCACGAGCTTGCCCATTTGCCGCAGGTGCTCCAGGCTGTGGGCGCGCAGCAAGAGCTTGTGATGGGTGTGGAAATCTACCAACGAGCCCCGGCCGCCGTTTAAGGCCAGCATCTCCCGCCAGCGCTTCAGGGTGAAAATGGCCTCGATGAAGTTCTCCCGGAGCTTGGGGTCATGGAGACGGCCTTCTTCCTCCACGGGGAGCAGGGGGAAGTGCTCCATAAAGGTCCGGGCGAAAAGGCCCACTCCGGTCTTGGTGGGGGAGCCGGAAGGGCCGTACACCTTGACCCGTTCCATGCCGCTGGAGGGGGAATCGCTCTTGAAGATAAAGCCGCAGAGTTCTTCTTGTTCCAGCTCCTCCACGCGCTTCCTGGCCCAAGTCAGCAGGCGTTCGGTGTGGTCTACGCCGGAGCGCACCGTGACCAGGTGAGGGTTGTTGGGGTCACCGACGAGGCGCATGGCCTCCCGGGGAATGCCCAGGCCGCATTCCACCTCCGGGCACACCGGCACAAAGTCCACATAATTCCCCAGCGTGCCGGTAATAAACCGGTCCCACTTGTGACCACCGTCGAAGCGCACCTGCTCCCCCAGGAGACAGGTGCTGATTCCCAACCTGATCTTGTCTGTCATGAGATGCTCATTCTCCCGAGTTTTGGTAATGATTATACTTGAAAATGAGAAGGCTGGCGCCTTTTCAAGGGAAGTTACTATCAGGCAAGATTTTCGGAAACTCTCCACCCTGATAAAAAACCTCCAAGCCACCTCAGACCTTTGACATTGAAGGCGGGAGGGCCAGAATCCGTACGGTCCGGATAGGGACATTCCGAAAAATTAAACAACATGTCCATATTATTGAACATTTCTTTTTCGGGATTTCTGGAGTATTGAACAATATATTTAGTAATATCAAGTGCTTACCTTTATGGCATGCTCTTTGCTGAATTCTATCGATAACTAAGGGAACCAAGGCGTAATCGTTTTTCCCCGGCTGGCAGCGTCATCAAACCCCCGGGCAAGCAGACGACAGACAAAGCCGCTTGCTTAGAGGGCAAACTGATGATAAAAAGAAAATTTAACTTGATCAGGGTTTGAATGGATTGACGCCCGTAAAAGCCAAAGACGCAAGGGCCATTTCGTGCCCCCAGGTATTGTGGTTTATTAAAACCGGTGGCAACTTATAGCCGCGTTACCAGGAGTCAGGTTCTCCAGCGGGCTCAACGTAGTTGGGCGAGGACACCAAGTAGGATATGCTGAGCAGGATTTTTGACATCATCATCTCTCTGGTGGGATTACTGGTCCTTCTCCTGATGCTGCCGGTGATTGCCGTCCTCATCAAGTTGGACTCCCATGGGCCCGTGTTCTATGCCGGCCGGCGGGTGGGGAAGGACGGCAAGGTCTTTCAGATGTTCAAATTCCGCACCATGTATGGAACCCCTCAACCTTTAGGGGTGAGCGTCTCTCCCCAGGGGGACCCCCGGGTCACCCAGGTGGGCCTCTGGCTGAGGCGCCTCAAGCTGAACGAGTTCCCCCAGTTCTATAATGTCCTGAAAGGGGACATGACCCTGGTGGGACCCCGCCCGGAATCTCCGGACATGGCAGAGAAGTATCCTCCGGAGGCCCAAAAAATATTTTCCGTCAAGCCCGGACTGGTAGGACCCAACCAAATTCTGGGACGCAATGAGGAACAGCTTTATCCCCGGGGAGTGGATCCGGTCAGGTATTACCTGGAAGAAATTCTCCCGAAGAAGCTGCCGGTGGACCTCGAGTATATTGAGACCAAATCTTTCTTCAAGGACGTGAAATATCTCTTTTGGGGAATCTGGGTGACGTTAACCGGGGCCATTACCCGCCAACACCTGACGGATAATCTCACCCAGATCCTGATGCTGGCCGCTGACACCTTGGGTTGTCTGGCTTCCTTCACCCTGGCCCACCTTATCCGCTTTGAGGGTGTCCCTGCGGCTCAGATCACCCTGTCCTTTTGGCACATTCTGCCCTTGACGGTGCTGACCCGCATTCCCGTGATCTTCTATCTGGGCGGCTACCAGACATTGCTGCGATATCTTAGTTTGAAAGACCTGAAAAGGGTCTGCCAGGGAGTTTTCCTCGGGAGCCTGCTCCTGGTCATTTGCAGCTATTTCTCCGGGGCCTTGTTTGCCGGGTATGGTCGTGGGGTGTTCATCATCGACTGGCTCTGCCTGACGGTAATGCTGGTTGGTTACCGGGTTTTCCTAAAAACCTTGCATCAGCGTTTTATGAAGGAGGAAGCCAACGGGGACCCGCAGCGGGTCGCCCTCATCTATGGTTCAGGGGAACAGGGCGTCTGGTGCCTCAGGTACTTAAACCAGAGCCAAAACCCTCGGTATTATGTGGTGGGTTTCATCGACGACGAAGTAAGGCTACAACATAAGCGAATCGACGGCCTCAGGGTGCTGGGGGACCACCACCACCTGGAGGTGCTGGCCCGTCTTTACCACGTCCAGGAGCTTTTTGTGGCCCTGCCGCAGATTCCTCAGGGACGGTTGGAAAGGGTCCAGGAACTCTGCCAACATCTGGATATCACCCTTCTCCGCTTTCTACCCCGCACCGTCCGAGAGATCGCTCCTGCTGCATCGGTTATGGCGGAACAGGCAGGGGAACCGTCTTTCTCCATGGTTTGACGGAGCCTCACTCACTGGAGTTACTGGCGTGCGTTTGAGTCATTTAGGCAAGTGGCAAGGGAGTGACATTTGTAATTCAGCAGCGTAGGGCCTTGGGTTTTGATGGGAGGGAAAACCGGTTGAGCTCATCTCCTTCCAAGGCCGCCCTCCTTATGGCAACGCTTAAACTTTTACGAGGACCAAAATGGGTAACAGAATGTTAAAATACTCTACAGCCTTTCCTGGCAAAACGGCTGGACACAGGAATAGCCCGGCAACCACAGAGCCTGCTGGAAATCTCAGCAGGTTTCTGGTCCTTATACTCTTACTATGTTTAGGTTTATGCGGGGGATGCGGTGGACCCTCGCCAAAATACCTTAATGCCCAAGCGATGGCGCAGTTGCAAGCCCCAGACCCGAATAAAAAACTTCAACAACAGCTCATGGTTCAGGCGACCCGGTCTTCGCTGGCAAACTACAAAGATTATCAGGTGGGGCCGGAAGATCTGTTGGTAATCGAAGTCTACGGTCAGGAAGAGCTAAAGCGGGAGCTGCGGGTCAATGGGCAGGGGAAAATTACCATGCCCCTGGTGGGCGTGGTCAAGGTGGCCGGTTTATCCACCAAGGAGATTGAACATCGTTTAATGGAATTTTACGGTTCCAAGTTTCTGAGAAACCCTCAAATTAGCGTTGAGGTTAAGGAATTCCACCATCAGCGGGTGGGGATCACCGGGGCAGTAAATAAACCGGGCATGTATGAAATAATCGGTCCCCGCACCCTCCTGGAGGTGTTGGCCTTGGCCGAAGGTTTTGTAGACAGCCCTAATAGAGTGGTAGCTGGTGATACGGTGCATGTTATCCGTCATCAGAGCGCCCCGGATGTGGCCAAGGCCATGAAAGCGGGGGCCGGCCAGTCATTTGCCCCGCAAACAAAAACCACGGTAATCAATCTCCGTCGGTTAGTAAGTGGGGAAGCCCCTGAGTTGAACCTCATGGTGCAAAACGGCGATGTCGTCCATGTGCCCTATGCTGCCACTGCCTATGTCCTGGGGGGAGTCAAAAAACCAGGGGATGTTGCGGTTAAGGAGAATTTAACGGTGTCCCAGGCCGTGGCCATGGCTGGAGGGGTCGATCCCTTATTCGGGAAATATGGCATCACTGTTATGCGCTTTGATGAGCAGGGCCGGCCTCTGCGTATTGAGACAAATCTGAAAAGCATCACAGCCAAAGAAGCTCCCGATATCCCTTTGAAAGGCAACGATGTGGTAATGGTCAAAGTGGGTGAAGTAAAAAGGACCTTATGGGTTATCAGGCAAATAATTCCTCTCCCCAGTGGCGGATATAATTTACAAGGATTTTAGTATAACTTACCCAAAAAATTTGCATTATCAATACATTGAGGGATACGCTCATGACACCTAATGATCAGGCTCCCATGCCATTATCATCACAATCTGCTCCATCCCCCTCTATCCCTACTCCGCCAACGCCGGATTTTTACTATGAGATAGAGAAGGGACATACCTTACGGGAATATATTGACATCCTGTTAAGGCGCAAGTGGTGGATTATTGGCACCTTTTTTACCATAGTTTTCTTGGTCGCCCTTTATACGTTCACCAGGACCCCAATTTACCGCTCTGTGGCGACGCTCGAGATCACCAATGATAACCCAGGCTCCCAGTTAGGCGTCAGTGGCAGCATGATGGGGTTCGGTGGCTGGTATTTCGCCCAGAAGTTTCAGCAAACCCAGTATAAGATCCTGGAGAGTCGCTCTCTGGCTCTGCGGGTGATCAAAGCCCTGAACTTGGGGGACCACCAGGATTATGCCTTCATAAAGGAGAATGACCAGGACAAAAGTAAGGCCGAAATCGAAGATGAAATGGCGGAGTTGTTTTCGGCAAAGTTGGAGATCGAGCCGGTCAGAAATACTCTGTTAGTAAATGTAGCGTACCAATCTAAGGACAGGGTAATGGCAAAAAAGGTCCTCGATGTTATCGCGGATGAATACATGTTTCTTTTAATAGACCGGCGCAATGAATCCTACGTTTTGGTGAGAAATTGGCTGGATAAGCAACTCATTGGGATGGCAGATAAGGTGCATGAGGCTCAGAAGAAGCTTTATAAATTTGGTCAACAAACTGATATCTACACGGTGGAAGAAAGAGACTCTCGGTCTTCTGCCCCCAGCGGGAATGTCGTTGTCCAGAAATTCATCGATCTAAGTGCTCTTCTCACCAAGGCCCAGGCTGAAAAAATGGCTAAACAGGGGCAGTTTCAGCAAATAAAGGATAAGGGTCCCGATGCCCCACTTATTGTCAATCATCCTTTAATTGCCACGTTACGTGAGCAATTGGTGGGTCAACAATCAAAAGTTTCTGGAATGGATAAAATTTATCTGAGCGGTCATCCCGAGATGCAAGCTGAAAAAGCAAAATTGGCCGAAATAAAAACCCGTCTGAATGCCGAAGTCAAACGTCTCCAAGAAAGTGTCAAAGCTGATTATGAAGCGGCCGACCGGACGGAACAACTCCTGCAAGAAAGTTTTGTTGAACAAAAACAGCAGATGGCCAAGCTCCAGGAAAATCTCAGTAATTATCAGATTCTCAAACGGGATGCCCAAACCAATGAGCAGCTTTACCAGGCCCTGTTGGCCAGGGTCAAAGAGGCCAACATTTCCAGCACCATGGTAGCCTCCAACGTGTCAGTTATCGACCCGGCGCCGTTGCCATACACCCCATACAAGCCGAAAAAAGTCCGGAATCTGGCTCTGGCCATGGCTTTTGGGCTGATTTTAGGTGTTGGTTTGGCTCTTTTAGTGGAAAGTCTGGATGATACTATTAAATCCACCGAAGACTTGGAAAAGAACTGCCATTTACCATTGATAGGGACTTTACCGTCGCTGAGCAGCACCCGCAGATTAACCCGCACCCTTGAGGGCAAACGAGGTTTTTCGACGCAAAGATTGTTACCGGGGTTCCTACGCCGTAAGGAAAACAAACTCGGGGCAGAGGACGCGGATTTGGTGGTTTTTCAGCGTCCCCAGGATCCTTTCACCGAGGCCTTACGCCACATGCAAACCTCCATCATGCTATCGGTTTCGGGCCGGCCTCCTGCTACCATCATGATTACCAGCTCCAATCCTTCTGAAGGGAAGACCATGGTCGCGTCAAATTTGGCCCTGTCTTTTGCGCTCAATAACCGCTCCACGGTAATTATTGATTGTGACCTGAGGAAGCCCAGGGTACATAAGATTTTTGATCTTGATTCCCAACCGGGTCTGACCAATTACCTGACCGGTAGTGCAGCCCGGGAGGAGATCCTGCGCCCCACCCCGATCCCCAACCTGACGGTTATTCCTGCGGGCCCTCAATCCCCCAGCCCCGGCAATCTGTTAAACTCAGAGATTTTCAAAGAACTGCTGGCGCAACTCCGGCAGCAGTTTAGTCACATCATTGTCGATACTCCTCCCGTCCTGGGTTTTTCTGATGCCCGCATAATCTCAGTTTTGGTTGATGGAGTATTATTGGTGACCAAGTATAATTCCACCCACAAAAGTGCGGCGCGCTTAGCCGTCCAGCTACTCGGTCAGATTAATGCCCCAATAATGGGGGGTGTTTTAAACGACATTGAAATCACTGGCCGAAAATACGGTGGCTATCATTTTCACAATTATAAATACTATTCCAAATACTACAGTGATGATGACCAAACATCATAAGTCAGGATGATAAGTCATCATTACGGCTGACGTGGATTTGGGGAAACTATGGTTATTCAGGATCTGCAGACTAAGAGACCTTAACTGGCAAACATTCTAATAACCAATTCCAAAACAGTAAAGAAGATGGCAGGAAATTTGGCAAACCTTTTAACTTCGGTAACCTCCTTGGCCCAGCAGTGTGCCGGGATCTTGCGGCTCAAGGAGTTCGATACTACCACCCCTGAAGGTCGCTCCCAGGAGCGCTACCGTCGGGTGGCCCTGTCGGCCATCTCCTCGGCCGGAGCCCGGGCTATGACCGTCGTAACGATGCTCATTGCCGTCCCCCTGACCCTCAACTATCTGGGTTCCGAGCGCTATGGCCTGTGGATGACCATCAGCTCCATCATACTCATGATGAGGTTTGCCGATTTGGGGATGGGGCTAGGCTTGATGAACGCCGTGTCTGAAGCCCATGGACAGGAAGACCGCCAGGAGGCTGTACGTTATGTGTCCAGCGGGTTTTTCATGCTGTTTGCCGTAGCGTTAGTCATCCTGGTTGGCTTTGCCCTTGCTTACCCCCTTATCCCTTGGCAACGGGTCTTTAATGTTAAGTCTCCGCTAGCTATCCAGGAAGCCGGCCCAGCCATGGGGATATTCATGGCCTGTTTTGCGGTAAACCTGCCCTTGGGGGTGGTGCAACGGTTGCAGGATGGCTACCAAGAGGGTTTTATCAATCGGCTGTGGGAAAGTGCTGGCAAGGTGCTGGGGCTGGGGGGGCTGCTCCTGGTGATTTATCTTCAGGCCGGCCTGGTCTGGCTGGTCCTGGCGGTAGCCGGGGCTCCCGCCTTGGCCTTGCTGCTCAACAGTATCGTATTATTTGGCTATCAGCGCCCCTGGCTGCGTCCCAGGTTCAAGAATTACCAGAGCACCAGCGCCAGAAGACTTTTGCATACAGGTCTTTTTTTTTTCGCAATACAGATAGGCGTGACCTTTATTTATGCTTCCGATAATTTGATCATCACCCAATTTTTAGGGCCCGAAGCGGTTACGCAATATGCGATACCCTATCAGATGTTCAGCATTGGTCTATGTTCTCTTTGTTATGTTCATTTCACCGTTATGGCCCGCTTACAGTGAAGCAATTGCACGAGGTGATATTAGCTGGGTGCAAAAAACCTTGAGCCGGTCACTGAAACTCATTTTGCTGTTCACTGGGTTAGTATCAATATCTTCTGGTAATTTTTGGAAATCAGTTGCTTAATTTGTGGGTCGGGCCCCAAATATCACCTTCTCTGCTGCTCACTCTTGGTCTGGGGTTGTGGATGATTGTATTGCCTTTAGGTACTGCTATGTCACATTTGCTCAATGCGGCCAATATCTTTCGATTTCAAGTTATATTTATTTCCTTAACTGTTTATATTTTCATTATTGTTTAAATGTATATTTGTTTATTATTTTGAACTTGCTGGTATCATATGGGGCACAACATTGGCCTATATTATCTTTGTTATATTTCCGTACGGATATTTTATTCATAAGATGTTTTACAAGGACGTAATTCCTTTCAGACCAAAAGTTAACTAGTTTCATTAACAAAATGACATTTCAGAACAATCTTGGATTATGATAAGAGATAAGAAGGATGGCTGCCGACAGGCAGTTATTAGTAAGAGCAAAGAATTTTATGAAGAAACAGATAGGGCAAGGTATTCCGTACGTTCTGATCTCAAAAGTCACAGAGCCTATGAATATTTAGTGCGATTCATTGAAGATTACGACTTAAAAGATAAAAAGTGTTTGGAGATAGGGTCCTCTACCGGCATTCTTCAAGATCTTGTTCCTGATTATACTGGTTTGGATGTGGCCAAATCCTTAAAACAATATTATCGTAAACCCTATTTCTTAATTAATGATGATGGCTCCTATCCTTTTGAAAATAATAGTTTTGATGCGATTTGGAGTTTTGCCGTTCACGAACACATTACTGATTTACAGCAAGCTTTATTGGAATTAAAAAGAATATTGAAGTCTGGTGGAGTTCTATTTTTCTGGCCAGCATGGTTTTGTTCCACTTGGGCTGCGGAAGGATATGCGGTCAGACCATACAGTGAGCTTAAGCTAAAAGGTAAGATCATTAAAGCATTAATCCCTGTGCGGGGTTCTGTAATATGGAGATCTTGTTTTATTTTCCCGAAGAGAATCTATCGGCAATTATTTTTTTACTAGGTAGAAGGTATGAGAAAATATTATATAAGCCACTCAAAGCAAATTATGAACATTACTGGCAATCCGATTCCGATGCTTGTAACAGTATTGACTCCCATGATGCAATCTTGTGGTTTTTAAGTAATGGCTTCACCTGTATTTCCCACCGAATGCATTTTAGGGTTTTAATTGTGAAACATGAGCCGTTAATCTTTAAGAAAGCGTAAGTCAAAATTAAGAATAATTTAATGTCTCTTTGAAAAGAATTGAGCCATGGAAGCTGAATTTCAAGGTTACCCTTTAGTAATTTTTTATTTAACCGCCTTTATTGGCCTGGTTTTAATAATATATCGTCCTCGTTACGCCTTTTTTTTCAGTGTCTTTTGTCTATCTATGCGTAATTTCCATAATGGCTATCAAAACTCGGATTCCTTATCTGGGGGAATATTTAAACCTAAATGATCTCTTACTCTGGATCGCCGTTTTGGCCATGCTCAGGATTGTTTGGCGCGGCCAGAAAATCTGGGTCCCGAACATTGTGCTGGCAATTATTGGGATCATTGTGCTGGGCGCTTTCCAGGCGCTCTCCCAATACGGTTTCCATTACTTAGTGATGAGAGACATTTGGGCGACCTGTATTTTTCCCCTCATGTTCATCGTTGGCGCCAATATGTTGCGGAACATACAGGATGCCCGTCTTTTTTACTGGACACTATTCCTGGGATCATGTGGTGCGGCGCTGCAACATATGTTGTCCATGCAATCAACACTTTTAAGTACCGAACTTTTGTTTGGCTTAGCGGGTTTTAGAAATGTAGAATTTATGTATAGCGGCGGCATATTCCTGCTTATCGCTGCCTTTTTCGTTGATATGCGGAAAATTCTGAAAAGTCTCAATCTTTTTCTATTCTGGGGCATGGGCCTTTCCTTGATTGGTATAAGTTACGTCCTGAGCTTTACTCGAACAATTTGGGCAGGAGCGGTGTTGGCTGGCATTTCCTTGTTCTTTTTGATGTACCGAGAACATAAAAAAGTTTTATCCAGACTCGCACATGCCCTTCCTTTGATTGTTATGATAATTTTGGTATTTAAGATGACCTTGTTTCTCTTCATACCTGCTGAAGTAACACATTTAATTGATGAACGGGCCGACTTTGTCCGGTACGAGGACTCTTTTGAGGAGGCGTTTGAGAGCCGGGAAACCGGCATGGCAACGGAACTCAAGTTATGGCTGGACAGCACCATCATCTGGGGGATAGGAACCAGTTATCCCCCGATCATGCATGAATCAGTTCTTGAAATCATATGAGGAGACAGGAGCCATTAGTCACGTGGCGTTCTCGGCGTATTTGGTTCATTACGGCCTGATTGGACTCATAACCTATGGCCTCCTCTTGCCTTTTCTCACCATAATGATCGGCAGGCGTTACTATTTACACCATACGCATGATTATGGCGGAGTCATTGCCATAACTGGCATTGGCCTAGCCTTTTTTAATGTCTTTACTTTGGTATCTGGCTTTCATTATTTAATTCCCAAGTGCCATGTGCAGGGATTAATCTATGGGGCGGTGTGGGGCTTGTCTCGCGCTTTGGAAGTTCCTGTGGCTAGGACTTCTGCAGGCAGAACATTGATACACAACCCGCAGCACCAGTGGCTGCCGGGACCAGTAAACCAATAATGACAGAGAAGCGAATGGATTGCACTTCTTGGCCCTGGATTACCATTATTACCCCGTCCTTCACGTATAGTTTGGTTTGGGGTTGTTGGCTCACCCGCTGGCGTGTGGCGGAACCTCTGACCAAGGACGGTTTTTTTTCTTGACCTATGGCCCGGGTAGCAATCCTCTGGCAAGCGTTCCCCAGCTATATTAGCAAGTGTGTCGAAACACTGGCCCAGCAGAAGAATATTCAGCTCCTGGTTTATAGTTGGAGGGAGGGAGCCTTTCCTAATGTTTTTGATCACCTCAGGAAATACCCCAACGTTCGCCTGCTCGACAAGAGGACTCCTGAGAGGGTGTTTGACGAATGTATTGATTTTAAGCCGCATCTGGCGGCTATGACTATAACCCGTCGTGCCCTGAGCCGTCGCAGTTTTTTTGCCCGCATTGCCTCGGCGTGGAGGAAATCTGGCACCCTCGTTATCGCAACCTGCGACCATTACTGGAGAGGAGACTGGCGGGATTATGCCAACTTCTTGGTAGCCAAACTTGGCTGGTTTTCTCCGTATGAAGCCATCTTGGTCCCCGGGACCTTGGGAAAAATATACGCCAAAAAAATAGGTTTTACCGAGCAGGTTATTTTCGAAGGGATGTACACCTGCGATAGGGATATATTTCAGCCCATCGGTCTCAGACGCCACGCAGAAAAGGCTACTCCCGACTGGCCCCGGGTTTTTCTCTTCGTGGGGCAGTTCATCCGCCGGAAAGGGTTGGATATTCTCCTCAAGGCCTATCAGAGATATCGCCAGCAGGCATCCAGACCCTGGGAGTTATGGGTCATCGGCAAGGGGGAAATGGAAAACGACATCGGCAAGATGCAAGGGGTCAGAAATCTCGGTCAGAAATCCTCCTCCCAAATTGCGGAAATCATGCTGCAGTCAGGTTGTTTGGTCATTCCCTCACGAGTTGATCATTGGGGGGTGGTTATTCATGAAGCCGCCAGCGCCGGACTGCCAATTCTGGCCAGCAGTATGTGTGGTGCCGCAGTGGAACTGGTGCGATCAGGTTTCAATGGCTATGTTTTCTCCGTGAACGATGAAACTTCTCTGTCAAGACTTCTGTTATTCATGGATGAAAGCGGCTTGGCCCAAGAGATGGGGGAAAACAGCTTACACGTTGCCTCTCAGTTCAGTCCGGAACTCTGGGCCAGAAGGATCTTGTTTGATATTCCCAGTTTCCTCAGAGGACAACCTTTAGAGAAGTAAAAAGGAGGGCCTCTTAGTAATATTTTAAAAGATTAGTTCCATGAAAATTGGTTGCTGTCAGATGATGTTAGAATATTGAATGCCTTATAACAGGTTAATGTTTTTTGAACGAAAACAATGAACATTAGTTATTATTGATCAATGTCTCATAAACATCAATATAACACTGGAGGTCCCAAATGAAAAGAGTCATTATTTTAGGTGGAGATGGTTTCTGTGGCTGGCCCACAAGTCTTTACCTGTCTAATAAGGGTTATGATGTAACTATTATTGACAACCTTTCACGGAGAAAGATTGACGTGGAACTCGAGTGTGAATCATTGACGCCGATCAAACCCATAAGCTATCGCCTCGCAAAATGGCGGGAGATAACCGGCAAGGAAATACGCTATGTTAATATGGATGTATCCCGGCAATACAATAAGTTACTATCTACTATAAAAGAGATACAGCCTATGGCTATAGTGCATTTTGCCGAGCAACGCGCTGCGCCATATTCAATGAAGTCTTCATATCATAAGAGATATACTGTTGATAATAACTTGAATGCTACTAATAACACTTTATGCGCTATGGTAGAATCCAAACTGGATATCCATTTAGTACATCTTGGCACCATGGGGGTTTATGGTTATGGAACGGAAGGTATGGAAATTCCAGAGGGATATCTCAAGGTTAAGGTGTACGTGGATGGAGGAGAAAAAGAGATAAAAATTCTCTATCCCCCTAACCCTGGAAGTATATACCACCTGACCAAAACTCAGGATGCCTTATTTTTCTTATATTACAACAAGAATGATGAGGTTAGGGTTACTGATCTTCATCAAGGTATTGTCTGGGGGACAAATACCGAAGAAACATTAATGGACGAAGGTCTTATTAATCGCTTTGATTATGATGGAGATTACGGAACGGTGTTAAACCGTTTTCTGATGCAGGGTGCAGTAGGGCATCCCTTAACAGTTCATGGTACAGGTGGACAGACTCGGGCATTCATTCATATCCGTGATACGGTAAGGTGCATAAATCTCGCTATTGAAAACCCTCCTAAGCATGGAGAACCGGTTAATATCTTTAATCAAGCGACTGAAGTCCATACTTTGCGGGAGCTTGCCAAAAAAGTCGCCGGAATCACCCAAGCAAAAATAAAATATTATGTCAATCCTAGAAAAGAGGCTCCGGAAAATGAACTGCGAGTGAATAATGAAAAGTTTTTAAAATTAGGATTAAATCCAGTTACCTTAAGTAATGGGTTAATGAAAGAAGTGCATGAGGTCGCTCAGAAGTACAGTCATAGATGTGACCTTTCTAAAATTATCTGCACTTCAAGGTGGCGCGATGAGTACCCCATAGACAAAATCGGTTCCGATAAGCCGCTACCGTAACTGAAGAAGTAGGATTGGTGGTCAAGAAGCGGTGCCAGCGTTCCCGCCCTGCTGTCCTTCTCGGGTAAACCTGGTTAACTTCATAGATGGATAATAACCTGGATACTCTGGCTTCCATTTAATTGGCCATATGGAGTTTGGTAGAGAAGGGTCAATATGGGTGGTCTGGTGACGATGTTCCAGTTGATGCAACGGTATCAAAACCAAAGCTATCGAGATTCTTTTTTTCTGCAAATTCATTGGATGTGAACACATGCCGATGAAAATACTACAAATCGCCCCCAATTATGCACCCGCCTGGCACTTGGGGGGGATAGTACGACACCTCAGCGGTCTCTGTCGCGAACTTGTCCGTTTGGGGAACGAAGTCACAGTTTTCACCACGGACAGCGGCAAAGACCAACGCATGGCAGTGCCCGTAAATCAAGCTGTGGATATTGATGGCGCGACCGTTTTTTATTTTAAGACTGACTTTTTGCTGAAATTTGCTTTCTCCCGGTCTTTAGGGCAGACCTGCCGGAGGATGATCCGCAACTTTGACATCGTGCATTTATGGGCGATCTGGCACTATCCTGAAATCCCCGGAGGATTTTACGCCATCCGGGAACACGTGCCTTTTGTGGTCAAGCCGTCAAGCGGCATGATGCTCCACGGTCTTAAAAAGAGCCGCCTCAAAAAATGGCTTTATCTGAAATTAGTGGAGTATCGTAACTTTAGACATTCACAAGGGATTCATTATTCCTCCCTCATGGAGCGGGAGTTGACCCATCCCGACATCCGTGGAGCCCCATCTTTTATTGTGCCCACCGGCATAGATACCGATAGTTTTTCCAAGTTGCCAGATAAGACAAGGGCCCGCAAGCATTTCGGACTGCCGGCCACTGCCTTCACGGGGATATTTTTAGGGCGGCTGGCGCCCATTAAGAATTTGGCCAACTTGATCACGGCAGCGGCCATCGCCCGACGGCAAGGTACTGACGTTTTCCTCCTGATTGGGGGTCCGGATTTCGGTGAACGGAAAAACCTGGAAGCACTTACGGTCCAGTTAGGGCTCGAAGACCGGGTGCGCTTTCTGGGGTACGTCGATCCGGAGGCCCGGAACAATCTCTTGGCGGCCGGTGATTTCCTGGCGTATACGACGTATCAAGAAAATTTCGGTATTTCGGCGGTAGAGGGGATGGCTGCCGGGTTGCCGGTGTTGGTGAGCGACCGGGTGGGCATCTGCCGTGAGGTAGAAATTGACCAGGCCGGGATTTTGACGGGAGTTGAGGCCGACTCCATCGCCACAGGGCTAATAACCATGGCAACCCAGCCCGGTACCTTAGAAATGATGGGGAAAAATGCCCAGCAGGCGGCGGCCAATCGATACTCTATCAAGAGCACGGCCAAAAAAATCGAACGAGCCTATCTTGATATTTTAGAGGGCGTACAAACCCCTGATTTGTCTTGGGCCAACAAGGGTGCTTAGGGAAAACCAAGCAACAGGGAACCGGATAAAAGGAAGGAAGGAACCATGAAGAAAGCCTTGGTCTGCGGCGCCGGTGGTTTCATTGGAACGCATCTGGTCACCCGGTTAAAAGCGGAGGGATTTTGGGTGCGAGGAGTGGACTTGAAATTTCCCGAGTTCAGTGAAACTGAGGCTGACGACTTTCTCATCGGTGATTTGCGGGACCCAATCATTTGCCGCAGTGCGATCGACCGAAAGTTCGATGAAGTTTATCAGCTTGCCGCCGACATGGGAGGGGCAGGCTTCGTGTTTACTGGCGATAACGATGCCGACATCATGCATAACTCTGCCTTGATCAATGTCAATATGTTAGAGGCTTGCTTGCGAAGAAATGTCAGGAGGATTTTCTATTCTTCCTCTGCGTGCATTTATCCGGAATTTAACCAAATGGACCCTGACAATCCCAACTGCTCCGAAGATAGTGCCTACCCAGCTCTTCCGGACAGTGAATATGGCTGGGAAAAGCTTTTTAGCGAGCGCCTCTATTTGGCCTTCCAGAGAAATCATCAAATGGAAGTTCATATAGCGCGTTATCATAATATCTTCGGACCACTGGGAACTTGGGATGGGGGGCGTGAAAAAGCCCCGGCGGCTATTTGCCGGAAGGTTGCCCAAGCTTCAGATGGGGGCGAAATTGAGATTTGGGGTGACGGCAAACAGACCAGATCGTTTCTTCACGTCGATGAATGTCTGGAGGGGACCTTAAGACTCATGCGTTCCGATTTCGCCGGTCCGGTCAATATTGGTTCTGAGGAAATGGTAACCATCAATCAACTTGCTGATATGGTCATGGATCTGGCTGGCAAAAAGCTAACTAAAAGGCATATCCCTGGTCCTCAGGGAGTTCGGGGCAGAAAATCGGATAACCGAATGATTAAAGAAATTCTAAACTGGCACCCCACTGAATCCTTGCGGGCCGGTTTGGCAAAAACTTACCCCTGGATCGAAGAGCAGGTGAGGAATGGGTCTGAGAGCATAATTGTGAAAGTTCTGATTTTGGCCAAACGATTCCCGCCCGAATCCATGCCAGCTGCCCTCATGGCCCAGGAGCTGGCTCAGGGATTAGTCCAGAATGGCGATGACGTTACAGTCGTCACGGGCTTTCCCAATCATCCTTATGGCCGCCTGTTTCCTGGTTATCAAATGAAGTGGGTCAGTTTGGAGAATATGGACGGGTTTCGGTTGATCCGGGGCTGCCATCCGGTTCACCCCAGTTCAGCCCATCCTATCAGGGCACTTATGATGACCTCTAAGGTCTTGGCTTACTTGATCGGGGTTCGTTATGCTTCTCGACCGGATGTTATCCTTTCCTTTGAGCTCGAGCCCTTAATCGGGCCGATCCTTACCTCCTTAATGGCTCGCAGGTTAGGGGCCAAGTCAGTGAATCTCATTTTTGATCTTTATCCGGATACCTTACGGAATTTATATAGAGTTGATAGTCCTGCGCTTTGGACAGCCGGCTATATTTTGGAAAAACTGGCCTACGACATGTCTGATCAAATTGTGGTGCTGTCAGAGGGTTTTTCCCGAATTTTGATGTCAGAGAAAGGCGTGCCGTCGGAAAAAATAGCCTGTATCCCGGTCTGGCTGGATGCTCAGGATATAGCTCCCATGGCTAAGAACAATCCCTGGCGCCAGGAAATGTCAATACCAGAGGAGAAATTTGTCATCCTACACGCTGGCACCATAGGGGCGATAGCCGGAGCTGAGATAATCCTGGAGGCGGCTCAGAGGCTGTCAGCCTGGCAAGATATGCTGTTTCTCATCGTCGGGGACGGCTCTGCCAAACAGGATATAGAGGCTCGAGCTCAGTCTATGGCCTTGAGTAATGTCAGATTTCTTCCTTTCCAACCCCGGGAACGTTTGAGCGAGTTGCAAGCCACTGCTGATGTTTCTTTGGTCACATTGTTACCAGGACAAGGTAGAGCATCTGTACCTAGCAAAGTACTAGGTTACCTCGCTGCAGCTCGCCCGGTTATTGCTTCAGTTGATCTGGACTGTGATACTTCTGAAATGATAAACCAGGCTGATTGTGGTGTTGCGGTGCGGCCCGGTGATGGTCAAGCTTTAGCCGAGGCAATTATGCACTTGTACCAAAACCCTCCATTGCAAGAAAGCATGGGAAGTAAAGGGCGAGAGTTTTTTTTAAAGAATTTTGAAAAAAGTTCAGTAATTAATAAGTACATAGAACTTTTGCGGGGATTGTCAGATTAAAAGGTTATATTTGGGATAACTTTAATTGATTGAACATTTTCGTTTCTTACAAATAGTTATGTGAGTAAATATTCATAAGATAAATAATCACAGCGAATTAATATAATATTGATACCATCAAAAAATTAGGTGTTATTTTGGAACTGGTGCCATTAAAAGGGTTTTATCGTAACTATTAGGAGAGATAATCATTAAGTACTTTGGCTTCCAGATTTCCATTTGGAAAATTATCCTGCTGATGGGAGACGTCTGTATTTTGGTTCTCTCCCTGATGGCTGGCATTTTCCTGAACCCCAAGGTCATGAAACTGAACCAAATGGCCTTGCTCAGTCATGAAAAATTTCATTTTCTTTGGATGGGCCTCGTGTACCTCACAGTGAATTACATTGCTGACCTGTATGATTATCAAAGAGACTATCGCCGTTGGTGGTACATTGCCCAAGTCCTCCTGGCGGCTCTTATCGGTTTTCTCGCCAATATCGTCCTGTTTTATTTTCCTTTTGGAAGATTCGTGGGCCGCACCTTACTCGTTATCCAGGCTGCCTGCTACGGCCTTCTTTTGACTCTCTGGCGCTATGTCTTTTCCTCTCTGGCTTTACCTGAACGTTTGCAGAGAAAAATGGTGATCGTGGGAGCGGGAAACTGCGGGCGCCGCATTTTGCAAGCCATGCGTAAGAGGCCCCTTTGCGGCTTAACAGTGCAGGGGTTTGTTGACGATGACTCCCTGAAGGTGGGCACCGTGATCGATGGGCTGCCCGTGCTGGGAGATAGCTCCCAGTTACAAGCGCTGGCATCTCAATATAAATTAGACTCGGTGGTGGTAGCCATTACCCATGAAAAATCACAACAACTCATCAACACCTTGACCCGGGTTTCGTGGAACGGCATTGAAGTTGTTGATATGCCCAGTCTCTATGAATTTCTGGCGGGGAAGTTACCCATCGACCATCTTTCTGATGTCTGGCTTTTGTTCAACAGTTTAAACAAAAACAAGCTTTACTGCCGGCATCTCAAGCGGATGATGGACTTGCTTTTGGCTGGGGTGCTGCTGTTGACCCATGCTCCCCTGCTGGCCCTGATAGCTCTGGCCATTAAATGGGACAGTCCCGGGCCAGTATTTTATTGCCAGGAACGCCTGGGTTATGAAGGGCGGTCATTCCGGCTGATCAAATTTCGCACCATGATCCAGGACGCCGAATCTCAAGGACCCCAATGGGCCGCAGAAAATGATCCCCGCATCACCCGGGTGGGGCGTTTCTTAAGGAAGTTCCGCCTGGATGAGCTGCCCCAGTTGATCAATGTCTTTAAAGGCGAGATGAGCATCGTCGGGCCCCGGCCGGAGCGGGAAGTGTTCACCCGGGATTTCCTGGAATTTATCCCCACGTGTCGCCCGGGGCGCCGGGCCAACGACCCTCCGGGGACAGTGATATCCTGCGGCTACCAGGAGAAGATTCCTTATTATAGCCATCGCCTCTTGGTGAAACCCGGCATTACCGGCTGGGCCCAGGTCATGTTCCCCTACGCCTCTTCCGTGGAGGAAACCAGGGAAAAGCTGCAGTATGATCTCTTTTATGTAAAAAATATCGGATTCTTTCTCGACATGGCCATTCTCCTGAAGACCGTGCGCATCGTCTTATTCGGCCGGGGAACTTGAACGGCATAACCTCTGAGATTGCCAGGTTCCATAATCAAGAATCAAGGCCCCCGCCCAGATCCCTGCCGACACTGGCTTCATCCACAGAGGCGAGATTGAACCCCCGATGGAAGGTCTCAAAACCATTTTTGACCACAGTGCCCAAGACTGCGACATAATCTCGGATCAAGGTTCAAGCGGCAGAGGTACCTAAGGTGGATACGAGTATTCCTAGCCATAACTCCCTGAACTTGGATTTACTAGTTTGTCCAGTGACAAAACAGAAGTTGCGTTTATCAGATTTATCCATGGCGGAAGGCATGATGGGAGGCAAGCTGGAGCCCCGAACCAATAAGGAAGTCCCGCCCATCGGGGTTACCCCCACGGTTTTGCTCAGGGAAGATGTAAAAATGGCTTATCCAGTGGTGGACGGCATCCCTGTCCTTATGGGGCCAGAAGGCTTGACTAACGCAGATAATGCCCGACGAGTTAACCTAACGGATCAGAAATATGCCGAAGCTTATGAAGAGATGGCTCATTATAATGAAGTGGCTTCCAAAGAAGCGGAAAATATTGACCAGGCGGAAAATTATCGAAAGCTTAAGCCGATCCTCAAGTTTTTAAAACACCAGCAGGCATCTTTTCCTGCTCCTAAGGAAATTTGGCTGGATGCCACCTATAACTGCGTTTGTCAATGGGAAGCTTATGCCCATCTGGGCGATTTAACAGGAAAACGGATGTTGCAGTTGGGGGGAAAGGGAACTCATGCCGCCAGATTCTTGCTGGCAGGAGCGGCAGAGGTTTGGTTGCAAACCCCAATGTTGGGTGAAATCCGGGTCGGTGGGGCTTTGGCCCGTAAGGCAGGGGTAGCGGACCGTTTTCGGGCAGTGGCCGCGTTCGCCGAAGAAATTCCCTTTGTGGACGGGACCTTTGACGCCGTTTATTCTGGCGGCTGTGTGCATCATATGGTCACCGCTCTGGCCCTCCCTGAATGCGCCAGAGTTCTCAAACCGGGGGGAAGGTTTGCCGCTCTAGACCCATGGAGCACCAACTTTTATGAATTAGGGATTAAAATATTTGGAAAGAGGGAGAAGAATGTTTATTGTCGCCCCCTCACTTCGGAAAGGGTTGCGTCTTTGTATACCAGTTTCAATTCTGTTTCTTTAAACTTTCATGGAGGTTTTTTTTATTACTTCATAATGGCCCTGCAAAGAATAGGATTTCAGAGCACAATGTCAACGGTTTGGAGGTTTACTAAATTGGATGATCTTATTCGGAGCGCTATTCCCTGGATATGGCGTTATGGGCCACAAGTCACGTTACTGGGAATTAAGTGAGTTCAAAGATATACTTCTTCACTTTCTAAGATAGAGATCAGTTCAACAGGGCTGGATTTTTCTCTTGAACAAAAATTCTTCCTCTGTGGGTGGATCTGGGACTGGGTTGATTTTGCATCATATGGTCGTTTATTGATAGTGGCACCACAGAATCATTCGGCCAGGCTAAGCTCTTTGTGGCTGAAATGGGCAGGTAAAAGTGAGACCGCGGCGATTTGTGCTGTTGGATCGAGATGGTACGGTCAACGTCGAGCGAGTTTATCTATCCGATCCCGATGAACTGGAGCTTTACCCCAACACCCTTGTTGGTTTACGACGGCTGCAAGAGTTGGGGTTGGGTCTGGCTGTGGTCACCAACCAATCGGCCATCGGCAGAGGGTTTTTCGATCGGGAGAGGCTGGAGGAGATCCACCGGCGTCTCAAGGACCTGCTGGGCCGTGGGGGTGTAACGCTTGACGACATCTTTGTTTGTCCGCATACCCCTGATGACGGCTGTCAGTGTCGTAAGCCGGAACCCGGTCTGGCATTGCACGCGGCCCAGAAACTGGGGTTTGATCCAACGCAAGCGTTTGTCATCGGTGATAAGGCCTGTGATATTGGGCTGGGGCAGCGGATTGGCGCTACCACCTTGCTGGTGCGGACGGGCTATGGCAACGAGGAGATGGCGCAGGGCAAGCTAAAACCAGATTTTGTGGTCGCGGATCTGGCAGAGGCGGCCCAGGTCGTTGAGGCCATCGTGGGGACATGATGGGGCGCCTTGGTGTTGAGGGCAAGGTTTCAGTATCACGAGACCAGGTGAGAAGACAACCACGGGAGAGTGAAGCGGGCGCTCACTTTTCTCTATGGTGTTGAAAATTTGAGGAGATAGATTTTTATGGGTTTTTGGACCGAAAAACGGGTAATGGAGACCGGGGGCGCTCCGGCCGGGGTCCTATGATGCTCATCTCGCCTTTAATGAAAACCCACAAGACTTATGATGGCTCCTGTATGCTGATGGTGGGGTTTAAACGAAGCCTCACTCTACCCCCTCGGAGTTAAGATTTTCTGTAAAGAGATCCCGGTAACTTAAATTGCTGGGGCCAGGTCAGTCAGGCCTCAGCCAGAGCGAAAATAAAGGTTTCAGAAGCAAATTTAAAAGTTTTTTGAGACCGTTCATAGAGGAATTATGACAACTGACAAACCACTACCCCTTTTTGGCGTCATTCTGGCCGGGGGGTCGGGCACCCGGTTCTGGCCCTTGAGCCGCTCGCAGTCCCCCAAGCAGGTGCTGCGGCTGCTGGGGTCGGACTCCCTGCTCCAGGCCACCTGCGGGCGCCTTCTGCCCCGCATTCCCCCGGAACGCCTGGCCGTGGTCACCGCCGCGTCCCAGGCCGACGTCATCCGCCTGGACCTCCACCGCCAGGGGTTGCGGAACGTCCACCTGTGGCTGGAGCCTGAGGGCAAAAACACCGCCCCCGCGGTGGCTCTGGCCGCGGCGCTCATGGGCCCGGAGGCCGGGGCCGACATCATGGCCGTTTTCCCGGCCGACCATTACATTCGGGACACGGCTGCCTTCCATCAGGCCCTGGATCAAGGCGCCGCGCTGGCCCAGGCCGGCTTTCTGGTGACCTTCGGCATCACCCCCACCCGCCCCGACACCGGCTACGGCTACCTCAAAGTGGGAGAGCCTCTCTCCGGAAGGCGGCTACCGGGCCCTGGCCTTCACCGAGAAGCCGGACCTCTCCCGGGCCCAGGCCTTTCTGGCAGAGGGCGGCTACTACTGGAACAGCGGCATCTTCCTCTTCCGCCGGGACGTGTTCCTGGAGGCCCTGGCCCGACATCTCCCTGACCTCCATCAAGGCCTGGCAGGCATACACCCCGGAGCATCCCCGGACGCCTTGGCCGAGGCCTACCAAGGCCTCCCCAGTATTTCCCTGGACCATGGCATCATGGAACAGGCGGACAACGTGGCGGTGGTGCCGGTGGACATGGGCTGGAGCGATGTGGGCACCTGGAGCGCGCTCCACGAGCTGTGCCAGGCGGATGCCGGCGGCAACGTCATCCTGGGCCGGGCCCTGGATTTGGACAGCCGGGATTCCCTCATCTTTTCCCAGGACCGCCTGGTGGCCACCATTGGCCTCAAGGACATGATCGTGGTGGACACCGCCGACGCCACCCTGGTCTGCCCCCGGGAGCGGGTTCAGGAAGTGAAGGACCTGGTGGCGGAGCTCACCCGGCAAAACCAGGTGGAGTCCCGGGAGCACCTCACGGTGGAGCGGCCCTGGGGGCGCTACACCGTCATGCAGGGAGGCCCGAACTACAAGGTCAAGCAGGTGGTGGTGGATCCCGGCCAGCGCCTGAGCCTGCAGCTCCACCACCGCCGGGCGGAGCACTGGGTGGTGGTCCAGGGCGAGGCCCAGGTCACCATCGGCGACAAAGTGAGTAAGGTGTTGCCCAACCAAAGCGTCTACGTGCCGGTGGAGACGCCCCACCGCCTCGAGAATCCCGGCACCGAACCCCTCTGCCTCATTGAAGTCCAGACCGGGGACTATCTCGAAGAAGATGATATTGTGCGCCTGGCGGATGATTTTTGGCGCACTTCAAGCAATTAATATCAGTTAAAAGGATTCTATTTCTGGATATATAATATGGATATAACCAAGAGGGCCCTCATTACTGGGATTACTGGCCAGGATGGCAGTTATCTGGCGGAACTGTTGCTGTCCAAAGGATATGAGGTCCATGGCCTCATCCGGCGGGCCAGCACCTTTAACACCAGTCGCATTGATCATTTGTATGTGGATCCCCATGAGCCGGGAGCCCAATTTTTCCTGCATTATGGCGACTTGAGTGACTCAGGACAGCTCAGCCACCTGATCTATAACATCAAACCCTCAGAGATTTACCATTTGGCTGCGCAATCGCATGTCCGCGTCAGCTTTGATATGCCGGAGTACACCGGGGATATTTCTGGCCTCGGGACCACCCGGTTGTTGGAAGCTATTCGCCGCAGTGGTATTAACACAAAATTTTATCAGGCTTCCTCCAGTGAACTCTTCGGAGATTCTCCGCCTCCGCAAAATGAAGCTTCACCCATGCAGCCTCGGAGCCCCTACGCTGCAGCCAAGCTGTATGCCTACTGGATGGTCCGAAACTACCGGGAGGCCTATGGGTTATTTGCGGTGAACGGCATTTTATTCAACCATGAATCCCCCCGCCGGGGCGAAACCTTTGTTACCCGAAAAATTACCCGAGCGGCAGCCCGCATCAAGCTGGGTCTGCAAAACAAGCTGTATCTAGGAAACCTGGAGGCCCGACGGGATTGGGGCTATGCCCCTGAATATGTGGAAGCCATGTGGCTGATGCTTCAGCAGGAAGTCCCGGAGGATTTTGTTATTGCCACCGGCAAGTCTCATTCTGTCCGGGAATTTTTGGAGGAAGTGTTCACCCACTTGGATCTGGATTGGCAGGAATTTGTGGAAATAGACCCTCGATATTTTCGCCCGACCGAGGTGGAATGTATCTGGGGAGATGCCAGCAAAGCGAAAAAGCAGCTGGGTTGGCAACCTCGAGTGACTTTCCAGGAACTGGCCCACCTCATGGTGAAGGCAGACCTGCAAGCTCTCCTGGAAGTGCGGCAGTGTCAGGACATTGTCCGGCAGATGGCCCGAGATAATACCTCAAAGGGCAGATGAAGAATCTCCCAAAAATTCCTTATAAAACCTAGGGGCTGGGTAGGCGGGGGCTCTTACCCTTCCGTGTTTCATCCCTTTTCTACAGCTTCCCGGATGACTGCGATGATGCGGTCCTGGTCAGGTTTTTCCAGGTAAGGATGCATGGGCAGGCTAAAAATCCGGGTGGCGGCAGCCTCACTCACAGGAAAATCACCCGGCCCGTAGCCCAGGTCCTGAAAAGCCTCCTGTAAGTGCAGAGGCTTGGGGTAATAAATGGCGGTGGGCACTCCCGCCTCCTGAAGCCGGGCCAGAATGGTGGCGCGTGCCTCGCTTTCCACCGAATACTGGGCCCACACCGAGGTGCATCCCGGGGCCAGATGGGGCACCTTGACCACGTCCCTGAGGCCCTCACTATACCGCCGGGCTAGGTCCTGGCGGGCCACCACCTCCTGGTCGAAGATTTCCAGTTTGGCAAGCAAAACCGCGGCCTGGAGAGTATCCAAGCGTCCGTTGATCCCCAGGCGCACGTTATCATAGCGGTCGCCTCCCTGGCCGTGGTTGCGGATAGATTTCAGAACGGCAGCAAGGTCGTCGTCATCGGTGAACACCGCGCCGCCGTCACCATAACAGCCCAGGGGTTTGGCCGGGAAAAAGGAGGTGGCCGCCGCCTCCGCCAATCCCCCCGCCCGCCGACCATGGTAGGTGGCCCCAAAGGACTGGGCCGCATCCTCCACAACAAAAAGTCCCCCATCCCGGGCCAGGGTGTTGATCCGATCATAGTCCGCCGGCTGCCCGAAGAGGTCCACCGCAATAATGCCCCGGGGCTTCAGGCCTGCGGTCTTGGGTTCCTTGTTGAAATTTGCCAGGGCGGCCTTCAGAGCCTCAGGGTTCAGGTTGTAGGTTTCGGGGTCGATGTCCACGAACACCGGGGTGGCACCCAGTAACTGCACCACCTCAGCGGCGGCAATAAAGGTGAAGGGGGTGGTGAAGATGGCGTCACCCCGGCCCACGCCCTGGGCTAAGAGGACCATGAGCAAGGCGTCGGTCCCCGAGGAGCAGGAAATGGCTTGGCTCACCCCCACATAGGTGGCCAGACGCTCCTCCAGCTCGGTTATTTCCGGACCCATAATGTACTGCCCATGGGCCAGGACGGCCTTGATCTTCTCCACCAGGCGGGGATAAATTTTTTTTTGCTGGGCCTTAAGATCAATAAAGGCCAGTGGTTTGTTGGCTGTCATACTGACTCAAATCAGATAAGTTTGAGAAGGAGTATATCAGATTGATAAAATTAAAAAAGCTTGTTCTTATGGTATGTTAGGGTAGAATCAACCGGGGGCCTGATCATAAAAGCAGGGCCGGTCAGTCCAGACTTTCCAAACTGGATAATTACTAAAGAATGGCTCATCTCCCCAACGGGTGACTCACATGGCAGGTTTGACCAAATTTGTCACTGTTATTGTACCCTGCCGGGAGGAGGAAAAGTATATAGCCCGGACTTTGGAGTCCATCCTGGCCAACGACTATCCCCAGGACCGCCTGGAGTTGTTGGTAGTGGACGGGATGAGTACAGACGGCACCCGGGAGATTGTGGCAGAATTTAGCCGCAATTATCCGTTCATTAAGCTCCTGGACAACCCCAAGAGAATCACCCCCGCAGCTTTGAATATTGGCATCTCAGAGGCCCAAGGGGACATCATCATGCGGGTGGATTCCCACGGCGTAATTCCGCCCAACTATATCTCCGGCCTGGTCGCCTGGCAGGAGAAAACCGGCGCTGACAATGTGGGTGGGGTGTGCCTTACCCTCCCCGGAAACGACACCGACATGGCCAAAGCCATTGCAGTGGCCCTATCATACCCGTTTGGGGTGGGGAATGCCTATTTTCGGATCGGCGCCCAAGCCCCCTCTGGGTTGACACCGTGCCCTTTGGCTGTTATCGCCAGGAGGTCTTTGCTCGCATCGGGACTTTTGACGAGGACCTGGTGCGCAACCAGGATGACGAATTTAATCTGCGCCTCAGGAAAAACGGCGGCCGCACGCTGTTGGTCCCGGAAATTGTCATCGACTATTATGCCCGGGAAAGCCTTTTCGAGGTTTGGCGCATGTACTACCAGTATGGCTACTTCAAGGCCCTGGTGGCCCGGAAGCTGGGGTTGGTCTTGGGTCTGCGCCAAATCATCCCTTCCCTTTTGGTTTTCACTCTCATGGTTTCCTTCGTGCTGGGCTGGTGGTTTCCTAGCCTGGGGAGTCCTGGGGGTGCTGGTCCTCTTGGCTTATGTTCTGGCCGATGTCACCTTTGCGCTGAGGGCGGGGCGAGGGCATAGCAGGGCGGTGATTGCATGCCTGCTTCTGGTCTTCCCGGCTCTGCACTTCAGCTATGGTCTGGGGTTCTTGCAGGGTCTCGTGGACTTTTTCCTTTTGGGCAAAAAAGGAGTCAAAAATGTGGAGGAAGTGCCCCTTTCACGATGAGAAAGCAAATTTCCCAGGCCCTGGTGCTTTCGGAAGACCTACAGATGCCAACGACTGAGACCCAAGGAGACCGGGCCCGCCTGGCGGCCGAGACCGAGCGCCTTAAAGCTGCTTACGCCCGTCGCCAATGCGGCGACTTGTATTCCTGGTTCAACCCGGGCCACCTGTTCATCATGCAGGACAGGGAACGCCGGGTGCTCAAGCTTCTTAAGAGCCTGGGGCTGACTCACCTGGGAGAGCAGAAAATTCTTGAGATCGGCTGCGGCACCGGCCACTGGCTGGGTGAATTTATCAAGTGGGGGGCTCGACCGGAGAACCTCACGGGCATCGATCTCCTTCCTGAGCAACTGGTCACAGCTCGGTCTGGGCAGTCCCCGAAGGTGGGCCTGGTGCAAGCCAACGCGGCGTATTTGCCGTTTCCGCCAGATAATTTCGACCTGGTGCTCCAATCTATGTTGTTCACGTGCATTTTGGATCCATTCATGAAACAGGTGGTAGCCGGGGAGATGCTGAGGGTCCTGAAACCTCGGGGCCTCATCCTCTGGTACGATTTCCACGTCAACAATCCCCGGAACCCAGACGTGCAGGGGGTGAAAAGGGCGGAAATCCACCGCCTGTTTCCCGGCTGCCAGATCGAACTCCAGCGCATCATCCTGGCCCCACCCCTGACGCGCCTCCTGGCGCCGTATTCCTTCCTGCTCTGCCACCTCCTGGAAAAACTTCGGTTATTCAACACCCATTATTTAGGAGTCATCAGAAAACCGGCTTGACCGGCCCTGAGGCGGACAAAGAAAGCCGCACTTCTCATTTCTGAGAGAAACAAGGAGCCGGGTACCGGTCTGACCCGAAACCGGCATGAGAGGAATCGAGTGCCAGGAGTACTAACCATGCTGGGAAAAAGGAAAGGGTTTCCGGTAAAAAGGCAGACAAGTTTGAAGGATAAAACAGGGCTGCTGAAAATGGACAAGGTTTCCCATTTCTGTCAGCCTGAGGCAAGGCAGTTCGTAGGAGGCTTACATGAAGCATCAGGTTATTCGACTAACAGGGATAGTCTGGATCCTGGTGCTGGCGGTTGCGGCCACGGCCGGCACGTGGAGCGCTAATAACTTTTTTTACAAACCCAGTCTGGGGGCCCGAGGACCCCAAGAAAAAACCAATTTTGACACAGGTCTTTCTCGGGTTGACGACCATCTAGGGAAGTATAAAACCTTAGGGGATCCCAATTACACTACCTTGGCTGAAGCTCTGAACACCATCGACGATACCAAGGTTACCTTGAATATCCCGTCTGGGATAATCCCGGTCAACAGCACTACCACAATCCCTGCCAACATTCATCTACGGGTCCTAAGAGGTGCTCAGTTCCAGGTAGCTGAGGGTGCCAATCTGACCATCAACGGACCTATTGAAGCTGGCCCTTACCAGATTTTCTCTTGGACCGGGACCGGAGCCATCAACCTTAAAGGTAGTCCCACTAAAGAGGTTAACCTCCAGTGGTGGGGAGCGCAGGAAGGCAGAACGAATGACTGTTCTGCTGCTTTCATCAAAGCTTGGGACAGCACCGGACCCCATCAAGATGTGCGCCTCACCAAGGGGACATGGCGCCTAGCCTCAGCAGTTACCTTCAATACTTCGTCTGCACATGACTTTGGATGGGGTATCATTGGGGACCACCCGGCCGACACACTCATTTACATCGATGTAGGCTCGTCCAACGTAGGAATGACCTTTGGCGAATCGGGATATTCCTTTGATGGGCTCCGTCTGAAAAATCTTGGAATAATTGGGCCGGCGAACTGTTGCTCTACTGGGATAAAGATTATTCGTGGTGCTGGGATGGTTATTGACAATGTCAATTTCTACTTAGGCGCCACAGAATACGCGGTCCGGTTTCAAGGTTGTATTGATAACAGAATCCATGTCTCAGGAGGAAAAACCTACTGGAACCGTGGCGACTATGCCTCGGGCGCCATGTATGCGAACTTTATCAAGATGGAACTGGCTCCTGACGGCTGGCAATGCAACGCAAACAAGATCAATTTGCACCATACGGGATCGGGGGCAACAACTGCCCTGGAAATTGAGTCTTCGTGGGGAGAAACCAGACCGGGACACCCCATTGAAATATCAGGGATCATCGAATACTGTTCATCCTACCCTATCAAAATCAAAAACTGCTGGAACTTCGGCATTCACGACATGTATCTGGCGGATGGCAATGATTATGGGATCCTCATCGAGGATAGCCGGCGTGGCTATATCAACAATCTGTACGGAGCAGCAGATTCTAAGTTGTCCAGGTGCACTACCATTCAAATCAACAACTCATCCTTCACAAAACTCGAAATTGATGCAATGTGCTTGGATATTCTCCTGGGAAACCTGGAGATCGACGATGCCAACGGCTTAACTGATGAGTGTCCTAACACAGTTTACTACGGACCAGTAGTGGACAGGCTGGACGCGTACGTCCACAAACCTGTGTACCCGGCCAAGGGCAATGATAGCCGGAATCTCATCAATAATGCCACGTTTGAAAGATGGCGCAGCGATAGGCCTGATGGGTGGAACGTCAGCAACAGCACCTGGGCCAAGTGCGGTGACGGCGAGACTGATACCACGAAGCACGCTACCCCGCACTGCGCCAAGCTGGCGACCAACGGCGGCAATTCCTATACAAACTTCGACCTAGCGAATGTCCTGGAAAGGATCAAGGGCCAGTACATCACCTACGCTCTGTGGATGAAAGTCCCCTCTGGTCAAACATTCTCTAACTACCCCGGCATTTGCATCCAGACTGGCGCGCCAACTTGGATAAGCAACACTTCCTACAAAGTTGGCGACGTAGTAAAACCTTCTGGCGGTGGTTTTGCCATTTACCTGTGCGCTCAGGCCGGAACCTCTCACGCAACGACTGAACCAACTTGGCCAGGGATCGGAGAAAAAGTCACCGACAATTCGGTTATCTGGCTTGGCATAAATGCCATCCCGACGAATGCTCATGCCACTCCCATCGTAGCAGGCGACCTCGGTAAGTGGAAAAAAGTCATGGTCAGTGGCTACGTAGGTAAAAATGTCACCTCTGCCTATGCTAAGGTTGATTTGTATCGGCAATCGGACAATGCAAATTCTGCCGTTTACTTGGCAGAGCCTTTCGTCCAGGTGGGCACTTTTGGGCCGAGTGGGGTGGTGGAAGGCAAAGACGAACATGAGGAATACCTGGTCATCGGCGGCCGGAAGATCAGCTTCGGGAGTGCCGCCCCAACTTCAGATTGGTGGAACCGAGGTGATGTCCGCTTCAATATCGGAGCCGCTGCCGGCGGGACCATGGGCTGGATGTGTGTGACCGCTGGCTCGCCCGGCACTTGGAAGGCCATGGCCAATCTGGCTAATTAATACAGGAAAACCCAAGGATGTTGGTTGAGCAAAAGCGCCACTTCTCTGTCTTACGGCTGCCTGCTCTCTTGGTTACCGGGGTGCAGGCAGGCGCGTGAACTGCCAGGCGGAGAAGGGAAAGCCGAAGGGTGCCTGGCAAGGGTGCATCTGGAGCTGGGGTGGTAAGAGCGTACGCCCCAGGTCAGCCGGGGAAGGATGGCAGGTCGTCTTCGTCGTCGGGGTCGACGTCCAGGCTCTTGAGGGCCATATTCAGGAGGTGACCGTACCAACTGATCCAGACCACGGCCAGGGCCAGGACGCACAACAGGGAAACCCAGCCGTGGCTCGAGGCGATCAAATAGATGAGCAGCGCCATGACCAGGAGGCCAACGCCCAGGAGGAAGAGGTCCGGCAGGTATTTTTTCACAATATTTTATTTTAGCACGCATTTTTGAAGAGGGTAAGTGCGGGGCTGTTCCTCTTGCCCTCACGAATTTACCGGGTGCAGGAATAAACCACAGGGGGGCATGGCCCCCTCGATTTTTTTAGCGGAAATGGCAGGCCACCCAGTGCCCGGGGCTGGTCTCCCGAAACGGGGGCGCGGTTTCTTGGCAGAGGGGGAACTGGGCTTCCGGGCACCGGGGGTGGAAGGGACAACCGGCAGGCACCTGGAGAGGGGAGGGGGGGTCCCCCTGGAGTTGGGGGGGGGTGAAGGCCCTTTCCGGGTTGGGCAGGGGTACGGCAGCCAGCAGGGCCTCGGTGTAGGGGTGGAGCCGGGCGGTGTCAAAGACTTCCCGGGGGGCCAGGTCCACGAGGCGACCCAGGTACATGACGGCAATGCGGTTGGCGATCTGGGAGATGACGCTCAGGTCATGGGAGATGAACAGATAGGTGAGGCGGTGGCGCTCCTGGAGCTGGCCCAGAAGGTTGAGGATTTGCGCCTGAATGGAAACGTCCAGGGCGGAGACGGGCTCGTCCGCCACGATGAGGCGAGGTTTCAGGGCCAGGGCCCGGGCGAGGCCGAGGCGCTGGCGCTGACCCCCGGAGAATTCGTGGGGGTAGCGCTCCAGGTGTTCTTCCTTGAGACCCACCTCTTCCAGGAGTTCTGTGGCCCAGGCCCGGCGCTGGTCTTTGGTGCCCAGGCCGTGGATAAGGTAGGGTTCTTCCAGGGTGTGGCGCACCGTCATCCGGGGGTTGAGGGAGGAATAGGGATCCTGGAAGATGATCTGCATCTGCCGCCTGTGTTCCTTGAGACGGCGAGGCGGGAGGCCAAACAGGTCTTCCCCCGCGAACCAGACCCGGCCCCGGGTGGGGGTGAGGAGTGCTAAGATCAGGCGACACAGGGTAGACTTACCGCAGCCGGACTCCCCTACCAAGCCGAGGGTTTCCCCTTCATGGAGGACGAGGCTCACCCCGTCCACCGCTTTGAGGGTAGGGCCTCTCCCCCAGGGCCCGGCCAGGTGGAAATAGCGGCAGAGGTCTTGGGTGGCAACCAGGGGTTCAGTCATGTAGGGTTTTCGGTTACAAACATTTGGTAAATCAATTCAACATAGATTTAGTCTTATAGGGCGGCCCGTGGCCGCCATGATTTTGGCGTGCAGGGCACGCCCTATGACTTGATATGCCCTTCCTTATACAACCAGCAGCGGGTTCGGTGGTCCGGACCGACGGTGAGCCAGGGAGGCGCAGCCTCACAGCGCTCGTAGGCTTCAGGGCAGCGGTCCCGGAAGAGGCAGCCCAGAGGGACTTCCTGGGCCCCGGGCACCTGGCCGGGAATGGCCGGGAGAATCTGGCCCAGGGGGTGGTGGAAGTCGAGCTTGGGCACCGAGGCTAAAAGCCCCCGGGTATAAGGGTGGCAGGGCCCCCGAAAGAGCTCGGCCGTGGGGGCCTCTTCCACGATGAGGCCGGCGTACATCACGGCCACCCGGTCAGCGGTTTGGGCCACCACCCCCAGATTGTGGGTGATAAACAGGACGGCGAGATTCAGGTCCGCCTGGAGTTGGGCCAGAAGGGCCAAAATCTGGGCCTGGATGGTGACGTCCAGGGCGGTGGTGGGCTCGTCGGCGATCAACAGCTCGGGCTCGCAGGCCAGGGCCATGGCGATGAGGACCCGCTGGCGTAGGCCCCCTGAAAGCTCGTGGGGGTATTGGTCCAGGCGCCGGACCGCATCGGCGAGGCCCACCCGGGTCAGGGCCCGGATGGCCTCAGCCCTCGCCTCCCGGTGGGACAGGCGCCGATGCTGGCGCAAGACTTCAGCCACCTGCTCCCCGACGGTAAAAACCGGGTTGAGGGAGGTCATGGGTTCCTGAAAAACCATGCCGATGCGGTCGCCCCGGATCTGACGCATGTCCTCAGCAGAAAGGGCCAGAAGGTCCTTACCGGCAAAGCGCATTTTTCCTTCGGTCTCTGTGGTGTGCGGGGGCAGGAGGCGCATGACGGAGAGCGCGGTGACGGTCTTGCCGCAGCCTGACTCTCCCACCAGGCCAAGGGTTTCCCCGGCCTGCAGTTCCAGGTTAACCCCGGCCACGGCCCGGAGACGTCCCAGGGGGGTGTGGAAGTGAACGTTCAGGTCCTGCACCTGGAGAAGTGGGGCGGCAGCGGCCTGCTTCACGCCGGTGGGGCCTCTTCCAGGGGAATCTGGATGGTAAAGGTGGAGCCCTGCCCGGGGGCGCTGTCAGCGATAATACAGCCGCCATGTTCCTCGAGGATGTTCTGGCAGATGGCCAGGCCGAGCCCGGAGCCCTTCTCCTTGGTGGTGAAGTACGGCTGAAAGATGCTGGACTTCACCTCGGGGGTCATGCCCTGGCCGGTGTCGGTGACACTTAACTCCAGGTGGGGGCCCTGAACCCGGGTGGCCACGGTGAGTTCGCCTCCCTGGGGCATGGCCTCCAGGGCGTTCTTGAAAAGGTTGATGAGAACCTGGTGAATTTGCTGGCGGTCGAAGCTGAGGGTGAGAGTTTCTGCGGCCTTCTCCCGCTTCAAGGTGATGTGGCGCTCCTCAAAGGTGTCCTCAAACAGGTCCACCACGTCATCTATGAGGACCTCGAGATCCCCGGGCTCTTTCTGGGCGGAGGGGCGTTTCACGAAGTCCCGCATCTCAGCGATCATGCCTTCCAAACGGGCGACTTCCTCATTGATAATACCCAGCTTTTGCTGGCTCTTGTCGTCCAATCCAGGGGTCTTGAGGAGCTGGCGGGCAAAGCCCCCGATGATGGCCAGGGGATTCTTAATCTCATGAGCAATGTGGCTGACAGTGTTGCCCACTGCCGCCAGACGCTCAGAGTGCAGGAGGCGCTCCTCCATACCCTTGTATTCGGTGATGTCCCGGACGATACCGGTGAAATAGAGATCACCCCGGATTTCCGCTACGGAAAAGGAGATGCTCATGGGAAATTCGCTGCCGTCCCGGCGTTGAGCGTTAAGCTGCACGTGCTTGCCGATGACATGGGGGCGGCGGGTGGCGATATAGCGGCGCACGAAGTCCTGGTGATTCTCCTTATAGGGCGGGGGGATGATAATCTTCAGGTCCTGCCCCAGGGCCTCTTCCCGGGTGTAGCCGAAGATGTTCTCGGCTCCCCGGTTGTAGCCCACAATGAGGTGGTCCTCGTTGATGGTAATGATGGCGTCGGTGGCGCTGTCCAGGATACCGCTGTGGATCTCCTGATGGCGGAGCAGGTTCGCCAGATCCCGCAGCACCGCGGCCATGGAATGAGAGGCCTGGCCGAAGAGCACCTTGCCTTGAACTCCCGATCTTAAAACGGACACCCCCGGGCCGGAACATCTCAGGTCCAGAACCAAGTCAAAGTTTTCGGGGTCAAGATCCTCAACCGGGCTGCAATGAGGTGAGGGAGCCGGGGGGCAGATGCCAAAGAGAGTGAGGTGTACAGGCGCCAGGTGATCCTGGAAAAAAGCCAGGATGTCGGCAAAGGTTCCCACTGCTCCCGGGTCCAGGACCACGGCGATGTTCATGGTCAAGACCAGCGGCCTCCTGGGAAGGGAAAGGGCTCAGGGTTCCGGACGCTTGAACACCAAGGTGGCATTGGTCCCCCCGAAGCCGAAAGAATTGGACAGGACGTAGTGAATGTCCATCTTACGGGCCTGGTCGGGGACATAGTCCAGTCCTTGGCACTCCGGGTCCACCTCGGTCAAGTTGATGGTGGGAGGAACGATGCCGTCCTTGAGGGAAAGGACGGTGAAAATGGCCTCCACCGCCCCGGCAGCGCCCAGGAGGTGGCCGGTCATGGATTTGGTGCCGCTCACCACGGGTCGCCGTCCCGGGTTCCGAAAGATGGAGAGCAACGCCCGGACTTCATTTCTGTCACCCACCGGAGTGGCGGTGGCGTGGGGGTTGACGTAATCGATGACGTCTGGGGCAATGCCCGCATCATTGAGGGCCAGGACAATGCAACGGGTAGCCCCTTCCATGTGTGGGTCGGTGATGTGGTAGGCGTCCCCGGTCATACCAAAACCCACCACTTCGGCGTAGATGTCAGCACCCCGAGCCAGGGCGTGGTCCAGTTCCTCCAGGACCATGATCCCGGCCCCCTCGCTCATGACGAAGCCGTTTCTTTTAATATCAAAAGGCCGGCTGGCAATTACCGGGTTGTCATTGTACCCCGTGGCCAAGGCCCCCATGCGATAGAACGCGGTAATGGTGAGCATGGTGACCGCGGCTTCGCTACCCCCGGCGGCCATGAGGTCGGCCTCACCGAGTTGGATGGAGCGATAAGCCATGCCGATGGCGTGAGATCCGGCGGCGCAGGCCGTGGACAGGGCAATGTTGGGGCCCTTGGCCTTGAAGCTGATGGAGACATTGCCCGCGGCCAGATTGGGAATCATCTTGGGGACCAAGAAAGGAGAGACCCGGCGCACACCTTCTTTCAGAAGGCGGATCATGGACTCCTCCCAGGAGCCCACCCCGCCCATGCCGCTGGCGATAATGACGCCACAACGCTCCGGGTCTTCCACCTCCAGATCCAGGCCGCTGTCCTGAATGGCCTCGAGGCTGGCAGCCAGGGCAAACTGGGTGAAGCGATCGGTATATTTGACCTGCTTCAGATCTTCCTTGGTGAGGTCCTGCTTGCGGGCCTGGAGGATATCTTTCAGATCAAAATCGATGATTTCCCCGGCAATAAGTGGGAAGTCTTCCGGGGCACGATAATTGGTAACAAATCCCGGGTCGAAATTCTCCAGATGCCGAATGCCGGACTGGCCTGTCAACAGCTTCTGCCAGACGGTGGGCACATCGAGCCCCATGGACGTGACCATGCCCACACCCGTAACCACCACCCGTCTCATGGCCCTGGTTTTGTTGACGGACATGTACTTATCCCCCCCTTGTTACAACTGTGCAAAGTCCAGGACCCGCCACGCCCGCTCCACCCCCTGGAATGGGCAGTTTTCTTAGGTTACCCCGGAGGGCCCCAGGATTGCAGCAGCATAAGCCGACATGCTAAAATAACCCGGTAATCTTCGAGTTGTCAACTTTTTCTGCCACTTGGCCCTATAAACGGCCAGGAGCCTTGCCTTTGTCCGACTTGGTGGAAACCTATTCCGGCCACCGCGTGCACGAAAGGCCCGTACGATTCCACAGGGAGGGGTCCTGGTATACGGTGGTCGAGGTGCTGGCCCGCTGGCAAGAACCGGGGGCCCTGTGCTTCAGGGTGCTGGCCGGAGATGGTCAGCAATATCTCCTGGAGTATAATCAAGAGCACGACTTCTGGAAAGTAGGTGTTTGCCAAAGCACCACGGGACGGGCCCATCACAGTCGGACGGCCCCCCATAGTTGAAAAAACCATTTACTTTTTTCTAACATTTAAGATAAAATGTCGCAATTTTGAAGCAAAGTTCTTTTTTTCCCAAACTCTCGCGGCACCGTTCATATCTGATAGTGAGGAATGCTATGAAATGTAATATTTCCCCCGCATATATGGAAAGACTCTACTCCTTTTATTCACCCTTCTATGATTATGTCTTCGGCTTGCTCCTGGGTCCGGGCCGCCGCCGGGCTTTCAATTATCTGAGGCATCACCCCGAGCAAAAGATCCTGGAAATCGGGGTGGGCCCTGGCTCCACTCTGGATTATTATCCCCCTACCTCCCATCTGGTGGGCATAGACATCTCCGCCCCGATGATTAAGCGGGCCCGGAGAAAGGCCAGCCGCCTGAACAGCGGCAACCATCACGAATTCCATGTGATGGATGCCTGCAACCTGGATTTTCCCGACAATTCCTTCGACGTCGTGATGGCGGCCTATGTCATCACCACCGTTTGCGATCCCCACCAGGTGTGCCGAGAGATGCGCCGGGTGGTGAAGCCCGGGGGGCAGATCATCGCCATCAATCACAGTCGATGCCGGAACGGCAGCCATCTTGGGAGGATTGAGGACATCCTGGCGCCCGTGTTCGTGCGCATCGGCTTTACCACTGACCTGGACGTTATCCGCGTCATGGAAGAGACTGGCATCGTGGTGGAAAAGGCGGTGCGTTGCAACCTGATGAACACCGGCCGCATCATCGTCGCCACCAAAGATTAGTTCCGGCTGCGTCAGGCTCGAGGCAAAATACGACGGGGAGTCCACTTGGGCCTGATATCCCCAAAATTGGCATCAACCTTCCAGAACATTCTCATCACAGGCGCCGCCGGTGGTATCGGCCGGGAGGTGTCTCTCGCCTATGCTGAACCCGGAGTCCATCTGTTCCTCGGGGACACCGATGCCCCCCGTCTGGAGGAGGTCACCGCAGCTTGTCGTGACCGGGGGGCGGCAGCCCACATGACCCTGGTGGATGTGACCCATCGGCAGGACATGGCCGAGTGGATACTGGGGGTCGACGCCCATAGGCCCTTAGATCTGGTCATTTCTCTGGCTGGCATTTCCAAAGGTTCGATCAGCAGAGAAGAAACCTTCGAGGACATGAGGGCCGTTCTGGCCGTCAACCTGGAGGGCATGATTAACACCATCGAACCCATCCTGCCGCGCTTTCGGGAAAGACGGAAAGGGCAGCTTGCCGTAACCAGCTCTTATGCCGGGTTTCGGGGTTTACCGGTGGCTCCTTCGTACAGCGCCACCAAGGCAGCTATATGGGTCTATGGGGAAGGGCTCAGGGCCAGGGTAAGCCGCGAAGGGGTGGGTGTTTCCGTGATCATCCCGGGTTTTGTCAAAACCCCCATGACTGACGCCAACCCGTATTTCATGCCCTTTCGCGTCAGTGCAGAACGGGCCGCAGCCATTATCAAGCGCGGGCTGGCCCACAACAAACCAAGGATTCGCTTCCCCAGGCCCATCCCGGGGTTGGTGTACTTTCTCTCTCTCCTGCCACCAACTTGGATTGACCGATTCGTCACCCTCAAATAAGATACTAGCTGCGGGCTCTCGGTTTTCCAGTGAGGTGCCCGTGAAAGGGAGCTTTATGCAGCAAGCAGCGACCCGGTCAAGTATCCCCGTGGCTCTGGCCCGGTGTGCGGATTATCAGTTCCAGGGCCTGCCGGAGGTCGTGGGTTCTCTCCTCGAGGCCATCGGCTGTAGGCCGGGAAGGGGTTCCAGAGTTCTGGTGAAGCCGAATCTCCTGGCCGCCACGCCGCCCGATTTTCTCCCCTGCACCCACCCTCGGGTGGTCCGGGCTGTGTGCCAGTACTTGCTGAATCTGGGAGCTAAAGTTCAGGTGGGAGATTCGCCCTCTTTTGGCGGGGGTGTAGACATTGCCGGTAAAATCGGCTTGGCCGACGCGCTGAAGGGTTTGGGGGTTCCCCTGATCGAGCTGGACAAACCTACCGTGGTGCGCCTGTCGTTTCCCGGCGGCCGGGCCGGCCTCTCGCAACGGGCCTTGGAGAACGACCTCATCCTCAATCTCCCCAAGCTCAAAGTTCACCGCATGGTGCGGGTAACCGGCGCAGTGAAGAACTTTTTCGGCTGCGTCACCGGCATCCGCAAGGCGCTGCTGCATGTGTTTTACGGCAGCCGGGGCAACCGGTTCGAGAGCATGCTTCTTGACCTGCAAAACCATCTGCCCCCCTCCCTGTCCCTGATGGATGCGGTCACGGCCATGCATGTCGGGGGTCCGGTACACGGCCAACCATACAACCTGGGACTCCTGGCGGCTTCACCTTCAGCGGTGGCCCTGGATACCGCGGTTTTCAGCCTCCTGGGTTTAACCGCCGCGGAGGTGGATACCTGGCAGGAAGCGTGTCGGCGAGGACTTCCCGGCGCGGTGGCCACCGATGTCTGGTATCCTCTGGAGCTTCCCCAGGCTTTTGACGCCAATGGCTTTCGATGGCCCCAAGATCTGGACCCCGTGGGTTTCCACCCCATACGGCTGGCCAAAAGCTCTCTCAAACACCTGAGGGCCACGTTGGTGGAGAAGAGGCGACAACAGGTTTGAAGGCCTTGGCCGAAGAGCCAAGTTCAGTTCCAGGACGTTCATCTCAGGCCAGCCAAAAGGTAGCAAAGGCCGCAGAATTCTTTTATAATAGACCAGATCAGGCCAATGGGAGAATAGGATGAAGGTTACCCCCACTTCTTTTGTGACGATCGACTATCTCATCCGTTCGGGTGAGAACGAATATTATCCCAGTTCCGGACAGCCCGAGGAGCTGTCCTTTTGTTTGGGCTGGGGGCTGATGCCCGGCCCCCTGGAAGAGGCCATGGTGGGTATGGGGCTCAATGAGCATAAGACCGTGCGCCTTCCCCCCCAGCAGGCCTTCGGGGAAGTGGACGACAATCTTATCCTCGAAGTGCCTCGCCAGGACTTCGATCCGGAAATGAATCCCACACCAGGCGACGTTTTTGAAACCACAGACGAAGAAGGGCACCCGGTCTATTTCGTGGTGAAGAGTGTAGGGGCAGAAACCGTGGTTATTGATTTCAACCATCCCTTGGCGGGCAAGGAAGTGGAATTTGCCATCACTCTGAAAGAGTTGCGGGAAGCCACCCCAGAGGATGTCAAGGCTTGTTCCTGCTCTGAGTGCGACGGGTCTCATCCCCACGAGCATTGACCCGGGAGAACCACTTTTTATGAGTTCCCCCTGGGCTCAACAATATGACCCGGGCGTCCCCCTGGAGGTGGCATTACCCCAGGGCACGGTCCCCGGACTGTTGATCGAGGCCACGGCGCGGGCCCCAGAGGCCTCGGCCCTGGTTTTTTTCGGGAAAATCACCACCTATAGGCGGCTCCTGGACCAGGTCCAGCGTCTGGCCCGGGCCTTTCAAGACATGGGCCTGAAACCGGGGGAACGCCTGGCCCTGCTTTTGCCCAACTGCCCCCAACTGGCGGCAGCCTACCATGCCGTTCTCTCCCTGGGGGGCGTGGCGGTGCTCCTCAACCCTCTGTTGAGTCCCAAGGAAATTGCTTACCAACTCAATGACTCCGGCAGCCGGACGCTGGTGGTCCTGGACCACCTCCTCCCCTTAGTGGAGGAGGCGGCGCCCGAGGTGCACCTCGAGCACGTTGTGGTCACGGTTCTGTCTGAGGCGCTTCCCTGGCCCCTTTCCTGGCTTTACCCCTTCAAGGCCCGACGACAGGGGTTGGCCACCGGCTTTGCACCCGGCCCCGGCCGCCATCGCTGGCGGGACCTTTTGCAGGCCCAGCCCCTCACTGATCTGCCTCGAACCAGGCCTGAGGACACTGCCGTGCTGCAGTACACCGGCGGCACCACCGGCACCCCCAAGGCCGCCAGGCTCAGCCACCAAAATCTCCTGGCTAATGTAGTCCAGATCAACGCCTGGCTGCCCCGTATTCAATATGGCGTCGAGCGCGTGGTGGGACTGATCCCCTTTTTCCACTCGTTCGGTCTCACCGTCTGCCTGAACTGGCCCGTTTCCCAGGGGGCCTTGGTCATTGTTCTCCCCAAATTCGACCTTAAGACCTTTCTTGGCATGCTGAGGAAACACCGGCCCACGGTTCTTCCCGGGGTTCCCACCCTGTTTGTGGCCCTGATTAACCATCCGGACCTGGCCACGATTGATTTTTCCCAGATGTGGGCCTGCATCAGCGGCTCGGCGCCCTTGCCTCAGGAGGTGCGGGACCGTTTCGAGGGACTTACCGGCTGCCGGGTCATGGAAGGCTACGGGCTCACCGAGGCTGGCCCGGTGACCCACCTGAACCCTTATCATCAGGAGCGCCCCCCGGGGAGTATCGGACTGCCCTTTTCCAGCACTCAGGCAAAAGTAGTGGACGCCGAGACGGGTGATCGGGACCTCCCCCCTGGGGAGGTGGGAGAACTGGTGGTGCAAGGGCCCCAGGTGATGAGCGGCTACTGGCAGCGGCCCGATGAGTCAGATCTGGTCCTGCGGGACGGGTGGCTTTTCACCGGAGATCTGGCCAAGATGGACGAAAAGGGGTATTTTTACATCATTGATCGGAAAAAGGACCTCATCATCGACGCGGGCTTCAAGATTTACCCCCGGGAGGTGGAGGAGGTCCTGTACCAGCATCCCGGGGTGCTGGAGGCTGTAGCTTATGGCGTCCCGGACTCCTACCGGGGGGAGCAAGTGAAGGTGGTCATTGTTCCCCGGCCAGGAGTGAATATCACTGCCGAGGAAATTATGGAACACTGTAAACCGCGACTGGCAACCTACAAGTTGCCGAAAATCGTGGAGTTTCGCGCTGAACTGCCGAAAAGCATGGTGGGCAAGGTCCTGCGGCGTCTCCTGCGGGAAGCGGAGGTAGGCGTCAGCTCTCAGGAAACATGACTCTCAGACGCACTCTCAAGTATCACTGGCTGAAACTTCGACGGCTCCAAGGGGATCCCAGGAGGCTGGCCCTGGGCTCAGCCCTGGGTATTTTTGTCGGTATAACTCCTACCATTCCTTTCCACACCGTCATGGTCCTTTTCCTGGCGCCGCTGTTGCGGATTTCTCTGGTAACCGCGTACATGGGTATTTGGATCAGCAACCCGGTAACCTGGGTTCCCCAATACCTTTTGGCCTATGAGGTGGGCCGGTACATTGTGTTCCGGGGCGAACCCCTCCCTATCCCGGAACACGTGGACCTGTCAGCATTTTTGGATCTCCTCTGGCGGGGGGGGGTAGCCCTGCAGGTGGGGGGTCTGATTATTGCTGTGCCTCCAACCATCGCCGCGTATTTCTTAACCCTGTGGGCCGTGAAACGGTACCGTCAACACCGGGCCCGGGTACTTCGAGGTGTCCATCTCATCCCCCCAGACAGTCCTGCGACGTCTCGGCCTGAAGCCTGAGAAGTCCCGGGGTCAGCATTTTCTCCTCCATCCGCACCAGGCTCGGCGGATTGTGGCCGCCCTGGAGCTCGCCCCCCAGGATCTGGTGCTGGAGGTGGGTCCGGGTTTGGGGGCTCTCACGGTTTTTTTGGCCCAGGAAGCCAGGCGGGTAGTGGCCCTGGAACTAGACCCGGCGCTGGCAGCCTATTTACAAGCTGAGCTTTTTGCCGGTGAGTCCCGGGTGGAGATCGTCTGTCAGGACGTGCTGCGTTTCGACCTCCTCCGGTTGGCCCGGGAAGCGGGGATCCCTGTGGTGCTGGTGGGAAACCTGCCGTACCAGATCACCAGCCCCTTGCTCTTCAAACTGGCCGAGGAAAAGGCGGCGGTGTCCCGGGCGATCTTGATGATGCAGCAAGAGGTGGGGACGCGCCTCGCTGCGACCCCAGGAAACAAGGATTACGGGGTCCTGAGCGTGCTCTTGCAGTATCACTTTGCCATGACCCGGCTATTTTCTTTGGGCCCGGGCAACTTCTTTCCTCCACCCCAGGTGACTTCGGTGGTGATGCGCCTGGAGCCCCGAGAGCCTGACCCCAAAGCCCAGGATGAGACCTTCTTGGCTTTGGTGGTGAAGTCCGCGTTTGCCACCCGGCGCAAGACCCTGCGGAACACCCTGGCGGTCCGGGGCCCGACCCTGGGGCTCCCGGCGGAAGAGGTCCTGGCAGCCCTTCAGTCCTTGGACATTGACCCTGGACGGCGGGGTGAAACCCTGAGTGTCATGCAGTTCGTCACCCTGAGCAACGACCTCTGGGCTCGGCGGCATCAAGGCGACAGCTAGGGTATAGAAACCATGGAGAACTTGCTATGGCTGCCCCTGGGTCTGGGCGCGGCCCTGGGTATGTCCCTCGCCGACTTAACCATCAAGCGCTTCTTCGGGGACCTGTCGCCATATACCATGTGCCTGGCCCGCTGGGTGTTTGTCATCCCCTTCCTGGCCCTGGTGGGCCTTTTCCTGAAATGGCCTGCCCTGGAGCAGACCTTCTGGCTGGCGATAGCAGCAGCCCTGCCCCTGGAGCTTCTGGCTGCCTTCCTTTACATGAAGGTACTCAAAATCTGCCACCTGTCCCTGTGCATCCCCTTGCTGGCCTTCACCCCGGTCTTCCTTATCCTCACCGGCTGGCTGATCCTGGGAGAAGCCTTGAATCCCGCCGGCCTGGTCGGTCTTGCCCTCATCGCCGGGGGCAGCTATCTTCCTTGGCCTGGGAGGTTCTCGCTTGGCCTGGTGGGAGCCCCTGGCGGCTCTGGCCCGGGAGCCGGGGGCCCGCCTCATGCTGGCGGTGGCGGCCCTCTATTCCTTTACCTCCGCTTTGGGAAAGCTGGCCATCCTCCACTCAGAGCCTGCGTTTTTTGGGGTGTTTTATCCCACGGTGGTAGGGGGGTCCTTGCTGGCGGCCTATCCGCTCAGCCGGGCCCGGGAGGCCCGGATCCTGGCGTCCCGCTTGGCTCTTGGTCTTTTGCTGGGGGTGGCCGTGGCGGGGGAAATCCTCTGCCATGTCTATGGCATGACTCTGGCGCCCGCGGCCTATCTCATCGGGGTGAAGCGTATGAGCATCCTCTTCAGCGTGATTCTGGGGGGGCTGGTGCTCCAGGAACGGCCCTTCCTGCCACGCCTCGTGGCGGCGGCGCTCATGGTGACGGGGGTGGCCTTGATAACCTTGAGGGGATCCTGAAAAAAAGAGCCGCAGGGAGGATTAAAAACCACTCACCTGCGGCCCCAGGCTAGTTCGGTTAGGCTTCTTTTTTGGCGGCATCCAGGGCTGCCTGAAGCTTGGCTTCATCGTCATGGGACAGGGAGGTATTGAGGACCTTGCCGCCGGTGCCTTTCAGTTCTTCCAACACCCTATCAGGCGTGGCTTTGCGGACCAGCACGAAGAGTACCGAAGAATTAGGCTGCATGGTCTCGGCTAGATTTTTCATGAACTCATTGTTGATGCCCACATCGCTCAAGGCCCCGGCCGCCGCGCCGCTGGCGGCTCCCACGGCCAATCCCAGCAGCGGATTCAGGAAATATCAGACCGATGAGGGTGCCCCAGAAACCGCCGCCAACGGCGCCGGCCTTGACCGTGCTGAAGATCTGATGCAGCTTGACTTTGCCGTCTTTGTCTTTGACGGCCACAACGGCATCTTCCAGGTCAACCAGATACTCTTTCTGCATCTTCAGGAATTTCAACCTGACCTCTTCCGCTTTGAAGGGGTCATCATAACCGATTGCTACTAAGGTGCTCATGGATCCTCCTTTGGTTAGATGTTTGGATACCTGGTTGGCCCAGGTCACTTGCTCAGAATTCGGCGTTGCGGGGCAGTGGGACCAAAAAAGTAAAAGAAATTATCTGTCAGCAGGCTTGGCAGGTTTTCCGCGGGAAGATTGTCCGCGGTCATCGGCGCTCTCCAGGTACCTGAAACCAAGATATGCCAAAGTAGTTATTATAACCTTAGAATTATTGGATCAGGTGAACAATTTGTCAAAGTTTCAGGTCCCGGGTTTGCCTGCGCCCGATGGGTGGAGTGCACAATTTTGCTCTCTCCGGCAGCCCCCGGGGCGGGAGTAAGGGGGTTAAAAAAATTGGTGAGGTTAATTAGGTCGTCGAGTTGGTGAGGAACCTCCTGTCTCAGCCTTCCTGAACCAGGCTGTACAGCAGGTCTTTGATCTTATGGATGCGGCCGTTGGAAATTTTGCCGGAAGCCGAATACCTGATGATGCCTTTTTTATCGATAATCAGAAAATTGCTGTCATTACTACGCATTTGGTAGTCCAGCAGCATTTTCCTGTCCCAATCCCCATAAATCGTTAACCCTTGTCTCCGAGAATGCTCCGAGAGCTGGCTCTTCCAGATGGGCCTGGTGGGCATGGTAGCTTTCGAACAGTCAATCACCACCAAACGAAAGATCTCTTGTTTGATGGTTGTCGGCTGGGCCCGGTACAAGCCTTTTAATTCATTTTTCAGCTCATCATTTAGGTCAATCGCATGCCTGTCCTCATAAAAAAAAACCACCACCTTGCCCCGAATCATATCCAGGGTCAGTTTCTGATTATCCCCCGATTGCACCACAAAGGGCGGGGCCGGCTTCCCCGACAGCAAATAAGCCCCCCAGGATTCTAAAGATATAAAGCCCAGTCCTAAAACCAAGATGATGACCAAACCGATCTTCCTGAACATGACCCCTTGATTCCCTTCAATTAGTCCCGGTTGAATGTGGATAAGTTAATACTTTATCCGACCATGTAAACCTCTAGACAAAATTATTTTCAGATGGTTTGTGCTCCCCACCTTTGAAGCACCTCCAAGGAGGGTGGGCAAAAAAACCTACTGCAAAGAATGTTCCAGGAGAAATTATAGTAAAGCCTTGATTGTCAGTCCCTTGGTCAAACCCTAGAAGCTATGGCAAAACCTATTTTCTGTCATCCTGAACGAAGTGAAGGATCTCAACCTATTGAAATTGCGAGATTCTTCGCTTCGCTCAGAATGACATTTTAGGAGGACTTGAGGTTTTGCAATAAGTTCTAGGAAAAAAGATTGACATTGCCGATGGCGCAGGGTATATGGATAGAGACCAACCGGTCGGTTTCTAACACAGATGAGGATCACTTCCCTCACAGAGTTCACCCAGAGGAGATTATTATGAGCGGTAAAACATTTCGGGCCCTGGTGGTTACTGAGGCGGAGGACAAAAAGTACCTCCGGGCAATCAAGGAGAGAAACCTGGCAGAACTTCCCGAGGGCGAGGTGCTGGTCCGGGTCAGGTATTCCTCCCTTAATTACAAGGATGTGCTGTCGGCCATCGGCAACAAAGGAGTGACAAAACAATATCCCCACACTCCGGGGATCGATGCCGCCGGGGTGGTGGCGGAAAGCCTCAGCCCCGATTTTCAGCCGGGCGACGAGGTCATCGTCACCAGCTATGATTTGGGGATGAATACCCCCGGTGGCTTTGGGCAATTCATCCGGGTGCCGGCGGCCTGGGTGGTGAAGCGGCCCGCGGGACTATCCTTGCGGGAAAGCATGATATACGGCACGGCTGGGTTCACGGCAGCTTTGTCCGTCTACCGCCTGATGGACTGCGGCATCACCACCGACCAGGGAAAGATCATGGTTTCCGGGGCCACGGGTGGAGTGGGGAGTATCGCGGTGTCTATCCTGGCGCAAGAAGGCTATCAGGTGGCCGCGGTGAGCGGCCGGGCGGCAACCCGGGAATACTTGCTGGAGCTCGGGGCGCAAGAGATCGTCAGCGCCGATGAGGCCACGGACACCAGCGGCAAGCCTATCCTGCCGGCAAAGTGGGCCGGCGCCATCGACACGGTGGGAGGCCCGCTTCTGGCCACCACCATCAGATCCATGCAATACGGCGGGGCGGTGACCTGCTGCGGCAACGTGGCTGCCCCAGACCTCCCTTTGACGGTGTATCCCTTCATCCTGCGGGGGGTCACGCTCATGGGCATAGATTCCCAGAATTGCCCCATGCCTACCCGGGTGCAGGTATGGCAGAACCTGGCCGACAAATGGAAATTGCCACATCTGGAGAAAATGACCACTGAAACGACCCTGGAAGGGCTCAATGAACAAATTGAGCTGATCTTACAGCGGCAACATCAGGGAAGAACCATTGTCAGGCTGCCTGAGTGATGCCGCGGGGCTTGGGTCAAACAGGCTGTTGAACATGAGGGAAAAAAATTGTCATCCTGAACGAAGTGTAGAATCTTGAATTTTCCCTAAGAGGCGATCCTTCACTTCGTTCAGGATGATAATCACCGGCGGTTTTCAACCCCTAAAAGCGTTGCTGGGGCTGTAGCACCTCCAGGGAAACTAGCCAATTTCGGACCTGCGAAAAAAACCCAACCCGCCTACGAGAAATTTCTACGGCTCGGTTTCTCCTTGATAGTCCAAGTATCTCAGTTCCTTTTTCAGAAAATCATTCTCCAACTCCAACTCCGCCACGCGTTTCACCAGCCAGTCGATATCTTCTTGCCTTAATCCTTCCGTGGATTTTGCCAGGTGTTCTTTGATGGCAGTGAGTTTATCGCTCAACATTTTCCCTCCTGGATTGAGTGCAGGCTAACTCGCCTGGGTGTGCTTTTCGAAACGCTCCAGGGGACGATTGAGGAGCCCCTCGCGGTTGGCTTCTTTGAGGCGGTTCAGGCAATCTCGCAAGGGGGCCTGGCGGCCCAAAGCGGCATAGACCTCAAAGGCCCGGGCGTAATAGTCGAAGGCCTGGGACCAATCCTGCTGCAGGCGGGAGGCTTCACCCAGGTAGTAAAGGTCTGCGGCGATGGCAGCCCGGTCCAACAATTTCCGGTCCCCTTCCAGGGCCCGGATGAAGTGGGCGATGGCCGTCTTAGCGTCCCCCCGGGCCAGGGCCAGGCGGCCCTGCTGGTGGGCTACCGCAGCTTTCGGGGCTGGAGTGCGGGCCAAAGGTCGAGCCAGGTTCAGGTATGCCTCGGCGCGGCTCAGGTCCATCTGGTCCAGATAAAAACCGGCCCAACGGCAGTAGAGGCGCGCCAGGGCTGTCTTGTCCTTAGAGAGCCGGGCCACCTCCTCGGCCTGGGCGAGATGCTGGGCGGCAGCCCCCCGATTACCGGCTTTTTGGGCCACCGTAGCCAGGTTGGCCTGATTGGTGCTGGCCTCAGCCCATTTTCCCTGGTTCCGGTTAATCTCCCAGGCCCTGGTGAAAAACTCCCGGGCTCGGGCAAGATCGCCTTGCTCCAGGGATACGGCCCCCAGATTGTTTAGCTGGCGGGCCACTCCGGGTTGATAGTCCATCCCCTGGCTCAAATCGAGGGCCTTATGATAATCCTTGCTGGCCCGGGGCAAGTCCCCCTTGCCATACCACTCATCCCCCCGCTCGCTGTAATTTCTCACTTTGTCAACTTGCTTGCCGTAGGGACTTCGAGGCGCGCCGCAGCCCACGAGGAAAATTAATGCTAAAGCCAGAGCGCCCCAAACTTTACCTGACATGCCGGGGCTCCACGTGGAGGGCCTTCCCCTTTTTTTCCTTCGGTTGGCCGAAGCGTACCAGGGGGTTGGCCTTGATGGTCTCCATGGTTTCGGTGCCTTCCTCGCTGAACTGAGTAGCGGATTCCATCAGTTTGGGGAACTCCGGGGAACCTTCCTTGATGTCCGCCAGGATGCTCCCCAATTTTTCCACTTCCCGATTGAGATTTGCAGTCAGGATCTCCAGGTTCTTGTTGGTGGGCTGGAGGCCATTGGCGAATTCGTTGACATTCTTCAGCACCTGGTCCAGGTTATCCAGGGTTTTGCCCAGGCGTTGGACGAAATCCGGGCGCATTAAGAGATTTCCCAAAGTCCCCTCTGAATTGAGCAGGGCCAGGACCACATCGTCCACGTGTTTTACCGTGGCGTACCAGGCTTTCTCCTGATCCTTGAGCCGGTCGCTTAAGTTGGACAGGTTCGTCAGGATAGTCTGCACTCGCTGCAGGTTCTCCTCGTTTACCAGCTCAGCCATGGAATCGGTGAGAGGTTTTTTCCTGGGAATAACCGCGATGGTGCCGTGCTGTTCCATGGGCGGATAATTGGAGGGACCAGGGTTGAGCTCAATGTATTCACTACCGAACGGGAAGGGGGTCACCACTTCGGCTACGGATTTTTCGCGGATGAAGTTGGCATAATCAGTCAAGACCCTGATGGTGACCTCCACGACCGGCTGGCCATGTTTCAACTTGATGCGCATTTTGGTGACTTTACCGATATCTGTGTTAAACATTTTCACCAAAGAACCCTGTTTCAGATTATAGCCCTGATCGAGGTTAACGAGATAGGTGCGGTAGGAAAAAAACCAACCCTTGCCCTGGACGATGGCAAGCAGCGTCACCATGGTGAGAATGACAATAAGGAGGAGGAAAAACCCGACCAGCTTCTCCGTTTTAGTAAACCCTTCTTCCATAAGGGCGTCTCCGTCTGGTGGCTGATACCGGCATCATACCACGATGGTTCAGTAATTGACAATGAAGCGGGGAACAGGTCCTCTGGGGGTGCACTGGCTCGATATTCAATGGCCTTATACCGGCACCAACTCCAAATGGCCCCAGGCGCCCAGATGTTCCCCGACAACGACCAGCCCACCTCGGAGGTCAGGGATGGTAGCCAGCCAATCCAGGGCCTCATTGATGGCGGATGCACCAGATACCCGGTTTCCCAGGGCGGTGGCGCAGGCGTCGGCCAGAGCGGTGTCCTCGGACACCACACAAGCGGCGTCGGCCTGTCCAAAGCTGAGGGAGTGCCCCACCATACCAGATGAGGTGCACACTCCCCAGGTCGCCTGGTCGGGGTGAATTTTGAGGCCCACCTTGTGGCTCAGGGGGGAGCGGCCAGCATACAGGGACACCGTCGCGGGACGGTGGAGGTGCATGAAGATGTCTCCGCCATTTTCCACGATGACTTCATCGGTCCAGGTTAGGAGGGCCTGTCCGACCCGGGCGGCGATGGCTCCGGCTACAGCGGCCATGGGGCCTACGCCGGCGAGGGTGGCCGCCTTGATCATATCCCGCACCAACGGGGGAGCATAGGGATCCGGGGGCCAGGGCGTCAGCCTGGTGAGAAATTCAGGATGCTGCTGGACATAAGCTTCCAGTTGCTGGCGCTCCTGGATTACCAGGCGGCGGACTTCGGTGGACAGCTCGCGCTGGGCCAAAATCATGAGGTCCGTCTCCTTGACCGCTACCCGGAAATCCACCAGACCTTCCCGACCCATGCGGGTGCGGTAGGTGCGGGGCTGGTGGGGTGGCCTTGATGGGGCCAGTTCATTTTTGGGGGCCATGGTCATATCAGGGGGAAAAACGTCACCGGGGATTGATCCCGACGCTGCAACAAGGGAGTCTCTGAAAAACTGCCGTCAGCCGGCCTCAGGAGGCGATGGGCCACGGGGTAGAAGGAGGTGAGGTCCTGGCCGCCAAGAAGGAAGGCGCTCTGGTTTCTGGCGATATAGGCTTCGAGCACCTCCTGCAAGATAACCTGATTCTCCCTGGTCCATCCGGGGCCGTCCAGACAGGCCAGGATCAGTTCCGGTCCCTTGAGCAATTCCCGGGCCCAGAGTCCGCGCCAGTAGACGTCCGGGGACAGCTGGGCAGGCATCCGGTGCAGAAAGAGCCTCAGGCCCAGTTGGTCCAGGAGTTCCCGGTGCCCTTTAAGAGCCTGGGATACGGTCACATCCTGGTAGTAACAGAGCGGTAAGGCAATGTTTTCCCTGAGATTAAGATGCTGCAAGAGGACCTGTCCGGGAGCGATGTAAGCTATCTGCTTCCTCAAGCGAAAGAGTTCGGTTCTCGGCAGGTGAAACCAGTTTTGCCCCCAAAGCAGCACCTCCCCGTCCTGAGGAACTTCCAGGGTGGCGGCCAGCTGCCAGAAAGCCAGGCCTTCTTCCCACTCAATCCCTTCCAGAAGCAGGACTTCGTTGAGACCCAGTTTCAGATCAAGGGGTGCGGGCCACTCAAAGGGGAGACCCGGATGACTGACCTGGTCAATGACCAAACTATAACGCAGCATAACCAGTAATCAGGAGTTCCTCAGGGCCTCCCACCAAACTTCCCGGGGCAGAGTCCCATCAGGTGGTCAACTGACCGCCAGGTGATCTCCGGCGGCAGGCGATCAAAGGCTCTCAGACCTCTGCGGTTTACCTTACAAATAATACGCCGAGGTGAGGATGATGTTCACCGAGGCGCACAGTACCAGGGCCACCAGGGAAGACTTGGAGGTTAAGCGGGCCACCTCTTCCATGTCCTTGTGGGCCTGGAACCCGAAAAAGATGGACACGGTGGCGATGAGCATCCCGAAGGAGGTGCACTTGCTAAAGCCCAGGGCCACGTCCACCCACTCCAGAGAGTTAATGAAGGAGAGCCAGAACATGCCCCAAAAAATTTCCGCAAAAATCTGGGAAAAGAGAAACCCTCCCAGGATGGCCGAAAAGGCGCACAGGACGTAAAGCGACAGGACACTCAGCGTTATGGCCCAGAAACGGGGCACCCCGAGGAAGCGGTAGGGGTCGATGCCCAATAGTTTCAGGGCCTCCACCTCCCGGGTGACGGACATGGTGCCGATTTCCACGGTAATGGCCGAGCCGGAATGGAGCAGGACAAAAAAGGCGGCCCATACCGGCCCCACCTCGCGGACGACGATAGTCACCAGAAGCCAGCCGACAAATTCCTCCCCCTGGAGCATAACTAATTGCGGGGTGGCGTTCACTATGACGATAAAGCCCAGCATCAGGGCGGAAAAGATCAGAACGTGCATCCCCTGGATCCCGGAGAAATAAACCTGTCGTATCAGTTCACGCCAAAGAAGGCGAAAGCCTGTCAGGGAGGAGAAGCTGGAGAGCAGGAGGCGGTAAAACAAGGCACAGATGGACAACAGACGGGAGGACCAATCCAGGATGCGGTGGACCAGATAGCTCGAGCTGTGCCCGAGAAAGCCCGCCAAATAGCGTATGGCCTTACCTATGCGGTTAGTGATCCTCATGGTCCGTAGGGGGCGCCGGTAGTGTTAGCATGAAACTAAGGCCTTGGGGGTCACCGGGCTGGGCAGTAAGTTCGCCCCCATGCCAGTGGGCGATGGCGGTGGCCAAGGCAGGTCCCAGGCTGCCCTGGAAGCCCCGATCTCCTTTCAGGGGATGGAGAAGGTCCTGACAGGCCTCCACCGAGAAGGCAGGCCCGGAAACCGCCACCATCACCTGAAGGCCGCCCGCGGGAAGGGGACCGGCCTCTAACGTCAACTGTCCATCAGAGGGCAAAACTTCGACCGCGTAATCGAGGAGGAAAAGGAGGGCCTGGGCCAAAGACCCGGGCGATCCCCAGACCGGTGGCAGGGTCTTCACCTCATTGGTGAAACGAGCCTGAGGAGGCAAACCAAGAGTGGCCAGGCGCCAGGCCCGGTTCAGAGTTGGGGTCAGGTCAAAGGTCTGCCATGCTTCTTCCCGGACGGCGGCGAAGTGCTGCCAGTCGGCCAGTTCGCTTTCCAACCTGTTCAGCGGGCCTTCCAGTTCCAGCAGAAACTTGTCCTGGGGCAGGCCCTTCAGGGTACGGTCTTGGGGAGGGCGGTCGCCGTTCAGACGGCCCAAGAGGTTTTGACAACGCTCCCGGAAATCCCCCTGGAGCTCACGCAGCAAGGCGCTGTCCGCCTGGATGGCAGGGAGGGCCCGGGCCGCCACCCGTGACAGGCAGGCCTGATACTCGCTGGCAAAGAGGCGCTCACCCAGGCGGGGGACGCCCTTCCCCAGGCGGATCAGAGTTTCCTTGAGTTCGGACACCTCCGTCTGGCCCCGGGGGTCCACCCGCCTCAGGTTGTCCAACCACAAGTCGTATTCCTGAGGTTCGGCGGTCTTAAAATCCCTGGCCACTGAGCTCAAGGTTCGCAGAGGCTCGGTGAGGCTGCGGGCCCAGAGGTACAGGAGGCTCACCGCCAGGATCCCGGAAATGGACAAACTCAAAATGATCTCCAGCCAAATGGCTTGCCGGAGGTCGTTCTTTTCTTGATCCTGCATCGCTTGGAGAGCGGTGATGCCGGAGACGTCGACGCCGATTTTAGCCACCCCCCAAAAAATGGCCCCTTCTTCCGGAACCAGGATGTGCACCGGCAGATAGCGGAGCATCATCTGGCCCTCCTCTTTGGGGCCCAGGTTGACGGAGAGCTCCAAATTTTCTTTATGAATGGTCTGCGGGGAGTTAATGCCGTCCAAAAGCTCCTTTTCGGCGCCGCTGAACTTTTTCATGATCTTCTGTGGACCGCTCATGGGTTTAAGATCCGGGGCTTCCCGGCGGTAGAAGAGGTAAGTCAGGCGCTGCCCTTGCGTGTTTGTCTGGCCCTGGATAAGTTCAATCCCTTCGATTATTTCGTTGAAGGTTACTTTTACCCAGATGAGGTTCATGAGGCGTTGGTCCACCTCGTTGATCTCCCCTGGCTTTGCTTCCAGCAGTTCCCGCACCTGGGAGAGTTCCAGGACCACCAGGCGGGTAATGGTGGTGGCTTCTACTTCTTTGGCTTCCCGCATCATGGTGATGCTACGTTCCAGAAGGCCTTCCAGGGTGAGGTTGAGGAGGGGAAAAAACATGAGGATGACCCCGGCGCAGAGCAGGAAGGTGGCGCCGCTTAACAGCAGGAGCCGTGACCGGAGGGAATGCTTGGGAGGACGCGGTTCTCCGGGCATAATATTCTCAGATTGAGCCAGGGCTTTGCAGAGCCTGGAGGGCCGCTTGGATCGCTTCCTCCGGATCACGCTCGCTTAAGAGGACCTCTACCAGGTGCTTCTCCAGGATATTATTAATGCGGCGGCTATAAGGCCGGGGCCTCAGGCGCACACCTTTGACGTCGAACACATTGTCATAGACTTCAAGCACCTTCTGGTGCACCTTCTTTTCCTTGACCAGTTTCCGGACCTCTTCCATGGCCTCCTGCAGAGCGGGCACCTGATCATACTTTTCCGCGTTTTCGATCTGAAAGCTCTTGTCTGTCACCAGCTTGATGAATCTTCGGGCCTGATCGATGACCCAAAGTCTGTCCGGGGTAACGGAAAAGCGGTTCACCCCCCAGCCGAAGGAGCCGACATTAGAATAGCGATGCGGATGTTCCGGCTGGCTGGGGATGGGGGCCACCCCCACCTGGTTAAAGTTGCTCAGGCACCCTTTCGCCGGGTCCCGGCAAAGCTCAATCAGCTCCCGGAGGTTATAGGTCCGGGTATTCCAGTTAATCATAAAAAGGGCTTCCCCCTGGTAAAAGCTCTGGCGCAGGCTTTTGCTGGCGGCAAACAACTTTAACCTTTGGGGCTCCGGGATGATTTTTTGGCTCTGCATTTCTTTGAGGTCACGGAGGGCCGCCTTGCAGGCCTCCCGGTTTTTCTGTTCTCCGAGGACCAGACGGCCGTCCCCGTCGATCACCTGACCGCCGTAGCCCCATAGGATGGGGTAGAAATCGTTCATGAAATTCGTGACGTGGAGGATGAGGCCATACTTCACTCTTTCCTCCCGGTCCATGATCTTGCGGCAGGCGGCCCTGAGTTCCTCCCAGGTGCGGGGCGCCTCCATCCCGTATTTGGTGAGGAGGTCACGGCGATAGAAAAGGATGTTCCCTTTGATGTAAGAGGGAACGGCCACCAATTTTTTGCCGGGCACCCCCGTGACCTGGGGCAACGCCACCGAGAAGGCCTCGGCCACAGACGGGACCAACTCCTCCCGGGAGAAGAATCGAGCCGTTTCCAATTCATAAAGCCAGCCCGCCACCCCATAGCGCTGGACCCACGGGGCGTCCAGGAGCAGCACCGCGGGAATCTTGCTTTCCGTGGACAGAGCGAGGACGAAGGGCTCGTAGCGTAACAGCAGAGATTGCGGGACCAGGAGGCCTTTGTAACGTCGGTCAAAATCCAGATATTTCTTGATTTGCTTATCCTTCTCCAGGATATCGATGAGTTTTCTGGTATCCTCGTCAAAAGTGTAGGTAAGAATTTGGGAGAAGGAAATCTCAGATGGGTTTCCACAACCCCAAAGCAGCAGCAAGGCCAGCAAGAGGCTCAAAAGTACTCTGGAGGATTTAGGAGTCATGGCTAGTCTCCTCAGCTTTGAGGGCGAAGGAGGGCTTTGGCCTTCCTTCGTTTTCCATCAAAAACTTTTCCAGCGCCTTCTGGTAGGTTTCCTGCTTCAAAGGCAGCAAGAGCACCAGGCAACAGAAGAAACCCAGGCCCTCTAAGAAAAACAACCAGCCATATGCTCCAGTAACACTACCGGTGAGGTCGGTGAGGCGGTCTTTCAGGGCCCCCCCCGCCATCTCCCCGGCAGCCAGGGCCAGGCCGCTCATTAAGTTCCAGAGTCCCATAAAAATGCCGCTGAACAAGGGGTGAGCCATACCCATGGTCAGATGGGAAAGGCCCACGTTATAAAGCCCCCGGGACAAACCCAAGAGACCCAGAGCGTATAACCCCCAGACGGGATTGGGGGTGAAAGAGGTCAGGCTTAAGATCACAAAAGCCAAAGCCCCCACCGACAGGCCGCATACCAGGATGGTTTTGCAGTCCCGGCGGGCCCGGTCTCCCAGGAGCAGATGCAGTCCCAGCATGCCGACGAGAATCCCGTAAGTCAGGTAAATGCCGAACTGGCTGGTGGTGGCCATGGGAAGCCCCAGCACTTCACCACCGAAAGGAGTGAGAATGAAGGTTTGAATGGCCAGAAAGAAGATGGTGGCCATGAGGAAGAGAAAAAACGCCAATGACTGGAGGTTGCTTCCCAGGAAACGGAGAGTCCGCCAGAGGTCCAGTTTGTGGGCCAGGTCGGTATTAACTATTTTCTGCCGTGGTTCGAGGCCCCAGGCGCCCCAAATCGTGAGAATCAGGGCCAGGACCGTAATAAGGGCGAAAAGCTCTTTCAGGGTAGCCGGCTCAAACTCGGGATACAAAAAGCTGATGATCACTGAGCCGACAATGAACCCTCCCAGGGTCAAGATCCACAGCAGGGTCAGGGCCGACCCCCGATCCTGCTTGGGGATGCGGTCCACCAGCAGGGCGTTGATAGCAGTGGCCGACATGGTGGTGCCCACCCCGAAAAAAGAGAAGAGGGCCACTCCTTGCCAGAGCAGCAGGCGGCTGTGAGGTGCTTCCCCCAGGGCCAGAGCCCAGGAAGGGAACAAGGGCATCACGGCCAGACTCAAAAACATCCCCACCCAGATGTAAGGGGCGCGGTGCCGGCCCGCCAGGGCATAGGCGTCTGAGAAATAGCCAGTAACCAGGCCCACTGGGGTCATGACGTGTTGAAAGGCAAAGCTGAAGGTAACCAGGGCAGCCGGCACCATCAGCTCCACCATGAGGACTCGGTTCAGAACGGTGGCCAGCACAATAAACAGGAGGGAGGTGGCAAACCGGACCAACCCTAATTTCAGCACCAGGCGGTTAACCAGCATGGGCTTCCTTGACGATAAACCGGCTCAGGTAAAAAGTAAAGTCCGGCTTGGGCCGCCACCCCGAAAAGCAGTGGAGAGGGGTTAAATTCTGGCAGGAGCCCCAAGCCTTCCCGCCTCAGCTCTTCGACCGGTAGAGACTGAGGTACGCACTCACCATGGCTTCCCGGGAGAAGTTCCGGGCCACGTGCTCCCGGCAGCGTTCCGGCTCGATCTCAGAGACTCGTTCTAAACTTTTTAGTAATTCCCGATAAGTGTGCACCACGAAACCGGTTTCGCCGTGGCGCACCACCTCAGGCACGGCGCCCCGGTGGTAGGCCACCACCGGGGTGCCACAGGCCATGGCCTCCAGCATCACCAACCCAAAGGCCTCATCCACCTCTAACGGGGAGACGAGGACCCAGGCCCGTTTGAGCAGATCCACCTTGCTGGGAAAATCTACCGGGCCGAGATGCCTAATGAACTCGCCATTCAGTTCAGGACGGATAAGGACGTCAAAATAAGGCTGATCGGGAGAAAAAACCGGCCCGGCCACAACCAGGCGTCGTCCCATCTCCCGGGCCAACCGGATGGCGGTGTGGAGGCCCTTGTCCGGATAAATACGCCCGAGGAAAAGCAGGAAGTCTTCTTTGTCGGCCTGGAAGGGATAATCAGTCAATTCCAGGCCGTGGGGAATGAGGTGGCGGTTTGGATGCCCGTTTAATTGTCGATACTGGAACTCACTCACCGTCACCACGTGTATTTCGGGGAAGCCTTTGAGGTAATCCACCTTCATGGGGGTGAGCGGGGTGTGGAGCGTAACGATTAAGGGAGCCGCCACCTCTGCCAGGGCCCAGAAACCGGCGGCGTTCTCCAGGTGGGAGTGGATCACCTGGCAGGGATTGTGTTTGAGGTGCCGGAAAGCAAAAGACAGATGTAAATTCTCGGAAAATTTGTCGGGGGGCCAGAAAGCCAGAGGAAAGGGACCCAGGCAGGGGACTTCCAGGGTGGAATCCTGGGCTCCAAACAGGACGACCTCCACTCCCTGGTCTATAAGGCCCCGCACCAGGTTGGCCACCATGAGTTCCGTGCCCCCGTAGTCCCGGGGAGGTATGGGAACCCAGGGAGGGGCGATTTGAGCTACCCGCATAATGGTATTTTCCGCCCTCTAAAGATCTCTCTTGAGGTTCAGTAATAAGCTGCAGCACAAGGCTCTATCTCGTTAATCGAATTGAGCCGGAGAACCCGTCACGCCATTTTACGGGATGGCGAAGCCGTTGGCTATGAAGAAAAGCTCCGTGAGGATTTTTCCGGTCTCAGTCGCTGCCGCACCTCCGGCAGCGTCTTCAGGGGAGGGAGACTTTGGTCCCCCAGCGGCACCTGGAGCCAGTCCGGGCTGCCCTGGCCGTGGGCCACCGGCAGGGGAATGTTCAGAGTGGGAGATTCTTTGGGAGGGTCTCCCCAGGACAGGATGCCTTCCCGCACGAGCACTTCCATGAGAGTATGGAAGACAGTTCCCGCCATCTGGTCCAGACCCCGGCGCCGGGCCGTGGAAGTGAGAGGCGCGTGACAGTGGTCCATCTGGCCCACGTGCACTTGCACCAGGCGATCAAGATCAGGAGAGTCCGGGGACAGACCCAAGTGGTCCAGGGCAAAGCTCAACAGAGTCAGGATTTCCAAGCCGTAGCCATTCTTGAAGGGAAGGCTGGTCCAGAATTTCAAGGTCCCGGCCATTTCTCCGGAAAGGAGATAGGCTAACTGTTGGAGGGCCTGCACCCCGGGGTGAGGGCACAAGGCCAGCAGGGAACGCAGCATGGTGTTCAGACGGCCGCCCCGGGGACGATGGTAAACCACCTTGACGGCCTCCACTTGGGTAAACCGCAGCAGGGCGCCCACGGGGTCCACAATCCAGTTGGGTGAAAAATAGGGGGGACGAATGTCCGCGTCCAAAAATTCCACCACGGCCCGGGGGTGTGAGAGTCTCTCTCGGACGATGAGATGATAGAGTAAGGCGCGCATGGCCGCGCCCTTACCCATAGCAACTTTTTGTTGATCGGGAGGAAGGTGATCTCGGGCTGAAAAGATGCTCAGGCCGGGGAACTCCAGGGCCAGTTTTCGCAGGCCGCCCAAGCGCAGGCCGCCGAAGGCAATCCAGACCCGGTCCAGGAGCCCTCCTTGTAGAGGCCAGAGGATGGCTAGGAGCTTCCGGAGGTTTTCTGCCTCTCGGGGTTTTCCCACAGGAAAGACCAGGTGCACCGGGATGCTGGCTGCTGCCTTGAAAGCCTGGACCTCCTCCAGGTCCAGGGCGCCTGCCGGGATGAGTCCCAGGCGAGGCAGGACGGCATCTCGCGCCCAGCGGTCCGGGTGAATGACCTCGGGAGGGCTAGGCACGGTTAACCCCACAAGGCCCGCCGCGCCTGGGCAGCCACCTCAGGATGGGCCAGCCAGTTTTGCAGCTCCTGCCAGCGGCTGGTCAAATCCAGGTAGGTACGGAAGGCGTTTTGAGGACGCTGATTTTCCTGCTGGAGAAGACGAAGGTTTTCCAGGGTTTGCCGGGCGCCTGCCGTATCGCCGGCAGCCAAATATTCTAAAGCCAGCAGAGTATGGCTGCGGTGGGCCCTCTCCTCCAGATCGTCCATGAGGAAGTTGCCCGGATACGGCGCCAGTTCTTGAGCCGAGACCCGCACCAGGTCCGGGTGAGGTTCCTGCTCCCTCAGTTTCCGGCGGGCGTAAGCAAAGCGCACCAGGTCCTGCCGGAGTCTGAGCCAGGTGGGGTGTGGTTTTTCCGGCGGTAGATGGAGGACTCGAAGATCCTGATCTAGAAAAAAAGGGATTCCCCGCATGCGGGCGTTTACCACATAGTCCACGTCTTCCCCCCGGGGAATACCTGGGTCAAAGGGCAGGCGGCGGAAGAGGGAAACAGGGAGGGCCAGATTTCCCCCCAGGCCCAGGGGGGTGGGGGGTAAGGGTTCTTCGGCTTCCAGGAGCCCGGCAAAGGTCTGGTTCATCCACCGGAGCTTGGGCCAAAACAAGGCCCAGGGAGTTTCGGGCTCCGGGAGGTAAATCCGCCCATCGGCGTTCAGGTATACCCCGGCCAGCCCACAGATGGGATGGCGCTGGCCCAGCACTGCCAGGTCAGCGATGATTCTGGTGAGAAAGTCCTTATCCTCAATGACTTCATCATCATCCAAGCTGACCAGGACTTCAGCCTGCCAAAGATTGGCCAGCACCAGAGTAAGGTTGCGGATGGCGCTGTAACCCGCCAGGGATAGGAGAGAACCCCATTCCTCCTTTCCCTGGCGGCGCAGGAAGTCCTGAAAAACCTCCAGGTGCGAAGCCGAGAAGAAGACCACCGGATAGGGCAGGGGAGGGGAGTTCAGCAGCTCCCCCACCCAGGCTTCCACCAGGGGGCTGAGTTCCGGTGCTGCGGCTGCAGCCACCACTCCCACAGTAACCCCAGGGGTTATGAGGGGAATGAGGCTTTCCAGGGTGCGACGCAGGGTCCCCGGAGTGTTCAGAGGGCTAGGGTGGTCAAAAATGATATCCTCTCCCCCCTTACCTTCCGGGTGGGTCCAGTAGGTGGGGATGGCCAGAAAAAACGCCACCATATTCCCAAGCTATCCCCTCAATCCGTCAGAGTCAAGGGGTTTATCGCTCAGTAATTTCTTATCCGGAGGGAGACCATCATTAAGTTTCCTTTGCCAGCGACCGATTATTTTCAGAAAAAAGCAAAAAATTATTGGTATACGATAATATTTTCTTGACAAAGAATAATTTTTAGACTTAGATGCGTCTTAAAAATAAATAATTATTAGTTTTCAAGAATTTAGAGGTAAGTATTTGAGGGGCTAAGGTGCTGGAATTTATTTATTATTTAAATAACAGAGAGCCGTGGCACCTGTTTTGCTTAATTACTTTCTGGACTAGGAATGTCTCAGTGAGGGAGTGCAATCCCTTGAAGGCTAACAGCAGTAAAACCTCTGGTCTCAAAAAAGAGGAGGGAAAGTTCCAGGGGTCACGGCCTGCCCTGGCGCTGATCAGGCTATGAAATTAATCCCCAACACGTATAACTGGGAAGGATGGGCGCAAAGAGCTCTGGCGCTGATCAGAGGTTGCCATATTGCCTTGGCCCAGGCTTCAGAAGAACAGCCCTTTCTGCAAGAAATTTGCCGGCTTCTCGTAGAGATCGGGGGCTATCCTCTGGCCTGGGTGGGACTCACCGAAGACAAGAAATCCAAAACGATCAACCGGGTGGCCCAGGCCGGCGTAGCCCTGGGTCTTCTGGACCTTATTCCCCGAACCTGGGCAGAAGGCGAAGTCGGCCGGGAACCCACTGGTGCCGCCATTCGTAACGGCCAGCCGGTCTTTTGTCCTGATATCCAGTCTGAACCAGCCTGTGCCGCTTATGAGGAGGTGGCTGAGACTTTAGGTTTGACTTCCTGTCTCGCCTTGCCCCTGAGTCATCAGGGTCAGGTCTTTGGGGCCCTGACTCTTTACGCCTCGGGACCTGGAGCCTTTCCCACTGATGAACGGGAATTTCTCCGGACACTCGCTGCCTTTTTCTGCCAGGGTTTGACGACCCTGCGCCTGAAGGGGGAGCTGAGCCGGGTGGAGAAACGTCTGGCCGTTAAAGTCCAGATGATCGAGTCCTCCCCGTACTCCGTTTTTGTCTATGATCTTGAGGGAAAAATCACCTGCGTCAATCGAGCGGCCTGCAAGGCCCGGGGCTTCACCCGGGAGGAGTTGCTCGGCTTAAGCTGGCAGGACTTGGAGGCCCCCGAATATGAAGAGATGGTGGAGTCCCATCGCCGAAAGCTGATCTCCGAGGGGGAGGCGGTCTTTGAGTCCGTCCATCAGCGGAAGGACCGCACTTCTTTCCCGGTGGAAACTCATTCCCGGGTAATAGACCTCAATGGTGAGAAATCTATCCTGAGCATTGAGCTTGACATTACCGAGCGCAAGCGGCTGGAAGAGATCTTGCGGGAGACCGAAGAAAGGTACCGCAACATCTTCAATAACGTCCAGGTAGGGGTCTTCCGGTGGCGCCTCAGCGACGACAGGATGCTGGATTGCAATGAGCGTGTGGCCCAGATGTTCGGCTATGCCGCCAAGGAGGACCTTCTCCAGGAATTTGTGGCCCGGAATCACTATGTGGAGCCGGATACCAAGGAACGCATGCTGGAAAGCGTTAAAAACGGCCAACTCCAGAATTTCGAAACCCGGTTTTTCCGTCGGGACGGCTCTGTTCTCTGGATGCTTTGTTCGGCCCGCATATATGCAGACCGGGATTACATGGAAGGGGTAGCCACCGACGTTTCCGAACTCCGGCAAACCAAAGATTCCCTGGAGCAGTCAGGAGAACAACACCGCACCCTGGTGGAGCAACTCCTGGGCCGCACCCTGCTCTTTGCGGTGGAACAACAGCAACTGAATAATGAAATTTATCGGGAAAAAGACTTTTCTGAGAAAATCTTAGGACATTGCGAGAATGGGGTGGTGGGTTTTGATAAGGACTTTCACATCACCTTATGGAACCCCCCCATGGAACAATTTACCGGACTCGCCAAACCCAAAGCTCTGGGCAAAAACCTCTTCAGGGTGTTTCCCCTCCTGCAAAAAATTGATGAAAAGAGCCCAATTTTGGGGGCCGGAGGTCATAGAGGATTTTTAGATCAGAACAAGCTTCAGAAGCTGGCCCATACCGGACCTGAAGGTTTCTACTCAGGACACGTGGCGCCGCTTCTTAATGAAGGGGGGGAGGTCAGTGGAGGGGTGTTGATTATCCACGACATCACGCCCATGAAGCGGGTCGAGACCGCCCTGAAGGAACAACAAGGCCTTTTGGAGGGGGTCATGGCCTCGGTGGAGGAAGGTATTGCTGTCCTGGACCGAAACCTCGCCCTCGTTAGGGTCAACCCCACGATAGAGAAATGGTTTGCCCATGATCAGCCGCTGTTGGGGAAAACCTGCTTTGCTGTCATCCATGGTGCTCTCGATCCTTGCGAGAACTGTCCGGCCCTGAGAACCCTGGTCAGTGGGGAGCCGGCTCATGAGGTAGTACCGAAATGGGGACCTCGGGCAGAGGAGTCAGGCCAGGTGGATCTTTATTCCTATCCCCTGAAAGACCAAAAAAGCGGGGAAACGGTGGGAGTGATCCTCAGGATCCTGGACATTACCATGAAGTTGCAGGCGGAAGAGGCCCTACAGGAAAGTCTCGAGCGCCTGAAACTGGTGGTGAACAACCTGCCGGTAGTGGTGGGACGTCTTTACCCGGACGGGACGGTAGAGTTTCTGGAAAACAAAATTGCAGAAATCATAGGCTTTTCCCCCAAGGAATTTGCTCCAGGAGGAAAGCCCTGGTCTGAAGTGATCCAGGAGGAAGATCAGGAGCAGGCCCGCAAGGCCTTTCTCCATGCCTTGGGCACCGACCATACCTATGTTCGGCAATATCGGGTCAGAGCCAAAAACGGCCGGATCATCTGGCTCCAGGAGAGCGGTCAAATCGTTTGTGACTCTCAAGGCCGGGAATTGCACACCGACATCGTGCTGCTGGATGTTACTGAACGCAAGCAGGCGGAAGAAATGCGTCCCCAGTTTGAGGCCCAGTTGCGCCAGGCCCAGCGCATGGACGCCATCGGCAGCCTGGCCGGGGGCATTGCTCATGATTTTAATAATATCTTAGGGGTAATGTTGGGTTACACCGAGATGGCCCTCATGGGCCTTAAAGAAGGTGACGGTCTGAAGCGCAGGCTGCAGCAAGTTCTGAAGGCCGGGAAACGGGGTAAGGAGCTGGTCAGCCAGATTCTCTCCTTCAGCCGGCCGAGTCCCCAGGAGCGCCGGCCCGTGCACCTGAGCGCCATTGTCAAGGAAGCCCTGAACATGCTGCGGGCAACCCTGCCCACCACCATCGAACTCAAAATGAGGTTGGAAGAGGAAGAGGACACGATTCTAGCCGACCCCACCCAGATGCACCAGGTGATCATCAACCTGTGCGCCAACGCCGCCCATGCTATGCGGGACAAAGGGGGCATTCTGGACATATCCGTCAAGCCGGTGAACCTGGATGCCAAGGCTGCGGCTCAGTTCCACGGTTTGCACCCGGGGCCTCACATCCGCTTGAGCATCAAAGACTCCGGACACGGCATGGATCGGGACACCTTGGAAAAAATCTTCGACCCCTTTTTCACTACCAAGAAGATGGAGGAGGGCACCGGCATGGGCCTGGCTGTGGTTCACGGTATCATCAAGGCCCATCAAGGAGCTATTACCGTGCAGAGTAAAGTGGGCAAGGGTACGGAATTTCAGGTCTATCTCTCCCGGGTGGAAGCCAGCGAGGTAACGGGCGGTGCCGAGGCGCCGGTTATAGAAAACGGCCAGGAGAGTCTGCTGTTTGTGGACGATGAAGAATGGCTGGTTGACATGTGGAAGGAAATTCTGGAAAGCCTGGGCTACCGAATGACGGTAACCACCAAGCCCCTCCAGGCCTTGCAATGGTTTAAAGAGAATCCCCAGGATTTCGATTTGGTCATAGCTGACCAAACTATGCCCCAATTGACCGGTCTGGAACTGGCAGAGGAACTCCTGAGCCTGCGACCTGGCCTGCCCATCATCCTGGTCACCGGGTTTAGCGAACTGGTGACCCCGGAAAAAGCCAAGAAGGCGGGCATCCAGGATTACATTATGAAGCCCCTGTCCATCAGCGAGCTTACCAACGCCATCAGTAAGGCACTGGGGAAGGACCCCCAGCGTTAGGCTGACAGGTGGTAACAAACCCCTTAAAGGGAGTGGGGTTTTTGAGGAATGCCATGGATGTAAAACTTATTGAAAAAGGAAACGGGGAGATTCCCATGGGTAACGTGCTGATCATCGACGATGACGAAATGTTTTGTGAGATGTTGTCCGAAATGGTCAACGACATGGGCCACGGGGTGAAGTTCACCCATAGCCTGAACGAGGGCATTATGGAGGCCCTCAGCGGCTCCTTTGATGTGGTCTTTTTGGATGTTCGCATGCCGGACGGCAGTGGCCTCAGGGCTCTGCCTAAAATCCGGGAGTTGACCGATCCCCCCGAAGTGATCATCATCACCGGGGCTGGTGATCCGGACGGGGCCGAATTGGCCATTGTCAACGGCGCCTGGGACTACATCGAGAAGCAGTCCTCCATCAAGCGCATGACCTTGCCCTTGGTGCGGGCTCTCCAGTATCGGGAGGAAAAGAAAGTAAAGAAACCCATGGTGGCCTTGAAGCTTGAAGGCATCGTGGGAGACAGTCCTAACATGCAGGCCTGCTATGATATCGTGGCCCAGTCCGCAGACTGCGATGTCAATGTCCTGATTTTCGGCGAGACCGGCACCGGTAAGGAACTTTTCGCCCGGGCCATTCACGCCAACAGCAACCGCAGCAACAAGGACTTTGTGGTGGTGGATTGCGCCGCGCTCCCCGAGTCTCTGGTGGAAAGCGCCCTGTTCGGTTACGAGAAAGGGGCCTTCACCGGTGCAGACAAGCCCCAGGTAGGGCTTATCAAGCAGGCTGACACCGGCACCCTTTTTCTGGACGAAGTGGGAGAGCTTCCCCTCATTATGCAGAAGGCCTTCCTCCGGGTCCTCCAGGAGCGGAGATTCAGGCCCCTGGGAGCCCGCCAGGAAGTGGAGAGTAACTTCCGCCTGTTGGCCGCCACCAACCGAGACCTGGACCAAGCGGTAGCCGAAGGGACGTTCCGCAAGGATCTTCTGTTCCGCTTACGTTCCTTGAGCCTTAACCTGCCGGCGCTGCGGGAGCACCTGGAGGACATCAAGGAATTGGTGCTCTACCACACTGACATCCTGTGCGAAGGCTATGGCATCCCCCAGAAGGGTTTCGCCCCTGAGTTCTTTGAATGCCTTCTGTCATATGACTGGCCCGGGAACGTCCGGGAGTTAGTCAACACGTTGGACCGGGCCCTGGCCGAGGCCCGCCACGAGCCGACGCTATACCCCAACCATCTGCCGAGCTATATTCGCGTCAAGGCGGCGCGGAACAGCGTGAGTCGGGAAACCTCGGAGGTCTCTCCGGCGACCGCCGCCGCTGCCGGCGTCAACCTGCCCAAACTGCGGGACTATCGGGAAGCTGCCGTGTCGCAGGCCGAAAGGGAATACCTCAAAGAGCTCATGGTCCTGGCGAAAAACGATCTCCAGGAAGCCTGCCGCATCTCAGACTTGTCCCAGCCCCGCCTTTATGCCCTGTTGAAAAAGCACCGCATCAGCCGGTCAAAAATGGGTATTGGGAAAGAGTAAATTATTTTAAAAGAATAAATTATCTTGTGAAATGATAATTTTTGGGGAAGGCCAGCCACCTATTGGCTGGGCGCATGCCCTGTCCATGATCTGATGAGCCTTCACTTATCCCCCCCTTGGTAAACTCACCATAATTTCCTTCTTTTTATCGCGTCTTCTCCACAGCATCGACCAACCCACCTGCCACCTGGCCCAGAATCCGAAGAAACTGCGCTCATCTGAACTTCCTTATTTACAGCTCCAACGTTTGTTCTGACCCGATTTGGTAACCTGCCAACAACCGCAGCTGGTTAGAACAAGTTTTCAAGAATGAAAGCGAGGAGGGACCAGGCTTTTTCCGTTTAAATTACATTTGGTTTTAAAAAAATTAAACAGAATGGCACATTTCTTGGAAGCAATTAAAAGAAACTGACAAACTTCTCAAGGGAAGGAGGAGGGAACAGACGGGGAAAAAGAAATAAAGAAGCAACGGTTCAGGGACGCAGACCAGGCAGGTAAGGCATCGCCTGGTCCATAAATCAAAAACCAACAACCGATCAACAAACTAATTCTCGCAAGCAAAAAAAATAAATAAATAAATGGAGGAAAAAGAAATGGAAAAGATCCGGAAATTCTTCAAGGACGAGTCTGGCGCGAACATGGTGGAGTATGCCCTGTTGACTGCTCTCGTGGGCGTTGCCCTGATTGGAGTGATCACGCTCTTGCAAGGTGGCATCGGCACCACCTTCACCACTGCCACGACTTCGTTGAATGCTGCTAGCTAAGGTATCGTTCCAAGTGTGAGCATAGGTCCAGCAAAGTGCCGCGATGGGAGGTGTAAGATGAGAGTATGGCAATTTTGCAGCGATGACTCGGGCGCTAACATGGTGGAGTACGCCCTGCTCGTGGCACTCATTGGCATCGCATGTGTGGGGACGATCTTCCCGGGCATCAGAGATGGAATTGCGACAATCTTCACCGCAGCCGGGAACCCGCTGAATGCGGCTAGCTGATCTCACATCCAGAGGAACGAACAGGCTCTGGTAATGCTCGTAAACTCTTAATCATGTCCGTCAAGGTAATGGCCCGGCTTAAGCCCCGGCCGGGCCATTACCGCACTTTGCAACCGGGGTGCCATCACCAAATTAAGAGCAAAGGAGGTCGCCATGGGAAAAGGAGGAGTAACTTACACGGTGTCAAAGGCAGCAATTGTGGCCCTGTCCATGTCCCTGGCGGTCCTAATCTTGTCCCGAATTACGTGGTGGGCCTAATGAAGTAAGGGCCGAAGGACCGTCGGGCTTTAGGAGGGAAGGCCGTGGTCAATTATCTTAGCAACGTTTTTTCCTGGGGTGCATCCCAGGCACACTTGTTGTTGCCGCTGGCAATCGCCTGGTGGATTGCCTGGGGTGACCTCAGAACCTACCGCATTCCTAATTATCTTACTTTGGGCACTGCCTTAGCCGGCTTGCTTTTCCAGGCTGCCTTTTACGGCTTAAATGGCGTGGGTAGCGGTTTGCTGGGGCTGGCTTTGGGGTTCTTCCTGCTATTTCCCTTTTATCTCTTAGGAGGCATGGGAGCAGGGGACGTGAAAGCCCTGGCAGCTCTGGGGACCTGGCTGGGGCCCGGCCTCACGTTAATGCTTTTCATATACATGGCTCTAGCCGGCGGCATCATAGCTTTGGGAGTTCTCATTTACAGAGGACACCTATGGGTGAAGATTCGCCAGGGCTGGTCTTATTTGCTGAGCTGGATACTTTTTCGCCCAACGGGCCTGTCCCCTGGACCAGCCCCTAAAGCGGAGGTCAAGGGCATTCCCTACGGGGTGGCCATCGCCCTGGGCATGGCAGTTCTGTTCTGGCGAGGGGGTTAAGTAATGAGGTCCAGTGGTAGGAGGTTACCTATGAAAAGGGAAGATGGAGGCGCCATGGTGGAGTTTGCCCTGCTCATCATGGTTCTGCTCCTGATCATCCTGGGCGTCATCCAGTTCGGCCTGATGTTTTACACCAAATACGTTATCACTGCGGGTTCCCGGGAAGGGGCCCGCTACGGATCCATTTATCGCACCGACGCAGTCGGCGACCGTTTGACTCCGGCGAACCTCAACCCCACCATCGAACAGGTGGTCAGAACCTATATCAACAATTTTTTAATTGACGCTGATGGCCTGGTCACCATTGAACTTGCCGGTGCCGGCTATACGACCGGGAACCCAGGTGCGGACCTCATCGTCCGGGTGCACTGCCAAAATCCCTGGGATTTCATGAGTGGTCTATTACCAACGATGAGTGGAATCACCTTTCACTCTGAAACTATCATGAAAGTGGAGTGAGTGAGCCATGAAGAAATTACCGAAAGGAATACTGTATATCGTGGTGGCGGTGGTGGCCGGCCTTATGGCCACCGTACTAATCCATCAGTATGTCTCCATTAAAACCCGGGTAGTCAAAAAACCCACGGCCCCGGTGGTGGTGGCCGCGGTGGAGATCGCCCCGGGCACGGCCCTGGGCTCTAATCTGGTGAAAAAGGTTTCCTGGCCCCAGGAACTGGTGCCGGAAGGAGCACCTGCTGGCTTTGAAGCGGTCAAAGACCGGGTGGTCATCATCCCCCTGAGCAAGGGGGAGCCCATCCTCATGAACAAACTGGCGCCGGAAGGGACAGCCGCAGGACTGGGTGGTCTTCTGTCCGATGGCAAACGGGCCGTAACCGTGCGGGTGGACGACGTCTCGGGTAATGCTGGGTTCATTAGGCCTGGGGACCATGTGGATGTGCTGATGAGCATACCGGTTCCCCAAGATAGCGAACAGCACTATTCCAAGACTATCTTACAAAACATCGTGGTGCTCTCCAGCGGTCAAATCTGGGAACAGCAGCAACAAGACCAGAAACCGGTGGTAGTGAAAACCGTGACCCTGGAAGTGACTCCAGATGAGGGCGAGATTCTGAACCTGGCCAGCAACCAGGGGAAAATCCGTTTGGCCCTGAGAAGCCGTAATAACCTGGAAACGGCTTCTACCCGTGGGGTTATAACTTCCCAGCTAGTGAATGCACCGTCACCCAAGGTGAGCGCCCCCGTGGCGTCCAGTTCCAAGAAGGAAGTGGCCGTAGAGGTGATCAAGGGAATGAACCGCAGCAAGGCCAGTATATAAAGGGAAGCCTGGTGAGTCTCAGGTAAAACTATCTCTTTTCAGGCCCGGGAGCGTAGATGGCGTGTATGAGGAGGGGGACGCCACCGGGTTGGAGGACACGGAGGGTGACAAGGGGGAGCGTATGGCAACAAATGCAAAGGATGCAAGTTGGGGATTACTTTTCCTGGAGCTGGTGGTCTCAGGTTTCCTGACCGGGCCGGTGTGGACGGCGGGTCCTTTGGGGCGGATTCTGGACCAGGAGATCACCCAGAGCTTGCGGTTGCGCGCCGGGCAGTCCAAGGTCTTGCGGCTGCCCGTTCCCCTCACCCGCATTTCTGTGGCCAACCCCGCGGTGGCGGACATCATCCTCCAACCCCATGAGGCCGCGGCCAACGCCTACAACAAATACAACAAAAGCTTCAAGCCCGAAACTAAGGGTACCCTCATGCCGATGCTCACTGGCGCCGGCGACGCCAAATGAGGTAAGCCCCAAGGAGGTCCTGCGAACCATGCTGCCGGAGATGCTGAAAGTCTCAATCCTGTTTGGCACCGGGAATCCAGACCCGGCTGTTTTGGAGTTGGTGGAAAATATCCCCCAAGTCCAGATGGTGGGTCAGTCAACAAATCCTGAGGAATTTTTAGAACACAAGCAGGGCTTGGCAGCAGACCTGGTCATGGTCTACACGGATGGTGATGACAGCTTGCCCGAGTGGCTAGAAACCTTGCCAACCAGCCTCCCCCATACCGCAGTGCTGTTGTGTTCCGAAAGCATGGATCCCGAATTCTTGCTAACGGCCATGCGCTTAGGTGTCAGAGAAGTGGTTTCCTTGCCCTTGAACCAGGAAGAGTTGGAAAAAGCTCTTCAACGCATACGAGCCTCCAAGAAACGGCTGTTAGAGATGTCCGGTGTCTCCGGCAAGATGCTGGTAATCACTGGTAACAAAGGGGGGGTTGGGGCCACCACGGTTGCCGTCAACCTTTCTCTGGCCTTGTCCAGGGTGCAAGCAGAACGGGTGGTACTGGTGGACCTGGGCCGCCCGTATCCCGATGTCGGCAATTTCCTGGACCGGGAGTCCATGTACACCCTTTTTGACCTAATTCAGAACCAGGAAAATCTGGACCATATTTTCATGGAAAAAATCGTCCAGCCTTATGAAAAAAACCTTGCCCTCGTTCACGGCATTTCTGATTTTCATGACCAAGATAACATAAACCTAGAAGGGCTCAAAAAGGTTTTCTCTCTATTGAAATCCCGGTATCGCTGGGTGGTGGTGGACCTCAGCCACTGGCTGGATGAATTGTTTTTACAGGTGGTTCAAGACTGCGACCAGGTGCTCATGCTGCTGGAACTTAGTGTCCCTGACCTGCGGAACCTTGGGCATCTTTGGCCTCTTCTCAGGAACTGGGATCAGGTTCAGGAAAAGGTGAAGCTGGTGGTTAACCGTTATGATAGGAGCAACGGCTTAAGTTTGAGCAACCTGCAACAGGTTATCAAACAGAAAGCTTTTTTTACCTTACCCAGCGACTACCAGCACATTAACGAAGCCATCAACCGGGGCATACCGCTGGTGGGTGTGGCTCCCAAATCCAAGCTCTGGTCGGGTTTGGAGGAGTTAGCTCACCGTCTGGTGGGTCAATTTCAACCAGCGGAGGGTGCAGGGGAAGTAAAGCCTCGCCGTCGGTTCTGGGTATTTTAAGGGAGGTTTGACCACATGGCTTTTCGACGATACAGCAAGAGAACTTTTCAGGAAGTGAAGGACCAGGAGCCGGGAGCGGCTGTGGCTTTGTTTACTTCCTTTCGCGGAGACGAAAACAGGGAAGCCAAGCTCTATGAAGTGAAAAGCCGGATTCACACCCTTCTCTTAGAGCGCCTGGACTTGAGCCAGATGGAGAATCTGGATGACATCGTGGTGGCGAGGGAAATGCGCCAGGCTTTGGAGCAACTATTCCGGGAAGAGTCCGAGCCCATCAATCTCCAGGAGAAGAATCGCCTCGTTCAAGAACTTGAATTCGAGATCTTGGGTCTGGGGCCCCTGGAACCCCTTCTCACAGATCCCAACATCTCTGATATCCTGGCCAATCGCTTCGACCAGGTGTACATAGAGCGGCAGGGAAAACTGGAAAAGACCCAGATCAGGTTCCAGGACAACAGCCACCTTCTCAAGATAATTAACAAGATTGTGGCAAATGTGGGCCGGCGTATTGACGAAGCCACCCCTATGGTGGACGCCCGGTTGCCGGACGGTTCCCGAGTCAATGCCATTATCCCGCCTTTGGCTCTGGACGGGCCCATGCTGTCTATTCGCCGTTTTGCAGTACAGCGGCCTACCCTTGAAGATCTTATTGAAAAAGGCTCCCTGACTCCGGAGGTCGGCGAGGTACTGAAGGCCATGGTGATGGCCAAGATGAACGTCCTGATCTCCGGGGGCACCGGTGCTGGGAAGACAACTCTGTTGAATATCCTCTCGGGATTCATCCCGAACCGTGAGCGCATCATCACGATCGAGGACTCGGCGGAACTACAGCTTCAGCAGGAGCACGTCGCCCGCCTGGAGACCCGGCCCCCTAACGTAGAAGGGAAAGGTGAAATTACCCAGCGGGATTTGGTGCGCAACAGTCTCCGTATGCGCCCGGACCGCATCGTTGTGGGTGAGGTGCGGGGCGCTGAAGTCATCGACATGTTCCAGGCCATGAACACCGGCCACGAAGGCTCCATGACTACCATCCACGCCAACACCGCCCGGGACGCCCTGATGCGCCTGGAAACCATGATGCAGCTTTCCGGCTTCAAGATCACGGAAAAGGCCATGCGGCAGATGATCAGCTCGTCTTTGGACGTTATCATGCAGCTGGCCCGACATAGCGACGGGGTGCGCCGCATGATCTCGTTGTCGGAAATAACCGGGATGGAGAGTGGCGTTATCAGCATGCAGGACATCTTTCTTTATGAGCGGCACTCCATGGATGATCAACAGCGAGTGGTGGGTCGCTTCACCTCCACTGGGGTGCGGCCCCGGTTTGCAGACCGCTGCAAGATTTTTGGGGTGCCCCTGGATGACAATCTGTTCAGTCTGCCGGATGCTAGCGATCTTCGCTTCAAACGCTATTAGCGAAGGAAAAGGCGGGCGGTCAATTACGGAGTGGGCTTATGAATTTCTTGAACATGAAAGCCAGTCCTTATTATACCCTGGGTTTGGTAGCGGTTTTTTTGGGGGTGGCCCTCCTGTTTACGGGAGTCTACCACCTGATTATCAAACCTGTGCTTCAGCGCCGGCATTTGCACCAGCGGATGACAAAAGGCAGGAAACATCGCCTGGCCCAGATCCAGATTCTGAAAAACGTCCAGGAGATAGAGGGAAGCGCATTCCAGGCCATTGCCAAGAGTGTGGGGGCTTTGGGAAAAATTGAAAACCTGCAACGCAGTCTTCTGCAGGCCGATATCTACTGGCGTCCCGGAAACTTTTTAAGTCTGGCAGGCTTGCTGGCAGCACTGGCATTCTGGGCAGTTTTCTTCAAAATGGGACTTTTTCCCGCCCTTGGAGCAGCGGTTATTTTTGGGTACGCACCTTTTGTGTTTGTGCGCATGAAAAAGTCTCGCAAAACCAAGGTCATCGAAAGGCAGATGCCGGAGGCTATGGAACTTCTGGCCCGCTCCTTGCGGGCCGGCCATGCCCTGCCTTCCTCCATTGATCTAGCGAGCAAAGAGACCCCCAATCCATTGGGTGGCGAAATGAAAATCGTTTACGATGAGCAGCGTCTGGGATTGGGAATGAACGCGGCGCTCAAGCGGATGGGAGAACGTGTGGCCAGCCAGGATCTCCAGTATTTTGTTACTGCGGTTATGCTCCAGAGTGAAACCGGAGGGAATCTTGCTGAAGTCATGGAAAACATCGGCCATCTCATCCGAGAGCGCTTGAAGCTGAAAGGCAAGATTCAGGCCCTCACCGCAGAGGGTCGGTTTTCTGCTCTTATCCTGGCTCTTCTGCCTTTTGTCGTATTTACCGCCCTCACTATTCTGAACCGAAAATACATTGACACTCTGTTCAAGGAACCAATGGGGACCTATTTTATTGGGATTGCGCTCCTTAATATTCTCCTGGGTGTCCTCTGGATGCGGAAGATCATTAGGATCAATGTGTAAAAGGAGCAAGGGATGGACCGGATAATCCTTATTATCTTGATAGTTGCTTTTGGCGCCATAGGGTTTTTGACCTATGGCCTGTGCGTATACCTCGGGACCCGCCGGGAGATGCAGGAGCGTTTCGCCAAATCAACAACAGGGATAGCTCCCTTAGTCCGCCGGGATTCGAAAAACTCGACCCTGAGAGAATGGGCTCTGGGAGCAATCAGTTCTTTCGGGAATATGGCCCTGGGAAAGGAAAAGGAGAAAAAAGAAACCTCGGACCTGCGTCTTACTCTTATCCAGGCCGGTTTCCGATACACTAACTCGGTGGCGGTGTTTTATGGCATCAAAGCACTCAGCACCATGTTGTTCCCCCTCTGCTACCTGATCTATATGATGTGGACGAGTAAGGTTACCACAATGAACCTGGGAATTGCTTTGGCGGTGGCAGCCCTGGGATATTACCTCCCCAACTACATCTTGAGACGATCGTTAAAACGGCGGCAGGACCGCATCGACAAGGCCCTGCCGGATGTCCTCGATCTGATGATCGTCTCCATGGAGGCGGGGCTGTCATTGCAGTCGAGTTTAAACCATGTGGCCGAAGAAATGCGCCGCATTTCCAAAGATTTGCAGCAGGAATTTCGGATCACCAATGCAGAGCTGAGAACTGGCATTCCCCGAGATGCGGCCTTGAAAAACCTGGGGGAACGCACTGGCGTGCAAAGCATCAAATCATTAATAGCCTTAATGATCCAGTCTGAGAAAATGGGGGCTTCTATCGCCCAATCGTTGCGTACGCACGCAGATTTTGTAAGGGTACAGCGGGGCCAGAGAGCGGAAGAGTTGGCGGCTAAGATGCCCATTAAAATCATTTTTCCCACCCTCTTTTGCATTTTTCCCGCCATTTTCGTTGTCATCCTGGGACCCGCAGCCATTCAAATTTACCGCAGCCTGATAGCCAAATGAGAGGCTTACCCGCGAAACCCATGGCTGACCGGGTAAAAAAGTTACGGACTTATGTTTATTTCTCAAAAAGAATTGTGGTGCGGAGACGAGGGTGGCTTTCCCGGATCATGGCCGCTCTTGAAAAGAATGTTCCGCCCAGTCCGGCCAACGCGGCAGTAGTGGCCAAAACTTATACAGGTCCAACCTCTGAACAACCCGAGGTCAGTATAGCAAGACAGTCGCTCTCGAAGCCGAACCTAAAAACACCGCCTGTAGAAAAATGGCAGCCACCGGCGGCCCCGGCCGTAACCGAGGCCGCTTCAGTACATCTGGCCCGATGGGCTCCCCACCCATCGGCCGATACGACGCCGGGTACCGAAACCTCCCCCAGGATGCCGGCGCCGGAAACCGTGCCACCTAAGCAGAAGCCGGTTGACGAGGCAACTTCGGTAAGGGCGGCACCATCGCCTGTGGCCGTTCCCTCCTCGCTGCCGGTGGCTGATTCTGGTTGTAAGAGGGGGGGAGCTTGCGCCCCTGGGGAAAAAAACCTGGTTGAACATTATAGAGGTTTTCTTCACGGGGATGGAAGTGAAAAACGGCAATGGATGGAACAAACGGTTATTTTTCACCGGCCCGGTGCAGACCGGGCGGTCCAAGTGCGGGCCCGGGATTATTCCCCGAGCACGAAAATCCAAGAAGATGGTCGTCTCTGCCCACCAAAGTGGCCGTTCGGGTTACCCTGGGACAAGACTTGTTGCAAAGAGAGGAGGCCTTCGCTAAACTGGCTGACTGAGGAGGGACTTTGCCATGCAGTCAGTCGGTCGTGTCGGGGTAAGCCTACTGTTATTGGCGGCCTTGGTGGTGTTGGGGAGCCATTGTTCGCGCACAAAGGGGAACTTGCAAGTCAAGCCCCTGAAGCCGAAAGATGTCGCCAAACTGCAAGAGGCCTACGATCCGGTGTCAACCAAGCCCTACCCTGGGGCCAAGGAAGAGTTGACCCCGGAGCGCCGGGAAGCATTAGGAGATTTGCTGTTAGAAAGACGGCAATTTGATGGCTCTTTGGTGCATTATTTGCAGTTGCTTAAGGAAAATCCTGAGCGTCATGACATCAGGTACAAGGTGGGGGTAATCCTGCTGCTCAATGGTCAGTTGCAGGGCGCCCGCCAGGAACTGAAAACAGTGCTGGCTGCCCAACCGGACATGCTGGAGGCCAAAGAAGCCTTGGGTTTGACATACTTCGAGGAGAAGCAGTATCCCCAGGCAATCAGCATCTTCCGGGAGGTGATGAGCCAGGATAGGAGCAGAGTCAAGACGCGCCATCTCCTGGGGATCGCCTACTTGGCAGACGACAAACCCAGGGAGGCCATCCGGGTCATGGAAAAAGCAGCGTCCCTGAACCGGAAAAACGTGGCTCTCCTGGTTAGCCTGGGTGAGGCGCACCTGAAGCTCAAGGATTACAACCGGGCGCTCCTTTATTTGAAACAGGGCCAGAGTCTAGATCCCAAGGGCAAGAAGGTCAACCTGCAGATGGGGATGGCCCTGGCCGGGCTCAAACGGTACAACGAGGCCTTCGACGCCTTTCGCAAAGGGGGTGACGAGGCCCAGGCATATAACAACATCGGCGTTCACTATTATCTAGAGGGACGTTACGAGGACGCAGCCAAGTGTTTCCAGAAGGCCCTGGACCTGAGGCCCACCTTCTACCATGAGGCCAAGGTTAACCTGCAAAAGGCCCTGGAAAAACTGCAGGAAACCAAAAAAGACGCCATCTAGCCTCCCTGGGACCCCGGCAGTTTGGGAAAAAGGCTGGGCGGCGGCTGCAAAGCCTGAAATAACCCTGCCGGGACTCATGGAGGTAGAGGAATGAAAACGTGGCTTTCGAACTTCCGCCGGGACACCCGTGGGGCCACCGCGGTTTTTGTGGCGGTTTCCATATTCATGCTCCTCGCCATGACCGGGCTGGTGATCGACCTGGGCCACCTCTACGTGGTGAGGCAGGAACTCCAGAACGCCGCGGACGCCGGGGCCGACGCCGGCGCCATGTCCCTGTACTGGCTGGGCAACGGCGCCCAACCCCAAGATGCCAAAGACCTGCTGAACTGCGCTTACGCCCATCTCAAGGCGATGGAGGTCGTCCAGCAAAACAGGTCTGACGGCCAACCACTGTTGATCTCCACTGCGGATGTCGAGGTGGGGGTCTGGCAATACAGCGCCGCCAGTAACGCCTGGGAATTTCAGTCACTGCCCTGCGACGCCGCCAACTCCTACACCCTCAATGCCGTCCGGGTGACCACCCGCCGCAGCAATGACTGGAACGGCCCCGTTAACCTGTGGTTCGCCAGTTTCTTGGGCCTCGACAGCGTGGAGCTCACCGGCCAGGCCACCGCCTTGTTGGGCTGGGTACGGAACCTGCGACCGGGCGGGGGGTTCCCCATTGCCGTGGGCGACACCTATGTGCCGCCGGTGGGTCAAAAAATGTGGGTGACCTTCAACCCCGACACCTCGGACACCGGCGGCTGGCACGCCTTTAAACTCAATAATTGCAGTGCTAACCTCCTCGAGGACCTCATCGACGGCACCTGGAAGGACAGAGGGGATATCAATCCCGACGATCTGTCCATTAGGTGCGGCGAATACATCGAGATGCAAAACGGGGTGGCCGATTCCGTGCTGAAACATATGCAAAACGAGTTCTACAATGTGCACAACGGCGATTGGACAGTCGTTCTGCCGGTGGTGCCCGGGTCGACGACCTATAACCAGTCGCGGGAGGTGCAGGGTTTTGTGGCCTTCGAAATTGTAGAGGTGGATAAGAAGGAAAAAACCGTTGCTGGCTGGATCAGGGGCGGCTACATTTGTCCCAACGGCGAAACGGGGACCCCCAGCGGCGGCTCCAGCGTGGCCCTGCGGGCCAGCCTTCCCAAACTGGTGCAGTAAGGCATAAACCTGGTGCAGTAAGGCATAACCAAAGGAGAGGCTCATGAGCGCCTTCCCCGACAACGGCAAAGAAGCCCCCAAAGACTTCCAGGTTCGCATCGGCCAGGAAGAGCTGGGGCGCATCTTTCACTTGCGGGACAGCCTCGAGCAGAGCGAAGTGCTCATCCAGCACGCCGACCGCTACCGGGAACTGGGTTGGGTCCTGGAAGCCCGGGGAGAAGGAGCAATGACCCTGGACTTCAGCCAGTCCTCGGAAGTATGGGGGGAGCGTCTCATGACCCTGGCCCTGGCGGGAGTGGAGGTGGGTCTGGGGATCAGGACCGGCCTGGCTTCAAGGCTTCTGGTGCTGGAGACCCCCCGGGGTGAGACACTTTTGGACACCTTCGGAGAGTGGCGTTCTGCCTGCCGGGCCCAGGCCGGAGAAGACTGGGAACAACACTTTTTTATTCTGCCGCCTGCTTCCCGGGTGCCGGTGTCCGGGGAGGTGGAAAATTTTCAGGTTCGGATTTACGGCCAGGGGGGTTTGGTTTTGGCTCCTCCCTCCAGGTTTAATAACGATGGCCTCATCTGGACCTGGGTGGCCCCCCCCTGGGAACTTCCTCCTGATACGCCCGGAGCGCCGGTATGGGAGTTTCTGGAAGAATACGGGCTGCTCCAGGAAGTAGAAGAAAGTGACCCCGCAGCGGGAGTACTGCCCTGGGACCAGGTCTATACCCTTATTGCCCCCCACGAGGGGCTCCTGCGGACCCTCCTGACACCAGTGGTTTCGGTGGCGGCCTATTACCGGGACTTGGCGAACCAGGCCCAGCAGGCGGGGGTCACAGACCCGGCGGTGCTCTTTGCCCTCTTGTGGCATGCCCCCCAGGGGGACGCCCACACCTCCCCGGAAAGGCTGGCCTACATCCGGGAGCTAACTGCTGCGGCACACCACGGGGAGGGAGAGACCCAAGGAATTCCAGAACGAGTTTCTTCAGCGGTTACCACACCCCAGAAAACGACATCAGGAAAGCCTGACTCGCCTGAGGAATCCCAGCCTCCGGCAAATGACCTGGTGGAGTTCATGGAAAACCGGGTTGTGCTGGACCGCAGCCGCTATGAAAGCATGATCTATGAACTGGCGGAACTTACCGCCAAGGCCGAGGACCTGCAGCGGCGCTTGGCGGAATGGGAACAGCGCTCCCAAGAGAGGCAGCCGGCCCCGCCAGCGGGGTCAGCGGCAATACTCCAGTCACCGGGGTTAGGGCCCAGGGGATTCCCCTTTGATGCCCCGGTGGGGGCCCCGCCTCCCGACCACCGACCCCAGCCTTTGTCGAGTCTTAAGACTGTGGTGCAGGAATTCCTCAAAAGCAATGCTGATCTGGCTGCTGACCCTGAGTCGGTACAAATGTTGCAGTTTTGTCTACGGAACTATATTGACCTCAACCCGGAGCTCAACAGCCTGCCGTTGGGAGACAAGCTGGAAATGGCTGGAAAAATGGCCCGTGAATTTTTGACCCAGGTGTTCCCGAAGGAGGGCCCGAAAGTTCCAGAGATGAAGATGAAGAGGAGGAACATGGCACATGGAGCCTAAAGAGACAATCACCCAACTGGAGAACGACACGGCTGGGAAATCTCAACCTAAGGATGTCAAGAATCTGTGGGACCGGTGGGACAAAGCCCAGAAGGAGGATGGTGCTTCTGAGTATGTCAAGGGATGGAACCTCTTGGGAGTGGGGCTGTTTATCACCGGTGCCGTCTTTCAAATCTTAGGCTCTGGGATTTTACAAGCCCGCATCGGGGCCATCTTGGTGGTCATCGGGGCCGGCATTCTGGCGTTGAAGAAATACCTAGAACTACGTTCAGAAAGATAATTAAACAGCCAACCTATCTGAGAGATTGGGGGAGGATCTATGCTTGACCAATCAAAAGTTAAGCTTTGGAGTGTTGGTGGTGGCAAAGGTGGAGTCGGCAAAAGCGTTGTGACCCTGGGCCTGGGTGTCTGTCTGGCCGAATTGGGGAAAAAAGTCATCCTCATGGACGGCGACCTGGGAGGCGCCAATCTCCATACACTCCTCGGATTGCGCTATCCGGAAATCACCTTGGAGGATTTCCTCCTGCGCCGGGTGTCGCGTCTTGAAGATACGATAATCCCCACCCAAATTGAGAACATCAGTCTTATATCCGGGGCGGATGACATCCTGGGCTCGGCCAACCCCACCTATTCCCAAAAGCTCCGGTTAGTAAAGCAAATCGAAGAGTTGGAGGCCGATTTCGTCCTCCTGGACCTGGGGGCCGGCACCTCTTTCAACACCCTGGACTTATTTAATCATTCTCCCGGGAAGATCGCCGTGCTCACTGGTCAGGTCACCTCCCTGCAGAATGTCTATGGCTTCATTAAGAGCGCCTTGTTCCGGAAGCTTTCCCGGGAATTCGCGGGAGATGTGGAAACGACAACTCTCATTTACCAGATGGGAAGTAAAGAAGGCGGCGGCAACATCCAGTCCATTCAGGATCTTATCACCCACTTCGCATCTACGGGAGCAGAGCGCTTGGCACGGCTCACCAGGGTTTTAAATGAGTTCCAAATGTACCTGGTGGTAAATATGGTGAAGAGCGACCAGGATCTGAGATCGGTCCAGATCATCAAGTCTGTCTGTGCAGACTTCTTAAGCGTGGAACCTCAGATGCTGGGGCACCTGCCCTTTGACCCGGCCGTGGAAATTGCCATCAATCAGATGTCCCCCCAGGCTCTTTACAAAAAGCAGAGCCAGGCCGGATCGGCTCTGAAACAGATGGCCCGGGCCTTTTTGTTTTCCTCCCGGTTGACCAGTGCCGTCACTCCCCAATTGAAACCGGTTCCCGCTTATTAAAGGAATCATCCTGGCCCAGGAACGGGCCCAATTTCTGAAAGAATTGCGCAACTTCAGCAATGAAGTTGCGGGTAAGAAGAATTCTGGCAAGAAAGCTGGGGGTTTTTGTTTTTGAGAAACGAGCTAAATTTGCTGTAACCTTAAATTTCAAGAAATATTTATATATTTTTAATAAACAAGAATAATGTTTTTATAAGCCGCAGCAGCACATGTTTTTTTATTTTTAGCAATCATTTGTCGTAAATTCTTCTGCTTATGCTTGTCCCCGTCTTCCCAGAAATTCCCTGGCCATCTGGCTGGCCCGTTCCAATCTTTCCTGAAGGCTAAGATCTGACAGCTCAGGATCGATGTTCACGTAATTTTTGAAACAATATTCCACCATCTGGAGCTTAAAAGGATCGCCGGCCAGGTCGGAGTTCTTTTGCAGACAAGCGCTTAGCATTGCCTCAACTGCATCCGGGGGATTTACCGACGGGTCCTTCTGGTGCAGTTCGCTATAGTGGAAGCGGCAACTACTGCGGTCATCCTCATGGTAGTGAGGGTTGCTGGAAGGATTTGAAGCTTGGCCTCCCTGGATCAGTTTTTCATCTACGGCCATGCGGAGCTCCTCATCTGGCTTATAATCGTCCTGGGGGACTGAAGAATGACCCCGAAAACCCTGAAAGGGACCCTCAGCACCAAGTGACGCCGTGGTTTGGCCAGCGGTCAAGGTTTTTCCCCAGTCCAGCATTACGGCCTCCAGCTCCGCCGCCTTTTGCATGAGCATTCTCAGGTCGCCGAGGATTCCCTCAAAGCGGGAGCGGCTTACCAGGACGCTCTCTTCTGGTTTTTTCTTCCCTGGGCCCTGTGAGGTGAGGGATTTAGCGTCACGGGAAAAGCCAAGCTTGGCCTCTTCTACCATACGCTTGAGTTGGGCGCCACGCTCAGGATTTGTTGAAACGTCCCCCTGCGGGGCATGCCAGAGGAGTCCCAAGAGAAAGCCTCGGTCCTGAAAACCTGCTTCCAGGGCCGTTTTTAGGAGGTCCTGGTAGTGTTCCTTGAGAGTGCCGAAAGGGGCCAGCAAGGCCTTCAGCAGCTGTTCATGGGGAGTGATGCGGCGGTATACCTCATCCCAGGAAGGCATCTCCGGTTCCGTTTCTGGCCTCGGGGCCGAGGACAGATGCTGTTTGAGGAAAGCCCACAGGGATGGAGACGGTTCCGGTGGCGGGTATTCCCAGGGGGGGCTCGACCAGCGCCAGGATTCCTGAATCTTGACGTCCACCGAAGGAGGCAGGGGAGCCAGTCCCTCCTCACCATACACCATTACTTGGGCGGTCATCAAAAACCTTGTGGGAGGTGGTTCATCCCCAGAGGGAAGGGTGAAATAATGTTGTTCCCGCCCGTTCACCCGGGCTCGGCAAGACGAGCGCCAGCTGCCGCAGTGGTCCAGAGCAGATTCCCCCTCGCTGGTCCCCACCTCCAGAACCATTAGCTGGGAAGCTGACCCGGTGTGCACCCCCAGATTCACCCGACCCAGAAGCGGTCCTGCCAAGCTGCATTGCCGCAACCAGAGTTCCACGGGTTCTGCGAAATTCACCTCCAGGTCGACCAGTTCCCGAGCGTCCACGGCAGCTAGACGCCAACCCAAACTTCGACAGCGGATGGCCGACGCCACCAAGCTGCCCTGATATTCCAGGTCTTCGGATAAGTCGTTTATCTTATTGGATTCTCCCTGCTTTCCTGAGTCAGGTGAATGCAGGTATTTTCCAGATTTTTTCTCGCTCATGTCGCTTGCCCTTTTCTCCCTTACAACTGAGGCTTGCAATAATTCTCCGGGAGTGTCTTAGACCCGGCAACTCTCGAGAAAGTTCATGATATGGCAAAGCTATGAGGTTCATTTTGCAAGGTCCAGACCAACGTCAAAAGTGAGATTTTAAGCGCTTTTAGCGGTGTAAAATAAGGAATTCAGCTATTTTATCTATTGATAAAAAAGAGAATTCCCTGTCGGAGAATAATTTTCTTGGGTACCAATAAGATCAGACCTTGGATTTCGGACTTGGTCGGGATCTTGGTCTCAGATTTTGGTTGTTTTGCTCCAGGCCTCCGTCACTCCCGGGGGCGAGCTATCAACCGGCGAATTTACTGGACGTGCGGGCTTTTGTGTACGCGGTGTACGTATAGATCAGTGCTGTTGCCAATCTCCACACCCGTCCCCACTAAAATCTGGCCGATGAACAGCGGTCTTACTCCTGAAAGTTCCTTTTGCCCAACCTCCGAGCCCCAGGTCCTTGTCTGACTTTTATATGGGCTAAGGGTCTTGGTTTCCCCACTTCTTGCAGCGAACATTGCTCAAGAGAAAAACTCATTTTTATTTCAGGGCAAATTGCCTTTTTCCACAAGTCGTATTAAGGTAGGGTAAAATTCTGAAATTCTGGATATCCTAAAACGGTTTCTCCATCAGGGGGGAGGCCCTGCTTCCCCAAAAGATGATGTATTGGGGGGTGGGGGAACATGCTTAGGCCACACATATTTAAGGCAATCGAGCAGGTGCAGGATCGAGCCCTTTCTGGCGGAGGCTTTGCCATCCAGCAGGGAGGAGACTTCCGGACTGACTCGACCGCCTGGGCTGTTATTGCTTTCTCTGCCCTGGGTGCTGGGCCGGAACTTATAGAAGCGGCACGTCAGCGCCTGGCCGCTGAGCAGCTTGGTGATGGCCGGGTGAGCATCTCCCCTGATCATCCAGAGTCTTATTGGCCCACTTCACTGGCCGTCCTGGCCTGGCAGGGATCCTCTGCGCACAAGGCCGTCCAAGATAGGGCGGCCGCCTTTCTTCTGGCCACCTCAGGTTTACACTGGAAAAAAAAGGCAGATGATGCAGTGAGCAATGACCCAAGTATCAAGGGTTGGTCCTGGCGGTCTGACACCCACTCCTGGGCAGAGCCCACTGCCATGGCCATAATGGCCCTACAGGTGGCGGGATATGGGGACCATCCGCGTTTGGCGGAAGCCCAGCTCATGCTCATGGATCGGCAAATTCCCGGTGGCGGGTGGAACTATGGCAACACCGCCGTGTTTGGAGAGGTTCTGCACCCCATGCCGGAAAGCACCGGCATGGTGCTCAATGCTCTGAGTCACAAAGTTACCCGGGCTGGGGTTCAGGAAAGCATTGCTTACCTGGAGAACAGCGCTACCAGTCTCAAAACCCCCTGGTCCCTGGGGTGGGCCCTTTTGGGCCTGAGTGCCTGGGGCGCGCAACCAACTTCAGCCGACGCTTGGATCGAAGCCTGTTTAGCCCGCCAGAAGAGAGTCGGCAGTTACGACACCTCCTCCCTGGCTTTGCTCCTGATAGCCTCCAGGGCTACCGGTGGATTGGTGAGCATTTGTCAAACCTAAATCAGGTAAGACCGCCAAGAGCACCGGGGAATTGGTAAACATGGGCGTTACCCGTAGAGAATTCCTGACTATATGCGCCGGCGGCCTGGTGGTGGGGACGGCCGGCTATTTCCTCTGGAAAGAAGCTAAAATTCGGACCTGGGATGAGAAGACTTTCATCGGGAAGGTCCCCAACTACCAGGTGGATATAAAGAAGGCGGTCAGGACCGGTTTGCAGGAATTGGGAGTTTCCGAGGCAGATATCCGAGGCAAAAGGGTGCTCCTCAAACCTAACTTGGTGGAAACAAGCCCAGGGATGGTGCACATCAACACCCACCCCCTAGTGGTGCGGGGGGCGGTGGAGGCCTTCCTGTCCCTGGGGGCGGCCCGGGTGGTGGTGGCAGAAGGGCCCGGACACATCACCGACACCTTGCGGGTCCTGGATGAGTCTAAGCTGGGAGAGGTTCTCTGGGAGGACGGCATTCCCTTCATAGACCTCAATCGCGAGAGTGGTTACACCGTACCCAACGCTGGGGGTTACTCACGCCTGAAGTCGCTGACCTTGCCGGTGTGCCTCAAGGAATTTGACTTTATCGTTTCCATGGCCAAACTCAAGACGCACCATTGGGCCGGGGTCACTTTGTCTATGAAGAACCTGTTCGGCCTGATGCCCGGGAGCTTTTACGGCTGGCCTAAAAACTACCTCCATTGGGCCGGCATTAACGAGTGCATCATTGACATTACTGCTACGGTACGGCCGCATTTCGCCATTGTGGACGGGATCGTGGGGATGGAAGGAGACGGGCCCATTATGGGGGACCCGAAGTACGCCGGAGTGCTGGTTATGGGCCGCAACCTGCCGGCGGTGGATGCCACCTGTGCCCGGATTATGGGTATCGACCCCCACCGGGTGGTGTCCCTCTCCCGAGCTGAGGGCTGGTTGGGCCCCGTCCGCGAGGCCAATATTCAGCAGGTTGGGGAGACCATTGAAGCCGTGCGCACTCCTTTCCGCTTACTCGAGAAAATCCCGGCCCAGCGCCGGCTGCGGACTTGATGAGATTCCATCCTGTATGACTTTAGTGGTGGAATCAATCCAACAGTGTCAACTGCGGACTGGTCAACATTCCTGTTTATACTGCATCACAAAGAAATTGACATTTAATTTTATTTAACCTTTATTTATCTGAATCGAATTATAAAGAGTAAAAATACGTATTGATAAATAAAAGGTGTAAGAATGCTGCATAAGAAAAAATTAGTCACGATGATTGTACCTGTCTACAATGAGGAAATGGTATTACCACTTTTCTTTGAAAGAATGAGCGGAGTATTGCAAACATTAGAAGATCGATATGATGTTAGGGTGATGTTCATAGATGACGGCAGCAGAGACAACTCCTGGAAATTGATACAGGACATCAGCGAGAAAGACGGGCGATTTTGTGGTATACGCTTGTCTCGAAATTTTGGTCATCAGGCCGCCCTATCTTGTGGCTATGAGCTGGCACCAGGTGATGCCCTGGTGTCCATTGATTCTGATCTGCAAGACCCACCTGAAGTCATACCAGACTTAGTTAGTGAGTGGGAAAAGGGGAATCAAGTAGTTCTGGCAGTGAGGCGAAAACGGACGGGAGAAACCAAGTTCAAGCTTTGGACAGCCAAAGTTTATTACAGGCTGGTGTCCAAATTGTCGGAAACCGATGCTCCTGAAGGCTCCGGCGACTTCCGCCTGATGGATAGAGTGGCAGTGGAAACCTTTAAACGATTCACTGAAACTCACCGGTATATCAGGGGACTGGTGGGGTGGCTGGGTTTCCAAAGGGGAATGGTGGAGTACGACCGGGCCCCCCGCCAGGCTGGCACCACCAAGTATCCCCTGGTGAAGATGGTCCGCTTGGCCATGGACGGTATCATCTCCCTTTCCTTCATGCCCCTCAGGGCCGCCTACATGATTGCTTTGGTCCTGATGATCCCTTTTCTCCTCTATTTGGTTTACAATTTCATTTTGTATGTTTTTTTTAGCGTGGCCATGGTGCCCGGATGGTCTTCCTTGATTCTGGCCATTATCCTTTTCGGGACCTTCACTCTACTCATGCTGGGGATCCTGGGGGAGTATACCGGACGAATTTATACCGAGGTGAAAAGAAGGCCCATCTTTGTTGTACGAGAGTATTGCGGGAGAGGGGGGGGTGGTATTAATGGAGAACATAATGGGCCTGAACAGGAGCCGTAGCGAACGGGAGAGGGATTTTCACGACACCTGGGCTGCGGAAACGCCTCTGGCCGAAATCAAGGTTTACGAAACTTTTGAACACCTTACGGCCCAGGAGAACCGATTCATCCTTTCCCTGATGGGGGATGTGCGAGACCTCAGGATTCTGGATGTGGGAGCGGGGTTAGGGGAGGCCTCGGTATATTTCGCCCTGAAGGGTGCCCAGGTCACGGCCAATGACCTGTCCCCGCTTATGCTGGAACGTTGTGTGGCTTTGGCGAGGGAACACAAAGTGGACATTGACACCCTGCTAGGGCAGACTGACCGCTTTGACTACGGCAAAAATCGGTTTGACATAGTTTATGGTGCCAACATCCTCCATCACCTGGGGGATATCGAGGCATTTCTACAAGCCATCCACCAAGCCCTTGTCCCCGGGGGGCGTTTCTTTTTTTATGATCCCCTGGATTACAACCCGGCCATAAAGGTATATAGGTGCTTGGCCACTAAAGTGCGCACAGAGGACGAGCACCCCCTTCGATTTTCGGACCTAAAAACGTTCCAAAAGATTTTCTCTGAGGTTTATCACCGCGAATTTTGGCTCACAAGTCTACTTTTGTTCTGTAAGTATTTTTTCATTGATCGGGTTCATCCGAGTGCCGACCGGTATTGGAAAAAGATTTTCAAAGAAGATTCCGAGAAAATCGGCTGGTGGTTCAAACCTCTCCTCCGACTTGATAAAGTTCTCTTAAGCCTGCCCTTGTTTCCTTATTTGGCGTGGAATACGGTGATCTGGGGTCACAAATAAGTCGCCGACCCTTGGTAAAATTTTTCCCCATTGAGGGTAATCCTAAGGGATGAATACCTTACCGCTTTACCATCAGCATAAGCCAAGAGCTTTCAGGGTCCTTGTGCTCGCCCTGGTAACTTCCACCTATTATTACCTTTTTGTCCGGGTCTTATGGCGATTGGGGGACGAGGGCACCTTGGTTTATGGCGCCCAGCGAGTGGTAGAGGGGGATTTGCCGTATCGGGATTTCTTTGAGGTTATGGGGCCGGCTTCCTTTTACTGGCTGGGCCTTTTTTTCAAACTTTTTGGGGTTCATGTGGCAGTGGCCCGCGGCTTAGTCTTACTTACAGGCGTGGCCACGATTCTCATCATCTATTGGATGACTTGTCGGGTTTATCGAGGCCCTTTCGAAATGTTGCCGGCCCTCATGTACATGGTCCTAAGCATCCCCATCTGGCCGGCCACCAACCACCATTGGGACAGCAATCTCTTTGCCCTATTGGCCCTGGGCGCTTTTTTCTTCTGGCAGGACAGGGGAACAAGGTATTACTTAGTTGTGGCGGGAGCGTTGGCCGGAGTCACTTCCTGCTTTATCCAGCATAAAGGGTTAGTAGTGTTCCTCGGGCTTCTCCTTGCTCTGTTAGTGACCGACCTGCAAGCCAGAATACCGAAAAGGCGTCTTGCTTTCCACTTGAGCTTAGCGGTGGGGGGATATGTGGCGGTGGGTGGGCTTGTTATCCTGCTGTTCTTTCTGGCCGGAGGCCTTCCAGACCTCATTTATGCCAATCTTCTCTGGCCTTTATCAAACTACCACAATGTCAACGTTGTTCCTTATGGTTATGGTCTGATGAAGTTTTGGTTAGGTTGGAAATCTCTACTTCAGGTCTTGGTGGCGCCCTGGGCAGTGCCCTTCTTGGGAGCACTATTATTGGGGCCTGTCTTGATTATTCTGGTTCTGCCAGTTGTCCTCCTGATTCTGGCTGCGGCCTCCTATTTGAAGACATCTTACCGGCCCCAACTTTTTAATGCACACTTGTGGCCTTACTGGATTGTTGGCTTGGCACTATGGGTTTCGGAATTACATCGCAAAGATGTAATGCACTTAATTTATGGATCCCCAGTGCTCCTAATACTCCTCCTGGTGGGGTGGAGCACCTGCTGGCGCCACCGGGAAATTGTTCTTAAGCTGGGACTCGGTTTGGTCGCCCTCACCTTATTAATGTTTGGTACGGCCCAAAGCTTCGGAATATTGGCAGCCCAACATAAATTAGTTACTAGACGGGGAACCTTATATGCTTTCCAACCTGACGATGCCTTAAATTTTCTACAAGAACAGGTCAAGCCGAAGGAAGAAGTTTTTATCTATCCTTATTATCCCATGTATTATTTTCTCGCTGATATAAAAAATCCAACACGTCACAGTATCCTTATGTATTATATTAATACAAAAAAACAGTTTGAAGAAATTATATCTAATCTTGAAGAAAAAAAAGTAAAATATATCCTGTGGGATACTGTCATTGAAGGAGATAATTTACAAAGTTATTTTCCTAATTACAAACATCTTTCTGATAAAGAGCTGATATTAGAACAATATCTGAAAAAAAATTATCGTACAATTGGGATAAAAAACGGGTTTCGTGTCATGGTTCGCCTGGATTTAGAGAGTAACCCTCCAAAGTAAATTTTAACGATCCCCTCCGATCATTAGTATCTTCTAAATGGAAATCTACGATTTAATTGCCGTTTCACTTACCCGGCCTCAAGAAGAAGAAACCTTTAAGCCTTAGGCCTATGCTCAATCAAAGGTTCTACCGTGTCACTCCCGAATACGGTAAAGAATCTCCTCGTCTAGCATCAGGGGGCGCTGCGGGACCTGGTTCGTGTCAGCCCGGTCCTAGTTAGCGTGAGCCGTTCCTGCCCGGAGGCCAGGTTCATCGGCGTGGGGTACCCCGGTCCGCTGGTGGTTGCTGGCCGGGATCTTGCCCCGGGGGGCCGCCTGGGTCAGTAGTGAGGCTTTTTGGTCCGGGCTCTTTCAGGAGCAGGGGTCCCACCCTTCAATTCTTGAGAAACGTCTGGCCGGAATTGATCTGGCCCTGATCTTCAGCCCCAGGCCCCGGCCGATTTCCTGGCCCGCCTGCTTCAGGGCGGGGTGCTTCAGTCTATTTGGACCCCGTAGTTTCCCCCAAGCGGCGCCGACCACGTGGCCGCAATTCAGTCCCGACGGCTGGCGGAATGGGGTCTCAGGAAAACCATAATTCCGTTACATCTGCGACTGATACTAAGTTGCGTTCTAATGAGTAATATGATAGACTGCTCCAAAAATTATCAAGGGGGCAGTCATGGGAAAAGTTACCAAGAGTATCCCCCACCTTTCCAAGGAAGAAATTCAGGCAAAAATTAAAGCAACGGTGGGGTTTTGGCGAGTGCAAAAATGGCTGGTTATTTGGAATGCCCTGGTTGATCCTCGCTCTGCCGGGGAAATTGCTTTGCATACCGGACTTGCGGAGCAATCGGTTCATAATCTGATTTCCAGATATAATCGCTGGGGGCCGGAAGCGGTGGAGGGACCCGGGAAGGGTGGACGGCGCCGCTCCTATTTAAGCTGGGACGAAGAGACTGCCTTTATAGAATCATTCAGGCAGATGGCGCTTACCGGCCAGATTGTTACCGTAGCAGAAATCAAGGAGGCTTTGGAAAGACGGATCGGTCGAACAGTCCACAAGACCACCGTCTATCGGTTACTTAAACGGCAGGGTTGGCGGAAAGTGGTGCCCCGGCCGTTCCATGTCGATGCCGATAAAGAGGAGCAGGAGGCTTTTAAAAAAACTTCCCGAAATAATGGCTGAAAAACTGGCCGACAGAGCCCCGGAAGATCATCGTCCGGTGTTACTCTTTGCTCAAGACGAGGGACGCTTTGGCCGCATCAGTGATGTCAGGCGCGCCTGGTCGCCTCTGGGGACGAGGCCGCAAGCGCCCCGGCAGGTTATTAGAACTTATCTCTATGTCTTCACAGCGGTGTGCCCGGCATTGGGGAGAATGACCTCCCTCATCTTGCCTTGGGCCAATACGGAGATGATGAATATCTTCTTGAGGCAGGTGGCGGAGGATTTTCCGGATTATTTTATCCTCATGCTGGTAGATCAGGCCGGGTGGCATATCTCCCGGAGATTGGAGGTACCCGAAAATATTAGGCTGATCAAGTTGCCTCCGCGCAGCCCAGAGTTGAATCCTTCCGAACATATTTGGGAGGAGTTACGGGAGAAGAATTTTGCCAACAAGGCGTTAAGGGATCTTGATGAGGTAGAGGACAACCTCTGTCAGGGTCTGAACAATCTTGCCAAAGACCCGAAAAAACTTCGTTCGATGACAAACTTCCCCTACCTTAATATTACTTGTTAGATTGCATCTTGGTATGAATCCGTAATTGGGAAAGGCAGGGGGCTTGCTCCCGGGAGCCCTTTTTCTTCAGGTGGAGATCAGGGCGAGAAGACGGCGGCAGGCTTCGGGCAGGGCCCGGGCCACCGCCTCCGAAAGACCGGGCTGGACTTGCTCGGGGAGATAGGCCACCTGGGCCACCATGATGTGGATGGTGATGTCGGTTTCTTCCTGGAGCTCCTTTAAGATATTAACGGTGGGGAATTGATGCAGGGAAAAGTCCGAGGTTTTCTTGGCGGGGATGCCGTCCACGGAAATCTCGAAGACCTCCCCGGGGGTGTGTTCCGGGTAGTCCACCGCGTCCACGATGATGAGCTTCTGGGGCTTTTTCTCACTTAGAGCAAGATCGAAGAGAATCTCCCGAATGCCGGTGCCCACGTCCTGCACCAGAACATGGTCGGGCACTGGGTAATTCTCCTTGAAGTGTTGGACCACCGCCGGTCCGAAACCGTCATCCCCGAAGAGGATGTTGCCACAGCCGAAAACCAGGATGGATTTTTCCAGAGCTTCACTAAGCATAATAATATTATCTCAAATAAATATCCTACCGGGAACCTTTCTGAAAGTGTCCGCCAAGGTTTTGCCAATAAAAGTAAATCTGGCCCAGGTAAAACGTAGCCGCAGGCTTTAGCCTGCGCCAGCACAGGTGAGACGACTGTGCCACCAAAGTTTTACCCTATTGAAAGACTCCAGATGACCATGAAAAGAGTTTTCTGTCCCGAGATTTTAACGGAGCATCGGGATCAGGAATAATACCTAAGTTTCTTTTTCCCAACCACCCCCCAGGGCTTTATAAAGGGCGATAAGATTAGTGGCCAGGGTGCGGGTGCTCTGGGTTAGGGCATCTTCGGTGAGGAACAGGTCGCGCTGGGCATTCAGCACGTTTAAAAAGTCGGTCTTGCCGGCCACATAAAGCTTCATGGCCAGGTCCACGGCCTGGCGGTTGTTGGCCACGGCTATGGTCAGGGATTTCTGGTGCTCCTGCTCCTTGGCATAGGCCACCAGCGCAGTTTCCACGTCCTTCAGGGCGCTGAGCACCGTCTGCTGGTAGGCCAGCAAGGCCTGTTCCTCAAGGGCGTTCTGAACCTTGATATTCCACCGGATCTTCCCGCCGGCGAAGATAGGCCAGGTGACACTGGGAGCAAAAGGACCAGAATCTGCTGCTCTGGGTTCCTACACGGGCAATGTCGTTGGCGGCAAAGCCCAGGCTGCCGATAAGGTTGAACCTGGGAAAGAGGTCGGCGACGGCCACCCCGATGCGGGCGGTGGCGGCATGAAGCTGGGCTTCGGCCCGGCGGATGTCGGGGCGCCTTCTCAGGAGATCCGAGGGCAAGCCCACCGGCACTTCCGGGGGTGTGGTGGGGATGGGGGTGACGGTGGCCAGCTCTTTGGCCAAAAACGCTGGCTCTTTGCCGAGGAGCACCCCCAGGCTATAGATGGCCGCCTGGGCCGAGGACTCCAACACCGGGACCTGGGCTGCGGTGGTGGCCACCTGGGCATCTGCATTGGCCACATCCAGGCGGCTTATAAAGCCGGCATCAAATCGTTTGTGGGTAATCTCGGCAGTTTTTTGCTGGGCCGCCAGGTTCTTCTTGGCGATGACCACTTGGTGTTGGAAACCCCTGAGGTTGAGGTAGTTGGTGCCCACCTCGCCCACCAGGGTGATGAGAACGGCCCGGCGGTCTTCCCTTGAGGCCTGGAGGTCGGCAGTGGCGGCCTCAACGGTGCGCCGGGTCCCCCCAAAAATGTCCATTTCCCATGAGGCATCCAGACCTACCTGGAATAATTCCCGGAATGGACCCAAGGTGGAAATGGAGGTCCCGCCTCCAGGGGTCACAGTGGTGCTGGAACTCTTGCTCCGCTGGTAAAGGGCCGAGGCATTGAGTTGGGGCCACAGTCCTGCGGCCGCCACTCCCCGGGTAGCCCGGGCCTGGCGAACCCGGGCTTCGGCCTGCTGGAGATCCAAATTGGAGGCCAGGGCCAATTGCACCAGGGAATCCAGGATGGGGTCCTGAAAGGACTGCCACCATTCCACCAGGGCCACTGGCTGGGGAATGGTCTGGCTGGCTTGGGCCTGGTTGGTATGGTCCAGACTGTAATAGGCCTCGGGCACCTTGGTCTCCGGGGGTCTAAAGTTGGGGCCCACCGCGCAACCGACCGTGCTTACGAGACCAAGAGTTGCCAGCCAGAAGATAAACCTTACTATGCTGCAGCTTGGCTTGCCGCCCGTTGACCGCCACATGGATAGTCTCTTTTCCCCAATCACCTGAGCATTTTGGTTTTTTCTGTGGGTAAGACCAAAGTCAAGCATGCTGCAACCATCCCCTCGACCCTATTCATAACGCAAGGCGATGATGGGGTCCAGCCGGGAGGCCTTCCAGGCCGGGTAGTAACCGAAAATGATGCCCACGGTCACCGACACGGCAAAGGCCGCCAGGATGGCGTCCAGGGACATTTCGGTGGGCCACTTGAGCATTGCCGTGATCAAGAAGGAAACGCCCCGGCCCACCAGGATGCCGACGAGCCCGCCGCAGAAGCACAACAGCACAGCTTCCACCAGGAATTGCTGGAGGATATCCCGGCTCGAGGCCCCCACGGCCATGCGCAGGCCGATCTCCCGGGTGCGCTCCGTCACCGACACCAGCATGATGTTCATGATGCCGACACCCCCCACCACCAGAGAGATCAGGGCCACGGCCAAAAGCAGTTGGGTCATCATGGTGGCGGTGGAAGACAGAGCCTTGGTCATCTCGGTCAAGTTGCGGATGTAAAAGTCATCCGGTTCGCCAGGCCGGATTCGGTGCCGCTCCCGCAACAGCTGGGTAATCTGCCGGATGGCCGCCGGAACCTCCTCGGCAGACCGAGCCGCAGTAAGGATCTCATTCACATTGGCGAACCGCACCGGCAGGGGAGTGTTTGCCGCCTGAGTCGGGGATTGTTCCGGATAGAGCTTATTTTTCTTGTTGGGATACAGCTGACTTAAGGTGTTGACCTGTCTGAGAGGTATCGGACCCGGAAGTGGTTTGGCTGCTCTGGTTGGCACTTTCAAGAGAGGAGCCGACGACCCGGTACTTGATGGTGGTCCAGGGCGCCAACAGGATGTCGTCCTGATCGATGCCCATCATATTGGCTCCTTTATTGGTGAGGACGCCGATGACTTTGAAGGCAACGTTGTTGCACCCGCACTTCCTTGCCGAGGGGGGACTCTCCCTGGAAAAGCTCCCGCACCAGACTCTGGCCCAAAACGACACACCTTGCTGGCATTGCGGACATCCTGCTCAGTGAACATATCCCCTTCGGCCAGGGGCCATTCCCGGACCTCCAGATAGGCGGGGGTGGTCCCGTACATATAAACGGGCACCCAGTTGCGATTCCCATAAATGACCTGGGTGCGGGCTCGCACCACGGGAGCCACAGCCTTTACCGCCGGGCATTCCCTCATGATGGCCTCAGCATCCTGGGGGGTAAGGGTCTTGATGCTGCCCGCGCCGAAGCTGACGCCGCCGCTGGAGGCGGTGCCGGCCCTGACGATCAGGTTATTGGCCCCCATACTGGCGATGGTATTCTGGATGGCAGTGGAAGAGCCTCGACCGATCTCCATCATGGCGATGACCGCGGCCACCCCGATGATGATGCCCAGCGTGGTAAGCGAGGCCCGCATGACGTTGCGGCGCAGGCCGTGCAAGGCGGTGCGCAGCATCCAGCGGAGCCGCGGCCAGGCCCAGAACGGACGCCGGGTAGGTTCGCCCTGTGTTCTCCGGGGACTGCTTCAGCCTGATCCCGCGGAGACGGAAGGGACTTCATCGGAGTGCATCACCCCATCGTGAATCCGGATGATCCGCTTGGCGAAGCGGGCCACCTGTTCATCGTGAGTGACCAGCAGGATGGTAACGCCCTTCTTCGTTGAGCCGTTTAAAGAGACCCAGACATCTCCTCGCTGGTCTTGGAATCCAGGTTGCCGGTGGGTTCATCGGCAAACAGGAGGGAAGGATGGTTGACCAGGGCCCGGGCAATGGCCACCCGCTGCTGCTGCCCGCCGGAGAGTTGGGAGGGTTCGTGGTCCAGACGATCCCCCAGTCCCACCCGTTGCAACAACTCTTCGGCCTGCTGGCGCGCCTCCTGGTCCGAGAGATTGATGCCGTTATAAGACAGGGGCATGATGACGTTTTCCAGGGCGCTGGTGCGGGGCAGCAGATTAAAGGTCTGAAACACGAAACCGAGTTTTTGATTGCGCAGGAGGGCCTGGTCATCGGGGGACAACTCGGAGACCTCCTGCCCCTCCAGCCAATATTGACCGGCAGAGGGGCGATCCAGGCATCCCAGGATGTTCATCAGGGTGGTCTTCCCCGAACCCGAGGTCCCCATCAGGGCCACAAACTCCCCCTGAGATACGGTGAGGGAGATGCCCTTTCAGCACCGGCACGTCGATCTCGCCCAGGTGATAGGTCTTATAAATGTCTTTTAATTCTATGAGCTTCATATTTACTCACACATGGGCTGAATCCCCTGAGGAGTCGATGCCTTACTTTGCGCGATCGCCGAGCCACTCCTCCGGAAAATTTGCGGCGTAAAGGGGCTGGCGCTGGGGCGGGCACGGCGCTCTCCTTGGGTTGATCTCCCACCACCACCTGCAGTCCCTTCTTTGAGTCTCGGGGCTCTGAACTTCCGTCAGGGAGCCGTCGGTCAGGCCGAAGCTGACTTGAATCGGCTGAACATAACTGCCTTTCGGGAACCCACACGGTCCCCTTTCTGGAGGCATTCTTTAGCCCCACTGGCTGCGGAACCACCCTGCTTGCTGACCTTGCCACCCTTTTTCTGGGTGGGGCCTTCGGAAAACTCGGGAGCAATCTGGTCAGGTTGGGGGGTCCAGCGCAGGGCGGCGTTGGGGACCAGCAGGACGTCGCGGCGCTCCGCCACCATAAACTTCAGGTTGGCGGTCAAGTAAGGAATCAGTTTGCCATCGGAATTGTCGGTGATAACCTCCACGGTGTAGGTCACCACATTCTGGGTCATGGTGGCGTTGAGCCGGACTTTTCCCACCTCGCCTGGGAAGACGACCCCGGGATGAGCGTCCACCGTGAAGGTGACCGGCTGGCCGGGCCGGATATTGCCGATATCCGCCTCGTTCACCGAGGCCCAGACCTGCAGGCGCTTGAGGTCCTTGGCTATCAAGAAAAGACTGGGGGCATTGAGGCTGGCCACCACGGTCTGGCCGATATTCACCCGGCGGTCAATAATGACGCCTTTCACCGGGGATTTGATGGTGCAGTAATCCAGGTTTTGGGAAGCCCTCCTCAAGTTGGCCTCGGCCTGGGCCACGGCATCTTTAGCCTGCACCAGGGCGGCCTGCCCCACGTTCAGATTGGCCTTGGCCACCTCAAAAGCGGAGAGGGCCGCATCATAGTCGCTTTGGGACAGGGCATCAGAAGGTCCCAGTTTCTTGGCCCGCTGCCAGTCCCTTTCCGCCTGATAGAGCTTGGCCTTCAATTGCCCCAAGTCGGCTTCGGCCCGTTTGACGTTGGCTTTGGCCTGGGCCACCTGCGCTTTGGCCTGAGACACTTCGGCGGCATAGAGGGCGTCATCTATCTGGGCCAGGACCGTCCCGGCCTCCACGACGGAGCCGTAGTCAATAAGCTTCCCGTCCTTGTCTTTCCCGAAGGCCACGATTCTGCCGGCCACCTGGGCCCCCACATCCACCACCTCTTCCGGCTCCACGGTGCCGGTGGCGCTGATGGTAGCTTGCAGGTCACCCTGGGTTACCTGGGCCAACCGGAAAGAGGTGGATCTATCATGGTTTCGGTACAGGAACCAGATGGCGGCCACCAACACCAAGACCACGGGAACAGCTATGACGGCAAGCTTTTTCCAGGAAAGGTCCTTGAAATTTATCATGGGTTTCCTCAAGAGAACTGGAGACCTATCAATATCCTGTCTGAACGGGACCAGGTCCAGATAAAGTTCAACTCAGGTCATATAGGCAAATATATCTATAATTATTTCATTATTACTAATTTATAACACGAAAAATGCTCTGATCCGACGGAAGGGGAGGGGATATATTATGTTAGCGCTGAGGCAATTCAGCTAGGGGTGGGGTTCGATGGCGGCGCGAGAGACGTAATCAAGGGTCATTTTCGCTTGACCCTGTGTCGGATAGGGCGGGACGGAGCGGTGCGGGTTGCGGAACAGTGTCGGATATTACCGCAAAGTTCCCGCTGCTTGCCGCCCGGTGTGCCGCATGGTACCGCACAGATGGCGCTTGGTGCCGGTTCGCAACCGCAACAATTTGCCCAAATATTCTGGTAATGTCAGCAGGTTAGCCTTAGGATAGGCATTTCCTGTTCCGCAACGTTTCATTTTTTCTGCCCCCGGAGAACTGGGATGGAATCGGGGTATTGAATAAACGCTGGCAAATCCCCCTTTAGAAAAGGGGGACTTGAAACCTCCTCTCTTGGGTTTTGCATGAGATTTTCGTGTTGCGTCCCCGGTATAGATTACAAAAAAATTGGCCTGTCAGGACCTTATGTTTCCCTCCCCTTGGATGGGGGAGGGTAGGGTGGGGGTGGGAAAATTTTTAGCAATTTCTCTAAATTCGACAAGAGAAATTCCCCCTCCCCCCACCCCCCTCCCGCCGGGGGAGGGGGAGTTAAACCCAGAAACCTTGGGAAAGAGAAACCTGGGACATGATGCTATGAGTTCATAGATCCACTGTAGCAGAGGTGGCAGAGTGAGACAGTACGGCTGGCCCGCTTTATTCATGAATCTTTTAAAACATAAGACAACTAAACGAAATATTTAAAATATCTGTTCAGCCCGAAAAAACAGACTGTTTTTTGCACAGGCTGGAAAGCCTGTGCCACCGAGTTCTTGGCAACCAAGTGAATTATCCGGGCTGGGACACGGGGCGCGGTGAGGCTTGGGAGGTTAATCTCAGGTTCCTGAATATTTTTCTGGTTACCAATCTATGGAAAGCACGGTTCGGTTTTTTATAAAAGCCAAGGGGAGCTCGGCGCCGAGGGCGTTCCCCAGCAGGAGCTGGGGAACGAGGTTTGATCACGGGAAATTTGCTAAGGAGCCAAGGCAGGTTTACTAAGCTTGGCATCGCGTATATAGAGCCGTTGTATGTATTTGAGTTTGATGTTAAGTAAAAGAGGGGCCAGGAGGTCGCTCCTTAATAATTTAGCCAAACAAGGGATGCGATATGAAAAAGACTTAATCCATATATTCTTGTTTTTGCTTCCGGGACCAAAACCGGTGGCGGATCCGGATTTGAGACGATGGTAAGAGCTGCGCGGACTAGACCGCCAATTTTGGACGCTTGGATTTGTGCGGTTATCACTAATCATTTTGAAGGCGGTGTTTGGCATAAGGCAAAAGCTCTCGGGATACCTTCCGAATACTGGGTTGGTCCCTATACGGCCAAGGGCTACCAAAACTTTGTAAAGTATTTCAACGCTGATTATGTCATGCTCTCCGGCTGGCTGAAACTAGTAGCAGGCCTTGACCCGGCGCGTACGATTAATATCCATCCTGGTCCTTTGCCCCGATTTGGTGGGCCGAAACTTTACGGACACTATGTTCACGAAGCGGTTATGGCAGCTTATCATCGTGGGGAAATTACCCACACCGCGGTCACCATGCATTTTGTTGATGCGGTATATGACCACGGCCCAGTATTTTTTGCTCACCCTATTCCCATTGAGCCGAGCGATACGCCGGAGACCTTGGCTGCGAAGGTGAATCATGCTGAACATGAATGGCAACCCCGTGTTCTCAACTATATAGTGAACGGACAGGTGCGGATGGTCGGCAAAGAAGTTGTCTATGAGACGGAAGAACTGAAGCGCCTGCTGATGCCAGAAGTGTAGTTAGCCAAAAACGTATAAACATTGAATGGAAGATCTAAGCTCCATGGACGATCCCGTCTGGGACCACTCCACCTTCTCCAAGAATCGGGAGCGTCTCATCGCCTCGGACGTGGCCGCGGCCTTCTTTGAGCGTATCCTGAAGCAGGCTACGGTCTCGGGACTTTTGTCCGGCGAGCACTTTACGGTGGACGGCACCCTCATCGAGGCGTGGGCCTCTGTGAAGAGTTTTCGCTCCACGGATGGACCGCCGCCGCATCCACCGGGGGGCGCAACCCGGAGGTGGATTTTCGGGGTGAGCGTCGCAGCAACGCCACCCATGCCTCCACCACTGACCCCGACGCCCGGTTGTTCACCAAGAGTTCCGGGCAGACGGCCAAGCTCTGCTACATGGGGCATGTGCTCATGGAAAACCGCCACGGCCTGGTGGCCGCCCCGGCCCTGACCCTGGCCAGCGGCACCGCGGAGCGGGAGGCGGCCATGGCCATGCTGGAAACCCTGCCCCACCGCCGATGACCGTGGGGGGCGATTATCAATCAGGACAGGTTCCTCCTGGGGCGGTTTGTTACCGAGCCACGGGGAGCCTGGCGCCAAGGGTGTTCCCCAGTAGGATCTGGGGAACGAGGTTTCATCACGGGGAATTTTGCCAATGAGCCCAAGGCATTTTTATTAAGCTTGGAATCGCGAATATAGAGCAGAACTCTGGACTTCCCGGCCAACCAAGGTGATCCTCAATAAAGATACATGACAGTCCTAGCCCGCTTTATTCATGAATCTTGAAAAACATAAGACAACTAGACGGAATATTTATTCTCATTCCCAAGTGCAACTTGGGAACGAGTTGAAAAAAGGCGGGATGCGCTTTGCTTTCCCGCCCTACGGTCTACGGTCCTACGGTCCTTGGCAACCAAGTGAATCATCCGGGCTAGGATTCTGTTCTGGGTCAACCTCAATCACGGTTCACCACTTTGCCTCCCTGGCACTCCTTTTCCCTTAAGACCCTTTTCTTTGAGCGAAATTTGGGCATTACAGCCTTCCAGAAAAAGAGGCGGTGTCAACGTTGCCCTAAACCAAGGTGATGGTCTATTGCCTGAAGAGAATTTCTTCTCGGAAATTCTTTTGGGGCGAGAGCATGATAAAGATGACTAAGTGTTTTTCTTCAGAAGAATTCTCTAGTTCATAAGGGTTGAGAGAAGAATGAGTTCTCACGAAAATAGTCTAACATTTTAAATTTATTGAATAAATAAATTATAGTCAATAATTTTCCCCACCACAAAATCTTTTGGCACGGTTTCTGCTTCTTCCTTAGACAGCCGTCAATAAAGGCACTTTATCCGACCCGCAAAAGGGTCAAGCATGACGGAAGCCCTATTGAAGCTAGAGCATTTTATCAGGGAATTTGTAGGCAAAGGCCCTGCAATAATGGACAGCATCATCTGATTTGAGGTTTATGTTGAAACATTCACACTGCAAGCTTAATGACGATCAAGTTGTGATAGAAAATCTGCCAGACAACAACGGCAAAATCGTCAGGCAGTGCATTACCATTAATTTGAGCTCGAATAATGATTTTATTAAACAAAGATGTTTTGTATGTGACAAACTTCTTGCCGAGATAAAACCCGAAAACAGCACAAAGATAAGAATTAAATGCAAAGGATGTCTGGTGGTAAATGAAATAACTTACAGCATAATCTAAACTAACAGTTTGATTGGCGGAACCCCGGGAGGGTCAGACCAAGGAGTGATTCCTGAATCTGGCCCTTTTTTTATTACAGTATAAAGGAGTTTAATGATGAGGAACAACTTGAACCTTCCCAGCAAAGGCAAGAAAGCCCCTAATTTCCTCAAGAAGCCTATATTCCGAGATGAATCAGGGGCCACCGCGGTTTTTGTGGCGGTTTCCATGTTCATGCTCCTCGCCATTACCGGGCTGGTGATCGACCTGGGCCACCTTTATGTGGTCAGGCAGGAACTCCAGAACGCCGCCGACGCCGGAGCCGACGCCGGGGCCATGTCCCTGTACTGGCTGGGCAACGGCGCCCAACCCCAGGATGCCAAAGACCTGCTGAACTGCGCTTACGCCCATCTCAAGGCGACGGAGGTTGTCCAGCAAAACAAGTCTGATGGCCAACCACTTTCGATCTCCACTGCAGACGTCCAGGTGGGGGTCTGGCAGTACAATGCCGCCAGTAACGCCTGGGAATTTCAGGAACTGCCCTGCGACGCCGCCAACTCCTACACCCTCAATGCCGTCCGGGTGACCACCCGCCGCAGCAACGCCTGGAACGGCCCCGTGAACCTGTGGTTCGCCGGTTTTTTGGGCCTCGACAGCGTGGAGCTTACCGGCCAGGCCACCGCCTTGTTAGGCTGGGTGCGGGACCTGCGCCCGGGTGGGGGCTTCCCCATTGCCGTTGGCGACAACTACGTGCCGCCGGTGGGTGAAAAAATGTGGGTGACCTTCAACCCGGATCATTCGGACACCGGTGGCTGGCACGCGTTTAAGCTCAATAATTGCAACGCCGATCTCCTCGAAGACCTGATCGACGGCAACTGGAGGGACAGGGGGGATATCGACCCCAACGATCTGCGCATTAAGTGCGGCGACTACATCCAGATGCAAAACGGAGTGGCCACTTCGGTGCTTAAGCATATGCAGCAGCAGTTCTATAACGTGCACAACGGCGATTGGACGGTGATCCTGCCGGTGGTGCCCGGGTCGACGACCTACAACCAGTCGCGAGAGGTGAAGGGTTTTGTGGCCTTCGAAATTATCGAGGTAGATAAAAAGGAAAAAACCGTTTCAGGCTGGGTCCGGGGCGGCTACATGGCTCCCGGCACCGACACGGGGATCCCCACCGGCGGCTCCGAACTGGCCCTGCGGGCCAGCCTCCCCAAGCTGGTGCAGTAAGGCCTGACCAAAGGAGAGGCCCATGAGCGGCTCACCTGGGATGAGGCCTTTGATGGGAATGATAAAGTAGTCAGGAGACGTTTTTTGTCAACTCTTACGCCAGAAAGACTCTCAGTTCCTTGGTCAGAAGCGTCGGAAATACCGGTGCAACAAGAACTCGAGGCCAGGTTAGCCAGTCTCGACCAAGAATGACGGGAGTTGAAGAAACTCATGAAAGACGAGGTGCAGAGTTCGATTTTCACGGAGAAGCTGGACTCCCAGGTTGATATGCACAATTTCAACCAGGTGGTGAAAAAAGAGGCCAGCACCGGTGAGACTGCGGCAAATCCGCCCCTGCCAGATAATAAAATGAATAAGGTCGTGTCCCCTCTGGAAGAGGAAGGTATCATCGAACGGGCGAGGAAATCCTACGAGGAGACGAAGATTTTGGAGCGACTGGCCAGGGTGGAGAGCCAGGTCCGCCGCCTCACCATCTATGGTTCTATTTTTTGCCTTCTCATGGGTGCGTTCATGTTCGCGTCCAGCCTGCTCTCCCTCTCTCTCAGGGAGAACTTTGCCTTGTCTGGCAAAAAATCGAGGCAGACCATCAGGCAGATCATCCCTGCCCAGCCGCCAGAAAAAGGGTCGCGTTCCCTGAAGTCGCCTGATCAGCCCGGTAATCCGGTCCCCCAGGAACCCAAAACCCCTGCTTCGGACCGAGAGACCTCAGCTCTGCCAGCCGACCAGGAATCCTTGCCCGTAAGCAACACTCCCCAGGAACCAACAACCCCTGCAGTCACGTACGTGGGGTCCATCACCTCCAACAAATACCATTACCCCGAATGCAAGTGGGCCAAAACCATCATTCCGAGAAAAGTTCGGGTCTTCCAGTCCGTGGACGAGGCCCAAAAGGCAGGCTGCATCAGGTGTCCAGTTTGCCAACCGCCTCTGACTGACGACCCTGAGCCGCCGACCCGGAATGACCTGCCTTCAGCAATTGTACCAAGTTTTAAGTTAGGCTTGGCACCAGATCAACCCAGAGGTCCTGGCGGAGCGTGACGGAGTTAGGATTTATGAGGATCACCCCCCATGGAGATGTTGCACCAAGGCAAAGCAGTCTGTCAGATTGAATAGATTTGCTGAAAACTTGTCAATATCGATAACATTTTATTATTGGTTCGTAAAAAGCTGGGGCCGCAGGACGGGAAGAAAAACGTCCGGTGGCCCCAGATTAATTGTAAGCGAATCCGCAACGAGCGGAGAATTAGTTGCTGAGCTTATCGATGGCGGGGCGAGAGACATAATCGAAGGTCTTTGTCGCTTGACCCCGTTTCGGTTCGAGCGGGACGGGGCGGGATGGAGCGGTGCAAATTGCGGAACAGTGTCGGATATTACCGCAAAGTTCCCGCTGGTGTGCCACATCGTACCGCACAGTTTGCGAATTGTGCCGCTTCTGAGCCGCAACAAATTGCCCAAATATTCTGGTAATGTCGGTAGGTTAGCTTTAGGATAGGTATTTCTTGTTCCGCAACATTTCATTTTTTCTGCCCCCGGAGAACTGGGATGGAATCGGGGGATTGAATAAACGCTGGCAAATCCCCCTCCCCCCACCCCCCTCCCGCCGGGGGAGGGGGAGTTAAACCCAGAAACCTTGGGAAAGAGAAACCTGGGCCATGATACTCGTAGTCCACGGATTTACTGTAGCAGAGGTGGTTTAGGGAGCCAGTACGGCTGGGACAAAGGGCGCGGTTAGGCGGGGAAGGTCACTCCTGGTCGGCGTCTGGAGATGGAATGAGGCGAAAGGGGGATGCGCGGCGCTTTCCCGCCCTACGGTCCTTACGGCCTGGGGAGGTTACCCTAGAGTTCGAAGCATATTTTTCCGGTTACCATTATCTGGAAGGGACGGGGCGGTTTTTTGACAAGCCACGGGGAGCCTGGCGCCAAGGGCGTTCCTTAACAGAGCTGGGGGACGAGGTTTCAGCACGGGGAATTTTGCCAATGAGGCCAGGGCGTTTTTATGAAGCTTGGAATCGGGAATATAGGGCAGATAAGTCGAAGCGAGTAATATTTGTGGTATAAGTGTTTGTGAAACTCACTGTCCCTATTTCCGTAACCCGTAGTAACCCGTAGGGCGGGAAAGCGAAGCGCATCCCGCCTTAAAGAATTGGGGTAAACTGACGTCATGCCGCAATACCTTCGCGCCTTTGTTCCAGGAGGCACGTTCTTTTTCACGGTTGCCTTGCTGGAACGCCATCGAAAACTCTTGACCGAACACATTGACGATCTTCGGGCGTCGTTCAGGGCGGCCCGCCAACGCCGACCATTCACTATCGAGGCCATCGTCATTTTGCCCGATCACCTCCATTGTATCTGGACGTTGCCTTCCGGGGACGCGGATTTCTCAACGCGCTGGCATGATATCAAAGCACGATTTGCAGCCAAAATTCCCGGAGGGGAGAGGCTTTCAGCGCGTCGCCGGCAGAAGGGGGAACGAGGCATTTGGCAGCGTCGTTTTTGGGAACACGTCATCCGGGACGAGCATGATTTTGAGCGTCACGTGGAATACATCCACTACAATCCGGTGAAGCACGGTCACGTCACGAAGGTGGCGGATTGGCCTTATTCCAGCTTCCACACGTACGTGCGCCGGGGTATTTATAATCTTGACTGGGCGGCAGATGATGAGGTTCGGCGTTTGGAGATGGAATAATGCGAAAGGCTACGGTCCTTGGTCAGGTTTTAAGTTGAGCGGGTATCAAGTCGAACCAGAGATGTATTGCCAAATAGAAAGCAAAAACTTGGGTACAAAAGTTTTTATAGATTGCCATTTTCGATAACTTTTTAATTGATCCCAAAAAGGCTGGGGCCGCAGGACGGGAAGGAAAATGTCCTGGGGCCCCAGATTATTTTTCAGCGAATCCGCAACGAGCGGAGAATTAGTTGCTGAGCTTATCGATCACCTGGCCTTGGTTGTTCAGGATGGTGACTCTCGACTGCAACACCGCCGTCCAGGCGGTGGGTGGCGCAGCTCAGTCACGGGTCGTAGGCGCGTATGGCCATTTCCACCGTGTTGAGGATGCCCTGGTCATACGTGCCTTCCTTGATTAACTCCTGGGCCGCCTGGGTGACGGAGAGGTTGATGGCGGCGTTGTTGTGGGTGGTGCCCACAATCAGGTTGACGCTGGTGATGAGCGCCATTGCTGTCCATGGTGTAGTCATGGATCAGGGTGCCCCGGGGCGCTTCGACACAGCCCACGCCCCTGGCTTCCCGGGGTTCGATCTTCACCCGGATGTTGGTGTCGGTGATCTCCGGGTCTTCCAGGAGCATGACCGCTTCCTCGGCGCACTGGACCATCTCGATGAGGCGGGCGTAATGATAGAGCAGGGTCAAGTGGGCCGGCCGCCCGAACTTTTCCCGGAACTCTTCGAGCTCGGCCTGGGCCAGGGGGGTCTTCATCTTGTCGGCCACGTTGATCCGGGCCAGGGTGTTGGTGCGGTAGACCCCCTGGGGGTTGGCCAGGTCCAGGGCGAAGCCGCCCCACTTCTTGGCGTAGGGGAACTTCTGATAGGACCAGTCTTCGATATGCTCGCCCAATATAGTCCACGTACTGGTCGTAGGCGAAATCATCGAAGGCGCCGTCGGGCTGCATGAGGCGAAGCTTGCCGTCATAGAAGTCCAGAGCGCCGTCGTCGGTGACCGTGCCCAGATAGCCCACCTTGATGACGCCGATTTTTTCGATGGCCTCCAGGTACTTCGGGAAGACGTTTTCCTTGGCAAACTTGATGGTGAACTTGGAGAACTCCAGGAGTTCTTTGGCCGCGGGGAGCATCGCCTGGCGTTCGGTCTCGGTCATGGGCTTGCTCACCCCGCCGGGCAAGGAGAAGGTGGGGTGAATGGCCCGACCCGCGAAGTCCTCCAGCAGCTTGGCCCCCAGGTGCCGATAGTGCACCACCTGCTTGGCGATGTCCGGCGCGGCCTTGACGATGCCGATGACATTGCGCACCGCAGTAGTCGGCGTCGGGGCCGATGACGAAGTCCGGCGCGGCCAGGAAGAAGAAGTGGAGGATCTTGTCGCTGACGTAGGCGATGGACTGCATGAGACGGCGCAGCTTCACCGCGGCCGGCGGCGGCGTCACCCCGAACAGCGCATCCGTGGCCTTGCTGGAGGCCAGATGATGGGCCCAGGGGCAGATGCCGCAGATGTGGCAGACAATGCGGGGCATTTCTTCGGCCGGACGGCCTTCGCAGAACTTTTCGAAACCCCGTAAGGTCTGGACGTAAAACCTGGTGTCGGAGACGTTGCCGGCGTCGTCCAGGAAGATGGACACTTTGGCGTGCCCTTCGATTCTGGTCACTGGCTGGATATTGATAACTTTGCCCATAGGTTTACCCCCTTATCTCCGCACCGGGCGGGGCGGTAGCGGCTTGAGCATGCCGTGGCCGCCGATGTAGCGGTTCATGAGAGCCCGGCGGTCCACCAGGGTCTTGGCGTCGAGTCCCACGGAGGTAAGGGAACCCATCATGTCCACCATGGGGTTGGCCCCCTTGCGGATGGGCCCGAAACAGCCCCGGCAGGGGGTGCGGGCCTGCACGCAGCGGGGCACCCCTTCCTTGCCGGCGCAACCCGCCAGGGTCACCGGTCCCATGCACAGGATGCCCTGCTCGTTAATGCAGCGCATCTTGTCCAGGCCTTCCTCGGGATTGAATTCCGCATTTTCAAACACCCGCTTGACCGAGCCGCCGGAAGATTTCTTCTCCCGGATCACCGGGCAGGTGTCACAGACACTGCGCTCAGGGAGTTTCCAGTCGGCCTTGCCTTCCAACACCGCGGTGAGGGCGTCCACGATCCAGTCCGGGTGAGGCGGGCAGCCGGGGATGGTGATGTCCACCTTGACCACCTCGTCCACCGCCATGCAGGTGGGAGTCCATTTCGGCACACTGGGATCAGTGGGGTCCGGGCCGGGTTCGGTGGAAGCGCAGTGGCGGAAGACTTTTTCAAAGATGTCTTCATTCTTCCACATGTTGGCCTGGGCGGGGATGCCCCCGTAGGCGGCACAGCTTCCCAGGGCTATGAGAATTTGGGTTTTCTTGCGAATCTCCTCCAGTTCGTGTTTCATCTCTTCATTCCGCACCCCGCCGGAGACAATGGCCACGTCGGCCTCAGGGATCTCCATGTCCGTCTTATCTCCGAGCTGACCGAAGAACTTGTGATCCACCAGCGCGGTCATGTGGTGAAACTCGAGCAGGGGCAGAATGTCCAGTAACGGGTCGCCGATGTTGAGGATGGAAATCTCGCATCCCGAACAGGCGTTTAGCCAGTCTTCCACGACTCTTACCGCCATCTCCTCCCTCCTTCATGGTAGGTGTTGGGGTTATTCTGCTGATTGCACGGCCGCCAGGCGCCGGGAGTAAACCAGGAACTGACCCTCGATTTCGATCAGCTCCACTTCAAAGCCCTCCTGCTCATAGGCCTCCATGGCCTTTTGGGCTACCTCCCGGGATTCATAGTTGACGTTATCCCACAGAAACTTTTTGCCGTCAATTTTCTGGGCCAAAGGTATATCCATGGTGTTTTCCGATTCAGGGGAAACGATCTTACTAGTGTCGAGCTTCAGTACCTGGTGCTATAGGGACTGGGACCCAACTCCCGCAAAGTCTCCACCATCTCGGTCATGACGTCCGCAAATTTTTGGGCTTCGGAGGAGGAGATCCACTCGAGGCGGAAGCGCTCGGGCTCCAGCCCGAAGTCCTCCAGCATGAGATCGATGCCTTCCGCCCGGCTTTGTGCTTTGACATTACCTTCCAGGTAATGACATTCGCCCAGGTGTCACCCGCACATCAGGACACCGTCCGCCCCTTTGGTGAGGGCGTTGATGACCAGGTTGGGGTGCACCATGCCGGAGCACATCACCCGGATGATGCGGCCGTTGGCAGGGTACTGAATCCGCGACACTCCGGCCAGGTCCGCACCGGCATAGGAGCACCAGTTGCAGAGGAAGGCGATCAGTAACGGTTCGAACTGTTCTTCCATGGTTCATGACCTGCTATTTAAGCACAAGTAAGCTTGGTTATCCACAGAAAACATCAGGCCACTTCCAGGGCTGCGTCCACCATGGCCTGGAGTTGCTCCATGGTGAAACCCGACACTTCAATGCCCTGCTTGGGGCAGGTGGCCATACACGAGCCGCAGCCTTTGCACTGCACCTCGCTCACTTCCACGGTTTTTTTCACATGGCCGTCGCTCATGTACTCGAGGAGAGTGATGGCCTGGAAGGGGCAGGTGTCCACGCAGAAGGCGCAGCCGTCGCAATTTTCGTCGATGGGCCGGGAGATGGTGGACTCCAGCAACAAGGTGTCCTGGGCCAGGATGGTGGAGGCTCGGGCCGCGCGTGGCCAGGGCCTCGGCCACCGACTCCTGGAGGGGCTTGGGATAGTGGCACAGCCCCGCCAGATAGATGCCTTCCGTGGGTGCGTCCACCGGTTTGATCTTGGCGTGGGCCTCAGTGAAAAAGCCCTCGGCGTTCAAGGGGATCTTGTAGAGTTCGGCCAGGGGCGCATTGTGGTGCGGAATGATGGCCGTGGCCAGAGTCAGGACATCCACGTCGAAGGTGACCGGCCTATTCAGAATGTGGTCTTTCGTCGTGATCCTGATGCGGCCGTCCGGCGCTTCCTCCACGTGGGGCGGGTCCTCATGGTGATAGCGGATGAAAATCACGCCCGCTTCCCGGGCTGCGGTATACAACATCTCCCGCTCGCCATAGGTGCGCATATCCCGGTACAGGACGTAGACGTCTTTATCGGGGTCCATGTTCTTTGATCTTGAGGGCATTCTCCACCGAGTGGGAGCAGCACACCTTCATGCAATACGGCCGTTCCGGGGACCGGGAGCCGACGCACTGGATGAAGGCGAAGGCCTGGGCTTCTTTCAGCCGGTCGGTTTCATTGATGAATTCCTGATCCAGATCCAGGGACAGCAGCACGTTGGGGTGCTTTTTGTAAAGGAACTGACCCTCCGGACGGTAAGGCTCGGCGCCGGTGGCGAGGACCACCACGCCGTGGTTGACGACTGCGCCGCTGCTGAGCTTGGTCTTGAAGTTCCCCACCACCCCTTCAACCCCGGTGACAATGGCCTTGTAATGCACGGTGATGCGGGGATGGCTGAGTCACGTTGGCCAGGAGCCGCTCAAGCCGCCAGCCCACCAGGCCGCCCCGCCAGGTGCTGTGCAGGCGCAAGGCATTGCCGCCCAGGCGGTCTTTGCGTTCCACCAGATGCGTTTCGTAGCCCTGTTCCGCCAGCCCCAGAGCAGTGGTCATGCCGGCGACGCCGCCGCCGATGACCAGAGCCTTTTTGTTCACCGGCACGGAGAGGTAGTCTAGAGGTTGCAGCAGACCGGACTTGGCCGCGGCCATGCGCACCAGGTCCTTGCACTTGTCGGTGGCCATCTCCGGGTTGTGCTGGTGCACCCAGGTGCACTGGTTGCGGATATTGGCCATCTCAAAGAGGTATTTGTTGAGGCCGGCGTTCCTGAGCATATCCTGAAAAATGGGTTGGTGCGTGGAGGGACTGCAGGCCGCCACCACCACCCGGTTGAGGTCGTGCTCCTTGATCATCTCCACCATCTGGGCCTGGGCATCCTGGGAGCAGGAGAAGAGGTTGGCCTGGACATACTCCACGTTGGGGATGTTCTGAGCATACTCAACAATTTCCGGAATATCGGCGGTACCCCCGATGTTCAGACCGCAGTGGCACACAAAGACCCCAATGCGGGCCGGCTGGTCCGGAAAAGTCCTGTTCCGGGGGGAATTCCTTCTGCCGGATGAGGGTGCCCTTGGCCATGGCCAATTCTTTGGAGGCCTCCATGGCGGCGGCGCTGCCCTTCCATCACGGTTTGGGGAATGTCCTTGGGGCCGTTGAAAAAGCCGCAGGAGTAAATACCCGGCCGAGAGGTGGTCACCGGCTTAAAGCACTCAGTGTCCATGAAGCGGTTGTGGGACAGGCGCACCTTGAGCTTTTGAGCCAAGTCGATGACATCCCGGGTGATGACTCCGCCCACGGACAGGACCACCATATCAAAGGTTTCTTCTTTGAGCTCTCCACTTTCCATGGTGTAGCGCAAGCTGAGGTCTTGGGTCTGCTCGTCCTCGTGAATGGAGTGCACCCGGGAGCGGATGAGGCGAGCCCCCAGGTCTTCGGCCCTGGCGTAGTATTTTTCGAAGTCCTTGCGGGGCGTGCGCATATCCATGTAGAAAACCGCGGTGTCCAGGTCGGTGCCCTGGTGCTCTTTAGCAATCATGCCCTGTTTGAGGGAGGCCATGCAGCAGAACCCTGAACAGTAAGGATGATACCCTTCCTTATCGCTCCGCATGCCCACACACTGGAGCCAGGCGATTTTCTGGGGCTCCTTGCCGTCAGAGCGGCGCTGGATGTGCCCGGCGAAGGGGCCCCCGGGAGAGAGGATGCGCTCAAACTCGAGGCTGGTGTAAACGTTGGGGTAGACACCGTAGCCATAGTCGATCAGAACGGTGGGGTCATAGGGCTTGAACCCCGGAGCCAAAATTACGCTGCCGGCCTGGAGGGTAACAGTTTCTTCCTGTTGCTCATAGTCGATGGCCTCAGCGGCGCAGGCTTCGGCGCACAAGCCGCAGTCCCCCGTCAAAAAATGGATGCAGTTATCCCGGTCGATGGTGGGGGTGTTGGGCACCGCCTGGGGATACGTGCGGAAGATGTTGCCCCGGCTGTTGAGGCCCTGGTTAAACTCAGCGCCTTGGGGTATGGCGGTTTTGCCACTGATGCCGCCGATATCGGTGAAGTGGCCGGTGGGGCAGACGAACTGGCAGGCCCCGCAGGTGCGGCACACCTGGGAAAACTCCCCGAACGGAGTGACGACTTGCCGTTTGGCGCCCCGGTTTACCATGCTGATGGCGCCCACCCCCTGGACTTCAAAGCACATGCGCACACACTTGCCGCACAAAATGCAGTCACTTTCCCCCTTGGCGAAGCTGGGCTCTTCGAGGCCCACTTGCCGAGCCATCTCCTGCAGGGCCGGCACCTCGGGACACCTGGACAAGAGGAGATCCATGACCAGGCGGCGGCCGGCCAGCACCTCCTCCGTGTCGGTCTGCACTACCAGGCCCTCGGCCACGGGGTAGGTGCAGGACGCAGTGAGCTGGGTACGGGGACCGGCGGTCACTTCCACCAGGCAGAGGCGGCAACCGCCATAAGGTTTGAGGCCTTCCTGATGGCAGAGGGTGGGGATGTTGACGCCCAACTGCCGGGCCGCGGCCAATACAGTGGTGCCCTCGTGGACTTCTATGGGTTTGTCATTGATTGTTAAGGTAACCATAGGGGCTTTCTTTTGGAGCTGTGAGCTTTGAGCACATATTGATGGCGCGTGAGACGACGCGCCCTACATTTTCTAATAGCTTATTGCTTAAAGCTTAAGGCTTAAAGCTTATAGCTTATAGCTATTCAATCACAATAGCGTCGAATTTACAGCCTTCGAAACAGGTGCCACACTTGATGCAGTTTTCCTGAATGATGTGGTGCACCTCTTTTTTGGCTCCCGCCACCGCTTCGGCCGGGCATTTCAGGCGGCATAATTGGCAGCCCGTGCAGTTTTCTTCGACAACCGAGAAGGTGATGAGAGGCTTACAGACTTTGGCCGGACATTTGCCGTCCCGGATATGGGCCAGATATTCGTCCCGGAAGTAACGGATGGTGGACAGCACCGGGTTGGGCGCGGTCTGGCCCAGGCCACAGAGCGAGGTCTTTTTGATTAACTCGCTCATGTGGGCCAGCTTGTCGAGGTCCTCCTCGCTACCCTGGCCCGCGGTGACGGCCTCCAGCATTTCCATGAGCCGGAGGGTGCCTTCCCGGCACGGGGTGCATTTGCCGCAGGACTCGTCCTGGGTGAAATCGATGAAGTACTTGGCCACGTCCACCATGCAGTCCCGTTCGTCCATGACGATCATGCCGCCAGAACCCATAATGGAGCCCAGGGCCCCCAGGGACTCATAGTCCACCGGGGTGTCCAGAAACTCCTCCGGGATGCAGCCGCCGCTGGGGCCGCCGGTCTGCACCGCTTTGAACTCCCGCCCTCCGGCGATGCCACCGCCAATGTCGAAGATCATTTCCCTAAGCGTCATGCCCAGGGGAATTTCCACGAGACCGGTGTTGTTGACTTTGCCCACCAGGGCGAAAACCGTGGTGCCCTTGCTGCCTTCGGTGCCGAAGCCGGCGTACCACTCCGCGCCCCGCATGACGATGGGAGCAATGTGACTCCAGGTCTTGACGTTGTTGATAATGGTAGGCTTGCCCCAGAGACCGCTTTGGGCCGGGAAGGGGGGCCGGGGGCGGGGTTCGCCCACTTTGCCCTCGATGGAGGCGATGAGAGAAGTCTCCTCGCCACAGACGAAGGCGCCGGCGCCCTCACGGATTTTCAGCTTGAGGGAGAAATTGGTCCCGAAAATCTTATCGCCCAGAAGTCCCAGGGCCTCTGCCTGGTCGATGGCGATTTTCAGGCGGTGAACGGCCAGGGGATATTCCGCCCGGCAATAGACATAGCCTTCGTGGGCGCCGATGGCATAGGCCCCGATGGCCATGCCCTCGATGACCGCATGGGGGTCGCCCTCCAGGATGCCCCGGTCCATGAAGGCCCCGGGGTCCCCTTCATCGGCGTTGCAGATGACATATTTCTCGTCGCTGTCATTTTTGCGGGCGAACTCCCACTTGAGTCCGGTGGGAAAGCCGGCGCCGCCCCGCCCTCTGAGGCCCGAGGACTTGACTTCCGCAATGACCTCTTCCGGGGTCATCCCGGTAAGCACTTGGTGAAGGGCCTGATAGCCACCCCGGGCGATGTATTCTTCGATGCGTTCCGGGTGGATGAAGCCGCAGTTGCGGAGCGCGATTTTCACCTGCTTGCCGAAGAAGGGCAGTTCATCATACCGGGGTAACTCCACCGTTAGGGTAGGGGGATGGGGGTTGGCGTAGGGCCGCACCTGGCCTTCCACCAATATGTCCTCCTGGTCGATGCGGCACAGCAGGTTTTCCGGGTAAACTTCCCCCTTCCACAAGGCTTCCACCAGGCCCTCGGCTTTCTCCGGGGTCATGCCCTGATAGGAGAGGCGCACCTGCTTGGGATACACTACATCTACCAGGGGTTCTCGCTGACAGAAACCGATGCAGCCGGTCTTTTCCAAGGCCACGTCCAGGCCCAGTTCCGCAATTTTGGCCTCTAAAGCAGCATAGACCTTATCAGCTCCGGCGGAGATACCACAGGTGGCCATACCCACCATAATTTTGACTTTGTCAGGGTAGGTGAGAGCCAGGCCTTGTTTTTTGATATCTGCCAGTCGTTCCAGAGATCTGACCTTCATCCCGCCGCTTCCTCCTCCGCATCTTCACGGCCGTAGGACTCGGCGTATGATTTGAGAATTTTGGGGATCAGGCTCGGGGTGAGACGCCCGAAGGTGTCTTCCCCCACCCGCATGGCCGGGGCCAGGGCGCAGCAGCCGATACAGCGAACCACCTCCAGGGTGAAGAGCATGTCCTCCGTGGTCTGGCCGTGCTTGAGGCCGAGTTCCCGTTCCAGGGAGTCCAACAGGCGAGGTGAGCCCTTGACGAAACAGCCTGTGCCCATGCAAACGTTGATGATGTGCTTGCCCCGGGGGACCAGGGAAAAGGCATTGTAAAAGCTGGCCACCCGGAGGATTTCTGCCAGGGGCAGCTTGAGTTCGTCGGAAACCTGCTCCAGGGCAGGGCGGGGGAGCCAGTTGAAGTGGCGGTTGACATCCAACAGCACGGGCAACAGGTTGCCCCGCTCGTCCCGGTGACGGGCGATGATATCGGTCACCGCCTGTTCGTCCGTTACTTGGGAGAAGGCAGCCCGGGCCCTGGTTTCGTCCGGAAGCTGAACCTCATAGCGGATGGGGCAGACATCCAGGCAGGTGCCGCAACCCGTGCACTTGGCGGGGTCCACGAAGCGGGCTTGCTTTTCAATGAGAATTTCAAGATTCCCCGGCTTGCCGGTAACATCCCTGACGTGGGCCAGAGTATGGAGTTCGATGTTGGTGTGCCGGCCGACCTCGACCAGCTTGGGGGAAATAATTCACATGGCGCAGTCGTTGGTGGGAAAGGTCTTGTCAATCTGCGCCATGGTTCCGCCGATGGCGGGGCCTTTTTCCACCAGGTAAACATAGTATCCTGAGTTGGCCAAATCGAGGGCAGCCTGCATGCCCGCAATGCCGCCTCCTACCACCACCACTGAGCCCAGCACTTCTTCAGACATATTATTAGTTCACCTCTCAAATTCCCTTACAATAAAACGTATACACCTCTTTATGTCAAGAGGATATTAGTTCGGCATGAGCTATGTTCTTGACAGGGATGAGACCCTTCATTTAGGATGGATTTCACAAATCTAAGGAAATGCCAGGGAGGGCGTTGCAGCAGGAAAAGGGCTTCCCATGAAAACATTCAAAGTGCTGGTAGCGGATGCTGACCAAGACTTCCTGGAGACCATAGTGAAGCACCTCAAAAACCATGACCTGGAGGTCAGCACGGTGGACCATGGTGAGGCGGCCCTGCAACTGTTGGACAGCCAGGACTTTGACGTGGTGATCCTGGAAGAGCACCTCCCAGGTCTGGACGGCATCGAAATCCTGAAAGCGTTGAAAAAGAAAAAGCCCTTGACTGAGGTCATCATACTCACCGGGGAGGCTTCGGTGGAGTCAAGTGCCCAGGCCATGCAGCTCGGCGCCTTCGACTATGTCATGAAGCCGGTGCCCTTGGACGAACTTTTCGACAAGATGCGCCAGGCCCACCAGCGCAAGCTCATCCAGGAAGGAATGCTGTAGGGTCCAGGGTTGACTGGAGCAATGAAAGGGTAAAGGGGTATCGGGCGCACTGTAGTTGTAATTCTTATAAAGACTGGTAAGGCGGGGGAAGAATTCCCGGATGTCGTCTTGGTCTTTGAAGCGGTAATCCTGCAGTATCAATCCTTTGAGTAGATTGAAGCTCTCCAACTACCGCTTTGGGGGCATGGAGACGTCCACCGGGTCAAAAGCATGAGACTAGCTTATTGAATTAACTGGAGCCGGCATGGGGATTTGAACCCCAGACCTGCTGATTACGAATCAGCTGCTCTACCACTGAGCTATGCCGGCTCGGGTTTTCATTGTAGCCCCTTCACCCTGGTTTGGCAAGGTAGCGGCACTCTCCTGGTCTTACTAGGCCTGCTCTTTTCAGGTTGAAGGGGTCAGGTTTTGGCGCGGTGGCGGTTACCTTGGCGGGGTAAAAAGACCAATCCGTTAAGCTGCGGTGGCCAGGATTTCCCAGGCAAGGAGCTGCAGGAGTCCCAGGACCGCGTCCAAATGCCAGACCCGCTCCAGGGAGCCGGGCACCCGGAAGGACACCTGGGCGGGGAATTCCTCGTCCGCCAGCCAGAGAATCACTTCCACCGTCAGCCCCGGGAAAACTTGAAAGGCCAGAGCGGCGTCCCCGACGGCCCGGCGTTCCGCGCCCAGGAGCTCTCCCGCGTTCAGGAATCCGGTCAGGTCATGCCCAAAGCGTTCCTCCAGAGGGGCATTGGGGAGTGCGTGGGGGCCCCGGTCCATGAAAAAGGTGGGTCCACCGGTAAGTTCCAGGGGACTGACCAGCGGCCCCAGCGAGGCGGGGTCCACCCGGGAAAGGTAGAGGAGGGCGGTGAGACAGAGCCGGAAGCCAGGGTCCCGGGACTCGAACCCCTCCACCTGGACAGTGCGTTTTGCCAGGTCAATTTTGCCTACGCGGTCAAGAAAGGAGAGCCGGTAGGAGCCTTCAACCCAGGCAGCGCCGGTGCGACGGGTCACTTCCGCCGGGGGGAGCCCTGAGAGCTCCTGCCAGAATTCTTCATTTACCTCCTCACACTTTTCGTAGAGCACGTTCACCTCTTCGGGGCGATTTTTGGGTCCCAAGCCTGCCAGTATTCGGGATAGGTTTTTATACTACAGGTCTGCACTACTTACCCGGCGAAAAAGTTAATAAGGTTTGAGGTCCGGTTCTTTTCCTTTCTCTCCCTGCCGAAGTGGAATAATGTGATATCATAACCTGGTCAAAATCCCGGGGTCGAAAACGTTCCCGGGATTACTTCGTCAAGGGTTTGGCCTGAGAGATTGAGGGAGGGATGGAGGTCCCCGGGCCTTACTCCCTCCCTTTACCTGGCTTTTTCAGAATTCTTATCAGACAGGAAGAAACGATGCAAAAATTCTACTATCCTCAAAGTGTGGCAGTGATAGGTGTCTCGGAAAACCCTTTGAACCTGGGCCGGGGCATTGTCCTAAATATGATGGAGGCTGGCTACCAGGGGAAAATTTTCCTGGTGGGCCCGCGGGGCGGCGAGGTCTTTGGCAAGCCCATTTATACTCACCTCCAGGAATTGCCTGAGCCCGTGGACCTGGTCGCCATCCTCACCCCGGCCCGCTTTGTGCCCGAGGTGGTGGCGGCTTGCGGGGAGTTAGGCATCACCCGGGTGGTTGTGGAGTCAGGGGGCTTTTCGGAGTTGGGGGAGCAGGGGAGGGCCCTGGAAGAAGAGCTCAAAGGTCTCATTAAGCGCTACAACCTCAGGCTCATCGGACCCAACGGCCTGGGGGTTATCAATATGGAGATCGGCCTGTCTCTGCCGTTTTCCCAGATCACCCCCGTGCCCCGGCGGGGCAGCATCTCGGTTATTTCCCAAAGCGGCGGCGTGGGCATGCACGTGGTCGCCTGGATGCACAAGGAGGGCCTGGGCCTGAATAAATTCCTGAGCCTGGGGAACAAGCTGGACGTTCAAGAAAACGAAGCCCTGGCCTATTTCCTGGAGGACCCGGGCACCGAGATGATCTACCTCTACCTCGAGGGCCTGGAAGATGGCCGGGGGCTCCTGGAGGTGGCCAAGCGGGCCAGCAAGCCCATGTTCTTACAAATCGCCAACGTGGTACCGGAGACCTCCGGCATCGCCATGTCGCACACGGCCTCTCTGGCCACCGATGAAAAGGTGGTGGAGGCGGCCTGTCGCCAGGGGAACATCTCCCGGGTGCTGAGCCAGGCTGATTTCCTCATCGCCGCCAAGATGGTGGGGCAAGCCCCGGTCAAGGGGAACCGCCTGGTGATCCTCTCCCGCAGCGGCGGCGAGGCGGTGGTGGGGGCCTATGCCTGCAAACGCTGGGGATTTACGCTCCCTCCCCTGGCTCCGGAGATTACCGACTTCATCCACAAAAGCTCCCGCTCCAAGATCATCAAACCCACTAATCCCATTGATTTGGGGGATATTTTCGACTTTGGGGTCTACTCCCGGGTTATGGACCATCTCTGCCAGGACCCGGGGGTGGACGCTGTGCTCCTGAACCATGGGCCGGTCTATGACCCGGAACGTGCCGAGGCCCGGGATATGGCCCAGCACTTTGTCAACACCTCCCGGTCGGCAGGCAAGCCTTTGGCCATTAGTGTGTGCTATACCCTGGAGGAGGAAGAGTACTTCCGGGAAGACCTGGGGGTGCCGGTTTTTCATTTTCCGGGCCAGGCGGTGCGTGGCCTGGCATACAGCCGGGACTTTTATCAGCGGCCCCCGGCGGATGACCCGTCGATTGATCAACCTGGTTTTGATGAAGAACGCCTGGCCGCTCTCTTGACTACGGCGGCAGCGGACGGCTTTTTACCCATGCCCCAGGCCCTCACCCTGTTGGAGGCGGTGGATATCCCTGTGGCTGCCTGGCTGGTGGCGGCCAATGAGGGGGAGGTTCTGGCTGCCGCCTCTGAATTGGGCTATCCGGTAGTCCTGAAGCTTGCCGCCCCCTCCCTGGTCCACAAGACCGAGGTGGGGGGCGTGGTGTTAAATCTGGGTGATGCAGAGGCCACAGCCCAGGCTTTTCACGCGTTAGCCGAGACCGCCCGGGTGCAGGTGCCGCCGGGGGAGCCCTGGCAGGTGGTGGTTATGAAACAGGCCGCCGCAGGCGAGGAGGTGCTCCTGGGGGCTCGCCGGGACCAGGCTTTTGGGGCAGTGGTTGCTTTTGGCGCCGGCGGGGTGTGGACTGAGATTTTGGAGGACGTGGCCCTCAGGGTAGGCCCCATTAGCCCCCAGGAAGCCCAGCGCCAGATCCTGGAGACGAAAATGGGCCTGATCCTGCAAGGCGCTCGGGGAAGGCCTGCCGCTGACCTGGCGGCCCTCGGCCGGGCCCTGTCGGCCCTGTCCCATCTCATGGAGCGCTTCCCCCAGATACAGGAAGTGGACTTGAACCCGGTGCGGGTCTTTCCCGGGGAAGAGGGTATGGTGGCTTTGGATGTCCGGGTGCGGGTAGGGTAGGGGCAATGAGAGGCCTGACCTATGAAATCACTTCAGTCATGGACTGACCAATAATAAGGATACAGAAAATGACCTGGCAACTGTGGCTCATGCCGGTTTTCGGCATCCTGGCGGGTTTGGCCGCTTCCTTTAGCGGTCTGGGCGGCGGCTTTCTCATGGTGCCCCTCCTTATTTTCCTGGGATATTCGGCCCAGTATGCAGTGGGCACCTCTTTCATGGGCATCTTCATTATTTCGGTGTCGGCCCTGTTGGCGCACGGCAGGCTGGCCCACGTGGATTACAAGACCGGCATCCTTCTGGGACTGGGGGGCATTATTGGGGCCCAGGTGGGGGCCTACTTGGTCCAATTCGTGCCCACCCAGGTCTTCAAGAAAATCTTTGCCGTAATTATTCTGGGCATGGCCATCTACATGTTTTTCAAGAAATAACCAACGCTTAACAACGCCTCTCTTTCCATCCAGAAACACCCCGGGAAGGGGGAGGGCGGACATGCCCTTTGCAGAAAACCTGCTGCAAGCCATCATCGTCATCATCGGCCTCATTGGCCTGGTGCAGTACTTGCGCCATTTGGGTCTGCTTCTGCGTGAGCACGCCGGTCTCTTCGCCCGCCTGGTTACCGAAGTCACCCTGCCCGCCCTGATCTTCGTTTCCCTGGCCAAACACCACCTCATCTGGCGGGAAGCCCTGCTGCCCTTCCTCATGATGGGTGCCGAACTCGTTTGCCTGGCGTTGGCCTGGGTGGTGGCGAGCCTCCTACAACTTAGCCGTCCCCAGAAGGGCGCGTTTATCCTGGCTTCCGGGTTCGGGACCAGCGCTCTTTTGGGATACGTCATCGTGCAGCAGGTGTTTCCCTTGCATCCTGAGGCCCTGACCGATGCTGTCATTATTAGCGAAATTGGCGTGGGTCTTCTCATTTTCACCCTGGGCGTCTTCATAGCCCGTTACTACGGCGCCGCCGGAGACACCCGGGTCGGGGCCGGGGCTGAAACCATACGATTCTTTTACTCGCCCATTTTTTTCTCCCTGGTTTTAGGGGTGACAGCGGCCTCAATCCCCGGAGTAACCGCCAACCCGGTCTTCGCGGTGCTTAATAAGTTCCTGCACATCCTGGCCCAGGCCAATACCTGGTTGGTGATCATCACCATCGGTTTGCTGCTGAATTTCAGGAACCTGGGGGTGGCGGTCCCGCTTGTCCTGTTGGCCGGGACCATCAAGCTGATTGTCCAGCCTGTTTTGGTTTTCCTGCCGACGGGGTGGCTGAATGTTCCCGATCTCTGGCGCCAGGTCCTGGTGTTGGAGGCGGCTATGCCGGCGGCCACCCTGTCCGCAGTCTTCGCCCAGCGTTACGGCTGCGACGCCGGCTTGGCCTCGCTTTTGATATTTTCTTCGGTGGTGTTGAGCGCTTTTACGGTCCTGGGGGTGCTCATGGCATTGTGACGACCTAAGGACCCCAAGAATACGGGCACTCAGGGCCGGCATTTTGAAAATTCCGATGATGTCCTTAGCTCCGAGCCAAGCAATCACTAGTGGGTAGTCAGCAAGATTCCCCCTCCCTTGATGGGAGGGGGTCAGGGGGAGGGTGGCGTTCATCTGAGAGGCAGGTTCAAAGATTAATTCACCCCCTCCCCAGCCCTCCCCCATCCAGGGGTAGGGAGTAAAAGCGAGATTTCCAATGTCCCTAAACCATCCCGAATAAAGGTTTACCGCTTGGTGAAGCGTATACTTAATTCCCTTTTTCGGAGCTAAGGCTATAATCGGATTGAAAATTATCATTTGGTGGAGAAATACTTTTTACAATAGGTTAACAGATAAGAATCAACCGCAAAAGGCGCGGAGACATCGTGAAGGAAATCACCCCGGCTCAACTGGCGGAGCTCATCCGCACCCAAAGAAAGATGGTCGCCATTACCGGCGCCGGCATTTCGGTGGAGTCCGGTGTTCCTGATTTTCGCAGCCCCGGTGGCCTGTGGGAGCGCTTCGACCCCAGGGAATATGCCACCATCAGGGCCTTTGAAAAAAACCCGGCCAAGGTCTGGGTCATGCTTAAGGAGATGGATCAGATTCTGGTCCGGGCCCGACCCAACCCGGCCCACTACGCCCTGGCGGAACTGGAGAAACGGGGCCATCTCTTAGGCATTGTCACCCAGAACGTGGACAACCTGCACCAGGAGGCCGGGAGCTTCAACGTTATTGAATACCACGGCAACGCCCACCGCTTCGCCTGCCTGCAGTGCAAGGGCATCTGGCCCCGGGAGGCCCTGGATTTTGACCAGACCCCCCTGCACTGCCACTGCGGCGGCCTCATCAAGCCGGACGTGGTTTTCTTCGGCGAAGCCATCCCCGAGGAGGCCAGGTACCAAGCCACCGCCTTGGCTCTGAACTGCGACCTCCTGCTCCTCATCGGCACCTCCATGGAAGTGGCTCCGGCCAACATCCTCCCCCAAGCGGCCAAAAACACCGGTGCGGTCATCGTGGAGAGCAACCTCGAGCACACCCACCTGACCCACTATCTCACCGATTATTTCTTGCCCGGGTCCGCGGGGGAGGTGTGGCCGGAGGTGATGAAGGAGTTGCCCCGATAAAGAGTCTGACATATGTGAAAGGCGGGATGCGCTGCGCTTTCCCGCCCTACGGTCCTGAGGGGAAGGTGCTTTAGAAGAAATATGCGGTTGGGAGGGCATCAAGGGGAGGGTAGGGGCTTCAGGTCTCCCGGCCCTCCCTTCCTCTTTACTGCTGCCAGTCATCCTTCCGAGGAGGTTTGAGGATGCGCGCTAAGAAGATGGCGGCCACCAGAACGAGGAGAGTGAAAAGGCGGCCTGTAGCTGAAGTGATGTTGTAATTATCAGACAATTGCAGCACATCCACACACACTTCCAGGAACCCCATAATTATCTCACCCTTCTTTTCTCTCGAACCGCAAGCCCGTAGTGTCCCCGTCCACCAGGATGGTGTCCCCTTCCTTGAACTCGCCGGACAGGAGCATCGGGGCCAGTTTGTCCTGGACATAGCGCTGAATGGCCCGGCGCAGGGGTCTGGCCCCATAGACCGGATCATAGCCCGCCTCGGCCAGGAACTCCTTGGCCTTGTCGGTGAGTTTCAGATCAATGTGACGTTCTTCCAGGAGGTTCCGGAGCCTGGTCATCTGCAGGTCCACAATCTGCCGGAGCTGCTCAAGGGTCAGGCGGTGGAAGATCAGGATATCGTCCACCCGGTTCAGGAACTCGGGGCGGAAATGGAGCCTGAGGGCCTCCATGATCCGCTCTTTCATCTGGTCCTCGTTCACCGCTTCGGCGATGTACTGGCTGCCGATGTTGCTGGTCATGATGACAATGGTGTTCTTAAAGTCCACGGTGCGGCCCTGGCCGTCGGTGAGGCGGCCGTCGTCCAGGATCTGGAGCAGCGCATTGAAAACCTCCGGGTGGGCCTTCTCGATTTCGTCGAAGAGCACCACGCTGTAAGGCCGGCGGCGCACCGCCTCGGTGAGCTGACCCCCTTCCTCGTAACCCACGTAGCCCGGGGGCGCACCGATAAGCCGTGACACGGTGTGCTTTTCCATATATTCGCTCATGTCCAGGCGCACCATGGCCTGCTCGCTGTCGAAGAGAAATTCGGCCAGGGCCCGGGCCAGTTCGGTTTTGCCCACGCCGGTAGGCCCCAGGAAAATAAAGGAACCCAGGGGCCGGTTGGGGTCCTGGAGGCCGGAGCGGGCCCGGCGCACGGCATTGCTGACCGCCTGCACCGCCTCCTCCTGACCGACAACCCGCAGGCCAATGCGCTCCTCCATGTGCAGGAGTTTTTGCTTTTCGCCCTCGAGAAGCCGGGTGACCGGGATACCCGTCCATTTGGCCACCACTTCGGCCACGTCCTCGGCGTCCACCTCCTCCTTGAGCATGGCCCCTTCCTGCTGCATTTCTTCGAGCTTCTGGTTTTCCTCTTCCAATTCCTTTTGCAGGTTAAGCATGTGGCCGTAAGTGATTTCCGCGGCCCGGGCCAGATCACCCAGGCGCTCGGCCTGAGCCGCATCGATCTTGGCCTTCTCCATCTGCTCCTTGATGGCCTGGATGCGGCTGATGACCTCTTTTTCCTTTTGCCAGCGGGCTTTGAGGGTGGCGCTCTTCTCTTTCAGGTCGGCGAGGCTCTTCTCGATCTTGGCCAGGCGCTCCTGGGAGGCCGGGTCCTGCTCCCGTTTCAGGGCTTCCCGCTCGATTTCTTCCTGGGTGATTTTGCGTTCCACTACGTCGATGTCGGCGGGCCGGCTGTCAATTTCCATGCGCAATTTGCTGGCGGATTCGTCAATCAGGTCCACGGCCTTGTCGGGGAGGTGCCGGTCGGTGATGTAGCGGTGCGACAAAGTGGCGGCAGCCACGATGGCGCTGTCCTTGATGCGCACCCCGTGGTGCACTTCATAGCGTTCTTTTAAGCCCCGGAGGATGGCAATGGTGTCTTCCACCGAAGGCTCGGCCACAAAAATGGGCTGGAAGCGGCGCTCCAACGCGGCATCCTTCTCGATGTGCTTCCGGTATTCGTTTAAGGTGGTGGCGCCCACGCAGCGCAGTTCCCCCCGGGCCAGGGCGGGCTTGAGCATGTTGCTGGCGTCCACGGCACCTTCCGCGGCGCCGGCGCCCACCAGGGTGTGGAGTTCGTCGATGAACATGACGATCTGGCCCTCGGATTCGGTGATTTCCTTGAGCACTGCCTTCAGCCGCTCTTCGAATTCTCCCCGGTACTTGGTGCCGGCGATGAGGGAACCCAGGTCCAGGGCCACCAGGCGCTTATCTTTCAGGGTTTCCGGCACATCGCCGTTGACAATGCGCTGGGCCAGGCCCTCGACGATGGCGGTCTTGCCCACCCCCGCCTCGCCGATGAGCACCGGGTTATTTTTCGTGCGCCGGGAGAGCACCTGGATGATGCGCCGGATTTCGCTGTCCCGTCCGATAACCGGGTCGAGTTTGCCGGAACGGGCCATTTCCGTCAGGTCCCGGGCGTACTTTTCCAGGGGCTGGTATTTGTCCTCAGGAGCCTGGTCGGTGATGCGGGTGGAGCCCCTGAGCTCCATGAGGGCCTTGAGAATGACTTCCGGGGTCAGGCCGACGTCCGCCAAAAGCCTGCCGGTGTCGCTCGCCTTGTCTGCTGCCAATCCGTAAAAGATATGCTCGGTGGAGACATACTCATCCCGCATCTGGCCGGCCTGCTTGAAGGCCTCGTCCAAAACTTTATTCAAACCGGGAGAGAGATAGACCTGGGCGTCGCCGCTTACCCGGGGCAGTCGGCTGAGCTGCTCCTCCACCCCCTGGATGATTCTCTGGGGATCCACTTCCAGTTTTTTGAGGAGGGGTTGGATGAGCCCATCCTCCTGGGCCAGGAGTTCGCGCAGCATATGGGCCGGCTCGATCTGGGGATTATTTAAGCGCCGGGCCAAATCCTGGGACGCCTGGAGAGCCTCCTGGGCTTTGAGGGTTAATTTGTCAAACCGCATTTTCTCCTTGCCTCCGTGGTTCTTGTAACATAACTTAAAGAAATTACTTCAAAAAAGATAAGCACGGATTTAATCGTGTCAAGGAACTTCAGTTGGCAATATGTTCAAGCCGGATTATAATGGCGTTACTAAAGGCAACCGATTATGCGCCACTTTGCTCTCATCCCGGCCCGCTATGGCTCTACCCGCTTCCCGGGGAAGGCCCTGGCCGACCTCCTGGGAAAACCCTTGATTCAGTGGGTGTATGAGCAAACCCGCCTGGTTCAGGGCCTGCACGACATCTTCGTGGCCACTGACGACGAGCGCATTAAAAAGTGTGTAGAGGATTTCGGGGGTCAGGCCATCATGACCCGCAGCGACCACCCCTCGGGGAGTGACCGCTTGGCGGAAGCCGCAGAAATTCTGAGGTTAGATCGGCATGACCTCGTGATCAACATCCAGGGTGACCAGCCGGTTTTTCCCCCGCTGGTGGTCGGGCACATGGCAGCCTTGGTGGACCGAGATTGCTCGGCGGTCATGGTCACGCCGGCCCGGCGACTCACTGATATGGAACTGGCCCAGAATTCCAACCTGGTGAAGGTGGTCTTCAATCACCAGGGCCGCGCCCTGTACTTTTCCCGGAGCCCGCTCCCCTACTGGCGGGACGGAGAACGCCCCTATTTTTTCAAGCACATCGGCATCTACGCTTACCGGGTGGACTTCCTGAAAGATTTTGTCACCTTGCCCCCCGGACGCTGGGAGCAGGCGGAAAAGCTGGAGCAGCTGCGGGCCCTGGAATACGGTTATCCCATTCACGTGGTGGAGACAGACGGGGACACCCTGGAGGTGGACACCCCGGAAGACCTGGCCCGGGTGGAGGAGTACTTGCGGGAAAAAATCTGATAAAGAAATTCAGAGACTTTAAGACCAGAACCTTTATTACAAACCAACGGTGACTTAGCTTCCATGGAACCTAAAAAACATCTCATACTAGCTTTGGATGTGCCGGACCGGAAAGAAGCCCTCGCCCTGGTAAAACTCCTGCGCAACGAAGTGGGGCTTTTTAAGGTAGGCTGGCAACTCTTCATGGCAGAAGGGCCTAAATTTTTGTTAAGTTTGGCTCGTAACTTGAAGGCCAGCCGTATTTTTTTAGATTTAAAAATTTATGATATTTTCAACACGCTCCGGGAAACCCTCCGGCAAATTGCCCCCGGAGTGGCCTTCGTTACTATTCGTAGCAATTTGGGCTCCGGAGGGCTCACCTCCATATTGAATGACCTCGACAGCGACTTTAAAGTTCTGGCCGTCACTCTCCTCACCAGCCAGTCGGGGGAAGATGTGCGCGCTCAAGGCTACGCTTCCAAGTACGCCTCTGACCCCACCCGGTTGGTGGTGCTCCGGGCGAAGTTGGCCCAGGCCGCTGGATGCCACGGGGTTATTTGCTCCGGACGGGAGGTCAAGGCGGTGAAGGAGGCTTGCGGCCCTGAATTCTTGGCGGTCTGTCCGGGTATCCGACCGGGCTGGTCGGTGGTGCCGGAAGATGACCAGCGGCGGGTGGTCACGCCCTATGAGGCCATGAAAAACGGCGCCGACTACATCGTGGTGGGCCGGCCCCTCCTCAGCGCCGCCGACCCGGTGGCCGCCGCCCGGCGGGTGGCGGCGGAGATGGCCGCAGGGCTGACGGACCGTTTGAGCCAGTAGCCAGTTATCAGTGACCAGTGACCAGTGACCAGTAGTCAGTAGTCAGGAAAAAGGAACCAGGCGCCGATTACTGGTTACTGGCAACTGGAAACTGAATAAAGAGCGCTGGGAGAGGAGTTGGAGGGCAGGGGGGAACCTTGTTTCCCCGGTCATCGCCCCAAGACCCCCATCTAATGTCATTTTAAACATGATCACCATCGGTCAGCGGCTCATTTCCACCATAGTCCTCTCCACCGCCCTGGGGTCGGACGGGCGAGGGATTTTTCCCTACACCCTGTTGCCGAGTTACCGTCGTCTGCTGCGAGCTGTTAATACAACCCCTACCACGGTGTTCACCAAATCCGCCACCCGCTACCCGCGCCGGGGTCACTTCGTGCCCGCTAACCCCCTCACCTGGAAATACATCCACCGGTTGCCGAATCTTGGCATGTTGAACGCCTACGGTCTCACCAATAAAGGGGTAGAAAACTGCGCGGCGAAAGTCGGCGCGGCCTGCCGGGAGGGTTACCAGGTCATTCCCAACTTCTGGCCGGAGTTCAGCTCGGGTTCAGACAGGGCCCGGCAAGAAACCCTGGAGGCCATCGACATCTATCGGCGGCACCTGGGCGGGGCGTTCTGGGCCCTGGAGCTCAATTTTTCCTGCCCCAACGTGCCGGAGGACATTGCCGGCAACGTGACCGACGGCCTGGCTTGTGTGCGGGCGGTGAAAACTGCGCACCCCGACCTCTTTCTTATCGCCAAGCTCAGCGTCCAGCACCCTTATGAGTTCGCCCAGGAGTTGGAGAGGGCAGGGGTAGGGGCCCTCCACGCGGTCAACACTATTCCTTATGAGCTGGTCTTCCCCCCGAACCGCCATCCCCCTTCACCCCTGGCAGAGGTGGGCGGAGGTGGGGTCTCCGGCGGTCCGGCCTTCCATCAGGCCTACCAGTACAACAAAGCCCTCAGACCACTGGTGCGTTTACCCCTGATCATGGGTTGCGGCGTCACCAGTGAAGAGGATGTTAAGCGCTACCTGGACCTGGGCGCCGACGCGGTGAGTATCTGCACGCTGGCATTGTGCAAGCCCGAAGAAACGGTAAGTATTGTGACCTTGAACGCAAAAACCCCGAATCTCTTGGTCTGACAGTAATGGAAGGTTTCTCCTGGCAATATTTAGCCTGGGCCACGATATTGGGCACGCTGAGTGCTGTTTCCTTACCCATGGGTTCATTGATCGGCATCAATACCAGGCTTCGAGCCCTTTATATCTCAATTCTGGCGGCCTTCGGCGCCGGCGCGCTGATCGCGGCTCTCACGGTGGACCTGGTGGCGCCAACCGTGCAGGCAATTTCTCATGAAGCCAGGTCCGGCCATCACGGGGATCCCCATCTTAATTTTTTTGCCTTGATCGTTGGCGCCGTATTGGGGGGTGTTCTCTTTATTGTGCTTGATCAGGTGGTGAACGCGCATGGCGGCTTTTTACGCAAAACCGCCACCACTCTGACCCATTTCAGAACCACGAAACGTCGACGGATGCAGGAACTGTTAGAAAAGCTGTCCCGCTGCGCATTACTCCAAAACTTTCCTAGCAAGTATATTAATACTCTGTTAAAAATGGTCCGTAACGTTACTTTTCCTGATAAGGAAGTGATGAGCACGCAGGGGGAGGAAGCGGATTTTTTTTATCTTATTACTGAGGGTAAGGTAAGTGCCAGGATCGATGATAAACCCTTTGCCGAATTAAGCCCTGGTGATGTGATCGGGGTTCTGCCCTTCTTAACCAAAACCCCTTACCAGGCCACGGGTATTGCCCAAGGGACGGTGAAATGCCTGGCACTCTCCAAAGAAGATTTTGAGAGTCTCCGCCGCTTTTCGCCTGAATTTGACCAGGCCTGCCGTAATCTGGCCGGTGAACATTTAAAAATCATTGAGAAATTCCACATTTCCCATCATGAACGGGCCAGTCAATGGAGCCAAGCGGCGCAAGAAGCCTTAAAAATGGGCACCGACATTCCCACCACCCTGGAACTCCGGCAGGTAAAGCAAGAGTATCACGGCGCGCCTTTGGCAATCTGGCTGGGCATCCTGATTGATGGCATTCCGGAAAGCTTTGTCATCGGGGCAGGCTTATTGATCATGTTACAGGCAAAAATTGCGGTCACGGGTGAGGTGAAATTTGTGGAGGTGATTCCCTACACTCTGATTGCTGGATTGTTTTTGTCAAATTTTCCTGAGGCCCTTTCCAGTTCCGCCAATATGTATCATCAGGGCTGGAATAAAGGGAAAATCTTTCTGATGTGGTTTTCCCTGATGGTCATGACTGCCGTCGGGGCCGGACTGGGTTTCTTGCTGGCGAGCGAATTACATCATACCTGGCTGGTCTTTGCGGAAGGTATGGCAGCCGGAGCCATGCTTACCATGATCGCTGCGGCCATGATCCCCGAAGCGGTCCACCTGGGCAATGCCAGTGCGGTGGGATTCAGCACCCTGTCAGGGTTTTTGGCAGCGATATTGTTCAAATTATTGGAGTGAGCCTCCCCGATACTTGAGATTTGCAAGTCCCCCTTTTCTCAAGGGGGATTTAGGGGGATTATCAATGGCTGACAAAATCCCCCCTGCCCCCCTTTAAGAAAGGGGGGAAATGACAGTAATGTCCGGTAAGGGTTTTGTACATTTCAGCAAATCGGGACCGGATAAAAGTAGCCGCAGACTTTAGCCTGCGCCAGCTTGAGAAGAGACGCCTGTGCCACCAGCTCTACACTAGCGAAAATGTCTAGGTGACCATGAGAAGAGTTTTCTGTCCGGAGATTCTGAACGATGTAAAAAATCTCAATTCATTGAAAATGCGAGATTCTTCGCTTCGCTCAGAATGACATTTTAGGAGAATTTGAGGTTTTGCAACAGCCTGTAGACCATTGGGTACCAGCATTCAATGATAAGCCTGTGGTGGTTACTTGTGAGTATCCACTGCTCACAGATGCCTAGCTTCACAATGGAAATTCCTGAGGGATTAGGTCCATGGAGTTACCAAAAAAAGGCGAAGTAGTACCGTGGGAGAGAATCAAGGAAATTTGTGAGCATTATGGGCTGCATGACCTGTGGGCCAAGATTGAACGGGACCCGCCGCCCTGGCCCTTCAGGAGTGACGGGTGTTCCCTGTGGGTCGACACCTGGCAGGGGGTGAGCCTCTACCCGGCTTGTTTTGTCCACGATTTGAAGTACTGGGCCGGGTATCCGGGCGAGGAGGTGGAGCGGCTGGTGGCCGATGCCGAACTGATGATCGACGTGGCCCGCCTGTTGGGCTCCACCTACATGGCCGAGACCATGTTCCACGGAGTCCGGGTGGGTGGTCACGAAATCTTCAAGCAGCCCTTTTCCTGGGGTTTTGGACGGCCTCAAGAGAAAATTAAGACCTCTTCACCAAAAAGCACAGGCTGAAAGCCTGGGCCACCAAAAGCCTCGCCCCTATCCTAACCCGGAAAATTCATTGAATCCGTTAAACTCACAGAGCGCAGGCTAAAGCCTGCGGCTACATGTTACCCTCTGTTTTTTACAAACTCTGTAAACTTAATAGAATCAGACAGATAGAAGGTTTTTGAAAACTTGAGGAATAAAGCGGACTAAGAGTATTGTCAAACAGGAAAAGGTTTTTAGAAGTTATTGGTGCGCAGAGCGCACCCTACATGCTGACATAATCCCCCCTGCCCCCCTTTCAGAAAGGGGGGAACAAAGCCGACATTTTCCAGGCATTCACCCCCATGAAACCATCTGGTTTACAGGGCGAGGAATTAGATTCTTCGGTCGCGGCGCTCCCTCAGAATGACAATTTGGGGCCTTGTCTCTAAAAATTCAAACTTCCATTATCCCGAGGTGCCCCGCTGGATGGCCTCGTGGGTAATGCGGCACAGGGTGTCAAGTTCCTCCGTGGTGATGCTGAGGGGCGGCATGAGGATGAGGACGTCCCCCAGGGGCCGCACAAGGGCCCCGAGCTTCCGGGCCTCGAGGGTCACCCGGTGTCCGGTGCGCCGGGCCACGGGAAAGGGCTCCCGGGTCTCCTTATCCGCCACCAGTTCAATGCCCACCATAAAGCCCCGCTGGCGCACGTCCCCCACGTGGGGTTGAGCCGCCATCTCACCCAGGCGCTCCCCCAGCAGCTCGATCTTGGGAGCCAGGTTTTCCAGGACCCGGTCGTTGGCAAAGACATCCAGGCTGGCCAGAGAGACCGCCGCGGCCAGGGGGTTGCCGGTGAAGGTGTGGCCGTGGAAGAAGGTCTTGAATTCGTGAAATTCCCCTAAAAAAGCGTCATAAATCTCGTCCGTGGCCAGGGTGGCGGCCAGGGGCAGATAGCCCCCGGTTAGGCCTTTGGCCAGGCATAAAATATCCGGGCCCACCCCTTCCTGCTCGCAGGCGAACATGGTCCCGGTGCGGCCGAACCCCGTGGCCACTTCGTCGGCGATGAGGAGCACGTTATTCTGCTGGGTGATTTCCCGGACCTTGGCCAGGTATCCCGGCGGTTGGGGGATCATGCCCGCGGCTCCCTGCATCACCGGCTCCAGGATCACCGCGGCCAGCTCCCGGTGGTGCTGATCCACCAGCCTGACCAGTTCGGCCAGGCACTGCTCCCGGCAGTCCTCCCGGTCCGGGCAGCGATAGCAATAGGGGGCCGGGGCGGTGAGGGTCTCGAACAGGAGAGCGCGATAGGTCTCGTGGAAGAGGTCGATGCCCCCCACGGACACGGCGCCCAGGGTGTCCCCGTGGTAGCCCTCCTTGAGCTTGAGGAAACGCCGCTTTTCCCAGCGTCCCTTGAGCTGCCAGTACTGGTAGGCCATTTTCAGGGCCGCTTCCACCGCGGTGGAGCCATCGTCGGAAAAGAACACCTTAACCACGTCGGGAGGGGTGATTTCCGCCAAGCGCCGGGCCAGGACAATGGCCGGAGGGTGGGCCAGGCCCAGGAGGGTGCTGTGGGCCACCTGCTCCACCTGCGCCATTAACGCCCGGTCCAGCTCCGGGCGCCGGTGGCCGTGGACATTGCACCACAGGGAGGACACCCCGTCCAGGTAGCGCCGGCCCTGCAGGTCGTAGAGGTAGGGGCCGTCCCCCCGGGCGATGATGAGCAGTTCTTCCTGAACGAAGCCTTGCATCTGAGTGAAGGGGTGCCAGAGGTGCTCCCGGTCCCAGCGGGTCAGGATGTCATAGTCATAAGGCATGGCTGTCTCCTGGAGAGGTGGTCAAGGTGGTGGCAGGTGCGTTAACTTTTTCCTTCATGGGCCGACACTCCTCATTCGTGTCCGGAAAGGTTGTTGCATATTTCAGAAAAACAGAATTAGACAAAATATAGCCGCAGGCTTTAGCCTGCGCCAACACAGGCGAGACGCCTGCGCCACCAAAGCTTTAGCCTATAGAAAGGCTCTAGTATCGTGTTCCAGAAATACCTTGAACAAGTATTTGATGCCGGTAGGGGATATTTCCCCTCCCCCCACCCCCCTCCCACCAGGGGAGGGGGAGTAATCGATTACAAACTTTTTGCAAAGTATTTCTGTAACAAAACACAAGGTGAGCAGGGAAAGAGTTTTCTGTCCGGAAATTCATGGTGGGCAGTGTCTAACCGACAGAAATCCCTTAATTCCAGGTATATTTCGTTCCTGAAAACGCCGGGATTACCCCCAACACAATTATCGCCAGACTCAACCGGACACTCCTGCCTTTTTAGAGGTTATTCGCTGGATTTTATCACGACCCGAGGCTGAGGGACAGGGACAGGACTATTGGGTAGAGAGACCGGAAGAGGAAGACTTGGCAGAGGTTTTGCGCGCCGAGGATTGTCGCCGGGTTTCGAAGAGTTCAAACCGCCGCATTTTATTAAACAGGGTAGTGCGGCTAATTCCCAGGGCCTGGGCGCACATTTTACGGTTCCACTTGAAACGCTCCAAAGTTTCTACAAGAATCTGCTTTTCCGCATAAGACAGAGATTCTTCCAGGGTTAGGTCTTTGGCGGGGGCAGTGGCAAACAACCCGGACTCCCGGAGATAATTCGGGAGGGAGTCCGGCACAATGTATTCCCCCGGGCTCAGGATTACCGCTTGCTCCATAACATTTTCCAGTTCCCGAACATTGCCCGGCCAACCGTGTCTGAGGCAGATCTGCAGGGCGTTTTTCGTTATGCCCCTGATCTTCCTCTTGTGCACCTTATTGAATTGTTTAATGAAGAGCTCGGCCAGGGGGCCGATGTCGGCCAGGCGCTCCCTGAGGGGCGGAATGTTCAAGGACACCACGTTGATACGGTAATAAAGGTCTTCCCGAAAGTTGTGCTTGGCCACTTCCTCTTTCAGGGAGGTGTTGGTGGCGGTGATGATCCGCACATCAGTATGGATGGGAGTGTTGCCCCCCACCCGCTCGAGGACCTTTTCCTGGAGGACTCTTAAAAGTTTTACCTGAAGGTTAGGGGAGGCGGAGTTGACGTCATCCAGGAAAACGGTGCCGCCATGGGCATCCTCGAATTTCCCCTTTTTATCTCGGATGGCCCCGGTGAAGGACCCCCGGACGTGCCCAAAAAGCTCGCTTTCCAGGAGGGTCTCGGAGAGGGAGCCGCAGCTGATCTTCACAAAAGGCTTCTGGCTGCGAGAGGATTGCTTATGAATGTAGTGGGCCAGCAAACTTTTGCCGGTGCCGGACTCGCCGGTGATGAGGACGGTGGCCTGAGTGTCGGCGATGGTATGGACCAGCTCCATGAGGTGTTCCATCTTGCGGTCCCGGAAGAGCAGGGTATCCTGGAGGTCCCAGGGTTTGAGGCGCTTCTTCAGGGTCTCGTAAGAAACTATGAGTTTGTGCTGCTCTAGGGCGCGCTGGATGGTAACCCGAAGACGCAAGTCATCAATGGGCTTGGTGAGGTAATCATAGGCCCCGAGTTTGATGGCCTCAATGGCGCCGTCGATGTGGCCGTGGCCCGTGATGAAGACCACCAGGGCATCTGAATTCAGGCCTTTGATCTCTTTGAGGAGATCAATGCCGTTCATACCGGGCATCTGAATGTCGGAGAGGATAAGGTTGTAACCGTTCTCTTTGACCTTCGCCAGGGCTGAAGGGGCGCTTAAGGCCGCGTCCACCTTGTAGCCATCAATGGTCAGCATTTCCTTCAATGACTCACACACCAGGGTATCGTCGTCCACGATGAGAATATCTTTAGGCGGCAAGATGTCCTCCCAGGCCCGACTTGGGCAAGATGATGGTAACCCTGGTACCCTGACTGGGCTGGCTCTCCACGATGAGTTGCCCGGCATATCTTTCCAAAATCTTGCGGCAGATGGGTAATCCCAGACCCAGTCCCTGGGTGCCATCCTTGGTGGAGTAAAACGGCTGGAAGATCTGGCCCAATTCCTCAGGGGTAAGACCAGAGCCGGTATCATGGAAATGGATGGCGATATCCTCGGAGCCCACATCCCCGTCTACCTTCAGCTTGCCTCCTTGGGGCATAGCCTGCAGGGCGTTCTTGATAATATTGATAAAAACGTGGTAGAGATCGCCGTCCACCGGCACCTCTTTGAATTTCTTGGGGGCGTGCAAACTTACCTGGACCCTCTGGTCGCTGGCTTGAAACATCATAATCTTCACGGCGTCCTGGAGGAGGTTCAGCAAATTGTCCGTCGTGGGAGGCGCCTTCAAGGGATTGGCGGAAGACAAAAGAGACCGTATGGTCATGGACATTTTGTTCAGGCCCTTCTGGGCCTCACCGATATAACGCTCCACTTCCCGGGGATCATCCTTTTTCTTTTGGGCCAAAGACAGGTAGCGGTACACCCCGTCCAGAGGGTTGTTGAGTTCATGGGCCACACAGAGACTCAGCTTTCCCATGATAGCCAGATGCTCATAGAGGTGCAGCCTTTGCTTGAGCTTCTCCAATTCGCTCAAATCTTCCACTATGATAATGCCCTGACCGCCGTTTTGAGGCTGAAGGGAGGGGATGAGTCTGACCCCCAGGAAATGAGTTTTCCCATCTTCCAGGGAACATTTCAGGGTCGGCAGTTCCCGGGCCTCCTGGTGCTCCATCACCCAAGCCAGGACATTTTTTAAAGAGTCCCGTTCCCCGGAAGCCAGTCCCAGAAGAACTGACATTTCCTGGCCGATCAGTTCCCCCTTGGACCGCAACAATCTCTCCAGGGCGCTGTTGGCCTGGATGACCCGTAGGTCCCGGTCCACCAGAGCCACTCCCTGAGTACCGTGCTCCTGCAGGAGGGCGCCAAGGGTGGGGGAGAGTTCCGTCTCTCTGCCAGCCTCTCTAGTCTCCAGAGCTTCCACCAGGAGGCGCCCGGAGAGCCAGCCGAGGAAAAGGTCCCGGGGGGTAAAGGGCAGGTTATTCTGCCGGTCGGTAAGGTTGATCACCCCCAAAAACTTGGCGCCGATGAGGGGGATGATCATAAAACTTTTGCTGTGGTAAGGGAAGCGCCGGGTCCAGAGGGCAACCCGCTGATCGAGGTCCAGGTCCGCGACCAGGAGGGGCCGCCTCTGGTCGGCTACGAAGCCCATAAGGCTGTTCCCTGCTGGTACTGTCGCAGCCAGGCGGGAATTGGCTTCCGGACCCTTGGCGGCCAGCCCGGAGAAGTTATCCCGGTCATCATTGTAGAGAAAAATGGAGGTGCGCGTGGCGCCAAACAATCTCTCAGCGGCTTCCAAGAAGCGCTGACCCACTTCGTTGAGGGTCCCGGCATCATCCCAGGCTTCCCGCAGAGAAGTAAGGAGAGCAGCTTCCTCGGTGCCTGAGATTAGCTCCAAAGCCTGCCAGCCCAGGGCTTCGGCCCCATGGAAGACAACCTCGAGGTCCTTTTGTTGGCTGGACAGTCGGCGGAATTCCAAGGCTCGGTCGATGGCGTGCCGCAGGATTTCAATCTGGATGGGCTTGGTGAGGTAGTCAAAGGCCCCCAACTTCACGGCATGTACGGCATCCTGGAAGTTGGCATAGCCCGTAAAGACGATGACAGGAATGTCAAAGTGGTGGAGGCGTAAATATTTGAGCAGCTCCATGCCCCCCACCTCAGGCATGACCATGTCGGTGAGGACCAGGTCGCATCCCTCGGCCCCCAGCTTTTCCTGGGCCTCTTTGACGCTGCTGGCTGTGGTTACCCGGTAGGTGGGGGACAGGATATCATGAACCAGTTCCAAAATCCCTGGATCATCGTCCACCACCAGGATGAGCGGAGTCTCTCTCATGGTCCCCCTTGACAAAAATGGGCCAAACCGGCCCGTCTTCAGCACGCCCCCTTCTAAATAAGGTTCGGCAACGGCCAACGATTACTTTACGCCATTTTCTTGAGAGACCCCATTCCTCCAATTTCTTTGGGTTGTCGGTTAAAATTGACGGCTATATTCCCCCGCTGCGCCAGCCGCCCTCAGTAGATTCGACCTGGAAGGGAACCAGAACCGCCAGGCAGTTCCGGTTGTTTGCTTAATTTAATGTTTAATATTATAAACACTATTCATCCGGGAGTCCATGGGGTTTTCCAAAAAATTTGACAAAAAGCCAATTTTTGCCGCGGGGCCCTGAGCGCAGGATGGTTTAAAAATTATCTCTGGCGGACACCGCTGAGCATCTTTCTTTACAAGACAGCCAAACTTGCCAAAAAGTTAAGTGACCTATGCGGAAAAGAGGAGAAATTTAGAGGGGATTGCTGGACTTAATATGGGGCTTGACTGGGTGATACGGCGAGGGCAGGGGGCTCAAGCAGAGGGGTGGAAACCGAATTTCTCTCTGGGCAAGGTGGATCGCTCATTGTCCAATAATGACTTTTACCACTTTCCAGACAATGGGGTTAAGGTAGGGACTGATGATGCCCTCCCCGGTGATTCTTTCGACCAGGAAAATGGCCACCAGAAGGAATGGTCCGGCAAAGTTAAGAACCTTTCTGAGCTTCTGGGATTCTTCAGGAATCCACATGGTAATCAAGGTGCTGGCTGCCAGCGGCGGTATGGGGATAAGGTTGTAAACTGCGGTGGTGACGTTAACTCCCACCACCATGAGAAAGACTAGTGGCAACATGTCCAGAAACCTTATGAGATGCACCAGGGTGGCGGCGACGCTGGCCATGAAAAGGTTGGCGAGGGGGCCGGCCAGGCGGGACAAAAAAAGATAGAGTTCTGGGTGCTTAAATTTTTTTGGATCTATGTCCATATACTTGGGCCAGCCGAAGCCGGCCACCAGATAACAGATGCTGCCGGTAATGTCCACGTGGAGAAAGGCATTGAAATGAAAACGGTCTTTGGCGTCCCGGCGGAGATCACCTAACATGGTGGACACCCAGGCCTGCCCCTCGGCGTTGATCATAAGCGCCAACAGCGCGGAGACTATGAAGGAGACCGTGGCATCCAGGGTCAGGTGATGGGGGTCAAGAATAAAGGGAATCGGCCACTTACTGCCCTGAGGTATGAATATTTCCATGTCTTACCCGTAACAAGAGAGAAGGCAGGGGGTAACCCCCTGCCTTCCCATGGGCAGGCCCCGAGTCATCAAGGCTTAACACCGCCAGCTCAATGAACTCGGGGGTCAGATTACAGTTTTACTCGGTGATGTGCATGGGCCGCTTGGTGACCCGGGACAGCCACCACCGCGACGATCAGGATAATCCCCGCAATCACGAAAGCCCAGGTCAAGCTGCCGGTGGCGTCCTCAATATAGCCGCCCAGCTTGGTCAGTCCAGAACCCGAGACCCCAACCCAGGAACACCAGACCGTAGTTCATACCCAGGTTCTTGGGGCCAAAGAAGTCCGCGGTGTAAGAGGGCATCAGGGCCAGACCGCCGCCGTACTGCCAGTAGGCGATGAACCACGGCCACGAACAGCAGGAAGACGTTCTGCGGGCGATGATCGCCGGCAGTCAGGAACAGACATCCCGCCGACACCAGGCAGTTGATGGTATAGGCGTTGTCTCGGCCGATGATATCCGAGTACTTACCGGTGCCGATTCGGCCGGCAGCATTGACCAGACCGCCGTAAGAGGCCAGAATCCAGGCGTTGGCCGCCAGGAAAGCCGATCCCCTTGGCCGCCTTGTTCAGAATGGTGCGCGGCGTTGGCGATGATCAACAGACCCGACTGGGTGGTGCCGATGAACAAGAAGATCAGGGCATAGATCTGCCAGGTTTTGACGACTTCCGACGGCGGTCCAGTCAATGATGGTGCCCGCTGCTTTAGCCGGAGCCAGTGCCCGCCTTCACCGGAGCCGCCGGGGGCACATAGCCGGGCTCGGGCCTAGGCCAGCATGGAACCGGCGATGATGATCACCGCGGTGAAGAAGATTCCCAGGATGACGAAGCTACCGGTCAGACGCCGTGCTGTTGATTAAGAAACGCCGCCAGGGGTGAAATGTACAAGGCTGCGCCGCCGTAGCCGCTGACCACCAGACCGGCCACCAGGCCCCGCTGATGCGGGCCGAACCACTTCAACGCCGCCGGTGTGGGCGCGGCATAACCGATACCCATGCCGATGCCGCCCATGACGCCGAAACCGAAAACCAAGCCGCCATAGCTCTTCATCAACCCGGCAATGATACAGCCAGCGGCCAGGAAGAGACCGCCGGTGATGGCGCCCACTCTGGGCCCCAATTTATCCTGAATACGGCCGCCGGGAATCATCAATAAGGCAAAGATAATGACGCACAGAGAAAAGGGTGTAGAAGCCATGTCGTTGCTGATGTATTCCCACCCGGGAAACGCCGGGTTGGGCGTACCCACTAAGGCCAAATCGGGCTTGCCATCCGCACCCATCGGCACGACCATACTTTTTTTCCATACGCTCCAGGCGTAAAGAATTCCCAAGCACAGGTTGATGGCAGTGCCGGAAAAAACTACCCGCCAAGCTTTACCAGGAACTCCGCTAGATGCCATGTAATCCCTCCTTATGTTGGTTGCCAGTTACCAAAAGCCCTTGTCAGATAAAGGTTAATAAAAGGTATTCTTCACCCCTTGCGGGCCTCACACCGATGTTACACCTCCCTTCCGGGGTTGGGCTGGTTGAAAAAGAAGGGTAAAAATTATACTGCCAATCATGATATAGCGCTAAAGCCAAGGTTGGCAAGGGAAATTTTTCATAAATATTATGTTTTTTTGTACAATATACGACCCTATTGTACAAAAAAAAACTCACTTTTTTTGTTTTGTTTAGTTAACCTTTTGGAAAAACTGTATATTTCACAAATAGGTAAAAATCCTGATATTATCCAGATTGTTTTCTGATATCCGGTTAACTAGTTAATTTTCCATAAAAATCTATTTCTCCTGGGTTAGAACCCGGTGCGCCGCACCTACCGTCATCTCCAGGTCCGCGTCGGTGTGGGCCGTGGACACGAACCAGGCCTCAAATTGGGAGGGAGGGAGGTACACCCCTTGTTGGAGCATCCCCTGGAAAAACCGGGCAAAGGCCGGCAGATCTGATTTCTTGGCATCTGCCAGATTGGTTACCGGACCGGGGGTGAAAAACACCGTGAGCATGGAGCCCACCCGGTTGACGGTCACCGGGGCGCCCACCCGGACTGCAGTTTCACTGAGTTCCCGGGCCAGCCAGGCGCCCTGGTGCTCCAGGTCGTCGTACACGGGGCTATCCCGAAGCGCGGTTAAGGCGGCCAGGCCGGCGGCCACCGCCACCGGGTTGCCGGAGAGGGTCCCGGCCTGGTACACCGGCCCCTCGGGGGCCATTTGTGCCATAAGTTCTCGGCGGCCCCCATAGGCCCCGATGGGGAGTCCCCCGCCGATAATTTTTCCCAAACAGACAAGATCGGGAAGCACCCCGTAGCGAGCCTGGGCGCCCCCCCAGGCCACCCGGAACCCCGTGATGACTTCGTCAAAAATCAAGAGGCTGCCGTGCTGATCGCAAAGTTGGCGAAGACCCGGAAGGAAGTCCGGCTGGGGCTCGACCACCCCCATGTTCCCCGCCACCGGCTCCACGATGACCGCGGCAATCTCGTCACCCCGGGCACTGAAAGCCTGACCCACCGCTTCCAGATGGTTATAGGGTAATGACAGGGTGAGAGCGGCGATCTCCGGGGGCACCCCCGGGCTTCCCGGGATGGCCTGGGTCAGCACCCCACTGCCGGCGGCCACCAGAAAGGAATCAGCGTGACCGTGATAGCAGCCATCGAACTTGATGACCAGGGGACGGCCGGTGGCAGCCCGGGCCAGACGCAGGGCGCTCATGCAGGCCTCGGTGCCGGAGGTCACCAGGCGGACCATGTCTAAAGCCGGCACTGACTGGCATAAAAGTTCGGCCAGATCCACCTCTCCGGGGGTGGGGGCCCCGAAGCTAGTGCCCTGGCCCGCGGCTTCCTGGACTGCGGTCACCACCCGGGGGTGGGCGTGGCCCAGGATCAGGGGCCCCCAGGAACCCACATAATCGAGGAAGCTGTTGCCGTCCAGGTCATAGACCCGGGGTCCCTGACCCCGGGCAATGAAAGGGGGAGTTCCACCCACAGCCTGCCAGGCCCTAACCGGACTGTTCACTCCCCCGGGCATAAGAGATCTGGCTTTGGCATAAAGCTTGGCAGAAGAGGAAAAATTGAGCATGGCACCACCCTTTGAGGCAGAATAACGTTTTTGGGAAGCGAAATTAATCAGGAGTTTCTTCCTGGAAATAGCGCATGGTGGTCTTTTTTAGTTCCGTGTCAGAAAAGAGGATCTCGTAGTCCCGGATGCCGACCTCCGAGGCCAAGCTGGCCGCCAGTAATTCAATTTCCCCAGGATTTTTGCCGTGAAGCATGGTGTACAGGTTGTAGGGCCAACCCGGGGCCGGTTCCCGGTGGTAGCAGTGGGTCACGGCCTGGTGCCGGGAAAGCAGTTGGCCCACCCGCCTCACCTCCTCGGTGGGCACGGCCCAGGTCACCAGGGCGTTGGCGCCGTAGCCGGAAAGCTGGTGGCGCAGGGTGGCCCCAAAACGGCGGATGTAACCTTTGGCCACCAGACCATGGAGGGCCGCCAGGAACTCCTCTTCGGAGACCCCCAGTTGTCCGGCCAGTTCCAGAAACGGCCGGTCTCTGATGTCCAGATCCCGCTGCAGGACCAGGATTACTTGCTTCTCGAGTTCGCTCAGGTCTTGGCTCACGGCGCCCAATGCAACCCTTGATTTTATCCAATTACGGCAACTTCAGCTTGACCGGATCTCCCGTCTTGACCTGGTGACGTTCGGCGAACCCCCCCGGCACTTCCAGGACCAGGCGTACCGGCACCGGGGCGCGGAAACTCCCCTTATCATTGGGGGATAGCCGTTGGTGGATCCCAGCCACCTTGCCATCAGCAATCCAGATAATATCAATGGAAAAGAACATGTCACGCATACAGAAGGCATGGCGCTTTCCTGTAGGCATGAGAAAAAGCATGCCCCGGCCTTCGGGGAGCTCTTTGCGGTGGCTGAGCCCCAGGTAAAGCTTTTCCGGAGTGCTCACCACTTCGGCCACCACGGGTATATCCTTGACAGTGAGTCGGGTCAGGTGATTGCCGTATTCGGAATAATCCTGGCCCCAGACCAGACCAGGCAGGAGGCTGGCCACGAAGAGAACTAGGGTAAGCAGTGTCCGGCGGGGCATGCGGGGGACCTTCACCGTGGGGATTGGTGCTCCTCTGGCTGATGCTCCGGCCGCAGCAGGTCAAATACGGTTTTCACCGGATTGAAGGTGCTGAGGGGAACTTCGACGAAGACCGTCAACCAGCGGGCCATGGCCCCGTTCCACAGACCAGGGAGTTCCAGTGCCTTGAGCTCCCGCCCCTCCAGGGACTTGCGGGAGATGAACACGGCCTCATGGTCCACATACTGGGTGAGGTCAAAGGGCACCCCCTGGTCGTCCCGGAGGCCGCATACCAGGTCCACCGGGTTAAAGTGGGTGGCAGCTTCCCAGATGGCCTGCTGCTCTGCAGCATTCAGATCCACTTGGGCCTTTTCCACGATTTGCAAAGAGAGGGAACCATCCGGCTCCTCAATCCAGAAGGGCGCCCCACCGGGTTCCCCCTGGTTGGGCACCACCCCGCACACCCGTATGGGGCGGTTTAACGCCCGAACCAGGAAGTCCCGGGCCAGGTCCTCAGGCCACTGCAATATCCCTGGAGGGATGGTCAGGGAGAGCGTTTCCTGGGCGAATTCCAGCGAACTTTCCACCAGGCGCCGCCGAGCGGATTCTTGCGTCAGTAGTCTCAGGTGCTGGTGAATCTGCTTTTGCACATCCACCAGCAAGCCCCCCAGGATTTTCTTCCACAGGAGGGTGGGCTCCTTCAGACGGTCCGGGACCACGTTGTCGATGTTCTTGAGGTACACCAGATCGCCCTGGAGCTCATTCAGGTTTTCCAGCAAGGCCCCGTGGCCCCCGGGGCGGAAAACCAGGCGGCCTTCGCTGTTCCGGAAAGGGTGGTCCCCGGCATCAGCCGCTAAGGTGTCAGTGCCGGGGTGTTGGAAGGAAAAATCTACGTTGAAGTGACAGCCAAACCGCTCCTCCAGGGCCGGCTGGACCCGGGCCAGGAGCCGCTGGAAATCCTGGCGGTGCCGGGGCAGGATGGTAAAGTGGAGACGGCACATCCCATCCTGGTCCTGGACGTAAGCGGCAGCCTCCACCAGGTGCTCCTCCAGGGCGGTGCGGCTTTCGGCGCCGTAGGCGTGGAATTTGATGAGGGCCTTGGGAGTATCCTGGTAGTGCAGTCCGCCCTCAGTGAGAAGATGGGAAAGGATCTCCCGGTAACGGCGGGCCGCCAGCAGGTCATCGAGGTGGCGGCCGTTGCCTGCCAGCAGACCCTGTAAGTCGGGGAAAAAGGCCAACTGGGGCAGGCGATCGTGGAAAACCAGAAACTCCCTGGCCCGAGGCACACCCTGCTCCAGTTCTCCCTCCACTAGGGCATGCAGGTCTTCCTCCACATGATAGAAATAGTGGAGCAAGAGCTCGAACATGCGCGTGGCGACACCGGACGCCGGGACGAACTTGGCAAAGCGGCCCTGACGGGCGGCCGCCGCGTGCTGCGTCAGGTAGCCGTCCATGTCGGCCTGAGGTATACGCTGGATACCGTCAGCCACCGTGGCGGACCGGGCCAAACGGATGAAACGGGGCGGCCGGGCAAAAAAGCGGAGTTGCTCCCTGACCTGCTCCAGGGTAAGTCCGTGGGCCTGGATTTGCCGGATATCCTGATCGTTCAGCAGAACGTCATGCATGGAGAATATCCAGATGCCTTTCAGGCGAGTGGTAGGCTTGCCGGAACAGAAATTGCTGCGAGCCCACCAAACCAGGAGAGACAAACCCCGGGGAATATTTTGGACAAAGAGGTCGGATCAACCCCACCTGCTTTATATCACAATAACATTCTGGGCCTGGGGGCCCTTGGCGCCCTCGACGATCTCAAACTCCACCGCTTGTTCCTCTTTGAGAGACTTGAAGCCTTCCATTTGGATGGCGGAGTGATGGACGAAGACGTCCGGGCCATCCTCCTGGGAGATAAAGCCGTAACCTTTGGAGTCGTTGAACCACTTCACCTTACCTTGTACCCGCATACCAAATCCTCCCGAAATGGGCGCATCTCTTGCACCAGAAAATGAGAACCGAATGGCGCCCAAAAAAAACCGAAACGGTACCGGCTCACCGTTCCGATATTTTCCAGGGTGTCAACCCTGCTGGTCAATGGGGCCTTTCATGAGTAGCTACTCCTTACCAATACCCGCTCATCCTGTCAAGCTTTAAGGCATGATGACCTCAAGGTTTCCGGGTGGAGGGTTTTGTTAATGAACATTAATGAGGTTATTTCCGTCTTTCGGGTATCGACTCCCTTAACCCGCTTTATTCATGAATCTTTAAAAACATAAGACAACTAAACGAAATATTTAACATATCTGTTCAGCCCGAAAAAACAGACTGTTTTTTGCACAGGCTGGAAAGCCTGTGCCACCGAGTTCTTGACAACCAAGTAAATTATCCGGGCTAGATGCAGGGATAAATGGCCAAAAAAAAGAAAGTCCTCAATCAGAGGAGGCAGGGGGAGGCTATTTGGAACTAGTGCAGTTAGACTTTACGCCACAAAAAATAGATACCAATCAGGATTGCTATAAGGACCAGGGGGTTGGCGACAAAGTCCCCAAAATTGCCCATAACGCCTCTCAGGCTGGCGATAAGTTCTGCAAGCACGGTATTACTCCTTTGTTCGTGTTTACAGACCAGAGATGTCCGAAAACAAATTTATGGATTATTTAAGGTTCATTTTAGCAATTAATGTGCCAGATTTCCAACGGAAAGACCGCTTCCTTCCTAAATTTCCCCGTCATCACAGTAGGTGGCCAAAGAGCCGGAGAAAGCTATTTAACGTCCAGGTTGAAGACGCCCTGCCAATCTGAGGGTGGCGGCGCCACCGCAAAGAATCGGCAGCGACCCAGGAACACCTGGGTGGGGCGGTCCCCCGGCTTGAGAAGCAGCACCTCGCCAAAGGCCTGGGAGGCCTCCTCCCACTGCCGGTGGCGGTAAGCTTGGAGACCGGCGGCAAAGTGATCGAGCCAGGGAGGAAGCCCATCGGGGGGAAATGACGATAGGAGTTCATAAACGCGCACCGGTTGAGCCCGACCCTTAACCTGCACCAGGTCCACCTCCCGCACTAATAAGCGTTCCTTGACCCGCTGGGAGGTCTCCTCGCTTAAAAGAACCCGAGTACCGTACACTTTGTTCACCCCCTCCAGACGGGAGGCCAGATTCACGGTGTCCCCCAGAACCGTGTAGTTGAAGCGTTCCCGAGAGCCCACGTTTCCCGCCACCACCGGCCCGGTATGCAGCCCGAGACGTGCCACCATAGGCGGGAGACCCTGGGCTTGCCAATCCGCCTGTAGTTCGGCCATGGTTTCTTGCATCTCGAGGGCAGCCAAACAGGCCCGCAGGGCATGGTCGGGCAGGGGCACGGGCGCCCCCCAAAGGGCCATCAGAGCATCACCGATGTATTTATCGAGGGTTCCCCGGTAGCTCATAATAATCTGAGTCATGGGGGTGAAATAATCGTTTAACAGCCCGATGAGGGTCTGGGGAGGCATGGTCTCGGAAAGCTGGGTGAAGCCCTCCAGGTCGGCGAAGAGCACCGTAGTTTCAAGTTCTTCTCCTCCCAGTTCCAGGCGTTCGGGGTGAGTGGTGATAACCTCTACCACCGAGGGCGAGACGTAACGGCCAAAGGCCTGACGTATCCAGCGTTTTTCCCGGGCTTCCACAAAATAGTGGCTCAGGACATTGCCGGAATACACCATAACCAGGCCGGTGGACAAGAGAAACGGCGGGAACCAGAAGCGTATAAAGTAAAACAGCCCGAAAGAAATGACCGCAATCAGCAAGAGACTTGCTGCGGTCACAATCATGCCACTTAATGGCTTCAGGCGGATCAAGGCCAAGCTAGCCAGGAGGATTACCCCGACAAGCAGGGCCAGACGCTGCCAGAGGGGGAGTTCTCGGCCCCAGGAGGCGTCAAGGAGGGTGTTCAGAATATTGCCCTGAATCTCCACCCCGGACATGAGCTGGCCGCCCCTGGCGAAGAAGGGAGTGTAAAAGGCGTCGGCTTTGGATTGAGGGGTGGCCGAGGCCTCCAACATATGCCCCACCAGAACGATGCGGCCCCTGATCCGGGACGTCGGCAAAGGCCGCTCAGCATCAATGACTTGGTAGTATGATACCGTGTCGATGCTCCGGGCCGGGCCGGCGTAATTGATAAGACCGGTGAGGTGAGGGGAAAAGGAGGTATGGGGCCTGATCAGCCGGAACGCCACCAGGGGGATGGTCTCGCGCCCCCCTGAACTCAGACGAAAGCGGCGCACCACTCCATCGGCGTCCGGGTTGACTATGCAGAGCCCCTTCTGTTTGGCGGCACGCTGGAATGTTTTATGTGGGGTTATGAGAATACGCCGGCTGAAACGAGGGTCCTTGGTCACTTCAAAAGTCGTTCCCAGTATGACGTTACCGGCCTCCCGGAAGGCATCGGCCAGGAGCTTGTCGTCCTCGGGGTTGGTGGCGTCGGCGAAAATGACGTCGAAAATGATGAGGCGTGCTCCCCCTGCGGCCAAACGGCGCACCAGTTCGGCGTGCAGGTGGCGGGGCCAGGGCCAGGGGTGCTTCAGTTCCTGAAAGGAGGGTTCGTCAATGGCCACAATGAGGAGGTCTGCCGGTGGCGGCACCACCGGCCGCACGCGGTAAAAGAGATCCAGGGTCTGATTTTCCAGGGCTCGACCGAAGGGCAGAAAGCTCAGCAAGACCATGAACCCGGCCACGAAGAGGCCCAGAGCGAGACTTCGGCTTTTAGGACCTAGTAGGATTCCTTTAGTCTTCTGCCACCACGACTTTTCCATATATTGCCTTTAAAAATAAAGGGATAGGTTCAGAGTAATCCGTCTCGAGGCACCGAAGGGATCAAGTCTAATAGGTGCGAGCAGGTAGGTGAAGTGCCGATTGAAAATATTTTGGACATTGAAAAAAATTAAGCCCCGTTTGTTGGGGAATTCATAGCCCACGCCGGCGTCAGCCAAGCCAAAGAGGCTGTGTCGCCCTTCACCCGGTTTCTGATACACCAGTCCCGAACTGACGTAGGCCCGGATGCCGCTCTTATGCCAGAACACCAGCCTGGCCACGCCGTCTATGGTATTGAAATCGATGGCGCCCTCATAGCTTGGATCTAATCTCCGCCAAAACGCGCCTACCTGGAGACCCAGGTAAGGTCCCAGGATCTTGTTGAGTATGACATTGGCATAGTATTGCTTCCAAGTGAGGTAAATGCTTGGGCCAGTCTCGGCGAGGTACAAAGGATTTGAGACCCGGAGGGCCCCTGCCCTCAGCACCGTGAAAGTCTTAGGGGTCCATTGGGCTTCCCAGGATAACCCAATCTCCCGTACATCCGAGCCGTCAAAGGCGTTGACTTGATAGGGCACCCCGGCCACCTCCGTAGGGATCAGGGAGGGCTGGACAGCAGGATGTGGGTTGATGGAAGTGTAGCCCCCTAAACGCACCACCTGATTGGGGGTGATGGAGTAGTTAATACCAAGACGGGGGTTCCACTGATTCTTGTAATGGGTGCGTCCCACCGTCTCATTCGGAGTTTTAGCGGCTTCATGGGTCACCCCCAGCTCCAGGATGAGCTTGGGGGTCAAACGCCAATAGTCCAAGAGGTAAATGGTGTAGGACCACTTGGGTGGCCGGAATCTCTGAGAAAAGGTCTGAGTTTCGCGAAGGCCCAGGGGAATGGAGTATGGGTCCTGCAATGGCAAGGAGAAGATGAAATTGCCGTTGTTGTCAAAGAGTAAGGTCTCGTTGTCATAGGTAAATTCCCGGATATAGGTCTGCAGCACTCCTAAAGAGCGGTAGTCCACTTCCCCCCGGAAATAGTCAAAGCCCGCCAGCAAAGTGTGCTTCCCTAAAATCAACATTTGCTGTACCTGGGGATTGTAAAACTTCAGGAGGTCATTAGTGTGAAGGGAATAATTTTGGTCGTAGGAGATGAATCCCCGGTCATAAAGGCCCCAACCAGGCGGCAGGAATGGGAAAGTATATGGTCCAATTAAATAGGGGAGGGTGAGGCCGGCACTCCCCGTATTATCATAATTCCGCGTACTTACGCGGGTATAATTCATATAGGCCATAAAAATTGAGGCCGGAGTGAAGCGGTGCACCAGTCCACCTTCATAGATTCTTTTCCGGTAAGACTGCCGAAAGAAAGGATTATTCCGGTAATGGTAATCTGAAAAGAATAAGTTATCGCCATCGTCACTGTTGTAAAGCCAGGAGAAGAAGAAAAGAGACGTTTTGGGGGTTGGGTCCCATTTGAACATGCCACCCAGGTTCAATTCTTTTTGATCGGAATTACTGGATCGAAAGCCCTTGTCTCTCCCCCAAGAACCAAACAGATCCGCAGCCACCCCCGGCAGACCGCCGTAGGCTTCGAGGGAATACTCCTGAATGTTTTGTTCTTTGCTGTCCCAAACGCCGACGGTGCCCGAGGCCAACACCCTGGCATAGGGCATCTCGAACATGGGAGTGTAGTCATTGCCCGTGGAAAAGGTGCTCTGGTTGGCCGGTGAGAGGAGCCGGTAGCGGAGTAAGGCAGAGGTTGAGGCTCCCACCCGCTGTCTGGAGGAGGCGAAGGCATTGGCGAGAAAAAGCTGGGCCGAGCTATTGGTGGGATCCTTTTTCACGGCCGTGAGGGCCTTGCTGTAGGCCCAGTCCCCCTGTCCCAGATTATCAAAGGCATAGGCCAGGTTATAGTTGCGCACCGCCAGGTCCCGGTCCAGCATGAGGCGGGAGCGGAATACCGCCCGGTTGTCGTTTAACTCGATGGAGCGGTTAATCTCCTGGATGGCTTCCCCCGGTCGATTGAGGTCGCGCAAGGCAATACCTTTGTACAAGTGGGGGGTTGGGTCCTTCGGGTCCAGGGTCTTGGCGTAGTCATACGTTTCCAGGGCCTTGTCGAAGACTCGGATCTGATAAAAGGCCTTTCCCAGAAAACTTTGGTAGAGGGACACCCGGGGCTCTAACAGCGTGGCCGTGAGGATTTCCGCCAAGCCCCGGTCAAAGGCTCGATAGCGGAAATGGTAGTGGCCCAGCCCCAGATGGGGGTCGCCAAAATTGGGATTGGCCGCGATGGCCCGCTCGAAAAAATCCTTGGCGCCCTGGTAGTCCCGGTAACCCAGGCGGACAAAGCCGGCCATGGACAGGACTTCGGCCTCATGGGGGGCCAGTTTGAGGGCTGCTTCGATGGTACGGCGGGCCCGACTGAGGTAATCAGAACCAAGCCAGATCCTGGCCAGGTAGATATAGGCCTCCACGCACGCGGGGTCTGTGGCCAGGGCTTTTTCCAGGTGGCCGCGGGCCGCTTTTTGGTCAAAATGGGCCAGGTCCACCAGGGCCAGGGTGACGAGGGCTGCGGGGGAGTTGGGATTCAAAGCCACAGCCTGGCTCGCGTCGCGCCGCGCCGCCTCTTTGCGGTTTTGCACCAGTGCGATCTGGGCCAGAAGGGCTTTGGGAAGCGCAGCTTCCGGCGCCTGGACGGAGGCGGTTTTTAGAAGCTTCTGAGCCTGGACAACTTGCCCGGCCATGAGGGCGAAGTAACCGGACATGGTGGTGAGCACGGGAGTGGGCTGGAGCTGACCGCGGGCCTGCATCATGAGCTCATAAGCCTCCAACACCTTCCCCTGGCGGTACAAGGCCAGGGCTAAGCCCACTGCGGCCGCTTCATCCGGAGTGCGGACCTGTCGAAAATAGCCCTCGGCCGCCTCCGGGTCGTGACGCTGGAGGCTTACCCAACCCAGGATGGTGAGAGCCCGGGGATTGCCCCGGTCTACGCGGAGAACTTCTTCGGCCTCCTGGCGGGCTTGGTCCAAGCGACCCTGATCATAGCTGGCCTCAGCCTGGCGCACCAGGGAGGCCACGGCGGCTGGGCCTGCCGGGGACCGCACTGCCATGGTCCCGGGTGTCAGGGGGAGATCCCGGAAGCTGACGATGCCCGGGTAAAACAGCGACCACTGCACCGCGTCCGCCGGCTGCAGCAGCACCCGTTTGGTGGGCGGGTCACCCGGTCGGGCCAAGCCCTCTTCCCCCGGGTTCAGGGACACCTGACCTTGGGGATTAGCCAGGGCCAGGGCGCCTGAGAGCAGGACTACGGCCGTGAAGCCGTCCCGGGCTACCCGGAGGTTAAACTCGGTGCCCCTGACCGCGGCGGTCAGCGCCGGGGTTTCCAATTCAAAACGGAACTTTTCGTTGCTGTTCCTCAGCCAGATTTCCCCCTGGGGCACCTGGTAGAGGCTGGCGGTGGCAGCCGGAGCAGCGACGGGAACCGGCTCGCCCCAGCCCAGCCGAGGCGAAGGGACAGTGCTTTTCAGAACAAAGAGGGTGTTTTCATTGAGTCTGATCTGGCTTTCGTCCACCGCCAGGATGGCGGCCCGGGAGACCTCGCCGGTCTGTACGGCATCCCCGGCAAAGAGGTCCTGGTTGAGGCGGCTTGGCTCCCAATTTTGCCCCCCCGCCCGGCGCACGCTCACCTGGCCCTGGATCTGGATAAGCTTCCCCGACAGAGGCGTCGCCGCTCCAGCTTCCAGTACGGCTCCCAGGAGCAGGAAAAGGAAAAGGGTCACGGTTAGCATGGGGCTAAAACGAACTCTTGTCATCCGATCCTCCCTATCTTCGTCAGGCTCCATGGACGAGAAGTTTTCTTTCCCTTGACGGCAAGATAGCACAACCCGGGAGAAATGAAAATCAGAGGCAGCCATCTAATCATCAAGCCGACTTTGGGCTCGACTAGGGGTTCTGCAATGGTGAACCCCGGGAAGCTGCTTGGTTCTGTCATGACAGGGAGAATTTGGTTGGAACGGCGTCATATGGAGATGATCGGTCATGTAATGAAAAAGGAATTGCTCATATCTCTTGCACCGAACGTGTTGGACCTGAACCGCCGACTCACCACTGGGAAATGGCGTCAACCTGTTGGTGTATGACCAGGATGACCATTTTTTTAGAAATCACAGAAAAGCAACCCAAGGGTGGCGCCCCTCGGCTTCTCGGAATGATCAACTTAAAGTCTTTTCTAGTTTTTCATTGGATAAAAATATTACAGATTTTTGGAATCGTATTTCCCTTTTAGAATTTTGCTGACCGCTTTTTTCAAAATATATTTCCAAAAATTAGCGTTCGAAATAATTTTTTATAAGAAAATTTTCTTTTTTATAACAAAAATCCTTTTTATCTATTGCTATATGTTGACAAGAACATTAAACTTGAGGACTAAAAAAAGGAAGGATAAGACATGAGCAAACAATTTGTTAGGTTGGCAGCTGATATCGTTATCGCCAATTCCACGGGCAAGGGCTTTACCACCGAGCAACTCACCCACATGTTAAAATCGGTGGCTGAGACCTTGGAGGACCTGGCGGTTGAACCCGGGACAATGGCGGCCGCGCGACGGACCCTTGAAGCCGCAGTCCCCACTGACTGGAAATCATCCATCGGCAGGAATGCCATCACTTGTCTGATTTGCGGTTATAGTGGCAAACTTCTCACTCCGCACCTGAAAAGCAAGCACCAGATGACCCCCAAGGAATACCGCAAGCAGTTCGCGATTCCTACCCGGACGCCTCTGGTCTCCAAGGCCTACCGGGCCAAGCGCAGCAAGATCGCCAAGGAAACGGGCATCGGAGAAAAGCTGAAACAGGCCCGCAAAGCCAAAAAGGCCGCTTCTTAAAACAGACCTGGGTCTGCCGTTTCAAGACTTTGTTTTCATAGCTGCAAGCTGAGGGGAGAAATGCGACAGTTCATCTCTGTCTGCTGTCTGGTCCTGCTGATGGCCTGTTGTCTGGCGACCGAGACCCCGGCCCAACCTCCCACTACTTCAGGGGGCTCGGGGCAGGCCCTGCTTAATCTGGATAACACCGTGGCTGTCCATGGGTACGATGTGGTGGCCTATTTCAACCAGAAGCGGGCGAGGCGGGGCAACAAGCGCATCAAGGAGCGCTTGGGCATGGCCACCTATTATTTCGCTTCGTCCCGCAACCGGTATCAGTTCCTGCGCGACGCCCCGAAATACCAGCCCCAGTTCGGAGGATATTGCGCCATGTCCATGGCCATGGGCCGCCTGGAAGACATCGACCCCCAGGCGTACGCCATATACCAGGGCAAGCTTTACCTTTTCCGGGATAAAAATGCCAAGGAGGCGTTCTTTAAGGACCCGGACTTTGCCATCTCCCGGGCCATAGAGAACTATTTCGAGATCGCCAGAAAGCGGCGGGCGTATTGAGTGCTCGCCTGAGCACCTTACTCGAATTACCCTAAAAACAGGGTAGGGGCTCGGGAAGCGGAAGATTCTGCGAGACTTTCACCCCACCACCCGGGACTCAGTAAAAACCACAACTCACCCCTTTGTTTTTAGTGGCAAAGGGGTTTTTTTTGACCTACAAAAGACAGGCGCTGGTATTGTCCTCCCTGAGAGGTTACCCGGCAAATTGCTGCCAGATTCGCCTTTGATGCAAGATATCTGTCATGAAGACCAGGGAAAACGCGGCCTTGCATAATCTATATCTTATTACGGGAGGCGCGGGCTTCATTGGCGTCAATGTAGTTCGGGCCCTGATACCCGTAGCCCGGGGCATCCGGGTCTTGGATGATCTCAGTTCCGGCCGGGCCGCGGACCTGAGAGACCTGCCCGTGGATCTCAGGGTGGGGGACATCCGGGACCCCCGGGTGGTGGAGGAAATGAGCGCCGGCGTGGAGGTGGTGATCCACCTGGCCGCGCATACAGGGGTGGTGCCTTCGGTGGCTGATCCGAGCCACGACATGAGCGTCAACGTGGCGGGCACTCTCAATCTCCTGTCCGCGGCAGTGCGGCAGGGGGTCAAGCGTTTCATTTTCGCCTCCACCGGTGGGGCCATCGTGGGTGACGTGACGCCCCCGGTGCACGAAACCATGCCTCCTCAACCCCTGTCCCCGTATGGGGCCAGCAAACTGGCGGGGGAAGGCTACTGTTCAGCCTTTTGGGGGAGTTATGGCTTGCCCACCGTCCCCCTGAGGTTCTCCAATATTTATGGACCCTACTCCTACCACAAGGGCAGCGTTATCGCCAAATTCTTCCGACAGATATTGGCGAAGGAGCCCCTGACCATCTTCGGCGACGGGGAGCAGACCCGGGATTTCCTGTATGTCACGGATCTGTGTCAGGCCATCTTGACTGCGGTTCACCAGGAGATGGTCTATGGCCAGCCCATTCAGTTGGGCACCGGGAGGGAAACCAGCATCAATACCCTGGTGAAGCTGATGAAAAAAGTGGTGGGGGAAGATCACTTCCCTCCCGTAGAATACGCGCCGGTAAGAGCCGGCGAAGTGCATCGCAACTTTGTCGCCCTGGACCGGGCCAGAAAATACCTGCACTTTGCTCCTGCCACGGAATTGAGCCAGGGACTCCAGGAAACCTGGGAGTGGTTTCAAGCTCAATCCAGGGGGTGATTTTCCGCCAACCTTCGGAAAAACCACTCAACCTTCCCGCCTATAATCTATTGCAAAAAACTTTTTCTATCATCCTAAACGGCGTGAAGGATCTCAACCTATTGAAAATGCGAGATTCTTCGCTTCGCTCAGAATGACATTTTAGGGGGACTTGAGGTTTTGCCATAAGTGCTAGTGTCGTGTCCCGTAAATACCTTTCATTAATCCAGGACCTCGAAACTCCCACTCCCCCAATGGGAGGGGATTGGGGGGATAAGCTGGCATAATTACTGATGATTTTATTCACCCCCACCCAACCCTCCCCCATCAAGGGGGAGGGAAGATATTCCCCTAACAGCATCCAAGACATTTCCAACCGGAAACAATACACCTGAAGGTCCTCCTTTTTAAAGATATTCCCCTATCTGCATCCGAGAGGTTTTCAAGGTATTTCTGAAGCGTGATAATAGTTCCCGTCTAGCAAGTTCTTCTGTGTCATTTGCTCCCCCTGTAGTGGATTTTCCCGGCGATTTCTTCTTAAGTAAGGAGGAAAATTCGGGTGTGCCGGTTATTGCCAGATATTTTTTCAAGTTATCATCGGGGGTCTAACACCAGCAGGAGATAGGGAGAGGGAGATGTTGAAGAAAATTGCCTGCCTTGGGTTCACCATACTTATGAGCGTTCCTTTCTGGGCCGAGGCCCGCCATAGCGGACCATCTCTTTCCTTAAGTTTAGGGCCTGCAGGGGGGCAGTCCGGATACTATGTGGATGCCACGAGCGGCAATGATGCCAATGACGGTAAGAGCCCGGCTGCAGCCTGGAAAACCATAGCCAAGGTCAACGGCTACAGTTTCTCGGCAGGGGACAGACATTCTCTTCAAGCGGGGAGAGATGTGGCGGGAAACCCTCACCGTCCCTGGGGACCACCTGGCTTTTGCGGCTTACGGCGCAGGAGGGAAGCCCATCCTCACCGGCGGTGATGAGTTTGTCGGCCTAGCCGGGAACTGGACCCAAGAAACCGGGGTGGGGACGAACATCTGGTCCAGGCCCCTAACCACTGAGTGCAAAACGGTCATCTTTATCAAGACTGGCGATAGTGCCTACTCCTATGGTACCAAGGAGAGCGCCGCCGCCAATATCAACGCCGAGTATGAGTGGTTCTGGGGAACCAACAAACTATACGTCTACGCCACCAGCAATCCCGCCACTTACTTTACTTCTGTCGAGGCCGCTCAACGGGAAAACACCATTTACTGTGACCGCAGCAATTGCACCTTCAATAACATACTGGCACGAAACTCAGGTACTTCGGCGGGTGGCGATGTCTGGTATTTCTCCAGTTCACAAAATATCGTGATGAACGGCTGTGAGGGATACTTCAGCAGCAGCGGTTCGACTTCGAACGCCATCACCAATCATGGCACTTGCAGCATGACCATTAATGATTCCATTTTCGGATATTGTTCCGGCCCCGTTATGGCGTTAGGCGGCACTGGAGTGGCGCAAACCATCACCATGAATCGCTGTCTCATGAAGTATGGCACGCGGGGGTTCTCGGGTATTGCCGGCGGGACGTACAACCTTAATCGTTGCTGGATAGTCAATTGCGATAATGGCTTATACAACAGTGGTAATCTGACAGTAAACAATTGCCTTATCACCAACTCCTCTAACTATAGTTTGTATTTTTCAATTGCCAGCGATACGGTAACGCTGAACAACTGTACTTTTTACCAACCGGGTGGCACCTATGGGATCTATATGGTTAACGGGACACTAAACATGAATAACTGCATCGTCTATAGGGCGGGAGGCGGCGCTTTCAGAAAGGAGGCGGCGGCGACTTACACCGGGGATACCAACTGTTTTTATGGTGATTCACCGTCCTCTTATTTGGTTAGGTTTGAGGGCACCAACTACACCAGAGCAAATTTTGCCACCTACCAAGGCGCCGCCTCTCCCCAGGATGCCAACTCCCTGGCCCAAAACCCGAGCTTCACCAATGCGGGTGGTTCCTATGCACTAGATAACGATTTTCAATTGCAATCCGGTTCCCCCTGCCTAAATGCCGGGGCGGATTTGGGCTTGACGGATGATTATGCGGGGAAACCCAGGCCGGTGGGGTCTGGACCTGACCTTGGGGCTTATGAATATCAGTAAAGGAGGAACTTGAAAATGCCGAAAAAAATACTGCTGGTAATACTGACGCTTGGCCTTTTGGCTCCGGGTGTGGCCTGGGGAGCCAACTCCGTGGCTAAATCGGGGAGATTTATTCACATAGTTTTCGATGGGAGCACAGACCTCGATTTTGCCACGGATACTGTCATCAACTTACCTACGGGTTGTTACTTGCAAAGCATTAATGTAATGGCCAACGCGGCTTCCGATGTTCTGACAGTGCGGCATGGGGGGGCCACCGGAGTTCCCATGTTCCTTCTCAAGGATGTACAGGGCGGGGCTTCGGTAATGTATTTTGACGGGGTGTTTTGTAAGCCTTACATCAAGGGCACCGAAGTATCGAACGGGGTTGCCGCGGTGTTCCAGATTAAATGATACGAGATTCCCAGTCAGATGGGATCAAAAAAAATTCATGCCGGATGGCAAGACGGATCATCAACCAACAGACGAGTGTAAAGATGCCCAAATAGCCGCACTCAGGATGCGATTGGCCAAGAGAAGGGGATAAAGCCGTAACGGGCTTTTGCCCTTACAAGAAGCTGCGCCCGACTTCAGGGAACCAACCCAAACCGGCACTGCGCCACATGATATCAGGAGAGTGCGGTGCCGAGTGGCATTTTCCAGTCGGTGGCATGGGTGCTCAAGCGGGGCCAGGCTCCGCCCCTGTCATCTGCCGAACCGGGCTTGCCGATGATCCTCCGTCGGCAAGTTTCCTTCAATTTCCCTTGCCCCAAACCATGATTTTGACTGTCTTTACTAAAATAAACAGATCCAAGAGGAACGATTGGTGAACCAAATAGAAGACCTCGTATTGCAACTTTTCCTGTTGCCCTTCCTTGGAGCCAGCATAATCGTGGTTTACCTGGGCCCAGCCGGTCAATCCAGGTTTGACCAGGAATCTTAGGCGGTAATGAGGAATTTCTTGCGCCAGTAAGTCAGCGAAGTGGTGGCGGATGGGCCGGGGCCCGATAATACTCATGTCTCCTTTCACTACATTGAAAATTTGCGGTATCTCATCGAACCGCAGTTTCCGCAATATCAGGCCTACCCTGGTAATGCGTGGATCGTTGGCCGAGGCCCATTGCGGACCGGTGAATTTTTCGGCATCAGCCACCATGGTTCTGAGTTTTATGAGCCGAAAGGGAACTTCATTTTTTCCCAGCCTCTCCTGCACAAAGAAGATCGGCCCTCGACTGGTAAGTTTGATGGCCACCGCAGAGACCATGATAAGCAAGAGGGCCACGGGCATCATCATGAGGCAGAGCACCAAGTCAAACAGCCTTTTGAAATTATGAGCTATTTTGGGAAAGAAGAATTCTTGTTGACTGTTCAGAAGCATCCAGTATTCGTCCAGGTGATGAAGGGGGGTTTTCCCGGTAAGGCGTTGGTAAAAATCAGAGGAGCTGTAAACCGAAATTTTTTGAAATCGCAGGTCCAGGAGAAAGCTGGCAAATTCTTTGGAGATGGAGGAATGGGGGGAATAAATGACTAAACCGATATTTCTATTTTTTATCTGATCATACAGATCGGCTATATTATACTTAATAGTTTGATCGTCACATATATTAACAATATTATAAAATCTGGAAAATATACCCAATAAAATGTTATAAATATCTTTTATAATATCATCTTTACCAATAACTAGAATATTTACAGGTTTAAAGAAAGTATATTTGTTATACATTAATCTTAAGCCAAATATCATCAATATTGCTAAGAAATAAAAAAATATATAGGTAGTCCGTCGAGGACTCAAATGAAAAATAAAGGATGATATTGAGCTAAAAATAACGATGATTAAGATAAGAGCAATACTGACTGATACAAAAACCAGATATTTCCGGGATAATAACGTATGGTCATATAACCCAAGAATATAAAAAAGCGAAATAACTAGTACAAATAACGTTATATATATAAAATAAACTCTGTAATCTCCCCCGACTATAGGTGAGCTTTGCAAAAATCTAGTACCCATTATTGCCAGTGAGAAGCTGGCGCTAATAATGAAAATGTCAGCAAATGCCAAGGTGAGCATGTTTCTGATATGCTGCTGGAACATAAGAAATTTCATGCTTATGGTTTCTCGGGCAATAAGTAGGTGGCCAGCAGGGAGGCAATAAAGCCTGCGGCTGGGACCTTCATTTGGCTTTCCGCCAGAAGCTGTTGCTCATCAGAAGAAGTGAAAAAGACCAACCGTCCATCGCTCCAAACCAGTGGCAGAGCTTGGTTGGGGTGGACCTGGGGGTCTTGATAGGTGGCCACCACCAGATTCTGGTTCTCTGGCGGGCGGAACTGGGGACGAAGGTAGGTAAGAGCCACCTGAAAGGGCTTGTCGCGCCAAGAGACCTGAAATTCCAGGAGATTATCAAACTGAGGGCTATGGTCCAGGTCGGTTCTTGCCAATCTCAGTAAAGTGTACAGTGGTGATCGTGGTCGTTGGTCAGGGCTTGAGGGTTCAGACTGGTAGAGGCCAAAGAATATGGGCTTCCCTGAAGCCAGGAGTTTTGCTGTTACTTCAGGGTCTTCAAATTTAAAGGTTTCCGGGAGATAAAAAATCCGAGCCCTGGCCGGCAGGGGCCGGGATAGCACTTGCTCAGCCAGGAGAAACTCCGGGTCCAAACCGGCCCGTCGCAGCGCGGCCGTGGTAAGAAGACAGTCAGAGGAATACGGCTTCACGAACTGGGAGTAACGGGGTTTGACCACCATCAAGCCCCGGCCTGGCGGACGGCGAGGAGAGGTTTGAGCGGCCACAGCAATTGCCTGAAAAATCGCTTCCCAGCGGTCCCGATCCGTGAAGTAACAATCCTTTTTCGTGTCCATATCAATGGGCCAGTAGCCCACCCCAGCGGCGCCGCTGTGCACCGCCGCCAGCACGTCAGCTTTCAGTTCCTCCCGGGTGGGGGTGCGGGAGCTCGTCTCAATCCGTTGGGCCTGCAACAACAAATAATAGGGAACCTGGGCCTCGGTGGCCGCCTGGAGATATAAGGCTGCCGCCGCGGTCTGGTCGCGGCCCAGAGGTTCTCCGGTGCTGTATCGTGGCAGAATCACGGCAAAATGTTTCTGCCGGGTGACAATCAGATCATAGATGTCCCAATAAACTGGCTTGGGGAATTTGGCAAAGTTGCAACCAGTGACCGCGGCACTGGAGGGATAAATAAAAAGCTGGAGTTTGGGGTAGGAGGCCTTGAGGGTATCCCAGATCTTGGCATACCAACGGTTCTGCAATTCCTGTAGCCAGTCAAAATAGCGGATTTTTTTGTCATTAGAGAGGCGGCCTGAAAGGGGAAAACCCAACTCCCGGAGAGCAACCTGGTCGTAGCGGGCCAAAATCTCTTGGGTGACCTTGGCCCCGATGATTTCTTCCCCGCCGATCACCAGTCCGGTAAGATTGGGGTATTCTTGGGAGAGGGCCGCTAGGGCCAGAAGGTAATGGAGGGTCTCCTGCTGGACGCTTTCATCCAGGGCAAAATCGAGGGTGCTCAGGGAACGGTGGGGAAGGCCTCTTTTGGGCGTCACCCTGTTGGTGCGGAGCCACACTTTGACCCCACGCCGGGAGGCATCCGCTAAAAACTTGCGTTCCTGAGCAAATGGCGGTGCGGCAGTATTCTTGATGAGAATTAGCGCAATGATGTTCTGCCGGGCGAACTTTTCCATATAGGCCCGGTAAACGGGCGTCTGTTTGGTGACCCCGCCCCAGTGCCGGAAATCACAAAACGGCTGAAACTGATTAGTGGCGGCCCCAGCAGAGGAAACCAGGGTGAGCCCCAAACCTACCGCGGCAAGTATCATCCTGGACATACCGAACCTAACAACTTCTCATAGAGTTGATGCTTGGCCTGCACCATTTTCTCGATACTCCACCGATCCACCAGGCTGCGGACATGTTCAGGGGATTTACGGCGATGCCCGTTGTTGGCTTGGACCTGGGCCAGAGTCTTGGCCAGCAGACGGCAAAACCCCGCCACATCGCCTGGAGGCACTACCTCGGCCTGGTCGCCAAGAATTTCCCGCACCCCGCCACAATCAAAAGCCACGATGGGCAGGCCCATGACGGCGGCTTCGAGCACCACGTTGGGCAAGCCTTCGTAGGAAGAAGGCATAATGAACACATCGAAGATGGCAAAATAGTTTTCAATATCTTCCTGGTGACCGAGAAACCGAATCCGGTCACTCAGATTGAGCTGGCGCACCTTGTCCAGCAACACCTCCTTGAAAGTCTTCTCAAAAGGGGTATGAGCCTCTCCCACCAGGAGAAACCGTACTTGCTTGATGGTTGCCGCCAGGTGGTGGGCCGCGGTCATGGTAATAAAATGGCCTTTGGCGGGCACCACCCGGGAGACATAACCCACCACCAGGTCATGTTCACTTAAGCCAAGGCTGGCCCGGCGTTGGCGCAGGTCTTGCGCCTCCTGGGTGGAGGCCCGTAAAAAATTGGACAAGTCCCGCCCCGAGTAAATAACTGTCGATTTATCCGGGGTGCCGACCCCAGCCGCCAGAAACTGGTCCCGCAGTTCCCGGCCTACATAGACCAGGGCCTGGGTGTGCCGGCCGGCCCGTTGCTCCAGATGCCGGTAAAAAGCACGCTGCCATCGGGGCTTGCTTCGGGGGAAAGAAGGACCATGAACGGTGTGGGCAATAACCGGCACCCCCGCCTGGCGGGCCGCCAGCCGTCCCAGGATACCGGCCTTGGCCAAGTGGGTGTGCACCAAATCATACCTGCTCCGGTGCAAACGGCGTTGCAGATGCCAGAGGGCTCGGAAATCCTGACGGGGAGAAATTTGTTTCTGGAGCCCCGGAACCTGCCAAACCCCGAAGCCTTCCCGCTGCACCTGGTGCAAAAAGGCGGGGGAGGCCTCCTGTCCCACCCAGAGATCAATCTCATAGCCCCGGGAGAGCAATCCCCGGAGAATGGTAAGCGTGCGACGGCTGCTGCCGGCCCGCTCGTACCAGGTGGTGATAATATGGCAGATTTTTGGCGGCCGTCTCATGAGCGAGTACCTTCACCTCCTTCTGCTGGCTCAGTTCCACCAAACTCAGCATCAAGCCATACTCAATGGCAAAGGTTTCGGAAAAAAAGCCTTTATAGGCCATAAGCAGGCTTATATTGGCAAGAAAGCTTCCAGCTAAACACAGGGCCAGCAAACGCCACTCGAAAAACCCAGTGTGGGAAACGCGGAGCAGTACAAAAAAACTGAGCAAGAGGAGTCCCATAAAGGGAATAAACCCGAATAAGCCGGTACTGGCCAATTGTTCCAAATAGCCGTTGTGGACCACGAGGGGTAAATTAAAAATTTTCTCAAGCTGCTGAACAAGTGCTTCGTGACCCGCCCCAAAGAACCAGTTATTCAGGAAGAGGGTGTAAGCCAAGGAGTCAACCTCAAGCCGTCGCGCAAAGGTATGGATTTGCCTGCCCTCAGCAAAACCTGCAAACAAAAAATGCAACTCGTTCGTGAGCCACCCAAAAGCAACGAGCAAGCCCAGAATACCCAGCAGCACGGCAATGCTTTTGAGGAAGAGGTTGGCCGGCCGCAGGGTCATGATGCCGGTAAGAAAGGTCATGACCAGAAAGGTGGCCAACCAGGAATTCCTCGACTGGGTGATAAAAACGGCCAAGAGCAAGACAGCCAGGCCCAGCAAAGCCCAGGAGCGTTTGAGCAGGAAATTTTTTTGCCAGACGGACACCCAAAACAGCGGCAGCACCGAATTAATGACCAGACCATATTCCCCGTAACTCATGGGCACCCCGATATACCGCTCGAACGGCATGGCTGTGCCCCAAAACTCCCGGGGATTAAGACTGGCGTGAGCTCCAAGAGGATTGATTTTAAAAAGGGCACAGACGATGGTGCAAATAGACAAGGTCAGGACGCTCACCATTAAGAGCCGCAGAACCCGGAGGTAACGCTGCCGGTCTCGAACCACCGCATAGGTGGTCAGGATGAACACAAAAAAGGTGAGACGTCCCGCCAGGTGACGCAATTCCTGGTAGGTGCCCAGGCGGGCCAGGTTGATCAGGTCCGCCAGGAGGACCCAGGCGAATAAAAAACAGAAAAGGTGTTGCAGCGGATAATGTGGCCGCCTCTCACTTACTTGTAAGCGGAACAACAGCCAGACCAGGAACAGCCCCCCGAAAACCACTTGCAGAGGCACCACCATGAGCATCGACATGGGGAGGAAAGGGTTCACCAGGACGAAAAAATAATAAAGGATTTCCATGGATCTCAGTAATTAGAGACTTCTTGGTGCGATCGATATTTTATAATCCTGGCTGGATTGCCGGCCATGATGGCATAAGGCGGGACATCCTTGGTAACCACTGCCGCCGCGGCGACGATGCTTCCCCTTGCCACTTTAACTCCCGGCAGGATGATGGCTTTACCGCCGATCCAGACGTCATCCTCGATAATTATTTTTTCAGATGTCAAACCCTGCAGTTGCATGGGTAATGAAGTATCAGAAAAAACATGGGCAGTGGCAGTTATCATGGTGTAGGGAGATATCATGACATTATTACCAATAACAATATCTCCTTCTTTAATACACGATATCTGGGTATTCCTCCCGATATGACTATGGTAACCGATGTAAATGTTCCACGGAAACCATATGTGGGTAGACTGTCCGATGGATAATCTCTTGCCTCGCAAGTTCTTGAAAAGCCAACTATATAAATAACCTCTGAGAAAATTTCCGGTCTTCCCGGGAATAATGCCTAAAACGGCTTCAAGCCAAGCCCAACCTTCTTTCTTAAAATTAGTCACGTTAATTTTGTATTGTTTTTTCTCAACCGTAGTAACAGTCATGTATTTCATGGCGAGCTACTTTAACCCCTGACGCAAAGCGTGCATGATGATGACCGCGCTTCCCAGGCCCTGAATTACGGTACTGATAATGAGGGCCAAGGCTGCACCCAGGAGCCCGAAAGAGGGAATGAGCCAGAAGCAGGCCAGGGCCGAAGTGGCCGCCACCAGAGTAAACAGAGGTAACTGCACACGAAAATACCGGGCTGCGGTCAGGCCATAGCCCAAAAAAGAGAAGGCATAATAAAATCCCCCGGCGATCATTAAACAGAGGAACACGTCCACATGTTCAGCGTATTCCGGCCGATAGAGCAGGCTGAGAAGCTGGCGGCCGCCCAAACCGGCTACCAAAACCCCGGACACCCCCAGAAGAGCGCCGAGGGCCATGAGCTTAAGGAGCAAACCACGGTATTTTTTCATGTCGCCCGCCTGGTAAAAGTGCGCCAGCCGGGGGCTGGCCGACTGCCCCAGCGCGTGAACCACGGTATGGCCCACCACCAGCAGGTAGGCCAGCGCGGCAAAAAACCCCAGGTCCCGGTTTCCCAGATAGTGTTCAATGAAATAGCGGGGAATGTTGTTATTGAGGGAAAAGAGCATCAAAACCAAACCCAAGGGCAAAGCCAGCCAGGCCAGCCGTGCCAGGGTTTTCGGCTCCCAGGAGGGGCGCAGCCGGGTCCAACCGGCGCCCGCAGCAGGGCCTGCGTGGGTTGGGTTCTCCTGGCAAAAGGCCAACATTCGGGCGCCGCAGGGAAGGTCATAAAAAAGCAAGGTGAGCAGCCAGGCAGCGGCGAGACCGATTACCCCCCAAAGTAACTGTCCACTCAGATAAAACCCGAGACCCAAAACTGTCAGGGACAGAAGTCCTTTCATCATCATGGAGACGGCGATGTGGTCCATTCTTTCCTGCCGCTGCAGCAGGCCATAAATCATGTCGCTGATGGAGGCGAAGGACTTGGCTACCCCGATGGCCACTATTACTAAAATGGTTTGCCAATCCTGCATGGTGGCCAAACTCAGGCCCACGATAGCCAGAAGAGCCAAACCGGTGGTAAGGAGACGCAGACCTAAATAATCACTGAACAAAAAATCCCTCTTGACGTCCGTAGCCTGGATGGCCCGGAGTTGCAAACTGGCGAGCATCATTACCGGAGCACACACCGCCCACCCCAAAGCAAAGGTTCCCACAATTTCGGGAGTGCCAAGTTTGGCCAGGACCATGAGCATGCCCCATTGACAGCCGGCATAGACGACGTTCCCGACCATGGTCCAGGAGAAATTAAGGCGCAGGGAGAGGCGAGGCAGGTGAACCCCTGGGGAGACACGGGTAATTTCCGAAGGCTTGATGGACATGGTTGCCGTGCTTTTTCCAACCCGGTACTTCAGACAAAAAACCCTTGTTTTAGTTAAGGCATCTTTAGGTCGACCATTTCACATCCGGGTATATGAGATCCTTATCAATATTATTCTGGTATTTTTGGACCAGCCGGAGCATTCCCTGTAAGACTTCAGGGGTGAGCAGATGGGGTTCAAGGCCTAAGGAGAGCAGCCCGGTGTGAGCCGGGTTGTAATAATGCTCTTCGGCCTCGCGTCGGGGGTTGGGAATCTTTTGGATAGGGACGGACAGGCCCAAATCCCTGCCCGCTTCCTGGACTTTGGCGGCCAGATCGTTGACGCTGAAGGTCTCCACGAATTGATTGAAAACCCGGTATTCCCCGGCCGCCGCAGGATGGCGCAGAGCCAATTCCACGCAGGCAATGGTGTCGACGATATTCAAGTAACCCCGGATCTGGCCACCTTCGCCATACACCGTCAGGGGTACTCCGGCAACGGCCTGCACCAGAAAGCGGTTGAGCACCGTGCCAAAGATGTCATCATAGTTGAAGATTGGGGCCAGGCGTTCATCCTGGCGGGATTCTTCGGTTTCCAGGCCATAAACCGGGCCCTGGTTCAGGTCGGTGGCCCGGATGTCCCACATCCGGCAGTAAAAATAGAGCAGGTCGCCGTCTTGGGCCTTGGTCAGGTGGTACAGAGATCCAGGACTTTTCGGGTACAGGAATTTGTGGCGGCGGCCCTTGTAGTCGATCTCCAGGTAGCCTTCTTCAATGTCGATATTGGGAGTCCCATAGACGCCCATGGTGCCCAGCTTGACAATATGGCAATTGAGGTCATGTTCCCTTACCGCATGAATGAGGTTGGCGGTGGAAACCAGATTGTTGGTTAAGGTGAAAATAGCCTCCCGATGACCCCTCATGGAGTAAGGTGCGGCAGGCTGCTCAGCATAGTGGATCACTGCTTCCGGTCCCCATGTTTTGAAGACCGAGAGGAGGAAGGGATAATCGCACACATCGCCGATAAAAACCGAGACCGGGAAACCACTAAGGGCCTCCCACAGAGAGGCCCGCTGAGGTAAATTGGGCACGGGCAGCAGGGGTTCTCGGTTCAGTTCGGTGCAGGCCCTCCGCCGGAAGTAATTATCTACCACGGCCACCTCAAAGCCCTGGCGGGTGAGATACATGGCAGTCGCCCACCCTAAGTAACCGTCTCCCCCTAAAATTAAGACGCGGATGCCCGCAGTCTTGTGGCCGGGATGGTGAGTTTGAGACCTTCAGGAAGAAGGTGATGCCGGATCAGAAAATCTTTGATGACATCCTGACTTAAGAGAGGCTCTGCCTCTGAAACATAGGGATGGGTTACTGGTCTGGCTTTTCCTGGATAGCGGTATTTAATACTCACATAAACGTTCTTGGGCGCGGGCAGCACCACGAACATATCCTCAATTTCCAGCGAACGGGACACTTCCTCTTGACTCATCAGTTCTTCGTATAATTTTTCCCCTGGTTTGGCGCCGATATATTTTATTTTGATGGATGACGGCTCATGCTGGTAATAAGGCGCCAGTAAATCTATCATGGCTTTGGCCAGGTCAATGATGGCGATGGCCTCCATCTTGGTCACCAGGACTTCACCGCCACAGGCCAACATGGCCCCTTGAAGGACCAATTGAGCGGCCCGGGAAATGGTCATGACAAAGCGGGTCATACCTTTATCGGTGACGGTAACAGGGCCGCCATTTTTTATTTGCTCCTGAAATACGCTGATCACTGAACCCCGGGAACCCAAAACATTGCCAAACCGGACGCTGGAAAATCTTTGTTTGGCTTCCCCATTTTTATTAACTGACCCATTAAGTACGTTAGCAGCAGTGATTAAACGCTCCCCCATTAATTTAGAGGTGCCCATGACATTGGTTGGATTGACCGCTTTGTCACTGCTGGTAAAAATTAATAGTTCTACGTTATTTTTTAAGGCAGCCTCAACAATATTTTTTACCCCCATAATGTTGGTTTGCACAGCTTCAAAAGGTTGATATTCATAAAAGAAAACATGCTTCAGAGCAGCGCAGTGGAGAATGATATCAGCTCCAAAGGCAACAGATCTCATTTTTTCAAAATCACGCACGTCTCCTAAATGAAAAGTAAAATTGCTATTTTTATGGTAATATTCGTTCAACATAAACAGCTCTGATTCATTATTATCTAAGGCTCTAATCTCGGCAGGTTTAAATTCATACAATTGTTTGATCACCTCACGACCTATGGTGCCACAAGCGCCAGTGACCAGAATAACTTTATTGCGGAAGATTTTTTCCATGGGAAATTATCCTCAACTAATATTTTATCAACTAAAGAAGCTCAGATAGATATTACCCCCAAAAGTTGCAGCCCAAGAAGATTGACCTTGTTTCCGGAACATTGTTTGTTCAGCAAACCTAAAAGTGAGCAAGCAGACTGAATTCTGATCCGGTGACACCCTATTGCCTGGCCGCAGATTTTTATTTCTGCCGGTCTATTGGAATCAAGTGTGAGACTTGTCTGTGAAAGGTAGAGAAGGGGGGTATTCGTGAAAATCAGAAAAAGTTGCTTTCTTGCCAGATCATGTCCCCTTCCCTGGCGACTCCTGAGCGCTCTCCGGCGCCGGTTATCCTTACAAGCGCCTCTTCGATAAAGATTTCCATTAATATCATTTATTTGTGCATCTATAAGAAAAACCCTTAAGGTATTTCCTGACTAATGTCAAGTTTTTTTTCTATTTAATTAATAATTTCAGCACATATATATCAGTAAAAACCTGAGTAGAGAAAATTTCCTCAGATTGGCAGGCGTCATTTGGAGGGTGTTAGGTTTACGAGAAAGCCTGACCCAAGGGTTTGGGCGGACTGACAGGCTCCTTCATCTTGGAGGAATTCGACCTACAGGGGGGTTGTAGGGCGCGTCTTACGCGCCAAAAATCGGAAATAACTGAGAATAGAACGGCAGGATTGGCGCGTAAGACGCACCTTACATTGGCGTCTGGAGCGGCTCTCAGGGAAGGGTATTATCTGAGGTCAAGTTGCCGGTGTTTTCCTGGCTTTTTACCAATTGGTGGAAAAAGACCTGGACAAATTTGCCGGACACCACTTCCCATAAGTGGAACCGTAACAGAACTTCTCCCGGGAATTCGGAAGTGAAGGCCAAGAAAAGTTCCTGAGAAATCTTGGCTAATCCCGGCTCCAGGCCCTGGAGAACCTCCCGGCGCGCTGGCTCGGTTAAATCAAACAGACGGCAGGCCACCGGCCGGTCCGGGAATATCAGACATTCACTGAATTCGCTCAGGGGACATAACATTGTGGCCGGCGTGAAGTCCTCCGCGGATTTGTCGCCCGCATGCTCTCCCGTATTTCTGCCGGGCAGCTCTTTGAGGGCCTTGCCGACTGCCAGCGCCAGTTGGGTGGCACCCTGGCGGGTTGGCCGATCTAAGGTGGTATTCAGGGTATGGCTGAGATAGATGGACTCGACAAAGGTCATCTCCACCAGCTCGTGGCAGCAGTCCATGTGCCCCTGACCGCAGAGGGCCGTTATCCCTTGCCTGGCGAGGTGTTCGTCCACTTCTTGCCGTAAGACTTCATAATCCCGGAAAAAGGGGAATAAATCCACCAGGTGTTTGGTCTCCAGGGACGGTTCCCGGATGCTTAACCGCTTCTCCTTTTTGCCGTATTTCCTGAGAAACCACCATTGATCGAAATTGGCCGGCTGAGATTTCAGCCCTTTCAGCTTTCGTCCGGCCAGCTTGTGACCCAGGCCTTTGCGGAGCAGATAGGCATTGACCACGGTGCCGGTCCGCCCGATGCCATGGCGGCAATGCACCAGCACCTTTTTGCCCAGATACAGGCATTCATCCAGCCAATCCAGGGCCTTTTCCAACTCTTGCAGGTCCGGGGCCTCTTCGTCAGGGATGGGGAAGAAGTAGGTGTCAAAGCCGGCGTCGGCCTCGATCCAGTGCAAGTCGCAAAACTCGGCGCACAGATTCAAAACCGCCTGGATTCCCTGATGCTTTAAAGAATCAAGGTCCTCATAGGACATGGGAGCCTGACCCACTGCCAGGCTATCCGTCACCCAATTCAGTTTATAGCGCTCTTTAGCCATACTGGTGGATTTGCTGGAACCTGATTGCAAAACCTATTTTTTTGTCATCCTGAACGACGTGATGGATCTCAACCTATTGAAAATGCAAGATTCTTCGCTTCGCTCAGAATGACATTTTAGGAGAACTTGAGGTTTTGCAATAGCTTCTATCTTCTAGTGTCATGCTTCTATAGATTATATGGTAAATATTTAGCCTGGTTCTACCCAATGCCAGTATAAAGTCCCCCTTTGAAAAAGGGGGATTTAGAGGGATTTTCAAGATGTTATAAAAATCCCCCCTGACCCCCCTTAAGGAAAGGGGGGGTAACTTACCGGCCTTTATGGGGGCTTTTCACTTAAGAGCAAACTCATCTTATTTATGAAGCAGCACACAAGAGTCCGTTACCCCAACTTGAGCTTTACGCAGGCATCCTCAAGTATCCAGGATATATCCGGCATAGCGCTCTTGAAAGGAATTCGCCATCTCTAAGACCTGCTCCTCACTTGTCAAAGCCATATCCAGCAGGCGGGTCTTGCCCTGCAGGATGCCCAAAAGCGTCAGGCGGGAGAGCAGGTGGCGGGCGTTCCGCCGGTCAAACCGGGCATCCAGCAGGTCGCCCCGGGTTTTCACGGTGAAGCCGGCCCACTCCAGGATCAGCTTGATTAATTGCACCCGCCACAACCGATTATCAAAATCAGCTCCGCCTCCTTTAAAGCGGAAGGCGATGTAATTGGCTTCCGGGTCGTCACCACAGAAGGTATCCAGCACGGCAAAATGATAGCCGAAACGCAGAATCAGGTGCACATAGTTACTGGCCAGCACCGCATAACTGGCCAAGGCCTTGGAGCGCAGGCTGATAATACCGCCGCTCACGCGATCGAACTCCTCCCAATCCAGGTGAAGCAGGCCCTTCTGCCAGACCACATCCGGATGGCTCAGGCCTTCCCAGCAAGCCCGCATGGGCTCAGAGGTAATGAGTTGCGGGGCTATGGTTTTACTCTCCTGGGCAACGGGCGAGAGGCCTCCTTCCAGATCCAGGACATACATGAGCAGCGGCAGCTCAGTGGCCAGTTGCCGGGCCTGGACCAGCCCCCGACCGCCGCGACCCACCAGTTCAAACATTTCGGCCATGCCTTTTTCGTGGGCAAACCGCACCACATCATGCAGGCTCTGGCACTTTTGAGGGGTAAATTCCTCGGAAGTTGGATCGGTGAGATTCAAGGGTGAAATGAATTCCATGAGGGCCCGCAGTCGAGCCGCAAAAGGGGTTGCGGGCCTAGCCGGTTGTTTGGCCGCATAAGGTTTGAGGCTTTCCACCTCCCCCTGATATACCCGGCAACGAGCGGCATCCACCGTTACTAGTTGGCCGGGAGCCAGGCACCGGGTGGCCTCCAGGGTACCTACCATGACCGGCAAACCGTATTCCCGAGCCACTGCCGCGAAATGACTGGCCCGGCTGCCGCCATCCGCCACCACGGCCCGCAACCGGTCAATAATGGTGGCGAAAGCCGGGGGCAGGGTAGGGGAGACCAGCACTGCCGCGGCAGGCACCTCCCCCAGGTCTTTTTCGGTTTTAACCACCCACACTTTACCCATGCCTATGCCGGGACTGGCAGTAACTCCCCCTTTCATAAGGATGGGATGGGCCACTTCGAGACCCTTGCCAGGTTCCCGGAAGTCTTCGGGGACATCGGGGTCAACTTTCAAGGGCCTGGATTGCAAAAGAAACAGCGCCCCCTGTTTGTCCTGGCACCATTCGATATCCTGGGGCGCCCCCGCCAATTTTTCCAGCGTCATTCCCCACCGGGCCAAATTGACCGCGGTCTCCGCGGAGAGACAAGCCCGAGTATGTCCCCCAAGCTCCAGAGGACAGTGGGGGCTGGCAATACTTTCCAAAGGCTTGGGGTTTTTCTCCCTGGTCAGATAATGGACCTCCGGAATGGTGCTGCCGTCCACCAGATGCTGGCCCAGGCCAGGGATGGCGTAAATGGCCAGACAGGCATCCTTCCCTGCCACCGATTTCGTGTCCCGGGTGTAAACCACCCCGCTTACCGCGGGATCAATCATCTCCAGAAAAAGGACGGCCATGGGGGTTTCCTGATCAGCCAGTCCGCAACGAAGGCGGTAAGTCACCGCCCGGGGGGAATATTTGCTGGCCAGCACTTGCTTGTAGGCTTCGAAGACCTGGTCGGCTGGAACATTCAGAATACTGGCATACTGGCCGGCAAAAGACGCCTCCCCGTCTTCGCTGAGGGCGCTGCTGCGCAAAATCCAGGGCCCCTGAATACCTTGAGGGTGATAATCTTCCAGCCTCCGCAGGATTTCTTCTTGTACCAAAGGTGGCAGTTCGCCCTCCAGGATCATGGCCTCCATTTCCCGGGAAAGTTTCCCCAGCCGCGGTCCCTCGTCCAGCCTGACCTGGGCCAGAAGCTCGTCCAGCCGGTGTCGCAATTGATTGTCTTGCAGAAAAAGGTGAAAGGCGCGGGTGGTGACCACAAATCCCCGGGGGCCCGGAAGCCCCGCCTCCCTGAGCAGCCGTCCCAGGGTATGGGCCTTGCCGCCGGCCAGGTCCGGGGCTGCCGCGGCCGCGGCCAGAGTAAGGGTGTAGGGCGGACGGCTATCTTCCTCCGGGAGGGCCATGGCGCTCGCCATAGACAAATCCAGTCGGTGGAACTGCTCCTCCAGATCCAGGTAGGGTGCCGGATGCATGGCGAGCAAGGACCGGATCAAAGACGCCACCGACCAGCGCAGGGCCCGCACCAGACTCTCGATCCGGGCCCAATCCACCGGCAGATTCCCGTACAGGATTTCCTCGAGGTCGGTGATGAGCTCCAGGCTCTTCTTGTCGTGGCGCAAGAGCTCCTTGAAGGCCTCGTATTTCAGGCGCAGGAGTTTGCCCGGGGCGAAGACTTGCAGAGTCCAGTGCTTGAAGAGCCGTCTCAGGTACATCCCGGTTCAGCCTACTTTTTCGCCTCCAGGGCACTGGCTACTTTTTCTTCCAGTTCATCCTTGTCGATAGGTTTGATGCAGTAATCAAAGGCGCCGAGTTGCTGGGCCTGGCGTGCCGTCTCCAGGGTGGGATAGCCGGTGAGCATGATTACCCGGGTATGCGGGGAGATTTTTTTCACTTCTTCGAGCATATCGACGCCGCTCATCTTTTTTAAGCGAATGTCCAGGACAGCGACCTCGATGGGATGCGAGCGAATATATGCCAGGGCCTCTTCCTCTTCGGTAAAAACGACCACCTGATGGCCTTTGCGCTCCAGGAGGCGTTTGATCATGACGCCGGCATCCAATACATCGTCAAGCACCAGTATGTCTCCCATAGCTCCCCTCCTATCCAGTCGTCTGCTCGCTGATGGTTGCCTGGTTCAAGAAAAGTTCCTCACAGGAGTCTTCTAGAGGCTCTTCTCTGGATACCGGCAATTCTACCAGGAAAACCGTGCCAGGACCGGCTGGCTTTCTGTTAGCTTCGACCTGACCCAGATACTCTGGCGGGGCCGGGCTGACCGTCGAGATTTTTCCCAGATGGTCCTGGATGATGCCGAAGGTCACCGACAGACCCAGACCGGTGCCGGCACCGGGAGCCTTGGTGGTGAAGAAGGGTTCGAAAATCCTTTGCTGGTCTTCAGAACTGATACCAGAACCGGTATCCGCCACGGTCACCAGCACTCGCCGGCCTTGAGGGCAGAGCTTGGTTTTTACCCAGATGGCGCCGTCCTCCCCAATGGAATCATAGGCATTGTTCAAAAGGTTGATCCAGACCTGCTTCAGCTTTTGCATATCCCCGGTTATGGGTGGCAAGCGAGGGTCAAGTGATGCTTCAATATCCACCCAACTCTGCTTGAAGGGATGCTTTACCAGGTGCAACACCTCTTCGATGGATTGGTTGAGGTCCATCTCCGCCATTTTACTTTCCATCTGGCGGGAGAAGCCTAACAGATCACCGACCAGATGGCGACAGATCTGAGCTTGTTTCTCGATAATTCCTAAAAATTCGTGACTTTCACTGTCCTGGGGCAAGTCTTCCAGCAGCATCTGGGCATAGCCCAAAATGACGGCCAGAGGGGTGTTGATTTCGTGAGCCACGCCCCCGGCCAGTTTGCCCATCTGCTCCATCTTGACAGACTGGATTAACTGCTCCTGATACCGTTTGAGTTCGGAAATGTCCCGGGCCGTAAAGAGAAGCCCAGCAACTCTTTCCTGGTCATAGACCGGCATTTTAACCATGTGAAGCCAGCGTTTGTGATTGTTTCGGCTGACCAACATCTCCTTGGTCAGGGGGGCGCCGCTCCTCAGAACCTGCAGGTCTTCAGTTTGGTTATTCTCGGCCTCGTCCCTTGGAAAGATATCCAGGTCCGTTTTGCCGATAATGTCCTTTTCCTGTAAGGCAAAAAACTGACAAAAGGCCGGGTTTACGGCCCGGTAAGCCAGCTTTTCATCCTGCAGGCTGACGAGGTCAGGGGTTACGTCCAGAATGGTTTTGAGAAGTTGTTGTTGTCTGATGAGATTACTTTCCGCCTCTTTGAGTTCTTCAATATTACGGTTCAGGCTCAGGGCCATAAAATCGAAGGCCTCGGCCAGACTCTGTATTTCATCGCCCACATTTTCCTTATATACCTGGCATTCTTCACAGGAGGTGATTTTCTTTTCGTAACCGCCCTCAGCACATTCCGGGCAGAGGGTGCCGGCCAGATACCAGCAACGGTGGCGAGTGTTCTCGTAGGCCGGACATTCCGGTTTCTCGCATTCCATGATCTCCCAGCAATTGCGCTTGAGTTGCGGTCCGGTCTGCAGGTCCAGGTTCCCCCTGACCATCTCCTCGGCGGAGTGGCGCAAGATATTCAGGCGACGAGTCACTGTACCGGCAAAGAGGGTTCCCAGTATCATCGCGACGACAGCAGCCCCGGCAGTAATCCCAAAGACAATTAACAATACTCCCTGCACTGCGTCATGAGCTTTAGCCTGGGACAATCCCACCCGTACTGTCCCTAACCGGTCGCTGCCCACCATGACCGGCAAGGCGAAGTCATAAACCTGTTCCGTGCCGGTATCCAGTAATTGAATATGCCCGTCACTGCCTTCCTGGAGGAGGTTGGCCTCCTTGAGCTCCACTGGAAAATCGGTTTTAAAGGTGTGGGACAAGACCTGACCTCTGACATCCTGGATGAAGGCATAGACAATGTCGTCACTGGATCCTTTAACTTCGTCCACCATCTTTTTTAAGCGCAGGAAATCCAGGGCCAGCATGGGGTCCGCGGCCCGGCCCGTCAAGTTTGAACCCAGGCTCCAGCCCCTTTTCTTAATTTCCCCCAGCATGGCCTGAGCGGCAATGCGGCTCACCAGGAAGGCTGACAACAGACCAAAGAGCAGCACCACCGCAATGATGCCCAGATTAATTTTGCTGCGAAAGGATAACCTGGAGAAAAAGCGCACGGCACCCACCTCTCGGGGTTATTTTTCCCCGGCTGCCACCAGGTCAGCTAGCTGACGCACGGGGTTAAAGTCCGCATCCTGGGCCGGAATTACCGCAATAAAACCAGCCTTTTCCAGAATCTCCTTATGCTCTGGGGTATTGATGTCCAGAGCCACCAAGGCCTTTTTGACCTTTGCCACTACAGCCGGTTCCAGTCCCCGGCGGGCGGCGTAAACCCAGCCGGGATACCACCGGGTGTGAGCCAGAACCCGAATCTGTTTCAAGTCGATGGTGTCGGCCAGGATGTCCAGGGTGCCTTCCCGAATAGTGCCGACGTCGTACTTCCCGGAATACACCGCCATGACCACCTTTTCCTGTTTGCCGCCGGGCCCCGGGGCAAAAGCGATTTCGGCGAAATCCTCCCGCCGCAACCCCTTTTCCCGGAGCAAACTCCAGGGATACAGGAAGCCCCCGGCTGAGGTGGGGTCCACCGCAATCAACCGTTTGCCCTTCAAGTCCGCCAAGGATTTGATGTTGGGGTTATCGGCTCGGCAAACGACCTGGCCGCGAAACTTTTCCTTGCCCATGGCTTCGACAATCCGGGCAAAGGCCTGCGACCCGTAGCGGTCAGCAATATTTACATAAATAAAAGGATTTACAAAAGAAATATCTATTTCCCCGCGTCCCACCATGTTCATATGCTCATCAAAGGTGTCGGGAAAAACCTGGCGCACGGTGAGCCCGGTGGCCCGGGACAGATACTCCACCAGGAGATGATGACGCTGGTGGGAAACCGTATGGGAGTACTGGGGGAGATAGGCATAGGTCACGGAGGGTGGAGGCTTGAGGACCGTAATCTCCTCCCGCTTGGACAGATCGATTTTTTTAACCGGTTCTTCCTCGCCGCAGCCGCCCAGGAAAAGGAAGGCCAACATCAGAAGAGCCACCATGCGCCACTTTGCCATATGCCCCATACTCCTTAACCTTCTTCCATGAGGAGAACCTTTGGCTGTTTTTCCTTTTTAGGGAAGGGAGACCATCTCATCAACCTGGAGGTCGAGGTTTTTCAGCCACTTCCACAGGGTCACCCGGCTTACTCCCAGGAGACGGGCAGCTTCCCCTTTTTTGCCGCCAGCTTCGTGCATGGCCTGCACGATTAACTCTTTATGGTCGGCCCCGTTGGAAGCGGGGACCCTGGAGTTCGTCTTGACCATGGCGGCAGGTTTCTGAAGGAGCTGTCCCGGCAGGTGATCCGGGCGAATGGTCCCCTCCTGGCACAGCACAAAGGCGTATTCCACGGTATTGATCAGCTCCCGCACATTTCCGGGCCACTCATGCTCCAGGAGTATGTCCAGGGCTTCCTTGCTGATGCCGGTGATGGGTTTGCGGATTTTCAACCGGGCCCGCTCAATAAAGGCCTCCACCAGTGAGGGAATGTCTTCCCGCCGCTGCCTGAGGGGCGCGATGTGAATGGGTACGACGTTGATGCGGTAATAGAGATCAGCTCGAAAAAGATTTTCGGCCATGAGCCGTTGCAGGTCCTGATTCGTGGCGGTGATCACCCGCACATCCACAGCAATGGGCTGATGGTCGCCAACCTTTTCGATAACCTTTTCTTGCAACACCCGGAGCAGCTTGGCCTGGGTGGGCAGTGGTAAATCGCCCACCTCATCCAGGAAGATATCCCCTCTGTGGGCGGCTTCGAAGCGCCCCACCCGGGTCCGGTCCGCACCGGTAAAGGCCCCCTTCACATGGCCAAACAGCTCGCTTTCCAGGAGCGACTCATTCAGGGCGGCGCTGTTTACCTTGATAAAGGGCCCCTTGCTGCGAGGGCTGAGGCGGTGTATGGCTCCGGCCACCAGCTCCTTGCCGGTGCCGCTTTCTCCATAAATGATGACCGGCGCCTCCGATTGGGCGGCGCTGGAGATCAGGGAAAACAATTGCAGCATCACCGGGCTCTTACCCAGGATGCCCTGGAAGCCGTCCTCCTGGCTGAGTTCCCGTCGCAAGCGGGAGATAACCCGCTCTTTGGCCATCATTTCGCTGATATCGGTGAAGGTCTCTACCGCCCCCAAAACCTGGCCGTCATGATCCTTAAAAAGAACGGCATTTTTTAATACATGGACCAGACTGCCATCTTTTCTGGCCAGAGAACACTTGCAACGCTTGATGGAACCATTCTGGAAAAGCTCACAATGCTTGCCTGAATTTTTAGCATCGAAACAGGCATCAGACTTGATCAGAGCACAAGGCTTGCCCATGAGTTCCTGCTGACGATAGCCGGTAATCTCCTCCATGGCTGGGTTAACCGACAGGATGATTCCCCGGGGGTCAACCACCACCACCCCCTCCATGATGGTGTTAATTACCTGTTCCCAGAATCTCTCGTAACCTTCTTGGAGCATTGAGCAATACCTGTCCGAAGCCGCCTTGATGTTAACTTGTTAACCTAATGTTGACGTTTAATGTAAATTACATTGTAAACTTTTAACATTTCCCGTCAACAGGAAAAATACTAACAATAAATTATATAATTATTTCAATATAATAGCTTAAAGGCCGTTAATCTTTTCCTCGGCACACATCTTGCTAAAGACTTTTTCGTAGGCAATTTAAGCATCGGCCTTCGGTCTCTGGAATAGAAGAAATCACCTCACCTGAACCGCCCCACGCTAGAGGAAAATTTGCCTTAGTGCTGGGGCCGCGTGGCCGACAAGGTGGTCATTTACGCCACCTACCCCCTGCTGCTGTTCCAAGTTTTACAGGGCAACGCCAGAAACTTGAGGGAATTTTACTCCGTCCTGTGATTGGTTGACTGAGAGTAAGGAAGTTAGGAAATATCCGGCAAAAAAGCTGGTCAACTTCGCCACTTTCATTTCTTAAGGAGGTTTTCATGAGGAAAAAGGCTTTCATCATCTTAGGCGTCATGGTAGTCCTGGCCGTGGTGGCTACCCTCCTGTGGGTGGAACCCTCCCTGGCCGGGAAGGTGGAAGACGCCATCGCCAAGACGCCAACGGGTGCAGGCAAGGGGCAGCTCAACCCTGATGCCCCCAAGGGGTTGTTGGGCATTCCCGGCGCCCCCCAACCCTTCTGGCTCTGGTGCATCCTGTGGGGCATCTGGGTGGGCTGGATCTTCTCCACCGTCGGGGCTTTCGGCGGCATCATGGCCGGGGTGGGCCACATCACCGTGTTCGGCTTACGGGCCTTTGGAGCCCAATTCAAGGATACCAGCCCGGTGATGAATAAATTAATCACCGACACCATCCGGGTCTCCAACCAGTACCTGGTAGGTCTATCAGCCCTGATTTCCTCCATCAATTACTATCGCATGGGCCGTCTGGTGCTCCCCCTGGGCGCCTCTTTGGCCATCGGCAGCATTGCTGGAGCTTACCTAATTCCCTGGCTAACGGCTGGCAAGATCCAACTAAGCTCCTACATCGGTTACTTCGGCCTCGCGGTGTTTGTCATCGCCTTCGTGCTCTTCTATGACACCACGGAGAAAGGTCAGGCCAGTAAGAAGCAAGCCAAAGCCGCCGCCAAGGCCTTTGAAGACTCGGTAAAGTCCAAAACATCCACTGGCGAATTGGCCGAACTCGGCGCCAAGGTCACCCAATTCAGCCTGTCAAAGGTCACATTCACTTTCTATGGGGTGGAATTTTCCTTTAATCCCATCTTGCCCCTGCTGGGCGGCTTCGTTATCGCCGCTATTTCGGCCTTCCTGGGCGTCGGCGGCGGCTTCCTTTATGTGCCTTATATCACCTCCGTGGTGGGGCTGCCCATGTACCTGGTGGCCGGCACCTCCGCCCTGGCGGTGCTCATCAGCATGATCACCTCGATTTTTTCCTACATGGTGGTGCAAAAAATCCCGGTGGACTTCCTCATGATAGGCTCCGAACTTGTGGGTATTTTCATCGGCTCCCTGGTGGGCCCTTATACCTCCAAGTACATCCCCGATATCTGGCTCAAACGGTTGTTCGTCATCTTGGCTCTTTATGTGGGCCTGCGCTACGTCAGCAAAGGGTTTTTCGGTTACTCCATCGTGCCGCCCTTCGGTTAAAAAATACCCAGCCAGGCGGGGCCGACCCCCGGCCCCGCCCCGGTGTATGGTAAGCTTATGGAAATGCCTTCGTTCTTGCTGGCCCTGGATCCCTATTTAATTTGGTGGTACCGTCTTCCCGGCAATGCGTATGCCGGTTTTTTCCTGGGCACGTTTGTCCTGGCTCTGATTTGCCTGATTCTCGGCGATGTCACCATCTCTCTGGCGTACCGCTTGGTGGGAAAACGTCTGGAAGACCTGACGTCGGAAACTCTGAAATATCAGGATTTGTCCATCGAGGCCGCCAAGGCCGGGGACAAGGTTTCTTATACGGCCGCCAACCGGATGGCCAACGAGGCCTTTGGGATGTCCTTTTTCTCCCAGATGGCCTTATCCATGGCGCGCCTCTGGCCCGTTCCCTTTGCCTTGGGCTGGATGCAGCAACGGTTTCTCGAAGTGGAATTTTTCATCCCCTCTACTAATTTCTCGGTGGGTTTCATTGCTGTTTTTATTATCATTTATGTGGCGGCTTATTTTCTTGTCAAGCAGGTCAAATACCGGCTCCGTTTTTTCGCCGGATGACAGTTATCCTGGATTCCTATAAAACCCAAACTCAGGGGATGAAAACCTTCGCCGATCTCGGGTCCCCAGGTGGCAAACCGGGGAAGAGCTCAACATAATAACTTACCAGGAAATTTGGAAAGGGCTGAATATGCCACAAGAAGTCTTCAGTATCTGCTTCATGTGCACCGTCCGCTGCCCCATTCGGGTAGAGGTGGAAAACGACGAGGTCAAGTGGATCGAGGGCAATCCCCACGTGCCCGCCATTGAGGGCGCGCTGTGCGCCAAGGGCTCGGCGGGGCTGGCCCTGTTGAATGACACCGAAAGACCCCAATACCCCATGATCCGCACCGGCCCCCGGGGCGCCGGGGAGTGGCGCCGCGCCACCTGGGAAGAAGCCCTGGATTACGCGGCCGAGAACTTGAAAAAAGCCAAAGAAGCCCACGGGCCCGAAAGCCTCATCTACTGTGAACGGGTCAATCTCAACACCCACATTTCCAAGGCTTTTCTGAAGGCCTTCGGCAGCCCCAACTACTTCTCCCACGATGCCCTGTGCAAGGGTTCGGTGAATACTGCCTTCCGCAGCCTGACCGGCTATACCGACCCCCAGATTGGGGTTGACTATGCCAACACCAGGCACATTGTCCTCTATGGCCGCAATATCTTCGAATCCCTCGAAATCAAGGCTATTAATAATCTCTTCAAGGCCTTGGACAAAGGGGCGAAGATGACCTACATCGACCCCCGGCTGACCATCACCGGGTCCAAGGCAGACCGCTTTTTGATGATCCGGCCCGGCACCGACCTGGCCCTGAACTATGCCCTCATCCACACCATCCTCAAGGAGGGCCTCCAGGACAAGGTATATGTGCGCCGCTGGGTGAAGGGGTTGAAGGAGCTTGAGGCCTTTGTCAAGCCCTACACGCCGGAGTGGGCGGCCAAAGAAACGGGCATCCCGGCAAAAGAGATCGTGGCCCTGGCCCGGGAGCTGGGAGAGGCCAAGCCCGCGGTGGTCCTTCACTACGGCTACCGGGGCGCCCATCACCCCAATGAAATTCACCTCAGGCGCTCCATCATCATCCTGAATGCCCTGATGGGTAGCCTCGAGACCCCGGGCGGCCTGTTCTTCAAAAAGGGCCCCAAGATGGCGGGCGTTTCTCCTTTGAAGCGTTACGACGAACAGGAATTTCCCAAGATCACCGCCCCCCGGTTCGACGGCTGCGGCGGCCTCCATTTTCCCATCGCCGACACCGCCCATGGCATTCCCCAGATGTTCGCCCAGGCCGTGTTAAACGAGGACCCGTACCCCTTCAAGGCCCTGTTGGTGAACCGCATAGAGCCGCTGCAGTCCATCCCTGACAGCGTGGCGGTGCGCCGGGCCCTGGACAAGCTGGACTTTATCGCCACCATCGACGTGAACTTTAGCGAAATCGCCTGGTACTCCGACGTCATTCTGCCGGAGTCCACCTATTTAGAGCGGGGTGACTCCATCCAGACCATCTCGGGATTGCGGCCCCAGTTATTCATCAGAAAGCCGTCGGTAACCCCTCGTTATGACACCAAACCCGCCTGGTGGATTCTCAAGGAACTGGCCCAACGCCTGGACCTGGGCCATTACTTCCCTTATGAAACTATCGAGGATATCTGGAACTTTCAGTTGGAAGGCACCGGGATTAAGGTCGAGGATTTCGCCAAACAGGGCTTCGTCTCTTTGGCGGACAAGGCCATCTGGTGGGACCGGGACAAGACCATCCAGTTCAAGACGCCCTCAGGCAAGTTTGAACTCATTTCCACCCTCATGGAAAACGCCGGCTTTCCCTCTTTCGTGCCCTGCGAGCCGGTGTCACCGGCACCGGAAAGCCACTTCCGCCTGATGGTGGGGCGCTGCGCCGTCCACACCCACGTTTCCACTCAGAACAACCTTTACTTGAGCGAACTGGTGCCGGAAAACGAACTCTGGATCAACACCAAGGCCGCGGCCGCTTTGGGGATACAAGACAGCCAGTATGTTGAGGTGTTTTCACCTCTGGGCACCAACGGCAAAATTAAGGCCAAGGTCACGGACTGGATTCACCCGGAGGCGGTGTTCATGCTCCACGGCTTCGGCAAGACCGTACCGGTCCAAAGCCGCTGTTACCAGAAAGGGGCCAGTGACGCCATGCTCCAGGAGAACATCTCGGACAAGGCGGGTGGCAGCCCAGCCCTGGATGAGACCCTGGTCACCGTGCGGCCGGTGCAATGATACAACATCTCCTGTGGCCGCAGGCTTCTATTTAGGCAAGGTAAAGCTTGCGGCTGATTTTTAGTCGGTCAGTTTGTAGAGCGGAGGATTGATGAGCATCTACTATATCCTGCAAAACCAGCGTAAATGCATCGGTTGCCTGAGCTGCGAGGTGCATTGTAAGAGCAATAAGGGTCTTCCCCCGGGGCCCCGTCTGGGGCAGATCATTCCCGTGGGCCCCAAAATGGTGGAGAATCTCCCCCGCCAGGCCTTCGTCTTCATGCCCTGCTTCCACTGCGGTGAACCTTGGTGTGTACCCGCCTGTCCCACCGGGGCCATGCGTCAACGCCCCCGGGACGGCATTGTTTACGTGGATCAATCCCTCTGTGTGGGTTGCAAGAGCTGCATTACCGCTTGCCCCTGGGGCTCGCCGCAGTGGAATCCGGAAACCGGCAAGGTGGTAAAGTGTGATTACTGCATGGACCGGATCGATGAAGGTTTAAAGCCTGCCTGTGTCACCAAGTGCGTCACCCACTGCCTGGAATTCGGTAAGATGGAAGAGGTGCAGCGGGACCGCCGTCAACATTTCGCCAAGCTCGTGGCCTTTGAGCTGGAAAAGGTGGTAAGCGCCCGCTGACGGGGCAGGCAATCCGGACTCTCGAGCCGTAGGGAAAGTCCATATTTGTAATAAATTGGCCCGATCGAGCCCCTGGCCAATTGTTTTGGGGAGAAAATTCCATGGCCGCTCAAGCCAATACGCCCTTTATGGATATCAATATCTCCACCTTTCCCGGTGGGGATACCCGGTTAGCTTACGAAATTCAGGAAGCCTTTTTAGCGGAGATCAAGCGCCGCTCTCTTGACGAACTCGGACCCGTAGATGTGCGCCTGGCGGGCTGGCGAGGGCTGGAGGGCCGCGAGGCAATGGTGGAGATCAGGGACAAGCTCGGGGTGAACCTTTACGAACTCATCACTCCGGATATGGTGCCCCGTATTATCCAGAGCCACGTGGAAGATGAACGGCCCCTGCGGCAGTGGCTGGTGGGGAAAGATGTGGAAGACTTTTATGCCCACCAGAAAAACTATATTTCAGAATTGGTGGGGCGGCTGGACCCCCTATCCTGGGAGGAGTACCAGGACTACGATGGCTATAAAGGGCTCCGCACCTTCTTCAGCCAGGGGTTTGACTCCTTCCTCCAGAAGGTGGTGGCTGCCGGGTTTCGGGAAATCAACCGGGCAATTACCGAGTCTTTAGGCCCGCGCTGGTGCGAAATCCGGGTGGAGAAAAAGCACCCCATTTTAGTGGTGAACGGCGCGCCGCCTGTGGCCCAGGCGAGTCCGGCCACTTATTTGACCGAAGGGCTGCCCCACCAGGTTCTGGAAGGTGTTCTCCTCGCCACCCAAACTCTCAGGGTGCCGGCGGTGGTCATCTACCTGCCGGAGGACGCCACCTTGGCGGTGGAACGCCTGCGCCAGGCCTGGGACGCCTATAAAGCCTCCCGCCTCTGGCCCGCCAAGGAACCGCTGGTGGAGCTGCACATCGTGGCGGGGAAGGGCCGGTTCATGATGGAAGATGAGGAACTCCTGGTGCGCGCCCTCCAAGGTGAACTCCCTCAGGCCTTTTGGGCGAAATTCCCCCAGCCCACTTTCCTGATCCAGAGCCTTCTGGCCATCAGCACCCTGCCTTTCATCGCGCAGCAGCCCGTGGCCTGGTTCCGCCAGCAGGGTTTTGAATTTGCTCCGGGAACGAAAATCTTCCGGCTTTTCGGCGCCGTGGAACGACCCGGCTTCGTGGAGGTGGGCCTGCCTTCCTCCCTGGCCGACATCATTAACGGCATCGGCGGCGGCTGGCAACATGGCCGCACCCCGAAAGCCGTGCAGGTAGGCGGCCCCCTGGGGGGTATCTTCCCGGTGTCCATGCTCAACCTGACGTTGAACCACGAAACCGTCAAGGACCTGGGCGGCTCCCTGTCCCTGGGCATCATCCAGGCCCTGGACGAGCGTGATTGTCTGGTCGACCTGGTCCAGGAACAGCTCGCTTTCATTCTGGAGCAACCGGGTGGTCATTGTCCCGGCTGCTTTCAGGCCCTGACCGAGATCCAGGACCTGCTCCGCCAAATCACCGGCGGCACGGGCACCCTGGAGACCATCACCGAACTGCAGATATGCTGTGAGGATTTGAAGCAAAAAGGCTCCTGTCACCTCAGCCGGGAGGCCGTGAATCCCATCCTCACTTCCCTGCGTTATTTTCGGGAAGAATACGAGCATCACGTCCTGAACAAGTATTGCGACGCGTTGGTCTGCCCCAAGCTCCTCCCGGCTCCCTGCCACCTGGCCTGCCCGGCGGGCATCGACATCCCCAGTTTTCTGGCCCTGATCGGCTTGGGCCAGCACCAGGAGGCCTGGGAAGTGATGCGGGAAGACAACCCTTTCCCGTGGGTCTGCGGTCTGGTCTGCCCCCATCCCTGCGAGACCGCTTGCGTCCGGGCTCACCTGGACGACCCCATCAACATCCGTTACCTCAAGGCCTTTGCCTCTGAATGGGTGGCGAATCATGGCAAATTCGCTCCCCCGGAATGCGCCCCGTCTAACGGCCGCAAAGTAGCGGTCATCGGTTCCGGCCCGGCCGGGCTTACCTGCGCTTACTTTTTGGCCCTCAAGGGCTACGAGGTCACTGTCTTCGAAGCCCAAACGAAACCCGGGGGGCTGCTGCGAGCCGCCATTCCTGACTACCGCCTGCCCCGGGGCGTGGTGGACCGGGAAATCGACCTCCTGAAGGCCATGGGGGTGGACATCAAGTCCGGCGTCACCGTGGGCCAGGACGTTACCCTGGACGATCTTCGGGACCAGGGCTACCAGGCCTTTTTCATGGGTATTGGCGCGCACCTGGGCTACAAGCTCAAGATCGAAGGGGAAACCGACTTCCCCGAGGTCTATGACGTCATCTCCTTCCTCCGGGACATTTACCTGGGAAAAAAGGCCAAGCCCGGGGAAAAGGTGGTTATCATCGGCGGCGGCAATGCCGCCATGGACGCAGCCCGCACGTGTATCCGCCTGGGCTCCCAGCAGGTGCACGTCTCTTACCGCCGCACCCGCTCCGAGATGCCGGCCCATCCCGAGGAGGTGGAGCAGGCCTTAGAGGAAGGGGTGCAGATACACTTTCTCACCGTGCCCATCAAGATCGGGGGCAACGGTAAGGTGGACCGCCTGGAGTGTTTACAGGCTGAACTGGGGCGCCCTGACGCCAGTGGCCGTCGCCGTCCCATCCCTATCCCGGAATCCAATTTCCACATTGAAGCTGACTGCGTCATCACTGCCATCGGCCAGCAGCCGGATTTTTGTCCCTTCCCGGTGACCCCGGTGGAGACCACCCCCTGGTGCACCATTGTCACCGAAGAGGGCCGCACCCGCACCACGGCCCCGGACATCTTCGCCGGCGGCGACGCGGTGACTGGCCCGGCCACGGTGGTGGATGCCATTGCCCAGGGCAAACAGGCTGCGGGAGAAATCGACCACTTCCTCTCCGGCGCCTCCGGCCCGCCACCCCGAGTGCGCTTCCAGAAGCGCCGCCGGGTGCCTTTTCAGGTCATACCGGCCGGGGAGAAGATCTCCAACCACCGCCACCCGGTTCCTATGCTGGACATCCAGCAGCGCCAGACGAGCTTCGAACCCATTGAGCTGAGCATGTCCGAAGCGGAGGCCATCAAAGAAGCCAGCCGTTGCCTGCGTTGCGACGTCTGCATCCGCTGCAGCACCTGTGAGCGGGTGTGCCGGGACAACATGCACGTGTACGCCTTGAAGTTTTCCCAGATCACCACCACTGAGCGAGTGCTTACCGACTACCCTCGAGCCGCAGAGCGCTGTATCGCCTGTGGCGCCTGCGCCCTGGCCTGCCCCACCCAGGCCATCCGTTACGTGGAGGATCCCGTCTACCGGGAGGTGCAGCTTTGCGGCACGGTGCTGAACCACCTGGAGACGCCCAAGTGCCAGGTCTGCGGGGAACCCTTGGCGCCGTCCCGGTATTTGAGCTATGTCACGGGCAGAAGTGACGCCACTATCGGCAAGCAGGTCCTGCGCCGCCTCTGTCCCACGTGCGCCAGAGAGCAACGAGCCGCCAAGATGGTGAACATCTGGTAAGGTGATGACGCGTCACCAACCATGATTTCGTTAGCCGTGTCCCCGATCAATCGGGGTGCGGGAAAGTCGGTTTCTTTGAGATACGTCCTTGGGTATCCGCCTAGTTGATAACTAAAAGTGGAGCAACCCATACCGCAGGGAAAAATTTGAACCATCTTCTGGCCGTGGCCTCTCAGTTCGCCCCCCAGGGGCAGGTCCTGGAAGTTCGGGAATACGGCTGCGGCAATGTCAATGACACCTTCCTGGTAACGGTGGGCCACCTCCCCCCTCCAGTACCCCCGGAGGTCCCGGGGGAAGCGCGTTTTATCCTGCAGCGCCTCAACACCAAGGTTTTTCGGCAGCCGGAACTGGTCATGGGGAACCTGGGCGCCATGACCGAGCATGTAGACCGGCGTCTCCCGCGTCAGCCCCTCAGACCCGGCCGCCGCTTCGAGGTGCCCCGGGTGCTCCTGGCCCCAGACGGCCGGGACCACGTGCTTGACCGCGCGGGGGCCTTCTGGCGGGCCCTGAGCTTCATTGAACACGCCGAGACCTTCGATATCATCAAACATGAGGACCACGGGAGAGAAGTGGGCTATGCCCTGGGGCTGTTCCACCAGCTCCTCAGCGATCTCCCCGCCGATCGCCTGGCCGACACGCTCCCGGGGTTTCACGTGACGCCGGGCTACCTCCGGCACTACGATGAGGTCCTGGCGGCTCAGGGCGCGCCCTCCTCGGCCGAAGTGACTTATTGTCTGAGGAAGGTGGCAGAATGCCGGGCCTGGGCCCCGGTCCTGGAAGAAGCCAAAGAGCACGGCAGGCTGAGGCTGCGCCCCATCCATGGCGATCCCAAGGTCAATAACGTCATGCTGGACATTGCCACCGGGGAGGCCGTGGCGCTGGTGGACCTGGACACCGTCAAACCGGGGCTGGTGCATTACGATATCGGCGACTGCCTGCGCTCGGGCTGCAATCCTTTAGGAGAAGAAACCGAGGCCTGGGAAGAGGTGCGCTTCGAACCCGACCTGGGCCGGGCCATCCTGGCAGGCTATCTCCCCCTGGTCCGGGACTTCCTCACCGACCACGACTACGCTTATCTCTATGACGCCATCCGCCTCCTGACCTTCGAGCTGGGCCTGAGATTCTTGACCGATTACCTGGCGGGGAACGTCTATTTCAAGGCCCGGCACCGGGAGCACAATTTGGCCCGGGCTTTAGTCCAATTAAAGCTCTTCGACAGTATCGAATCCCAGGCCGCCGCCATCCGGGCCATCATCCGGGACCTGAGATGATTGCCTGGAGGGCGATTTTTCAGGACAATAAGGACCTTACTATCCTTTATTGTTGAGTTAATTTACAAAAAAAAGACCGTAGGGCGGGAAAGCGAAGCGCATCCCGCCATTCTCATCATCCCATTTCCAGAAGCCCACTCAAGATGAAAAACACCGGATCGGGCCACATAGAATGTCAAGGTATTCGGCCAGGAGTTACCAGGGGCGTTTCAGGGGGCGTGACCTTGTAAAGAAACAGGTTACATGGAACAAATGCGCAAAGATATTGTGGCATGTTGTCAGTTAAAGCCAATTGCTTAAGGCGGGATGCGCTTCGCTTTCCCGCCCTACGGCTACTGCAATCCTTTAGGAGAAGAGACCGAGGCCTGGGAAAAGGTGCGCTTTGAACCCGACCTGGGCCGGGCCATCCTGGCAGGCTATCTCCCCTTGGTCCGGGATTTCCTCACCGACCACGACTACGCGTATCTCTATGATGCCATCCGCCTCCTCACCTTCGAGCTGGGCCTGAGATTCTTGACGGATTATCTGGCGGGGAATGTCTATTTCAAGGCTCGGCACCGGGAGCACAATCTGGCCCGGGCTTTAGTTCAATTCAAGCTCTGCGACAGTATTGAAATCCCAGACCACCGCCATCCGGGCCCTCATCCGGGACCTGAGATGACCGCGCGGAGTTCACTCTTTCGGGCTCAGAAGGGCTTGGCCCAGACTTTGCTGTTGATTTACTTGGGGAAAATAGCGGGATAACTGAGATTTAAAAAGAAAAAGGGGTTAGCCTTGAATTGCCTAACCCCTGGAAATTTCTGGCGCGCCCAGAGAGATTCGAACTCCCGACACACGGATTCGTAGTCCGTTGCTCTATCCAGCTGAGCTATGGGCGCTCTTGGTTGGTTTCAGGCTGGAATTGTTTGGCCCAAAATTATCTTAAATTTATCCCCATCCCAAGAAAAGTCAACTGCCAATCCCACGGGAGAAGATTCGGTATACATTCTTCTCCTAGCCCGGAAAATACACTGGATCCGTCAAACTCTCTGAGCGCAGGCTAAAGCCTGCGGCTACATTTTACCCTCTGCTTTTGGGCCAAATCCTGTAAACTCAGGAGAATCAGACAGATACAAGCTTTCCGAAAAACTTGTTCAATAAAGCGGGTTATGAAATTTCCCTGGCTTGGTTATCCTGAGCTATAACCGGGGGCTGGCCTTGAGACCCTTCGCCTGGGGCTCAGGGTGACAGACTCTATCATAACAGGTCCAACCATGGCTCAGGTGGCGAGGGTACAGCCCAACAGCGGAAAAGATACACTAGTACTACTGTGTCATAAAATGCTTGCAAAACGCTGCAAACTATGCCTATGCTGGGTGCATGAAAAATGCACCCTTACCCAATATCGAGGCCAGGTTTCGTGCGTATGCGGAAAAGCTGTCCACCGCGTTGGGTCATGCAGACAGGGTGGAACCTTTTCAGGCGTATTGCACGGGCCTGTTGTTGCCTGTGGAGCGCAAGAGTGTCGAACCCATGGCGGCACAACTTGCTCCGGGCCAGGTGAGCGCCAAACACCAATCCCTGCATCATTTTGTGGCCAAGGCATCTTGGCGTGATGACGCGGTGATGCAGGCGGTTCGGGACTATGCCCTGCCGAAGCTGCAGAGTCAGGGGCCGATTTTGGCCTGGATCGTGGATGACACCGGCTTTCCCAAGAAGGGCAAGCATTCCGTCGGCGTGGCGCGGCAGTATTGCGGACAACTGGGGAAACAGGACAACTGCCAATGCGCCGTGACTGTCTCGGTAGCCAACCCCCATGCCAGCCTGCCGGTGGCCTATCGGCTCTATCTGCCTCAAGAATGGGTCGAGGATCGCGCCCGCCGGACCCGGGCGGGGATTCCCGGGGGGGTCGCCTTCCAAACCAAGCCCGAGATCGCCTTGGAGCAACTGCGCGCCTTGACCAAGACGGAGACGCCCAAAGGAGTGGTGCTCGCCGATGCGGGCTACGGTAACGACAGCGAGTTTCGCCGGGGGGTACGCCGCTTGAACCTCTCCTACGTGCTCGGTATTCAAAAGAGCACCAAGGTGTGGGTCCCAGGCACGGAACCATTGCCCCCACCTGGGTATTCGGGCTGTGGGCGGCCGCCGAAGTTGCCGCGTCGCAGCCCGCAGCACACTCCGGTGAAGGTTTTACAAGCAGCCCAGGATTTATCCAATAGTGCATATCAGACCATCGCCTGGAGGGAAGGAACCAACAAGCTGCTCTCCTCTCGATTCGCCGCCGTGCGCGTCCGCGAAGGGCATCGTTATTATTGGCGCACCGACCGCCCCCCGGAAGAATGGCTGCTGATCGAATGGCCCGAGGGGGAACCGGAACCTATAAAATATTGGCTCTCCAACCTTGATGCAGCCGTTTCCCTGGAAGAGTTGGTAGCTACGGCCAAGCTGCGGTGGCGCATTGAACGGGACTACCAAGAACTCAAACAAGAAATCGGCCTGGGTCATTTTGAGGGCAGAGGCTGGCGGGGATTCCACCATCATGCCACCCTATGTATCGCCGCTTACGGTTTTCTGGTGGCCGAAAGGAGCTCTTTTCCCCCTCCGGCCCTGACATCCGGCCAAGCTTTAGGCTACCTCAAGTACCCGCAGGTTGGCAGCCGAGGGGATCCTCCCCCCAGGCCGGAGCGACATAGTGAATATTCCATCGCCACCATAAAACGGGAACTCATGATCATTTTGTCAAACCATCTGTCTCGGTGTCCTTGCTGTCAACGGAGCAATAACCGATGATAGTAATTTATGACACAGTAGTACTAGGAGGGTTGGTGTCGCCCCGCAAAAGGGCGGACACGTGGGTCCGCCCCTACGGTAGCCTGCTAACTTTTTCCAGCTAGTCCTTAATTCCGTAAATCATCGTAAGCAATTGAGTGCATCCTTAAAGATCAGGAACGCATAAAGTCCCCCTTTGAAAAAGGGGGATTTAGGGGGATTTTCAAGCAGATAGAGAAATCCCCCCTAACCCCCCTTTAAAAAAGGGGGGAATAAAAACCACTTTGGAAAATTCGCTAACTTTGGCAATTAATTACTAGTTTTCCTAAGAAAGGAGCACATATAGCAAGTTCACTTTGAAATTCACCACGCAGCTTTCGTAACATATTGATAATATTTATTTATTTGCCAGAAAACCGAAAACCGAAAAAGGTATTACCCTTGAGACCGGCAAGGTCCTGGTCAGCTCTCCGGGGACGCCAGGCGCCGGGCCGTCAGGGACAGCATGACCCAGGACCACCCGGTGAAGATCAGGTCAATGCCGATAAACAGGCCGATCACCCATAAAGCGGAAGAGGGCCACTGCTTCCAGATGAGCAAGCCCAGCAAAAAGGTGACCACGCCATTGAGAAGGACCCAACGCCATTCCGGGAACCTCATGGTCAAAGAGCCAATGATGCGGAAGGCCCCGGCGATCAGGAAAAACAAGGCGATGAGCAGGGTCAGGGCAAGGGCGCCGGTTTGTGGATTCGCCATGATCATTAACCCAACGATGGCGTAGAGCACTCCTCCCAGCAGGTGCAGGAAGAAGCCGCCCCACTGGCGCTGCCAGAAGGCCTGTCCTGCCTCGACGACCCCGCCTATTACCAGAATCACGCCTAAAAAGAACATTGAGGCCATGGTGACAAAGATGGACCTCCCTATGGCGACAGTGCCCAAAATGATCAGGATGATACCGAGAACCAGAAACCAATTGGCGTTGCGGCGAAATTCCTCAACATTGGTTAATTGGGGATTGAGCACAGAAAATCCCGGTTTGTCTTGCATCGCTTGTTCTCCTTTTTCTCAGAGGGCCTGACCGAACCGCAGTTGGTGGACTGATATTTTGTGGATATACCTTATAGCAGTTCGCGAAGACTCCTTTAAACTTTCACTCAAGTTAAGAGTAAGATTGAGACCTGGCAAGACTCATGGCGAAAATACGTAAAAATAAAACCAACCTAGCAAGCCAGGCGCCAGCTTCTCATCGGGTTCAGTGAGATCAACAAACCCGGGGAAAAGCAGCAAGAACAAAAGAGGCTTGACTTATCGGCTTAACCAAGGTTTTTTGGGTGAAGGCCAACAATCATCTGGAAAGGGAAAACACTATGGACCTGTCGGTGTTTGACAGCATGGATGCCCGGGAGCTGCGGAACTACCTGCAGTTCCTGCTCTGGCATTACCGGGTCATGGACGCGTTCTGGTACATCTACGTCGGGGAAATGTTTGATGAGGCCACCGCCAGACCAGCTGAACGAAAAGGTGTGGGGCAGGGTGTCAGTCATGGGAGTCAAAGACATCCTGAAAAGGTTTGACATTCAGGAGCGGGGCCTGGAGGGCTTTGTCAAAGCTATGCGGTACTGGCCCTGGCACATCCTGGTGGAGTACCAGATTGAATCCCGACCTGAGGAGGTTATCATTACCGTACCCTCCTGCCCCACCCAGGAAGCCCGGCTGAAACGAGGCCTTTCGGAGTACAGCTGCAAAGCCATGCATCACGCCGAATTTGACTGCTTTGCCCGGGAAATCGACCCACGCATCCGGACCGAGTGCGTTTTTGCGCCGCCCGACCCTCATCCTCCGGACATGTTCTGCAAGTGGCGGTTCTTTTTAGAGGAATGACCCTGCCGGTGCAGGTCAGGAAGCGTGGCAGCTGTAATTTTTTTTATCTGTGGGGAGCTGTAAGGTTTTGCTGATGAGGGCCTCGCTGGCGGTGTAAGGGTCGGTGCGATGGTCCAGGATGTCGTCCAGAATAGCCTCCAGGTGGTCGTCCCGGCTGAGGTGGGAAACCAGGCGGGCGAAGATCCCCTCCTTGACCAGCTCTAAAAACTCCTGGCGCAGCCGCTCCCGGCGGGCGGCGCGCAGGGCCTGGCCGTCTTCCCGGGCCAAAAAGGCCTGGTGCTCCCGGATACCGGCCAACAGCTCATCCAGGCCTTCGTCATTTCTGGCCTGGGTCAAATATACTTTGGGGGTCCAGGCCGGGGTTTCCTGGGCAAAGCGGAGGTCCAGCATGGTGAGCAGGTCCTGGTAGGTGCGCTCGGCGCCTTCCCGGTCGGCTTTGTTGACCACCAAAAGGTCGGCCACTTCGAGGAGCCCCGCCTTGAGGGCCTGGATGTCGTCTCCCAGGCCGGGGACGGTGACCACCAGGGTGGTATAGGCGGTGGCGGCGATCTCCACTTCGTCCTGGCCCACCCCCACGGTCTCCACCAGGAGATAGTCCTTGCCCATGGCGTCGAGCACGGTGAGGACGGCCCGGGCCGAAGCGGTGAGCCCCCCGAAATGCCCCCGGGTGGCCAGCGACCGGATAAAGACCCCCTCGTCGGTGGCGTGGCGCTGCATGCGGATGCGGTCCCCCAAAATGGCCCCGCCGGAAAAAGGGCTGGTGGGATCCACGGCCACCACCCCGACGGTCTGGTCTTCGGCCCTGAGGTGCTGGATGAGACGGTCCGTCAGGGTGCTTTTCCCCACCCCGGGGGAACCGGTGACGCCCACGATATGGGCCTTGCCGCTCTTGGGATAGAGGTGTTTCAAGACCTCCCGGGCTCCGGGGACGCCGTCGTCCAGATCCCGCATGAGCCGGGCCGCGGCCCGCACCTCGCCGGCCAGGATGCGTTCAACTGTTTTCTGGATATTTTCCATGCCGGTTCCTCTGAAATATTGGTAGATAACTTGGGGAAGGGCGGGGCAGATGCGGACGGCGTACCGAAAATCCCCCGCTCCGGAAAGCCTCGGTTAGCACAGGTGAGGACCCCTGTCCATCATTTACCTAAAGGCGGGATGCGCTTCGCTTTCCCGCCCTACAAGCTCTATGTTATATAAATTTTTATAGAAAAATAATCCTGAAAGGTAAAGTAGCTGAGGCCAAAACCCCAATCGCCGTTTGGCGGCCGCCCGGCTATAACGAGAATTAAAAAGCTACACGGGCTGGAAGCCCGTGCTACCGTTCTATGACTGGAAGGCAGGGAGAAGCCTACGGCTACCCAGATTTTCAAAAAAAATCTTTTAGTTAAATTGTACTCCCGCGTTTATGGCGCGTGAGACGCGCCCTACATTTATCTTTTTTGGCTTACCGCTTACAGCTTATTGCTTGCGGTTATCGACAATTCGCAAGGCTTTGCCTTCGGTTCTGGGGAGGGTGTTAGGCTCCACCAGCTCCACGATGGGGGTGACCAGAAGTTCGTTCTTCAGGGTCTCGGTGATTCGTTTCCGCAAACCGGTCAAGTATTTCAAGTCCTCTTGGAAAAAGTGTTGTTGCACCTCCACTTTTACCACCATCTGGTCGTTGAAATTCTCCCGCTTGAGTTCCACCAGGTAATTAGTGTACACCTCCGGCATGGCCAGAAGCACCTGCTCGATCTGCATGGGAAAGATATTTACCCCCTTAATGATGATCATGTCGTCAGTGCGGCCCTGGATGCGAGAAATCCGACGGGAGGTGCGGCCACAGGGACAGGGGCGGTCATCGCAGGAGGCCAGGTCTCGGGTGCGGTAGCGGATCAGGGGCATGCCCTGGCGGGTCAGGTTGGTGAACACCAGCTCCCCTAGTGCTCCAGGGGGCACCGGCTTTAGGGTCTGGGGGTCCACCACTTCCAGGAGATACGCGTCTTCCCAGACGTGCATGCCGTGTTGCTCCGGACACTCGAAGGCCACCCCCGGGCCGTTCATTTCCGAGAGCCCGTAAGAGTTGTAGGCCTTGAGCCCATAGGCCGCCTCGATGCGACGGCGCATGTCCTCGGTGTGGGGTTCGGCCCCGATGAAGGCGATCCTGAGGGGCAGTTCCCTGGGGTCGACGCCCTCCGACGCAAAGGTGTTGAGGAGATAGAGGGCGAAGCTGGGGATGATGTGGATCACCGTAGTCTGAAAGTCCCGGATGAGCTGGATCTGGCGCTTGCTGTTGCCGGCCCCGGCGGGAATGGTGAGGCAGCCCAGACGTTCTCCCCCGTAATGGAATCCCAGCCCCCCGGTGAACAGGCCATAGCCCATCATGTTCTGGAAGACGTCGCCGGGCCTCACGCCGGTCATGTACATGGAGCGGGCCAGTAAATCCGCCCAGGCCTCGACGTCGGCGCGGGTGTAATAGATGACCGTGGCCTGGCCGGTGGTGCCTGAGGAGGCGTGGAGACGCACCACTTCAGTCATGGGCACGGTGAGCATGTCCTTGCCATGGGCCCGGAGGTCGTTTTTGGTGGTAAGGGGAATTCTCTGAATATCTGCAAGGGAGTGGAGATCTGCCGGCGTTACCCCGGCTTCCGCCAGGCGCTCCCGGTAAAAGGGGCTTTGCCCGGCCCGGCGCAGGGTGTCCGCAGGCGCACCAGTTGCAGTTCTTGTAACCGGGTGGGTTCCAGGGTCTCGATGGCAGTGTCCCAATACACGTGGCCTCTCCTGCGGATATTGTCTGCTGTGGGGATTCATGGTTTTTTATCCTGTGGGACTGTAACTGTCAAGGATAGGGCAGGAGAGGGGGGTCAGCAAGCCAGCTGGACATACTGCGCTTGTTGGCTTACTGGTGTTGTGTTCCATAAATTATCAGGGTCACTCCATGTGGGAGTTTTGAAAGTCCCCCTTACCTAAAGGGGGAATTTAGATTTATTATCAAGGCCTTACATAATCCCCCCTGACCCCCTTTTAAAAAAGGGGGGGAAATTTCCTCTTTATTCCATAATGTTACCCAAAGAAAAAACCACATTATTTACATAGCACGACACGAGTTAATGTTCCCTTGGTTCCGGGGGAGAACTCTGCTACAATCCCGGGCAGTCCAGATTCTGCAACTTCATACTATTGTCGCGTCCCGGGTATAGATTACTAAAATATTGCCCTGTTTGGACCTTATATTTCCCTCCCCCTTGATGGGGGAAGGTTAGGGTGGGGGTGTAAATAAATATAGTAAATTTAATGTGTTATATAAAAAATAATCCCCCTCCCCCCAACCCCCTCCCACCATGGGAGGGGGAGTTTCGAGGTCCTGGATTAATGAAAGGTATTTACGGGACATGACACTATCAAATCCACACACCTTCTGCAGGCCACAAAGGACCGTCCTATGAAAGTTGTCATGGCCCAGTTGAACCCCGTGGTAGGGGATATCTCCGGCAATCTCGCCAAGTTAGCCGATACCCTGGCCCACTGCCCCGCCGACGCCGATCTGGTGGTCTTTTCCGAACTTTTCCTGGTAGGGTATCCGCCCAGAGACTTGCTGGAACGTCCGGCGTTCATCCGCAGGACTCAAGAAGCTCTAGCGGAAGTGGCCCGCCTGTCAGAAACAATATCCTCACCTGGGCATCCTGGTGGGCGCGCCCCGGCCCACGGACCGGGAGCGGGGCAAGGGTCTGGCCAACACTGCGTTTTTGCTCTTTCAAGGGAAGCTTCTCTTTAGCCAGGACAAGTCCCTCCTCCCTTCCTACGATGTCTTTGACGAGACCCGGCACTTCGACCCCGCCGCGGAGATTCGGGTGACGCCCTTCAAAGACGAAAAGCTGGGTATTTCCATCTGTGAAGACGCCTGGTGCGGCGCGGAGTCCTGGTGCCGCCGCTTCTATGACCGGGACCCCATAGAGATTATGGCCCGGGAGGGCGCCACCGTCCTCATCAACCTGTCGGCCTCACCCTACCAGGTGGGGAAGGATGAATATCGATACCATCTCATGCAGGCCCACGCTGAAAAATTTCGGTTGCCCTTTGTGCACGTGAACCAGGTGGGCGGCAATGACGAGCTCATCTTCGACGGCCGCAGTTACGCGTTCGACGCCCAGGGAGAGCTGGTGGTGGCGCTCCCCGGCTTTGAGGAAGCCGTGGTCACGGTGGAGGTTCGCCAAACCGGGACACCGGGCCTCTTCACCCCCCAGGAGCCCATGGCGGCGGTGCACGACGCCTTGGTCCTGGGGTTGCGGGACTATTTACACAAAACCGGTTTCACCCAGGCGGTGGTGGGTCTGTCCGGAGGGGTGGACTCCGCAGTGGTCTGCTCTCTCGCCGCCGCGGCCCTGGGCCGGGAGAACGTCCTGGGCGTGGCCATGCCGTCCCTTTTCTCCTCTCCGGGAAGCCTCACCGACGCCGAACAACTCGCCGGCAATCTGGGGGTGAATTTCCGGGTGATCCCCATCACCCCGATTTATCAGGCCTATCTCGAAGCCTTCCAGGAGCACTTCCCCGTGGACCGGGTGGACGTCACCCTGGAAAACGTCCAGGCCCGCATCCGGGGGAACATCCTCATGGCCCTGTCCAACCGCTTCGGGCACCTGGTCTTGGCCACCGGCAACAAAAGCGAGCTGTCCGTGGGCTACTGCACCCTGTATGGGGACATGAGCGGCGGCCTGAGCGTCATCGGCGACGTTCCCAAGATTATGGTGTACGATCTGGCCCGCTTCATCAACCGGCATGGAGAGGTCATCCCCACGAGCATCATCGAGAAAGCACCCTCCGCCGAGCTGCGGCCGGACCAGAAAGACCAGGACACCCTGCCGCCCTATGAGATCCTGGATCAGATCATTCAGCTCTATCTGGTGGAGGCCGCTTCCTATGAAGATATCGTGGCCCTGGGCTTCGACCCCGACATGGTGCGCTGGGTCATCCGGGCCATCGATACCAACGAATACAAGCGCCGCCAGGCCGCTCCAGGCCTGAAAGTGACCTCCAAAGCCTTCGGCATGGGCCGCCGCCTGCCCATTGCAGCAAGGTATGAGGTTTGAGAGTGGTGGTCAGGATTGCGGGGGGAGGGCCAGGGACCTGAGGTCCCTGCCCTCCCCCCACACCCCCCTCCCAACCCGCATAAGGGCCGGGGAAGGCGGAGCCAGTGGCTCCGACTTCCCCGGTCAAACGATCTCCCCTTAAGGGGTTGGGGGAGGGGGTTTGGGGGAGGGGGCAGGGGTCTGCGACCCCTGGCCCCCTCCCCCAGACATTTCTCCACTAAGGGATAGTGGCGTGGCGTCCTACGGACAGGTCGTGGAGGGGGATGATGAGGTCTGCGGTTTCCTTGACCCGCTGGATGCTCTCGTAGGCCTCGAGTAAATTCACGTGCACCCCGGGGGGTACGCAGGGGCCTGAGGCGGGAAAGTTTTGTTCATTGCAGCAAAATCCCGTAATTACTGCTTTACCCTGCTGCGTATTGATCACCACGGACTGGCCGCCGGGGGTGTGTCCCGGGGTGAGCATCACCGAAATTCCCGGAACGATCTCCTGATCTCCCTCCACCAGAACCACCTCCACGTCATCTAACAGATCCGGAAAATAGCGGTGGTCTGCGGGGTGGGGGTTCAGGAAGAAGTCGTATTCCGCCTTTTGCACGTAAACCCGGGCGTTGGTGCACTTGTAGTCGTTCTCGCAATGGTCGTTGTGCAGGTGGGTGTGGATGATAACGTCAATGTCTTCGGGAGCAAGTTTATAATTGGCTAAGGCGTCCTCGAATTCCTGGATATTTAGACCATACTGCTCAGCCACCTCGTCAGGAACCATGAACTGCTCGAGGCCGGTGTCCACCAGGATTTTCTCCGGCCCCCCTTCCAGGTAAAAGACATAGATGGGAATCCAGATGCGCTTGCCGTAACCCTTGAGATAGGTCATGATCCCCTGGTCGGTTTCGTTAGCCCCCACCACCAGGGGATGGATGCGGTATTCGGTCATGATTACCTTCCTTTTCGCCTGATTCTTTGATTATACGGCAAGAGCGGCAGGTGGGGAAAGGTTGGCCTCTTTTCCATCTCCGAGAAAAAAACCCTGCGCCGGATTGCCGGCCTCCTGGTGTTAGTTTTAGTAAATGCCGGCAAGACTTATCACAAGGAGATACATAATGCTAAACAATGGGCGTAAAAATTTCAAAACCATTTTCCTTCTCACCCTAATTGTGAGCCTGGTGGGAACCACCTCCGCACTTGCCTGGGATGGTATGGGCGGTGGTAAGGGGCATGGCCGAAAGGCCAAACGCTGGATGCTCATGAATCTTACTCCGGAGCAGGCCGGCCAGGTTTTCGACCTGCGGCAGAAGTTCATGAACGACACGGCCGAGCTTCGCAAAAGCATGATGGTCAAGCGCGTGGAACTGGCCCAACTCTGGAAGGCCGAAAAGCCGAATGACCAGGCCATCCTGGCCAAGGTCAAGGAACTGAGCGCGCTCAAGGGGCAGTTCATGGAAAAGGCCGTGGCTCAGCGTTTGGCCATGAGAAAAATCGCTCCTGAGGCCATGGGCTCCTGCCCCATGTTCGGCCCTGGCAAGGGCCCCGGCCCCATGATGGGACCCGGCAAGGGTCTTGGCCCTGGTAAAGGCCAGGGCAAAGGCCGCGGTCAGGGTGCGGGCCTCATTCCCGGGTCTGAAGATATGGCTGAGTATGAGGCCGACGTGGACCTGGAGTTGGCCTTAATCCCGCATTCTGGCTGGCATAACGGTTTCTAGTCAAATTACTGGGAGGGCAGGGGGCTTGTTGCCCCCTGCCACTTCGGGGGCGGGTCAGCTTCAGGGGGGGAATAGTATGGAATATTTTGCAATACTTTTAATTTGTCTGGGGGTCCTGGGTCTTATCTGGGCTTCCGCTCGCACAGGACGGGGCCAAAAGCGTCGGGACCCAAGAAAGTGATACCTAAGATCTTTTGATTTCTGGCAGTAAAACCCTTCTCTTCAAACCTCTCCTCTTCTCTGGGCGGGGGTCAGTCCTGAGGCTGGCCCCCTTTTTTCATGAGGCCATGATTACGAGGAAAAAGGACTTGTTGAATCCCAATTATTGGATGGAAAAGTTCAGGTCACCTATCTTTTATCTGATTATTGGCGACCCATCCGGGGATTAAGAGAATTTCCAAATTCGTCTTTATTGAGATTGCCATCTCGGTTTGCATCAAACCTAAGAAATCTCCGCCTGGAAGCCTCACGAAACTCTTCTCTGCTCAGCGACTGATCCTGATTTGTATCGATTAGGTCAAAATGTTCCGCCAGCTTCCGGGCAAATTTATTTCTCCCTGCCGAAACTTCGTACCGGCTCAAACTGCCATCATTATTCGCATCAAGGCGATTGAACTGCATATCTCGCCAGGTCATAAACTCGTTTAAGGTGACTTTTCCGTCGTTATTTTTATCGAATTTCTCAAACATATTTGAAGCTTCTTTTGTTTGCCTTGGAGGTAACACTCGGGTTGGCGGAGCTACTTCGGGTGAAGGCGCTACTGGCCTTGGAGAAGCTTCTTTAGATAAAGGAACTGCCGGCGGTTGAACGGTTCTTTTCGGTACAGGAACTACTTTGGTCAGAGCAAGGTCTGGAGGTGATGGAGATACTGGCGTTGGAGAAGCACTTTTCGGTGGAGGAGCTACCGGCGGTCGATCGGCTCTTTTCGGTACAGGTCTTACTTTAGTCGGAGCAAGGGCTTGAGGTGAGGGAGATGCTGGCGTTGAGGGAGCTACCTGGGTTGGAGGAGGTGCAGGAGACTGTGAGCTGGGAGGGGCAGCCTGCTTCTCGGGTCGCGCCGTGAACCAGCCGGATTGCCAGATCACCAAGGAGATTGCTGCCACAAACATTACTAGGCCCGCAGCCACCAATGCTTTCATAGGCCAGGCCGTCGGGGTTTTTTCTTTAGTAATCTCCCCTGCCACCGTGACCCTTGGATCGAGGAGGACCCGGTAAGCCTTCACCGGTCTGGCAATATTCTTAACTGCCTTTTCCCCCATGAACTCATATCCCAGGGGCAATTTGGTTTCGATATGATCAAACGCGGTCTTGGAGACACAAATACCTCCAGGATCTGCCAGGGCTTCCAGCCTGGCCGCGATGTTCACGCCGTCGCCGTAAATTTTATCCCCTTCCTCAATGACATCCCCCAGGTTGATGCCGATACGGAACTGCATCCTTCTGTTCTCCGGCAACTCGGCATTACGGGCCTCCAGTTCCTTTTGCACAGACACCGAGCACTGGACGGCGTCAACCACGCTGCTAAATTCAGCCAGCACGGCGTCTCCGGGAGCATCCACCACCCGGCCTCGATGCTGTTTGATGAGCCCAGCCATTATTTCTTGATAGGTGCTTAAGGTTTTGAGAGTGTCAGATTCATCTTCACCCATCAAACGACTGTATCCGACTACATCAGCCATGAAAATAGCGCTGAGTTTTCGTCTGAAATTCGGTGTGGTCATAGTGGTATTCCCCCTACCAGGTTAAGCAATCAAGGCGGTCCAGATTGGGATCAGCATGGCATTTGGGGAGGTGCCGTAAAGGCTTCGATTGCAGATTTGGCTTGATTCACTTGAAACAAGGTTCGATCGGCAAGCGGCGGCGGTATATTCCTCCTGGGCCTGACTCTTGATGGTGGTGCCATGTGCCGTGAGCCCCATAACCCTTGTCGATGTGAAGGTTTTCAGCGAATTTATTTTACCATTGATTGGAATGTATAGGGTGTTTTACTTACTAGGTTCGGTTTTTTTTACCGGACCGCAGTGGTGAGGCGCCAATAGCCGGAACCTCCTAGAACCTGGCCAGAGATATGCAACCCTCTATCAAGAGTCCGGGGGACCTTGCAAAAAGTCATAAATGGGATTATTTTAGATATTAGCGAGTCAATGCTTGGGTTTTTATGAAGATTCTTCCGATTCATACGTTTCCTGACCCGGTTCTGAAAATCCGGGCTGAGGATGTCACTGAAATTAATGGTGACTTACAGCACCTCATAGATGACATGGGGGCCACCATGTATAGCGCGCCGGGGCTGGGCCTGGCCGCCAACCAGGTGGGTGACCTCCGTCGGGTCATAGTCTTTGATGTCTCCCCGAAAGACGGCCCCCGGGATCTCCAGGTAATTATTAACCCGTGTATTACCGACTGCGAAGGGGAATTGATTCACGACGAGGGTTGTCTGTCAGTCCTGGACTTCTCCGCCGAGGTGCGCCGCAATGCCCGGGTGTGCGTTACCGGGGTAGACCGCCACGGTAAGCCCATCACAGTGGAGGCCGAGGGGCTCAAGGCGGTGGTGCTGCAGCACGAAATCGACCATCTGGACGGCATCCTGTTCATCGACCGCATCAGCCGCCTGAAGCGGGGGCTTTACGTGCGGCGGCTGAAAAAGCAGGCGGCGGACAGGTGAAGACGGGGCCTTGGCGTCTTATATTTTTGGGCACCCCCCAGTTTGCCGTGCCGTCACTTGCAGCCCTCCTGGAGGCGGGGGAGGATATTGCGGCGGTCATCACCCAGCCCGACCGGCCCCGGGGCCGGGGTCAGAAGGTTAGCCCCTCTCCGGTGAAGGAACTGGCCCGGAAACATGGGCTGACCGTCCTCCAGCCCGTGCGGCTCAAGGACCCGGAATTCGTGGCCACGCTAAAAGACTTGGCGCCGGAGCTCATGGTGGTCACCGCGTACGGCCGCATTCTCACCCACGAGATGTTGGCCCTCCCCAGCGTGGGTTTCCTGAATGTGCATGCTTCCCTCCTGCCCCGGCACCGGGGGGCCGCGCCCATAAACTGGACCCTCATCCGGGGTGACGAGGAGACCGGCGTCACCATTATGTGGGTGACCTACGAAGTTGACACCGGACCCATTTTTCTCCAGGAGCGGGTGCCCATTCTGCCGGAGGACAATGCCGGGTCGCTGGCCGCCAAGCTGGCGGAGCGGGGGGGAACCCTCCTGGTGGAGGCTTTGGCACGGCTACGTCGGGGCGAAGGCGTAAAAATTACTCAACCAGAAACCGGGGTCACCTATGCGCCCCCCATCAGCCCGGAGATGCGACTCATCCAGTGGAAACAACCCGCCCCTGAAGTAGCCGGTTGGATCAGAGGGCTGGACCCCAGGCCTGGCGCTTATACTCTGTGGAAAGGAAAGCGCCTCAGGCTTTTCGGGGCCCGGGTGGAAAAACCCACGGGCCAGGCTTCAGCCCCTGGCACTGCCTTGGGCTTGATCCAGGGCCGCCTGGAGCTGGCCTGCGGCCAGGGCACCGTGAGCATCAAGGAACTGCAATTGGCCGGGCACAAGCGTCTGGCCGCGGACGCCTTCCTGCGAGGGCAGCCCCTTCTGGGGCGAGTATTAGGATAACCTCGGTTTATGCCGGAAACCCCTGGTGCGCTTGTGCAAATGATGTATACATTTAAAGGCAATACTCTTATTTATCACAGACTGGCTTTTTTCCCATCCCCCTACTTTGAAGATTTTCAAAATGAACCTGAGTCTTATGAGCTTGATGAGATCTATACAGATATCATTGCAAAGAACATTATTCCTTTTCCATTACGTTTTGATTTCCATCCTGACATGCACCAAGAAATAGAACACCCCAAATCACATTTGACTCTCGGACAATTTAAAAACTGTCGCATCCCAGTTGCTTTTCCTCTATCCCCGTATGTATTTATTTCTTTTATTCTGAGGAATTTCTATAATACAGCTTTCAGAAAGTTTACGGATAAGCTATCTCTCCCTTTGATCCTTTTGCAGGGAACTATTACTTCAAATGAGAAAAAAATATTACATATGACCTCGTCGTAAAAGGAAAATGCTGAGGGTTTTACAAGACTTATGCCAAAGACTGGACCCATTCTGAACGGCGGGAACTCCCTCCGGCCCCAGAAGCGCATTTTCCTGGGGCTGCTGACACTTACCTGCCTCCTGTTCACCCTGCTCCTGGGACTTTTCTGGTATGTCCCCTACGTAGGCCTGACCAATCTCCATGCCAAGCTTCCCCTCATTCTGGGCATCGCCTTCGGGGTTTTTCTGGCCCTGGTCTTTACCGGGGTGACCATCCTGGCCCTCACCGTTCTCCTGGGCCGGGACCTGCCGTTTTCTAAAAACCTTAGGGGGGTGACGGTAAAGGTGCTCCTCCCCCTGATGAGCGGCATAGGGAAGCTTTTCGGGGTTTCCAAGGACCAGGTGCGCCGGTCCTTCATCGAGATCAATAACCAGCTGCTCCTGGCCGCTCACCCCCGGGCCACCCGGGACAAGCTGCTGTTACTCATGCCCCACTGCCTGCAGTTCCATGAATGCCAGTTCCGCATCACCGGCAGCACCGTCCACTGCCAGCGCTGCGGCCAGTGCCCCATCAATGGCCTGGCTGAACTCTCCGAAAAGTACGGGGTGGGACTGGCGGTGGCCACCGGCGGGACGCTGGCCCGGCGCATCGTGGTGGACCGCCGCCCCAAGCTCATCATTGCGGTGGCCTGCGAACGTGACCTGTCCAGCGGCATTCAGGACAGCTACCCGCTGCCCGTGTTCGGCATCATTAACCACCGGCCCTACGGCCCCTGCTACGACACCGAGGTGGACCTGGAACGGGTGGAAGAGGCCTTGAAGCTTTTCCTAATGCCCCCGGCGCCTCAGAACCCCGAAGCTTCTCCCAGTGCTTAGCATGAAACCTGCCCCTTCCCGAGCCTGCGCCCGGGAATTGGCTTTGCAGATCCTCATCTCCGCCAAGTCCCAGGACCGGTACGTGGAGGACCTGCTGGTCGCCACCCTCAAGCGGCACCCGGACCTGCCCCGGAGCGAGCGGGCCTTTTTATTGGAACTGGTGCAAGGGGTGAAGCGCTGGGAATTGCGCCTGGATTATCTGCTGTCACAGCTGTCCCACCTGCCCTGGCGCAAGGTCCATCCCATAGTGCAGCAAATTCTGAGGCTGGCGGCCTACCAGCTCCTTTTTCTGGACAAAATACCGGCCCACGCGGCGGTGGACGAAGCTGCGAACCTGGCCCGAGCCCGGCGGCTCCCTGCCAGCCACGTGGGCTTCATCAATGCCATTCTCCGGCGCCTGGCCCGGGGCGAGGCGCCCCCCCTGCCAGAGGTGGCAGAGGATCCAGTGGCAGCGTTGAGCACGGCCACCGCGCACCCCACCTGGCTGGTGGCCCGTTGGCTCAACCGCTACGGTCTCGAGGAAACCCAGGCCCGCCTGGCCGCCAACAACCAGGTGCCGCCCCTCTTCGTGCGGGTCAATTCCCTCAAGATCGATCCCGCAAGCCTTATAAAACGCCTGGACCGGGAGGGAGTCAAAGCTGCACCCTGCCGTTTTTCCCCGGTGGGCCTGACCTTTGAGTCCGTGGACCAAGCTCCCACCAGTCTGCCGTCCTACCAGGAGGGCCTGTGGCTGTTCCAGGACGAAGCGGCCCAGCTCACCACCTGCCTCCTCCCCCTGGCCCCAGGCCAACGAATCCTGGAGATCGGCGCCGGAAGGGGAGGCAAGACCACGCATCTGGGTGAGAAGCTCACGAACCAGGGCCGTATCCTGGCGGTGGACTACCACCGCCAGCGTCTTCGTGGCCTGCGCCAGAACCTGAAGCGCTGGGGCATCACTGCGGCCCGGCCAATCCGGGCCGACGCCACCCAACCGCTGCCGGTCAAGCCTGGGAGCCTGGATGCCGCGCTCATCGATGCGCCCGTGCTCCGCGCTGGGGATCATCCGGCGTCACCCGGAGATCAAGTCACGCCTTAAGGAAGCCGACCTTCCCACCTTTCCCCCCCGGCAGCGGGCTATGCTGGACATGGCCGCACCCGTCCTTAAACCCGGCGGCCGTCTCCTCTACATCACCTGCACCACCGAACCGGAAGAAAACGAAGACCTGATAGCCGGGTTCCTGGCGGAGCACCCCGAGTACAGTCTGGTGTTTGAGCCAGACCTCCTGCCACCCCCGGCCCGGGAACTCCTCCAACCCCCCGGCTTCTTTCGCACCTCCCCGGCCCACCATAACCTGGACGCCTTCTTTGCGGCGGTAATGGTAAAGGGATGAAAAAGGGTAGTGGAGGGGTTCCCACTGGCTGGAAGCCCGTGCTACCGGGGTCGCGGACCCCTGCCCGCTCTCCTACAAGCACTCCCCAGAGCACGTAGGGGCGCAATTTATTGCGCCCTCAGGGCTTGATGAATCAAGCCCCTACAAAAGGTTGAATTTGGAGTCGGAGGTTATTATGCGTGGGATTGTTTTAAGCCTGCCTCAGGTCCCTGGCCCTTCCCCCAAATCTCTTATTCCTTCAAACCCGCATAAGCTAGTGGGATGAGGGCGAGAGACGTGAGACCGGAGATGATGAGAGGCATCTGGTAGCCGAAGGAGGCTCCCAGGGGTCCGTAGAGGAGGGAGCCGGTGAGGACTCCTGAAGTGGTGGTCAGGGAAATGAGGCCGGCATTGCCGCCGATGCGCTCCACATGGAAAAGCCGGGCGATGGTGGTATAGGCTACCATCATGATAAGTCCGTCCCCGACACCATGCACTGCGCGCCAGGCGAAAGACCAGGCCAGGTTGGGATAGGTCATGAGGATATGGCCCATCCCGGAGGTGGCCAGGGCCAGGGCCAGGAGGGCAAAGGGACTCAGGCGTCCGGCCCCGAAGCGGCCATAGAGGTAGGCGGTGAGGGCCACCACGCTAAACTCCCCTGCCAGGTAAATCCCCATTCCCAAGGACCCGAGGCCCAGGTTCTTCTTCAAGAAAAGCCCCAGGCTGGTGCCCTCGGCGCCCCAATGCATGGTGAAGAGGAAGAGCCAGGTAACAAAAAACAGGACCGGTCTGCTGAGAAAATCCCGGCCGTATTGGAGAAGAGGGCTACGCCGGCCCCGGGTCAACGGCAACCGCCAGGTAATGGCCAAAAGCAGGATTAAGAGCGCCCCCAGCAGTTTAAAGGTTTTCGGGTAGTCGAGGAAATAGAGCGAGATTCCCCCTAAAAGAATTCCCACGGTCATGCCGCCCATGCGCCAGGCATTGTAAACCCCAAAACGCCGGGTGCTGTTTTCCAGGGCATTTTCCTTGAAGAGCATGATGTCCAGAGATTGGCGATAAAGTTGGAGGCTCAAACCGAAAGCGAAAAACACCAGGAGAAAGGGCCAGAAGCGGTCGGCCCGGGCCAACCCCCAAAGACTGAGAGCAATCCCCACCAGTCCGACGCGGGTGAGGATGCGGGCCGGGTAGCGGTCCCCCACCACCCCCACCGGGAAGGCCGCCAGGAGGGAGTTCAGGCCCAGGACGCCATAGAGCAGGCCAATTTGGGCCCCAGAGAAGGAGAGGGACCCCGAGAGATAAATGGGAAGAAAGAAATACAGAGCCGAAATGACTACGGCATGAGTACTGATAAAAAAAGAAAGCAGCAAGGCGGGCCGGGGCTACACTGCCATGTGGTTAATCTTGACCTCCATGGCCCGGGCCGGGCACACCACGCAGCACAGCTCACAGGCGCTACATTTGCTGGCGTCGAAGGCCACACTCATCTCAGGACGCTCTACGTACAGGGCGCCGGTGGGGCACAGCGCGGTGCAGGCCCCGCACTGAAAGCAGATCTCATCATTGCGCCCCACTTCGTGGGCCACCCGCTGCACCTTGACCCCCGAATCCTTGAGGTATTTGATGCCCTGGCGGAAGTTCTTGGGATGCCCCCTGAGCTCCATGACGATGAGCCCTTCTTTCCGGGGGTAGATGGTGGCCTTGAGGAGGTTGAATTCCAGGTCGTAGTCCTTGACCAGGCGGTAAATGATAGGCTGGTCCACCACGTCCCTGGAAAACCGTAAAATCAGCATCTCGGCGTGCATGAGAAGTCCTCTGGTTTCTCTTTATATGAAAAAGGGAATTAGATTGTTCCCTGATTATTATCTCATGTGTGCAAAATAACTCAACTGGGCCAGGTTGGCAAGAGGGGAAGAAATCGTAGAGGCCTGATTTTCTTCACAAACCTTCTCCGTCATTCTCAGCAGTGCATGCGGTGGCCGCCCTGAAACCCGGGCTTCTCAGTGATGCGAGTAGCGGAGGGGAAGGAGATGGCGAGGGATTGTGTTGCCCCGGCAATGGCGGGATGCGCTGCGCTTTCCCGCCCTACGGTTGCTGGGTTTCACACCAAAGAACCGAAACGCCGGGTCCAGGCTTCTTTAAGGTCATCCAGGGTGACGGTGAGCAGGGGGCGTCCTTGGCGTTTAATGGCGAATTCCCGGTCCGGACGAACTTCCCCCAAGAAGTTGGTACGGCTGCCCCTGGAGTATCTCTTCAAAGCGCCGGCGTTGGGCCGGGGCCACGCTCACCAGGAAGCGGCCGGCGGACTCCGAGTACAGGGCCACATGATGGGGGAGGTCCGCGGCGACCCCCCCGAGGTCTAAGTCCACCCCCAGGCCCCCGGCCAGGCTGCACAGGGCCAGGTGAACCCCGAGACCGCCCCGATAGATACCGTGGCAGGAGGCCAGGACTTCTTCCTCAAGAGCCCGGGACATGGCTTGATAGCAGGCCAGAAACTCCTGGGGACGGACCTGGGGGACACTTAGGCCCACATAGCCTAAAAGTTCGTAAAACTCCGAACCTCCTAACTCTGGATGGGTGGCGCCCACCAGATAGACCAGGTCCCCGGGTTCTTTGAAGTCCAGGTTCACCACTCGCCTCAGGTCTGGTATAACGCTCACCGCGGTGAAAAACAGGGTGGGGAGGCCCGAAACCCGGTGGGTCTCGCCGAAGCGTCCGGGGAGGACGCCGTCCACGTACATGCTGTCTTTGCCGGAAAGGAGCGGCAGGTCATAGGCCAGGCACAGGTCTTTTAAAGCCCAGCAGGCCCGCACCAGTTGAGCCGCCTTGTATTTGCCGTCCGGGTTCTTTTGGGGGTGGTGCTCCACGTTGGGCCAGCAGAAGTTGTCCAACCCGCCCAGGTGGTGGAGGTCCCCCCCCACGGTGATGAGCCGCCGCACCGCCTCGTCGATGGTCACCGCGGCCATGTGGTAGGCGTCGATCTGGGAGTAGGCCGGGTTCAGGGCCAGGGCCAGGGCCAGCCCCCGGTGGCCGTCCAAGCAGGGCCGCAGCACCGCAGCGTCGGGAGGCACCGGACACTCCCGGCCGCTGAGGGGTTTCAGCACACTCATGCCCTGGACTTCATGGTCATACTGACGGGTGATCCACTCCCGGGAGCAGATATTGGGCCGGGCCAACATGGTGAGAAGCAATTCCCGGTGGTCTTCAACCTCTCCCAAAACCGGCTCCGTCAGGCGCAGTTCGGGAGGCAGCCATTCAGCTTCAAATTCCCAGGGCGGAAAGTCCTCCTGGAGAAAAGACAGGTCCATGGCCGCGCAGGGACGCCCCTCGTGGCTCACCTCCAACACTCTCCGGTCAGTAAAGCGGCCGATGACGCTCACCTCTACTTCATGACGCCGGGCCAGACTTTCGAAGGTCTCCCGATGGTCCGGGTCCAAGGCCACCACCATGCGCTCCTGGGATTCGGACACCCAGATTTCCCAGGGGTCCAAGCCGGCATATTTCAGGGGCACTTTGTCCAACCAGACCTCCACGCCACCGGCCAGCCGGGCCGACTCACCCACGGCCGAGGACAGCCCCCCGCCGCCGCAGTCGGTGATGAAGTTAAGGTATCCCAGGTCCCGGGCCTCCAGGAGAAAGTCGTGCATCTTCTTCTGGGTGTAAGGGTCGCCGATCTGCACGTGGCCGGCAGGGGTGCCGGGGCTGGAGACCTCCGAGGACGCGGTGACCCCGTGAATCCCATCAATGCCCACCCGGCCGCCGCACATGAAAATGAGATCCCCGGGACGGGCCATTTTGCGGGCCCCAGACTCGCCCCCCACCTCTTTGGGCATAAATCCCAGGGCGCCCACGAACACCAGGCACTTCCCCAGGTAGCTCTCGTCAAAGTAGAGCGCGCCGTTGATAGTGGGGACGCCGCTCTTGTTGCCGCCGTCCTTCACCCCCTCGATGACCCCGTCCAGGAGCCGCCGGGGGTGGAGCCGGGGCTTCAAGGGCACCGGCGTAGTCCCGGGGGCCGACGCAGTAGCCGTAGAGGCCGGCGATGAGCCGGGAACCCCGGCCGGTGCCCAGGGGGTCCCGGTAGACCCCCACGATGCCGGTGAGAGAACCGCCGTAAGCCTCTAAATTTGATGGGGAATTATGAGTTTCTCCTTTTATCACAAAACAAGAATCTGCATCAAACTGTCCCACCCCGGCGTTGTCCTCCAGGACCGACACCACCCAGGGCTTTCTGTGGGCGATCTCTTCGGTGGGGGCTTCGATGCACACCTTGAAGGGGTTGTCCAGGACGAGGCGCTCCCCGGTGGCCAGGTCCCGGTAAAAAAAGCGGCCCCGAAAGGTGTTGTGGTTGCAGTGGTCGCTGCGGGCCTGGGCCAAATACTCCAATTCCACATCGGTGGGCGGCCCCAGGCCGAGCTCAGCCCGGCGGTCCAGCACCTCCGGTCTTTGAAAATAATCCTGGATGATGGGCAGGTCCTGATCCCGCAAAGCCAGGTGGCGCTCCTCGCTCAGGCGGCGCAAGGTTTCCAGGGAATCAATGGGGAAGACGGTTACCTTGGGCTGGTGGCGCCAGATCCACCCGGGGGAGGATGAGCCCCACCCCCTGGGCCGGGTCCCATTCGGCCTTGGAAAAAAGTCGAAATTCCTGGATAAGATCGTTGGCCAACAACTCCCGGGCCAGCCGGGCTGCCTGCTCCCGGGTGAGATGAGATCCGAAAAGCAGGTATAGTTTGGAGGTGTACACCGCGGCTTCTGGAGGAAGGGAATGACCCAGGAAAGCCTCAATGGCCTCCCGGGCCATGGCTCCCGCGTTGTCCCTGACCCCGGGCCGGAAGCCCACCCACAGAGCCCAGTCGAAATCCCGGGCCAAGGGGCTGTAACTGGAAATTTGGGTGACGGGGTTGGTGAAGACCTCGAGGCGAATGGCCTCCAGTTCAGCCGGAGTCAACTGCACATCCAACATGAGCAGGCGCAGGACCTGGACCCGGTCGAGGGTCAGTCCGAAATATTCCTGGGCCTTGCGGCGCAGGGCTTCCCCTTCGGCGTCGGTGAGTTCCGGACGCCAGCCGATTTCAAGACGGACCGCCATCTGATCCCTTTCGTGCAGGGCGAACTTATAAAGGGGAATATATCTTAAAGGCGGGGGACGGCAAAGGTAAAGATGCCACCCGAGAGGGGAAAATGCTTCAACACCAAATCAACCGGGACCAGAGCTACCGGCCGCAGTGTCGTGGGTAATTATTGGAAGAGCTGCAAAGCCCCGGCATAGAGGTTGTTCATCACGACCTGCCCTACACCCATGATGGCGGCAAAGACGACAAAGGCAATACCTGCCAGCAGAAGACCGTATTCCACGCTGCTGGCGGCTGTTTCATCCAGGACTAGCTCATGCCAATGTTCCATGGAGATTCCCTTTCTTTGTGGTTACACAGTGATCAAGAAGACCAAGGTTCGTGGAATCTTGGAGACCCGGGAATCGACTCCCAAGAGGGAGGGAATCACCTCGACCGCTTCTCGGCAAGATCCCGGAAAGGCTCTGGGAGAAAAATCCCACAGCCTGAGGTTATGAGTGTTTACTGGCTTATCGGCAGGTGGAGAAAATTTCTTTAAGGATTATTCGAGGTCCGGAAGTCACTGGGAATGGGTGAAAATTTTTAGGTAGTCCACAGAAGTCGAAGGCGTTCCAAAAGACGGCTGGTGGAATAGCCTGACTGGAAAGGGAGAATCCGCACCTGGCCACCCCGGGCCAGGACTATTTCACGGCCCACCACCTCTTCCAGGCGGTAGTCGCCGCCCTTCACCAAAATGTCGGGCTGAAGTGCGGTGATGATCTCCAGGGGCGTGTCTTCATCAAATAGTACCACCCGGTCCACCGCGGCCAGGCCGGCCAGCATCCGGGCCCGGTCGGCCTCGGGATTCACCGGGCGGCCAGCGCCTTTCTGCAGCCGCCTGGCCGAGGCGTCGGTGTTCACCGCCACCAGGAGAGCGTCTCCCAAAGACCGGGCTTCTTCCAGGTAGGCCACGTGCCCGGGATGCAGGAGGTCAAAGCAGCCGTTGGTGAAAACCACCTTGAGGCCGCGGCCCTGGAACTCCCGCACCCAACGGGCCGCTTCCTCCCGGCTGATTATCTTGTTGGCGGTGTTGTGGGTCATGTCTGCCCTGAAAAGTTCAAAGTTCAAGGTTCAAAGTTCAAAGAAGGTGTAGGGTGCGCTCTGCGCACCAAGATGGCAGGCGGGATGCTCCCGCCCTACCGACCTTTTCATTATTTAATGGTGAGCCAACGGCTCATGATTAACTTTTGCGACTTTGAGGGGAGGACCGGTTACCAGTGATCAGTGACCAGTTCATAGGCGATCAAGTATCTTTTACTGATTACTGGTCACTGGTCACCCTTTCCCTCTGCTACTCATACCGCACCCGGGCCACGGTGAGGACGTTCACCTCCCGGGCCCCGGCCCGGCGCAGGACCCGGGCGCATTCCTTGACCGTGGCCCCGGTGGTAAAGACGTCATCGATCAACAGGATCTTCTTCCCTTTTACCAGTTCAGGCCGGGGAACGGCAAAGGCAGCCTTGACATTCTCCCGGCGCTCTTTGGGATTGAGTCCTGTCTGGGGCGGGGTAGGGCGCACCCGGGTTAAAAGTTCCCTCTCAAGCTGCACGCCGGGAAAGGCCTGGGCCAGAAGCAGGGCCTGATTGAAGCCCCGCTGCCTGAGGCGACTGGGATGGAGGGGAACCGGCGCCAGGAGATCAGCCTGAGTAACCAACTCCAGGCACAGGGGTCGCTGCAGCCAATGGGACATCACCGGCAGCAGGTCTTGCCGGCGGCTGTATTTGAAGCGCTTGATGGCCTGGCCTGCCGGTCCCTCTTCCTCATAGAGGGCTGCGGCCCGGGCCCGGGTGAAGGGGGGCGGCTCGGTCTGGCAGGGGCCACAGAGGTGGTCAGTCCCTTCCCGGGCAGAAAACACCCGGCCGCAGGTAGGACACAGGGGACTGGCCACCCAGGTGATAGTTGCCTCACAGGCCGAACAGACCGCTACTGCCGCCTTCTCCCCCACCACCGCTTCACAGAAGACGCAAAGCCGGGGAAGAAAGAATTCGAGGACCTGGAGCCCGAGGCGTTTAATCCATATTTCTGGCATTAACTTCTGAATTCTTGGGTCAGTACTTTCGACAAAAAGGTTAGGGCAAATATTTGGATAAGTCAACTAGTTAGATTGCTGAGAACATGGTGGCGATATCATTTGATGAAGGTAATTATGTTACCCTCTTTTTAATCTCACAAACGACGGATTTCGGAGCCTTGGGTGTTTTCTAAAATAGAACTAAACCGGGTAACCAGAGCCCCACTATCCCGGTTCTAAAGATCCGGAATTTCCCGATGAAGACACAGTATTTCTCCGAAGGAGGAAGGGCAATGAATAAAATTTCTGGCAAGAAAATAGCTTTTTTAGGGGCCTTGGGGTTGTTTTTACTGGCAGCCCTGGAGGTGGTAATTATGATCAGCCCCTTTGCCTTTTTTTTCTATTCCGTGTTCAATCCAATTTTTCACTTCCTCTCCCAATCCTCTTACACCAGATGGACCACCATGTTTTTTTTGCCACACATGATTTTGCCGCCGACCCCTTTCCTGCAGACCGTGCGGGTTCTTGGCTCAATTTTCTTTATCGTCGGGCTGGTAACCTTTCTCATCTGCGCCCTGCAGGTTTATCTGGGAAAAATATTCAAATGGGGCATTGCCTCCCGTGGCTTATATCGCTACATCCGGCACCCGCAATATCTTGCCTTGGCAATCTGGGGGATCGGCATGGCGATTTTGTGGCCTCGTTTAATCGTGCTCATCACTCTATCCCTCATGTTCCTTCTTTATTATTTTCTGGCCAAGGATGAAGAAAGAAGGATGGTGGCTGAATATGGCGCCTCCTATGAAAAATACTTGGCCACCACCGGGATGTTTTTACCCCTGGCTTTAGAGCGGCCAATTTCACAAATTCTTAACCGAATAGCCCCGACACCTCTATTAAAATCTCTTTCCATAACAGTAATAATCTTTGTCTCCGTCATCGGTACAGGCTTTCTTTTACGAGGGATTACCTTGCATTCTTTACCATTGGCTGCAAAGGACAATATAACGGCAGTGCCCATTCTGCCCGAAGACAGCCTCATTGGTAATGAAATTGTCAAGGTCATCGCCAATAATTCTGTGCCGGCACATATTCCTTTTCTTAAAAATGACAAGACTTACCTGGGTTACGTCATGCCGGTAGATTACATTATGCAGGGAATGATTGCCGACACCGGTGGCCACTTTCACCTTTTCAAGAAACATAACACCTTGGCCTTAATTACGGATTGGGTCTTGCATCCCTTCGAGCATTTACGGCGGCCACCTGCGGCTCACATGGCGGCTGAGCATGGAACAGACCCGCAAGTGGCCAGAAGGCACCATTGCCCCTTGCAAATCCAACAAGATGACATGGAATGCGACAAGTGCTCTTTTCGGAGGGTCATTTTGGTGGAAATTGATGGAAATACGAAGGATTCCCGCCATGGGGTTAACGTATTTTCTTTAAACGCTGCGAGAACCCCGGTAGGCTATCTGGATATTAACACCCAGACCGGAGAAATTATCACTATCAAAAAGGTGGGCACCAGCACAGCTTGGAAGGATGTCCCCACCCCAGAGATTTAGCCTAAAATCCCAGGTCTCTTCCTAGCCCATCCCTGCCAGGCGGCGGGCCAGGGTTTCGGCGTCGGCGAAGAGGGTTGTGACCTCGGGGTCAGAGAGGCCGGCGCCCCGGGCTACCTGTTCGGCTTGCTCCCGGGTGATGAGGTCGCCGGGCGCGTGGGCGTCGGTGTTGACGATGAGGGAGGCCCCCACCTCCCGGGCGAGCTGGGCCACGTGGCCGTTGGCCAGACAGTGGCCCTTGCGGGCGGAGAGCTCGAGGAAGATGCCCCGCTTCCTGGCCAGGGCGGCCTCCTCCCGGGTAATGAGGCCGGGGTGGGATAGGATGTCGATGTCGGCTTCCAGGGCCGCCCGATTGGTGCCCGGGGCCACCGGCTCCACCAGGGTCTCCCCGTGGACGACGATCAACGGCACTCCCAACTCCCTGGCCCGGGCCGTCAGGGGCCCGATCAGCTCCGGAGGCAGGTGGGTGAACTCAAGGCCCGGAATAAGGTAGGGAGGAGCGTACCCGATTGAGACTGGTTGCCGCGGTCTTGACCCGGGCAAAGACTTCCTCGAAATTGGAGGCGTCTACGTGGTCGGTGATGCCGAGATAGCGGTAGCCCTTTACCTGGGCCCGGCGCCAGAGCTCCGTGGGGATGAGCTCGCCGTCACTGTTCAGGGTGTGGGTGTGCAGGTCAATCATGGGGGAGCAGTCAGCAGTCAGCAATTAGCAGTTAGCATTTTAAGGTTAGTGCTCAATCAACAAAGCTACTGACTGCTGACTGCTAACTGCTAGCCGCTACATCTTATATTTGCCGAAATCGTCGGGGTCCAGGCCTTCCAGGACTTCGGTCCACTTCTTGGCGTCTTCGGAAGTGATGGCCTCCTGGGCCGACAGGTCCACCCGCCGGGCCTTCTGGATGACTCCTTCGGCCACAAAGATGGGACATTTGGCTCGCAAGGCCAGGGCGATGGCGTCGCTGGGGCGGGCGTCGATGCTGATGTCCTTCCCATCCCGGTGGAGATGGATCAAGGCGAAGTAGGTGTTGTCCCGCAGATCACAGACCTCCACCTTGGTCACCTTGATTTCCATGCTCTCCATGATGTTCCTCAAGAGATCATGGGTCATCGGGCGGGAAAACTTGATGTTTTCCAACTCGCTGGCGATGGCCGTGGCCTCCAGCAAGCCGATCCAAATGGGCACCGCCTTGTCCGAGTCCACATCTTTGAGGATCATGATGGGGCTGTTGGTGAAGGGGTCGATGGTCAACCCCGAAACCATCATCTGTCTTAACATGACAACCTCCTTGGCGTGCCCTCGGCCCCTTGCCGACGGCTACAAGGCTTAGGGCTCTGCCACCCACCGCCCTTTGAGGGAGTGAGGATGGGCCTCGGTTATCTCCACCCGAACCAATCGGCCTACGAGTTTCTGCGGTCCGGAAAAATTCACCACCTGGTTAGTCCTGAGCCGGCCCGAAAGTTCCTTGGCTGAACGTTTGCTGCCCCCCTCCACCAGCACTTCCCGAGTCTGACCCACCAGGCTTTGGTGGGCCTCCAGGATGAGGCGGTTCTGGAGGTCCAGCAATCGGGTCAAGCGCTCGGCTTTGACCTCCTCCGGGACCTGATCCGGCAAGGACGCCGCGCTGGTCTGCGGCCGGGGGGAATATTTAAAGCAATAAGCCTGGTGAAAGGCGACCTCCTGAACCAGGTCTAAGGTGTCTTGAAAATCCGCCTCCGTCTCTCCGGGAAAACCCACGATGAGATCGGTGGACAGGCTGATCCCGGGCAAGGCGCGGCGCAGTTTTTCCACCTTCTCCAGATACTGTTCCCGGGTGTAAGCCCGGTTCATGGCCGCCAGAATCCTGTCTGATCCGGACTGCACCGGGAGGTGGAGATGCTCGCAGAGGGGCGTGAGCTCACCGAACAGGGCAATGAGCGCGTCAGACAAATCCTTGGGGTGCGAGGTGGCGAACCGCAGGCGGGCCAGGCCCGGGAGCTCTGCCAGTCTCCGTAACAGCTCTGTGAAGGTGACGGGCTCATCCAGTCCCCGGCCATAGGAGTTGACGTTCTGGCCCAAGAGGGTCACCTCTTTGCCGCCGGCCGCTAAGAAATCCTGCACCTCGGCCACGATCTCCGCCGGCGGGCGGCTGTTTTCCCGGCCCCGGACATACGGCACTACGCAAAAGGCGCAGTAGTTATCGCATCCCTGCATGATGGTCACCAGGGCCTGGGCTGCGCCCGGCTGCCAGCGCCGGGGCGGGGCAGGGGGAAAGCCGTCCCTCAAGGCCACGTCAACCTCTCGCTGGCGGGACGGCCCGGTGCACCAGTTCGGGGAGACGGTAGATACCGTGGGTGCCGAAGACCAGGTCCAGATGGGGCACGGCCGTCAGGAGACGCTCCCCCTCCTGCTGGGCCACGCAGCCCCCCACCCCCAGGAGCATCTGGGGGCGCTTTTGCTTCAAGGCCTTGAGGCTGCCCAGGAGGCTTCTCACTTTTTCTTCCGACTTCTTGCGGATGGCGCAGGTGTTGATCAGGTAAAGGTCGGCGTCGTCGGGCCGGTCCGTCAGGACATAGTCCTGGGCCAGCACCTGAGCCATCTGTTCCGAATCGGCCACGTTCATCTGGCAGCCGAAGGTCTTGATGTACACCTTTTTCTTCGGCCGGGACATGGGTTTTATTTAATCTGAATCTCCTCTCCTTGTCAACCGGGACCTCGTGCGCCTTCTCCTGGACACCTTGCGGCAGATGGAGTAGAATGCCTTTGGGGGAAAGGAGAAAATCTGGCCTCAGCAAGGGCCTGTGGCTCATCCCGGGGAGATTTCTTCCCGAGGATAGTTTCTGAAGATCATCCTCATTGCATGATTCCTATCCGAGGAACACCGGCCAAACACGGGCGGCCCTGGGTCACCCTGGGATTGATCGCCGTTAATGTCCTGATCTTTATCTATACTCTGAAGATCGGCCCCAAGGCGGCCCTGTCCCTCTTTTGGCAGGGGGGGGCCGTGCCCACCAAACTCAGCCAATTGAAGGTGCTCACTTCCCTCACCTCCTTTTGGGTGATGGCCACGGTGTTCATTTCTCTCTTTCTTCACGCCGGCTGGTTGCATCTCCTCGGCAACATGTGGTTTTTGTGGCTTTTTGGGGAAGCCCTGGAGGACGACCTGGGGCACTGGCGCTACCTGGGCTTTTACCTGTTTGCCGGGTTTTTCGCCTGCCTGTTCCACGTGATCGCCTCCAGCACCATCAATGCCCCCCTCATCGGGGCCAGCGGCGCCATTGCCGGGGTCATGGGGGCCTACCTGGTGCGGCTGCCCCAGAGCCCCATCCGGACCATGGTTTTCTGGCGCCTCAGGGCGGAAATTGTGCACATTCCCGCCTTTGTCTGGCTGGGACTGTGGCTGGCCTTACAGTTCTACGGCCTGAAGCAGGGGGGCCCCGTGGCCTGGGTGGCCCACCTGGGGGGGTTCGCCATCGGCATTTTCGGGGTTACTCTTTTCGTCCCCCTGACCCCCCAACCGGTTAAAGCCGCAGCAAGTAATAACCCGAAAAAAAGCACTAAACCCAAAACTCGCCATACTGCCAAAAAGCGCCCCAGCCCGGGGAATAAGAGTGGAAGAGCACGAAATGCTGGATCAGGTCAGAGAAGTGGGACGGCAGGCCGCGCTGGCCGCCGGAGCGGTGCTGCGCCAAAACTATGAAAAGCCCCACGACATCACCCTGAAAAGCGCCATCGACCCGGTCACCGAAAGCGACCTTGCCTCCCAGAAAACCATCATTAGTATCATCCGCCAAACCTTCCCGGACCATGGCATCCTGGCGGAGGAGGTGATGGATGATGAGGTGGGGGAGGGGGGTTCCCACGGGCTGGAAGCCCGTGCTACCGGGAGCAGTCCCTTACCCCCTCCCCCACACCCCCTCCCCCAATCCCGTGAGGGAGAAGATCGGCCTGAGAAGTCCGGGCGCCTAGCCCCGCCTTCTCAGGCCCCCTTCAGCGGGTTGGGAGGGGGGTCTGGGGGGAGGGGAGGGACCGCAGGTCCCTGGCCCTCCCCCCAGGAAACCACTCCCTCTCCCTACCGCTGGATCATTGATCCGTTGGATGGCACGGTGAATTTTGCCCACGGCTTCCCCATGTTCTGTGTGTCCATTGCCTTTGAGGCGGCGGGGGTGGTGGAGTATGGGGTGGTGTATGATCCGCTGCGGGAAGAGCTTTTTGAGGCCAGGAGGGGAGGGGGGGCCTGGCTCAACGGCCGGCCCCTCAAGGTGTCCCGGGTGGACCGCTTGGGCGCGGCCCTGTTGGCCACGGGCTTTCCCTATGACATTCGGGAGCGCCTCCCCGAGACCCTGGCCCGGATGGGCCGGTTGCTGGGGGTGTCCCAGGGGGTGCGCCGGGCCGGCTCCGCCGCCCTGGACCTGGCCTATGTGGCCGCCGGCCGCCTGGACGGCTTCTGGGAAGAGAACCTCAAGCCCTGGGACACCGCCGCGGGGGTGCTCCTGGTGACCGAAGCCGGCGGCGCGGTCTCCACCTTCACCGGCGTGCCTTACACTTTGTCCTCAGACAACATTGCAGCCAGCAATGGCCTCCTCCACCGCGATATTGTAGTGTTTCTTGCCGCACAATAAAAACTAAACTCAGCCTTTTCTTATCTGGCAAGGGAGATGCTGGCCCACCTCAAGAAACTAATTGACAACAATTTGTAAGCATTGTGAAATGAGATAATCAAATTTCCCAAATTAATTCTGTTGGGGATTTCTTGGTCACCGCGATTCTCGAATTGGATCAAATTCTGTCTCCTGTTAATTTTGATTATTGTGGTTATTGGGGGTGCTTGGGCTTGAAAATTACTGGAACTGGCTTAAGGACCCTGACAACCGGGCAGTCGTCGCTCTCATGGTGACTACGTTTGCGGCCGTAATTTCAGGTGCCTGGGCCCTCTACCTGCACCTCTCAAGCCTGTCTAAGAAAGTAAGCCACCGTCCTCCGGCATACACATCGAAGGCGGCGTGACCGCCGGAAAAGATGGCATTGTCATCATTCAGCAGATTCAAACCACACCGGAGCAATTCGATGCCATGCTCAAAAAACGCCTGAAAGAAGTGATGGCGGAATTGCCCAACGCTGATGCCGAGCGCCGGGCAGTCCTCCTTAAGGAACTGGATGGCATCAAGGCCAAGTATTACGACCTGAAAAAAGCCCATGAGGAGCAAAAAGCCAAGCTGGCCGAGGCCTACAAGGCCCTGGACGACTTCAAAAAGTGACTTTACCCCGGATCAGCTAAAGCAGGCAAAGAAGGCCCTGGCCCAGGGTGAGACCGGCAACGCCGAAGCACTGTTCCAGAAGGCCCTGAACCAGAGCACCGCCCAGGCCGCGGAGGCTGCCTACCATTTGGGTGTCCTGGCGGAAAGCCGTATTGACTACCTGAAGGCAAATGAATACTACGCCAAAGCCGTACAGCTTCAACCCGACAACCCCTATTATCTCAACGCCCTGGGAGGTTTGCAGCGCACCCTGGGCCTTTATCCGGGAAGCCCAGCCGCACGTGGAACTGGCCCTGCAAATCAGTGAGAAGACCCTGGGGCCGGATCACCCGGACGTGGCTAACAGCCTCAACAACCTGGCAGTGCTCTACGCTGACCAGGGGAAGTACGCCGAGGCCGAGCCCCTTTACCAGCGGGCCCTGAAAATCAGGGAACAGGCACTGGGCCCAGAACAATCCAGACGTGGCACAAAGCCTCAACAACCTGGCAGAGCTCTACCGGGACCAGGGGAAGTTCGCCGAGGCCGAACCCCTCTACCAGCGGGCCCTGAAGATATGGGAACAGGCACTGGGTCCGGAGCACCCACAAGTGGGCACCGGCCTCAACAACCTTGCTTTACTTTACCAGGCCCTGGGAAAGTACGTTGAGGCCGAGCCCCTTTTCCAACGAGCCCTGAAGATCAAGGAACAGGCCCTGGGGCCGAACAATCCGGACGTGGCACAAAGCCTTAATAACCTGGCTTTAATTTACCAGGCCCAGGGGAAGTACGCCGAGGCCGAGCCCCTCTACCAGCGGGCCCTGAAGGTATGGGAACAGGCCCTGGGTCCGGGGCACCCACAAGCGTGGCCACCGGCCTCAATAACCTGGCTGTACTTTACCAGGCCCAGGGGAAGTACGCCGAGGCCGAGCCGCTCTTCCAGCGATCCCTGAAGATTTTTGAAAAGGCTTTAGGGCCGGACCACCCTGACGTAGCCGTCAGCCTTAACAACCTGGCCTCGCTCTACCAAGACCAGGGGAAGTACGCCGAGGCCGAGCCGCTCTATCAGCGAGCTTTGAAGATTACAGAACAAGCACTTGGGGCCAGATCACCCCGAGGTGGCCATACGCATCAACAACCTGGCAGGGTTGTACTGATACCCAGGGGAATTACGCCGCTGCCGAGCCCCTCTACCAGCGGGCCCTGAAGATTTGGGAAAAGGCCCTGGGGCCAGACCATCCGAGCGTGGCTACCTGCCTGGAAAATTACGCAGTTTTGCTTAGGAAAACGGGCCGGAAGGATGGAGGCTGCGTCCCTTGAGGTCCGGGCCCGGGCCATTCGGGCAAAAGCGGGCGGGGAAAAGTCAATAATTTTCGAGAATTATTTATATAATTTCAAAGTGTTATATGAAATACTTAATACTAGTTGTCAAGTTAAGAATTTAGCAAATACTTTTTGACATAGGGTTCCGAGTCTGCCCACGGTTCAGACAGCCACCACAATGGGCTTTTGTCCCGGCTTGACAGGTAACGTCGCCAGGGCTTTCTGGTCCTCGGCCCAGAGCCAGGCAATGATGGCTTCTTTGATATTGTCCAGGGCCTCTTTCTCGTCCCGGCCCTGGGAGACACAGCCCGGAAGGGCCGGACACTCCACCACGATCCAACCGTCTTCACTCTGCTCCAGGGTCACATGGAATATCATTGGCCACCTCTGGCTTTGCTGTTATTTTAAAAAAATCCGTTGACAAGATATTGAGACTTAAGTATACAACATTCAGAGGAAAAATGGTGATTATGGCCAATCGTCAGAACTGGTGCTGGTGGCGCGTGTCCTCAAGCCCGTGAGGTTCGTCCACCGGCAGCCTAAAATATGACGGGGCCCCTCACGGCAGGGGCCCCGGTTTTTTTGTATCCCCCAAGAACCGTGGCCCAACCAGGCCACGGTTTTTTTGTTTGATTTTTTGGGGAAGTAGAGGGAAGGCAGAAGAGAAAATCGGGGACGGGTATAGGAATAAAGGCGGGATGCGCTTCGCTTTCCCGCCCTACAGCCCTTGCTACAGCCCTTGCCCACCCTCAACCCTAACGTTTAACCCAAAATTGGGGAGCACAGGCATCTTGCCTGTGCGGCACAGGCTGGAAGCCTGTGCTCCCAATGATTTAAGGGGTTGGGAGGGGGTTTGGGGGAGGGCAGGGGTTCGCAACCCCTGGCCCTCCCCCAAAAGACCATCTCGGAGCCGCGCATGGTTATTCCGGACTTTGCTGCGTTCAAGGAAATGGCGGTCAATGGCAACATCATCCCAGTGTACCGGGAGATCTTAGGCGACCTGGAGACCCCGGTATCGGCATACAAAAAACTCAGGAACCAGGGGCCCTCGTATCTTCTGGAAAGTGTGGAAGGGGGCGAAAAGTGGGGCCGTTTCAGCTTCCTCGGGTTCAATCCCTCCCTGGTCCTGGAGATCAAAGACCGCCAGGTGACCCTGGAGCGCCGGGGCGCCTCTGAGCTTCTAAATCCCGGGGTGGACCCGTTCCAGCACCTGCGCCAGGTGCTGCAGGGCTTTAAGGCAGTGGCCGCGCCGGGCCTTCCCCGCTTCTGGGGGGGCCTGGTGGGCTACCTGGGGTATGACATGGTGCGCTACATCGAGCGCTTGCCGGAGCTCACCCCGCCCATCCCCGTGCCCGAGGCCAGATTTGTGCTCGCCGACCACCTCCTGATTTTCGACAACCTGCGCCAGACCATCAAGGTAGTGGCCCTGGCCCACCTTACCCCCGAGAGCACCCTGGAGCAGCAGTATGATCAGGCCGTGACCGACATTGAGACAATTATCGACCGCCTGCGCCGGCCGGTGCCCCATGGGGATATTGCTCCGCCGGTGGCCAGTCAGCGCCTGTCTTCCAACCTCACCCGGGAGGAGTTTGAGGCTATTGTGCTCAAGGGCAAGGAGTACATCGCCGCCGGGGACATCATCCAGGTAGTCCTCTCCCAGTGTTTTCAGACGCCCCTGGGTCAGGACCCCTTAGATCTCTACCGGGCCCTGCGCTGCATCAACCCCTCTCCCTATATGTTTTTCCTGGACACCGGCGACGTTCAACTGGTGGGCGCCTCCCCGGAGATCCTGGTGCGCCTGGAGGGGAACCATATTACCTATCGCCCCATTGCCGGCACCCGCCACCGGGGGGCCACCCCCGAGGAAGACCAGACTCTGGAAGCCGATCTCCTGGCGGACCCAAAGGAGCGGGCCGAGCATATCATGCTGGTGGATCTGGGCAGGAACGACGTGGGCCGGGTGGCCACCATCGGCACGGTGCGGGTGCCCGAGCTTTTTTCCGTGGAGCGCTATTCCCATGTCATGCATCTGGTCTCCCAGGTGGAAGGGGAACTGGCCGCCGGAGAGGACGGCCTGTCGCTGCTGACCGCCACCTTCCCGGCCGGCACCGTCGCCGGCGCGCCCAAGGTCCGGGCCATGGAGATTATCGAAGAACTGGAGCCCACCCGTCGAGGCCCCTATGCCGGGGCCGTGGGGTATCTGGGCTTCAGCGGCAACCTGGATTTCTGCATCACCATCCGGAGCTTTTCGGTCCACGCCGGCCAGGTTTACCTCCAGGTGGGGGCCGGTATCGTGGCCGACTCGGACCCGGCCCGGGAATACCAGGAAACCGTGGATAAGGCCATGGCCCTGATGCGGGCCCTGGAACTGGCGGAGGAGGGGTTATGGTAATTAGAGCTTTGAGCTATGAGCTTTGAGCTTTGGGCCATAAATTCTTGGGCTTTGAGTTTTGTTTGCAGCTCATAGCTTATAGCTCATAGATGAAAAATGGAAGGACTGTAACATGTTGGTAATGATCGATAACTACGATTCCTTCACCTACAATTTAGTGCAATACCTCGGGCAGTTGGGGGCCAAGGTGCAGGTTTTTCGGAACGACCAGATCGACCTCGCAGGTCTGGAGAATCTCCAGATGAGTCACCTGGTCATTTCCCCGGGGCCCGGTTCTCCCAAGGATGCCGGGATTTCGGTGGAGACCATCCGACACTTCGCCGGGAAAATCCCCATCCTGGGGGTGTGCTTGGGGCACCAGGCCATCGGTGAGGCCTTTGGCGGCGACGTGGTCCGGGCCCCCCGCCTCATGCACGGCAAGACCTCCCTTATCTACCACGACAACAGGGACATTTTCCAGGGTATCCCATCTCCCTTCGAGGCCACCCGCTACCACTCCCTTATTGTCAGCCGGGACACCCTGCCGGACTGTCTCCAGGTGTCAGCCCAGACCGCGGTGGGAGAAATCATGGGCCTCAGGCATAAGCAGCACGCCATCTTCGGAGTGCAATTCCACCCCGAGTCCATCCTCACCGGGGAGGGCATAAATATTTTGAATAATTTCCTGAAAAGACAGCGGGGATGATGCCAGTGGCAGATGCATTTATCGGTTCTTTCCTATATGCTGAAATTATAATGGTTTCCGTCCAGTGTCGGGCGAATCTGGAGATCTCGCGAAGGTGATGTTTTATGGCCCCTGAAAAAAAGCCCCCACAGAAACCGCAACCTCAAACAACTCTGGATTCGCCAACCTCCCAGGAGCCGGCCCCGCGCAAAGAATTCGAACATGACATTTACCGGGCTTGGTGCAAGGAGTGTGGCCTGTGCGCCGCCTTTTGTCCCAAGGGTGTTATAGAGCTGGACGACACCGGCGCCCCGGTGATCGCCCACCCCGAACGCTGCACCGGTTGCGGCTGGTGCGAACTGCACTGCCCGGACTTTGCCATCAGCGTCCGGGAGTTTTTAGCGGAGAAGCCTAAAGAAGAGGCGGATTAGTCGTTAGCTTTAGGCCTTAAGCTTTAGGCTTTGAACCTTGAACCGTGAACTTTGAACTATTCCGGAGACCATGACGTGACCAAATCTCGAAACCCCGGCCGCCCCGTTCTCCTCCAGGGCAACGAAGCCATGGTGGAAGGGGCCCTGGCGGCAGGTTGCCGCTTTTTTGCGGGTTATCCCATCACCCCGGCCACTGAGATCAGCGAAGTGATGAGCTGGCGTCTCCCGGCCCTGGGCGGCACCTTTATCCAGATGGAAGACGAAATCGCTTCCATGGGTGCGGTCATCGGCGCTTCCCTGGCCGGGGTCAAGGCCATGACTGCCACCAGCGGCCCGGGGTTTTCTCTCATGCAGGAAAACCTGGGGTTCGCCTGCATCGCCGAAGTGCCCTGCGTCATCGTCAATGTCATGCGGGGCGGGCCCAGCACCGGGACTTCCCACCCACGTGTCCCAGGGGGACGTGCAGCAGGCCCGTTGGGGCACCCACGGCGATCACCCCATCATTGTGCTGGCCGTGTCCACCACCCGGGATTGCTTCGAGGTCACGGTAAAGGCCTTCAATCTATCGGAGAAATACCGCACCCCGGTAATTATCCTCTCGGACGAAATTGTGGCCCATACCCGGGAGAAAATTATCTTACCGCCCCCGGAAACCCTGGAGGTGCTGGATCGGGTCCAACCCACCATGCCCCCGGAATGGTACATACCCTACGAGGACACCCCCCGGGGGGTGCCGCCCATGGCTCCCTTCGGCGCGGGCTATCGCTACCACGTCACCGGCCTGGTCCATGACGTGCGGGGCTTCCCCACGGAGCGCCCTGACGAGATCGAGCCCTTTTTGAACCGCCTCTTCCGCAAGATCAACCAGCATTTTTTCGACATCAACATGGCGGAGGAGCACTTGGTAGAAGATGCAGAGGTCCTGGTGGTGGCTTACGGGTCAGTGGCCCGCTCCGCCAGGCGGGCGGTGGCCGATGCCCGGGAGCGGGGCGTTAAAGCCGGGCTCCTCAAACTCATCACCCTGTGGCCCTTCCCCCGGCAGCTTCTGGAGCCCCACCTGAAGAGGGTCCGGGCCGTTCTCGTGCCAGAGCTCAACATGGGCCAAATTTCCCGTGAGGTGAAACGCATCAACCGGGGCCTGGCCCGGGTGGAGACCCTAAACCGCATCGACGGCAGGCTCATCACCCCGGAGGAGATTGTGGTAAAACTAGTGAAGATGTAGCTTGGATCGCTTGAAAAAATATTTTAGAGACAAAAATGTATCCAGAAACTATGTTGGGGAAGATTTTTGGACTTATTGCAACTTACATCGGAGCATTAATAATTACATATATTTTTAATAAGGCCGCCAAAATATTACTGCGTAAGAAATATAATATGAAAGAAACTGCTATTAGAGCATTTATTTATGTAGGTCTTTTGACTTTCACTGTTTTATTCTTTATTAAAATTATTACTTATAAATCTTTTTCTGATAGTATTATATATTCTTTTTTAAATTTTATATCTATTTATGCTCCTTGTCTGCTTTTTTATTTTATTGTTGACATAAAGAGAGCAAAGACTGAAGAATTTGATATGAGTAATATTTCTATCTATAATGAAACAAAGAAGTGTCCCGACTGTACTGAAATAATAAAACTCGAAGCTCGAAAATGCATTTTTTGTGGACACGTCTTTAACGAGGATGATTTGATAAAACAGATAGAAAAGCGGAGGGCAGAAATTTTAGAAATTGGAATGGCACGGAAGGGCTGTATCCAATGCCCAAGATGCGGCAGATGGTCTGTCTACAAGGATTATATGCCTGATGGTTCAATAGTGGATTGGTGTCCACATTGTGAAGAATCACTTCAAAATATGGATGAATAATTAGTTTTTCGTAGGGTGCGCATTGCGCACCATGGAATGACTTGGTGGACCGTGCCCGCCCTAAAATTAAAAGTCTGACTGCTGAGAGCTAAAAATCATGGCTGAAGTTACCAAACTCATCCATAAGTACCTGCGCCACGAAAAGAAGTTCCCCCACGTTTGGTGTCCAGGGTGCGGCAACGGCATTGTGCTGGGCGCGCTCATCCGGGCCATTGACCGGACGGGTTTCAGCAAAGACGAGATCGTCCTGGTCAGTGGCATTGGCTGCGCCGGACGTATGCCGGTATACGTGGACTTCAACACCCTGCACACCACCCACGGGCGGGCCCTGACGTTCGCCACCGGGGTGAAGCTCGCCAACCCGAGGCTCCAGGTCATCGTGGTCATGGGGGACGGGGACGCCACCGCCATCGGCGGGAACCATTTCATCCACGCGGCCCGGCGCAACCTCAACCTCACGGCCATTATCATTAATAACAGCACGTACGGCATGACCGGGGGCCAGTACTCCCCCACAACTCCCTACGCGGCGCTATCCACCACCTCCCTGTACGGCCACATCGAGCACCCCTTCTCCATCGCCGAGTTGGCCGTTACCGCAGGCGCGGCCTGGGTGGGACGAGGCACGGTGTACCATACCATCCTCCTCGATCAGCTCATCGAGGCGGCCATCCTGAAAAGGGGCTTTGCAGTGGTGGAAGCCATGAGCCACTGCCACACCTTGTATGGCCGGAAAAACCGGTTGGGCGGCCCGGCGGAGATGATGCTCCGGCAGAAAGAACTGGCTGTCAAGGTGGAAAAGGCCCAAACCATGCCGCCGGAGGAATTAGCAGGGAAAATCACCATTGGCGTCCTCACGGATCGGGACCTCCCCATCTATACCCAGGAATACCGAAAAGTCCGAGAGGCTGCCAGGGAATCCGTAAGGGAGCCAGGCTGATAATGCAGATTAGATGGTTTTCTTGTATAACAATATTATTTTTAACATATTGATATATTTAAATATATAATTTGATAGTTAATTAGTCAGCAGGGTATTTATTGTTTAATAATAATTTTTATTCTTGAAATAGAATATATTCTTTCTTGTCAATAATAGCTGTTTTTGGGGGCACTATGGCCGAACGGCTGGAGGTCAGGCTGGCAGGCTCGGGGGGCCAGGGTTTGATCCTGGCTGGGGTAATATTGGCTGAGGCTGCAGGTATACATGAAAGGAAATATGTGGCCCAAACCCAGAGCTACGGCCCCGAGGCCCGGGGCGGAGCCTCCAAAAGCGAGGTGGTGATTAGCGATCAGGAGATCGATTACCCCAAGGCCGTCAAACCCGACATCCTGCTCTGCATGAATCAGACGGCCTGTGACACCTTCATCTTTGACGTGAAGCCCGGGGGCACCCTCATCGTGGACTCGAGCCTGGTGCACCACCTGTCCACCACCCGGGCCCTGGCCTTACCCTTTACGAAAATCGCCAGAGAGAAGGTAGGCCGGGAAATGATGGCCAATATCGTGGCCCTGGGCGCCTTGGCCACTTTGACCGGGGTGGTTTCTCTCAAAAGCCTGGAGGCCGCTCTCCTGGCCCGGGTCCCTCCCGGTACCGAAGATTTAAACAAAAAAGCCCTGGCCGCGGGCGTCGCCGCCGCCCGGGCCTATATGCAAAAGCAAGCACACAAGCCGCCTCCGGAGCAGTAGCCTGAGACAGTGCGCTTAAGATTTCCCCATGGAAATTCCCATCATCTTTGATCTGCTCATCGTTTACGCCCTGGCCATTGTGGTGATCTTCGTCTGCCATCGCCTGGGGATTCCTCCCATTGTGGGGTTTATCCTCACCGGGGTGCTGTCCGGTCCCCAAGTCCTGGGTCTCATCAAGGCGGTGCACGAAGTCGAGATCCTGGCGGAAATCGGCGTTATCCTGCTTTTGTTCACCATCGGCATCGAGTTTTCCTTTGCCAATCTGCTACAACTGCGCCGCTCGGTGCTCATCGGCGGGCCGATCCAGGTGGCGGTCACCGGTTTGGCCTTTTTTCTTCTGGCCTGGCATACCGGCCTGGGCGTCGGCGAATCCGTATTCATCGGCTTTCTGGTTTCTCTCAGCAGCACCGCCATTGTCCTCAAGATTCTCCAGGGCAAGGGGGAGGTGGATACGCCCCACGGCAACACCTCCATGGGGGTGCTCATTTTCCAGGACATCATCATCGTTCCCATGATGCTCTTCACCCCTTTCCTGGCGGGGGTGGGGGGGAACGATGTGGGGGGCATGTTCCTCAGCCTGCTCCTTAAGGGCCTGATCATCATCCTCCTGGTGATTGTCAGCGCCAAATGGCTTGCGCCCCAGCTGCTGTACCAGATCACCCGCACCCGGGACCGGGAGATTTTTCTTTTGGCGGTGCTGCTCTTGTGCTTTATGGTGGCCTGGGCCACCGCCGCGGCCGGCCTTTCCCTGGCCCTGGGGGCTTTTTTGGCCGGCCTCATTCTGTCCGAAACCGAATACAGCCATCAGGCCTTGGGGAACATCCTGCCCTTTCGGGACATCTTTGCCAGCATCTTTTTCATTTCCATCGGCATGCTTTTGAATGTGGAATTTCTCCTTCAAGAACCGCTGAGCATCAGCCTCATTGCGGCGCTGGTCCTGGCAGCCAAGGCCCTCATCGCCGGGGCCGCCGCCCTGGCCATGGGCTTCCCCCTGCGGACCACCATCCTGGTGGGTCTGACCCTGTGCCAGGTGGGGGAATTTTCCTTTGTGCTCTCCAAGGCTGGTCTGGCCCACAACTTGCTTTCCACATACAACTACCAGATGTTCCTGGACGTTTCGGTGCTCACCATGGCGGTCACCCCCTTGGTCATGGCCATGGCCCCCCGGTTGGCCGACGCCGCCATGCGCCTGCCTCTGCCGTCTCGTCTGAAAATCGGCTCCTTTCTGCCGGTGGCCCCGGATAAGGCCCAGAAAGAAGACCATCTCATTATTATCGGCTACGGGGTCACCGGCCGGAACGTTTCCCGGGCCGCCCGCAGCGCCGGCATTCCCTTTGTTGTCACCGAAATGAACCCGGAGACGGTGCGCGCCGAACGGCAGCGGGGCGAGCCCATTTATTTCGGGGACGCCACCAACCCGGAAATCCTCCACTTCGCCAACATCCAGGCCGCCCGCATCGTGGTGCTGGCCATCAACGACCCGGCGGCCACCCGGCGCATCACCGAGCTGGCCCGGAAGCTCAATCGCACCGCCTACCTCATTGTGCGCACCCGCTATCTCACCGAGTTAAAGGCCCTTTTTGAGCTGGGGGCCGACGAAGTGATCCCCGAGGAATTTGAAACCTCGGTGGAAATTTTCACCCGGGTTTTAAGAAAATATCTGGTTCCCAAAAGCGACATCGAAAAATTCATTCAGGAAGTCCGGGCCGACAGCTACCTCATGCTCCGGGGATTGCCCAAGGATTTTGAATCCTTGGAGGATCTCAGGTACTTTTTGAAGGACATGGAAATCAGCACCATCCGCCTGGAGGCGGGCGCACCCCTGGCGGGCAAGACCCTGGCGCAGATGGGACTCCGTAAGATGCACGGCATCACCGTCTTGGCCGTGCGCCGGGACACCGAGTTGTTGTTCAACCCCGAAGCGGATATGGAACTGCACATGGACGATGTGCTCATTGTCATGGGGGCCCCGGACAAGCTCGCGGCCGGGTGTTTTCTCTTTACCCGCGAAGAGGGGAGCGGGGAGGGGCAGGTTAGCTGTAAGCTGTAGGCTATAAGCTGTGAGTTTTGAGCTGTGAGCTTTGGACTTTGGACTTTAAGTTTTGAGTTTTGAGTTGCGAGTTTTGAGTTGCGAGAGGATATCATTTCAAAAACCCAAGATGTGCACAAGTGTCATTCTGAGCGAAGCGAAGAATCTCATATTTTTAAGTAGTTGTTTTTTTTACGTCGCCCCGGGTAACAAAAAAAGAGGGGTTGAAATAAGTTTTCGTTTCCGTTGACCGGGGAGGAGTTTCCATCTCTTGAGATCACCGTCCGTGACCTCAAGAGACTGGGACGGGCGGCGCTACCCGCCTTATGCCTTTACCGAACAAGGAGTGGCCATGCTCTCCAGCGTGCTGAACTCCTCCCGGGCCATCGGCGTGAATATCGAAATCATGCGGGCCTTTGTGCGCCTGCGCCGGCTCCTGGCTTCCCACGCCAGGCTGGAGAAAATAATTCTTGAAATGGAAGAAAAGTATGACGGCCAGTTTGCCATGGTCTTTGAGGCCCTGAAGCAACTTATGGAACCGCCGGAGCCGAAACGCCGGAAGATCGGCTTCCGTCAGGACGGGTAGGGGAATAACGCACAGGGAGGTGGGTTATGAACCAGGTGAGATTTTTTTTCCTTCTCAGCACCCTGGCCTTCGGGTGCTTATTGGCGTCTCAGGTTGAGGCGGCCAAAGGGCAGCTTACCGACCAGGAAAAGTATGTGTTGCAGCAGGTGGTGGCGGGTGAGATGGCCGACCTGAAAGCAAAGTTTGGGGAGAAGGAAGAGAATCGCCGCCTCTCCGCCCGCTTGCTGGAGGATCTCCTCACCGGGGTCCTCAAGGTCAAGGTGCACCGCAAGGGTGTACAGATCAAGAATGCCAGTATCGCCGAGGACCTGGATTTGAGGACAGCAGAAGTTCCGTTTGAGGTTGAGCTGCTAAATTGTGATTTTCGTGAGAACGTTGATTTTAAGGACAGCCGGTTTGCGAAAAACCTCCGCCTGGATAGGTGTCGTTTTAATAATGAAGCTTATTTCTTAAAAATGACCGTAGGGAAAAGCGCCTATTTTAAGGGGACAATCTTTAAGGGAAAGGTCAATTTTAACGGAATTAACATCGGCGGATCCATCAATATGGATTTCTGCAAATTTGAATCTAAAAAAACCAAGGCATATTTTAACAGCAGCAAGATCGAAAAAAGCGCCTATTTTTTGAAAGCTGAGTTTTCCGGTCCGTTAGAATTTCGCAGGGCGTTGGTGGGTGAAGAGCTAAATTTCGGGGCAATATCCGAGGGAACCATATTTCAAAAGGGAGTGGATTTTACCGCTTCTGAAATCGGAACCCACTTCGCCTTGCGAGATGCGACAATTATTGGCCAAGCCAAGTTTGTTGGGGTAAAAGTCGGATCAGACTTCTTTCTAGAACAGGCAAAAATCCTCGGTCCGGCTGAATTTACTGGAGCCAACATAAAAGGGGATTTGATGGCTCAAAAGACCAGATTTTTGGGCCCTGGTGATTTTTCGACTGACCCGAGGAATGATTATGCCGCCATATTCCCAGATATGAAAGTCGGCCACGTGGCTAAGTTTGAGGAAGCCGTCTTTCAAGGGGAAGTTAATTTTAGCCGGGTTGTCGTGGGCTTGGAGTTAAGGGCAGATAATAGCAAGTTTGAAAGTCAAGAAAAACCGGTTAATGCCATCGGACTCAAAGTGGGCTCTATAGCTTTCTTTCAAGACGTAGTCTTTCAGGGACCGGTTAACTTCTCAGGGGCGGATATCGGTGGACAATTTAATGCCTCCGGCGCCGAATTCCGAAGCAAATCGTTGGCTAATTTCAGCGGCATGAAAGTGGGGGAGTTGGCTCAATTCACCGATGCGAGATTCCATGGACCGGTATCTTTTGCGGGCTCCAGAATCGGCGGGAAATTGGTGGCCGACGTAAAAGGCACGGTGTTCACCGGAGGGGTCTTTCACGACCGGGTTGACCTAAACGATGCCATGCTTTCTGACCTCACCATTAAAGGTCCTGCCGAGACTCCCAAAGATAAGATCATTGCTGAGCGGTTGCGTATATCCGAGCTGAATTTGGAAAGAACCGTGGTGCAGCTCGACCTGGCTTTGGAGAATGTCATCATAGGCACCTTGCGGGCTTGGAATTTTAAAGAGAGGGGCCATGCAAGGTTAGAGCGCATAGTGATCGAAAATCAGGCCGACTTGCGAGATAGCAGTTTTTCACACCTGTATATATCCCGGGTAACCTGGCCGACCCCCGGAAAAGACAACGTATTATTAGGCGGCATGAAATACGAATTTATCAAGGTCGACCAAAAACCACAGACGTGGTGGCAATCCTGGGGGAATTGGTTCAGGGTCCGGGATCCGCTGCTCAATTTGATTGAGAACAGTCGGTACGACCAGCGCAACTACATAAGACTTGAGGAGTTTTTTAAACGAACGGCCCGAACCGACCTGGCCGACCAGGTATACATCGCCATGAAGCGCCAGGAGCTTTTCCCCCAACAGTGGTATGGTTGGCTGAATCCGGTACTCTATTTCAAGCTCGTTTTTTGGGATCTTCCGGTAGGCTACGGCCGCAAACCTCTCAGGATTTTTTTGTTTGCTCTGCCCTTCATCCTGGTAGGCGCCTGGCTGTTTGATGTCCGCCAGGTTAAGGGAGTTACCTGGCCTCTGAAAAACAAATTCCGCCTCTTCATAGGCAGACTGGTTCTCAGCCTGGATGTGTTCACGCCGTCCCTCCTTAACCTGGGCCTGGAAAAAACCTGGCAACAGAATTTGTCGGAAGGGGGGAGCATCTATCTCTTTTTCCACCACTTGGCGGGGCGCGTCTTTCTGGCGGTGTTTTTCTTCGGAGTGTGGAGTTACTTTAAATAACCGCACGGGGTAACGAGAGTGGCAAGGGAGGTCCTTCAGGGAGATGCCGGAATGACACGGGTGAAATATTTCGTGATTTTCTGTGCCCTGGCCTTCGGGTGCCTGCTGGTGTCTCAGGCGGAGGCGGCCAAAGGGCAGCTTACCGACCAGGAAAAGTATGTGTTGCAGCAGGTATCTGCAGGAAAGGTTGCTGATTTAAAAGTTCGATTTGGGAAAAAGAAGGAAAATCGCCAATTATCGGGCCGCTTCCTGGAGGACCTTCTTACCGGGTCTTATAAGGTTCACCGCAAGGGTGTTATGATAGAAAACGCCGTCATCATTGAACCCCTAGACCTTGAAGACGCCCAAGTGCTACATAATGTAACTTTTTATAATTGTATATTTGAAAACAAACTCATATTTCAGGATACAGTTTTTGCGAAAAATCTAGGTATCATAAACTCACATTTTGATGAGGAAGGAAATTTTCATCGGGTCAAGGTAAAAAAGAATCTCTTCTGCAATAATTCCACCTTCCAGGGGCCGGTGGATTTCGGAGGGGCGGACATCGGCGGGCAGTTCATCGCCGACGGGGTGCAGTTCCAAAATGAGAAGGTAGATGCCATCTTCAACGGCCTGAAGGTGGGCCAGAGCGCTTTCTTCATAAATGCGACCTTTAAGGGGCCGGTAAATTTTGGCAACGCCGACATCGGCAGGCAGTTCGCCGCCAACGGGGCCGTGTTTTTGAGCCAGAGGGGGGCCAACTTCAAAGGCCTGAGGGTGGGCCAGGCCACCTTCTTCCAAAAGGCAGCTTTTAAGGGTCCGGTAGATTTTATGGCCCTGAAGGCGGGTCACGCCTTCTTTGACAACGCCACCTTCCATGGGCCGGTGGGTTTTGTTGCGGCGGAAATAGGCGGGCAGTTTAGCGCCAATGGGGCCAAGTTTCTCAGCCAGGAACACATGGCCATTTTCAACGGCCTGAAGGTGGGCCAGCACGCTTTCTTTCAAAACGCCACTTTCCAAGGGCCGGTGGATTTCACCACAGCAGACATCGGCAGGGAGTTCAACATTATCGGGGCCCGGTTTCTCAACGCAGAAAAGGAAATTAAATTTCACTCTTTAGAGGTGGGCCAAAATGCCTTTTTCACAAATGTTATTTTTCACGGAAAGGTAAGTTTCATGCAGGCAAACATCGGCGGACAGTTCTTACTTATTGGGGCCGATGGGGATAAGAAGGATAATGCCAGCTGTCTTTCCAGACTCATTCTGTTAGGAACAGTTAATCAAAGGGAATTGCGCCTCGAAAACTTCAAACTGGCGACTCTGGAGGCCAGCCACCTGCGGGTCAAAGGGCCGGCAACTATTGAAAAGGTGTCCATTAAAGAGTACGCCGATTTCCAGAACGCCACGATTGAGGCACTGGAATTCAATAATATTCAATGGCCTGAGGATAAAACAAACCTCAAGCTAGGCGGCCTGACCTATACCTCTCTTGTTGTGGATGAACCAAACAACTTCCCGGGGCTTTTGGGGTTTGTGGAGAAGAGCGCCTTCAATCCTCAGAATTACCTGGAATTAGAAAAATATTGCACGCGCGCCGGCCACCAGGACTGGGCCGACGATGTATATATTGCCATGAAAGACCGGGAACTGGCCCAGATGGGCTGGTATAATCCCGCAAGATGGCTCGTCTGGATTTTCTGGGGGCGACTGGCCGGGTACGGCCGCTACCCCTTCCGGATCTTCTGGGTGGCCCTATTCATTATCATCATCGGTGCTATATTCCGTTTTAATCCTGAATACTTAGAAGTAAACTATTCCAAACAATGGCAGCTGAACTATCAAACAAAATTTTCTGATATTGTAAAAAAGGGTGGCCTTTTCAAGAACTTCAAAGAACTAAAAACCTTAGGTATGCTCTGGGTATTGCGCCTCATTACCAGTTTCGATCAGTTCATACCCGCCATCGACTTGGGGCTGGCAAAGAACTGGCAGCCACCGGAACTTTCCTTCTGGCCCTGGGTACACATTTATTCCCAAAAAATCTTAGGTTGGATTTTAGTGCCGATCGGCCTGGCAGCTATATATTCTCAGTTCAAATAAAACTGGTCATATTAAAGGACGCCTGAAATGCTCAAAGAAGCCATCTACAAAGTGGTCACCCGGCAGGATTTGACGGAAGGCGGAGATGGTGGCGGCCATGGAGGCCATCATGGAGGGGCAGGCCACCGAGGCCCAGATCGGGGCCTTTATTACGGCGCTCCGCCTGAAAGGGGAGACCGTGGCCGAAATCACCGCGGCGGCCAAGGTCATGCGGGCCAAGGCCACCCGCATCCCCATGGGCAACAACCTGGTGGACCTGGACCGGGACGAAATCAACGTGGACTGGGAAACCGTCGTGGACACCTGCGGCACCGGCGGGGACGCCACCCAGACCTTCAACGTCTCCACCACCACCGCGTTTGTGGTGGCCGGGGCGGGCTTGAAAGTCGCCAAGCACGGCAACCGGGCCGTGTCCTCCCGCTGCGGCTCAGCCGACGTCATCGAGGCCCTGGGGATCAACCTGGCCCTGACCCCTGAGCAGGTGGCCCAGTGCATCACTGAGGTGGGCATCGGCTTTCTCTTCGCGCCCCAACTCCACGGGGCCATGCGCTTTGCCATCGGGCCCCGCCGGGAGATCGGCATTCGCACCATCTTCAACATCCTGGGGCCCCTGACCAACCCGGCCGGGGCCAATGTCCAGGTGCTGGGGGTGTACGACCCCGGCCTCACCGAACCCCTGGCCCAGGTGCTGGGGAACCTGGGGACCAGAAGCGCGTTCGTGGTCTTCGGTGAGGGTTCCTTCGACGAACTCAGCATCGTGGGACCCACCCGGGTGAGCGAGCTTAAAGACGGCCAGGTGCGCACCTATTCCATCGCGCCGGAGGACTTCGGCCTGAAGCGGGCCACCCTGGCGGACATCAAGGGCGGGGACGTCTTCGAGAACGCCAAGATCGTGCGCCGGGTGCTGGAAGGGGAGGGGGGCCCCCGGGAGGACATGGTGGCCCTGAACGCCGCCGCGGCCTTTATCGCCGCAGGCCTGGCCCCGGACTTCCCCGCAGGCATCGCCCTGGCCCGGGAAGTCATTCGCACCGGGAAAGCCCTGGGCAAACTGGAGGCCCTGGTGGCGAAGAGCAAGAGTTTTGGGGGAGGGGACTAAGCAAAAGGAAGGCGGGATGCGCTGCGCTTTCCCGCCCTACGCACTGATTGGAGTTAGGGAAGGGGGGCCACAGGCAAGATGCCTGTGCTCCGGGTTAAAGGGGGTTGGGAGGGGGGTGTGGGGGGAGGGCAGGGGATCTGCGCTCCCTGGCCCTCCCCCCAAAGGACAGACATGGATTTTTTAGCCAAAATCGTAAAACACAAGCTTCAGGAGTCTCTGGAGCTCTTCGAGTCAGGGAAGTTGGAGGCCTTCAAGGGGGCCATTGCTCAGCGGCCCAGGCCCTTAAGTTTAAAAAAGGCCCTGGACAATGCTCCGGGACGGGCTATTATTGCGGAAATCAAGCGGGCCTCCCCATCCAAAGGGGAACTGGCCATGGACCTGGACCCGGTGGACCTGGCCCGGATTTATGAGGAAAGCGGCGCGGCGGCCATTTCCGTTCTCACCGAACGGGCCTTTTTCCATGGAGATCCAGAGTTTATCCAGGAAATTAAGATTGAAGTGTCGGTGCCCATTTTGCGCAAGGACTTTATCCTAGAACCTATTCAGATATATGAAAGCGCGGCGCTGGGGGCAGATGCCCTTTTGCTGTTAGCCAATATCCTGGATATGGGTCAGATTCGGGCCTTAATGCTCCTTACCCGCTCCCTGGGGATGGAGGCCTTGGTGGAAGTGCATACCCGGGAGGAAATGGAGACCTCGTTGGCCGCCGGGGCTGATCTGATCGGCATCAACCATCGGAACCTGCACACCTTCCAGATGGACATGAACCGGGCCCTGGAACTGGCCCCCCTGGCCCCGCCGGGAGTGACCCTGGTGGCCGCTTCGGGCCTCAAGACCACGGCTGACCTGGCCACCCTGGAGTGGGGTGGCATCCGGGCTTTCCTAATCGGCGAAACTCTGGTGACTTCCGGCGATCCCGGGGCAAAGCTGCGGGAGTTGTTGGGGAGGGAAGATGAACAAGATTGAGAGGATTACCGTGGACAGGCAAGCGGCTCGACTCTCGCAGGACCTGGAGAAATACCACCAGAAAGCCCTGGAACTGGGGGCGACCCAGGCCAAGGTTATCCCGGTCCAGGAGATCCCGGTGGACGACCGGGTGCCTCTGAAATGCCAGATCCCTCGTTGTTTCGGCTACGGCGCCGGGGCCCATTGTCCGCCCCACACCCTCAAGCCGGCGGAACTGAGAGAAGCTTTGCAGCATTACCAGTGGGCCGTGCTCTTTACTAAGGAGGTGCCTCCGGAAGTCATCGTCAGGGATAAGGCCACTATCAAGGAGCGGGTGGCGGTTTATCAGGAAGTATTTAAAATTGTGAGCGAACTGGAATCTATGGCCTTTTATGACGGCCACTACCTGGCTTTTGGCCTGGGGGCTGGCTCCTGCCGGCACACCTTCTGCGGCGAACAGGAAAGCTGCCAGGCCCTGGAAGGGAAGCGCTGCCGTTTTTCCCTCCTGGCTCGGCCTTCCATGGAGGCCGTGGGGATCGATGTCTATAAAATGGTGGCCCAAGCGGGCTGGGACATTTATCCCATTGGCAGCGGCGCCAAACCTGATAATATCCCCAAAGGCACTCTGGCCGGGATCGTTATTGTGCAATGAGCAAGGCGGGGTTTATGGTGCGGGTGAAAATCTGCGGTATAACCAACTCCGGCGACGCCCTTCTGGCTGCGGAACTGGGAGCCAACGCCCTGGGGTTTATTTTCTATAAGAGAAGTCCTCGTTATGTAGCGCCGGACAAGGCCCGCCACATAATAGGGCAACTGCCCCCCTTTGTGGCGACGGTGGGGGTATTTGTGGACGAAGACGCCGGGGCGGTGCGGGAGATTGCTTCCCTGGCCGGACTCGATTGGTTGCAGTTGCACGGCAGCGAGTCGCCGGACTATTGCCGCTCTCTGGGACGACGGGTGATCAAGGGCTTTCGCGTCAAGGGCGACGAGATTTATGCCCAAATAAGCGCCTACCAGGGCGCGGTCCAGGCCTTTTTGCTGGACACCTACAAACCGGGAACCCTCGGCGGCACCGGCGAGACCTTCGACTGGGAGTTAGCCAGGCAGGTGAATAAGTGCGGGCCCATTATCCTGGCGGGCGGCCTCACGCCTGACAACGTGGCCCAGGCCATAAACATCGCCCAACCGTCAGCCGTGGACGTGGCCAGCGGGGTGGAGAAAGAACCGGGGAAAAAGGACCCGGAGAAGTTGAGGGCTTTTTTGGCAGCGGTAAGAAAAGCCAGTGACCGATAACCAGTCACCAGTGACCAGTCACCAGTCACCAGTGACCAGTGATCAGTAATCAGTAAACGAAAACCAGTGATCAGTGACCAGTAACCAGTTAAATATTCATAGTAATCCATTGGTTGGTGGAATTTGAGAGGGAATAATGAGAAATGCGCGTCATGCTCGCTGTTTTAGAGATCTACTTGTATATCAAAAAGCGAAAGAAGTAGCTGAAAATATTTTCGAATTATCCAAGAATTTTCCCAGGGAAGAGCTCTTTGCTCTTACCGATCAGATAAGGCGGGCCTCAAGATCAATTGGGGCCCAAATAGCCGAGGCTTGGGGAAAACGGCGTTATGAAAAACATTTTATCAGCAAATTAACGGATGCCGATGCTGAGCAGTTGGAAACTCAACATTGGCTCGGTATTGCAGTGTCCTGTGGTTATTTGTCGACCGAGCAAGAGGAAAAGTTGAGAGATCAGCTCCGAGAGATCGGACGAATGATCAATGGCATGATGGGAAAAGCCCACCTATTTTGTGGACAGGATATCTTCTTGATTCAGGAAGAAACCGATATTTTCCACATAGAGGATCATTGACCACTAGTTACTCATTACTGGTTACTGGTCACCGGTTACTGGTCACTGGTTATGGAACAAAGGAGGAACCACTTGTTACCTGACAGGCGTGGACATTTTGGCCGGTATGGGGGACGGTTTGTGCCGGAGACCCTGATGCCGGCTTTGTTGGAGTTGGAGAAGGCCTACCGCCGCATCAGCCGGGACCCGGAGTTTCAGGCGGGAGTTGTCCTGGTACCTGGGACACTATGTGGGACGCCCAACCCCACTTTATTGTGCCAATCATCTGACCGAGGCTCTGGGTGGACCCCGGATTTTCCTCAAGCGGGAGGACCTGGCCCACACCGGGGCCCACAAGATCAATAATACGGTGGGACAGGGACTGTTGGCCCGGCGTATGGGGAAAACCCGGCTCATCGCCGAGACCGGGGCCGGGCAGCACGGGGTGGCCACGGCCACGGTGGCGGCCCTGTTGGGCCTGGAGTGCGAAATCTATATGGGCACCGAAGACATCCGTCGCCAGCGCCTCAACGTCATGCGTATGGAGCTGTTGGGGGCCCGGGTGGTGCCGGTGACCTCCGGCAGTTGCACCCTGAAAGACGCCATGAACGAAGCCATCCGGGATTGGGTCACCCACGTGCGCCATACCCATTATGTCATCGGCTCGGTGGCCGGACCGCACCCCTATCCCATGTTGGTGCGGGATTTTCAGGCGGTTATCGGCCGGGAAACCAGGTCCCAGGTGCGGCGGCTCATCGGCCGGCTGCCCCAGGTTCTGGTGGCCTGCGTGGGCGGCGGCAGCAACGCCCTGGGGCTCTTCTACCCCTTCATGGATGAACCGGTGCGGTTCGTGGGCGTGGAGGCTGCAGGACACGGCCTCACCAGCGGCCACCATTCCGCCCCCCTCTGCGTCGGGAACGTGGGGGTGCTGCATGGCTCCATGGGCTATCTCCTGCAAGATGCCTGGGGGAACATCCAGGAAGCCCACTCCCTGGCGCCGGGACTGGATTATCCCGGCGTGGGACCGGAACATTCCTACTATGAAGGACACAGGTCGGGCTGAATACGTGTCGGTAACGGACGAGGAGGCCCTGGAGGGCTTCAAACTTCTGGCCCGCACCGAAGGTATTCTTTCGGCCCTGGAAAGCGCCCACGCCATCGCTTACCTGAAAGAGCTGGCCCCCCAGTACACCAGGGAAGACATTATTATCGTCAACCTCTCCGGCCGGGGCGACAAGGACGTGGAAGCCGTGGCAGAGGTGCTAGGGATTGCTGTGGGGGGAGGGCCAGGGACCTGAGGTCCCTGCCCTCCCCCCACACCCCCCTCCCAACCCGCAGAGAGGGGCCGGAAAGGCGTGCCCTCCGGCCCCGACTTTCCGGCCTTAAAAGCCCTATCAAGGGATTGGGGGAGGGGGTTTGGGGGAGGGGGTAAGGGCCTGTGGTCCCGGGAGCACGGGCTTCCAGCCCGTGGGAACCCCCCTCTCCCCAAGAAAACGTGGAGGTGCGGAGTGACGCGGATTGACAAGGTTTTCCGGCGGTTAAAAGAAAAGGGCGAGAAAGCCCTCATCCCGTTTATTACTGCCGGGGACCCTGACTTAGAAACCAGCCGCCGCCTGGCCCTGGAAATTGCGGCCCGGGGGGCTGATCTCTTGGAGTTGGGCATCCCCTTCTCCGACCCCCTGGCGGACGGCCCCACCATCCAGGCCGCCAGCAGCCGGGCTTTGAAAAACCAAGTGCATTTTGTCGACGTGCTGGCCCTGGCGGGGAATCTCAGAGCCGAAACAGACATCCCCCTTATCCTCATGGGTTACTACAACCCCATCCTGCAGTATGGCTTGGAAAAGGCCGCGGCGGAGGCCGCCCAACAGGGAGTGGACGGTTTTATCATTCCGGATCTGCCCCCGGAAGAAGCTGAATCCTGGCGCCAGGCCGCCCGGGCCGCGGGAATCTCCACCATTTTCCTGGCCGCGCCCACCAGCGGCCCGGAGCGCCTCAAGACTTTGGGCCGTCTCACCAAAGGCTTTCTCTACTATGTCTCGGTCACCGGTATTACCGGTGCCAGAACCGAGCTGCCCCAGGAATTAATTCGGGAATTGGAGGAAGTGCGCCGCCTGGTGAAGTGCCCCGTGGCTGTGGGCTTCGGCATCAGCACCCCGGCCCAGGTAAAGGGCCTGGCGCCTCATGTGGATGGGGTGGTGGTGGGGAGTGCCATCGTGCAGCAGGTGGCCCAGTTCTCCGGCCCTGAAACCATCAAGCGTATCGGGGACTTCATTGCCGCGCTCAAGATCCCCCTGAGGGGGGACGGCCACAGATGAGAAATGGTGAAGAATAGCTAATGCTAAAGGCGGGATGCGCTGCGCTTTCCCGCCCTACGGTTCTTGGGAACCAGTTCAAAAGTCTAATGTGGTCAGGCGGGACGCCTGGGCCACCAGCGCCTCTGCAAGAATTTCATCTTTGCCGACCAGGGGATTGAACTGGATTATTCTTTTTCGAGATAGCCGGACACCATGAGGTCAGGGCCCAGCCGGCGGAGACTGAGATTCCGGGCCTGGTGGGCTTCGGCCAGGCGGGTCACTCCGGCCCCACCGATGACACTCAGGGCCTCCTGGCCGCCCAGAAACTTGGGCGCGTAGAAGAAATAAAATTTGTCCAGTAGTCCCGCCGCAAAAAAGGCCCCCAGGACTTCGGCCCCCCCCTCCACCAGGAGACTCTGCAAGCGCTGACGTCCCAATTCTTCCAGCAGAGGGTGCAACGCCACCCGTCCCCCTTTTGCTGGCAACACCAGAACGGTCGCGCCCAGGGCCTCCAGGGCCTTTATCTTGTTCTGGGGCGCAGCAGGTGTGGTGGCGATCCAGGTAGGGGCCGGTGAGTTTACGTGTAGAAGGCGGGCCGTTGGGGGGGTGCGGAGACGGCTGTCCAGGACCACCCGGAGGGGGTCTTTGGTTCGCTGCCGGGGTAGACGCGTGGTGAGTTGGGGATCATCGGCCAGCACCGTCTCCACTCCCACCAGAATGGCGTCGCACTCATGGCGCAGGCGGTGGCCGAAGGCCCGGGCCTTTTCGCCGGTGAGCCACTGAGAATTACCGGTGCGAGTGGCAATCTTGCCGTCCAGGGAGCAGGCGGCCTTGGCGATGACAAACGGGCGGCCAGTTTCCACCCAGGTGAACCAGGCCTCATTGAGGCGCCGAACCTCCGTCGCCAGGAGGCCGATTTCCACCTGGACACCTTTTTCCCTGAGAAACGCCGCCCCCCCACCGCTTACCTTGCGGTTGGGATCCGGGGTGGCCGCCACCACCCGGCTCACCCCGGCGGCGAGGATGGCTTCGGTGCAGGGAGGGGTACGGCCATGGTGATTGCACGGCTCCAGGGTCACATAGAGGGTGGCTTCCCGGGCCTGCTCCCCGGCAGCCCTGAGGGCCTCCACCTCGGCGTGGGGCCCGCCGTAGCGCCGGTGCCAGCCCCGGCCTACCATCTCTCCCTCTCGAATCACCACGGCCCCCACCATAGGGTTGGGTGAGACCCAACCGGCGCCCCTGGCTGCCAGCCTGAGGGCCATCTTCATAAAATGTGTATCAGCTTGGGTAAAAAGCATGGGGTACAGTGGCAGGTGAAAGGAAAACTAGTGTTATGTCCCGGGTTTCTCTTTCAAAAGGTTTCTGGGTTTCACTCCCCCTCCCGAGGTGGGGGTTGGGGGGAGGAGTAAAAAGCATCGTCGTCGCACAGTTATTCCACCCCCACCCAGACCCTCCCCCATCAAGAGGGAGGGAAATATAAGGTCCTGACAGGGAAATTTTTTTGTAATCTATACCCGGGACACGACACCAGGTCTCAAGGAGAGCCTGGCTGAAAAGTTTGGAAAAACCACATCCCCTTCCAGATTCCCCACAAGGCTCTGAAGCTATCAGGACGGTCTCAGGGATATTTCCCAGAGATTTTTTGGACTTGTCGCTGCACCGCCAAGAGGCCTGCCTTAATGATCAGTTCGGCCGGGATGGTTTCATGGGTTGCGCCGTCCTTCTCCAGGGTGCGGCACTCAAAACCTTGGCACGGCCCACAGCAAGGACTTTGCCCCGCGTCGGCCCCCAGCCATTTCTCCAGCGGCCGGCCGTCAATCCAAAGACGATTAGACTGGGAAGGATCATGGGAAACTTCCTGAAAATCCAGGGCTTTTTTCTCCACAGAAAAACGGACTCCGGCTGGCGCCAGGGACTTCTGCAGGAACCGCACCGCCTTGTCTAATTCATTTTCGGTGCTGCCGCATCGGTCGCAGGTGGATCCATGCTCATCTACCAAACGTTGCCAGATTATCTTGATAGCTTTCATGTGATGTTCAATCTTTCGTTTTCGCTTCCTGTCTAGTTTCCAAAAATTGGCGAATTTCTTTCATAAAGTCCGTGGCGTCGGTGAAGTGGCGGTATACTGAGGCGAAGCGCACGTAGGCCACTTCGTCCAAGTCCCGCAATTGGACCATAACCCGTTCCCCTATCCAACTGGAGGACATTTCCCGCTGACCGCTCTCCAGCATCTCCCGTTCCAGGTCATCCAGGAACTGTTCAATGAGGTCGATGGAGACTGGCCGCTTTTCACAGGCCTTCTTGATGCCCTCGTAGAGCTTGGCCCGCTGGTAGGATTCCCGCCGCCCGTCCTTTTTGATGATGAGTGGCATGGTCTCTTCCACCTGTTCGTAGGTGGTAAAGCGCCGCTGGCAGTTGAGGCACTCCCGGCGCCGCCTGATGGCGTTGGCCTCCCGGCTGGGACGGGAGTCGATGACCTTATTTTGGGTGCTGTGGCAGAAAGGACAGCGCATGTGAAGCAGACCTCAGACCGGACGCCGCCTGACACGGCCTAATCCCGTGGACAGGTTGCTACACCTCCCACTCTTCGGCGAAGAGAGGGTAGCTGCGGCAAAATTCATTGACCTCGGCCTGAATTTTGGCCAGGTTGTCCGGATCGTCGGGAGCAGAGAGGGCCCGGTGGATAAGGCCGGCGATCTGGCGCATTTCCCCTTCTTTCATGCCCCGGGTGGTGATGGCAGGAGTGCCCAACCGGATGCCGCTGGTGATGGTCTTGGGCTGGAGGTCAAAGGGGATGGCGTTCTTGTTCACCGTGATGCCCGCCAAATCCAAGGCCTCTTCCGCCAACTTGCCGGTGAGGCCGGTAGGAGTCAGGTCCATTAAAATAAGGTGGGTGTCCGTGCCACCGGCCACCAATCGGTAACCCTGCTTTAAAAACTCCTGGGCCAGGATGCAGGTATTGTCCACGACCTGCTTCTGGTACCGACGGAAGGTCCGGGAAAGGGCTTCTTTTAACGCCACCGCTTTGGCGGCGATGACGTGCATGAGGGGGCCGCCCTGGATGCCGGGGAAGACCTGGCTGTCTATGGTCCGGGCATATTCAGGCCGAGCCAGGATGAGGCCGCCCCGAGGCCCCCGGAGGGTCTTGTGGGTGGTGGAAGTGACGAAGTCGGCCACCGGGATGGGGGTGGGGTGCAGGCCGGCGGCCACCAGTCCCGCAATGTGGGCCATGTCCACCATGAGATAGGCTCCCACTTCCCGGGCTATCTCGGCGAAACGGGAAAATTCCAGGGTCCGGGGATAGGCGCTGGCCCCGGCGATAATGAGCCTGGGGCGCTGATTGCGGGCCAATTGGGCCAGAACGTCGAAGTCCACCTGTTCGGTGTTCCGATCCACCCCGTAGGTGATGACCTTATAAAATTTTCCCGAAAAGGTCACCGGCGCCCCGTGGCTCAGATGCCCCCCATGGGCCAGGTCCATGCCCATGATGGTGTCCCCGGGCTTCAGAAAGCCAAAATAAACCGCCATATTGGCCTGAGTGCCGGAGTGGGGCTGGACGTTGGCGTATTCCGCGTCGATAAAGCTGTTTGGCCCGCTGAATAGCCAGTTCTTCGGCGGTGTCCACGTTCTCGCAACCCCCGTAGTACCGTCGACCCGGGTATCCCTCGGCGTACTTGTGCGTCAGAACGGAGCCCTGAGCCGCCCGGACTGCGGCACTGACAAAGTTCTCCGAAGCGATCAGCTCAAGCTGGCCCAACTGGCGCTGCCACTCCCGTTCGATGACCCCGAAGATGGCCGGGTCGGTGCGGGCCAGTTCCTCCATCAGGGGACAGTTCGTGGGGGTAGATTTATCTGTCATCATAGGTCACTGTCGCGCCGGGACCCTGCCAGTTGTTCCAAAAGATCCAGACGCTCCTGGTGCCGCCCGCCCTCAAAGGGGGTGGTGAGCCAGGCGTGAACGATCTCCCGGGCCAGTTGGGGGCCGATCATGCGGCCTCCCAGGACTAACAGGTTGGCATTGTTATGTCGTCGGCTCATGGCCGCCGTGGAAACGTCGGAACACAGGGCCGCGCGGATCCCCGGAAAGCGGTTGGCGAGAATGCTCATGCCGAGCCCGGTGCCGCAAATCAAAATACCCCGGCAGTGAGGCCCAGAGAGAATCGCGTCCACTACCTTTTTCCCCAAAACAGGGTAGTGTACCGACTCGTTGGGGTTTGAGCAGCCTAAATCCTTTACCTGTACCCCGAGTTCGGTTAAAAGCTTGACCACTTCGGTCTTCAAATGATAGCCGGCGTGGTCGCAGGCAATAGCGATAACTTCCGCCTCAAGCCCTGGCTTTGATAAAGTTGATGACATCCCCCACGGTCCTTAGCTTTTCAGCTTCATCATCGGCGATTTCAAAGCCGAACTCTTCTTCCATGGCCATGATCAGTTCCACCAGATCCAAGGAATCAGCCCCCAGGTCGTCGATGAACACTGCATCAGGCGTCACCTCGGCGCGATCCACCCCCAGTTTGTCCGCGACAATGATACTCACTTTCTCCTCAATGGACATCTATTAACCTCCTCGTGTTTAAGCCATAAACATCCCGCCGTTTACATGAATAACCTGGCCGGTGATGTAAGCTGCCTGATCCGAAGCCAAGAAGGCCACGGCGTGTGCCACTTCTTCAGGGGTCCCGAAGCGGTTCAGAGGAATCTGGGCCAGCATGGCTTCCCTGGTCTTGTCGGTCAAAGTCTGAGTCATGGCCGTTTCAATGAAGCCGGGGGCCACGGCGTTCACGGTAATGTTGCGGCTGGCCAGCTCCCGGGCCGCCGACTTGGTAAGACCCACCAAGCCTGCCTTAGAGGCCACATAATTAACTTGGCCGGCGTTACCCAGGAACCCCACCACGGAGCTGATATTGATGATGCGTCCCGAGCGCTGCTTGATCATGGGCTTGGCCGCGGCCTTGAGACAGTTAAACGCGCCCTTGAGGTTTACGGCCAGAACCTGATCCCAGTCTTCTTCTTTCATACGCACGAGAAGCTGGTCCCGGGTTATGCCGGCGTTGTTCACCAGGATGTCCAGGCGTCCGCTCTCCTTGGTGATTTCCGCAAAAGCCTGCTCTACTTGGAGCGGTTCGGCAACATTGAATTGCAGGTAGCTTGCCTGGGCTCCCCTGGCCTCCACCTGCCGAAGAGTCTCTGCCGCCGCCTCCGCTGGCGCCACGTCGTTTATATAAAGCTTCCGGTCCGGTTGGGCCAGGGCCAGGGCGATGGTCTGGCCGATACCCCGGGCGGCGCCGGTTATCAGGGCGACGTGTGTACTGGTGGTCATGGCAGATTTACCCTTGAGCATCAAGCAGGTTAGAAATAGAAACCTGAAAAAGGCTGATAACCTATATTGTACCTATCGTTAGCACCTCCAGCATACAGAAATAGAACTCTTCCCGGTCAAGGATATACTGGTCGGAAGTTGGGTCAAAATGTGCCCGCCACTGCTGGAGGTCTCCTTTTGATAAATAGGGAGAGGCAATTTTTACATACCAGTCCGCATTACCGGTAATATAGCGTTTAGCTTCGGGGATGAGGGGGGCAAGTTTTTGAATGGCATAGGAGGAGGTAGAAACATCTTTTAAGCCTGCTTGCAAGAAAAGGCCATGCATCTTGCGCCCCACAAAGTTATCAAAAGGTGGATTGGGCGGATTTTCCTTAAGAGCCTTGGCGGTCGCGGCCAGGACTCTTAACGACAGTTGAGGCTCGATGGGATGAAAGATGATAATGGCGCCATCAAAATCTTTAGCCGCCACTCTTCCACGTTTCTTTGTCACCCGCTTTTGCTCTGCCAGTGCTTTAAGGGGATCTGTAGCATAAGCAAAACAATTGCCGAAAAAGGTCAAATCAAAGGTATCATCTCTATAGGGGACGGCGTAGAAATCCGACACTTTATATTCAATGATGTCCTTAAGAGGCTCATTTTCCAGAATTTGCACCGCATAGTTGATCAACTCGGGGGAAAAATCAAGCCCAATAACTCGCCCATGAGGCTTTACCTTCTCTGCCAGCAGAAGTGCCCATAGACCCGGCCCGCATCCTAAGTCCAGTACTATATCACCTATCTGTAGATGTAAATCTTCAACCATTTGACGCCGTTCTTGCTCTTTGGTCAGATGATGGTCAAGAAGCCACCCAACCGCGGTCATATTCAAACCTTTGTCGCCTTGAAAAGGTTTTTTTGCCTCTACCACAAGATTCCTGCCTCGTATTATTCGAGATTATGCGGCAGCCTTGGCCATCGCAGTCAAAAGATAGTTTTGGGGAGCTCCCTTCCCGAGTTTAATCCAGAAAAGGTTCCTTTTTTGGTGCCAAATTGTCTTGTGGGAGGCATGATAGCAAAAATATCGTTGAAAAAGCACTTTTTCCAAAAATTCGGGCACATCCGGTAGTCACTCCCTGGGAAGGGGATCCTCGCCTCATTGCCACTCTTTTCAACACATAACCTTAAATAAAATTGGGAAAAAAAGAAAGAGCATAAATTATAGTTTTGAGATTTACGTCACAAGTTGCAAGAAAAAAACTTAAACCCCAAAACTCGCAGCCCTTAGGTCCGGTCTTTTTTAATTTCCTGGATCAGGGCCGGCAGGATTTCGAAGAGGTCTCCGACCAGGCCGATGTTAGCCACCTTGAATATGGGCGCCTCGGCGTCACGGTTGATGGCCACGATGAAGTCGCTGCCCTGCATGCCCACCAGGTGCTGGGCCGCGCCGGAGATGCCCACGGCAAAGTAAAGCTTGGGAGACACCGTCTTACCCGTTTGCCCGATCTGATGGGCATAGGGGATCCAGCCGGCGTCCACCGCGCCCCGGGTGGCGCCCACCGCGCCCCCGAGGAGGTCGGCCAGCTCCTCCAGCAGGCGGAAATGCTTGGCATCCTTGAGCCCCCGGCCTCCGGCCACGATAACTTCAGCCTCGGACAGGGGCAGGCGTTCCTTGATCTCCTCCACGGTTCTGACGAAGCGACCCTGTCCCGGGTTTTTTAGAGAATCCAACTCCACCCGGATGACCTGGCCGTCCAGGGAATGAGGGGTAGCCAGCCGCTTGAACACCCCGGGGCGGGCCGTGGCCATCTGAGGGTAGGTGCGGGGGGTGATAATGGTGGCCATGATGTTGCCCCCGAAGGCCGGGCGGGTCTGGAGAAGCAAACGCTGCTCCCGGTCGATGGCAAACGCGGTGCAGTCCGCGGTGAGGCCGGTCTTGAGCGCCGCCGCCACCTGGGGAATAAAGGCCCGGCCCGCGTAAGTGGCCCCGGCCAGGATGATTTCCGGCTGAAAGCGCCGGGCGATCTCCGTCAAAGCGACGGTGTAGGTCCCTTCCACAAAGTCAGCCAGGCTGGGGTCTTCGGTGAGATAAACCTTGTCCGCACCGCCACCGAGCAGGGTAGGGGCCAGGTGTTCCACCTTGTCCCCTAACAGCATGGCAGCCACACCCACGCCTAATTCCCCGGCCAAGCGTCGGGATTCGCCCAGCAACTCCAGGGCCACGGGGGCCAACTGCCCGTGCCGCTGCTCGGCAAACACCCAGACGCCATCCGGGGGCACCCCGGGCCGAGGGGCCGGGCCCTCCATTTCCGGCAATTCCAGGGCCCCCTCGGGACATATTTCCACACAGGCCCCGCACAGATTGCAGCCCTCGCCGATGACCAGGGTCTCCCCCTCCAGGCTCAAAATCCCAAAGGGGCAAACGTCAAGGCATTCCCCACAAGCGGTGCATTTGTCGATGTAGAGGATGACGCTCATGGTTTTTTGAGGGGAGGGCCGGGGGATTGCGAATCCCCCGCCCTCCCCTCAAACTCCCCTCCCCACCCCCTTTGACCGGGAGCACAGGCATCTTGCCTGTGCAGCACAGGCTGGAAGCCTGTGCTCCCGACTTATGGGGTTGGGGGTGGGGGTTTGGGGGAGGGGGCAGGGGCCTGCGGTCCCTGGCCCCCTCCCCCAAGTTACCTCCTTCCCAATTCTTTCAGGCGCCCCCACAGGCGGGCGGCCAGGTCGGTGGGGGGACCCTCCCAGACCTGGGATTCGCCCCGGGGGGGCGGGGGAAAGACCTTGACCACCTGGGTGAAAGAGCCGGCCAGGCCTACCTCCTGGGCGGGGACGTCGATCTCCGCCAGGCCCCACACCGGGATGGCCTCTTTTTTGGCCTTGAGCTTGGCCTTAAAGGAGGGCACCCGGGGCTCGTTGATTTCTTTGACTACGGAAATGACCGCAGGCAGGTCCACGGCCACGGCGTCATAGCCGTGGTCCAGCATCCGTTCCACTTCTAAGGTGCGGTCGCCGGTGAAGGTGAGTTTCCGGGCCCAGGCCACGTAAGCCAAGCCCATGATGGTGGCCAGCATGGGCCCCACCTGGGCGGTGTCCCCGTCAATGGCCTGCTTGCCGGTGAAAATCAGGTCCGCGCCCCCCATCTTGTCGATGGCCTGGGCCAGGGTCAGGGCTGTGGCCCAGGTGTCGGCCCCGGCGAAGGCCCGGTCCGAGATGAGCACGGCGGCATCGGCCCCGTAGCCCATAGCCTCCCGCAGGGCCTCCTCGGCCTGGGGCGGGCCCATGGAAAGGAGCGTCACCGTACCGCCCTGAGCCTCCTTGACCCGCAACCCCTCCTCCAGGGCATAGAGATCAAAGGGGTTGATAATGGACTTGATGCCTTCCCGCTTCAGAGTGTGGGTCTCGGGGTCCAGGCGCACTTCCTGGGTCTCGGGGACTTGTTTTATGCAGATGATGATTTTCATAGGGAGCAGTCAGCAGTTAGCAACCAGCAGTTAGTTTTATGTAGGGCGGGCACTGCCCGCCGCAAAATATTGCCGCCTTTTCATGGTGGGCGGTGCCCACCCTACATCTTCTTTGGTGCGCAGAGCGCACCCTACATTTCTGCTGACTGCTGACTGCTAACTGCTATTTTTTCTTGGAATATTCTTTATTCAGGGCCAGGCCGATGATATTGCGCATGATCTGGTTGGTGCCTTCGAAGATCTGGAGGATCTTGGCGTCCCGCATCATCTTTTCCACGGGATATTCCCGCATATAGCCGTGGCCCCCCATGACCTGCACCGCGTCTACGGTGACCTCCATGGCCATGTCGGTGGGGAAGACCTTGGCCATGGCCGCCTGTTTGGTGAAGTCCTTGGCGCCGCTGTCGATATAGCGGGCCACCGCGTACACCAGGGCCCGGGCGGCTTCGAGTTTGGTGGCCATATCCGCCAGCATATGCTGCACGGCCTGGAGGGCAATGATGGGTTGACCGAACTGGTGGCGCTCCTTGGCAAAGGAGGCGGCTTCGTCCAGGGCGCTTTGGGCCAGACCCACGGCCAGGGCTCCGGCGCCAGGGCGGGCCAGGTCCAGAGTCCGCATGGTGACGATAAAGCCCAGGCCCTCGCGACCCAGGAGGCGGTCTTTGGGGAGGCGCACGTCCTCCAGGACGAGTTCCCGGGTGACGGAGGTCCTGATACCCATTTTCTTTTCTTTTTTGCCGAAGCTGACCCCGGGGTCCCCCTTTTCCACGATGAAGGCGCTGGCTCCCCGGGCGCCCTTGGCCTTGTCGGTGAGCGCGATGACCGTGTTGATTTCAGCTTCCCCGGCGTTGGTGATCCACTGCTTGGTGCCGTTCAGCACATAGTGGTCGCCGTCTTTGATCGCGGTGGCCGCGATGGCCCCGGCGTCGCTGCCGGCTTGGGCCTCGGTCAAGGCGAAGGCCGCCAGGATTTCACCTCTGGACAGCGGGGGCAGATACTTTTGCTTATGCTCCTCGGTGCCGTAGAGCAGGAGAGGGTAGGCTCCCAGGAAGCTGGCGGCGTAGGTGGTGGCCACCCCCACGCAGCCTGCGGCCAGGGCCTCCAGGACCAGCACGTTTTCCAGACATCCCAGTCCCAGGCCGCCGTAAGCTTCAGGAATGATGGTACCGCAGAGGTCGGCCTGGGCCAGGTCTTTGATGATGTCCCAGGGAAAGGTTTCCCCTTCGTCAAGCTCAGCCCTCACCGGCTTGATGCGCTCCTCAGTGATCTGACGGGCCAGATCCCGGAGCATCTGCTGCTCTTCGGTCAGCAGGTAATCCATAAAAACCCCTTATTCGCCGCTTCAGGCAAAACCAGCCGCCCCTTGTAATAGCCGCAGGACGGGCAGACCCGGTGGGGCAGGTGGGGTTCATTGCACTTGGGGCAGACTGACAGGTTCGGCAGGGTGAGGCGATCGTGGGACCGCCGTTTGTTCCGCCGGGAAATGGAGTGTCGGCGTTTGGGTAAAGGCACGGTTATTTCTCCTCTAGAGCTTGATGTTCTTCAGTATGGCAAAGGGGGAGGTGGAATCCTCTCCCGGACACTGGCAGATTTCCTGGTTGAGGTCAGTGCCGCAGTGGGGGCAAATGCCCTGGCACGTTTCGCGGCACAGGGGCTTCAGGGGAAGCGTCAGCAGCACCTGTTCCCTCAGGATGCTTTCCAAATTCACCGTCTCCCCCGCATAAAAGTCCCGGTCCAGGTCGGCACGGGTTAATTCCTCCACCTCCTCGGTCACGTGCTCCGGACTGGGGGCCAGCAAGAGGTCGAAGTCAGCCGCCAACGGCTGACTGAACGAGATCAGACAACGACTACAACTCAGGTTCAACGTTCCCTCAAAAAGACCCCGGACCAGAATGTCACGGCCGTGCCGCTCCAGGTGGACCCACACGGCGAGGTGTCCCGGACCGGAGAACTCCAGGGCCGGGTCTTCCTCCTGCCAGCGAGCGAACCAGTCCTCACCCAGGTTCAGTTGGAGGTCAAGCCCGTCTTCCCGGAGGCGGGCGATATTAATTTGTAAGGCTGAGGTGTGCATGTCGGCGCAGTAAATTTAACTAAATAGTATATTTTAACCAAACTGTTTTCTGTGTCAAGGATACCCAGCAAATGGGGCCGGTCTCCTGGCTTAGATAGTTTCTTTTCACCAAAGCCCTACTAATTGTTATTGCAACTCAATATAAATAAGGTAAACTTTATATTCCCTGCGATCCTCAGCAGAAGCGGGATTTTCCCAGAGGGTTTCAAATCCAGAGCAGGTCTGCTGGGACCGGCAGCCTTGAATCCCGGTTAATCGGGTTGTATTATGGCTTACAGCTTAAGTTTTCGGCTCTTTCTCTGAGGAATAACGGGAAAGGAGATTCCGGGTCCGGAAAACCCGCCTGAGCCACCATGATCATCGCCTTCATCGGCCAGCCCAATTGCGGCAAGAGCACCATCTTCAATTATTATTCCGGCTACAAGGCCATGGTCTCCAATTTTCCGGGGACCACGGTAAAGTATACCACCAGCCAGGTGGTGTTAAAAGGACGGGAAATAACCTGCGTGGACCTCCCCGGGGTCTATTCCCTCACCTCTGGTGACCAGGCGGAATTAGAGGCCCGGAATTACCTCCTCCAGGAAGAGGCGGACGTCATCGTCAACGTCATCGACGCTTCACTCTTGTCCCGAAGCCTGGAGCTGACCCTGGAGCTGATGAGCCTGGAACGGCCCCTGGTGGTAGCCCTCAACATGATGGATGAGGCGGCCCGCAAAGGAATCATCCTAAAACCCACCAAACTTTCCCACCTTTTGGGGGTGCCGGTGGTGAACACGGTGGCTTCCCATGGTAAAGGCCTTACGGACCTCCTGGAAAACGCAGTGGAGGCCGGAAGGATCCAGGTGCGGCCGGTCCAGGTGGTCTTCAGCCGGGACGTGGAAGAGGAGATCGCCGAACTCAGCGATAAACTCGATATACACCTGGCCCAGGAATTGGGCCTCCCCTGGCGCTTTTTCGTGACCAAGCTACTGGAAGACGACCCCTACCTCCTGGAGGAGGTGGGGCGGCGGGACCACCATATCCTCCACCTGGTGAAAAACCACCAGAAAATCCTGGCGCAAAGCCACGGCCGCCCCCCCGAGATGGTCATCTCCTCAGAGCGCCACGCCCTGGCCGTCAACCTCTTCGAGCAGGTGGCCAAGGTCACCCCGGCCACCAAACCCGGCTGGCGGGACCGCCTGGACCAAATCGTCACCCACAAAATCTGGGGCTATGTGGTGCTGGTACTCATCCTGGGGATTTTCTTCCAGGGGGTTTTCCGGTTGGGTCAGTACGGCGAAGATTTCTTTTTGTATTATCTGGATCTGGCCCTGAAGCTGACCCAGGACTGGCTGGGCGCCAACACTCTCGGGTATTACCTCCTGGGAGAAGGTTTGTTCATGGGGATTTTCGGTGGGGTGGCCATTGTGCTGCCCTATCTCACCCCTTTTTTACTGGGCCTGGCCCTTTTGGAGGACAGCGGTTACCTGCCCCGGGTGGCCTTCCTCATGGACAACCTCATGCACCGCCTGGGGCTGCACGGCAAGTCCATCATTCCCTTCATTTTGGGCTACGGTTGCAGCGTTCCTGCGGTCATGGCCACCAGGATCCTGGAAAGCCCCCGGGACCGGTTCGTGGTGGCGCTCCTGGCCATCCTCATCCCGTGCTCGGCCCGCTCGGTGCTCATTTTCGCGCTGGTGGCCTACGCCATCGGGCCCTACTACGCCCTGGGGGTATACTTCCTCAATCTGGTGGTCATTGCCGCGTTGGGGCGGGTGTCCACCTGGATCCTGCCGGAGATTTCCCCGGGGCTCCTGATGGAGATTCCCGAGTATCGCCGGCCCACCTGGAGCAACGTGTCTGCAAAAATCCTGGCGCAGCCTCAAGGACTTCTTGGTGGTGGCCTGGCCCATCCTCATTGTCGGCAGTGTGGTTTTGAGCCTTCTCAAGTACTACGGTCTGGACACTGTACATCAACCTGGCCCTGGTCCCCTTGACCTCGCTCCTGGGTCTGCCGGCGGCGGTGGGCACCACCCTCATCTTTGGCATCATGCGCAAGGAACTCTCCCTGGTGATGCTGAATGAGGCCCTGGGGACCACCCAGCTCCAGACCGTCCTCACCCACACCCAGCTCCTCACCTTTACGGTTTTTGTGCTCTTCTACATCCCCTGCGCCTCCACCATTGCGGCCCTAAGCCGGGAGGTGGGCTGGCGGGGCGCGGCCGCCGCGGTGGTCATTTCCCTGGCCCTGGCCCTGGCCCTGGGGCTTCTTACCCGCATGTTCGGGGTCCTGGTTTTTAGTTAGGGACCATTTAGGGGAGAAAAGGCTGGTAAGGGCGGGTTTAAAACCCGCCCCTACCTTCCTGGCCTTTCGCCTTAGAGATTGCTCACTAAATTCACCACCAGTTCCGCTTGGCGGCGGGCCGCGCCCCGGTGGGAAGTTAGGGCTGACAGGGCGATCTCACCCAGGCGGCGGCGTTCATCGGGGTTCTCCAGGAGATGTCGGACGGCAGTGGCCAGGGAAGTGGCATCCTGCACCACGGTTCCCACTCCGGCTTCTCGCAGAATGTCCTCGGCCCAGCGGAAATTCTCGAGATGAGGGCCATACACGGGGGCGAGCCCCCACACCGCGGGCTCCAGGATGTTCTGGCCACCCTTGGGCACCAGGCTGCCTCCCACGAAAGCCACGTCGGCCGTGGCGTAGAGGCCGAAAAGGTCACCCACGGTATCCACCAGCACCACCGGCTGGCGCCGGACTGCCGCGCCGCTTTTCAAGGACTGCCAGCGCTGAAACCCGAAGCCCCGCCGGGCCAAGAGCTCCCCCACGGCCGCGGCCCGGTCCGGATGGCGGGGGGCCAGGATCAACAGGAGAGCAGGGTAGGGGACCCGGAGAGCCTCATAGGCCGCCAGCACCACCTCTTCCTCCCCCGGGTGGGTGGAGGCAGCCAGGAACACCGGCTCATTTTTGAGACAGAGAAGCTTTCCCAGGGACTCGGATTTCCGGTTTGATTCAGACGTCGAAGCTGAACCCGGGTCGGACCGGGGAGGGGAGGGAGCTGGAGCCGCATGGTTGCGCCGGGATCAGAAGGGCGTCCACCTTCAGGTTGCCGGTGAAGGTAAGCTTGTGGCCGGGAAGCCCTAAATGTGTCAGGCGGTGGTAATCCTCCCAGGAGCCGGCCGCGATTACCCCAAAAAGATTAATAAAATCTAATAGATGCTTTTGGTAACGCACATAGCGGCGAAAGGAGCGGTCCGAAAAGCGGGCGTTCATCAGGGCCAGGGGCACCCCCCGTCGCCGGGCGGTGGTGAGGAAGGTGGGCCAGACCTCTGACTCCAGGGCCACGAAAACATCAGGCTTCAGCACGTCCAAAGCCTGTCTCACGGCCCAGGGAAGGTCCAGAGGGAAATAGCACACCAGGGTCCCCAAGGGTAAGAATTGCTGACGAGCCACGGCCTGTCCGGTTTCCGTGCCGGTGGAAACGATGAGCGCGCTCCGGGGCAGGAGGGCCTTGAGCTCGGCCACCAGAGGCACTGCAGTCAGGACTTCCCCCACCGAGACCCCATGCAGCCAGAGGCGGGGAGAACCGGAAGGAGGCTTGGGGGGCGGCTTAAGCCCCAGTCGGGGCAGGAAACTTTCTCCTTGACCCCGGGACTTCAGGTGGTGGTAGAAAAGAGGCCAGCCCAGGAGTCCGGCCAGTGATGAAATGAACTGATATGCAAATAATTTCATTAAGTTAAATGACTTTTTTAATAACTTTTATGAAATATTATCCCCGCGGCCTTGGTTCTCCAGGAAAATAAGGCTGTGGTTCCTTTTTATTATAATATAATAATTTATATAATATTAATTATATTAATTAGTTAAAATATATTATTCAGAACAATTATTAAGTTATGGCGCCTGCTTCATCCCCGGAACACAGAGACAGCCATTCCTGGCGCACCTTCAGATAATCCTGGAGAATCAGGCCATGGTCAAAGGCCAGGTGGTCCGGCAGATTTTCCGGAGAAAAAATGGCCAATGGTTGGGCATCACTGGCGGCCTGGGGAGTGCCTCTGCCCCTGGCGACAAAGACCGTGGTGATGACGTGCTGTCGGGGATCCCGCTTAGGGTCGGAGTAGGAGTGCAACTGCCCCAGTAACCTTACCTCAAGGCCCGTCTCTTCTTTCGCCTCCCGGACCGCCGCCTCCTCCAGGCTTTCCCCGTATTCCACGAACCCTCCCGGCAAAGCCCAACCATATGGCGGCTTCTGTCGCTCGATCAAGATCAAGCCCTTTTCTTGGAATTCAATAATTATGTCCGCCGCCGGGATAGGGTTGCGGTATCGGGCAAGAAAATGGCCACATTGGGAGCAGACATCGGGGATACACATTTTAGTTTACATAATATATATTATCAGACATATTATAAGTCATTCCATCAGCTCTTTGCTGACTAATTTCTTGAGATCCTCATAGCTTACGGAAATCACTCGCCAGGTGCGATCCTTGGAACTCTTGGACATGGTCAAGCGCAGGCGGCTATCTTCCTTGGCAAAGCGCAAGGTCACCTTGGCCTCGTCCCCCTGTTGTCTGATTTCTGCCAGGGTCACCGCCGCCTTCAGGGCCAAAAGTTCCTTGGTAGTCAAAGTATTGAGGTACTGATTGATCAGCTTGTGGAGGTCCTGTTCAAGAGTCTCAAATAATCGGGGCAAAACCTGCTGGGCGAATTTGCGCCCCATTTTCCAGCCTAACTGTCCCAGGTAATTATTTTCAGGAATCACCGGTGAAATCAGGTCCTTGCCCGTTTCCTGCATCAGATTGCCCAGGATGCTTTTCAGGTCCAGGTATGTATAAAATTTCTCATAATTCCGATGTGTTAGGGCACTAATCATCTGGTGCAAAGCAGACCGGGGGGAACTTTGGTAACGGTAATAAAACACCCCGGCTACCACAATACCGAGAAAGAGCGCGGCTACTATAAAGACCAAGGGGGAGCGTCGCATAACCTCACCTTTGCCGTGGCTTTTTGACTCAGTTTAGTATAGAGGTTAAAAAGATAAAACAATTTTTCAGCCAGCAGCCAAACCATGATGACGGAAAGATTACTTCTGCGCCATTCCCTCCCCAACGGCCTCATCCTGGAACTCTACGACTGCTCCCGGCCCATGGCGGGCGACCGCTGGCAGGTGGTCCTCGAGGTGCGCCTCCCCATACCCGTGAGCGTCGCTGAGCCTGCCGCCGGACCTGGCAGACCGGGCCCAGGAGGTGCTCGTGGCTCTGGGGCCAGAAATAAGGTTTACCCAACGGGAAGTGCATCATTTCATTGATGCCCGGGAGGTTCCCGGTTGTCTAGAGGAAATGCAGACGCGACTCGTGGAGACCCTGAAGGGTTATCTGGGCCACCCCGATTTCGCCAGGCGCTACATACGCAAGAAATTCGCCGAACATCAGAAACGTCAAGACTAGTATAGTGACTGAACGGGAACGAGTATTTTATCTAGCAGGGAATAGTTTCTGGGCCACCTGGTGTACACGATAAAAATTTGCTCAACTTAGCTATAACATCTGTACAAAAAAATGGACAAACTTAAGGCTACCCCTTGCCTCCTATAAAATCGCCGCTCTACGGGGCTCTCACGAGGTCAAATTTTTGACCTCAAGTCCGGCGGTAACGCTCCCCTCACAGAAGCCTCTTCCTGATTGACTCCGGGACCTGGTATCACTACAATGGCCCCATGCGAACCTGGTCTAACTGCCGTTGGCTGTTCATGCTCTTCCTGTTGGTCTGCTTAGGATTTGTAACCGGTCGGGGGGTGCAGGCGAAAGACACCCCGGGCCAGCCACCTCAGCCCCGGTTGCTTAATCCCCAGCTCGCCCCCCAGGCCGCTCAGCATTCTGCAACAGGTGGCCCTGAGTTACGACCCGAACCTGACTTCCCAGGCCCGGGACCGGGATTTCCTGAGCAAGATCACCCTGGCCAAAGAGTTGTTGTCAGTAACCCAATTGCGGGATTTGCGTCAACAATCCCTGGCTCTGCTGAATAACCAGGAAGAGGTTTCCTGGGAGACCTTGCGCCTCCTCAAATGGCCTCAAGGCGACAGGGTAGGGGTAGTCTTGAATGTGCCGGTGTGGGTGCCGGGTCAGGCCCGTCGGGTGCCTGCCTATGCCGGTTTTGAGAAGAAGTGGCAGACCGTGGCCCTTACTCACCCCCGGCCTTCGGGTTACATCTGGTTCGCCGGCAAGCTAGCGGATATCAATAATAAGTCCCGCTACCGGCCGGAACGCACGCAGGTGGAAGTGAACAGCAGGTTCGCGCCCCTGGCTGCCCTGTTTCTGGAATACATTTTTCGGGAAGGCTGGTATGACGTGAACCGGCGAGTGCCTCTTTTAGTGGTGCGCATCGCAGAGGATACCTGGTCAGTCAGCGCCCATAGGGGGCCGGTGGTGGCCGAGTGCCTGAGCTTCCCCGACAAGGAGGGCGGCACCTTTGACGGCGTCGTTGTCCAGGGGTACTACCAGAGCATGGCGGACCTTCACCACGGCCGCCACGTGCCCGTCTCTAACCATCGCCTGGGTCTGGCCCTGGATGTGAATGACTTCAACCATAAAAACGTGATCGACGGCAACCCCAACCCTGTCAGCATTGCCCTCCGCCATTACAATCGAGACGCCATGCACCGCCTGGACGCCCGGAACCTGCCCGCCTGGGTTTATAACGCCGCGAAATGGGTTGGTTTGCGCATCCCTCAGGAATGGCTCTACACCGGTTTCAGTGCTGACTGGCCCCACTTCGACGTAGGCACCAGGAAGAAAGGGAGTGGGGAGCATTAGTGTCCTGTCATGAGGGGATTGAAGGGGCAAGGATTTGCTGATCCCGGCCCCCTCCCCTACCCACATTTCCACTGGAAACTATGCTGCTGGAATTTGTCAACTCTCTCAAAGAGTCAGCTGATTATCGGGACATACTCAGTCACTATGAGTATGTGCCGTCGAAGCCGGTGGAGTATTACCAGGGCGACCCGGGTTTACCGGGGTCCCTGGTGCAGGCCCTGGCGCGTCTGGGTATCGATCGCCTGTTCCATCACCAGGGGAAAGCTCTGGCTGCGGTCCGAAAGGGCAAACACCTGCTGGTGGCCACGCCCACGGCCAGCGGCAAAACCCTGATTTATAACCTGCCGGTTCTGGCCACCCTGATGGCCGAGCCTCAGGCCCGGGCCCTGTATCTTTTCCCGCTCAAGGCCCTGGAGCAGGACCAACTCAAGGCCCTGCGGGAACTGGACGCGGCCCTGCCCTCCCCTTTTCTCTCGGCGGCCATTTACGACGGCGACACGCCCCCGGCAGCGCGCCAGGCCCTCAAGGCCCGGCCCCCCCATGTCCTGATCAGCAACCCCGACATGCTGCACCTGGGGTTCCTGCCCGTATCACGACGCCTGGATTGATTTTTTCAAGAACTTGCGGTACGTGGTCATCGACGAAGTCCATACCTACCGGGGCATCTTCGGCAGCCACATGGCCCAGGTGCTCCGGCGTCTGCGGCGGGTCTGCGCCCACTACGGCTGCGGCTCCGCAATTTTTGATGTTATCCGCCACCATCGCAGAACCTGCTGAATTTATTAATAAATCTAACCAATCTTGAAGTTGAGCTTATCACCGAGAGCGGCGCGCCCCAGTCCGGGCGGCACTATCTGTTCTTGAACCCGCCGGCGGGTGCGGCCACCACTGCGTCCCAGATTTTTGCCCAGGCCATTCGCCAGAACCTGGCCACCATCTGCTTTACCCAGGGGCGGAAGCTCACCGAACTGATCCACCTATGGGCCCTGCGCCTGGTCCCGGAGTTGCGGCGCTACATCAGCTCCTACCGGGCCGGCTTTCTCCCGGAGGAGCGCCGGGAGATCGAATCCCGCCTGGCCTCCGGCAAGATGCGGGGCGTGATCTCCACCAGTGCGCTGGAAATGGGCATCGACATCGGCGGCCTGGACGTCTGCATCCTGGTGGGCTATCCCGGCACCATGGTCACGGCCCTGCAACGGATGGGCCGGGTGGGACGCCAGGATCGGGACAGTCTGGTGGTGCTGGTGGCCCAGACCTGACGCGCTGGACCAGTATTTCATGAAGCATCCCCCGGAGTTTTTCGGGCGGCCTCTGGAAGCCGCAGTGGTGGACCCGGATAACCCCGTGGTGGTGTCAGCCCATCTTCCCTGTGCCGCCCAAGAACTGCCTCTGGAGCAAGAGGGGGAGACCGTCTTCGACCTCGCCGAACTTCAGCCCCTCCTGGAGACAACTGGCCCGAAAGGGCCGTCTCCTCCAGAGCGCCTCGGGCCACGCCTGGTTCGCCCGGGCCCGCTTTCCCCAGAAGGAGGTGAACATCCGGGGTATGGGGAGACTCTTTTGCCATCTTTCAGGTGGGAAAAAAGCGCCCTCTAGGACACGTGGACGGCCACCGGGCCTTCAGGGAATGCCATCCCGGCGCGGTGTATCTGCACAAGGCCGCGACCTACGAGGTGGAGCGCCTGGATCTGGCACGCGGCGCAATATCTGGGTGAATCCTGTTGATCCCAAGTATTTCACCCGGATTCAGACGGACAAGGACACGGAGATCCTGGAAATCCTGGAGACCAAACAGGTCGCTCGGTTTACCGCCCACACCGGCCGCCTCAAGGTCACCGAGCAATTTCTGGCATACGAGAAACGCCGCCTGCCCGGCCAGGAACTCCTGGGGGTGGTGCCCCTGGATCTACCTCCCCAAATTTTTGAAACCGTGGGCATGTGGCTGGAAATCCCGGATCAGGTGAAACAAGCCATCTACCAGTCCGGGCTCCATTTCATGGGGGGCATTCACGCCCTGGAACACAACCTCATCGCCATGTTCCCGCTTTTTGCCCTGGCCGACCGCTATGACATCGGCGGCATCGCCACTCCGGCACATCCCCAGGTGGGCAAGGCGGCCGTCTTCATCTATGACGGCTATCCCGGGGGGGTGGGTTTGGCGACCCGGGCTTACACCATCTTGGAAGAGCTGCTGCGGCGCACCCGGGAGGTCATCGAGGCCTGCCCCTGCGAGGAAGGCTGCCCTTCCTGCATTCACTCCCCCAAGTGCGGCTCCGGGAATAAACCTCTGGACAAGGCTGCCGCCCTGATGACCGCCAATCTCCTGCTCCGGGGAGAAGAGGCTGCGGAGGGCGCTTCCTTTCCCGGGGAGCCTGAGCCTCCCCTGCCCTCCCCTGCTGAACCTGTCGGTGGTTCGGTCCACTGGCTGGCCCGCCGGCGGTTAGGCTTTTTGGACCTGGAGACCTGTTGCTCTGCCGCCGAGGTGGGTGGCTGGGGCCGCTGCCACGCCATGGGAGTGTCCCTGGCGGTGCTCCTGGAGACCAGCCCGGAACGGGTCACGGTGTTCCGAGAGTCTGAGATGACGGACCTGTGCCGACGGTTGTGCGAGTTGGATCTGGTGGTGGGCTTTAACCTCAAACGCTTCGACTACCGGGTGCTCCAGCCTTACACCGATGTTTCCCTGGAAAACCTGCCTACTCTGGACATCCTGGAGGAGGTGCATCGCTTCCTGGGCTTCCGGTTGGCCTTGGGTCACCTGGCAGAGGCCACCCTGGGCCGGAAAAAGACGGGGAACGGACTGTTAGCCCTGGAGCTTTACAAAAACGGCCGCTGGGAGGAATTGGAATCTTATTGCCGCCAGGATGTGCTTTTGACTAAGAGCCTGTTCGAGTTCGGGGCGCACCAGGGTTATCTCATTTATCAGCACCGTCAGGGAGGCCTGGTGCGGGTACCGGTCTCCTGGGACGAAACCCGATTTTTTCCGAAGAAGTAGATGGCGATGGCGGTCAGGGGGGTGGGACTGCGGCGGGGTATTAAGGCCCATTTTTATTCTTAAAAAAATTCTGTTAGGCAAATTCAATGAGAAAAAAATTAAGAAAATATTTAATTCTACCGAACCGGCCAAGCGAAAAGCTTTGCCCTTTGGCTCCGGTTAATTTATGATAGGGAATTAATTCACCTCGAGAGGAGACTCAATGAAGCGAAAAACTCTCTGGTTCGTTCTGGGAACTTGTCTGGCGGTACTGGTGCTCTGCCACGGCGCCGTAGTGGCCGCTGAGAAAGAGCCAGCAGCGGGCCACCAAGCCGGCAATGTGGCGTTTTCCGCCCCCATTACTGCTGAAGAGACGCGACCTACCTCGGTCTGGCCAAACCCGCGCCTTTCACCCTGAAGGACATAAAAGCGGACTTCGTTATGGTGGAGTCCATGAACACGACCTGACCGCATTGTATAGCACAGGCTCCTGTGCTAAACGCTCTTTTTCAAAAAGTGCAAGGCGACTCGAACTTAAAAAATAAACTCAAAATAATGGCTGTAACCCAGGGTCAGGACCAGATGGCTGCCAAAATGTGGAAGGCCGTTCAAAAGGTGCCCTTTCCGGTGGTCCCGGACCAGGACCGGAAATTGAGCAAGGCCCTTAATTTCAGCCCTTATCCGGTTACTGTTATTTTAGACAAAAATGGTAAGGTGCTCTGGGCGCACATCGGGGCGATGGAGGACGCCGGCGACGGCATGAAAGGCATCAAGCAGGTGGTCAAATAACGACTCCGGATGACAGGCCTCTGACCCACCCGGTCAGATGCTTGTTTTCTGGGGTTTCTTTACCGATTGCTGGAATAGTCATTTTCCCTCCTAAAGCGGGAGAATGACCTGTGGGGGCGATAAAGGAGCCACCAGCAAATTCCTTTATTTTGGGGAGCTCTGAGACCAGGGCTCCCTTTTTTACATGGGAAAATCTACCCGGATTTTGAAGACTTCTTTGGCAGGAAGAGACAGAATTTCCGACACCCCGCTATTCTCTCGAATTTTCTCAAGAATTTCGGCAAGGCGCTCTGGGGACTCGGCTATGAGAGTGAACCAGACGTTGTAACGGTGTTTTCTTAAGTAGTTGTGAGTCACCCCGGGATATCGGTTCACCACTGTGGCAAACCGCTCCAGGTTTTCGGGAGGCACCCGGGCGGCGCACAGGGTGCTGGTGTAGCCCAGCTTCCGGGAAGTGAAGTTGGCCCCGATGCGGCGGATAATCCCGGCGTCGTGCAGGGCCTGGACCCGGGCCAGCACTTCCTCCTCAGTGGCCCCTACCCTTTTTCCCATCTCAGCATAAGGCCGGGACACCAGCGGAAAGTGGGACTGAATCTCGTTCAGGATGGCCCGGTCTAAGTCGTCCAGTTCTTGGTTTTTCGGTTTCATGGCTGTAGGTATTGTGGGGGAGGGAGCCGCGCTCCCGCGCCCTCCCCTCAACTATTCTGGAACATACGGGCAAATGGGGTCGTCGGCCAGGGCGTCCCCGGTGAGGGCATAGGCCCGGGCCCGGCAGCCGCCGCAGACCTTGCGGTACTGGCAGGAGTGGCATTTGCCGTGGTAGTCATCCACCGCGCGTAATTGTCGAAACAACTCGCTGTTTTCCCAGATATCCGGGAACGGCTGCTCCCGGATATTCCCCGCCACCAGTTCCAGGTAGCCGCAGGGTTGCACCTCGCCCTTATAGGACACAAAAGCGAAGCCCTGGCCTCCCAGGCACCCCTTGGTCATGGCCTCCATGCCGTGGGTCTGGGGGGTGATCTTCTCGCCCCGGTCGTGGGCGTCCTCCCGCCACAGGCGGTAAAACTGGGGCGCGCAGGTGGGCTTGAGATGGAGGCGCCCCTCCTGCTGGCGGTCAAGCATCCACCTCAAGGTTTTTTCGTATTCCTCCGGGGTCACCAACTCCTCGGGGATCTCTGCGCCCCGGCCCGTGGGCACCAGCACAAAGACATGGTGGGCCGCGGCCCCCAGCGCGATGGCCAACTCATAAATGGTCGGGAGTTCGGCCAGGTTCGCCCGGGTGATGGTGGTGTTAATCTGGAAAGGCAGCCCCACGGCCTTACAGGCCTCGATGCCCTGCCGCGCCCCCTTATAGGCCCCGGGCACGGCCCGGAGATCATCGTGGCTGGCTGCCGTGGCCCCGTCCAGGGAGATGCTCAGGCGCTGGATACCAGCCTCTTTGCAAGCGGCGGGCGATTTCCGGGGTCAGCAGGGTGCCGTTCACCGCCATGACCATGCGGTGTCCGAGCTGATGCCCATACTCGGTGAGCTCCAAGATGTCTTCCCGCAGGAGGGGTTCGCCCCCGGTCATGATGATCACCGAGGGTCCCATGCCGGCCACGTCCGTAAGGAGCTGTTTTCCCTCCTCCGTGCTCAGCTCCCCCGGATAGGGCCCCATGGTGGCCGCGGCCCGGCAATGGCGGCAGTCCAGGTTGCAGCGCCGGGTGGTCTCCCAAGCCAGGAGGCGGAGGGGAGGAGGTTGACGTAAGCCATCTTTAGGTTTCCTTGCCATTGTTTATATTATTTCTGTGAGCAACTTTTTGACAGTCGTCCCTGCTACCGTCCAGTTCAGCCGTGATTGATATTCATGAAAAGATGAGCGGGCTAAATCCTGGTACCCTGCAAAATCTATAAAGGAGTTCGTGATAAAGTCGCAATAGGTATCAATACCATCGTTTGGAGAAAATAATTTGCCATTTACATTATCCTTTATGACTGTGGGAATTCCTCCTACATTTGTGGTTAAACAAGGAACTCCGAAGGAATTGGCCTCAGGTAAAACACAACCATAGGCCTCTGCCCTGGCTGGGTGAATTAAAAAGTGAGTTTTAGACAGCACCCTATTGATTTTTTCAAGCCCTTCTTGGGTAGTTTTGTCGATGAATCCATGGGCCTTGATAAAATCAGGTAACGATCCATTTACCAGAGGTTCACATCCTATAATGTTTAATTCTGTGGGCAGACCCTGTTTATTCAGGGTTTTGGCAATGTCTAAAGCCAAGTCTCCACCCTTTCGGTGCCATTCGACACCAAAAAACAGGAGGTTACATTTTCTGGTAGATTTTGATTTCAGGAAATTATCGATATCTTCTTGAGTCCTGTTACCTTCAAGATTCGCTCCGTAAGGAACAACTTTAATTTTCGAGGGTTCGACTTGATAATGTTGGATGGCCGTCGCTGCGGCCCAATCGGAACCATAAATGGCCAAGGTGCAATTTGTTAATGCGGCCTGCTCCTGGAAGTTGCCTTTTCTCAGGTACTCTTGGGATAGGTTGGAAAATTCCGGATAAAAATCAATCATGCCGGCAAAGGTGGCGTCTACCCAAAACACAATAGGTTGAGGGCACTTGAGGTAGGAGATCGGTATAGATGAAGAACTAAAAACAATGTCAAACTCCATTTTTGCTAATTTTTCAAAAATTTGATCGGCATATCCTTTAAGAATAACTGGCTCACGCAAAATATCATAATCTAAATTTGAAAAGTTTATATAGTCTCTGCTTTATTTTAAAGATTTGCAGAAACTTCTCTTTCAAAATACCGATGTTACGAATTTCTATAAATTGGTCCTCCAGACACTTTTGCTTATAATAATCTGATCTTGATTTTCTTATGGCGCCAAAAGGATCAAATAATGTCACAAATGCGACTTTCATCAACAACATTTCCTTTTTTATAACCCTTTTCTCACAGCAACGTTGCCGCTCCTTTGGCAAAATACGTCAAAATCAGGTCCGCGCCGGCCCGTTTGATGGCGGTGAGGGACTCCAGCATCACCGCAGTTTCGTCCAGCCAGCCCTGGGCGGCAGCGACAGACTTATACTGCAGACAATCTTTCCCTTTTAAAATTCTCTAGCCAGATATCAAAATCATCCTTCCCTTTTACGTTCGGGTTTTCCCTGTCAAGTTCCCACCTCCTGGGGTTGGTGAGAATATAATCACGAATCCGGTTCAATGAATCATCGTCACGTATGACATGCTCATAATAGTTCCGCTGCCAGGAAAATTCAGGATATTCTTTCCTTACCATTCGGGAGGAAATAGCCTTAAAGGTGCGGACAATATCACCCAATGTAGGGGCTCGATTCATCGAGTCCCTAAAGGGCGCAATGAATTGCGCCCCTACGATGATGATGCCATGAACATGGTTGGGCATAATTACAAATGCATCCGTTCCTATGACGGAAAATCTGAAGGCTAATTCGTCCCAAACCTTTTGAATTATCCGGCCGATACTATTTACTACCATCTGCCCATCACAAATTTGTCCCAAAAGCATGCCTCTATTCTGCGTGCAGATGGTTACGAAATAAGCTCCCTCTTGAGAGTAATCATAATCATTTAAGCGAAGAACTTTGCGCTGCAAGGTTTTTCTCATAAGAAACGATCTTTGGAAGGAGCTGGTTTTATCAGCTCTTCTTTTGGGCGCAATGAATTGCGCCCCTACATTTTAGTAATAAAGCTGGCGGCGTGTTTGGCAAAATACGTTAAAATCAGGTCCGCGCCGGCCCGCTTGATGGCGGTGAGGGACTCCAGCATCACCGCAGTTTCGTCCAGCCAGCCCTGGGCGGCCGCGGCTTTGATCATGGCATATTCCCCGCTTACCTGGTAGGCGGCAATGGGAAGGTCGAATTCGCCGGCGAGTTGGGAGATGATGTCCAAATACGGCAAAGCCGGCTTCACCATGATAATGTCAGCCCCCTCTTCCACGTCCAGGGTAGCCTCCCGCACGGCTTCCCGGCTGTTGGCCGGGTCCATCTGGTAGCCCCGGCGATCACCATACTTTGGGGCAGACTCCGCCGCCTCCCGGAAGGGCCCATAGAAGGCGGAGGCGTACTTGACGGCATAGGAGAGAATGCCCGCCATCTCGAAACCCCGGTCGTCCAGGGCCTCCCGTATAGCCCCAACTCTCCCGTCCATCATGTCCGAGGGCGCCACCATATCAGCCCCGGCCTCGGCGTGGGACAGGGCCACCTGGGCCAGGACCTCGAGGGTGGCGTCGTTATCGATCTCGCCTCGGTGCACAATGCCGCAATGGCCATGACTGGTGTAGCCGCAGAGGCAGACGTCGGTGATGACCACCATCTCGGGGAGGGCTTTTTTCAGGGCCCGCACCGCCTGTTGCACTGCGCCCCTGGGGGAGGCGGCTTCGCTGCCGATTTCGTCCTTTTTCTGGGGAAGGCCGAACAGCAATACCGCGGGAACCCCTGCATCCCAGGCGGACTTGGCCTCTTCCACCAGGAGGTCTACGGCCAGGCGGGCCACCCCGGGCATGGCCGCCACCTCCTGGCGCACGCCTTTTCCCGGTACCACAAACATGGGGTAAATAAAATCCGCCGGGGTGAGAACCGTCTCCCGCACCATGCGCCGGATAGTCGCGGTGCGCCTGAGCCGCCGGGGGCGATACACCAGTTCCATGGGTGCCTCTCTAAGAAATATTGTGGGTAATTCTATGAAAAAATTGACGAACTCATAAGGAAAGCCGGGGACCGCAGGCCCCCCTCCCAAAATCTTTGGGCTGCAGTTTCAAATTGTTTATTTGTTACCCTACTCCTCCTGGGGAGGCAAGGAGTTTTTCGGAGAGTGACCAGGATGGCGCCGCCAAAAAATATATATCCTGCACCCTTGTATTTGACTCCAGTCAAGGTTATCACCAGGATAAATGGAGATATTTAGGATAAGCAAGGAAGATCTGGAGCCGTGAAACTACAACACCACCAGATGCCCAACGAGGGAGGATTGCTGGTGCGCGAACTGGACCGGGAATTCGCCGGGGAAGTGAAACGCAAAAGCGAGACCGATCTGAACCTGTGCTACCAGTGTCGCACTTGCAGCAACGGTTGCCCCTTTGTGGCGGCCATGGATTATCCCCCCAACGTGGTTATCCGCATGGTCCAGTACGGTATGCGGCAACAGGTGCTGGAATGCTCTACCATCTGGGTCTGTGTCAACTGCCACACCTGCTCCAGCCAGTGCCCCAACAATATTGACATTGCGGCTATTATGAACACCCTCACCCGGATGGCCCTGGAAGAGGGAGTCCAGGTATCCACTCAATCCATCCTGGACTTCCACGTGCAAGTGCTCCGCTCCATCGAGGTTTACGGACGGGCTCATAAGCTGCGGATCATGCTGCGGCACAAGCTGACCACGGGCGAATGGTTCAAAGACCTTGACCTGGGACTCAAGATGCTTACCAAGCGCAAGCTGGATCTCTTTCCCTCCAGGGTTAAAGCCGTCCATGAGATTCACCGACTTTTTGCGCCTTACTGGAAGGTTGCTAAATCATGAATACCGAGCCGCTCCTCGAGTTTTCCTTTTATCCTGGCTGCTCCGTGGCCACCACCGCTTGGGAGAGCAACCAGTCCCTTATGGAATCCTGCAAAGTTTTGGGTTTCAGTCTCACGGAACTGCCGGATTGGAACTGCTGCGGCTCCTCCTCTGCCTATGTGGTGGACCCGGAGTTGGGCTTCCAGCTCACGGCCCGGAACCTCTGCCTGGCCGACCCGAGCAAACCTCTGCTGGTCATGTGTCCCCGCTGTCTCCACCATTTGCGCCACGTCCACAGCACCCTGAAGCAGGAACGGGACCTGAGGCGCACCTTGGAGCGGCGCTTCGGGGGGCCCATTTCCCTGGATCTTCAGATCATCCACTTTCTGGAGGCCGTGGTGCAGCAAGGCCTGCCGCGGCTCACCGATGGGGCCCCCCATTCTCTCAACGGCCTCAGGTTCGTGCCCTATTACGGCTGCACCCTTTATCGCCCGCCCTCCCTCCGGCGGCAGCGCTATTTCTTGGCTGAAGTGGAAAATGTGCTCACCTCCCTCGGGGCCGAGGCTGTGACTCGTAGCCTCACCTCCCGCTGCTGCGGTAGCTTCCTGTCTGCCGTGCAACCGGGAGTGGTAACTGACCAAGTCAACCAGATCATGGCCAGCGCGGTAACTGCGGAGGCCGAATGCCTGGTGACCGTGTGCGCCATGTGCCAGCTTAACTTGGAGATTCGCTGCACCCTGAAAAAGCGCCTGCCGGTTTTCCACTTCTCGGAGGTCTTGGCTCTGGCCCTGGGGGCGAAGGACTACCACAGCTGGTTTGCCCGACATTTGGTTAAACCCCAAAAGGTGCTCAAGTCCCGGGAAATCATCAGCTAATACCTGATCTTCTCCCTCCTGTCGCGGCCAAGGTTTTTGGAGAGAGCCGGGTTTTTCTGTTGACGAATGAACAAGATTATTATAAAAATGTTTGGATTTTATAAAACCCGCTAAATAAGGGGGTGGCAACCAGGGGAGGCGCTTCCCTGTAAAAAAAACTCAAAGGGAGGGTTCTGCCCATGAAAAGGGAGTTCCTGGTCCAGAATCCGCGGCCGGATGGATACCACTTGATGCTGGAGCTGTACGGCTGCGATCAGGATAAGATTAATTCCCGCAGATATCTCCACAATCTTGTCAAAGCGGCGGTAAAAGAAGCGGGGCTTACCAACCTGGGGTCCCGATTTCACCAGTTCGCGCCCTATGGGGTCACGGGTTTCACCCTCCTGGCCCAATCACATATATCCTTCCATACGTGGCCGGAATTCGGTTACTTGGTTCTGGACATTTTTACTTGCGGGGATCAGAACCAGGCCGATCGGTTAGCCGGCCATTTCTTAAAAAAATTGCGACCTGACCGCGTCAATACACAAGTGGTGCGGAAGGGTTACAAATACCCCCGACCAGAATAATTCCAAATACTTAGGAAAACCCTGAGTAAAAAGGGTTGACGGCTCAACCCTAGATGGCTTACTATTTCTCGAATTTATTTCGGGCGAGGAAAAGGTTTGACTAGACTTTCCATCATTCTGTGCTGTCTGGCCCTGGTTCTCGTCGGGGCCGGGTGTTCCGGGAAGCGTCGCGCCACGCCTCCTCCACCGCGGGTAATCAAGGCTCCTCCTCCCCCATCTCCTTCAACTTATGAACACCCCGACGAGACGGTTCTTGAAGGAGCCATACAAGGACGGTTCATCTCGCCGGAAGAGGTGGCAAAGTTGAGTGACCGGATGCTGGCCGAAGGGAGCTCCACCTTTCAGAACGAGCAGTCCATGGCCCGCTTGGTAATCGCCCTTACCAAAAATTTGAATGGAGCCCCTAAAGAGGTTCGTCACCGGATGCTCCGCAATCTGGGGATCATCCATTATCACCAGAAAAAGTTCAATTTAGCCCGCCAGGAACTCCAGCAAGCCAACGAGCTTTCCCCCCGGGACGCCCGCACCCATTTTTACCTCGCCCGGCTGGCGACACACCAAGGGAAAATATACCAGCGGAAAGGCTTGACTAAGAAGGCCAAGGGGCAATTTAATCTGGCTGCCAACGAACTGGAACTGGCCCGGAAATTGGAGCCGTCTAATCCCCTCTACCGCCAGAACCTCAAACAGGTCCTCATAGAGGAACGATCCCTTTCCACTGACCCTAAAAAATGAAAATTGCTTGTCCTCAATGTGGCAACGACACGGATTTTTATGAAGTTGCCGAAGGGGTGACCATCACCACCTTTTACCGGCAAAATGATGATGGCAGCTTCTCGGCGGTGAGTGACGAATCAGAAATTGAAGGAGAGGTTCGCCTCTACTGTGGAGAATGCCACAAGGAACTCAAGGAATTTCACGAACACTTTCTCGATATGCTCTTCTAAGCAAACCGGAACATTTCGATTTTCATTTTACCAGAAGCCCCTCCTCACCCTTACTCTGAACTGGAAAAGAACCACTTCATTTTTTCTTATAAGTCTCCTTTTCCCGCTGGTTGCGGGCATAAAGGGCCATATACTCCTGCCGTACTCCCTCAGCCTCCTGGTCTGCCTCTTCCAGCTTTTTCTCCAGTTCTTCCAGAGACTTGATATTGGCTTGGGACTTCTCTGACACGCGTTCCAAGGCTGCCTGTAGATCGGCTTTTTCCGCCTGGAGGAGGTCTAACTGGCTGTTTTTCTCTTTCAGGGCATCCTGCAGTTGAGCCTTTCCCTTGTCGAGGGCCTCCACTTGGGCTTTGAGTCTCAGGATGTTGGTTTGGGAAGAACCGCCCGAGCCCTCCTCGTCCTCTGGACCATCGGCTTCCCAACGCCACCGAACCAGGAAAGCCGCGGAAGTCAGGAAAACGGCCAGGCCCACACCACATAGGGCCAGCCAGACCCAGCGGCGTTTTATTTTGTGGGTCAGGGACAAAGGACCGGACACCTGGGTTTTTTCCCCCGGTATTGGTTTTGGAGATGGGTCAGGAGGTGGGTCAATAACCTTGCCAGGGGCTCCCAGGCGGCGGGGACTAGAAGCGATAACCAGGGGACGCCCACCGGGGGCGGTGCCAGTCAGGTGTAAGTCCGCCAGGCAGGGGTCTGAACAACCGGGAAGCTGGTCTAAGATAACTTCGGCCCCCGGAGCCGGGTTGATGAAGGCGCCGGCCAGGGACCCTTGAGCTGATTTCAGGGTCAACGTTCCCCCAACTTGCTCAGGGTGGCGCTCCCGGGCAGGCTGGAAGCGCAAGGGCGGCGCCCCTGGAGTCTCACCCGCGGCCGGCACAACTCCATACCAGGGCCGCGTTATGGTGATAGGGAGGGAAACTTGCCGCTGGAAGTTTTTCCCCAGGGCTAATAGCCTAAGGGTCCCCTCCCCTTCCTGATGCAGGGGGGGAAACTGTCCCACCCGGCTCTCCGGTGGCGAGGCGGGGCTGCCCCGAGGCTGGGGAGTTTGCAGCTCCGCAGTCAGAGAGATATTCTGGGAGATATGGAGTTCAGCGCGAAATTGCGTACCTGTCAGCAGATCAGGTCGTGCCTGAGTCTTGTCATGGCTTTGTAAAGCCACGGTTACCATGAGGACTTCATCTTCCCCCACCTCCCGCGGGGTGCCGGCTGCGGTCAAGGTCACCTCAGTGTCCAGAAAGACCCGGCTGTCTTCAGGCCGGGCCCTGGCCAAACTCCAAACCCCGGGGTGGGGGTGGGAAATGGTTATCAGGTCATAAGCCTGGCAAGCAACCCAACGGATGGTTTTCACCCGTGTCCTTGGGGTAATTTTCGCACCTCTGGGGCTGGTAAGAACCACTCCTTTCCCCGGTACTGACCGGGCCGCCACCACCACTGCCTGTCGGACCCACTTGTCTAGCAGGACCTGCTCCCCGTTTATGGGGGCCTCCTGGGGCTGCTCCAGGTGTTCATAGAACCGCAGGCAGGTCAAAGGCAGGTCAGAGGTGGCGTTCACTTTCCAGAAGCGCCCCCCGGAGGATGAGGCCAGGGTCTGCAGTTCAATTGATGGCGCCGTTGGGGCCAGGGACGCGACAAAAATAGCCACCCCAGCTTTTTGGGCCTGGGCGGCGATCTCCCGGGTTTTTGAAGTTTTGGAATTATTTTCCCGGTTGATCTTTTCCCAGGTGCCGTCGGTAAGGAGGAACAGGACCCGCCGCGTCGGACCATCGGTCTGAAAGGCTTCCAGGGATTGTTCCACCACTTCAGGGAGGGAATCCCGGGTGGGCACCGGGGTTAACCGGGCCAATTTCTTGAGGGCCTGGGCCCGGTGCTCCAAAGTCAACCGGGCTGTGGGAAGAAGCACCTGAGCCTGGTCTCCTGACACGACCAGACCCAGGTGGTCTTGATCCTTCAGGAGGTGGACCAGGAGACCGGCAGCCTGAGGCAAAAGGCTTGGTACTTGTTCATCCTTAGTGGGGTTGGCAAGGTCCAGAACCAGGACAAGCTGAATCCCGCGTCCATCCTCGGCCCATAAATCAGATCTTCCGGCTCCTACCAGGAGGCAGAAAAAAAGCAGCATCCAGACCATTCTGCCGGTAAGCTTTTTTCTGGCCATGTCATTTTTCATGGAGGCAAAGGTGCGACCACCAGAGACGCGCTCAAGGGTGGCATAATGTCTTCGGGGGATATTGCCCCTTTCCTCCGGTTGGGCGACAATTATTCAGCACTTCTATATATCGAAGCTTTGGGGCCATTTCTTCAATGTCGAAGGCCCTCAGTGGGAAGATATCATGAAAATTCGGGAAGTTATCTTAGATGCCGGAACTCCCTGAAGTAGAGGTCATTCGACGGGGTCTGGCCCCTCGGCTTGTGGGGCGGCGCTTCCAGAGGGTGCAGGTTGGCAGCAAGCGCCTGCGGCAGGCCTCCCCTCCGGAGCACCTGACCCGGTGGCTGCCGGGCCGGCGGCTGGAGCGTCTCCAGCGCCGGGGTAAATACCTGGTCTTCCGCCTGGAAGGGGGCGTCACCCTGCTGATCCATTTGGGCATGACTGGCCGTCTCCTGCTGGGCGCCCCCCTCCAGCGCCAACCCCATGTGCACCTAATTTTCACCCTGGAAGGCGGGCTTACCCTGGCCTTTCAGGATGTCCGACGCTTCGGCCAGGTCCTGGTTTTTCCGCCGGGTGAACCCCTGGTTCCCCTGGAACAAGTTGGCCGGGAGCCCTTCTCCCGCCGGGTGACCCCTGCCTGGCTGGCTGAGATTGCCCGGGGGCGCACCCGACCTCTCAAGAACTTCCTCCTGGATGGGCGCCTCCTCGCCGGTCTCGGCAACATTTACGCCTGTGAAGTCTTATTCGCCGCCGGACTCCACCCCGTTACCCCGGCAGGTGATCTCAATATAGATGACTGGGCCAGGGTCCTCAAAGAAACCCGCCGCATCTTAAAGCGGGCCATCCGTCAGGGGGGAACCACGGTGAACGACTATCTGAACAGTCATGGCGAAACGGGCCTCTTTCAAGTAGAGCTCATGGTGTATGGCCGGGAGGGTGAGCCCTGCCACCACTGCAGTCACGCCATTGAGCGCCTGGTCCAGGCCGGTCGGTCCACCTTTTTCTGCCCCGAATGTCAGCCGAAAAACTGATAGCATTCTGTGAAGTAACAGGTTAAATTATAATATTCAAGATAATTACACGGTTTTCCCGGACCATATTTTAATCAAGGCAAAACTATGAAAAAAGACATTCACCCAGAGTACAAAAGAATTTCCGTGCGCTGTGCCTGCGGCCACGAGTTCGAGGCCGGCTCCACCCAGGAGAACATCCGGGTGGAAATTTGTTCCAAGTGCCACCCCTTCTTCACCGGTAAACAGAAGCTGGTGGACACTGCGGGACGGGTGGAGCGCTTCCGCCGCAAGTACGCTCATCTCAATCAAAACAAGGAAACCGGCGAACCCAAGCAGTGAGTAAGGAAGAGCCCCTGCTGCAGGTAGGAGGTCAGGCGGTGCTGGAGGGGGTAATGATGCGCTCCCCCCAGGCCATGGCCGTAGCTGTCCGCCTTCCCGACGGGTCGGTGCTCCTGAAGGACGAGCCCTTCATCTCCTTCACGACCCGCTACCCTCTGCTCAAGCGCCCCTTTTTGCGGGGCCCGGTCATCTTGATCGAAGCCCTGGTTACCGGGGTCAAGGCCCTCACCTTTTCGGCCCAGGCGGCCTTGGAAGAGGAAGAAGAGCAACTGGGTTGGGGGAGCCTCATCCTCACCTTGGGAGGGGCCTTCCTGCTGGCCTTTCTCTTGTTCGGCTTCCTCCCCCACTGGCTGAGCGGTCTGGCCGGCACCTTCCTGGGGCGTTCCCTCACCACCGCAGATTTCAGCTTTCACGTCATTGACGGGATCATCAAACTCTTCTTTATCCTTCTTTATATCTGGGGCATTTCACTTTTTCAGGAAATCAGGCGGGTTTTCCAATATCATGGCGCCGAGCATAAATCCATCTGCGCTTATGAAGCCAGGGAACCGCTGGACCTGGACCACGCCCGGCGGCATTGCACTTGCCATCCTCGCTGCGGCACCTCCTTTATCCTGGTGGTCCTCCTGGTGAGCCTGGTGACCTTCACCATCTTTTTCCCTCTCTTTCCACCCTTGACCCGGACGGGATTCTTGAACAATGTTGTGCAGGTGTTGGTGAAAGTGGCCCTGATGTTCCCCATCGCCGCGCTGGCCTATGAAATCATCCGCTGGGGCGGCCGGCACTCGGATAACTTCCTGGCCAAATTACTCCTCTGGCCCGGCCTCTCCACCCAACGCCTCACCGCCCTGGAACCTGACGACTCCCAAATCGAAGTTGCTTTAGCAGCATTGAAAGCGGTCCTGGCCCGTGAAGCACAGGCCAATGCCGCCAGCCAATAGTTAATGGGGGGAGGGCCAGGGACGTAGGGGCGGGTTTAAAACCCGTCCTTACCTGCCCTCCCCTCACACTTATCTCCCGACTCTATGTAGGGGCTTGATTTATCAAGCCCTGAGGGCGCAATGAATTGCGCCCCTACGGGATTGGGGGTGGGGGTGTGGGGGAGGGGGTAAGGGTCCGTGGCACCGGTAGCACGGGCTTCCAGTCCGTGGGAACCCCCCTCCCCCACTTACTCTTAATCAACTATGTTGCGCATTGGACCGGCGGGGTGGGATTACCAGGATTGGCAAGGGGTGGTGTATCCCCGGGGGTTGAGGGGTACTGACCGGCTTACCTTTTTGGCCGGTCTGTTTCAGGCCGTGGAGATCAATGTCACCTTTTACCGCCCCATCGCGCCTCATCTGGCCGAGCGCTGGTCATCGGCCGTGGCGGAGCATCCTGATTTTTGCTTCACGGCCAAGCTTTTGAATGTGTTCACCCACGAGCGCCGCCTCCCGGACCAGGAGGTGGGTGAGTTTCAGGCGGGCCTCTTGCCCCTGCTGTCAGCCGGCCGTTTGGGGGTGCTCCTGGCCCAATTTCCCTATTCTTTTCACAACACCGAGGAAAACCGGGCCTACCTGGTGACCTTGAAAAGAGAATTTGCCGCCTTTCCCATGGCTGTGGAGGTCCGCCACCGCTCCTGGCAGCGCCGTGAGGTGCGGGAGTTTTTAAAAGATGTGGGGTTGGATTTCTGCAATATTGACCAGCCCCAGGTGTCCTATTCCTTAGGCAAGACCGCCTGGGCCACCGGTCCCCGGGGGTATCTCAGGGCCCATGGCCGCCACCGGGAGAAGTGGTTCGAATTCGGTGAAGATCGCCAGGCCCGGTATGATTACCTGTATGCCCCGGCAGAATTAGAGGACCTGGCGGCCCGGGTGCGGGAACTCCTGGAGAGGGCGCCGGAGGTGTATGTCATTTTCAACAACCACCCCCGGGGGCAGGCCGTGGCCAACGCCCTGGAAATGGCCCACCGGTTGACCGGGCAGAGGTTTCCCCTCCCCCCTGCCTTGTGGCGGCGTTTCCCCGTTTGGCAGAGGTGGGGTTAGAATGAGCGGGGTTGGGTTTGATTTGATTCCGGATTACCGCAGGCGGGTTGGGAGGTTGGCTTGAGGGACTGTTATGAGGCCTTTCCTGCCTAACTCTGCCCATACTGGCAGCACCCGAAAAATCCCCGACAGCAACAGGGAAATGTGCTATATTTTTCTAACAATAAGTCGCGAGGATTAACTTGCAAGCACTGCTGGCATTGGAAGACGGCCTCGTTTTAAGAGGCCGTTCGTTTACCGGACCCGGTGAAGCGCTGGGGGAGGTGGTCTTTAACACCTCCATGACGGGGTATCAGGAAATTCTTACCGACCCTTCCTATAAAGGCCAGATTGTCACCATGACCTATCCCATGATGGGGAACTACGGGGTCAATCTCGAAGACGTGGAGTCCTCCGGCATCCAGGTGGAGGGCTTTATCGTCAAGGAATACCACCGCCAGCCCTCCAACTGGCGGGCCCAGGGGGATCTGGCCGCTTACCTTAAGGCCGCCGGCAAACTGGGAGTGGAAGGCCTGGACACTCGGGCCCTCACCAAGCGCCTCCGGCAGGTGGGGGCCATGCGGGGCATCATCTCGACGCTGGACCTGGACCCCGAGCGCCTGGTGCGCCGGGTCAAAGAAGAAGTCCCCGACATGAACGGCCTGGACCTGGTGCCCTTTGTAACCTGCCCTTCCCCGTATTGGTGGGATGAAAGCATCGGGAAAGGGGGCCAGGGGTTGCAAACCCCTGCCTCCCTCACGGGAGCACAGGCGTCCCGCCTGTGCACCTTGAAAGACTTGCAAACCTTATGGGCAGAACGCTTTGGGAAAAAAGTTGTTCTTTTCGACTTCGGCGTCAAGTTCAACATCATCCGCTCTTTGAAGGCCCGGGGTCTGGAGATCATGGTGGTTCCGGCCACCACCCCGGCTGCGAACGTCCTGGCCCTGAATCCCGACGGCATTGTCCTCAGCAACGGCCCCGGAGACCCTGCGGCAGTGACCTATGGCATTGACAATGTCCGGGAATGTTTGGGGCAAAAGCCCCTCTTCGGCATCTGCCTGGGGCACCAACTCATGGGCCTGGCCCTGGGGGGCAAGACCTTCAAGCTCAAGTTCGGCCACCGGGGCGGCAACCAGCCGGTGAAAAACCGCCTCACCGGCCGGGTGGAGATCACCAGCCAGAACCACGGCTTCGCGGTGGACATTGACTCCATCCCCGACCCGGCGGTGGAACTCACCCATATCAACCTGAACGACAACACCCTGGAGGGCCTGCGCCACCAGAAGATCGGTGCCTTTTCCGTGCAATACCACCCCGAGGCCTCCCCCGGCCCCCATGACGCCAATTATTTATTTGATGAGTTTATCAAATCCATGATCTTAAAATGATTTCAAAAATCGTAGGTAGGTTCTAAAAATGGGTAAAAAATTGGGTAAATTAGTAGAGCTGAGAAAATTGGTACAGGAATTTGAAAAACTAGATGAGATGTTACCTATTAAACTAGAAATAGGAGATGAGATGACTTTTATTGATATTTTTCAAAAAGAATGTGAATTAAAAGAGAAAATTCAAAATATTATCTCCACGGGAATTAATGAAATAGTGGATGCAGGTTTATCTAAGAAGTTAAGAAAAATAAGAGATAATTTTGAGTATAATATTGATGAAATTTATTCTGATGAGAGCTGGAGAGCTAGTGATAAAGAAGATGCCCGTCAAAAGGAATTGAAAAAATATTGGGAAGGCGCTAATGACATTGACGATTATTATATTGATGAAGTTTACCAACAAAGGATAAGAGAAATTGGAACAATTATTAGCAGCAGATTTTTATCAAAACATATTAATAGAAGTCTAAGTAACATAAGAGCATGTTATGCGCATGGATTAAATGATGCTGCCATAGTTTTTTGCAGAGCATTAATTGAAGCAACAGCATTTGAAATTTTAAAAAGTAGAGGACATTTGAGAAATATTCGCTTTATAGATTCTAATATAGCTTTGAAAGAGCTAATGCAAATGGTAAAAAAAGAGAAAATAGTTAAAAGATATATATATGATAATACTTGGACTGTAATTAAAATTGCTAATTCTATTATCCATATAGAAAAAAAAGAAGATATTCCAATAAAAAATGAATTTCCTGATCCTTTAGATTTGATTAGATATACATTCATGTTTACTGAAAGCCTTTTATCATTTTAAAATTTTTGAAATGGACTTCCAGCATGTTCCGGCACGGGCAGGATGCCCGTGCTACCTATCATCTTGATAAGTCCGCCTGTCCTTTATCGAAACTTGGTAGTTTGAGATCAGTCGAGATCACTTCGATAAAAAACCACGGAAGTCTTCGTATTAAGAAATAACCGATGAGAGCAGACTAGAACGAGAAGAATCAAGGTGCCAGCAGTGAATAGTTCCACCGATCAGGTTCGTGATGCCTCCGCCGCGGAGCTTTTAACTCAGCTTGAATCGAGCCCCAACGGCCTCTCCGGATCAGAAGCCCAGGCGCGCCTGGATAAATACGGCTACAATGAAATTGCCGAAAAAAAGACCAATCCTCTCCTCAAGTTCCTGAGCTACTTCTGGGGGCCCATCCCCTGGATGATCGAGGCCGCTGCGGTCCTTTCGGCCATTATTCACCACTGGGAAGACTTCTGGATTATCTTCGCCCTCCTCCTCTTGAACGCCATTGTCGGGTTCTGGCAGGAGTTCAAGGCGGACAACGCCATCCAACTCCTCAAGCAAAAGCTGGCCCTCCAGGCCAAGGTGCTGAGAGACGGGGCCTGGCAGATGGTCCCGGCCCGGGAGCTCGTCCCCGGGGACGTGGTGCGGGTGCGGCTGGGGGACATTGTGCCCGCCGACATAAAACTGCTGGCGGGTGACTATCTTCTGGCGGACGAATCCGCCTTGACCGGCGAGTCCCTCCCGGTGGAAAAGCACGTCAACGATGAAGCCTATGCCGGGGCCAATGTGCGCCAGGGCGAGATGGATGCTCTGGTCACCGGCACCGGCATGCACACCTTTTTCGGCAAGACCGCCCGTTTGGTGGAAGAGGCCAAAACCGTCAGCCACTTCCAGAAGGCGGTCATCAAAATCGGCAATTACCTCATCGTCCTGGCGGTGGCGCTGGTGGCCGTCATCCTGCTTATCGCCCTGTTTCGCCATGAAAACATGGTGGAAGTGGTCCAGTTCGCCCTGGTCCTCACCGTGGCCGCCATCCCGGTGGCCCTGCCCCCGGTGCTCTCGGTCACCCTGGCGGTGGGAGCCGTGGCCCTGGCCAGGCAGCAGGCCATTGTCAGCAAGCTGGTGGCCATCGAAGAAATGGCCGGCATGGATGTCTTGTGTTCGGACAAGACCGGCACCATCACCAAAAATGAGCTTACCCTGGCCGAGGTGGTTCCCTGGGGGGACCTCAACCCGGACCAGGTGCTTCTCCTGGCGGCGCTGGCTTCCCGGGCCGAGGACCAGGACCCCATTGATACCGCCATCCTTGCCAAGCTCACTCCCGAAGCGGCCGATTCCCTGAAAACCTACCAGATGACGGCCTTTAAGCCCTTTGATCCCATATCCAAGCGCACCCAGGCCACGGTTGCAGACCCCTCTGGCCAGAGCTTTCAGGTTTCCAAGGGCGCTTCCCAAGTCATCCTGGACTTGGCGGCTGATAAGGAAGCCATCCGGACTCGGGTGGAAGAAACGGTAAACTCCCTGGCGGCTCGGGGCTTTCGCACCATAGGGGTGGCCAAGACCGATCCACAAGGCGCCTGGCAGTTTGGCGGCATCCTGCCCCTGTATGACCCGCCTCGGGAGGATTCGGCGGAAACCATCCAGACCGCTCAAAACATGGGGGTGGATGTAAAAATGGTCACCGGCGACCATACCGCCATCGCCAAAGAGATCGCCCGCCAGGTGCATTTGGGCCAGGATATTCAACCCGTGACCGCGTTCCTGGATAAGCATGACCGGGAGGCCCAGCAGGTGGTGGAAGAGGCGGAGGGCTTTGCCCAGGTTTTCCCGGAGCACAAGTATCACATCGTGGAGCTTCTCCAGGAGAAGGGACACATTGTCGGCATGACCGGGGACGGGGTCAACGACGCCCCGGCCCTGAAAAAGGCCGACGTGGGGGTGGCCGTGGACGGGGCCACCGATGCGGCCAAATCCGCCGCGGACATCGTCCTCACCTCTCCGGGGCTGGCGGTGATTGTGGAGGCCATCAAAGAGGCCCGCAAGATTTTTCAGCGGATGAACAACTATGCCATTTACCGCATCGCCGAGACCATTCGGGTTCTCTTTTTCATTGCCCTGTCCATCATTGTTTTTAATTTTTATCCCGTCACTGCGGTCATGATCGTGCTCCTGGCACTCCTGAACGACGCCCCCATCCTGGCCATCGCCTACGACCGTGTCCTCTACTCCCCTGAGCCCGAGAAGTGGGACATGCGCCTGGTCCTGGCTATGGCTACCCTGCTGGGCATCGTGGGGGTGTTCTCGTCCTTTTTCATCTTTTATGTCGGCGAGCATGTGCTGCGCCTGAGCCGGGACCTGGTGCAGTCCTTCATCTTCCTGAAGCTGGCGGTGGCCGGCCACCTCACCATCTTCCTGGCCCGCACCCGGGGGCCTTTCTGGTCTATCCGGCCAGGAGGCCTCCTGTTTTGGTCCGCAGTGGTCACCAAAATCCTCGCCACACTCATGGTGGTCTACGGCTGGTACGTGGCCCCCCTGGGTTGGCACCTGGCCGGTTTTGTCTGGGCTTACGCCCTGGCCGCTTTTATCGTCACGGACTTTCTGAAGGTGATTTTCTATAAAATCCTGGACCATCGGGAGGTGAAATTCCAGCGATGAGGGCCAGGCAGAATTATTTCCCTTGGGTAAAACATGATCTTTTTCAAGGGTGCGCACATGTTTCGGCGATTTTTTTTCGTTTTTCTTCTGATTTGTTCGATAATGGCAGGCTTTCCGCTGGTATGGCCTGCGTATGGGCATGACTGCCCTCTCCAAAATATGGGAACCCTGGAGACTTTTCGAGCTCTGGACCAGGACAAAGATCGCCGTCTCAGCCTGAGGGAGTTTATGGCCCAGGGCTGGTGCCAAGAGGCCCCTTCTTGCCAGTGCCAGGAGGCGGCCCGGCAGTTTTTCCAGAGACTGGACCAAGACCGCGATGGCTTCATCACCCTGGAGGAACATCAGGCATTCGCAGTGGGAAAGGCAACGACACAATAGATAAAAATTAATTCAGGCACAGGCGAGACGCCTGTGCTCCCGTTCCATAAAGGATTGGGGTGGGGGCTTGTGGGAGGGGGTAAGAGTCCGCTACCCTGGTATTACGGGCTTCCAGCTCGTGGGAACCCCACTCCATCAACATCCATTTCGGTTTTGAATTAAGGGCCTCAAGGCCCTTAATTCATGATATAACTACCGCAAATTTTCAACACCCACAGCACATAAATGCCCAAACGCACCGACATCAAAAAGATTCTGATCATCGGCTCCGGGCCCATCATCATCAGTCAGGCCTGCGAGTTCGACTATTCCGGCACCCAGGCCTGCAAGGCCCTCCGGGAAGAGGGCTACGAGGTGGTCCTGATCAACTGCAACCCGGCCACCATCATGACCGACCCGGAGATGGCCGACCGCACCTACATCGAGCCCATCACCCCGGAGATGGTCATGCAGATCATCGAGCGGGAGCGGCCGGATGCCCTGCTCCCCACCCTGGGCGGCCAGACCGGCCTCAACACCGCCATCGCGGTGGCCGACACCGGCATCCTGGAGCGCTACGGGGTGGAGATGATCGGGGCCAACCCCCAGGTCATCAAGAAGGCCGAAGACCGGGAGCTCTTCCGGGAGGCCATGGCACAACATCGGCCTCGAGGGTGCCGAAAAGCGCCATCGTCCGCACCCTGGACGAGGCTCTGGCTGCGGCCCCTGAGATCGGCTACCCCATCATCGTGCGCCCCAGCTTCACCCTGGGGGGCACCGGCGGCGGCGTGGCCTACAACCTGGAGGACCTCAGGCGCCTGGCCGCGGAGGGCCTCGAAGCCAGCATGATCACCGAGGTCATGCTGGAGGAGTCGGTCCTGGGCTGGAAGGAATTCGAACTGGAAGTCATGCGGGACTTCGCCGACAACGTGGTCATCATCTGCTCCATCGAGAACCTGGACCCCATGGGGGTGCACACCGGCGACTCCATCACCGTGGCCCCGGCCCAGACCCTCACCGACCGGGAATACCAGGCCATGCGGGATGCGTCCCTGGCCATCATGCGGGAGATCGGGGTGGAGACCGGGGGCTCCAACATCCAGTTCGCCGTGCATCCCGAAACCGGCGAGATGGTGGTCATCGAAATGAACCCCCGGGTGTCCCGCTCCTCGGCCCTGGCCTCCAAGGCCACGGGCTTTCCCATCGCCAAGATCGCGGCCAAGCTGGCGGTGGGCTTCACCCTGGACGAGATCCCCAACGACATCACCCGAGAGACCTATGCCTGCTTTGAGCCCACCATCGACTACTGGTGGTGAAGATTCCCCGCTGGACCTTCGAGAAGTTCCCGGGGGCCGAGGATTTCCTCACCACCTCCATGAAATCCGTGGGCGAAGTCATGGCCATCGGCCGCACCTTCAAGGAGGCCCTGCAAAAGGGCATCCGCTCCCTGGAAATCTCCCGCTTCGGCCTGGGCGCATGACGGCAAGGACCTGCCGGATCTGGCGCCGGATGAACTGCGGGGCAGGCTCGTCACCCCCAACAGCCAATCGCCTCTTCTATCTGCGCCAGGCCTTGCGGGACGGGCTGAGCGTGGAAGAAATCTATGAGTTGACCAAGATCGACCCCTGGTTCCTCTATCAGATCAAGACCTGGTGGAATTTCTCCGAGGAACTGGCCACTTTCGGCCTGCTACTGCGCCAGGGCCGGGGCCAGGAGCAGGTGGCCGACATGCTCCGGCGAGCCAAGGAATACGGCTTCTCCGACCGGCAATTGGCCCATCTCTGGGGCGGCGACGAAGAAAATCTGGCGGAGATGCGCCGGGAAGCCAAGGCGCTCAACCGGTCTATAAACTGGTGGACACCTGCGCCGCCGAGTTCGAGGCCTATACCCCCTACTATTATTCCACCTATGAGTATGAAGTGCGAGGCCCGGCCCACCAGCCGGGACAAGGTGGCATGATCCTGGGGGGCGGCCCCAACCGCATCGGCCAGGGCATCGAGTTCGACTACTGCTGCTGCCAGGCCTCCTTCGCCCTCAGGGAAATGGGGATCGAGTCCATCATGGTCAACTCCAACCCCGAGACCGTGTCCACCGACTACGACACCTCGGACAAGCTCTATTTCGAGCCCCTCACCCGGGAGGACGTGCTCCATATCGTGGGCACCGAAAAACCCAAGGGCCTGATCCTCCAGTTCGGCGGCCAGACTCCCCTGAACCTGGCAGTGCCTCTGGGCCAGGCCGGGGTGCACATCCTGGGGACGCCGGCAGACGCCATCGACCGGGCCGAGGACCGGGAGCGCTTCAAGCAGATGCTGGCCAAGCTGGGCCTGCAGCCAGCCCCCCAACGACACGGCCACCAGCGTCGCCCAGGCCCTGAAGATCGCCCAGCAGCATCACCTACCCGGTCCTGGTGCGGCCTTCCTATGTCCTGGGCGGCCGGGCCATGCAGATCGTGGCCGACGACGAGGCCCTCATCAATTTCATGAATTGGGCCCTGGAGGCCTCCCCGGAGCACCCGTCCTCATCGACAAGTTCCTGGAAGACGCCATCGAAGTGGACGTGGACGCCATCTGCGACGGCCAGACCACCGTTATCGGCGGCATCATGGAGCACATCGAAGAGGCGGGCATCCACTCCGGGGACTCGGCCTGCGTCCTGCCGCCCTATTCTTTGTCACCAGGAAATCCAGGAAGACATCAAGGAGCAGACCAGGGCCCTGGCCGCGGGAACTGGGCGTCATCGGCCTCCTGAACATCCAGTTTGCGGTCAAGGACGACCAGGTCTACGTCCTGGAGGTCAACCCCCGGGCCTCCCGCACCGTCCCCTTTGTCAGCAAGGCCACCGGGCGTCCCCCTGGCCAAGCTCGCCACCAAGGTGATGCTGGGGCACACCCTGGAAGAACTGGGCTTTACCAGGGAGGTGGTAGCCCCCCTACTTCGCGGTGAAAGAGTCCGTCTTTCCCTTCCGGCGCTTTCCCGGCGTGGACCCCATGCTGGGGCCGGAGATGCGCTCCACCGGCGAAGTCATGGGGATCGACCAGGATTTCGGTCTGGCCTATGCCAAGGCCCAACTGGCGGCCGGTCAGGTTTTGCCCCTGCAAGGCGGGGTGCTGTTTTCCGTCAAGGACCCGGACAAGCCCCTGATGGCGCCCCTGGTCAAGGGCTATGCAGGACGTTGGCTTTCAGGTTTATGCCACCCGGGGCACGGCCACCTGCCTGGACAAACACGGCATCGGGGCAGTGGACGAGGTCCATAAGGTGCGGGAAGGCCGCCCCCACATCATCGACCGCATCAAGAACCGGGAAATCGCCCTGGTGATCAACACCCCCGGGGCCGCCACACCCCGGCGGACTCCTACTCCATCCGCCGGGTGGCCCTGGAGTACAACATCCCCTACACCACCACCCTGGCCGCGGCCAAGGCCACCCTCCACGCCCTGTGCACCCTGAAAAAAGGCAAACTTGAAGTGAAGAGCTTGCAGGAGTATCATGAGATGGTGGAATTAAAAATTTCTAATAAAGGATAATATCTTCATTTTTATAAATTATTTTTATTGAATTAGGTGAATGAGATGGCGATATTAGATAAATTAAAAATTGACTTATTTTCTATTGTTAAATTATTTTCTCTTTTAACTGTATATATCTTTTTTATAGGATGGGTTTACTGCTATTATCTTTTTAAACATCTGGGCATTCTTTATTGTTTAAATGATATGCCAATTTATTTTTTATTATCTTATTCTTTTCCCGTTATAGATTATTATCTCCCTAATTATATATATATTTTCTTATTTTTACTAACTTTATTATTTTTTATATGCCTATTAAGTTTATTGCCCCAAAAGTTAATACATATAATATTATTATTCATTTTTTTGTTAATTTTCCCATTTTTCCATAAAATATCATATAATGTTGCTTTAAAGGATGAAATTCGTATTAGAAATAAAATTGATGTAAAAAGAATAAATATTATTTTCAAGGAAGGCATTGATAAACAATACGATTATGAAATTAAGGAAGCAATTAAAAATGATAATTTATTATTTTTAACAAAGACTAAGGATAGTTATTTCAGTCAGTACAAGAGGGCCCTAAAGATAATGTTTACATCTACCATTCGGAAAAGTTTATGATATTCCTGTTTCAGAAGTTTCTCATGTAATCATAAAGATTGATAATATAATTATTGGGGGGAAGAATGATAAAAAACATTAATTATATTATATTATCAATGTGCTTTGCAATTATGTTAACAAATACAGTTTGTAACTCAGAGGAATTACTAATTATAGAAAAAAGAGAATATCTTGGATGGCAAACAGGCATTAATGAATTTACAACATGTAATAAATTGATTATGAAAATTAAACCTGGTAAAATTGATAAAACGAGTAGAAAATGTTCTGATGAAAATGGAATAAGTCCTATTGCTAGAAATATTTCTGGTAAAATTATTAAGATATGTTCTGATACGAAGACAATTATGATAAAGGAACCAAACACTGGAAAGTTATATCAATTTTTTTACCCTAATTTTGATAATAAAATTAAACTAAATGATATAATAATTGTCTCTACTCCAATTAAAGGAAGAGCAGAATCGGTAAGTTATCCTTATGAAGATATAGATATTGGAAAGTTACTATTACAAAGCTATGATTTAATGGAAAAAGGTAAATTTGAAGATGCCCAGAAAAATTTGGAGATGATTCTCGAAAAAGATCCTGGCAATCCTTTGGCATTAAATAATTTGGCTGCTATGATGGTAAAGAAAAAGAAATTTGATAAAGCAGTTACCTACCTTAAACAAGCTTTACCGAGAGCGAAAGGATATATGGTCCAAATCAACAGGGTTTGCCAGGTTGGAGGAATTTGCCTTGCTTTTAAACCTGTGACTTCAGGAACAGGTAACCAAGATCTCGAACCGCTAGTAATGCTGAACATAGATATGGTCAAGCAATATATGGCTCAAGAACCACTTTCCGGTAGGGGGCCGAGATAATAAAAAATATAAGCCAACCATATACTGTCCAAGATCCTTTCCTATTTGAATTTCCTGTGACTTCGTGGTCTTATAGCTATCATGGCTGTACACGGCGAAAAATCCTCCAAAGATGACAAGACCCTGGCGGAGCTGGTGCGGCGGCTGGCTGAAGCGTTTGAGCCGGAGCGAATCTATCTCTTTGGCTCCAAAGCCCGGGGGGAAACCGGGCCGGACAGCGATTACGATTTTCTGGTGGTGGTGCCGGATGACTCCACCCCGGAGCGGCGGCGCAGCCGTCTTGCTTACCAGGCCCTGAGGGGCACCCGCACTGCGGCTGATGTGCTGGTCTGGACCAAGGAAGCTTTTGAGAGCCGACTCCATCTGCCGGCGTCACTCCCGGCCACCGTGGTCCGGGAAGGAAAATTGCTCTATGCCCGCTGATCCGGTCCTCCCCGGTATTTACTGTTCGACTTTTCACCTGGAATAGCTTATTCTAGGAAATATCATCGGTAGGAATGGAGTTTCTCTTCCCCAGATAGTCTGCCCTAGCCGTTGCCAGGCCCATGAACTTCACCGGAAACCGAAAACCGCAAACCGAAAACTTCGGCCAGAGACGACGCTCTTGCCAAACCCCGGGAAAAGTGCGGCGTGTTTGGCATCTATGGCCACCCCGAGGCGGCCCGGCTGACCTACTTCGGCCTCTATGCCCTGCAGCACCGGGGCCAGGAGTCCTGCGGCATCGTGGTCGGGGACGGCTGCCGGATGAGTTCCCACCGGGGGTTGGGGCTGGTCCCCGAGGTCTTCCAGCGGGAGGTGCTGGAGCGCCTTCCCGGGCACCTGGGCATCGGCCACGTGCGCTATTCCACCACCGGCTCCACCTTATTGATCAACGCCCAGCCCTTTGTGGTGCAGCACGGCGGCCAGATGATCGCCATCGGCCATAACGGCACCCTGACCAATGCCCGCCAGATTAGAAAAAACCTGGAGGACGCGGGCTCCATCTTCCAGTCCAGCATGGACACGGAAATCATCGTCCACCTCATGGCCCGGCACAAAAAAACATGGCCTGGTGGAGGCCCTGGCCGCGGCCTTGTCTGAAGTCAAAGGCTCCTATTCCCTGGTCCTGGCCACCGCGGACAAGGTCATCGCCGCCCGGGATCCCCGGGGCTTTCGGCCCCTGAGCCTGGGGGCCCTTGACAATACCTGGCTGGTGGCCTCCGAGACCTGCGCCTTCGACCTGGTGCAGGCCGACTACTTCCGGGAGGTGGAGCCCGGGGAAATCGTGGTCCTGGACCGCCACGGCCTCCAGTCCCACAAGCCCTTTCCCCCCGAGCCGCCCAAATACTGCATCTTCGAGTTCATCTACTTCGCCCGGCCGGACAGCCGCATCTATGGCCAATCCGTGTACCAGGTGCGCAAGCGCCTGGGCGCCTGCCTGGCTCGGGAACACCCCCTGGAGGGGGACCTGGTCATGCCCTTCCCGGATTCGGGAACCTATGCGGCCCTCGGGTTCGCCGAAGTCATGGACATGCCCTTTGAGATGGGGGTCATCCGCAATCATTACGTGGGCCGCACCTTCATTCAACCCTCTCAGACGATGCGAGATTTCTCGGTCCGGGTGAAGCTCAACCCGGTGAGAGAGATCCTCAAGGGAAAACGGGTCATCGTGGTGGAGGACTCCATCATCCGGGGCACCACCACCCGCTCCCGGGTTAAATCCCTCCGAGAGGCCGGCGCCCAGGAAGTGAGCCTGCTGGTCTCCTGCCCCCCCACCGTTTCCCCTGCTTCTACGGCATCGACTTTTCCACCAAGGGTGAACTCATCGCTTCCCGCAGCAGGTGAACCAGATCCGGGACTATCTGGGCCTGGATTACCTTGGCTATTTGAGCGTTGAGGGCATGGTGGAAGCCACCCGAACTCGACCCCAGCGAACTTCTGCCTCTCCTGCTTCACCGGCGACTATTCCGTACCCCTGGAAGCCGACTTCTCCAAGACCTGCTTTGAAGAGGATATCTGCGCCCCCGGTCCGCCCGAGGCCCAGGCCGCGTGCGACAGAGGGTGATTTTTTTATAGGGGGGGGAAGGACAACCTCGCAACCCTTGCCCTTCATACCTCTTCTAAATTACAGGTGTTTACAAGCATCTCCGGCCAGAAACCCCTTTACCTGTGAAACTAGTGTTATGTCCCGGGTTTCTCTTTCAAAAGGTTTATGGGCTTAACTCCCCCTCCCGAGGTGGGAGGGGGTTGGGGGGAGGGGGAATTTCTTTGGTCTAACCTATATAAATTGCTAATATTTTATTCACCCCCACCCTAACCCTCCCCCATCAAGTGGGAGGGAAATATAAGGTCCTGACAGGGAAATTTTTTTGTAATCTATAACCGGGACACGACACTAGCAGGTTGTTGAAAAACCAATGTGGTTAGGGGAACTTTCCTCGCATTGACCGTGTTTGCGTTTTCGTGATGACGGCGGCCGACCTGTTACCCTGGAAAATTGGGGTCCTGCTTGCTTTCGATGCATCTGTTCCGGCCCTGTTGGACATATCTGGACCTGCTTTTTCCTCAGGAGGTGGTTTGGATCAGCAAGTTGCGCATCCGCACCAGGTTGTAAGCGGCCAGGGTGAAGGTCCAGACCCAGGCCACCCGCTCCCGGCTCCGGTGTCGGGTTTTGCGCAAGAGACCCACGGTCTTGGTCCAGCCGAAGATCTGCTCCACCAGCTTGCGCAGCCTTTGGCTCATGGCGTAGGTGGCATGCCGGGTGGTGCGCCCGTCCAGGGCCGAGCCCCGGTGCTTTTGGGCCACATGGGGCACCGCGCCCCGCTGCCTCAGATACCGGACAAATTCTCGCTGGTCATAATACTTATCGCCCCCCACGGTCATCCGGCGGTGGGGCAGGGTTTCCAGCATGGCCATGGCCGCCTCCCGCTCCGCGGTGCCGCTGGCCAGGGTCAGGGCCGGGGCGGCCACCAGGCCGTGGCGGTTTTCCATGAGCACATGCCCCATGTAGCAGAGCTTGGCCGTCTGCCCGGAACTCTTGGTGAACAACCGGGCGTCGGGGTCAGTGGTGGAGGCATGGGTGGCGTTGCTGCGACGCTCACCCCGAAAATCCACCTCCGGGTTGCGCCCCCCGGTGGATGGCGGTGGCGGTCCCTCCGTGGGGCGAAAACTCTTCACAGAGGCCCACGCCTCGATGAGGGTGCCGTCCACCGTAAAGTGCTCGCCGGACAAAAGTCCCGAGACCGTAGCCTGCTTCAGGATACGCTCAAAGAAGGCCGTGGCCACGTCCGAGGCGATGAGACGCTCCCGATTCTTGGAGAAGGTGGAGTGGTCCCAGACGGGATCGTCCATGGAGAGGCCCACAAACCAGCGAAACAGAAGGTTGTAATCCAACTGCTCCATAAGCAGGCGCTCGCTGCGGATGGTGTACAACACCTGCAGGAGCAAGGCTCGCAGCAGCTTCTCCGGAGGGATGGAGGGACGCCCCTCGCTGGCGTACATGGCCTGAAAGTCCCAGGACATCTCCCGCAAGGCCTGGTTCACCATCTGCCGGAGCGGCCTCAGCGGATGATCTTTGGGCACCCGGGCTTCCGGGGACAGGTAACTGAACATGGAGTCCTGATGGATGTCGTCGCCCCGCATGGCTGCTGCCTCCCCCATTATTTATGGGTCCAGATTATAGCATCAAAAGCGGGGTAACACGATCCACGTGGCTAGTTTTTCAACAGCCTCCTAGACTCTGGCAAGAGGATGAGGCTTTGGTGGCACAGGCTTGCAGCCTGTGCTGGCGCAGGCTAAAGCCTGCGGCAACAAAAAATACCTTCATGATTGCAACTCCATATAAAAGCTGTTCCCTGCGACTTTCACATCTTGAGAAAATTAAGAAAAATCTCATTGTCACAAGAATTCTGCAGAAAAAACTTATAGGATAGGAAAAAATAGCCTGACTGTTCTATAATATTCCCATACCCTACGGTAAGAGTGCAGGTCGGTTTTCAACCTTTTTCAGAAATCGACAGAACTTTACTAAGTGTCTGTGCCAAAATTTTTCACCAGCAGTGCCGGTCCCGGGCAAGGCATGGGGGAGGGCAAGCTATGGAAACTATCCAGCAAGAAAAGGAATTCTTGCAAACAACCCAGGCAGCTCTCAAGGCGGAGACCGAGGAAATAGCTCAAGTCTCAACCCGCATGAATGATAATCTCGTGAAGGCGGTCCGGTTGATGTGGCGCCAGCTTTTCGTCATTTGGGTTGTGGTGATTGTCCTGGTCACCTCCTACGTCTTCATTCTCCACAGAACTTCCTCAACCAAAGAGGGCGTCATCCCGACACCGAAAGCCTTGGAAAAACCTTCGGTTAACCCGAAAGCCACCGTTTCGTCCCATGCTTCCCCCAGCCAACAATCTTCCATTCCTACCCCCATGCCTGAAGGGGAGCATTTGCTTGCCGTACTCGAGCAGGTTCGTGAAGCTCAACTGAAAAAGGATATCACCCTCTTTCTGCAAGCGTATTCCCCCACCTTCCCCGATCTCACCGACAAGAAGGCGAAGATCCTGAGAACCTGGCAAAAGTATGACTATCTCAACATGCAATGTACTCTCAAAAATATTCAACGAAAAAATGAGCATGCCATCATAGCCGAGGTTGTCTGGGATATCACGCTTCAGGATATCCGTACCAAGGAAAAGAGATCCTTGAAAAAAGATTATGAGGTTCATTTTTCCAATTCTTCGGGGAAATGGCTCATACAGGAATTGATTCAGGAGAAAAACCCAGAGGTGGCCGCAACGCCTATAGGTCAGGCAGTCCGACAAGACTAAACAGGGGGAAAAATCTAAGCAGCCCCTGGTCGAAACAAGGGGCACCAGGCTGAGGTAGTGCAGGGAATGGTCATGGCACACAGGAAACTTCCTAGTACGACCGTGTTTCTGTGTTTGTTATTGCTGGTCAACTCCTGCGTCAGGTTTGGAGCCAGACAGACCCCGGAGGTCTATTACACGATCCCGCCGGTAACCTATCTCCGGGAATTCCCCGGGTATGGCAGTCATATCGTCGCCACGCTTTACCATGGAGAACAGGTAAGTGTGGTCTCCAGCCTAGAGGATGATTGGTGCCAAGTTCAAGTGAGGCAGGGCCAGCAAGTCGGTTGGATGCAGCGTCCCTTGCTGAGCGAGGTGCCCATCAACCTGGAAACCTATTATGTCCAGGCCAATGAAGTGCCCCTGCGAGATGCCCCCCAAGAGGAGGTGAGCTCCCGGTACATCTTGCACCGAGGGGACAAGATCAGCAAACTTGCCGAGAATCAGCAGGGCTGGTGGAGGGTCCTGGTGGAGAAGGACAAAAGACTCGGTTGGGTTCCGGCTGCCGTGGTCTCGTTAAATCCACCGGAGAAGGCCACACCAGGTAAAGAGATAGCCGCCCGGACTGAGGCTTCTTTGCGGCCTGCGACCCAAAACTCTTTTTATGTGGCCACCACCACTCTGAAACTCCACCTCCTGCCCTTGGTCAGTTCTCAGGTGGTGAAGGTCTTGCAATTCAACGACGCCGTAGAGAAAGTGTCTCAATCAGGCCCTACGTGGTTAAAAGTCAGATATCCGGAGACCGGAGCCCAGGGCTGGGTTCTGGCCCGCCACCTCTCGGAATCCCCAGAGAAGTCTCCAAAGACCTTTACCAGAAAAAAGAAAACAACCCCGAAAAGACCTAAGCACCAGCAACTTCAAGAGGAACAGAGTATTCCGTTAGAAGACCTTGATCCTGAGGTTATGTAAGAACAATCTCGCAAACGCTGAATTTATCCGGAGGGCCCGGGGGACCGCCCCCCCTCAAACACATCTCCCAACCCCCCTTTATTAAGTGACCAGTGACCAGTAATCAGTGACCAGTTAGAGAGAACTTTGTGACGATTACTGGCTGCTGGCCTACCCACGGTCTCTATCACCCTCCCTCAATATTTATGGTAATATTGAAAAACTATGACTTCGAAACGACCCGTCTACCCCTTTGCGGCCCTGGTGGGCCAGGAATTGCTAAAAAAGTCCCTAATTCTGAACGCCATCAACCCCCGTCTGAGCGGGGTGCTGGTGCGGGGGGAAAAGGGCACGGCCAAGTCCACCGCGGCCCGGGGTTTGGCGGCGCTGTTGCCTCCCATCCCCATGGTGGCGAGCTGCCCCTTCCATTGCCACCCCGAGGAGACTGAGCTTATGTGCGACACCTGCCGGGAGCGCCACGCCCAGGGAGAGTCGCTCCCGGTGCGCTACCGGCCCATGCCGGTGGTGGACCTCCCTCTGGGGACCACCGAAGACCGTTTGCTCGGCGCCATTGATCTGGAAAAGGCCATTAAAAGCGGGGAGAAGCATTTCGAGCCGGGGCTTTTGGCCTCGGCCAACCGGGGCATCCTCTACGTGGATGAAGTGAATCTCCTGGACGACCACCTGGTGGACGTGCTCCTGGACGCGGCGGCCATGGGAGTGAATGTGGTGGAGCGGGAAGGCATCTCTTTCGAGCACCCGGCCCGCTTCATCCTGGTGGGCACCATGAACCCGGAGGAAGGGGAGCTGCGGCCTCAGTTACTGGACCGGTTTGGTCTGTGCGTGGAGGTCACGGGCCTGCCGAATCTGCCCGACCGCATGGAGGTGGTGACCCGACGGTTGGCCTACGAGGAAGACCCGGAAGAGTTCGCCGGGCAATGGGAAACCGATCAGGAGCGCCTGCGGCAAAATATTATTGCGGCCGGGGAACGACTTTCCCGGGTGACATACACCCCGGACATTCTGCGTCTCATCTCCATCATCTGTCTCGACCAGGGGGTGGACGGCCACCGGGCCGACATCTACATGCTCAAAGGCGCCCAGACTCTGGCAGCCTACCACGGCCAGGAAGAGGTGCGCGCCGAGGATGTGCGGGAGGCGGCCCTCCTGGTGCTGCCCCACCGGCGGCGCCGCCAACCCTTCGGCGATACTCGCCTGGATCAGGACAAACTGGAAGACACCTTCGCCAAATTCCAGGAAGAACAAGAGGAGGCCCAGGTACCGCCCGGACCGCCGCCGGTGTCCGACGCAGCCCCCCTCGGCGAGGGCAAATCTTTCATCGGCGAAGTCACCACGGAGCCGGGAGAGCCCTTTGCCGTGGAGCCTCTGGAACTGCCCCCCAGCCGGCAGGTCAGGAACACCCCTGGGAGCCGGACCAGGACCCGGAGCGACAATCAAACCGGCCGCTACGTCAGGGCCACCCCCATCCCGCCCGCCACCCCGGACCTGGCCCTGGACGCGACGCTCAGGGCCGCAGCCCCTTACCAGGCCGTGCGGGAGAGGAGCAACCTGGCCCTGGCCATCGCTGACCCGGACCTGCGCTACAAGGTGCGGGAGCGCAAAATCGGCCGCCATATCCTGTTGGTGGTGGACGCGTCCGGTTCCATGGGCGCCAAAGACCGCATGCGGGAGACCAAGGCGGCCATCCTGTCCCTGCTGCTCGACGCTTACCGGCGCCGGGAACGGGTGGGGCTGGTGGTCTTCCGGGGGGAACAGGCGGTCAAGGTGTTGCCGTTCACCCACAGCATCGAGATGGCCCAGCGCTATTTGCGGGACCTGCCCACCGGGGGCAAAACCCCTCTGCCCCACGGCCTGGCCCTGGCCCTGGACCTGATCAAGAAGGAGCGGGCCAAACACCCCCAGGACGCCTTTTTGCTGGTCCTCATCACCGACGGCAAAGCCAACGTCTCGTTAACCGGCCAGCTCGCTATGCCTGAAGTCAAGGAACTGGCCGCCCAGGTCCGCAGCTTGGGCATCAATTCCTTGATTCTCAACACCGAACGCTACTGGCAGGAAGCGAGTTGCCTGCCGGAAATCAGCCAGATTATGGGAGCTTCTTATTACACCATTGAGAAGCTGCGGGCCCGGGACCTGGTGGCCCGTATCGGCGAAGCCCTGGGTGGCTGATAACGTTTTCGGCGAAGAAGGCGGGATGCGCTCTGCTTTCCCGCCCTACGGCTGCTCTTGGCCGGCAAGAAGCTCGAATATCCGATCTAGGGCCTGGTAGCACCACCACCTTCAAAAAAGCCCCCCGAAAAAGGAAAGGCCCGACCCCCAAAGAAGCCCAAGGACAGTTGCTGGAATAAGGGACTAAACATGCATAAGGCCCTCGTGTCTCGCCCCTGGCGATGAAAAATCCACCCTATCCCCCCTTTGTCAAAGGGGGGAATGTTTTATCAGGTTTAAGAGTGAGTCACAGAGCCGCAGCCTTTTAAGCTCCCCCTCGAAAAAGGGGAATTTTCATTGATTTTCCAAAGGCTTGAGAAATCCCCCCTGACCCCCCTTTACGAAAGGGGGGGAATCAGAAAAGTCCCTGATTCTTCCTAAGGGGGTTTTTTAAGTCCCCCTTTGAAAAAGGGAGATTTAGGGGGATTTCTTAAAGGGTGAACAAATGTAAAGGAGAGTAGCACATGCTTTCAGTCTGTGCGGGCGCAGGCTAAAGCCTGCGGCTACATTTCACCTGAAATAATGAGGCCGGTGAAAGCGGGGCTCCCAAGAGCCTCGTTTTCACCGGCCTTTATTTTTCCCCTCAAGGGATTGGGGGTGGGGGTAGGGCTTCTCTATAGCGCAATAGGGCGGGTTTGAAACCCGCCCCTACGGAAAGATGTGGTGAAAGGGGCAGAGGTCTGTGACCCCTGGCCCCCTTCCTCAATATACACATTTCACTAAATCTTAATCAAGCCGGCGCCCACTTTGGCGGCCATGACGGTGTTTTTCATGAGCATGGTGATGGTCATGGGGCCGACGCCGCCGGGGACCGGGGTGATATAGCCGGCCACTTCCACGGCCTTTTCAAAATCCACGTCGCCCGCCAGGATGGCCTTGCCGGTCTTTTCGCTGACGCCGATGCGGTTGACGCCCACGTCGACGACACAGGCGCCGGGTTTAATCCATTCGGCCTGAACGTACTTGGGGACCCCCGCGGCCACGATGAGGATGTCGGCCCGACGGCAGTGCTCGATGATCTTGTCCTGGGGGGTACCGGTGTGCACGCAGGTGACGGTGGAGTTGGCCCCGGCTTTCTTCTGGATCATGATGGCCACCATGGGTTTGCCCACGATGTTGCTGCGGCCCACCACCACCACTTCTTTGCCCTTGGGGTCGCCGTAGCCGCGCACGATGAGTTCCTGGCAGCCGGCCGGGGTGCAGGGCAGGAAGGCATAGGTGCCGATGAGGATGCGGCCCACGTTCACCGGATGGAAGGCATCCACGTCCTTGTTGGGGTTGATGGCGTAGAGCACCTTATTGGAGTCGATGTGCTTGGGAAGGGGCAACTGCACCAGGATGCCATGGATCTTGGGGTCGTTGTTGTACTTTTCCAGAAGGTTCAGCAGGGCCTCTTCAGTGAGGTCCGGGTCCTGGTTGTCCTGGATGGAATAGAAATCCAGCTCGTGGGCGGTCTTCTGCTTGGCGGTGACGTAGCTCACGGAAGCCGGGTCTTCCCCCACCAGGATGGTGACCAGGCCGGGTTGAACATTATGCTTGGCCTTGAGTTCATCTACTTCTTTTTTCAGTTCTTCTCTAATCTGGGCGGCTACTTCGCCCCCTTTTATCAGTTTGGCAGCCATGGAGGGGTCTCCTTCCTTGTGATTTTTTTCTCGTATGTAAGCCTTCATACCATCATTAACTCCCTTACGTCAATGGAAAAAAATAAGGGGCAGGGGGTTTCCGGCGGATAGCCTGAACCGGATGGTGGGGCCACAAGACTGTTTGTCTAAGGTTAAGGTTTTTCAAGAAATCTGCCGATGCAGGGTATGTCAAGGAAATGAGGAGGGACCGGGGTATGATGAAAAGGAGATTGGGGCGCAAAGTCCAGCGCTTCCCGGTACGGCTGTCTCTCCATGAATTGAACGGCCAGCCGGCTCCCGACTCCTTCCTGGTGGATATCAGCTCCCTGGGGGCCCAAGTGGAAAGCCCCCTGTTCTTGTCCAGTCGCACCCCCATGGAATTTGTGGTCCGATTTCCCTGGGGGGAGAAGGAAACCCGCTTATCCGGACAGGTAGTGTGGGTCAAACCTTTGATCGGCAGACCCGGGCGCTTCCGCCTGGGCATGCGCTTTTTCAGTTCTTTCTGGGATTTGGATTTACTGGCCCGGCAAGGGAAGCTGTGAGGTGATAATTTTTCGTAACGTACTCCGAAGTCAGGTTACTTCTTACAGAACCTACTCGTTGAACCACGAGGTGATTAAGTAGGTAGATTTCAGAAACATTGCAATGTCTGTCGCGTTTTCGTCATTCTGAGCCGCCATCGGCGGCGAAGAATCTCGTGGAAAGGCGAGACCCTTCGCCTGCGGCTCAGGGTGACACCTATCAATGTCTGAGGAGGATAAACTTGAGTTTTTCGCTATAACCTGGTGGATAAAAAATAGAGCAACCCAAGAAAGGATTGTAAAGGAATGCGAGTCATACCGCTAACCGTCCAAACCCCCAGACGGCGGGTGCCCCGCCGGGCCCAACGCTACCAGGTGCGCTGGGCCGTGACAGAAATCAACGGCAAGCCCGCCCGGGACGCCTGGGTGGTGGATATCAGCTGCATGGGGGTCCGCCTGGACACGCCCTCGGCCCTGGGTCCTAACCTGCCGGTGAAATTTACCGTCATCCTGCCGGATGGGGAAACCGAGATCGTGCTCAACGGCCGGGTGATTTGGATGCGGCCAATTTTTACGAGCCCCGGGCGCTTTCACCAAGGCGTGCAATTCTACGGGATCAACTGGGACCTGGACCGCCTGGCCAAGAGGGAAAGTTCGAAGTAAGTATGCGTCAAAGAAGGCGGCCAGGGCCCGGGAAAGTATGCAAGTAAAGTTTCATCTGATCGCGCGGTCATAGCAACATAAATACTTATCCTAATAACCTCACCCTTCTCTCCTCAACGCAGAATTTCCATCTCTGGATTATTCCCTCTTAAGTCTCTCAGCTGCCCTACTCTTCCTTTTTTTTTCCAGATAAGCTATATAAATATTTTAAACTTTTTGAGGTCGAATACCTTGTCACTCATCGTGCAAAAATATGGCGGCACCTCGGTGGCCGATCCCGACCGCATCGCCAACGTGGCCAACCGGGTGCTGAAAGGCATGGTTGACGGCAACAAAATGGTGGTGGTCCTTTCGGCCATGTCCGGGGAGACGGACCGGCTCATTAACCTGGCCAGGGAACTGGGCGACCCCCCCGACCCCCGGGAGCTGGACGTGCTTCTGGCTAGCGGGGAGCAGGTCACCGTGTCGCTGTTCAGCATGTTTCTGAGGTCCCAGGGCGTAGAGGCCACCAGCTTGCTTGGTCACCAGGCGTGCATTTACACGGACCGGGCCTACGGCCGGGCCCGGATCGTCGGCATCGATACCGCCCGCATCCGGGAGGAGCTGAAAAAAGGCCGCATCGTCACTGTGGCCGGTTTCCAGGGGGTGGACGAAGTCGGGAACATCACCACCCTGGGCCGGGGGGGGTCCGACACCACCGCGGTGGCCGTGGCCGCGGCCCTCAAGGCCGACCTCTGTGAGATCTTCACGGATGTCGAAGGAGTTTATACCACCGACCCCCGGGTGTGCGACAAAGCCCAGCTCCTCGAAAAGATTGCCTACGACGAAATGCTGGAAATGGCCTCTTTGGGGGCCAAGGTCCTGGAGATCCGCTCCGTGGGTTTTGCCAAGCAGTACCGGGTGCCCCTCAAGGTGCGCTCCACCTTCAGCAACCACCCCGGCACCCTGGTATGTGAGGAGGACGAAGAAATGGAAGCGATTCCAGTATCCGGCGTGGCCTTTAGCCGGAACGAGGCCCGCATCAGCATCACCCGGGTCCCCGACCGGCCAGGCATTGCCATGCAGTTTTTCAAGCCGGTGGCCGACGCCAACATCGTAGTGGATCTCATTATTCAGAACACCAGTGTTGACGGCCTCACCGACCTCACTTTCACGGTTCCCAAAGGGGATTTGCAGCAGACCCTGGAGCTGGTCAATGCCGTGGCCCGGGAAGTGGGCGCCGGTGAGGTCCTGAGCGACGAAAACATTGCCAGGGTCTCCATCGTGGGTGTGGGCATGCGTAACCACGCCGGCATCGCTTCTCACATGTTTACCGCGTTGGCCCAGGCCGGCATTAATATTATGATGATCAGCACCTCGGAAATCAAAATTTCCTGTGTCATTGAGGACAAATTCACGGAACTGGCGGTGCGGGTGCTCCACGACGCTTTCGGCCTCGAAACCCCGCCGTCGAAACGCTCCAGGTTTTAGGGGACGGCCATGCGCCAGGTAAAAATCTACGACACGACTCTCAGGGACGGCACCCAGGCTGAAGATTTCGTCCTGTCCCTGTGGGACAAAATCCGCATCGCCCAGAAGCTGTCCCAGCTCGGGGTACACTATCTTGAGGGGGGCTGGCCGGGGGCGAACCCCAAGGACAGGGACTTCTTTACCGAAATCAAGAACTACGACATGGGGCTCACCCGGGTGACAGCCTTCGGCAGCACTCACCACAAGGATCGCCAGCCCAACGCCGACTCCATCATGCAGGAACTCATCCTCAGCCAGGCCCCGGTGATCACTATTTTCGGCAAGTCCTCCCCCTTCCAGGTCAAGGAGGTTCTCAAAACCACCCTGGAGCGGAATCTCGAACTCATCACCAATTCACTGGCTTACCTCAAACCCAAGGCGGACGAACTCATCTACGACGCCGAACATTTCTTTGACGGCTTCAAGGATGACCAGGATTATGCCTTGCGTTCCCTCCAGGCGGCGGTGGATGGGGGGGCCGAGATCCTGGTGCTGTGCGACACCAACGGCGGGACCTTGACGAGCGAACTCATCGACATCATCAAAGTGGTCCAGGAGCGCTTTCCCGGCTTTCCCCTGGGGATTCACGCGCATAACGACAGTGACCTGGCCGTGGCCAACAGCGTGGCTGCGGTGGAGTTGGGTTGCGAGCAGGTCCAGGGCACCATCAACGGCGTGGGAGAGCGCTGCGGCAACGCCAACCTGGTCTCCATCATCCCCAACCTGCAGCTCAAGCTGGGCCTGGCGTGTCTGAGTGAAGCCAATCTCAAGCGCCTGCGGGAGGTGTCTCTTTTTGTCTGTGAGCTGGCCAACATGCGCCCCAATCGCTATCAGCCCTATGTGGGAAAGAGCGCCTTTGCCCACAAGGGGGGTATGCATGCTGACGCAGTGAAGAAGAATGTCCGGGCCTATGAGCACATCAACCCCGAGGACGTTGGGAATTCCCGCCACATTCCGGTTTCGGATCAAGCCGGCAAGAGCAGTATCATCCTTAAAGCCCGGGATTTTGGGTTGGAACTTCATCCCAATGAACCCAAAGTGCGCCTGGCCCTGGAGAAGGTCAAGGATCTGGAGTCCCAGGGCTACCAGTTCGAGGGCGCTGAGGCCTCCCTGGAGATGTTACTCAGGGCCGCCATGGGCCAATATAAAGAATACTTTCGCCTGATGAACTACCGGGTCATCGACCAGAAGGTGGGGGAAGATGAACCCCCCATGCCCGAAGCCACCCTCCGGGTCCGGGTGGGCGTCCACGAAGTCCACACCGCAGCCCTGGGCAACGGTCCGGTAAACGCCCTGGACAAGGCTCTTAAAAAGGCTCTAACGCGCTTCTACCCCCGGCTCGAGGAGACGCGCCTGGAGGATTATAAGGTGCGGGTTCTCCCCGGTCCCGGCGGCACCGGCGCCAAGGTCCGGGTCCTGATCGAGTCTCGGGACGCTCATCACCGCTGGGGCACGGTGGGCGTGGCCCACGACATCATCGAGGCCTCCTGGCAGGCCCTGGTGGACAGCATCACCTACAAGCTTTTCAAGGACGAGCAACGGGCCAAGGGGTAGAAGCGGATTTAATTGAGGGGAGGACCGGGGGAGCGTGGCTCCCCCGCCCTTAGGGCACGGCAAGCCGTGCCCCTACAGCTCCCCTCCCCACCCCCTTGAGGGAGCCGATTCAGACAGGGCTTTTAACCCTGACTGAATCGGACACATATAATTCCCTCTTAAGGGATTGGGGGAGGGGGTAAGGGGCTTGCTCCTTAGCCCCCTCCCCCAAGATCAGCTTACCCAATGCAACCTTTCTCCTCTTTCAGCCGCGCCCAACTGGGGATCATCCTGCTTTTGGGTGCGCTGCTTTTGGTGCTCTATGCCTGGCGGGGGAATTTCGGCTTAACTCCTTCGGCGACTTCCACCGTGACCCTTAATCCGGTGTTTGTGGAAATTACCGGTGAGGTAGCCCGGCCCGGGGTTTATTCGTTTCCGGCCCCCCCTACCCTTCCCGACGTCTGGCGCCGGGCCGGTGGTCCGGAACCTTTGCCCCAGTCCGATACTACCATCTCCTCAGGGAGCCGCGTTGAAGTGACCCAGGATGGCGCCCATCGCCTGGGCCGCATGTCCGGACCAAGGCTCCTCACCCTGGGAATGGCCCTTGATGTGAACACCGCCACCACCGAAGATCTGGAGGCCCTGCCGGGCATCGGGCCGGTCCTGGCCCAGCGCATCGTCCAGTACCGTCAGTCCCACGGTCTTTATAAAACAAGGGAAGACCTCCTGGAAGTTTCTGGTATCGGCAAAAAGAAGCTGGCCGAGCTGAAGCCTTATCTCGCCGTCTTGTCACCGCCCAAACCCTCGGGGCCATAGATGGGTCTGGTTATGTTTGTGGGTGGAAAATAGACGAGCCCGGTACAATAAACTATTAGGTAGGGTGCGTTCCACGCACCAATTATTGGCGCGTGAAACGCGCCCTACAATTATTAAGCGGAATATATTGGTTAGTAAATTCACCTGTCAGTTTACTAAGGATTTATGGTTATCTACACCATCGGCCACAGCAACCATCCGGGGCAGGATTTCCTGAAGCTTCTGCAAGCCCACGGCATCGAGGTGGTGGCCGATTTACGCAGCCGGCCTTACAGTCGCTATGTTCCCCATTTCAACCGTGACGCCTTGAAAAACCTCCTGCACGAGGAGGGCATCCGCTATCTCTATTTAGGGAAGGAGCTGGGGGGCAAGCCTCAGGACCCGGACCGGCCCCTGGCCGATGAGGTGGTCTGGGACTACCTCCGGTCCCGGCCCCAGTTCCGGGAGGGACTGGCGCGCCTGCTGGAGGAGGCCCGTCAAGCCACGGTCTGCCTGCTTTGCGCCGAAGCCGACCCGGCCCGCTGCCACCGGGGTCAGCTCCTGGCTCCGGAACTCGCGGGCCAGGGGGCCGAAGTGCGCCACATCATGGCGGACGGCGCCATCCTGAATCACCAGGAATTACAGATACCAACGAAACCAAGCCAAAAGCGGTTGTTTTGAGATTATTGGGAGAGGGGGCCAGGGGTCGGTGGACCCCTGCCCCCTCTCCCAAACCCTCTCCCCCAACCCCATAATCGGGAGCACAGGCTTCCAGCCTGTGCCCTAAGGGCAATATGCCTGGGTTCGCAATTCAAAAAGGGTTGGAAGGGGAGCTGTAGGGGCATGGCTTGCCGTGCCCTAAAGGCTGGGGATTTCCAATCTCCTGGACCCTCGCCACAAGGAACCTTTTCTTATCTCAACTAACATGCTGATCTTAGGAATCGAAACCTCTTGTGATGAAACTGCGGCCGCGGTGGTCAAGGACGGGCGGCGGTTGTTAGGGAAGTGTGGTGGCCACCCAGTTCGAACTCCACGCGGTGTATGGCGGGGTGGTGCCGGAACTGGCGGCCCGGCGGCACCTGGAAAACATCGTGCCGGTGATCCAGGGGGCCCTGGACCAGGCCGGGGTGAGTCTGCGTGATGTGGACGGCGTGGCCGCCACGCAGCGTCCCGGCCTCATCGGCGCCCTGGTGGTGGGCATGGCCGTGGCCAAAGCCATAGCGTACACCCTGCAACTCCCCCTGGCGGGAGTCCACCATTTGGAGTCCCACATCGCCTCCCTGTGGCTCACCGACGCCGCTCCCTGCCTTTCCTTTCGTGGCCCTGGTGGTCTCCGGGGGCCACACCAACCTGTACCAGGTGGAGAGCCTGCTGGCCATGACGCTGCTCTCCCGCACCAGGGACGACGCCGCAGGGGAAGCCTTCGACAAGGTGGCCAAACTCATGGGCCTGGGCTATCCCGGCGGGGTGGTCATCGAGGCCCTGGCGCAAAACGGCAATCCCCAGGCTTATGAGCTTCCCCGGCCCCGCATCCTCGCAGAACCTCTCACTTTCAGCTACAGCGGTCTCAAGACTGCCGTGGCCTACCTCCTCAAGAAACACCCGGAGATCCTCAGCGACCACTCCTCCCGAGCCGATTTGGCAGCCAGCTTCCAGGAGGCGGTGGTGGAGAGCCTGGTCACCCGGGCCTGGGAAGCCCTGGCCCGCACCGGCTGCCGCCATCTGGCGGTCTGCGGGGGCGTGGCCGCCAACGGCCGTCTGCGCCAGGTCCTGCAGGACCGTGCCGCGGTGGACGGCGTGGAACTCTTCCTGCCGCCCCTCTCCTTGTGCACCGACAACGCCGCCATGGTGGCGGCCCTGGGCTACCATCACCTCAAGGCCGGCAAGCACCTTGACCTGGCGGCCGATGTTTTTTCCCGGGGCTGAGGCCCGCCCATATTCTTTTCTGGAAAATCAGGTAAATTAAATGTAATATGTAATACTTTAGGCAGCTTAAAAATCAAGCCTACCAAGGGGGACAGGATCCTCATCCTGTTATTCCGCCTTTCCAATAAGCTATACCTGACACCCAAGACGAAAGACGACAATGACCCAAACGCCCTCAGGAGAACGGCTGGCCCTGCTCACGGACCTCTATCAGCTCACCATGGCCGCCTGTTACTTCGACCAGGGGATGAACGAGGAGGCCACCTTCAGCCTCTTCATCCGCAAGTATCCGAAAAATCGCGGCTATTTCGTGGCCGCGGGGCTCTCCGAAGCCCTGGAATACCTCGCCACCCTGCGTTTCACCGAAGACGACCTGGCTTATCTGGAGTCCACCGGTCTGTTTCGAGCCCAGTTCCTGGATTACTTGAAAACCTTGCGCTTCACCGGGGAAGTCTATGCCCTGCCCGAGGGAAGCATCTTCTTCAAAGATGAGCCCCTCCTGGAAGTGAGCGCCCCCATCATTGAAGCTCAATTGGTGGAGACCTTCATTATCAACGCGGTCAACCTGCAAACCCTCATCGCGTCCAAGGCGGCCCGCTCGGTCCTGGCGGCCCAGGGACGGCCCCTCGTCGATTTTTCCTTGCGGCGGACTCAGGGCAGTGACGCCGGCCTCAAGGTGGCCCGGGCCTCCTATCTGGTCGGCTTTACCGGCACCAGCAATGTCCTGGCGGGGAAACTTTACGGCATCCCCATTTTCGGGACCATGGCCCATTCCTACATCACCAGCTTTCACGAGGAAATCGAGGCTTTCCGGGTTTTTGCCGAGAATTTTCCGAAAAGTACGACTCTGCTCATCGATACCTATGACGACGTGGCCGGGGCCCGCAAGGCCGCCCGGGTGGGCCAAGAGATGGAGGCCCGGGGCGAGCGCCTGCGCTCCGTGCGCTTAGACTCGGGAGACATTGCCGCCATCAGCCAGGAGGTGCGGCGGGTCCTTGACGAGGAAGGCCTGGACTACGTGGGCATCCTGGCCAGCGGCGGCTTCGACGAATACAAGATAACCGATGTCCTCGAAGCTGGAGGCCTTATTAACAGTTTTGCAGTGGGCACCAAAATGGGGGTGGCTGCAGATGCCCCCTATTTCGATATCGCTTACAAACTGGTGAAGTACGCCGACCACCCGGTGATGAAGCTCTCCACCGGCAAGGTGACGCTGGTGGACAAAAAGCAGGTCTGGCGCAGCTTCGACGATAAAGGCCTGATGTGCGGGGACACCATCTCGCTCCGGGAGGAGACCTTACCGGCAGGAGCGCCTCTCTTAAACCAGGTCATGCAGAACGGCGCCCCGCTGAAGCCTTTACCCACGCTGCAGGAAAGCCGCGACTTTTTTCGCCAGCAATTGGCGCTGCTGCCCGAAGCCTACAAAGCTCTGGAAGACCCGCCCCAGTACCCGGTGGGCCTGAGCCAGGGGCTGGCGGAGCGTGAATCCCGGGTGGAGGAGGAGTTGCACCAGCGGGAATTGGGAGAACTATAATTCATATGGGAATCACGGAAACCCTCTGCAATTACAACACCGCCATTATCCATCACTTTAGCTACATCGGCATTTTCATCCTCATGACCCTGGAAAGCATGATTGCACCGGTGCCCAGCGAACTGGTCATGCCCTTCGCCGGGTTCCTCATCTTCACCGGGCATTTTGATCCGGTGTGGGTCATGGTGGCCAGCAGTCTGGGCTCAATTGTGGGGTCGCTCTTGTCCTACGGCATGGGCATGCTGGGAGAGCCGGTGGTGCTGCGCTACGGCCGCTACTTGCTCCTCAACCCCCACCACCTGGAGTGGACCAAGAATTTCTTTGCCCGCTACGGCAGCATCACCATTTTTATTTCCCGCTTCATCCCGGTGGTGCGTCATCTCATTTCCATCCCCGCAGGGCTGGCCCGCATGTCCCTGGGACCCTTCATTCTTTATACCGCGGTGGGGGCTACCATGTGGAACGGCTTTCTCGCCTATTGTGGGGTACGCCTTAAGGAAAACTGGCGCCTCATCCAGCAGTACACTCACATTTTGGACTATGTGGTGGTGGTCTGTCTCTTGGCGGGGCTGGCGTATTTTATCTGGAAGTTCAGGGAAGCGCGGCGTTCCGTATGAACCGGGAAAAAACCTTAGAAGAGAAAGCCCTGGAGGCTTCTCCTGGTCCATGGCGCTGGCGCCCGGAAGCAGCCTCGCTCAGGTCATTCGAGCCCTCCTTTCCTGAAGATCAGGAAGCCCTCATCCAACCCACCCGGGAGCCGGGAGAGGAGCCCGTTACCCCCACGGTGGTTCTGACCTTCACCCAGCCGGATTACCAATCCCTGTGCCGTTTGACTCAGGCCCATGGCACTCCCCGCCAGTTTTGGGGCTGCGCCTGCCGCCCGGGGTCCTGGGAGGGCGCCCCCCTCACGGTGGTGGCCCCGGCTTTGGGGGCGCCTTACGCCGTCATGGTCCTGGAAAAACTCATCGTTTTGGGAGCGCGCCGGGTCCTGGTCTTGGGCTGGTGCGGGTCTTTGGCCCCTCAGGTGCGCATCGGCGACTTGATCCTCCCCACGAGGGCCGTCCCCGGAGACGGCACTACCCCCCATTACTGCCGGGAACCTGGTGAGATTATTCCTCATCAGCGATTATCTGATATCCTGGCTGCGGGTTTGCAGGACGTCGAGGTCCCCTGGCATGCCGGAGCAGTGTGGTCCACGGACGCATTTTTTCGGGAGACCAAAGGCCTGGTGAGGTCCTGCCAGTCCCAGGGCATCCTGGGCATAGACCTCGAGCTGGCGGCCCTGTTCGCGGTGGGACGGTTCCGTCAGATCGCCGTGGCAGCTCTCCTGGTGGTTTCTGATGAACTTTTCACTTTGCAGTGGGTGCCGGCGCGAGGGTCACAGCCCTTCCGTCTGGCCCGCAAGGCGGCGTTTCGTGTGGTGCTGGACGCGGCGGCTGCGGCCGAGGGGCACGATGTCTGAGGGACCGCTGTTGGCCGTGGATGTGGGTGGCGGCACCCAGGACCTGTTCCTCTGGGAGCCGGGCCAAGCCGTGGAAAACGCGGTGAAGCTGGTGTTGCCGGCCCCCACTCAGATCGCGGCCCGTCGCCTCCACCGTTACACTGCTGAGGGCCGGGCCGTTTTCCTTACAGGCCGTCTCATGGGCGGGGGTCCCATCACTTCGGCGGTGCGCCGACACCTGGCCCAGGGCCTGCAGGTTTATGCCTTGCCCCAAGCCGCCCTGACCCTTCATGACAATCTTGACATTATCCAGCAATGGGGAGTATGCTTCACTGATAATCCTCCCCCGGAAGCGGCGCGTCTGGTGCTGGGAGATGTGGACCTGGAAGCCATCAAGACAGTGCTTACCACCTTTGAGTTATCTTTTCCCACCCGCTTCACGGTGGCTGTCCAGGATCACGGCTTCAGTCCTCATGCTAGTAACCGGGAGTTCCGGTTCCAGCAATGGCGGGAGGTGCTGGCCCGGGGTGGCAGGCTGGCGGACCTGGCCTTTCAGGAACCTCCGGAGGTTTTCACCCGTATGCAGGCCGTGGCTGAGGCTCTCCCCGGAGTCCTGCTGATGGACACCTGCACCGCAGGCATGCGGGGCGCGCTTCTCGATCCCGAGGCCCGGAAGCACCGGATGACAGGTTTGACCGTGGTCAACGTGGGTAACGCCCACACCTTTGCAGCCCTGATTCAGAGAGACCGGATGTTGGGCATTTACGAGCACCACACGGGCCTGTTGACCCCGGACAAGCTGGCCCAGCATCTGAGCCGCTTTCAGGCCGGTGAACTCAAGCATGAAGAGGTTTTTGGCGATAACGGTCATGGGTGCGCTATTCACCCGGACTACCACGGTGAACGGCCCTTCTCTTTCACGGTCATCACTGGACCCCGGCGCTCCCTGGCCCGGGGCTGGCCCGGCGTTTTTGCCGCCCCCTTAGGTGACATGATGCTCACCGGCTGCTTTGGACTGGCGGACGCCTGGCTGGAAAAGGAGCAACAGCCCTGGAAATTGGGTGATTCTTGAGGACAGCGGTTATTTGGCTAGGGAGAACCAGGCTTATTTAGGCTTTTCTCCCCGGCCACCCTGGTAAAGGAGACTGGCACATGGAAATCCGGTTTTGGGGCACCAGGGGCTCCATCCCCTCACCCGGTCCTGACACCCTGGAGTTCGGCGGCAACACCACCTGCCTCGAGGTGGTGCTGCACTCCGGCAGACGCATCGTCATCGACGGCGGCACCGGTATCCGCCTCTTGGGTGAGCGCCTGAAAACCGCAGTAGCCACGGTCCGGATTCACCTGCTGCTAACCCATAACCACTGGGACCATCTCATTGGCTTGCCCTTCTTTTCCCCCATCTACCGGGAGGACTCGGAAATTCAGGTGGATGGCTGGCCCCTGGCTTACCAGGCCTTGAAACGGATCTTTGACGACCACATGGGAGACGGCTTCTTCCCAGTGGCTTTCGAGCAACTCAAAGCCCACATCACCTTTCTCAGTAAAATTGCCCGGCACCCTCTGGTTCTGGACGATGTGCAGATCGACGCCCTGCCCTTGAACCACCCTCAGGGGTGTTTGGGTTTCCGCTTCCAGGAGGAAGGCCACACCCTGGTTTTCATTACCGACAACGAATTAGGCTTGAACGGGGGATCCCGCTTCCCGGATTTCGTCAAGTTCAGTAAGGGTGCAGACCTGTTAATTCATGACGCCCAGTATCTACCGGAGGAAATGCCGTTCCACCGGGGTTGGGGCCACTCCACCTATGAAGAGGCGGTCCGTTTGGCCCTGGAAGCCGAGGTAAAAAGCCTGCTTTTGACCCACCATGATCCTGCCCGCAAAGACACGGCGGTGCGGGAAATCGTCAGTCGGGCCCGGCAATTTGCCGCGGCCGCCGGTGGTTCCCTGCCCATCGATGCCGCCCGGGAAGGTGGGGTGATTTTCCTGCCCGAGAGGGAGTTGGTTCCCAGTCGACGTCTGGCCAGCGGGCGCCGGAAAAGATAGGTCTGATGAGGGTCAGGAACCTGAGAGCACTCTCGTCCAGCTAGGTGCCATTTTAGGGGAGATGGCCCCCCTTTTTCTTATAAAGATACAGGTAAGGAGGACGATAAATCACTCCATGGACTGGCAGGTTTTTTGGGTTACCTTCGGTACGGTATTTTTGGCCGAGATGGGTGATAAAACCCAGCTTGCAGCCCTCACCCTCACCGCCGAGAAAGGAACTCCTCTGACCGTGCTGGCCGGGGCCTGCTTCGCTTTGTGCCTGGCCACCCTACTGGGGGTAGTGGTGGGCGGGGTGATGGCCCAATACGTGCCCGAACACGTCATCAAGAAAGCCGCGGGTATCGCCTTTGTGGTTATTGGGGGTTTGATTCTCCTGGGGAAGTGGTAATGGCTGGAGCTTGATCAGGCACTCCCTCGCATGCCAGGCTCCCTGTCCCTTTCTCTCTTTCTTTCCGCCTATAATTTCAGTAAACTTAATGCCAACCGTTTACCATCATTCACTTTTTTCCCATGGCAACAAATAGTCCCAGCAGTGGTTCGTGGTGAGTGCGGCAACATCTTTTCACCTGACTGAGGACCGTAACCTGGTGCTTATCGGCGGCCGGGCCTGCGGCAAGACCTCGGTGGGCAAGGCCCTGGCCCAGGCTTTACAACGCCCCTTTGTGGACCTGGACGAGGTGCTGGTGGCCGAGGCGGGCTGTTCCATTGCCGAACTTGTCGCCACGGAAGGTTGGCCGGGGTTCCGCCGGCGGGAAAAGGCATTGGTGGAACGCTACGCCAGATTTCCTGGACAGGTGCTGGCCCCTGGGGGTGGGGTGGTCCTGGACCCGGAAAATGTCCAAATGCTCAGGGAAAACGGCCTGATTATCTGGCTTACAGCTGATTCTGCCACCCTGGGCCAGCGGCTCAGACAGGATTTAGCTAGCCAGGAATCCCGTCCCAGCCTCACTGGAGCAGACCCCGTGGTGGAAATGGAACGGGTGCTGACGGAGCGGGAGCCCCTCTACCGGGCTGCGGCCCACCTCGTGGTTGACACGACGGGGCTTACTGTCCCGGAAGTGGTAAAGCAAATCCTTGAGGAAATTAGCGGAAGTTGATAGTGATAGGAGATTGCTGGTCCAATCACGAATCCTTATCCCCCCTCCGCCAACCCCCTCCCACCAGGGGAGGGGGAGTTTCGAGGATCAGAATTTAGGAAAGGTAATTACGGGACACGATATGAGGTTCTTTGGGAAAATAATATTAATCTAATGCCGTGTTCCATAAATTAAAAGGCAAAATATCAGGGTCACTGCAGGGTGCAGCTTTGCAAGTCCCCCTTTCCTAAAGGGGGATTTAGGGGGATTATCAACCAGTTACATAATCCCCCCTGAACCACCTTTTAAAAAGGGGGGAAAAAATGGCCATTTTTTTGCGAAAATTTGCTCCACAAAAAAACATATTATTTACGGAGCGCAATACTAGTTCCTCCACTGAGTGAGACGTGATACAGGCCCCTGGCCGGTAAAAATTTTGTCCTTCAAATAAGGAATACCTATGGCGGGCAACACCTACGGCAAGGTTTTCCGGGTCACCACCTGGGGGGAGTCCCACGGCCCGGCTCTGGGCGCGGTCATTGACGGTTGCCCACCACGCCTGCCCCTGAGCGCGGCCGACATCGACACGGTTTTGGCCCGGCGTCGTCCGGGGGTCCAGGCCCACGCCACCTCCCGCCAGGAGCCGGACCGGGTGGAAATACTTTCCGGAGTCTTTGAGGGACTCACCACGGGCACCCCCATTAGCCTGATCATTTATAACCGGGACGTGCGCAGCCAGGATTACGAAGAACTGAAGGAAGTCTTCCGCCCCGGGCACGGGGATTTCACTTACCAGGCCAAATACGGCATCCGGGACCACCGGGGGGGTGGGAGGTCCTCGGCCCGGGAGACTGCGGCCCGGGTGGCTGCCAGTGCGGTGGCCCAAAAGGTCTTGGACACGGAGAACATCACCGTGTCAGCCTATACCCTGGAATTTGGCGGGGTCAGAGCCCAGCGGGTGGAGGAAGCCACCATCTGGGACAACCCCTTTGCCTGCCCCGACCCCGAGGCGGTGCCGGCCATGGCTGCCCGGGTGGAAGAGGTGCGGGCCCAGGGCGACTCTGTGGGGGGCATCGTGGAAGTGCGGGTTCAGGGGTGCCCCCCCGGTCTGGGGGAGCCCGTCTTCGACAAGCTGGACGCAGCCCTGGCCCAGGCGCTCATGTCCGTGGGCGCCATCAAAGGCGTGGAGATCGGTTCCGGTTTCGCCGCGGCCCGCATGCTGGGCTCAGAGCACAACGACCCCATCACCCCAGGCGGTTTTGCCTCCAACTATGCCGGGGGCATCCTGGCCGGCATTAGCAACGGCGATGACATTGTGGTCCGGGCCGCGGTGAAGCCCATCCCCTCCATTTTCCGGGAGCAGGACACCATCGACGTTGAGGGACAGGCCCGGCGGCTAACCGTGAAGGGCCGCCACGATGTGAGCGCCATCCCTCGTATCGTACCGGTCCTGCAGGCCATGGTGCGCTTGACCCTGGCCGATTTTTTACTGCGGCAACGGGCCATAACATGAGTGTGACCCTAGCTCTTATCGGCGGTTCCGGGCAGATGGGCCGGTGGTTCCACCGCTTTTTTACGGACCAGGGGCTCACTGTTTTGACGGCCGACCTGGACACCCCCCAGACCCCCCAGGAGGTGGCGTCCCAGGCCGACGTGGTGATGCTCTCCGTGCCCATTCCCAAGGTGGTGGCCATCATCCGGGACATCGCCCCCCACCTGCGCCCCGACGCGGCCCTCATGGACAACACCTCGGTGAAGCAGCGTCCCCTGGACGCCATGCTGAAGGCCTTCCCGGGGGAAGTGGTGGGCACCCATCCTCTCTTCGGTCCGAAAGAAAAAAGCATTAACGGTCGCACCGTGGTCCTGTGCCCCGGCCGGGGGGAACGTTGGTTCAACTGGCTCAAGGACTTGCTGGAAAGGGCCGGGGCCCGGGTGAAGGTCACCAGCGCCACGGAGCACGACCGTCTCATGGCTGTGGTTCAGGGCCTGTCTCACTTTGTCCTCATTGCCCTGGAAAGATCGATCCGACAGTTGGGAGTGTCCCCCCAGGATCTGGAGGACTTTTCCACCCCCACCTTCGCCACCCTGCATCAACTGTCCCAGCGCCTCCTCAGCCAGGACGCCCAGCTCTATGCCTGCATCCAAGTGGCCAACCCCGCCAACCGGCCGGCCCTGGTGGCCCTGGAGGACGCAGTACATGATATTCTTTACTTTATTCAGCGTCAGAATGTCGATGGCCTGGTGCGCCTGCTGGAGGAGATCAAGGAGGGGTTTGGTGGAGACTGAGAGCTTTGAGCTGTAAGCTTTAGGCCCAATTCTGTTCACTTAAGCGAGGCAATATCATTTTTTTGTAGGGGCGGGGTCTCCCCGCCCAATTAAATAAGGTAGTTCAGCCAAGGGCAGGGAAACCCTGCCCCTACGGGAATGCTTAATACCAAGGTACCGTTAAACAAGTAATCTTCCTGTAGGGGCACGGCTTGCCGTGCCCAAACGCAGGCTAAAGCCTGCGGCTACAACAAAAATTCGAGGAAATTATGCTCGATCTGCGGTTCATTCGAGAACACGTTAGTGAAGTGGAAAAGGCCTTGAAGAATAGAGGCCCGATATTTCTCTTGATGAATTTATCACCAAGGACATTGAACGCCGCCGGGCTTTGGCAGAAATAGACGGGCTGAGACATAAGCGCAATACCTTATCAGAGGAAGTGGGGAACAAAAAAAAGGCTGGATTGCACCAGGAGGCCCAGGTACTTATTGACCAAGTCAAAGAAATAAACCAGAGCCTCAAGCGCTGGGAGGCTGAAGCCGAGAAGCATGACCCCTGGGTGCGGGACTTCCTCCTCAACCTCCCCAACCTCCCCGACGACAGCGTGCCGGTGGGCGCCTCCGAGGAGGACAACCCCGTGGTGAAGACCTGGGGGGAGCCGCCCCGGTTCGCGTTTGAGCCCCAGGCCCACTGGGACCTGGGGGAGGCCCTGGGCATCCTGGACTTCGAGCGGGCCGCCAAGATCACCGGGGCCCGCTTCGCTCTCCTCAAGGGCGCCGGGGCCCTCATGGAGCGGGCCCTCATTAACTTTATGCTGGATTTGCACACCCGCCAGCACGGCTACACCGAGGTCTGGCCCCCCTTCATGACCAATGCCGAGGCCATGCAGGGCACCGGCCAGCTTCCCAAGTTCAAAGACGACCTCTTCAAGCTGGAGGGCTCGGGATTACTTCCTGGTGCCCACCGCCGAGGTGCCGGTGACCAACATCCACCGGGAGGAAATCCTTCAGGCAGAGGACCTGCCGATTTACTACACCGCTTACACCCCCTGCTTCCGGTCCGAGGCGGGCTCCTATGGCAAGGACGTCCGGGGGCTCATCCGCCAACACCAGTTCGACAAGGTGGAGCTGGTGAAGTTCACCACCCCAGAGACCTCCTATGACGAACTGGAACTCCTGCTGCAGGACGCCGAGGAAGTGCTGCAGGAATTGGGTCTGCACTACCGGGTGGTGGTGCTGTGCACCGGGGACATGGGCTTTGCCGCGGCCAAAACTTACGACATCGAGGTGTGGCTGCCGGGGCAGAACCTCTACCGGGAAATTTCCTCGTGCAGCAACTTCACGGACTACCAGGCCCGGCGGGCGGAGATCCGCTTTAAACGCAAAGGCGCCAAGGGCACCGAACTGGTGCACACCTTGAACGGCTCGGGCCTAGCCGTGGGCCGCACCATGGTGGCCATTCTGGAGAATTACCAGCACAAAGACGGCAGCGTCAGCATTCCGGAGAAACTCAGACCGTATATGGGGGGGATGGAGAAGATTGGGAGAATTTAAAGTTCAAGGTTCAAGGTTCAAAAAAATTAGTTCACAAGAAAAAATTCAAGTCCTGTTTATGACTTAAAAAAATTTCCCAAAGATTTTTACTACTTCCCAAACCTTGAACTTTGAACCTTGAACTTTGAACTATTATCTAACAGTTTTCACCTTGTCATTGGCCTTGAAGGGGCCGCCGTTCACCACCTGGGCCACCGCCCCGGAATCACCCAGCAACTCCGTGACCTTCAGCATCCCCTGGGTCTCATCCGCAGTAAAGCCCAGGGAGGCCCGGGTGGTGGGGTTGACTACTTCTTGTCCTGGAGCCACTACCTTTAAGCGGTCCCCCACCTTGAGGCCGGCGTTCTCCCCCGTGCTCAGGTACACATTCCCTTCCTTGGTAAATTCCACCCGGCCAAACCACTCTACCTCGAGGAGGGCGGCGGACAACCTCAAGGCATTGCCCCGGGCGAATTTCTGGACAACATCGGCTCCCGGCCTCCCTTCCACGGGGTAGGCAATACCATCCACCTTGGTGCCCTTGAAGGTGTCGTACACCTCCGTGACCAAAAATCCCGGGCCCCCCCCTTCCGGCGGGACCACCCCGGTCAGAACGAGGGCGTGCACGCCCATGACGTCGCCCAGGGCCTGGAGATTCTGGCGTTCTTTCAATCTCCCCGTCACTTTGGCGGCGTTGAGTGAAGCCTTCACCTTATCAGGACCGGCTACCTTGAGGTCCTTTTGGCGGGAGACGGCGTCCACCAGGGCCACAGCCAGGGTGCGGCTCGCCCCCTCCATACTCCGGGAAGCTTCAGGATTGGGGTACACCGCCACGTAGCGGCCCACCACTCCCTCAGGCCGGCTCTTGTCCTTGGATTGGAAGGCTTTCAGGCCCTGTTCCTTGAGGATGCGGTCCACCTCCTTACGCACCATCTCCTGGACCTTGTCTTCCGGGACGCCCGCGGTCGCCTTGGACTTCTCGGCGATGCCCAACTTCCTGGCCAGGGACTCAACCATCATGGCGGTGAGGCCTTTAAACTCCGTGCCTTTCTCCGCATAGATATATTCCGGCTCGCCGGGGAGATAGTTATACTCAGGATTTTTGCTGCGCACGTAGACCTTGCCGTCGACGACCACCTCTTCCTTCATAGCTTCCGGGGGGGTCTTGGCCTCCTCCTCTAAGTCAGCATCCGCGGCGCGAGTGCCGGACACCTTGCGCCATTGGCTTTTGAGGCCGCTGCAGCCAGCCACCATTAGGGCGGCGGCCAGGGCCAGGAGGAGAAACAGGGACAACAGGTTATTCTCTTTTCGGTGCATTACCGCATCTCCAGAAATTCGGTTTTAGTCTGTGGGGCTCGGGTTTCGGTGGTCAGTTCGATGGCATCAGATAAGGCGGCAGTCATCTAGCTGGGGCAGTCACTCGTGCCCTGGAAGGGTATACCGGCGTCATGGGTGAGGTGACCAACCTGAAACCGAAAAATAAAAAAGCCCACAGGGATATTACCCTGTGGGCTTGGTTGGTGTCAACCGGTTTTCAGGTTAGAAGAAGAACCAGCCGGCAAACTGCACGCGATGGTTGTCGCCCCGCCTGGTCTGCTTGGAACCCACTGTGGTGATCTGGAAGTAGTTGGTGTTGATGTAAGCGTAACTCAAGCCGAACTTGAAGGCCTTGACGGGCCGGTAGAACAGGGTGGCGTTATGCTCCTGAATATCCCTGATCATGTTGGCGTTGCCGGCCCAGGTGTAACCACTTTGGTTGGTATTGGCTGGCCCGAAAAGATTGAAGTAATAGTTTTGGAGAGCAAGGTCCCTAGAGGCAGGCACCCCGTACTTTTTGGAGAAGCCGTAGACGTAACTCACGTGCCAGGCGTTGTTGAAGTAGTACTGGCCCTGGATGTAACCGCCGTATTCTTTGGTGAGCCGGCGCTTATAATTGGGTTGACCAGCTGTCCAGCCACCGCCAAAGGATGGATCGGGATTAGGAACGGTCCCAGGGGGCCAATTTCCTACGGTTTGGAAGCCATCAAACGACCAGTAGTCGTTGCTGGCGTTGAAGCCGTTGCCAAAGAAGCGCAGGCCCTCGCCGATGTAACCCTGAAGCTGGAGAGAAGCCGTGCCCTTCAGGTTCTCGGTTTGGGTGGGGATGACCGGGATAAACAAACTTAACTGGAGTTTCCAGGGAGTCAAGGTTTGGTTTTCCTGGAGCCCCGCAACGGCACCAAGGCCGGCGCCGTTTGGTAATGTTCCGTCAGCGTTCTGACTCCAGGTGGGGGCAGCAAAAACTCCGCCATAATATTTGGTGCGCTGGATGCCAAAAGCCACGTTGGCGGCAAAGCCCCGGGGCCGGCCGAAATACCCGGCTTTGCCCCAGAGGTCCTTGTCGTATTGCGCGGACACGCCGAACTGGGGGATCATCCCAGCCTCGCCGATGTTGTTGCTGATGCCACCGGGGAGGGATCCCGGCAAGATTTGAGAACCGTTCACACCAAAGAACGCAGCATCAAGATTACCAGGAGCCGAACTATCCGGGGTCCCTGCAAAAGCATCAAAGGTCCAGGGGCCGGTCTTCTTGGTTACCCGGATCTGCGGCAGCCGCTGGGTGGACATACCGTGGCCAAAGAGGGGGCCGCTGTTGACGGTATCCGGCCAGAAGTTGCAGAACACGCCCCAGTACTGGCCCATGAGTACTTGCCAGCCGCCGGGCCAATCCATCCGGAACCAGGCGTGACGCAGGCGAGGACGCCAAGAGTTGGTGACGGGTGCAGCCGCGGCCGCATCTTGCCCGTCCACGTCAAAGTCCATCTCAATGTAGCCCTGGGTCTTGGCGCCCCAGACCTCGGGACCCGTGATTTTGAAGTTGAACCGGGTGTCCTGAGCGGTCATGCGGAAGCGGCCGTCGTGGCTTGGGTAGATTGCATTGTTGCGAGAACCTACCAAGCCCATGTTCTTGTTCACCACCTGGGTGCTATTCCAGTCGGTAAACAGCTTGATGTAGCCGCCAATCTCGAAATCGCCGGTCTTGGCACCCATGGCGGAGATGGGCATCGCCACCAGGGCACACAAAACAAGGCCAAAAACAATTTTTTTCATGGTTAATCCCCCCTTAAGAAGGTGTGTGAGTAGTTACCATTTCCCCTTTTTTTTTAACCTCTGGTAACATCTGAAGAAATTACTTGCTCTCGGTACAACCTCCTTTCTCTGTTTTGGTTTTACGGATACATGGTAAATTTGCCCAAAACATTTGTCAACAAAAAATTCAAATTTTTTTTCTTCCGGTATGAAATTTTGTACTTTTTTCTGGATGTCTCATAAAACCGTTCTATTTCAAAGGGTTATGCAACCAAGGTCGATCGCTCCCACTGGCTTTTAGAACCCCCTTCTTGAGATATTCGAACAATTTGTATCATAACTTGAACCGGATGAGCATTTTTTTTTAGAAGATGTCACCGTTAGCCACGGGCCGAGGGGTTACAAAGCCCTCCTACCAGGGGAAGGAGAGGTTCGATGTCTTGAATTGATGCAAGGCGTATATGGGACGCGACTCTAGAAGCTATGGCAAAACCTCTTTTTCTGTCATCCTGGACGAAGTGAATGATTTCAACTTATTGAAAATGCGAGATTCTTCGCTTCGCTCAGAATGACAGGATACCGAAAACTTAAGTTTTGCAACGGCTTTTAGTGTCATGTCCCGGGTTTCTCTTTCAAAAGGTTTCTGGGTTTAACTCCCCCTCCCAAGGTGTGAGGGGGTTGGGGGGAGGGGGAATTTCTTTGGTCTAACCTAGATAAATTGCTCATATTTTATTCACCCCCACCCAGCCCTCCCTCATCAAGGGGGAGGGAAATACAAGGTCTGACAGGGCATAATTTTGTAATCTATACCCGGGACGCGACGCTAGGTTTGACAAACAATTAGTATCAGAAAGCCTGGAAGGGACCGTGGTGGGGGTCCATCAGAAAGGCGAGCACACCGGCCAGGAGCATATTCCCTTCCACCAGGGACTCGAGGATGAGCCCGGACTCCATGAGGTCGAAGCGATACAGGGTAAGGTAGCCGAAGGCGTAGAGGCCGCACAGGGACAGGATGTACCCGAGGGGTGGGATGAGCCCGGCCCCGGCGGCTAAGAGCAGCATAACCACCAGGACTGCGGCCCCAATCGAGAGGAGGTTCAGAGTGCGTTTCGGTCCCAGGGCGATGGCCAGGGTTTCCTTGCCCACTACCCGGTCTCCTTCAATGGCCAGGATCTCAAAGAGCCCGGTGCGGATGAAGACCAGGCCGGCCACAAAGAAGAAGGCCACCGCGGTGGCGGCCGAGACCCCCTCCTCGGAGCACACCACCGGAATGAGGGCCGCCAGCACGCCCCAGGCCACGGCAGTGAACACGGTTTTGGAGCCTGGGATTTCCTTCAGACGGGCGATGCGGGTGGAGGCCGACAGGTGGCCGGGAATAATTTTCAGGTTGTAAAAGAGCCCCAAAAAGCTCATCACCAGAATGAAGACAAAGGCCTCCCAGCCCAGGTACAGGCCCAGGGCCAGCGAGGCCAAAGACGACAGGGCGACGCTCACCAGGAGAAAATCCCGGTGCCGGCCGTAGAACATGGACTGCACCGGGTCGTTGAGCTTGGAGGCCGCATCGGTGAAGTGGTTCAGGATGTGCATGGCGTAAATATACAGGAAGGCCACAAAGAAGTAGGTGAATTGGGGCCACACCCCCTGGAGCAGAGAAGACACGTAGCTCAAGCAGCCGGCGCCCAGGGCCACGTAAAGGTTGGACTTGAGAAAAAACCGCCAGAGCCGGTACAGGTAACTGGTCAAGGAGCCCGGGGTGAAAGGCCCAGGCATGCTTCAGGGTGCTCACCACGTTGCTGATGAGCCAGTGGGGGGTGGAGGCCCCGGCGCTGACGCCCACCGTGTGGAAGCGGCTCAAGGTCCTGAGGTCCAACTCCTGCTCGGTCTCTACGTGAAAGGTGGGCAGCCCGGTGGCCCGGGAGATCTCCACCAGGCGCTGAGTATTGCCGCTGTTGCGGCCCCCCACCACCACCAGGGCCTCGACCTGGCGGGCCAGTTCCTCGATCTCAATTTGGCGGCTGGCGGTGGCGTCGCAGATGGTGTTGCGGATCTCGGCCTCAGGGAATCGGGCTTTAATGCTCTTTACCAATTCTTGGAAATGGCCTTCACTTTGGGTGGTCTGAGCCACCACAATGACCTGGTCAAGCTCCGGTAAAGCCGCCACCTCCTCGGGGGTGGAAACCACAAACCCCCGCCCGTTGGTGTGTCCCATAAGTCCCCGCACCTCCGGGTGGTCGGCGTCCCCGATAATGATGGTGGCAAAGCCCTTTTTGGCCCAGCGGCGGATAATGGCCTGGACCCGGGCCACCCTGACGCAGGTGGCGTCAATGATGCGGGCGCCGGCGGCTTCCAGGGCGTGACGCTTTTGAGGGGGAATGCCGTGAGCCCTGATAACCACAAGCCCTTTACCCGGAACCTCCCCTTCCTGGAGGACCCTGATGCCCCGTTCCTGCAACAGCTCCATCACCTGGGGATTGTGAATCAAGGGCCCATAGGTATAAATATTGGCGTGGTTTTCGTGGATGGCCTTCAGGACCATCTCCATGGCATTTTTCACGCCCATGCAGAATCCTGAAGTTTTGGCCAGAACAACCTTCATACGCGGTTTTCCAGGGACTGTTTTCGGTTTTCGGTTTTTTGTTTTCGGTTTTCGGTTATATGATATCCAACCGGGATACTTACCTTCTTGCTTCTGCCCTGAAAAAGGCGGGGAAGAAGTTCGGCAAGGTTCTGGTCTGCCGGCGACCTCTCTCGGTTACATACCATAATCCTTTTATATTTTATAGCATGACCTGAGAGCTGCCAATGAGCTTGCAACCTATTTCAAAACCTCTTTTTTTGTCATCCTGAACGAAGTGAGGATCTCAACCTATTGAAAGTGCGAGATTCTTCGCTTTGCTCAGAATGACACTGTTAGGAGAATTCGAGATTTTGCAAAAGCTTGTAGCCTTCTTCTACCGAAAACGTTGATGGAGTTCCTGAATCTTCTTGGGGGCACGCTCCTTTTACGCCCCTATGTCTTCCTCTTCCTGGCCTGCTATCTGGTGCTGGCCACCTGGCAGTTCGGCGCCGGCCGCACCCTGACCTTCCTGGTCACGGGCTATCTGGTGGCCTGGCTGGCGGAACTGAGCTCCATCCATACCGGTTTCCCCTTCGGTTGGTATATCTATATTCCGGCCACCCTGGACCAGGAACTCTGGGTTGCAGGCGTCCCCTTTATGGACTCCCTCTCCTACGTGTTCCTGGCCTACGCCAGCTATAGCCTGGCCCTCTTGGCCCTCAGCCCGGGGCGCTGGCAGGGGTGGCGGTTTTTCCTCGAGACGGACAGCCCTCTCCTTTACTCCTGGCGCAGCACCATCCTGGGGGCCGTCCTCATGACCACCCTGGACGTGGTCATCGACCCGGTGGCCCTGCGGGGCTACCGCTGGTTCCTGGGGCAGATCTACGGCTACCCCGAACCCGGGTTTTATTTCGGTATTCCCCTGGCCAACTTCGCCGGCTGGCTCCTGGTGTCCCTGATCCTCATCCGTCTGCTGCAAGTCCTTCTGGCCCGCCTGCCCGCCGGCGCTTTCTGGGACTGGGGCCGCCGGGACTTCCCCAACCAGGCCCTTCTGGGCCCCGGCCTTTATGTCGGCATCCTGGCCTTTAACCTGATCATCACCCTATGGATCGGCGAACCCATCCTGTTCCTGTCTGGCGTCTTCATTTACCTCCCCTTCCTCATCTGGCTGGGGTTGAAGGTGTGGCGGTGATGCAAGTCGAAACTGGAAACGCAGGTCCTTTGCCCTCCCCGCGCCCCCTTTGAGGGGAGCAAATCTGTCAGGATTCCCCCACATTGAACACTTTTTCCTTTCCCCTCTTGTTTTCTCTTAAAAGAGAATTACAGTTTGTAGTAAATCTTGGTTGACTTTCGGCCATGAAAATCTGAGGAGGATAGCATTATGACCAAAGACAAACCTCATGCCCCGGAAATGGGCGGCAAAGGTGGCTTTAGCGGCGAAGAAGGCGCCAATATTTTCCAGTGCCCGGAGTGCGATGCCGAGCATGCTTTCCCGGACCAGAAGCCTGGCGACCCGCTGATGTGCCCCAAGTGTGCCATTCCCCTGAAAGCCAAATATACCAAGTAACGGGTGGGGCTTTCCTGTCGATGACCTATTCTGAGAAGATTGGTTGATTGAACAAGTTTTCCGTCATCTAAGACCAAACCTTTTTACTTTACCTCATTGTCAAGCCAATTGGGGAGAGGGCGACCATGCCATGGCGCCTCTCCCCAAAGTTTTTCCCTCAATTTTGATATGCCTGAGAAAGTCCCCTTCTCTTAATAGGATGATTTAGAAGCAATACGGTTCACTTAAGCGGTTAGGAATTGGTGGGCCGTGCCCACCCTACATTTTCATCGTTTTCCTGTCATGCTGAGCGCCGCGAAGCATCTCGTATTGAGAGATTCTTCGGTCGCCTCGGCTCCCTCAGAATGACAAGAGAAATGATGTCGCATCATCTCTTGGTGCTTAAGTGAACAGCAGTAAATTTAGGAGGATTAACGAAAGGTTAAGTAATCCTCCCGGGCCCTTCCCTCAAGATACTGCCAATACCACCTCCAACGCCTGGGCCAGACGCCGCGCGGCCAGGCGGCTGCGACGCCAGAGACGGAACAACAGGGGAAGACGCCGGGGATTTGCGGCCAGCCAGGCCAAGGCCGCGCCCACGCTGGGCCTTTCCCCTTCCTGGGCAAAGCTCTTTAGGAAATCCGGAATTTCTTCTCCGGCGGCATCGGTGATGGCCCGGAGAGCTAAAAACGGCAGATTGCTGGCGTGGGCCGCCCCAGCTGCGGCGCTGGTCTCCAAGTCGAGCACGGGGTGGGCCAGGTGTTGGAGGGGGATCTGGTGGCTGGCCTTGTGGATGATCCCCCGGGTGGTGACCACGCTCCCCCGAAAAGCCGGCAAGCCGGCCGTGTGAAGCCTCTCAAGCAGGTCCTCTAACCAAGCCGGGGAAGGGGGAACCGTCACTTCCTGGAGTGCCTGCGCCTCCGGCTCGTAGCGCCAAAAAGACTCCCCCAGGACCACGGCCCCCGGCGGCAACTCCGGGGTGACGGCCCCCCCGAAACCCAGGGAAATGAACACCTGAGGTTGATAGCGCTCATGAATCCAGGTCGCGGCCCGCGCCGCCGCGTCCTCGCCCATGCCCGAGAGCACTGCCACTCCCTTTCCCGTTTTGGTGGTGAATTCCCAGACCGGCAGGTCTCCCCCTGAAAGCCGTCTGGCCCGGACCCGACGCAAAAAAGGCTGCACTTCTTGAGAAAGTGCAGCCAGGAGAGCCGCCGTGACAGGCGCCGTGGCCATCAGGGCTTGGGCGCCGGCAGTTGGGAGGGGCCCGAGGCCTGGGACGACAAAAGTTCCGGCTCCTCGGGGGTGACCGTCACGGATTTGTCATCCTTGGGGACGGCAGCATTCTTCGCTTGCTTGGGCCGACCCCAGCGCCGGCCCCGCACCAACAGTTGGCCGTTTTTGTGGAGTACGGTGCGATCGTCCAGGATGATGAGCCCGTGACGCTCGGAGATCTGGGAATAGTACTGGTACTTCATCTGGCGCTGGTTGAGGCGGTATTTGAAAAATAGGAAAAACAGCAAGTAAATGGCCACCACCACGCCCGCCCCGGCCAGCACGTAACTCAGGAATGTAAAGGTGCTGGAGGTCAGGGAAGTCAACCAGGCCATGATGTGGTTGATGTTGTAAAGCGCAAAGATAGTCACCAGCAAGAGAAACAGCAGGGCCAGCAAGGGCAGGCGCTTGAGATGTCCCACCATAGATATATCCTGACCCTTGTCCTGCTCTTCTTCCTGGGCGGCCGTGACATCCTGCCCCAAAAAGTAATTGAAGCCAGTGATGATCACCCCCATGAGAAAGGTGAGCATGACTGGAAAAGCGAAGGCCACAAAAAGATACTCTTTCCAGGGAAAGGGGGTGTAGACCCGGTGGTATTTGTCGTCGGCGGACCACAGCGCCACCACGATGAAAATAACGATCTCTAGGATGCCGATCAGCTTCAGATAGTCGAAAAAAAGTTTTTTGCGATCAGCCTTGGAGAAATAAGAGGCGATTCTGGACATAGTAAATCCTTATAGGTATTTCACCCATTTAAAGATAGCAAACTGAACCGCCTGGGTCAATGGTTTTTGGGTAAAGCGGGGGGGGAGGAGGCAGGGGCTAAAAACCCAAACTCCTTTATTCACGGCGTTGAGCTGGGCAGAGCCTATCCCCTTTGATTTTATGCGGTTCCCCAAGCTTCTGGTCTGGGAGACCGAGGGATGGCTTCCCCCTCATCTCACCCTCTCCCCTGGCGGGGGGAGAAGATTGAGGTGAGGGGGTTTTAGAAAAAGGTCAGATAACCATCTTAAAATGTAAAGACCTTGTATTCCGGGTTGACCATCATCTCCACCAAAGCGGATCCGGCGGAAATGAAGGCGCCTTCCACCAGCTCGTCATCGGAGATGAGACGCTTGTCAGCGCAGGCCTTACACACGTGGATGGGAGTTTTCCGGGAGATGATCTTATCCAGGAGGTCCTTCATGTGTTCGCCGGTGGAGGAGCGGATGCCCTCCGCCATGCCGATTTGGGCCCAGTGGATGGCGTCGTCGATGAGAAAGATCTCCACCGACTTGCCCATCTCAGCGGCAATGGCGGCGAACTGTAGGGCCCGGGTGGCGCCTCCCGCTTTTTCGAACCCCTTGGACATGACAAACAGGAATTTTTCCATGGTAGATATGTCCTCCGAATCTTGTATTCCCTAGCTTCAATTGATCAAGAGAAATTTAGGGTGGGCCAGGCCCGTCCTCCATTTTTAGACCTTATTCAGTCTCCTCTGGTTTCTCCACCGGCTTTTCCGGCGGTTCCTGCGCCTTGATCTCCTTGTACCACTCGGAGTGGTGCTTCTGGGCCCACTTGCGGCCCACCTTGCCGTCGATGAGGGCGCGCCAGGTGCCGGGGTTGGCAATGGTGCCCAGATAGGCGTGGGCGATGATGGCCGCCAGGAAGATAACCGCAAAGAGCCCATGGATAGTGGACGTGACGCAGTTGAAGGTCAGGGGCAGGCTGTTCTTGAAGATCAGGAGCACGCCGGTCAGTCCCATGATCAGGCTCAAGACCGCGCTCAGCCAGAGGAAAATCTTCTGGCCGGCGTTCAGTCTGCCGGCCGGCACTTCCACTTCCTGGCCACTGAAGTAGCCGCCCTGCTTGCTGAGCCATTCCTTGTCGTAGTCCGCGAATTTGGCGTCCTTGGCCCAGAGGATGACGCTCACAATGGAAGCCGCCACAAAGATCAACCCGGTCACCCAGTGGAAGATTACCGCACCCTGGGGCGAATTAAAGAACATGCGCAGCATGGTGACGTTGTTATAGAAGAAGATATAGCCGGTAAAGGCCAGCAAGATGAAAGAAGTCATGCGCACCAGGTGGGTCCAGCGCTCCGATACCCGGAAGCGCTCGATCACCGCGGGCTCGTAGGTGAAGTCGGCGCCCTTGGGCCCCTGGCCGGTGTAGTGCAGCACGATGCCGAAGACCAGGAGGAGCAGCGCCAGGCTGGCGTAGGGGGTCAGATACGTCTGGTGGAACTGGTTGACATAGAAAGCCCAGGGTTTGCAACCGAACAGGCGCCCGGAACTGATGAAGGTGGGCTTGCCGGTGGGCCCCCAGATGTCAGTGACGATCTGCCCCTTGAACATGTGGGCCTCGGTGGAGTGGCAGTCGCCGCAGCCGTTGGCCCCCAGGGCCAGGGTGGCCGGAGCCACATTGTGGTTGATATTGAAACCCTCCAGGTGGCCTACCCAGGTATGGTCCACGGCCTCCACCACTTCGCCTTTGTCGTCCAGGGAGTAAATCTTACCGCCCTTATGGAAGTTGGGGCTGATGGCCTGAAAGCGCTTGTTCCCTTCGAGGCCCTTGCTCAGTCCAGTGAGCATGATCTTGATCTGTTCTTTGGTGTGCAAATCCGGGCGCTTGGGGTTTTGTGGGTTCTAGTTGGCCTTGGACCTGCCCGTAGGCCTTCTTGATCTCCCGCATGAACAGCGGGTAATAGATGCCGTCCTGGTTTTTGTTGCTGTAAAACGCCGGCAACAGGGGATTCACCGGCTCCAGTTTGCCTTCCTTATCCCGCTGATACCGGGGCCGCCAGGTGAATTCCTGTCCCATCTTCTTGGCCCCGAATTTGGGAACGTTCACCATGGCGCCGGTGGTGACGCTAAAGCCCTCCCCCGCAGCCCGGTGCAGGGCCGGGATATGGCAGACCTCGCACGCCAGCTTTTCCAGGTGGTTGGGCCGGATGGACAGATGCGCCGGCCGGGGGGCGCCCATGTAGCCCTGCTCGTGGCATTGCTTGCAGGTCTTGATGGTGTTGTCCAGGTCGTTCCGCACCGAGGAGACGTTCTCATCCCCCTTGGCGAATTGATGTTGAGTTTTGGTTATTTTCAGCTTTTTGTCTTCAATGGCCGGATGGCACTGGGCGCAGTTCATCCCCCGGGAGTTGTGAATATCGTAGTTCACCGGGTCGTTCCAGGAAAAGCCCCGTTTCTTGAGGTCGCTCATGGAGTGGCAGAAGATGCAGTTCTGCGCCGGCGGGGGGTAGGCCAGATCCAGGACGATCTTGCCGTCCTCATTGAACAGGCGCTTGTTATACACCACTGTGGGGGTCTGATTTTCCTTGACGTACCCCGTTACCTGGCCGATGCCGGAGGCCGCGGTGGAGGCCCACTTGAAGTTCCACTGCTTGAGTTGCTTGTTGCGTAAGCCGAAGTCATAGTTCGGCAGATGACAAACGAAGCAGTCCGCCTCCACCACCCCGGATTTGTCCCAATGGCTCTGGTAGTAATCCCCGTCCAGGCTCTGGGCCAGCTCCGGATTGGCTTTCAGGGTGGTGTCGTAGCGCTTGCCGTCCCGGTCAAACTCCAGGCCGCCGCCTCCAGGGTGACAGCCGCCACAGCCGGGTTTTTCAGGCATTTGGGGATCGCCCGCCGCGACCCATTGGAAAACCGTGATGTCAATTTCGTCAGGGTTGCTGTTTTTCTTTTTCGCCAACTGGCGAAAAGAGGGCGGTCACATCTTGCCCAACATGCCGTCGGACAGGACCCAGGGTTGTGTTTTACTGTAGTCGTCCTTGATCCTGTCCCAGCCCTGCTGGAAATGATAGCCCTTGGTGATCTCGTCGTACTTGTGGCAGGCGCCGCAGGTCTGGCGGGAGCTGTAGGGCTGATCGGCGTTTTCCCCGGTCAAGGGGTTGATAATTTTGCCATCCTCGGTTTTGAGATGAAAAGGTGGACATTGCCGTTTGGCGGCCATGGTCGCCGGGGACAGCCACAGCAGCCACGCCAGCGCGGCCACCAGGCCCACCACCACCCCGTAACGCATAGATTTCATAACGCTCTACCCCCTTAGAGCGGGATTTCCTCCAAAAACTCGAAACTCAGGCAACCAACTTCCTGAGTTCCGTCACCACCGGCGGCACCAGGTCCGACCAACCCAGGGGCATGAAGTGGACACCCTGGACCATGGGGCCCATTTCCCTGGCCAAGCGCAGGGTAATCTCCCCAGCCTTGGTCTTGTACTCCCCTGGCGAGACGCTGGCCATTTCTTTGATAAGGGATTCAGGAACCGTGATGCCGGAAACGTTTTCGTTCATGAATCGAGCCATCTTGGGAGATTTGATGACCACCAGGCCATACTGCACGGGCACCTTGAAACCCTCCACCCGGCGGACAAACGTCTCGAAGAGCTTGGGGTCATAGACTGCCTGGGTTTGAAAGAACTGGGCCCCCTGCTCGATTTTTTTCTCCATTTTGAGGAGCTGCAAGTCCAGGGGCTCAAACCCGGGATTCACCACCGCGCCCAGGGCCAGGTCCGTGGCCTGGGTCAGGGTATTGCCCACCAGGTCCTGCCCCCGGTTCAATTCCTGGGCCAGGTGGAGCAGTTGCACGGAATCCACGTCGAAAACGGGTTTGGCTGCCACGTGGTCCCCCAGCTTGATGTGGTCCCCGGTGAGGCACAGCACGTTGTCGATGCCCAGGGTGCAGGCGCTCATCAGGTCGCTTTGCAGGGCGATGCGGTTCCGGTCCCGGCAGGTGAGCTGGAAAAGCGGCTCCAGGCCGAACTGTTTCAAGAGCACACTGGCGGCCAGAGACCCCAACCGCATTACCGCGCTCTGGTTATCTGTGACGTTCACCGCGTGGACATAATCCCTGATGTTAAGGGCCTCCTGGATGAACTCGGGGGGTAGGCCGCCGTTTACCCGGCTGCAACCTTTCACCGGACCCACTTCGCTGGTAATGACAAATTCTCCCCGGTCAAACAGTTCCGTGAGTTTCATGCCACCCTCCCCTCTTTGATGTTCAGCGTCCGGGGACGGGAGCCCTTGCCGAAATCCTTGGGTTCCAGGTAGTTCTTGAGCCGGTCCACTTCCCCCAAAGCCGCCATGCGGTTGAAGATAAGAATCCAGGCACAGTCCCGCTGCGAGTCAACTTCACATTTGCCGTTTTCCGCACCGCCGCAGGGGCCATTAAGCAAGCTTTTGGCGCAGCGGGTCACCGGGCAAATGCCGCCGGTTTCATTTAACAGGCACTCCCCGCAGTCCGAGCACTCCTCCAGGGCCACGGCCCCCGGTACCAGGGTATCCATGTGTCCCACGGAGTTGAGGCCCACCTTGACGGGCTTGTTCAGGCCGAATTTTTCCGTCATGTGGCGGGTTATTTGTACGGCGCCGCCGCAACCTAAAACGATGAGGGCGTCAGTCGCTTCGATCTTGTCCTTTAAGGGCTCCAGGACAGGAGTGGATTTGGCCACGTTGCAAGTGCGCTCCGGAGTTGCTTCGAAGACGATGTCCTTGCCGGCCTCTTTCAGTTGTTGGGCCAGGTCGGCCACTTCGTCCACGCCTCCGGTCAGGCATATCTTGGCGCAGCCGTCGCAGCCCACCACGGCGACCTTCTGTTAGTCTTTCAGAGCGTCCAGCACTTCTTCGAAGGGTTTCTTGGTGGTGCCGATCATGCACGTTCTCCTTTGCTTTCGGAATTCTTTCACATGGCCTTATTGTTTCATATCTAACTATGGATTAAAAAGACTTTTTCATTCTCAATGAGTCAAAAAATATCCAAAAATGATTATGCAAAGAAGCTGCCAGATGGCCTATTTTGTAATGCATTGAAAAATCTATAAAAAAAAGAGAGAGACGTGTTCAGCCTTGACATATGTTTACCTTTTGATTAACTAATGTTTACCAAAGCACTTAACGTACCCAGGCGAAAACCGCCCCCACAATCCCCCTTCCGAGGAATTCGGGTGGCCGCCTTCGAAAAATTCATCGTTCTCAGGGGGAAAGGGAGAAGTTGTGACCAGTCACCCAAGGGAAGCGCCCGGCCCCTCCTCATCCCTCCCCGAACAGTGCGAGCGCTACTGGGAAACCGTCATTCACACCATGATGGACGGCCTCATGGTGGTGGACCCGGAGGGGATGATCATAGCCGTTAACCCGGCCATGGAGCGCCTGACCGGCTATAGCCGGGAAGAGCTTCTGGGCCAGCCCTGCACCATTCTCAACTGTGACCGCTGCCGGGGCTTCAGGCCCCAGGACCCCAAGCGGCAGTGCAGCCTTTTCAAAGAAGGCGGCGTGCGCCGCATCCGCTGCGTCCTCACCAGAAAGGACGGCACCACCCTCCCCTTTCTGAAAAATGCTGCCATTTTGAGGGATGAGGCGGGCCACGTTCTGGGGGCCGTGGAAACCCTCACCGACCTGAGCGAGGTATCCGCCCGGGACCGGGTCATCTCCCGCCTCCGCCGGGAGCTCCACCGGGAGGACGGCTTCCACGGCCTCCTGGGGCGCTCGCCGGCCATGCTCCAGCTCTTCCAGCTCCTGACCAGCGCCGCGGCCTCTGAAGCCCCGGTGATCCTTTATGGGGAAAGCGGCACTGGGAAAGAGTTGGCCGCCGCCGCCCTCCACCGCCTGAGCCCCCGGGCTAAAGGTCCCTTCATCAAGGTGAACAGCGCCGCCCTGAATGAGTCCCTGCTGGAGAGCGAGCTTTTCGGCCACGTTAAGGGGGCTTTCACCGGCGCAGACCGCACCCGGGTGGGGCGCTTCGAGGCGGCCCACCGGGGCTCCATTTTCCTGGACGAAATCGGCGACTTGCCCCAGTCCACCCAGGCCAAGCTGCTGCGAGTCCTTCAGGAAAAGATCATCGAGAAGGTGGGGGACCACCGGCCCATCCCGGTGGACGTGCGCATCATCACCGCCACCAATCAGGACCTGCAGGCTCTTATGGATCAAGGGCGGTTCCGGGAGGACCTGTTTTTCCGCATCAATGTCATCCCCATCCCCCTGCCGCCCTTACGGGAGCGCCGGGAGGACATCCCCTTGCTGGTGGAGCACTTCCTGGAACGCACCGCGGCCAAGACCCAGAAACCCATCACCGGTCTGAGCCGGGAGACCTTGGAGATATTCTATCGCTATGCCTGGCCCGGCAATGTCCGGGAGCTCATGAATGTTATCGACTATGCCTTTGTCCTTGGCAATCAAGACACCATACTACCGGAGCACCTACCGGTCCAACTTACCGGCAAGCGCCCCCCCCCACCCCGGCCCCGGCAGCCAGAATCCCCCGCCTCGCCGCGCCTTACCCGGGAGGAACTTCTGAACGCTCTCCAGGCGGCTCAGGGGAAAAAGTCCAAGGCCGCAGAACTCCTGGGAGTAAGCAGGGTCACCCTGTGGAAGTGGTTGAAAGAGCACAACATTCAGGTGGAGACTGTGGTGCGCGACTAAAGTCGTGTCCATAAAGGGTGAGGGAGGGGGCCAGGGGTCGCAAACCCCTGTCCCCCCTTGAAACCTCCAGTGCGAAAGGCGGGATGCGCTTCGCTTTCCCGCCCTACAGCTACTTAATTTCGGGAACATAGGCTTCCAGCCTGTGCTCCCGGTCAAAGGGGGTAGAGGGGGGCTTGGGTGGAGGCTAAGGATCTTAGGTCCCTGAAAATTCCCCCAAAGAGTTTAGGCCTTACTTATTAACATTCAACAGAGCCGGCAAAGAGGCTATCCTGAAGCCCTGGGCCTCGTAAGTTTTGGGGAGATAATCATCGGGAATGGTCACCTGGTTCCCGTCCCGAACCGCGGCGTAGGTGGGAGACATGATTTCCACCCCGGCTTCGTTGAATTTGTCCTGAATGTTCTGGTGCAGGTCGGACTGAATGGCCAGCAAACGCTGGGCGTCAGCGGTATAAACATTCAACTCATAGGACACGGAAAAATCGTTGAGGCTGGTCTGGATGACAAACGGAGGCGGTTCCGGCACCACTCCCTGGGTGCCTTGGGCCGCAGCAATCAGGAGTTCGTGCACCTGCCGCCACGGCACGTCATAACCGATGGTGATGGCAGTATGAATAATCAATTTGGACTCCTGGGCCAAGACGCTGAAGTTGATCATGTGGCTTCCCAGAACCATGGCGTTGGGAATGGTCACCTCCACATTTTTCACGGTCTGCACCCGGGTGATGAGCAGGGTCTTTTCCACCACATCACCGATGGTATCGGCAATTTTCACCCGGTCCCCCACTTTAAAGGGCCGCATGTAGGTCAGGGCGGCCCCGGCCACCATGTTGGCGATGGCCGCGGTGGACCCGAGGGACAGGAGAATGCCGAAGAAAATGGAGATACCCTGAAAAGCCGGACTGCCAAACCCCGGCATGTACGGAGAGATCAGCACGATGGTGAAGACAATGAGGAGAAATTTAGAAAGTTTAAAGGTAGGCGCGGCCCAATCCTTATGGAAGCCCTTGAAGGAAATTGCGCCCTGTTTCGATTTCTGAGAAGAGCAGGCGAAGCAAACGCAGGGCATAGCGCATGACATAAATCGTGATGCCAATGAAAATCAAATTAGGGATAAAGGCCAGAATGCCGGTAAAAATGGTCTCAAAGGGCGCGATGAAATAGTCCAGGTATCCCAGGACATAGTACCTGGTGCGCGGAAAATAGCTGAAGAATACCGGAATAAAAATATAGAGCAGCATGAGGTAGACAACAATTTTCGCCTTCTGCACCACCCATTTCAGGGCATCGGTCAGACGGTCAGCCGAGACTCACTTCCAAGCTCTGGATATGGATGGGAGTAATCTTGGTGCCTCGCCAGCTCTCCAGTTTATTGATCAGCCGGTTTAACAGGCGCCTGGCCAATCTCATGGTAAAAACAAGAAAGGCTATAAATATTACCGAGAATATGACGTCATCAAGACTTGAGGCCAACCTCTCACTCTTCGTCACTGTCAGGATGAACGAGTTCACCCTAGTGCTTAAGCTTCCGATCAATTCACTCAGCCAGCCCATGACCCTTACCTCCGGTTATTTTTCAGTGCTGCCTTGAGATTATAAAAAGTTTTCCCTGAAATGAAGCTGATTTTCGCAGACCTCTGAACCGGCGGCCAATGATTTCTAGCTGCATGGCACCCAACCTTCATCCCCACCAGGGAAACCACCGAAAATCTTTGGCCTTGGCCGACAATTTGTGGTAAAAAGCACATATTCCCGCAGGTATGAAGATGACACAGGTACGCACTCGCTTTTCCCCCAGCCCCACCGGCGCCTTGCATTTGGGCGGAGCTCATACCGCGCTGTTTAACTGGCTTTTCGCCCGGCACCATGGCGGGGTCTTCATTCTCAGGATCGAGGATACCGACAAGGAACGCTCTGAGGAGCGCTTCGTGGAGGGAATTCGAGAATCTCTGATCTGGCTGGGGCTCGATTGGGATGAGGGCCCTTACCGGCAATCAGAACGTCTTCAACTGTATCATGACTACACCACCCGGCTGCTCAAGGCCGGGGCGGCCTACTATTGCGACTGCGACCCCGAAGATCTGGAGGTGCGCCGCCAGAAAGCCCTGGACCTGGGCGACAAGCCCCGCTATGACGGCAGCTGCCGGGAGCGGGGCCTGGCACCCGGCGCCAACACCGCGGTGCGCTTCAAAACACCGCAAACCGGCACCACCTTCTGGCAGGATCAAATAAAAGGCCATATCGCCTTCGAAAACCACGAACTGGACGACCTGGTCATCAGGCGGGCGGATGGCATTCCCACCTACAACCTGGCCGTGGTGGTGGATGACATCACCATGAACGTCTCCCACATCATCCGGGGGGACGACCACATCAGCAACACCCCCCGGCAGCTTCTCATCTACCAGGCCCTGGAAACGCCGCCCCCTCTTTTCGGGCACATGCCCCTGATGCTGGGGAAGGATCGGGCCAAGCTCTCCAAACGCCACGGCGCCCTGCCGGTGCTGGCCTACCGGGACCGGGGCATTCTCCCCCACACTCTGAACAACTACCTGGCCCGGCTGGGTTGGTCCCACGGCGACCAGGAGATTTTCACCCGGGAGGAGCTCATCCAATACTTCTCCCTTAATCACGTGGGCAAAGCTCCGGGCATTCACGATGATGAGAAGCTTCTGTGGTTGAACAGCCACTATCTAAAAGCCAGCAATGATCAGGATTTGGCTCGGAACCTGGTTCCCTTTTTGGCCACCCTGGGTATCGAATCTCCTGACCCCGGTTACCTGGCCCGGGTGGTGGCCACCCTCAAGGCCCGAAGCAAAACCCTGGTGGAGATGGCCGAGGCGGCGCGTTTTTACTTCCAGGATCCCCGGCCCTACGAGCCCGAGGGGGCCAATAAATTTCTTAACCCGGGTACCGCTCCGTTTCTGCGGGAAGCCATCCAGGCCCTGGAAGACTTGCCGGACCTGGCTGAGGGCACTCTGACCGGGATGCTCAGGGACCTGGCGGCCCAGGCCGGCGTCAAGCTGGTGACCGTGGCCCAACCGCTGCGGTTGGCCCTTACCGGCCGCACCGCCAGCCCCAGCCTGACAGACGTCATCTCCCTGCTCGAGAAGGAAGAAAGCGTCAAACGTCTTGCTTATGCCCTGGAATTTATCGAGCAGAACGGACACGCCCAATAAACCCATGCCATAAAGGATCTATTGCTGAGGAGGTCGTGCATCATGGCAGCGCATCATGAACCCCATGAACATCATGAACAACCCATGCCCGCTTACCGGAAAAAGCAGGCCCTCATTTGCATACTGGTGTTTGTCTGCATCGTGGCGGCCTTTGTCGTACCCGGGCTCTACACGTCTCTAGGCGCTATCCTGATCGCCTGCGCCCTGGTCGCCTGGGCCGCCAAGTTACAGCCTGAGCCACCCCCGGACGAACACCATCATTGAGGGATGAGAATTTTCACTAAAGGGGCCAGTAATCCAGTTTTACTGACCGCTGGTTCTTTGGTCCCTAGTAATTATCACACTCACTGGTACTCCTAAAGGAGGGAGCCATGCGGATTGCGTTGATTGGGCAGGCGGCGTTTGGTGCGGATGTCTTAAAGGGTCTATTGGCAAAAGGGCACCAGGTGATGGGAGTCTTCTGTCCCCCGGACCGGGGGGCGCGGGTCGACCCTATCAAAGAGGCGGCCCAGGAGGCGGGCCTCCCGGTTTTTCAGCCCCAGCGCATGAAAGACCCGGAAGCCTATGACCAGATGGTGTCCCTCAACCCCGACCTGGCCGTCCTGGCCTTTGTCACCGACATTGTGCCAGGGAAGGTGCTCGAGGTCCCCAAACTCGGTTCCATCTGTTACCACCCCTCTATCCTCCCAAGGTACCGGGGCGCTTCGGCCATCAATTGGGCGGTCATTAATGGGGAGACCAAATCCGGCCTGACCATCTTCTGGGTGGACGCCGGCATCGACACCGGGGACATGCTCCTCCAGAAGGAAGTGGAGATCGACCCGGAGGAGACCACCGGGGGAGTTTACTTTAACAAGCTCTATCCCCTGGGGGTGGAGGCGGTGATCGAAGCGGTGGACCTCGTCGCCCAGGGGAAGGCCCCCCGCATTCCCCAGGACCACAGTAAAGCCACTTATGATCCTCCCTGCGATGAGAAAGTGGCGGGGCTGGATTGGCAAAAACCTGGCCGGGCCGTGTTTAACTTCATCCGAGGCTGCGACCCCCAGCCCGGGGCCACCACCACGTTTAAAGGTGAGAAGGTGAAGTTTTACAATGCCAAATACTTAGAGGAGGCCCATCAGGCCTCACCCGGGGAGATCCTGGAGGTGACGGACAAGGGCCTCAAGGTGGCGGTCCAGGGCGGCGCCATCCTCATTTCCCGGTTCCGGACCAAGGAATTGGGGAAAGTCAAGGCTCCGGACTTCATCCAGGCCAGGCAGCCCCAGGTGGGGGAACGGTTCGGTTAAACATTTTCGGTGCGGTGCCCCGGCTCTGTTCATGGGGCGGCGAACCCGCTCGTGATTGCTGGATATTTTTCTACCTCGGAGGGAGATATGGGACTTTTCCAGGGAATTTCCCGGAACATGAAAAGTGTGGCAGGAAGTAGCGCGTCAGAGGATTTTAGTAAGGTGGGCTCGGAGTTGGTGCAGCTCAAGGCAAAGGTCCGGGAAGAAATCCAGACTATGACTTCTGAAGACATTACGAAAATTCTTAAGAAACTGGAAAACGCGGAGCCTTTGACCCCCCCAGAAAAGGATTTGGTCGGCATCTGGGTGGTAGGTGACGCCGAGGGCTACACCAAAATGGAAGATGACTTCGGGGAGTGGCAGAAGGAATTTCGCCGTCTCAGCGGCGTCCTTGAAACCTATGAAGCCCAGGCACCCTCCCCCCAAACGATGGTGGAAGTGCATGGCGTCCTGGAGGATGCGGTCCGGGTCACCGCTGACATCTCCCATTTCCTGGAAAAGAAGGAACGGGTGGAGCGGTTCCACTCTGCCATCAACAACTTGACTCCGGATTCCGCCAAGTTCCTGGCCTCGATGCTTAAATCTATGTTGTACAGACCGGATATGTAGCTTTGAGCTTTGGGCTTTGAGCTTTGAACTTTACCTGACAGAGGCGTGCTTTTGGATGAGCAGCAACTGAAAAGGCGCTACCTCACCGTCAACTTCATCGGCCTGGCCCTGATCGGCTCGGTGTTCATCTATGCCGTGGCGGTGGAGGTGCTCAAACGGGCCCTGGCGCCGTTTGCCGGCTTCGCCGCTCTCACCCCGGCCCAGGTCCAGATGCTGAAATACGTCTTTGTCGCCCTGGCCATCGCCGACTTTTTCCTCATCAAATTCATGCAGAAAATCCTGGGGTCCCGCTCCGTCCAGCAACTTGTTCCAGGCCGCCATTATCACCTTCGCGCTGAGCGAATCCGTCGCCGTCTTCGGCCTGGTCCTCTTTCTCCTGGCCGGCAAGGCCCATGGATTTTTACCTGTTCATGTTTCTCTCCGTGTTTTACTTCTGGTTCTTTTTCCCCAAGTACCAGGATTGGGAAGACCAGTTGGGCGCGCAACCCTCTCCCGGCACCAAACGAAGCTTCTGAGACGGTGATTTCGCCAAGATTTTTCAGAAAATATCATGAAGCAAATAGGCATCTACTACCACCCGTCCTTCAGCCGCAAAAGCTACATGACCATCGGCAACCGTCTCCGGGACTTCCCCGAGGCCCTGGAAGACCTGCTCAAGCTCCCCAACGTCCAGCTCTTTGAATCGCCCCGGGTTTCCGAGGAACTCATACTCAAAGTTCATGCCCCGGCCATGATTCCCCTGGTGGCCCGGGACGGCATGTGTTCCACGGCCTACGAGTCCGTGGGCGGGGTGGTGGCGGCCATGGCAGACCTGGCCCAGGGCAAGATAGACCGGGCCTTTTGCTTTATCGGCGCGGGCGGCCACCACGCCGGCTACCGCCAGTTCTGGGGGGCCTGCTGCTTCAATGACGTGGTCATTGCCCTCACCCACGTGCGGGAGATCAGTCCCTGGCGTCGCTTCGCCATCGTGGACACCGATGCGCACCACGGCGACGGCACCCGGCAACTGGTGAAAGACGACCCCGAGGTGCTGCACCTGTGCTTTTGCGGCGCCGATCACACCTCCGCCGACGGCACCAAGGTGGACGTGGATGTCTATCGGCTGGGCTGGCGACCCGACGTCAACGCCCTCTACGTGGACAAGGTGCGCCGGGAACTCCCCCGCATCCCGGCGTTCAAGCCCGATCTCCTGGTCTGGTACTATGGCTTTGATACCCACGCGGAAGATTACGGCTCCATAGGGCTCACCGAGCCCGCCTTCTTCGAAATCTGTGACCTCATGTTGTTTGTCTCCGAGGAAATGGGCATTCCCCTCCAGGTGGTCCTGGGCGGCGGGTCCCTGTCTCACCTGGCCTACAACACCATCCCCGAAATCATCCGCAGATTGGCCGAGGGCTAAAAGAAATCCGATTAAAGAGGCTAGGTTCGCAGACCCTTTCGCCTCCCCAATATCTCTCCCCTCATCCCTTATCTGCGAGTTGTGTCCGCATTGCTTCTGCGTGGGTAATTCCTTATAATTAAAGCCAGATATGCTGTCACCCAAACTTGAAACCATCGAAGCACAGTTTCACGACCTGGAACAACGCCTGGCCGACCCGGAGGTCATTCGGGCCCAGGACGTGTACCAGAAGCTCATGAAGGAGCACGCCGAGCTCGCCCCCCTCATTCAGGCCTTTCGGCGTTACAAACAGCTGCAGAAAGAGCTTGCTGACAGTCAGTCCCTCCTCAAGGAAGAGGCGGACGAAGAGTTCAAAGCCATGGCCCGGGAGGAGATCGAGTTTCTCAAGGAACAGCTTGCCCAGGTGGAAGAGGAACTGCGACTCCTGCTCCTGCCCAAAGACCCTCACGACGACAAGAACGTGCTGCTGGAGGTCCGGGCCGGCACCGGCGGGGAGGAGGCCGCGCTGTTCGCCGCCGACCTCTACCGCATGTACAGCCGCCTGGCAGAGCGCCGGGGCTGGAAGCTTGAGCTCATGAGCCACTCCGCCACCGGCCTGGGAGGTTTGAAAGAAATCATCGCCCTGGTGTCGGGGGACCGGGTTTACAGCCAGCTCAAATACGAAAGCGGCACGCACCGGGTCCAACGGGTCCCGGAAACCGAATCCCAGGGGCGCATCCACACCTCCGCGGTGACCGTGGCCGTCCTCCCCGAAGCCGAAGACGTGGACGTGCAGATCAGCCCCGAAGAACTGCGCGTCGACGTGTACCGTTCCTCCGGTCCGGGTGGCCAATCCGTCAACACCACGGATTCCGCGGTGCGCATCACCCATGTGCCCACCGGTCTCGTGGTCACCTGCCAGGACGAAAAGTCCCAACATAAAAACAAGGCCAAGGCTCTCAAGGTCCTTACGGCCCGGCTTTTTGACCTGAAGCAGCAGGAACAACACCGGCAACTCGCCCAGGAGCGCAAGAGCCAGGTGGGTTCCGGCGACAGAAGCGAAAGAATCCGCACCTACAACTTTCCCCAGAGCCGGATCACGGACCACCGCATCGGCCTCACCCTTTACCGCCTGGAGTCCATCCTGGATGGCGACCTGGACGAACTCCTCAGCAGCCTCAACACTCACTTCCGCGCCCAGGCCTTGCAGCAGGCCTAAATGAGCGAAGCACCCCCCGCTACCTGGACCATCCTGGCGCTGCTGCGCTGGACCACCAACTATTTTGAAGAAAAAGGCGTTTCTGAGCCCCGGGCCTCGGCAGAAATTCTCCTGGCCCACACCCTGGGCTTCAGCCGCCTGGATCTCTACCTGCGCCACGACCAACCCCTCACTCCCGAAGAACTGGCCCGCTTCAAGGCCCTCATCCTGCGCCGCCGCCTGGGAGAACCGGTGGCCTACCTCACCGGCCACAAGGAATTCTGGTCCCTGGATTTCCTGGTAACCCCTGCCACCCTCATCCCCCGCCCGGAAACGGAGGTGCTGGTGGAAGCGGTGCTGAATGTTTGTGGGGGAGGGGGCCAGGGAGCGCAGCCCCCTGAAAGCCCTCCCCCAACCCCAATCTTCGGGAGCACAGGCTTCCAGCCTGTGCAGCACAGGCAAGATGCCTGTGCTCCCGGTAAAAGGGGGTTGGGAGGGGAGTTTGAGGGGAGGGCGGGGGATTGGCAATCCCCCGGCCCTCCCCTCAAATCATCCCTCGCCTTCGAAGTGGGCGTGGGCTCTGGAGCAGTGGTGGTGGTGTTGTCCAAGGAGTTGCCGGAGTTCGTCTGGGTGGCGGTGGACGTCTCGGCTGAGGCCCTGCAGGTGGCCCGGGAAAACGCCCGGCGGCATGGAGTGGCGGAACGGATTTCCTTTTTTCAAGGAGACTTACTAGGCGGAATCAGGCCCGAACCCGTGTTTGCTTTAATCGTGGCCAATCTGCCGTATGTCTCTCGGGCGGAATGGGAGCAGTTGTCCAAGGAAATTCGGGATTATGAGCCCCCTGAGGCGCTGCTGGCCGGGGAGGACGGCTTAGTCTTTATCAGGCCTCTTTCCCGGCAGGCGCACCAGTATTTGCAGCCGGGGGGCCGGCTGGCCCTGGAAGTGGGCGCGGGTCAGGCAGAGCAGGTTACCCAAATCCTGGCTGAGACCAGGGCCTACGAGACGCTGAAAATCATCAACGACTATCAAGGCGTGCCGCGGGTGGTGCTGGCCCGGCGGCATACGCGTGACTGAGGCCTTACGCCAGGGACCCGCCAGGTGCGGCATCTTGAGTAAAGACGGTTTGGTGGTTTATCGTATTTTTTTGTATTCGTTATAGGCTTCTTGCCACCGCTGCTTCAGGATGCTGGGGTCTCCCCCTGGATTGATTCTCATAAAATTATTAATCACTTTAATGGCATAGTTGCACTTGACCACAACCAAGGAAGCCCCTTTCGCCTGGCCCTCTCTTTTCATCCGTTCGAGATCGGCGATGACCGCCGCCTTGTTGGTGAAATCGGGTTCATGGGCCGGTTTGGTGGGCCTCGAGACGGTGGTTACGGTTCTGATGCCGGCGGGTGTAAATACGTAAACGTCACCGTTAAAAACCGATAACCGGCCGATTTCCCTTTTGTTCCGGTCGTCGGTGTACCAGAATTTAACTTCCGTTGGGACCTTGGGATTGTACGCTACGGCCAACCGCTTACCTTCCACAATCCTTATATGTTGCACCTGGCCCACAATGGTTAGCGATATGGATCTCGGTGTTTCGTTGTAATAGGTTACCTTGCCGGGAACTTGCTGATACTGTGCCTGGGCGCCAGATACCACCGACAAAGAAACTACCAAGAAAAACCCAAAGAAAACCGCCATCCACTTCTTCATTGCTGAGCTCCTTTTTAGTGTGAATATCTGAACGGGTTGCCATTACGCAGCAACCCGACCACCGCACACCTCCTCCGGGTGCACAATGCGCCCGGCCACGGCACTGGCCGCGGTGACCGCCGGGTTGGCCAGGTACACTTTGGATTGGGGGTGCCCCATGCGCCCCACGAAGTTACGGTTGGTGGTGGCGATGGCCACTTCCCCCGGAGCCAGAATCCCCATGTGACCTCCCAGGCAGGGCCCGCAGGTGGGGGGGCCGATCACCGCCCCGGCTTCCATGAATATTTTGATCAGGCCTTCCTCCAGAGCCTGGGAATAGATCAGGGGAGTGGCGGGAATGACAATGAGCCGCACCCCTTTGGCCACCTTGCGGCCCTGAATCACTTTGGCCGCCTGCCGCAGGTCCTCCAAGCGGCCGTTGGTGCAGGAGCCGATAACCGCCTGGTCGATGGCGACGTTGCCGATGTCCCTCACGGGCGCCACGTTTTCCGGGGAAGGCGGCGCCGCCACTACAGGTTCCAGTTTGCTGGCGTCATATATTTTTTCATAGACATACGGCGCCTCGGGGTCGCTCTCGTAGACCTGATAAGGCCGCAAGGCCCGGCCCTGGACGTAGGCCAACGTGGTCTCATCGGGGGCCATGATGCCGTTTTTGCCTCCGGCTTCCACCGCCATGTTGGCCATGGAGAAGCGCTCGGCCATGTTGAGCGTGGCAATGGCCTCTCCGACAAACTCCATGGCCTGATACCGGGCCCCGTCCACGCCGATGTCGCCGATGGTGTGGAGGATCAGGTCCTTGCCGGTGACCCAGGGGGGGCAGACGCCAGTATAGACAAAACGGGCGCTCTCCGGCACCTTGAACCAGCTCTCCCCGGTAATCATGGCCGCGGCCAGGTCGGTGGAGCCCACCCCGGTGGCAAAGGCCCCCAGGGCCCCGTAGGTGCAGGTGTGGCTGTCCGCGCCGATGATGAGGTCGCCGGGACCCACGATGCCCTTCTCCGGGAGCAGCGCATGCTCCACCCCCATGTCGCCGCCCTCGTAAAAATGGACTAACTCCTGCTCCTTGGCAAACTCCCGCAGGGTCTGGCACTGGATGGCCGAAGCAATGTCCTTGTTAGGGGCGAAATGGTCGGCCACCAGGACAACCATTTCCCGGTCAAACACCTTCGTGGCCCCGGCCTCCCGAAACTCCCTGATGGCGATGGGCGCGGTGATGTCGTTCCCCAGGGCAATATCCACCCTGGCCAGGATCAACTCCCCCGGCTCCACATAGTCTTTGCCGCAATGCGCCGCTAGGATCTTCTGCGTAATAGTCTGAGCTTTTGCCATGTTAGGTCTCCTTGAATGTGGGGGAGGGGGGTTCCCACGGGCTGGAAGCCCGTGCTACCGGGGTCGCGGACCCCTGCCCCCTCCCCCACTCCACCCAAGACGGCCCCAAACTTCGGGAGCACAGGCTTCCAGCCTGTGCACACAGGCAAGATGCCTGTGCTCCCAGTCAAAGGGGGTTGGGAGGGGAGTTTGAGGGGAGGGCGGGGGAGATGCGCTCCCCCAGTCCTCCCCTCAAATTTCTTATTTCGCTCCTACAACTCCTCCGGTTTCCCCAGTTTGGGGCCCATTTCATGGGCGAACTTGAGGCGGTTGAGGCCGTTGATATAGGCCCGGGCGCTGGCCGTGACTATGTCCGGATCCACGCCCTGGCCGGTAACGATCTGGCCTTCGTCCTCCAGGCGCACCGACACCTCCCCCAGGGCCTCGGTGCCCCCGGTGATGGAGGAGACCGCGAATTTGAGGAGTTTGCAGGTAGATTGGGCCAGCGTGGTGATGGCTTTATAGGTGGCGTCGATGGGCCCATCTCCAAAGGACGAGATGGTTTTGAGGTCATCCCCCACCTTCAGTTTCACCGTGGCGTTGGGCTTTACCATGGTGCCGGTGAGGACCACCAGTTCCTCCAAGCGGAAGTGTTCGGGCACCGATTTATAGATGACCTCGGTTTCGATGAGGCTCACCAGGTCTTCGTCGTACACCGTTTTTTTCCGGTCGGCCAGGTCCTTGAAGCGGGCGAATACCCGGTTCAGTTCATCATCGGCCAAATAATATCCCATCTCCTGGAGCTTGTTCCGAAAGGCGTTGCGGCCCGAAAGCTTCCCCAGGGGCAGGCTGGACTTCTTGAGGCCCACCGCGCTCGGGGTCATGATTTCATAGGTGCTGGCCTCTTTGAGCACCCCGTCCTGGTGGATGCCGGACTCATGGGCGAAGGCGTTGGCCCCGACGATGGCCTTGTTGGGCTGCACCACCACGCCGGTGAGCTTGCTTACTATACGGCTGGTGGGGCAGATGTATTGGGTCACGATGTCCGTGTAAAAGTCAAAGAGGTCCTTCCGGGTGGCCAGGGCCATGACGATTTCTTCCATGGAGGCGTTCCCGGCCCGCTCGCCGATGCCGTTGATGGTGCACTCCGCCTGGCGGGCGCCGTTGATAATGGCTGCCAGGGTGTTGGCCACGGCCAAGCCCAGGTCGTTGTGACAATGCACCGAGATAATGGCTTTATGGATATTGGGGATATGGTCCACCAGGTATTTGATCTTGGCGCCGAACTCGTGGGGAATGGTATAGCCCACGGTGTCAGGGAAATTCACCGTGGTGGCCCCGGCGTCGATGACCGCCGAAAAAACCTGGGCCACATAGGCCAGGTCGCTGCGTCCGGCGTCCATGGCGGAAAATTCCACGTTGGCGCAGTATTTCTTGGCGTGCTTCACCGCGGCCACGGCCTGCTCCAGGACCTCTTCCCGGCTCTTTTTGAGCTGGTACTTGAGGTGGATATCAGAAGTGGAGATAAAGGTGTGGATGCGGGGTGCGGTGGCGTCCTTCACCGCCTCCCAGGCGGCATCGATGTCCGGGAATTGGGCCCGGGCCAAACCGGCGATTTGCGAGCCTCGAATCTCCCGGGCCACGGCTTTGACGGCCTCGAAATCCCCCCGGGAGGAGAAGGGAAACCCGGCCTCGATGACGTCCACGTTCAGGAGCTCCAACTGCCGGGCGATTTGCAGCTTCTCGTCCACATTGAGGCTGGCCCCGGGAGTTTGCTCTCCGTCCCTGAGGGTGGTGTCAAAAATATAGACTTTTTCGGGCATAACTCGTCCTCCTCTAAACCAGGTAAACTATACCAGGACCATGACTAATTGTCACAGCCAAGAAAACACTTTTGGGGATTATGAAATGGGAATAAGTTCGCCTGTCGCCTAAGCGCAGGCTAAAAGGAGGACCAGAGGCAGACTGCCAAGCCTGGCCAAGAGAAAATGGCTTGTGTTTTGGTGAGAAGCAGCACTCATTCTAATTAAAAAATTTACAGAGTTTTTTTGAAAGATCAATGATTTTTAAGACATTTTTGAGAAATTAAGCCAAAAGCCTGAGAACGGTTGCGAAATCTTGAGAGGCGGCCGATGGACCATTGGCCCTGTGGCATAGGCGTCTCGCCTGTGCTTCCCTCCTCTCAAACTCCCTTCCTACCCGCCTTTGACCGGGAGAACAGGCATCCTGCCTGTTCCTACACAGGCTGGAAGCCTGTGCTCCCGCTTAAGCTAGTGAGTTGGGGGAAAGGCTCGGTCCGCGACCCTTGGCCCCCTTGTCCCAAAATATCTATGCTACTCACTCGCCCAGGGGAAATTCCTGGTTGAAAACCTGGAACATACGCGCCGCCACCATACCGTAGCCTTCCTCCGTCATGTGGACCAGATCCAGGTAATAAGGCTGGGTCCTGAGGCTCACGGTGTCCGCCATATTGTGGAAATGGGGCAGAACCTGACGGTCCAGGGACTGGTTGGTGAACCGATAGAGCTTCCCGAACTTTTTGTCCCCCAGGCGCACATCAATTTTGGTTTCTTGGGGCATCACCTTGGGTTCCGTGAACAAGGCCGGTTGCCAGAAACAAACATACTTGAAGCCGTAGGCCCGGGACAGGTGGTCCAGGAGCATGAGGGATTGGGCGTAATGCTGGACGAGCCCGTCTGCCAGGGCCTTGAGCTCCTGGTCATTCAGTTTGGCCCCGACTTCCCGGTATTTTTCCTCCGGATGAAAGTGGAGGTAGATCTTTAAGAATACCTTGTTGTAAAGGTAGACGTGCTCCTGGAGCCATTCCTGAACAGCCTTCCAGTAAATCTGCCGGGGGTTGCTTTCCAGCTTCTCTTTCATTTGAGCCACATTGTGCAGGGCGCCTGCCTGGCCGGACTGGTAGGCGCCGTACACATCGTTGAAGCCGTCGTAAAAAATGACATAGTCCGGCCGGGCGCCTTCCCGCAGCCGGGTGATTAAATACCACAGCCCTTGGGTAAAGGTGTAGGCCGGTTCGCCGTAGTTATATACCCGAAAATGGGGTTTTTGGGCATTGAGGAGCCGGGAGAGTTGAGAAGGAATGGTGTAGTCGTCCCGGGCGCCGTAGCCCCAGGCCGCCGAACCGCCGAAGAAGAAGAGGCTGGCGGCGTTCTGGGGGAGGTCCTGGGGATTCCAGGTCTTGCGGCCGGTGTCTCGGTCGATGTTGACGAGCCGACCCTGGACGGGTTTGGAGATCCAGGTCAGATACTGGTGGTATATCTGGTCTCGGTGGGGTTTTTCCGACTCCCGGGCCAGGGTGGGACCCCAGTCCTGATCCTGGTAAAAACCGCGGAAAGGTATACGGCCAGGGTTTTGCTGCACCCGGCTGGCGACAAAGTTGATGGCATGCAGACCCAGCTCCAGGGCAACAACAATGATGAGGAAAGTGACAACGCTATGAAGGACAGTTTTTCTTTTGGTTCGAGGCTTGGGCATGGACGTTGACGTGGGGAGCGCAGGTTGGCCTCAGGGATTGGAGAGCTTGGGGGTTGGGGTCTCCTCCTCGGCTTTCTCAGGCACAGACTTGCGGCTGTAATACCAATAGGTGCTGACGAACCCGGAGGCCACGTAAGCGGCTGTGAGAATAAAGCCCATGAGATAGGGTTCGGTGGCCACTACCACGAAAATCAACACCAGGGCCACCAGGGTCTGGAAGGGGTGACGCTTGAACAGGTCCGGTTTTTTGAAACTGAAAAACTTCAGATTGCTCACCATGAGGAAGGAGAGGACGTAAATCATCACCAGGACATAGACGTGGCGCAGATAAGCCCAGTCGCCCAGGGTGAGATAAAACAGGACCGAAGTGGCCACGAAGGTGGCCGCCGCCGGGATGGGCAGGCCATTGAAGTAGCGGGGATCAATGGAGCCTGTCTGCACGTTGAAGCGGGCCAGCCTCAGGGCCCCGCAGGCCACAAAGAGAAAGGCCGCCACCCAGCCGAAGCGGCCGAAGTCTTTCAAAGCCCAGAGGTAAACCAGTATAGCCGGGGCCACCCCAAAGGCCACCAGGTCAGAGAGGGAATCGTACTGGAGGCCGAAGCCCGAAGTGGTTTGGGTCAGGCGGGCCAGCCGGCCGTCGAGGCCGTCCAGCACCAGGGCCGCGAGAATGGCCAGGGCGGCGGATTCAAAGTGGCCGTTGATGGAGGCCACGATGGCGAAAAAGCCGGCGAAAAGACTCCCGGTGGTGATGAGGTTGGGGATGAGAAAGGTCCCCCGGAATTTGCGCCGGTCTTTCTTTTTCCGCCTTTTTCGCAAACTCATACGCCTCTCCAGGGGGATAAGTGAAAAATCCCCCTACCCTTTTCAGGACCACCGGCCGATGATGCTTTCTCCGGCCTTGACCCGATCACCGACGCTAACCATTATATCACAATTCCGGGGGAGATACAGGTCCACCCGGGAGCCAAAACAAATCATGCCGAAGGGTGCGCCCTTGGCCACCACATCCCCTTCCTTGACAGCCGGGACAATGCGCCGGGCCAGCAACCCCGCAATTTGCACCGTGAGCACCTGGGGGCCTGCGGGTGTTTCCCACAGGGTCGCGTGCTGTTCGTTCACCCGGTCGGCCTCCTCTTTGTAGGCGGCCAGAAAGCGCCCGGGACGGTGCCGGGTGACGATGACCCGCCCGGCCACCGGGGCCCGGTTGACGTGAACGTCAAATACGTTCATGAAGATGGCCACCCGTCGGGCCGGGCTTTGCAGAAACTCGGTTTCCGGGACCTCGTCCACCAGAATGACCTTGCCGTCCGCCGGGGAGACGATGGCCGCCAGGTCAGAGGGGATAGTTCGATCCGGATTCCGGAAGAAATTGAGCAGGAACGCGGTAGCCGCCAGGGCCAGAAAGGTCAGCAGGCCCCAGTCCAGGAGCAAGAAGACCAGGGTTACCCCCGCGGCGGCGCCGATAAAGCGGTAACCAGGTTTAGCCACGGGCCCTCGACCCAAGACCTGAGAAGCGGACATGGCAGCAGTTTACCAACTTCTTTAGCTAATGGAAATTCTTTTGCTGTTCCTTTATGAAATGCCCTATCTACATTGGGCAGTAATCCACCAGGAAACGAAGGGGCGGGTTTAAAACCCGCCCCGACAGTGGTCCTCAATAATAGAGTTTTCCTTGGGAAAATTGGCCAGGGTGTTTGCAGCAGAAGAGGGTCTGCAGGCTTTGCCCGCTTTCTCAAATCACTTCCTTTGCAGCCAACCCATCATACCCCGGAGCTTTTTGCCCACCTCCTCGATGGGATGTTCCGCTTCGATCCGCCGCAGGGCGTTGAACACCGGCCGCCCCGCCTGGTTTTCCAGGATCCATTCCCGGGCGAACTCCCCGGTCTGCACCTCCTCCAGGATCAGGCGCATCTCCTCCCGGGTCTCCTCGGTGATGATGCGCTTACCCCGGGTGTAGTCGCCGAACTCGGCCGTGTCGCTGACGGAGTAGCGCATATAGCTGATGCCGCCCTGATAAAAGAGGTCCACGATGAGCTTGAGTTCGTGTAGGCACTCGAAATAGGCGATTTCCGGGGAATAGCCCGCCTCCACCAGGGTGTCGTAACCGGCCTTGACCAGTTCGGAAACGCCGCCGCACAGCACGCACTGCTCGCCGAACAGGTCGGTCTCCGTCTCTTCTTTGAAGGTGGTCTCCAACACCCCGGCCCGGGTGGCGCCGATGCCCCTGGCGTAGGCCAGCGCGGTGGCCAGAGCCTGCCCCGAGGCGTCCTGGTAGATGGCCACCAGGGCGGGCACCCCGGCGCCCTTCTCGTATTCGCTCCGGACCAGGTGCCCCGGTCCTTTGGGGGCCACCATGACCACGTCAATGGCGGGGTCCGGAATAACCTGGCCATAGTGGATGTTGAAGCCGTGGGAAAAAAGCAAGGTCTTGCCAGGCCCCATCTGCGGCTTTAAGTCGTTGTCGTAGAGCCGGGCCTGGACATGGTCCTGGGTCAAGATTTGCACCACCTGGGCCTGGGCCGCAGCTTCGGAGGCGCTCACCGGCTGGAACCCATACTTGACCGCGGCCTCATAGTTGGGCGTCCCCGGCATCTCGGCCACCACCACGTCCACCCCGGAGTCCCGGAGGTTCAAGGCCTGGGCGTGCCCCTGGGAGCCGAAGCCGATGATGGCCACCTTTTTCCCCGTGAACACCCCTAAATCCGCATCCTTGTCATAGTAAATCTTCATTAGCACCCTTTCCCTTGAAATTTATGAGTATTCGCTGTTAGAATAAATGCTGTTCAAAAAAAGAATTAACATGTTTAAAAAAACCTCTCAACATCTCCTCTTGTTCTGCCACATTAGATTGATTAAATTTATTGAACAATTCAGGAAGGAGCACGATATCCAAACCATTATCATTATATTTTTCCATAGTAAAATAATCATCTTTTATTCTCATTAGAGTTACACAATTATCAAAGAAAAAGTTCCAATCCTTATCAATCCATATTCCGATTATAGGCTCTTCAGAAAATTCAATACCAAACCATGGATAGGCTGCTTTATTAGATTTATTGTTAGTAATTGAATAATAAAAACCCACAGCAATACTAGAAAAAGCCCTACTTGTTGTATAATATTTATATACAAAATCATCATGACTTGAGCTATCGATTATCTTCTTAATTAATCTAAGTAAATAACATAAAGAAATTAAAGTCTCTTTAGAGAATTTTATTTGTTTTATGTCAACCATATCACAAACTCCCCATAAATATTTAAGATATCCATCAATTAAAAATTGTAATTCCCCATAATTTATCTTTTTTAAATAATTATACAAATCTTGCCAGGTCTTCACTTTCCAATTAAAAGTATCTGCTTCTTTTTTACTGTCCGGTAACATATAGTGGTTTAATAATATACCAAACTCAAATTTATAATCTTTAATTTTGTTAGCAGCTTTTGAATAATCTTTTATATGATAATTTATGTCCCAAATCTTATTTTCAATTAGAAATATTTTGTCTTTGGCAATGAGAGAAAAGTCAATACGCAAGTTAGTCCCCTCAAAAATATATTCTCGCTGAACCTCTAATGGATATTCAAATTCAAATTTAAAAAAATTAAGGAAATCTTCTTTGAATTTTGGGACAGTCTCCATTAATGCCCAAGTTATATCTGAGAGAGAATTTTCGTTAGATCTTTCCGCTAATTTTACAAAAAAGTCTTTTATTTCCATTCCTATAAGCTCCCAATCTAAAAATATTTTTCTTCAATGACACCATCAACCATGCCAGCTAATCTGTGACCTATTCCCACCTTACATCTTATATCTGCGACGCATATGCACGGGCAAGATGCCCGTGCTACCGAGAAAGCGGTTGGAGGAGGACCCAGTGGTGTCCGCGACCCCTGGCCCCCTCCCCCACCCTTTGCTCAATTCTTCTTGGCCCGTTGGATGGCCAGGGCGCCGGAACGCACCACTTTCAGAATGTGGTGCACTCTGGTCTTCAAATTGGTCCCAAGTCTTCCAGAATTGCCCTCAATTGTGCTTTAAGGATTGGCAGGTCATTGGCAATAATATTCCAAACTTCCTCCAAATCAACACCATTGTAGCGATGGATGAGGACATCCCGGAAACCGCCCAGACGCCGCCAGGGAATTTCCGGGTAGCGTTCCCTGATAGGGGCGGAAACCCGTTCAGCCGCTTCTCCGATAATCTCCAGATTACGCAGGATAGCATCCTGGATGAGAGATGACTGGAAAAATGCTTCCCGGTCTCCCCCGATATAAGAATCTACCCGGGCAATCCTCTCCAAGATGTGAATGAGATAGAGGCGGTCGTCTTTCACAACCTCTGGGCCTCTTGCAAGACTCGGTCCCGCAGGAACCAGTGCAGACCTTTGGCGGTGGCCACGTCCACTTTTAGCCCCAGCAGATCTTCCAAATCCTGAATCAAGGCGATATGGTCCAACAAACTGCGGTCAGGGGCCAAATCCACCAGAAAGTCCACGTCACTGTCAGGACCTGCCTCTCCCTTGAGGACAGAGCCGAATAGACGCACGTTGGCGGCCCCATTCTTCGCCGCCAAGCGCAAAATGTCTTCCCGTTTTTCCTCAATGAGATCTCTTATGGTCATGCATTCTCAGTCCTTTTTGGCGCGCTGGATGGCCAGGGCGCCGGAGCGCACCACTTCCAGAATGCCGTGGGTTTTGAGCAGACCCAGCACCGCGTTGGTCTTTTCCCGGGTGCCGGTAATTTCCAGGGTATAGGTGATGGGTGACACGTCCACCACCCGGCAGCGAAAGATGTCGGCGATGCGCAGCACCTCGGCCCGGGACTTGTCCTCGGCCTTGATTCGCACCAGCACCATCTCCCGCTCCACGTGGTCCACCTCGCTCAGATCCACCACTTTAATAGTGTTGATGAGTTTTCTGAGCTGCTTGATGATCTGTTCGATGATCATCTCGTCCCCGCTGGTACACCAGGGTGATGCAGGAAACTTCCGGGTCCATGGTTTCGGCGACGCACAGGGACTCGATGTTGAAACCCCGTCCGGAGAACAGGCCGGTGACCCGGGAGAGCACGCCCGGCTGATTGTCCACCAACACGGAGATGGTGTGACGGTTTTCGTTTCTTGACGCTCCCATATCCCCCTCCTTACGCCAGGAGCATTTCGTGCACTAGCTTTGCCGGGCGGCACCATGGGCATGACGCACTCTTCCCGGTCCACCACAAAATCCATAATCACCGGCCGAGGTGTTTCCATGGCCTGGCGGATCACCGGCTCCACCTCCTCGGGCTTGGTGGCCCTGAGGCCCACGGCGCCAAAGGCCTCGGCCACCTTGACGAAGTCCGGCTGGGCCGAGAGATCCGTGGCGCTGTAGCGCCGTTCATAGAGGAGCTGCTGCCACTGGCGCACCATGCCCAGGAAGTTGTTGTTCAAAATGGCGATTTTCACCGGCAGGTTATGCTCCACCACCGTGGTGAGCTCCTGAATGTTCATGAGGATGCTGCCATCCCCGGCAATGTCGATGACAATATCGTTGGGCTTGGCCACCTGCACCCCTAAAGCCGCTGGAAAGCCATAGCCCATGGCCCCCAGGCCGCCGGAGGTCATGAAGTGGCGGGCCTTTTTAAACTTGAAAAACTGGGCCGCCCACATCTGGTTCTGACCCACCTCGGTGGTGATGAAGGCGTCCCCCTGGGTGACCTCCCAGAGCTTTTCCACCACGAACTGGGGCTTGATGACGTCCTCAGTCTTCTGGTAGTTGAGGGGGTGCTTCTGGTTCCAACCCTTGATCTTTTCCAGCCATTCCTGGCGTTCGGCGGCCCAGTCCCGGGGTTCCAGATGCTTCGCCAGGTTATTGAGCTGGTGGAGGGCGTCCCGGCAGTCGCCCACGAGGGGAATGTGCACCACCACATTTTTACTGATGGAGCTCGGGTCCACGTCGATATGGATGACCTTGGCATGAGGCGCAAACTCGTCCAGCTTGCCGGTCACCCGGTCGTCGAAGCGGGCCCCCACCGCGATGAGGACATCGGATTGGGCCACCGCCATGTTGGCGCAGTAGGTGCCGTGCATCCCCAGCATACCCATCCACAGGGGGTGGACCCCTGGGAAACCACCCAGGCCCATGAGCGTGCTGGTCACCGGGATCTGCAAGGCTTCGGCGAATTTGAAGAGTTCCTCGGAGGCGTTGCCGAGAATAATGCCGCCGCCGGTGTAAAGGACCGGCTGCTTGGCCTCCAGGATCATCTCCAGGGCCCTTTTCGCCTGCCGGGGATTGGCGTGGACCGTGGGGCTATAACTCTTGATCTTAATCTCCTGGGGAAACTCCGGTACGATGCTGGCCTGCTGAACATTCTTGGGGAGATCCACCAACACTGGCCCGGGCCGCCCGGAGCGGGCAATGTAGAAAGCCTCGTGGATGGTGCGGGCCAGGTGCTTGATGTCCGTCACCAGGTAGTTGTGCTTGGTGCAGGGCCGGGTAATGCCCACGATGTCCACTTCCTGAAAGGCATCGTTGCCGATGAGGGCAGTGGGCACTTGACCCGTGAAGACCACGATGGGGATGGAGTCCATGTAGGCCGAAGCAATGCCGGTCACCGTGTTGGTGGCCCCGGGACCGGAGGTGACCAGGGCCACCCCCACCTTGTCGGAGGCCCGGGCATAGCCGTCCGCGGCGTGGACCGCAGCCTGCTCGTGCCGCACCAGGTAATGTTTGATCTCAGGCGTACGGGTGAGCTCATCATACAGGTCGATAACCGCCCCTCCTGGATACCCGAAGATGTGCTGCACCCCTTCCCGCTTAAGACATTCGAGGATGATTTGGGCGCCGTTCATTTTCATGGGATGTTTTCCTTCTCGCGATATTTGGCCAAGATCTGCTCGATCTTGTCTCGGCCAGCCAGCTTGAGTTTCTGGAGGCGCTTGCGCTCCAGGGTTTCTTCGGCGGTGAGGTAAGGCCTGCGGTTGAACTCCTCCAGGCGCCGCTCATACTCTTCGTGGTTTTCAATGTGTTGCTTCAACTCCGGGTCCTGGTGAATCCAGGTCCTGATCAGGGCCAAATCCCGCTCTTCCATACCACACCTCTGACGCCAAGATTTTTCACAATATACCGGAATCTTAAAAGAAATAAAGCTGTTTTGTCAACGCCGGATAAACCAGCCCTGCCAGCGGTGACTGAATTCCTGCCACTCTGGTCATCTAAATCCTGGCATCGACACACCCCCTCACTCGTTGAGCTCAGCAAACCCCATAAAAAAAGGCGGCCCGCGGGCCGCCTTGGTAACAAATACACCCGCAGGTCACCAAGAGCAGGAAACTACACCTACGCCGTTTTCCCGGAGGGTATGGGTGGAGTCCTGGAGGGAGGCAAGGAGGCAGAAAGACAATCCTTTCCCGGGGACAAAAGCCCCCAGGGCCCACGAAGTCTTGCATTCAATGCCCTGCATGATCAAGCGCCCACCTGCCAAGACGATAACTTGTTTTAATGATGACTTTTTTGTGGGAAGGAGTCAAACAAAAAATACCGAGAAAACTGGGGAGGGCTCAAGAAGGAGGAAAGGGATGAAGGAGACTCCCCCTCCTGGTGGGAAAAGGGACTGTCTTCCCTGAATTTCGTACCACTTAATCTTTTACCCGCCAAGTTTTGCCCAAACCTTTAACCCGAAGAATCCGCAATTGATTGCCAATCGGTGGGAGTAAAGGAGTCAGAATCATATTTGTAATAATTACCAGAAGTGCCCGTGGCGCAACCCACAGAGAGGGCCAGATACATAACCAAAAACAGACTTAGCCAGAATTTCAAAATCAGAACCCCATCTTGCAGTATATGTTGACACAGCCTGGTGGGACTGCGTCCCCCACATCACGCCCTGTTTTATGGGGGTTCAAGGCGGGCCGGGAGCAGAATTTCCGGTCCTCAGGCTGTCGGTACCTAAAAAATAAGTATCTTCTCCGCCGAGTCAAGGGAGGGCGCCCTGCCGAGACCTAGGCTGATCAAGAGCCCTCATCTCTGTCATTTTCCCTAAAAAATCCATGAGCTTAACCTGATTGCTGGCAGCGGGCTGCCCCTCTCCGACCAGGGTCTGCACCTCGAGTGGCGCCTTAATTGGTCAGTTCCGGCCTGCCTGGGCCTGGTCCGGGGCTGCGGTCACTTCCTCCTTTTTGACCCGCCTGCCCCCGGGAATGAGCTTGATGTCCACCTCGCCAAACTTCATCACCTTGGTCCAGGCCTTAGTGGGAACTCCATCATTGTCCAAATAGGCATAGATCTGGCTGCGTTCGCCCTTGAAGATTTTGTCTCCCATTTCCAGCATGATTTTGCGGCCTTCTTTAGTTTTGGTACCCACCCGCAAAACAATCTCTTCCGGTTTGGGATAGGGAATACCCTGAAATTTCATGGTTTCCCCGCCTTTGTTGCCGAGTGGGTTACCGGTCAGGCGTCGGCTGTAAAAGAAGGTCAAGGGGTCATACATATTCTCTTTCAAGGTAGTTTCCCAGCGCTTGACCATTTTCTGGTCTTTGTCCGACTTCCAGAGCTCCACCTTGTTCTGGGCATAGTCGAAGCGGTATTCCATCAACCTTTTTTTGCCCCGCTTGCTGGAAGCCTCCCGGTACACCAGGGGCCGCAGCTTGCCCTGGGAATACACCATCTCCGTGGATAAGCTGCCCCGCCAATCGCCGGTTATTAAGGACAGGAAACCCTGGGAATGCCCGTTTATTTCGGCCCGGTAACGACCGGGCGCCACCTCCTGGAACGTCACCTTGGCTTTCAGGGCGTCCTGCCAAATCCAGACGTCCACCCGGTAGTTCAGCTCCTCCAGGACCTTGCCGACCGGCGCGGCTGGCGAGGGCGCCGGCGCCGCGGCCGGGGCCGGCTCCGGGAGCGGGAGGGCCAGGATTACCAGGGCCCAGAGACCGAAAATCAGGGCGAGCCTGATCCGCCCGGAATGTCCCAGACCGGCGGCCCATCTGTTACTCTGTGGTAGGTTTTTACCCATAATGAATTGAGAGGGAATCCCTGCGTTTCCTTTTTGGATTAAAGTTCTCGGTGGTCTGTTAAGTTGTTACTCCTCGCCACCGTCTTCAGCCTCCTGGGGCTGGGCCTGCCGCCAGTCCGACAGAATTTCCCGAGCCCGGACTTCATCCTCCGGGAAGACAATGAGCCGCACTCCCCGGATATACTGGAGGGGTGGATAGGCTCCCCCGGCGTCGTCGGCCGAGATGAAGGTGTGAATACCCTCAGCCTCGAGGAGGCCTGCGGCCAACTCCGCTTCCATTCGGGTGGAAAACTTCTCCACCACTACGGTGTTATCTTGAGACACTTGACTCCTCGTATAGAGAAACACCCTGGCTGTGGATATCCGTCATGGTTAGCTGTGAGGGTGTTCCGTGAAAAACAGTGTTTACATACCCCTAAAGACCCTTTGAATAGGGTAAGGTTTTTATTGGCACAGGCTTTCAGCCTGTGCTGGCGCAGGCTAAAGCCTGCGGCTACATATTGCCCTCCTGAAGATGGCCCGATATTGCAAAATCCTAACCGGACATTGCTGCCTAAATCCAATGCTGTTCACTTAAGCACCACACGATGATACGATATCATTTCTCTTGTCATTATGAGTGAGCCGAGGTGACCTAAGAATCTATAAAACCGAGATGCGTCGCTTCGCTCAGCATGACAAAAAAACAATGGAAATGTAGGGTGGGCACCGCCCACCAATTCATAACCGCTTAAATGAACTGTATTGTGCCTAAATCCCTTTTTTTAAAGGGGGACAATTAACGCTTCGGCTTCATGGTTCGCCCTTGGGTTGGGTCTACCCTTCCCCCCTTTTTCAAAGCGGGGATAGGGGGGATTTTTCCTCGCCAGGGGTGAGACACAAAGGCCTCATGCACGGTTAGTTCAATCAGACTGAACCCTGCCTTTGCCTTTCCCGGTGGTGCCTTTTGCCGAGCCCACCTCGGTGGCCTTATCCTGAGAACCCCGGCGCTCCTTTGGCGGCCGGCCCCAGACCCCGGTATAAAAGCGCTCCTGCCACCACTCCTCCACGTCTTCCGTGGTCTCCGTGTCTTCCAGGCGAAACCGGTAGGCGTCCAGAAACTCCTTGAGGCGCTGGTACGCGGCATTCACCTGTTGCATGTGGGCGCGGTATTCCTCCTCCTGGCCGTCCGGGGCCCGGTCCGGATGCCAGCGGCGGGCCGCCCGGCGATAGGCCCGGGTGATCTCCTGGCGGCTGGCGGTAAGTTCCAAACCCAAAATGTCGCGGGCTTCTTTCAGAGTCATGAGATTCTCTCAAAGGGCGAGGAGATTAGTCGACTCCTCCCCTTTTTCTCTACAGATTATAAACCCGATTCCGTTATGGGGCAAACCCCATCCCGGCTTGTTTTCAGCCCCCCGGCATGGTAAGGTTAAGTAATCTTTCAAAAAGGCGAACCGCAGCCATGAGTTCTCAAAAACACATCGTCCTCAGCGCGACAGAAGTGGGGAACACCCTGGACCGATTGGCCGAGGAGGTCCTGGCGGGGCATCAGAGTCTGGAAAAGCTGGTGGTGGTGGGCATCCGCACCGGCGGGGCCTACCTGGCCCAACGCCTGGCCGACCGCATGAGCCAACGCACGGGGCAAGCCATCCCGGTGGGAGTGCTGGACATCACCCTCTACCGGGACGATTGGACCCGCATCAACCACAAGCCCCTGGTGGGCAAAACGGAACTCCCGGGCTCCATCGATGATCAGGAGGTCCTCCTGGTGGATGACGTCCTCTTTACCGGCCGGACGGTGCGGGCGGCTTTGGACGCCCTCATTGACTACGGCCGCCCCGGTCGCATCGAACTGGCGGTGCTGGTGGACCGGGGGGGCCGGGAGCTCCCTATCCGGCCTGACTTTGTGGGCCTCATCCTTAACCTCCCCCCGGCCCAGCGGGTGAACGTTTATCTCACCGAGATGGGCCGCCCGGACGAGGTGGCCATTGAAGCAGGTCCCCCGGAAAGATCATGAAGGACCGTCAAAAGAAGACCCGCCGGGCAGCCGCGGGCCTGATCCCCCTTCCTCCCGAAAGCGCCGCCGCCTTGCAGGAGCAGGTGGCCCGCCTGGGGAGGGCCCTGGCCGCCGGAGATGACCCGGAAACCTTCCAAGACCTGATAACTCCCCGGCCCCAAGACCCGGACTGGGACTTGCACCTCCTCAGGGAGTTAGAGAAAATCCCCCATGCCGCGGTTCCGCCCCTGCTGGCGGCCCTGTTTGGCCAGAATCCTGATAAAGAACGGCGTAAGGCCCTGAAGCGGGCTTTACACGTCCTTAAAACCAGGGGCGTGCCGGTCCCCGCAGATCTCCTGCCCCGGGAAGAGCCCGGCAGCCCTGCACCTGGTGAAACCCCTACCCTGCTGGCCCAGATCTCCCCGGTCTTCGGCAACGGCGAGCGCTACGTCATCCTGGATGGCCCCCGGGATGTCCTGGGCGGCAACCTCCTGCTGGCCCGTTTGAGCGACCAGCACGGTTTCAAGGAATGCCACCTCCTGTCCCTCACGCGCAAACAGCGGGAAGAAGTCTGGGAGGAATTCCGCGGCCAGGGACTCACCGAATGGGCCACGGCGCCTCCGGGCTACGCCCTGCGCCTGCTGGAGGAGGCCCTGGCTCTTACCCCCGACGGGGAGCCCAGCCGGGAAACGTATCTCCCCTTAAGGGAAACCCTCTGGAGACAAATAGGACGGCCTGAGGAGACCCCCGGCCTGAAGGAGCTCTTACCGGCCCTCACCTTAGGAGAGCGCCGCGGCGCCCCGGAGCAATCCCGCAGCCTGGCCACCAGTGAACTTTACCGTTCCTGGCTTCCCAGCTTTGCCGAGGTCACCCCCTGGGTGGAGAAATTGAAAGAAACCCAGGACTCTCCCCTGGTCCTCACGGAACAACAGCAACGGATGCGCCAGGAAGGGGTGCTGGATGAGGCCACGGCCGCCCTTTTTCCCCAGGAGACCAGGGCCCGATGGGGCCGCCGCCTTCTGGAGATGGCCTACTTCCTGGATCTCTCGGGCCGAGGTGAGCAGGCCCGGGCCGCCCAGGCCGCGGGTGAGAACCTCCTGTCCGGGGAAAAGAGCGCCCTGGCGGGGGAAAACCCCTTTCTCCAGGAACTGGTGCGCTATGCCCTGATGCTGGCCTGGGAATTTCTCAAGCAGCAGGAATCCCAGTCCCAGCCGTCGCCGCTGCTGGCGCCCCCCACGGAGCCCCTTATCCGGAGATGAGTATGGCCACTACCCTGGAAGTGCGCACCGGCAGTAAAACCGAGTTCCTGGACCTGACCGCCCGGGTTCAGCAGGTGGTGGCGGATAGCGGCGTGGCTGAGGGGCTCTGCCATGTCTTTGTGCCCCACACCACGGCAGGGGTCACCATCAACGAGAATGCCGACCCCAGTGTCAAAGCCGACATTCTCATGGTGCTGAACAAGCTTATCAGCGACCGGGAGCCCTACCGGCACCTGGAAGGCAACTCCCCGGCCCACATCAAGGCCTCCTTGATGGGTCCCCAACTAACCGTCTTGGTAAGCCGGGGCCGCCTGCTCTTAGGCACCTGGCAAGGCATCTTCTTCTGCGAATTTGACGGACCCCGCCACCGCCGGGTGCACGTCAAGGTCACCGCCGGCTGATGGTCACAAAACGGAAATATTTCTCCGACGTCAAACTCAACGGTCTTCCCCTGGGGAAGTACCTCAAGGGAGAGGTGCGCCTCGACGACCGCTATCTCCTCAAGGACTTCCTGGACTACGTCCATATAAAGAAGGGGCTGCTCGAGGCTTACTCAGCCTCCTACCCCCTGGTGGAGGCCCGGGAACTGCTGCCCTCCTTTGAGAAAAATTTTTTTGAAAACCCGGAGCTTCCCAGCTTCAGCCTGGTGGCTCTCAACCGGTCTCTGTCGTACCAGGAAGAGAGCTTCCAGTTTGATCTCCTGCACCAGACCTCGGAGGGGAAAAAAGCCATCCGGGAAAATCTGGAGAAGATTTCCCCCCACCTGGACAAGGAACGCCGTTCCTTGTTTCGCACCCGTTTTACCCATCGAGACCTGACCAACTTGGGCCTGTATGAGGAATTCCTGGAATATCTCTTTCACATGGACCGGGCTCAGGTGATGGCGTTAGATCAGGAAGGGGTGTTCCGGCTCTTTGGAGTGTTCGGCTCTTTCCCTTCTGACCTGGACACCGAGATCAAGACCATGGGCCGACAGATGGGGAAGTTCAAGAAACTGGACAACGCCGTCTATGAGCGGGAGCGTTACTTTGTCTATCAATTCCTGATGGAGCTCTATGGCTTTCCCATTGCTCCCGAACGCCGCACCTCCGCGGCGCTCTTCGCCCGCAAACTGAGCCGGGCCAAGGAGCAGTACCTCATCAAAGTGTTGGGCAACTCGGACCGCACCATCACCAGCCTGTGCGGGTTCGAGCAAAAGAAGTTTCCCCTGGTGGAAAAAGTAGCCCTCGTTACCCTGCCCGCGGCCTTTACCGAAACCCACCAGCACTTGTCGGATCAGGGCTTTTTTGTGGACCGCCGCCGCCGGGTGGTGCTCTTCAAGGTGACCTATAAGCAACACAAATACAATCCCTTGAACGTTCTGGAAGACCGGGCCCTCTCGGTGGTGACCCAGGAAATCATTCATCCCTGGCACGGCGGCCGGGACTCCGGGTTCAACCTGCTCAAAGACACCCGCCGCTTTCTCAAGGACCTCACCGACATCGTCCGGGGGGAATATCTCGGTTCCATCATTTACCATCGTTCGGACGTCATGGCCGCGCCCAAGACCCACGAGGACCGCCTGAAATTCCTGGCGGCCTGGCTGGCCAAAAACCAGCGCCGCCTGACCACTTACAGCCAGGAAAATTTCGAAGCGGCCAAGAAGGTTTTGAACAGCTACCTCCTCAACAAGGACTACAAAGAAGTATTTGCCAAACACCCGGAATTGCACCGGGAGGCCGTGCATCAGATGGCCATTCTCAACCAGGCCCACCAGCTGCAGACCCTGGAAAAGCTCACCCAGAAGCACGCCGACCGCCGCCGCTTGCGGCCCCTGCAACGACTTTCCCAAGCGGTGACGTTTTTTGAAGAAAAAAGGGAGGAACTGCCCTACCTTTACCCGGACATGTTCCAGAAGTTATTGGACTTATGGGATGAGCTCCTGGATTATCCCTATTTTCGGCGTCTGAAAGAGCATACCGTGCCGCCGACCCCTCCCTACCGGCACCGCGTCTGGCAACTCCTGATTTTAGGGCAGAGACTCGTCAAGGGTCTAACCGCCCAGCACCACCAGATCCAGGAAGAGGTCGGCCGGGGGGTCCCCTTGCCCTTACTTCCCGTCGCCTCCCCCGCCCTCGAAAAACCCAGGCAGGAAAAAAGCGTTGCCGGGAGACAAGCAAAACCAGATGCGCTCATTTAGGAAATGACTGCCGGCAATCAGCCTGCCACCGATCCCTTAACCTTGCCGGAAAAAGACGGGGAACACCCCTTCGGTGACGCCGCCAGGATGTAGGGCGGGAAAGCGAAGCGCATCCCGCCTTGGGGAATTAAGTTAAATTGACATCATACCGCACTACCTTCGCGCTTTTGTTCCGGGTGGCACGTTCTTTTTCACGGTTGCCTTGCTGGAACGACATCGAAAACTCTTGACCGAACACCTTGACGATCTTCGTGCTGTGTTCATGGCGGCGAGAAAACGTCGACCGTTCATTATCGAGGCCCTCGTCATTTTGCCCGATCAGTTGCATTGCCTTTGGACGCTGCCTTGCGGCGACGCGGACTTCTCCACACGATGGCATGATATCAAGGCACGCTTGGCGGCACGAATTCCGGGTGGCGAGAGACTTTCAGATGCGAAAGGCGGGATGCGCTTCGCTTTCCCGCCCTACGGCCTTCTCCTGGAAAAATTGCAGAGATGATTCGCAAATCAAGACGGGCCACCTGACATTGAATGAGGGAGCTTAAGGGAGGGGGCAGGAGTCCCAACATCTGGCTCTCTCCCTCAACTGAATGTTTTCTGCCCATCACTCTTCTTGGGCAATCTCGTCCAGGCTGCGGCCCGTGAGGGCCGAGTCGGCCTCCTCTTTGAGAAGGTTGCGCTGGGGGTCGGCGGCCTCATCATCGGCCTTTACCAGGAGCCAGGCCTCGTCCGGGGGCTTTTTGAAGCGGGTCAGGGCATAGCCGCCCCGGAGTTTTTTCCCTTCCAGCCAGACCTTGACGTGGCCGTGGGGGACGGCCTCCGCCATGGAGACCGACTGCCCCTTCTTCTCGGTGATGTTCCGGTAAGTGCCGAAATCCCAGACCATGACCGCGCCGGCCCCGTACTCCCCCTCCGGGATGACCCCTTCAAAATCGGCGTACTCCAGGGGATGGTCTTCGGTGGGCACGGCCAGGCGCTTGTCCTTGGGGTTCAAGGAGGGTCCCTTGGGCACGGCCCAGGATTTCAGCACCCCCTCCACTTCCAGGCGAACGTCGTAATGCAGAGTGCGGGCGGCATGCTTCTGGATCACGAACATGGGGGTGTCGGAAGCCGGCCTTGCTCCACCGGAGGGCTCCGGGGTCTTGCTGAACTGGCGCTTTTCCTGGTAGGTCTGCAGCGGGTCTTTGGACTTCATGGCGGTTCTCCGCATTGTTCTAAAAAGTCTGTACTAACAGAAAACCATAGGGCGTGCCGTGCACGCCGAAATCATGGCGGCCACGGGCCGCCCTATAGAACTATAAGCTCGGGGGTTAGGTCCGGTACACCAGTGAATCATGGATAATACCTTAGAAGCTATTGCAAAACCTATTTTTCTGTCATCCTGAACGAAGTGAAGGATCCCAACCCATTGAAAATGCAAGATTCTTCGCTTCGCTCAGAATGACATCTGAGGAGAATTTGAGGTTTTGCAACATCTTCTAGATAAGATGACAAACGATCTGATTGCATGCAGAAAAAACTATAGAGCTCTTGACAATTAAAAATTTAACTATAAATTATTATAGATTTGATACAGAAAGGGGGCTGATCGCCATGCACTGTGAAAGCATCAAACCGGGTGTCGACTGCACGTTTATGACCAAGAAAGGCTGTTCGTTCAACGGCGGCAAGTGCCGCCCCGTGGTGGAATCCTGTGAAGGCTGCGACCGCATCCTGGCCGCCAATGGGGACCGCTACTGCAACGCCTTTCCCGATCCGTCGGTGAAATGGCGCCGGGGGGTGTGCAACCTGGCCACCCATCAAAAAGGCAACGGCAAAGGGGTCCAGGCTGCCCAGAAAATTAATCCGCTCAAGGCCTCCAAACGGGCCGCACGCCGCTAACCCAGGCGTTGAATGGACAGCGCGGCCGCCAAAGTGAAACGGCTGGCCGCGCTTACTTTCCCCAAATCCCTTCTCGTTATTTCCCCAGTTTCTCCAGGGCTGACTGAATCCGGCTCACCCCCGTAGCAATACGCTCCCGGGAGGTGGCGAAAGACAGCCGGATGCAGCGATCCTCCCCGAACTCCGCCCCCGGCACCGCCGCCACCTGGGCCTCCTCCAGGAAGTATTCCGCCAGCGCCTGGGAATGGCTCTGGCCTGGAAGGGGCTTGAGCCGGTCAAAATACGCCGAAAAATTCGGAAAGATGTAAAAGGCCCCCCCCGGCTTGGGGGAGGTCACCCCGGGAATGGCCAGGAGCCTCTGGTGGATGTCGTCCCGCCGCCAGGCGAATTCCGCCACCATCTGGGCCACCGTTTCCTGGGGGCCGTTCAAGGCCTCCACCCCGGCCTTCTGGGCGATGGAAGTGGGATTGCTGGTGCTCTGGCTCTGCAGGGTGACAGCCGCCTGGATGGCCTCCGCCGGCCCCGCCACGTAGCCGATGCGCCAGCCGGTCATGGCGTAGGTTTTGGAAACGCCGTTGAGCACAAAGCTCCGGGCCTTGAGCTCGGGGGACAGCATGGCCAGATTGACGAAAGAGGCTCCGTCAAAAAGAATGCGGTCGTAAATGTCGTCCGACACCACGATGAGGTTGTGGGCCAGCACTACCTCGGTCAAGGCCTCCAGTTCCCCCCGGGTGTACACCATGCCGGTGGGGTTGGAGGGGCTGTTCAGGATGATGCCCTTGGTTTTCGGAGTCAGGCGGGCCTTGAGCTCCGCCGCGGTGAGTTTGAAGCCGTTTTCCTCCCGGGTGGGGATGATCACCGGGGTGGCTTCCGCCAGCATCAGCATGGGAGGATAGGACACCCAGAAGGGCGCCGGGACCACCACTTCGTCGCCCTGGTCGAAGATCACCTGGAAAAGGTTATAGAGGGCATGCTTCCCGCCGCAGGAGACCATGATCTCCGCAGGGGTATAGGATAAGCTGGTAATTATCCTGGAGGTTCTTGATGATGGCTTCCTTGAGTTCGAGAATGCCCCCCACCGGGGTGTAGCGGGTAAAGCCCTCCTGGATGGCCCGGATGGCCGCGTCCCGGATGTTGTCCGGGGTGTCGAAGTCAGGCTCCCCCACGCCGAAATTTACCACGTCAACGCCCTGGGCCTTGAGCTGATTGGCCTTGGCATTCAAGGCCAGGGTGGCCGAAGGCGGGATCTGCCGAATACGCCGCGCTAGCTCCAAGGTTTGGTTACTCCTTAGCTGAGATGGTTATGTGGGGGGAGGGCCATTTGCCAGTGGCCAGTCACCAGTGACCAGTGACCAGTAGTTTTTTCACTGATCACTGATTACTGGTTACTGCCCCCTCCCCCACACCTCCCACCACTCCATGAGTGGCGGAGTGACAATGGTTTTGATAAATATCTGAGAATATGGTAGTTGTCAACTGCGGGAGGTGTACCGGTGCAGTCTGTGGCCATCGTCAGCAAGAAACATAAACCGGCGGCCTGGGAAGCAGGCCAGGAATTGCAGCAGTGGTTCGCCGAGCGGGGAATCAAGGCCGTGCACCTGGAAAACGAACCTGAACCCCACGTGCCTCATCTCCCCCCGGAGACGGAAGGTATCGTGGTCATGGGCGGGGATGGCACCCTGTTAAGCGTGGCCCGGCATTACGTTTCCCTCAGTGTCCCCATTCTCGGGGTGAATGTCGGCGGCCTGGGCTTTCTCACCGAGGTCTCCTTGGAAGAACTCTACCCCTCCATGGAGCAGATCCTGGCCGGCAGTTACGTGGTGGAAGAGCGCATGATGCTCACCACCCGACTGTATCGCCAAGGGCAGGTTTGTTGGGAAAAACATTTCTTAAATGACGCAGTGATCAACAAGGGAGCCCTGGCCCGCATCGTGGAGCTCACCACCTGGATCGACGGGGAATACCTGACCACTTACCGGGCCGACGGTCTCATCGTCTCCACCCCCACGGGCTCCACGGCTTACACCATGTCCGCCGGGGGGCCCATCGCCTACCCCACCCTGCGCCATATCATCCTGATCCCCATCTGTCCCTTTACTCTGAGCAATCGGCCCATCATCCTGCCGGATACCGTGACCGTGGCCGTCACCTTCGAGGCAGAGGTCAAGGATGCCTACCTCACTATTGACGGCCAGGAGGGCCAGGCCTTGCAGGCGGAGGACCGGGTGGAAATGAGCGTGGCGCCTCATAATTTGAAGCTTATCTTGTCCCCTCACCGCAGCTATTTCGAAATCCTGCGCACCAAGCTGGGTTGGGGAGAGCCTGGCAGCCATGCTTCTTGTCTGACAGATTACAACCAAAAATAAAAAATAATGTGAACCGCTTCAGGAAAGCCACCGAGAACTTGAAAATTAGTCGCTATGCCCGAACCTCTTGGTGAACTCCACATCTGGCGCTACCGGCAGGGACGAGCCCAGGAAGCTCCCGACCGGGTAGTAGTGGAAGAGCCCCTGGAAATCCGCCTGGCCGGCGAGCCCTTCCAGATGCTCATGCGCCTCCCCGGCCTGGAAAAGGAGCTGGCCCTGGGCTTTCTCTTCACGGAAGGCATCGTCCGGGACCTGGCCGAGGTCATCACCATTCATTTCTGCGGCACCGCCACCGATCCTCTGCTCCCTCCTAACGTGGTGGACGTGATGCTCACCGAGGCCGCTCTGGAGCGCCGGGGCCGTCGGCACCTGGAGGTGGCCTATTCCTCCTGCGGCCTCTGCGCCAAGGAAGCGGTGGATGAAATCTGCCGGAAGGTGACGCCGGTGGCCAGCACCCTCACCATCAGCCCTGATACGCTGTTAGAGCTTATGGGCCGCCTGCCTGACGCCCAGGCCGTCTTCCAGGCCACCGGGGGCACCCACGCCGTGGCCCTGGCCAGCCCCGACGGCCTTGTGTTTCTGAGCGCCGAGGATGTGGGCCGCCATAACGCCATGGACAAGGTCATCGGCCGGGCTCTGCTGGAAAAGCGCCAGTTCGGCGAACTGGTGGCTCTCTTGAGCGGCCGGATCAGCTTCGAGATGGCCCTGAAGGCGGCGCGGGCCGGCCTCCCAATCCTGGCCGCAGTCTCCGCCCCCACCACCATGGCCATAGAACTCGCCCAAGAACTGAACCTCACCCTGGCCGGCTTCGCCCGGGGTAAGAGCATGAACATCTACACCCACCCCCAGCGCCTGGGGGTAGGTTAAAAATGATGTGGGGGGAGGGCCAGGGAGCGTAACTCCCTGCCCTCCCCCCACACCCCCCTCCCAACCCTTTATGGGGCCGCTGCAGGTCAGGCCCAAAGGCCTGGCCCGCAGCGGCCTGAGTTATTTTAACCTAAAGGGATTGGGGGAGGGGGTCTGGGGGAGGGGGTAAGGGGCCGCGCCCCCGGTAGCACGGGCTTCCAGCCCGTGGGAACCCCCCTCCCCCACATAATTCTTATTCAGCCTGGCTGATGGCTGATAGTTGCCAGGGATTGTTGCCCACTGGCCGGGTGAAGGTCCAGTATTCTTCGAATTTTACCGGTTCGATTTTGCTGCCGGAAACGATTTCTCCGGTCTTCTCATCGAGGGTGAAGTCAAGCAGGGTGGCGTAAACTCGTAACGTGAGGTAATCCTGGCCGGATTCTTGCCAGGCCTCGGTGGAATTGACTTCCCGCACCGCGATATTCTCCAGCCGGTTGATAAGGCCGTCGCTCCGCATCTTCTCGGCGTCTTCTTGGAGAAGGTCGAACATCTCAGTGGTCAATAGATGCTTAACCGTGGACATATCCCGGTCGACCCAAGCCCCTTGAATCTTGAAAAAATAATCCATGGCCTGGTCTTTGAACTTGTCTTCGGCAAACAGGGGATCCAATTGCTGGATGTGGAAAAGACCTTTCTCCAGGTCCCATTCGGGCTCTGCCGGCGGCGGTGGCTGCTCCTCATTGTACGGCGGCTGCGTGGTGCTGTCAGCCATGCTGCTCTGATGGGCCTGTGGCAAGTCGGCTGCCTGCTCCCGCCGTCTCCTGGTGATGAGCCAGAAGATAAAAAAACCAATGCCCCCGAGAAGAATCAGGTCCATGAGGCTGAAACCGCCGAAACCTCCACTTTCTGGGGCAGCCTGGGCGGTAGAGCCGCCGAACAGCCAGCGGCCCAGCATGCTCCCGGCCAGGCCTCCCAGGATACCGCCCCCGAGACCACGCCAGAAGCTGCCCGTGGGTCCTGGGGAAGACGGGGTTGCGGCGGGCACCCCCGGACGGGTCGGGGTTGTAGGCCGCACGGAAGGCTTGTACGGTTGCACCGGGGTCATACTCCGGGAGCCCCGACTTCCCATAGACCTCCCCCCGGACATGCCTCTACCGGCCCGGGCCAGGGCTTCGGAAGGTAGGGTCCAGGCTAAAAACATGACCAAACACAAGATGCTGAACAGCTTGAGCAGCAAAATTTTTCTCTGTTCCATATGACTTCCTCTGGAATTGCTCCGGTAGACCCCTAAAACAAGAGGCCATTCACCATCAGGTAAATGACCTTTCTTGAGCTTCTAGTCAGCGAAAAATTGCCGCACTCAATAGCTCCGCATCTCTCTGAGTCGCGTTACCCGCTCCTCGATGGGCGGGTGGGTGCTGAACCAGCTTTGCAAGCCGCCCCCCGTTAAGGGGTTGACGATGTACAGGGGCTCGGTGGCCGGATTGGCATGCATGGGTGCGGCCTCCACCCCATAGGCCATCTTTTCCAGAGCCCGGGCCAGGGATTCGGGATTGTGGCAGAGCTTAGCCCCGGTTTCATCGGCAATGTACTCCCGGGACCGGGAGATGGCCATCTGGATGAGCATGGCCGCCATGGGGGCGAGAATAATCATCAGAATTCCCGCCAGACCTCCCATGCCGCCTTCCTCATCATCACCACCGAAGCCCCCAAACATGCCGATATAGGCCAGATAGGTGATGGCCGCCCCCAAGGTCGAAGCCACCGACTGAATCAAAATATCCCGGTTCATGATGTGGCCGATCTCGTGAGCTAAAACCCCCTTGAGCTCCGTGGGGGTGAGGAGCCGTAAAATCCCTGTGGTCACCGCCACTACCCCTTTCTGGGGATTGCGACCGGTGGCGAAGGCATTGGGACTGTCCGTCTGCATGACATATACCCGGGGCTTGGGAATATTCCCCGCCTGGCTCAGCTCTTCCACCATGCGGTGCAGTTCCGGGGCTTCAGCCGGACTCACTTCCTGGGCCCCTGACATCCTGAGGACAATCTTGTCGGAGAACCAATAGCTAAAAAAGTTCATGGCAACAGCAAAGATCAGGGCGATCTTCATGCCGCCGTTCCCGCCTAAAGCTTTGCCGACAAGCACAATTAACACCGTCAGCCCGGCTAACAAAATAAAGGTTTTTACCCGATTATCCATAATCTTGATACTCCCTGATAAGGGGATATCTTCACCTGCCTTTCCGTTTTTTTCAGAAGATTTTTTCTGCCTAAATATTAAGGAGAAGGGGAAGGTTTGTCAATAAAATCCGGTGGGGGGCCAGTCTCCTTGGGAACCTTAACATAAAGAAAATACTCCTGATTGCCCTTGGGACCCTTGAGGGGCGAGGGGAACCCTGCACTTACCCGCAAACCCAGTTGGCGGGCGGCCCGGGCCACTTTATCCACCGCTTCTTGTTGCAGGGCCGGGTCCCGCACCACCCCCCCCTTCCCTACCCTGTCTTTCCCCACCTCAAACTGGGGCTTCACCAGGGCCAGGATCTCCCCGCCGGGTCTCGATAAACTCCACTATTTTCGGGAGGACCAGAGTGAGAGAAATGAAGGACAGGTCCAGGGTGGCGAGGTCCACCGGCTCGGGGATGGCTTCCTTGGGGAGGAGGCGGATGTTGGTGCGCTCCAGCACCACCACCCGGGGGTCGTTCCGGACGATGGGATCCAGCTGGCCGTAGCCCACGTCCACGGCGTAGACCCGGGCCGCGCCGCGAAGCAGCAAAACCTGGCTGAAGCCCCCGGTGCTGGCCCCCGCGTCCAGGCAGACCTTGCCCTGCGGGATCAACCCCGAAGTGGTCCAAGGCCGCGGCCAGCTTGTCGCCCCCCCGGCTGACATAAGGGGAGGCCGGCGCCAGGACCTCCACCGGGGCGTCCTCGGGTATCAGGGTCCCGGCCTTGGTCACCGGCTGCCCGTCCACTCGCACCCTCCCCGCCAGGATCAAAGCCTGGGCCTTGGCCCGGGTATCGGCCAGGCCGCGAGCCACCAGGAGCTGGTCCAGACGGGTTTTCGGTTTTCGGTTTTCGGTTTTCGGTTTTGAGGTGTTCAAAGAAGGAGCCGCAGAAACGTGGTTATTCACCAAAGGTTTTTGGAATCGTAGGGTGGGCACTGCCCACCTTATAATTATTCACCAAAGGTATCAGCCTGAATAAGAGACAGCATCGCCCCAATCAACAGAGTAAATTCCTTCCCTTACATATCGGTGGAACGTAGAATATTGCCAATCCTTGGTTCTGGAAACCAAACCGTGTTTTACAGGATTATAATGGATGTAATCAAAGTGCATCTGAAAATCGGCGTCATCCCGGATGAGATGTTCCCAGAACCGCCTTTGCCAGATGGTGCTCTCCCGTTGCCTGACTTGTGATGCCGTCTGCCATGCCGGTTTATGCAATAATTCCCTTGCCCTTTTAGTGAATTTCTTTTTAATCAACCCCCACCGTTTAGAAAAATTCGATTCCCCCGGGGGCAAAGTCCACAAACAATGCAAATGGTCGGGTAGCAGGACCCAGGCTCTGATGGTGAAAGGATGGGCTTTTCTCACCTCGTCTATAACTTCCCGGAGGATTTGTCGGCTCGGGGGTTCGGTGAGGAACTTTTGTCGCCGATAGGTCACTACGGTAAAGAAATAAGTGCCCCCGGGGGCAGATATCCTTCGATAGGTTGACATTTCAATGACAGAAATGATTGGTGGGCGGTGCCCACCCTACGGTTACCATGCTGCTATAATTCAATCTTTAAGCCAGAATACGAAAATTTATATTCCTGGCCAGTCAATCGGTTTAAGTGGAAAGGTAAACCCTTTCCATAATAATTAGGCCTTTTCCCATTGAACCCGTAACTTTCACGCACTTGTCCATTTTCATTGTAAGCTGAAACTAACCGGATAGCCTGCTGGTGGGAAAGCTTATCTATAAAAGGCAATATCTCTGCCAAGTTATTTCCGTGGTCGAAACTCTGACAATCCTGGACGGCTTCGATATACGTATTTAGCATCAGCTCATGTTTCACTAAGATTTTTACGATTTCCTTGGCAGCGTTATCACAAGAACAAGAAAGTGCCTGAAATTTACCGATGAACCCATAGGGGTCTTTTCCCAACTTAATAATAATAATCGGCACTCCACGTCCAAAGGCAACCCCTACCTCTTGATCGGTCCAATAACTATCGTGGAATCCCTCCGTCATAAGAGCCACGAACGCATCCATTGAGAAAAGAGCATTTTCTATCTCATTTTGCCATTCTTTTGTGGGATGGATATCTTCATGTGCAACAAAGCAAGAGACACCAAAAAAGCTTAACTTCTTCTTTAAATCTGCTGTTTCTTTTTTAACTTCTGCTTTGTGGCTAATGAATAGCCGATATCCCTTATTTCCCCAGATTCGATTTTGGGCCTCAGGTAAAATAATACGTTTGCCGGTCAACAGTAGACCAGATTCTTTTCGCCAATCCTGCTCTTCTGGAATTTCCATTTCCAGAAAAACTTGATCGATGAACTCATTCTGAATGTTATGGATTTTATTTATATCTTCCCTAATTTTTTCTTGAAGATCATCTCTTTCTTTGACCAAGCCGAGATAGAGTGTTTCCGGAATAGTCAAATAAAGGGCGTGCCCGTGTATACCGCCATCCCATCTGTCGTAACTCCATCCTTCATGGATTCTAATCTGAGAATTAACAATTATTTCTTGAAGCTGTTTATGGCCTTCCTGCCCATACAATTTTGAAAGCGTTGCCAAGTAATGCTCTATATTCCTTGATAATTTGAAATTTGTTTCATGATCGATCATAGCATTTTGGGGGAGAGTATCCCTTACCTTTTTTATCTTGTGGTTAAAAAGGCAGAAGTGTTATCCAGGCCAAAAGGGAACGGGCAGAATGCCCGTACTGCCATCTTAAGGGATTGGGGGTGGGGGCTTGGGGGAGGGGGTAAGGGGCTACTGCCCCTTAGTCCCCTCCCCCAAATCAAACATCAACTAAAACTCCCCCAGACCACCTTCTTGGGCTGGGCGGGTTGTTCCAGGAGTTCCAGGGCGCCCTGGGCGATGCCCTTGGCGTCCAGGCCGTATTTCTCCCGGAGGATAGCAGGGGAGCCGTGCTCCACGAAGATGTCGGGGATGCCCAGGCGCTTCACCGGCACCATGAGGCCCCGGTCGCTCAACAGTTCTACCACCGCGCTCCCGAAGCCCCCGTGGAGGACGTTTTCCTCCACGGTGAGGACCCGGCCCCGCCGAGCCGCCAGATTCAAGATCAGGTCATCATCCAGGGGTTTGACAAAGCGAGCGTTCACCACATTGACCTGGTAGCCCTGCTTCTCCAGTTCCTCTGCGGCCTGGAGCGACGGATACACCGAGGCCCCGATGGCCAGGATAAGGAGGTCCTCCCCTTCCCGCACCACTTCGGCCTTGCCAATGGGGATGCGGCGCAGGGTGGGAGAAAAATCCACCCCCATCCCCTGGCCCCGGGGATAGCGCATCGCGATGGGACCGGGGTGTTCCACGGCCGTGTAGAGCATGTGACGCAGTTCGTCTTCGTCCTTGGGGGCCATGAGCACCATGTTGGGCAGGGAACTCAGGTAAGACAGGTCGAAGAGCCCCTGGTGGGTCTCCCCGTCCTCCCCGACGATGCCGCCCCGGTCCAGGGCGAAGACCACCGGCAGGTCCTGGAGGCAGACGTCATGCAGCACCTGGTCGTAGGCCCGCTGCAAGAAGGTGGAATAAATAGTCGCCACCGGCCGCATGCCCTCCAGGGCGAGGCCGGCCGCGAAGGTAGTGGCGTGCTGCTCGCAGATACCCACGTCGAAGAAGCGGTCCGGGAATTTGCTCCTAAACTCCACCAGGCCGGTGCCGTCCGGCATGGCCGCGGTGATGGCCACAATGTTCTTGTTCTCCTGGGCCAGGCGCACCAGGGTGTCCCCGAAGACCTGGGTGTAGGAGGGCACTTCGCTGACGCTCTTTTGGGCCACCCCGGTGTCCGGGTCGAACTTGCCCAGGCCGTGGAAGCCGGTGGGATCGGTTTCCGCCGGGAGATAGCCTTTGCCTTTGGTGGTGAGGACATGCACCAGGACAGGCCCGTCCAGGTTTTTGACGTTCTTAAAGGTCTCGATGAGGTGGTCCAGGCGGTGGCCCTTCACCGGCCCCAGGTAGTTGAACTTGAGGGCCTCAAAGAGCATGCCTGGAGTAAAAAAGCCCTTCATGGCCTCCTCGCTCTTCCGAGCCCAGGCAAACAGCTCCTCCCCTATCCCTGGAAAGGACTTGAGGAGGTATTCCACCTGCCTCTTCAGGAAAACCATGGTGCGGCCGGTGAGCTTGCGGCTGAAGAAGGAGGACAAGGCCCCGACGTTCGGGGAGATGGACATGCCATTGTCGTTTAAGACGACGACCAGGTCTTTATGCAGGTCCCCGGCGTTGTTCAGACCCTCCAAGGCCAGGCCCGCGGTCAGGGCGCCGTCGCCGATGACTGCAATAACCCGGCCCCGCTCCCGCTTCAAACAGCGGCCGCAGGCCATCCCCAGGGCCGCGGACACGGAGGTGGAGCTGTGGCCTGTGTCGAAGGCGTCGTAGGGGCTCTCGGAGCGCTTGGGAAAGCCGCTGATGCCCTGGTACTGGCGCAGGGTGTGGAAACGCTCCTGGCGACCGGTCAGGAGCTTGTGGGTGTAAGCCTGATGGCCCACGTCCCAGACGATCTTGTCCCGGGGGGTGTTAAAAATGTAGTGCAGGGCAATGGTGAGTTCCACCACCCCCAGGCTGGGGGCCAAATGCCCGCCGGTCTTGGCAACGGTGGCAATGATTTTTTCCCGGATCTCCCGGGCCACCTGAGGCAGGAGGTCCGGCGACAACTTTTTCAAGTCCTGGGGACTGCTGATAGTGCTCAAAAGGGGCCGGTGCTCCGGTTTCGGCCACCGATCCTGGTGTTCATCCATGCGATTCCTCCACCTTTGGCTGCTAACCTTATCTACAATTGCAATTTAGTTCCATCTGTAAGAATAATAGCTTCAAGTTCAAAATCCACCTTCATATTTTCTAACTCAGTATCTCTTAGTTTTCGATGACTATCTTTGAATTCATTTATTTCAATATATCTTTTGTCTCTTATCTCTTCACCAGCCTTAAGAGTTTTCTCATAACTCAATCTAAGCCTCAGAAATTCTCGATCAAACAAATCCTTAAATACAGTATATCCAGTAAAAGCTCGAATATCTTTGTCAGACTTGTTTTTATATAATAGAGTAGCCCTCAAACCCTCACTGTATCTATTTGCAGAAGAATCCTTTGGAACATATTTTAATTCAATTAATGATACATCTATCATACCTCTTATTAATAAGTCCTTAGGATCATCTTTTTTTGCTGCAGGTTCTTTAGTTGTTTTCTCTTTTTGCGCAGAGATTTCATATAAAGGAATACCATATTTTAAAAGTATTTTTTTCTGTTCAAGCATAGTTATGGAATTCTGAACTGTTACAATATCAACCAATTTGATATTTTTTACTAGTCCACCCAATTTGTTGTATTCTTCATTTGCTTTTTCTAATTTATTATTTTGCTTATCTATTTCATTTTGAATATCTTTTAATATATTATCTATATCATCAGGCTGTTTATATATTTTTCCTTCAATATTATAATTTATGTTTATAAATCTTTTAATACCTATCCTTTTCTGTTCCAACATTGCCTTTGTATTTTGCAAAATATTAGCCCTTACAGAAATCAATACATTAACTAATCCTCCATATAATTTTAATTCTTTTTCTGCTTTTTCTATTTGTTTATTAATTTCAGCAATGTCTTTGTCTATTTCTGTTGTGGATTGTGGTTGCCCACAACCAAATATTAAAAGAATAAGTAAGAAAATTACAAATATTTTGTGGTGAATCATTTTCTCCTGTCTCTTATTGAGTATATTGTTCATGGATTCATTCTAACTTCTTCTTGCCAACAGATACGCGCGCCATCTCTTGCAATGGTGCAGCCCGTTCCCCCAGCGGGTTGAGATCGGCCACGGCCGCCTCCACCAGGCGGCGGACCCAGGTTTTGGCCTGGTCCGGGCCGAGAAGCCCGGGGTAGGTAGCTTTCAGCCGTTTGGCGTCTGCGCCCACGGCTTTGCCCATTTCCGCGCTGTCACCTTCAACGTCTAGAATATCATCAGTAATTTGAAACGCCAGTCCAAATTTTTCCCCATAACTGGTGAGCAGGGTCACTTCCTGGCGGCTACCGCCCCCCACCAGTCCCCCGGCCCGCACCGCCGCGGTCAGGAGCGCCCCGGTCTTTAGGCGGTGAATGGTCTCCAACTCTTTCAAGGTAATTTTGCGGCCCTCGGCCAAGAGGTCCAGCATCTGCCCCCCCACCATGCCCATGTAGCCGGCCGCGGAGGCAATGAGCTCCACCACCTCGAGGAGCATCGCCTCTCGACCGGGAAACTGGGGCGCGGCTTCCGCCATGATCTTGAAAGCCTCCGGGAGGAGGCCGTCCCCGGCCAGGATGGCCGTGGCTTCGTCATACTGTTTGTGGCAGGTGGGCTGGCCCCGGCGCAAGTCGTCGTCATCCATGGCCGGCAGGTCGTCATGGATGAGGGAGTAGGTGTGGATCATCTCCAGGGCGCAGGCCACCGGCAGGGTTTCGAGGGTGTCGCCGCCCACCGCCTCTGCCCCTGCCAGGCAAAGGATGGGGCGGAGCCGTTTCCCTCCGGCGAAGAGGCTGTAATGCATGGCCTCCACCACCCGGAAGGCCGGCCCCCGCACCCGGGGGAGGTACCCCGCCAGGGTGCGGTTCACCAGGTCCCGGCGCTCTTGTAAGTATGCTTTCAGGTCCATGTTTTTTCTCAGCAGTCAGCAGTTAGCAGCCAGCAGTCAGTGGTCTGTTGTGTAGGGTGCGCTCTGCGCACCAACAATGGCGCGTAAAACGCGCCCTACATTTGACTGCCCTGGAAGTCCCTTTTCTGGCTTCGAAAATACCTTCGTGAGGGTAAACTGGGGTTATGAGCCACCCTCCCCTTCCTCTTCGGGGAAGGGTTTGGTAACGAAGCGCCCGGCCTCGTCCTTGAGGAGAAGTTCCACCCGGCGCTCCACTTCGTCCAATTTATCATGGCAGAAGCGCACCAGGCCCACGCCCTCCTCAAAGGCCTTGACGGACTCCTCCAGGTTCAACTCGCCGTGCTCCAACGCCTCCAGCACTTCCTCGAGGCGTTTCAGGGCGTCTTCGAAACTTTTTTCCGGCTTCTCTTTTTTGGCCATGGAACTCAAGCAATTTACGGGCTAAAGCCCTCTTTCCTTAAATTTTTTCTATAAATCGATGTCACTTAGTTACTTCCAGAACTTCACAATCCAGAGAACCTTTCGCCACCTTTACTTTAATGGCGGCTTTCGGTGGCACCAGGGCCGCATCCCGGATGACGGTTCCCTCGGGGAGCTTCGTGGCCACGGCGTAGCCTCTTTGCAAAATAGCCATGGGGTCGAGTTTCTGCAAGTGGCTGGCGCAATAGTCCAGGTGGCGGCGCCGCGTCTCCTGGCCCCGGCGCCAACTTAACATCAAGCGTGGAGTCAACTGGTCCAGACGTTGCCGCCCATCGCTTATGGTCCGCCGGGGACTCAAGAGCAGCAGGCGGGAGCGGGTCAGGTGCAGGCGCTGGTTCTGGGACTCCCGGTGCCGGGTGAAGCGCCGGGCCAGGGTCTCGGCCCGTTCGTCCAAGCGCAGGCGCCAGTCCACCAGCCGCCGGGACAGGTCCGGCAGCCGCCGGGCCACCGCGGTGAGATGCCGTCGTTCCCCGTCCAAATGCCGCCGCCAGCCACGATACAGGGAAGCGCCGAAACGTTCGAGGCGGCGGGTCAACTCAACTTTATCAGGCACCACCAACTCCACCGCGGCGCTGGGAGTGGGGGCCCGCACATCGGCCACAAAATCGGCGATAGTAAAATCCACCTCGTGCCCGATGGCCGAGACCACCGGCAGGGGACAATGATAGATGGCCCGGGCCACCATTTCTTCATTGAAAGGCCACAAATCTTCCAGGGAGCCGCCGCCCCGGGCCAGCACGATGACCTCCACCCCCGGGTAACCGGGCAGGTCCTCCAGGGCCTGGACAATCTCCCCGGCCGCGTCCGCCCCCTGCACCTTCACTGGATAAATGAACACCTGAACAGTGGGAAAGCGGCGTTTGAGAAGGCGCAAAATGTCCCGCACCACCGCGCCGGTGGGTGAGGTGATCAGGGCCAGGCGCCGGGGCAGAAAGGGCAGCGGCTGTTTGTGGGCCTGATCGAACAGACCTTCGGCCGCCAGCCGCGTTTTCAAGGCCTCAAAGGCCTGGGCCAGCGCCCCCAGCCCCGCAGGCTCGAGGTAGTCCACAATGAGCTGATAATCACCCCGGGGTTCATACACCGTAATGCGCCCCCGGCAGAGAATCTGGCCGCCCTCCTCCGGCTTGTAACGCAGGTGCTGGTGGCTTCCCTTGAAGAGCACTGCCCGGAGTTGGGCCTCGGCATCCTTCAGGGTGAAATAGTAGTGGCCTGAGACCGGCCGGCGCAGGTTCGACACCTCGCCACTCACCCAGACCAGGGGAAAGTGGGTCTCAAGGTGTGTGCGGATTTCCCGGGTCAGACTGGAAACCGTATAGATATGGGGCAGTTCCGGCTCCATGAGAAAGGATGACACACTATATCACAATCACCCCTGGGAGACAAAGGGTTCTCCCACAATCTGTTTCCTGTTTGCCATTTTCTGTTTTAGGGGAAATACTTTTACCAGGGAAATTCCGGCAAGGAGCTAAGGGTCTCTATTGTCGTGTCTCGGGGTTTCTTTTTCAAAAGGTTTCTGGGTTTAACTCCCCCTCCCGAGGTGGGAGGGGGTTGGGGGGAGGGGGAATTTCTTTTATCTAACCTATATAAAATACTGATATTTTTATCACCCCCACCCTAACCCTCCCCCATCATGGGGGAGGGAAATATCAGGTCCGGACAGGGCAATATTCTTGTAATCTAGAACCTGGAACGCGACAGTAAGCTTAAGGCAGGGGAAAACCTTGTTCAAGTTTTTTCCCGAAACAGTCGTTTTTTCCCACAAGAGACCTTTTCGGGATACCTGCACATGGAGACCCCCGACCGAGTGAGCCGCTTTTTGCGGGAGCGCCGCGGTAATGGCCCGCCCCGGCGGGTTTTTTTCCTGCGTCAGGGTTTATTCCTGGAAGAGGAATGCCTCCGGGCCTTCCGGACGTTGGGGCTGAATGTACAGGAATTCGAGGTTGGGGAGAGCTGGGATGACGCCCTGACCTCCCGACTCCTTAACAATTTCGTGGAGTTTCTGCCGGATTTCGTATTTTGTCTCAATCACCGGGGTTTCGACAAGTCTGGTTGGCTGACCGCCTTCCTGAAAGATGCTTGTGTGCCGACGGCCACCTGGTACGTGGACCATCCGGATTTTATCATCCGGCCCTATCCGGAAAACGTCTCGGAGTGGGTGGCGGTCTTCGTCTGGGATCAGCACTACATGGCGGGACTGCAGGATATGGGCTTCCCCTGGGTGACTTACCTGCCCCTGGCGGCGGACACCCGGCTTTTCCGCCCCTTTCGCCACCCCCCGGTGGATCGGTTCGGCGCCCACGTGGCGGCCTTCGTGGGGGGGACCTGGACCCAGCGGGTAAACCAGCAACTGGCCCGCTATGGCGGTCAGGCTGCCACCCTGGCCTACATCGAAGCCGCGGCCCAAATCTTTCAATGGAGTCCCCATTACCAGGCCAGGACGGACCTGGCGGAAGTTTACCCAGGATTCGAGCAATTACCGGTCAGCGAACAGGTGGACCTGGAGGCCGCGGTCCTGTGGCGGGCCTCCCAGCAGGATCGGGTGGAGCGGGTGGCCGCCCTTTCCCGGGCCGGTCTCAAAGTGTTCGGCGATCCGGCCTGGGCCGACCTGCTTCCCGACCCCACGGCCTATGGCGGCCCCCTCAGCTACCACCGGGAGCTCCCGGCATTTTACCAGTGTGTGGCGGTAAATCTCAATTTCACCAGCCTGCAAATGAAAAATGGACTCAACCAGAGGGTCTTTGACGTGCCCGCCACCGGGGCTTTTTTGCTCACGGATGACAAGGAGGCCCTGAGGGAGGTGTTTTCCCGGGAGGAAGTGGTGACCTTCAGAACTCTCGAGGAAGCCCAGGAGAAGCTGGCCTATTACCTGAAGTATCCCGAAACCCGCCGCCAGGTAGCCGCCCGGGCCCGGGAGCGGGTCTTGAGCCAGCACACCTATGGGCATCGAGTGCAGGTGATCACTCGTCAGCTCACTGAAACCTTTTTTGCTTGAGCCACTTGGACGGCGCGGGAACATCGTGGGGGCGGGTTTAAAACCCGCCCCTACAACTATATCCAACATATTATTCAGCAAATCAGAATCAGACAAAATGTAGCCGCAGGCTTTAGCCTGCGCCAGCACAGGCTGAAAGCCTGTGCCACCAAAGCTCTAGAACCTATTTCAAAACATGCTTGTCCACGGATCTGTCATGCTGAGCGCAGCAAGAATCTCGTATTTTTTAATAATTGAGACCCTTCGCGGTGCTCAGGGTGACAGAAAAAAGGGTTTTGAAATGGCTTCTAGGGTCATGTCCCAGGTTTTTCTTTCAAAAAGATTCTGGGCTTAACTCCCCCTCCCCCGGCGGGAGGGGGGTGGGGGGAGGGGGAATTCATTTTGCTTAACCTATAGAAATTGCTAATAAATAATTCACCCCCACCCTACCCCTCCCCCATCAAGGGGAGGGAAATATCAGGTCTGTCGAAGCAATATTTTTGCAACCTATACCCGGGACGCAACGCTAGCCTCTTGAAAAATTTTATTTGAGTGGCCTCCTCCCCCCACATCTCTTGCCTCAGTACATCTTCACCCAGCCGGCGTACAGGGCCAGGCCGAACCAGGCCCAGTTGTTGGCGTAGTAGTTGTCCGGGCTGACAAAGTAGGCCTGGTTGCCCTTTTCCTGATAAAAAGTAAGAATTTTTTGGGCCATCTGCCAGGCGAATTCCTGGTCCTCCCCGGCCAGGCCGGCGGCCAGGGCCCCCGCGTAGATCACCGGGCTCTCAAAGTCCACCAGGGGCGAGCCGTCATACCGGTATTCCGCAGCCAACCTCCCTTGAGACCGCCATTCCTTGACAAAAAAAGGCAGAAACTGTTCCCGGGAGAGCTGCGCGGCGGCCAGGTCCCCGAACCAGAGGCGTTCCAGGGCCACCCGCCAGGGAAGGCGCACCGCCTCCCAGCCGAAGTTGCTGCTCCGCTCCGGGTGGGGCAACAGCTTGCCGTCCGCCGCCACCTGGACCCAGTCCGGGAAGAGGCCGGCACCGGGAGCGTCTTCCAGGCCTCTGGTCAACCGCTGGAGAAAGGGATAGGAGTCAGCGTGGATACGGCCCCAGCGGGCATCAAAGCCGGCTTGGGCGAAAACCCGGTAAGCCGCCGGGAAAAAGTAAGAGGGGTTGAGAAGATACGGCGGGGTTTGGGCGTGCCAGTTGCCGGGGGCCAAATAGAGCGTCCCGCCGGGCAGTTCCACCACCTCTTTGGCCAGGATGTCCGCGGCCACCTGGCGGGCTTCGGTCAGGTAATCAGGAAGGCCGGGAGGCGCCGCCCAGCCCTGCCGGGACGCCAGGAGCAAGGCCAGGGCGTAGTCCAGGTCGCCGTCGCTGGCGGTGTTCCAGTCCAACACCCCCCAGGAGCCGTCCGGCTTTTTGCCCCAGTGCCAGGCCAGCAAATGGTCGCCGTAGCTCCCTTCCCGGGACAGGTTCTCCCTGGTCCACCGGTAGACCTGCCCAAAGGTCTTCTCGTCCCCCACCCAGAGGGCCCGCAACAGGGCATAAGCCTGGGCCTCGGAGATGGTGCCGTCCTCTCGCTCGGCCAGGACCACCCGGCCCTCCGGGGTGATAAAATGCTCCCGGTAGCTGGCCCAGGAGGCCTGGAGGACCCAGGGCAGACGGTTGGCATTGGTGTCCTGACAGGACGGCAACACCCCGGCGGCAAGCAACAGCGCACCCAGCAACGCCCATCTCAAAGGGTTACCCCACGGAGTTCTAGCCATCTCCCCCATACCGGCCAAAATGTCATGTTTGTTAGATGAAGACAAGGTGGTTTACCAGCATCCGATAAATTATTTTATCAGTTCTAAGAGATATCTCCCGCTCAACTGTGAAATTTACTTGACATATAAGGGTAGTTATGCGAAAAATTTTTAGATTAAGCATTGGTGAGCACTGTTTCAGAAGAGGGAAAGCAAGAAAAATTTCGTATGGCAGACACTTGATGATTGACCCGGCATCTGGTGCCCCCCCGGGGACTACCGAGATGCCTTTTTTAGTGGCTATACTCCCATGAAAATAACCCTTGTCGATGGCGCTGGACGAGATTTCCCGGCCGGAGTCACTGTGGCCCAGGCCCTGAAGGAATTGGGGGTGGTCACAGACCATGAAGTGGTGGCCGCCAGTGTAAACGGCGACCTCATGGACTTGACTGCACCCCTGTCCCAGGACGCCACGGTGACCCCCGTAAGTGTTCACACCCCGGCAGGCCTGGAGATCATGCGCCACAGCACCTCCCACCTCATGGCTGAGGCGGTGCGGACCCTGTTCCCCGAGGTCAAGGTGGCCATCGGCCCGGCCATCGAAGCGGGCTTTTACTATGATTTTGATACTGCGGAGCCTTTTACTCCCGAGGACTTGGCCCGCATCGAAGCCAAAATGGCGGAGCTGGTGGTCCAGGACCTTACCTTTGTGCGGGAAGAAGTACCCAAAGAACAGGCCATCCGCCTGTTTGACCAGGAGGGCGAAGCCTATAAAGTCGAGCTTCTCCAGGAGATCGACCAGAATCAGGTAAGCCTCTACCGCCAGGGAACCTTCGTGGATCTATGCCGGGGGCCCCACGTCCCTTCCACCGGCTATCTGCAGGCCTTCAAGCTCACCGGCATCTCCGGGGCTTACTGGCGGGGAGATGAGCGCCTGCCCATGCTGCAGCGCATTTACGGCACCGCCTTCCCCACCAAAGAGGAGTTGGAACGGCACCTGGAGCTCCTGGAGGAGGCCAAGCGCCGGGACCACCGCCGCCTGGGGAGAGAACTGGAGCTGTTCAGCATTGAGGATGAGGCCGGGCCGGGTCTGGTCATTTACCACCCCAAGGGCGCGCTGCTCAGGAGCCTCATCGAGGACTTCGAGCGTAAGCTGCACCTGAAGCGGGGCTACCTGATGGTCATGGGGCCCCAGATGCTCCGGGCCGACCTCTGGGCCCGCTCCGGCCATATGGAGAACTACAAGGACTACATGTATTTCACCGAGGCCGAGGGACAGGTTTATGGCATCAAGCCCATGAACTGCGTGGCCCACATGCTCATCTACAAGTCCCGGGTCCGGAGCTACCGCGAGCTGCCCTTGCGCTTCTTCGAGCTGGGCACGGTGCTGCGCCACGAACGCTCCGGCGTCCTGCACGGGCTGACCCGGGTGCGCCAGTTCACCCAGGATGATGCCCACATCATTTGCACCCCCGACCAGGTGGAGAGCGAAATCCTCGGCATCCTCGACATGGTGGCCGAAGTCATGGCCATCTTTCGGATTTGACTACGAAGTGGAACTTTCCACCCGGCCGGAGAAGTCCATCGGCACCGACGCCGACTGGGACCTGGCCACCAACGCCCTCATCGGCGCGCTCCAGGCCCGGAACCTCCCCTACCACCTCTGCGAGGGAGAAGGGGCTTTTTACGGACCCAAAATTGATGTCAAGCTCAAGGACGCCTTGAGGCGCCGCTGGCAGTGCGCCACCATCCAGTGCGACTTCACCCTGCCGGAGCGCTTCGACCTCACCTATGTGGGCTCCGACGGGGGCCGCCATCGCCCGGTGATGCTGCACCGGGTGATCCTGGGGTCCCTGGAGCGTTTCCTGGGAGTGCTGGTGGAGCACTTCGCCGGCGCCTTTCCGGTGTGGCTAGCACCCGTTCAAGCTATCCTGTTGCCCATCACCGACCGGGTGCACGCTTATGCTCAGGAATTGGCCAAAAAAATGCTGGATGCCGACCTTCGGGTGGAAATTGACCTCAGGCCCGAGACTCTACGCTATAAAATCCGGGAGGCCCAATTGCAAAAAATTCCTTACATGGTCATCATCGGGGACCGGGAAGCAGCTAACCGCACGCTGTCGCCCCGTCTTCGTGACGGCACGGAACTGAAGGATCTGGAAATCGAAGCCTTCATGACCCGGCTGCAGGAAGAAAGCCGTATTCCTTTCTCCGGGGAGAACCATTAAGCATGAGGAGAAGAGCAACCTTTCATAAACCGCCCCCCCAGCGGGTCAGAATCAACAAGCTTATCAGGGCTGCCGAAGTGCGCCTCATCAGTGAGGACGGTCAACAGGTCGGGGTCATGACTCTCAAGGATGCCCTGGCCCACGCCGCCGAGTCCAACCTGGACCTGGTGGAAGTGGCCCCCCAGGCCAACCCACCGGTTTGCCGCGTCATGGATTACGGCAAGTTCAAGTACCAGCAAAGCAAGAAGCAGCAAGAAGCCCGGCGCCGGCAAACCACCATTCAGGTCAAGGAAGTCAAGGTCCGCCCCAAGATCGAAGAACATGACATGGGTTTCAAACTCAAGAACATCAGACGGTTCCTGGCGGATCGGGATAAAGTCAAGGTTACCATGATTTTTCGGGGCCGGGAGATGGCCCACCAGGACCGGGGCTATCGTATCCTCAAAGAGATGGCCGACTCTCTGACTGATGTGGGCCTGGTGGAACAGGAACCCAGGCATGAGGGGCGCACCCTGTTCATGATCATCGCTCCCAAATGAAATTTGTCTGGTAGTTTGCAGTTTTTGGTTTCCAGTTTAAAAGTTTAAGGTTATATAATTAAAGGTTAATATGAGGAGTGATGCTTCCCTGGCCCTCTGGGCTTAACGGGAAATTTTCTTTTTTAACATCACCTTAACCACCTTTTTTGAAAAGCGTAAACCGCTACACGAGGATTAACCATGCCGAAAATAAAAACCCACCGGGGTGCGGCCAAACGTTTTAAAAGCACTGCCAGCGGCCGCCTGAAGCGGAAACGGCCCGGCCACAGCCATCTTCTTACCGGGAAGTCCCGGAAGCGCAAGCGCCAGCAGCGTCTGGCTGACTTTGCCCATGCCACCGAAATCAAAGGCCTGAAAAGGCTGCTGCCGTATATCTGAAACCAGGAGTAAGCCATGCCACGCGTCAGAAAAAAGGTGGCCTCCCGGGCCCGGCGCAAAAAGTACCTGAAGCTCGCCAAGGGCTACCGCAGCGGCCGCCGCCGTCTCTACCGATCGGCCAGAGAAGCGGTGGAGCGGTCTCTGTGCTTTGCCTATCGGGACCGGAAGGTGCGCAAACGGGAATTCCGCAGCCTGTGGATCATCCGCATCAACGCCGCGTTACGGCCCCACGGAATGTCCTACAGCAAGTTCATCGGCGGCTTGAAGAAGGCCGACATCGCCCTGGACCGTAAGGCCCTGGCGGACCTCGCCGTCTTCGCCCCCCAGGTGTTCGCCCATATTACCGACTATACCCGCCCGGTCACATGAGAGAATGCTGGATTAACTTGAGGGGAGGGCCGGGGGAGCGTAACTCCCCCGCCCTCCCCTCAAACTCCCCTCCCCACCCCCTTTGACCGGGAGCACAGGCATCTTGCCTGTGCGGCACAGGCTGGAAGCCTGTGATCCCGAGGGTTGGGGTTTGGGGAGGGTATAGCGAAGGGGGTAAGGGGCTTCGCTCCTTGGCCCCCTCCCCCACCATCAGAAACACGCCATGACGGTAACAGAGCGGGACATCGAGGAACTGGCTGAACTGGGCCGACAGGAAGTGCGCCAGGCGGCCAATTCCGAGGAACTGGAAGCCCTCCGGGTGAAGTACCTGGGGCGCAAGGGCTCCCTCACCCAGGTCTTGCGCGGGCTTAAGGATTTGGAGCCAGAGGCCCGTCGCCGGGTGGGCGCCCAGGCCAACCGGGCCAAGGAAAGCCTCGAAGCCGCGCTGGCCGAAGCCCTCACCGCGCTCAAGGAGGCCGCCGCCCGGGCCGCAGCCCCCGCCATTGACGTCACCCTCCCCGGCCGCCGGAGTCCCCTGGGACGCCTCCACCCCCTGACCCGCATCATGGAAGAAACCTGTGATATCTTCCTGCACCTGGGTTTCGAGGCCGTGACCGGCCCTGAGGTGGAGCTGGACTGGTATAACTTTGAAGCCCTGAACATTCCCCCGGACCATCCGGCCCGGGACATGCAAGATACCTTCTACTTCAATGACAGGGTGCTGCTCCGCACCCACACCTCCCCCATGCAGATCCGGATCATGGAGAAACGCCAGCCCCCGGTACGCATCATTGCGCCGGGTAAGGTCTATCGTCGGGACTCGGACATGACCCACTCGCCCATGTTCCACCAGGTGGAGGGGCTCCTGGTGGACCGGGGCGTCACCTTCGCAGATTTAAAAGGGGTCCTCACCGAGTTCGTGCACCAGATGTTCGGCCCTGAGGTGAGTTTGCGTTTCCGGCCCAGCTACTTCCCCTTCACCGAGCCTTCGGCCGAGATTGACATCGCCTGCGTCATCTGCCGGGGTGAGGGCTGCCGGGTCTGCAAGATCACGGGCTGGCTGGAGGTGCTGGGGGCCGGCATGGTTCACCCCGCGGTCTTTGAAGCGGTGGGCTACGACCCGGAGGAGTTCACCGGCTTCGCCTTCGGCCTGGGGGTGGAGCGCATCGCCATGCTGAAGTACGGCATCGACGACATCCGCCTGTTCTTCGACAACGATCTGCGTTTTCTCAAGCAGTTTTAGAAAATCGCCGAGGTGGGTTCGAGAGGCTCCAGGGCCTTGCCGATTTCCCTTCCCTAAAAATTACCTCTGCTTATGCCAAGTTGCGCTTAACCAGGTAATTTAAAAAAATTTCAGGTTCAATTTTCCCTCAGGTCGATGGCACAGGCGTCTCTTCTCAAGCAGGCGCAGGCTAAAGCCTGCGGCTACAAATAATACCTTCATGATTGCAACTCCGTATCAGAGCCAACTTCCCCGCACCAAAAAGGCCGGAAACACCGGTTCCGGCCTCAAAGGGATCACCTGAAAAATTAATAACTTTTAATTCTCTCCTGCTTTATTCAATCCCCAGATTCTTCATAACATTCCGGTGAAAATAGGCCGACTGGTCCTTGTTCCCCATAAAGCCGAAGCGTATTGATACGGAGGTGATGTCATTCGGACGGGCTTCCAGCTGGATATCCACCTTGGTGCCGTCCGCCGTGGCCGCGTGAATTCTGCTTTTCAGGGGACTATAGGACTCTTTCTTGATGGTCAGTTGCATGGTCTTACAGGCGTCTACACAGGCATAATAGGTGGGGTGCATGGGGCGGGGATAGTCCTTTACCATGGAGCCTTCCACCCATTGGTAGGCGCCGATGCCGAGAGCCGCGCCCACGGCCACGAGACAGCCGCCAAACCATAAGACCATAAGGAGTACTCCCCCAAACTTACCTACCCGTTGGTGCAGCATGCTAGTGCCTCCCCCTGATGTTCACCATTTCCGGTCTTATGCCATCATTCCCCCGACCTGTCAATGGTTAGGTTTTTCTCAGAGACCGGAACTGGATCGCTGCTGATCTTCCTGGTTCAGGTGGAGGGGAGAAAGTTGAGCAGGCCTCGGGGCTTAGCTATCCTGAAAATTTTTTGATTACCAGTGGTTTGGTCTGAGACCGGAGTGAAAAGTCTGCCTCAAAACTGGCGACGCTGTTCAGGTTTTCTTTTCGCTGCTGAGGGCCTGCTGCCCGAAATCGCAGTAGGGCAAGAGGGGGCACTGGGGGCATTTGGGCTTCCGGGATACGCAGATTTCCCGGCCGTGCCAGATCATTTGATGGGAAAATTTCACCCAACGCTCCTGGGGGATAAGCGGCATGAGATCAAACTCGATCTTCACCGGGTCCTTCTGTTTGGTGAGACCCAGACGTTGGGACACCCGGCCCAAATGGGTGTCCACGAAGATTCCCGGAATGCCGAAGGCGTTCCCCAAAACCACATTGGCGGTCTTGCGGCCGATACCCGGTAGTTTCACCAGGTCTTCCAAGGAAGCCGGCACCTCCCCACCGTAATCTGCCACCAGTGTCTGGCACAGGGCCTTGATGCTCTTGGCCTTGTTGCGGAAAAAGCCGGTAGGTCGGATCATCTCCTCCAACTCTTCCACAGGAGCGTTGGCATAATCCACCGCGGTGGGATATTTCTTGAACAAGGCCGGGGTCACCTGATTCACCCTGACGTCCGTGCACTGGGCCGACAACACCGTCGCCACCAACATCTCCAGGGGATTGGTGAAGTCCAGGGTAACATGGGCCTCGGGGTAATGCCGGTCCAACAACGCCAAAATCGGACCCACCTTCTCCGCCGCTTGCATGAGGCCTCCAGGAAATTGGGTGTTGATGTGGAGGAGGGGGCCAGGGGCCGTGGGCCCCTGCCCCCTCCCCCACACCCCCTCCCCCGGTCCCTTGAGCCAGTAGCCAGTAATCAGTTGCCAGTTACCGGTAATCGGCGCCAAGTTCCTGATTACTGACTACTGGTTACTGGTCACTGGTCACAGAATAAAGGGGGTGGGGAGGGGAGTTTGAGGGGAGGGTGAGGAATTGGCGATCCCTCAGCCCTCCCCTCAAGATCATCTATAAATTCAGCATCTGTTGCTTGCGGTCTTCCAGCACGGGTTCGAACTGACTCAGGAGGTTGCCTTCGAACTTGCGCCATTCCTGCTGGAACTCGGGCAGGTGATCCACATCCACGCGGACCTTGGTTTTAAGCTGGGACTCCAGGGCCCGGGTATAGTTGCCCAGGGTTTGCATGAAGTTGTTCTTCAATTGCTGGTACGCGGTGTTCCGGGCCATAAGGAATTGCTGCCAGAACTGTTCCACCTCCTGTTTGAGGCGGGTCATGGCCTTTTTATTGGTGGCAGTCACCATCATGCCCTCCAGGGCCCGCTGCTGTCGAGGATCCACAGTCTCTTCCTTGGGGAGGGTGATATTCCGCAGGAAGACCTCTTTCATGGCGAGGCGGGCGCCGGGCTGGACCTCGGGGGGCAGAGCGGCCAGTTCTTTTTCCAGGTCCACTTTTTCTTCTTTGAGGTACTGGACTGCCCATTGCCGCCCCTGCTCTTTGACTTTGTCCTCTTGCAGGTCTTCTTTAGAAGCCCGGCCGTATCGCTCGGCCTTTTCCAGGGCCAGTTCCAGGGCGCTCTTGATTTCTGCCACGCGTGCTCTCTTTCTTCCCTACCCAGGGAATTTCAGCAGGTCCGTCACTTGATCTCGGATGAAGCCGCGGTGTCGCCCGAGTCAGAGGTTTTCGCAGAGTCGGACTCTCCCGATTCCTTCGCCAGTGTCGGCGGTGGCTGAGTTCGGGCGGCTGCTAGTATAATCGCTGACGTACCAGCCGCTGCCTTTGAGGTGAAAAGCACAGTTGCTGATGAGTTTGGTCAGGGGGCCGCCGCAGGCAGAGCAGGTGGCCAGAGGGGCATCGGAAAATTTCTGCCACGCTTCCACGACCTGGCCGCACGCGGCGCATTGATACTCATAGATGGGCATACTCACAACCTCCTTGCCAGTGTTCTTCGCAATACTGCATGACCGGCCCCAGGTCCAGAGAGTTCAGAGGGGCCAGAATTTTCCAGGTCAAGCGGTGCACCCGGTCTTCCTCCGCGCGCCTTTCCTGCACAGAAGATTCAAACAGGGCCTCAAACTGGCTGAAGCGCACGATGTGCACCAGTTCATGGGTCAGGATATAGCACAGGAAGGGAAAGAGCTTCAGGTCCGCCCGGGAGGTCAGCGCCTTCAGGATGTTGTTATCCTGCAGGCAGATGCGGTAGAAGTCGAAAGATGAAGACCTGAGCACCCGGCCCGGGGGGCAGCCGTCGTATTTAGCCACCAGAGCCAGGGCATGGGGATAAATTTCCTCTTCCCTGAGGTGGGCCAGGGTGGAGATATCGTACCGGGCCGCGAGCCAGTGGCGGCTGGTGAGCTTGAAAAAATCCGAGGTCATCTCCTCGGCGACCACCAGCGCCTCTCGCAGAGGCTCCCGGTGCTGTTCCCGAAAATACTGAAAGTCCATAAAATTCAACCTTTAAAGTTATCATCATTTCTTGCCTTGTCAACCTCCCTCTGTTATTAAAGATTCATGAGCAAAGCCTTGTCCCTGCTGGAAAAATGGGTCATTTTTCCCGTGTCCCTGCCATGACGCGCCTGCCCCGGCAACTGGAAGCACTGGCCAAGATGCTCACCTACGTCCTGTGCCACCGGCCGGACGAATTTGGTCTGGTGCTGGACGAGGAAGGGTTTGTCCCCGTTAAGCAGCTCCTGCAAGCCCTGGCCGCGGACCCGGGCTGGGGTCACGTTCGCCGCCACCATCTGGACCAGGTCGCCGGCCTCCTCCACCCTCCCCGTTTTGAGATGGCGGGAGAGCATATCAGGGGTCTGATCCCGGGTCCGGCCAATCTCCGGCGCTCCGGGGAGGAACCGCCGGCTCTGCTGTATATTGCCATTCCCCCCAAGGTCCACGAGCGGGTCTTTGAGTCGGGCCTCAAAGGGCCCCGGGGGCAGGAGCTTCTCCTGGCCGCTACCCCGGAGAAGGCCCTGAAGCTGGGCCGCCGCCGTAGCCCCGACCCTATCCTGGTGACGGTCCAGGCCCAGGCTGCGGCCCGGGTGGGGGTGACTTTTCAAAATTATGGGGAGGGCCTGTGCCTGGCCCAGGAGATCCCCCGGAAATTCCTGCAACTGGCTCCTCCGCCGCCAAAACCGGAGAAACCCAAACCGGAAAAAGCGGCGCCTCCCCGGCCCCTCCCCGGCACCGTGGTTTTAGACCTCCCCGAGTTTCTGGAGAAGCCAGTCCGGGCCAAAGCCAAAGGCAAGAAGGGTGAACCCACCTGGAAGTCAGGCACCCGAGCCTGGCGCCGGGAACGCCGGAAGACACCAAAATAAGTGTTCTTTACAGCAAAACAAGATTTCGAGGAGTGGATCTATGCTGAAATTGCACCGAACCTTGCTGCTGTGGCTAATTGCCGCCCTGCTGACCATCACTTTTCCCTTTAATATTGAGGCCCAGCCCCGGGGCCAAGGCATGGGGGGCATGGGGGGAGGCCACGGCATGGGAATGGGCGGCAGGCATGGCGGGCAGGTGAATATCCCCGACAAACTGCCCACGCCCCAGAACCAGGAGTGGATCACCAGGCTCCGGCAGATTTTGGCCCTGGAGAAGCTCTCGGTGGCCCAGTATGAAGCGGACCAAGCCAAGTTCCAGGCCCGGATGCCCTATCACATGATCATCCGCCAGGAAGAGTGGCACGTGGAATGGATTACTCAGCTTCTCAAGGCTTACGGTCTTTCGGCGGAGGTCAGAACCCCGGCCCTCACCCCCACCAGAAGTCTGCAAGAGGCCTTCGAAGTCTGTATCAAGCTGGAGGCTGACCTGTTCGCCCCCTACGAGTGGCTCATCCAGAACGCCGAGGACCAGACCAGCGCCCAGGTTTTGACCACCATTCTCCGGCAAACCCGCATGCACCACCGCATGTTCCAGCGCCATCTCCAGATGCTGGGGGGTGGTTGAGTTTCATATATGATACTTGAAGGGGAGCTAAGGACCAGAAGGTTTTTACTCTCCCCCCAAGTTAGCCTCATCCACATGGTAGGGGCTTGATTCATCAAGCCCCTAGGGCGCAATGAACTGCGCTCCTACGGAGTTGGAAATGGGTTGGGAAGAAAGGGCCAGCGGCAGTGAAACCGACTTGTCAGCCTCAGGAAACCCTGTCCCTTTCCACCAATTCAACCGGACACATGCCTGAGAGGAATCCTTCTCTGGACTGCCTCATCGTTTTAGGCGCCCGGATCAACCAGGAGGGCCGGCCCGGGCGCATCGCCCGTATGCGGACGGAGCACGCCCTCAATCTCTGGCGGGAGGGAGGGGCCACCAGCTACCTTATTCTTACGGGGGGTTGCTCCCGGGAGGGCCTGTCCATCTCCGAGGCCCGGGCCATGGCCGACTATGCTTTGGACTGCGCTGAAAATTATTGGGGCTCGGAATTCCGGGAACGCCTGGGTAGTTGTATTCTTTTGGAAGAAGCCAGCCGAACCACCTGGGACTCGGCCCACTACACCCTGCCCCTGGTCCGGAACTTGAATCTCGACACCGTGGGCCTGGTCTCCGACGCCCTCCACCTGCACCGGGCCCACTATCTCTTCCGGCGCCACTACCGGCGCCACGCCGTCAGGCTGCACCCCCTCCCCGTCCCCGGGGTCATCCGGCACTACTGGCACAACCGGCGCTACCTCTGGCTCACCAAGATGGCCTTCCGGGAGACCGGGGCCTGGCTCAAGGTTCTAACCCGCCGGACCCGGTCCCGGAAAAAAAGGTAGGAAGACCATTGTTTTGTCTTCCTGAACGAAGTATCGGATCTAATAACCTGTTATAATCACTTCTGATTTTACTCACCCCCACCCAACCCTCCCCCATCCAGGGGGAGGGAAAAAGCCAATGCATTCGTACTAAAGCATTCATACTAAAGGTATATAAGGACGCAACAACAGGGGATAAGAGCATAACCGATTCACTCATCATAAAGCTTGGGCTTTCTCCCTCTCCCCTCCTGGTTGCTTGGAAAAAAACCGAAAGGTGACTTCGATACACTCTTTCCCAGCACTCCCCCACCCCACTTTTGTCCAAAAAATACTTGACAGGCAGACGGAATGGGATTAAAAAGGCAGGGATTAAGAAAACTTTCACAATTCCTCGCCACGGATTCACCATGCTGGAGATCAAAACCGTCGAAAGCGCCGCTTTGAGTCCCTCGCAGGTTGCCGACATCCAGGACATTTGTTCCCGCTTCAGCCGCATCAAGGGCGGTCTCCTGCCTGCCCTGCACGCGGTGCAGGGCGTCTGCGGCAACTGGCTGCCCATGGAGGCCCTGCAGCTGGTCTCCCGGGGGTTCAACCTCCCCTACGCCTACCTTTACGGCGTGCTGAGCTTCTACACCATGTTCGCCACCCAGCCCCGGGGGAAGTACATCATCCGCCTGTGCGAATCCCCGCCCTGCCATATCATGGGGGCGGAAAGCCTCCAGGAGGTGCTGGAACAGGAGTTGGGCCTCGAAGTGGGGGAAACCACCGCAGACGGACTCTTCACCCTGGAGCACACCGCCTGCCTGGGAGTCTGCGAAATCTCCCCGGTGATGCAGATCAACGAAGTGGTCCACGGCCGCCTCACCGCGGACAAAGTCAAGCAGATTCTGGCCGACTACCGGGCGGGCAAGGCCCCGGACTACCGGACCTTGAGGCGCACCACCAATCCCCTCAGCGACTACCCGGCCAGCCCCGATGAACTGACCCTGCTCCGGAACGTCGACCAAATCGACCCCATGAGCCTCGATGACTACCTGGCCCAGGGCGGTTATGAGGGTCTCAAGCAGGCGGTCACCACCATGACCGACGAAGAGGTGGTGGAAGTGGTGAAAGCCTCAGGATTGCGGGGGCGAGGCGGCGCCGGCTTTCCCACCGGCCTCAAATGGTCCTTCACCCGGCCTTCCCCCATAACCCCCAAGTACATCGTCTGCAACGCCGACGAAGGGGAGCCCGGCACCATCAAGGACCGTTACCTCATGGAGGGGGATCCCCACCGGGTCCTGGAAGGCATAGCCATCACCGGCTTTGCGGTGGGCGCCATCCTCGGCTACATTTACGTTCGGGGTGAATATTATCTTTCCATGCTCCGCCTCCAGAACGCCATCGACCAGGCCGTGGACAAGGGATATTTAGGGGACAACATTTTCGGCAGTGATTTTTCTTTTCATATCCAGATTCAAACCGGTGGCGGCTCCTATGTCTGCGGTGAGGAAACCGCGCTCATCGAGTCCATTGAAGGCAAACGGGGCTATCCCCGGGTTAAGCCTCCCTTCCCCGGTCAGGTGGGGGTGTGGAACAAGCCCACCATCGTCAACAACGTGGAGTCCCTCGCCAGTGTGCCGGACATCATCGTCAAGGGCGCCGAGTGGTACGCGGCCAAGGGCACCGAGGACTCCAAGGGCACCAAGATTTTCCAGGTGGTGGGCCACGTGAACAAGCCCGGCATCGTGGAATGCAATATGGGGATGCCCCTGGCCGAACTCATCGACAAGTTCGGCGGCGGGGTGCGTCAGGGCCGGCAAATCAAGGCGGTCCAGCCCGGGGGTTCGGCTTCGGGCTTCGTTACCCCCGAGCATCTAAACACGCCTCTGGAATACAAAGCCATGATGGAGGTGGAAGGGGCCTTGGGTTCCGGCACCATGCTGGTCCTGGACGACACCACCTGCGTCGTGGACGTGGTCAAGTGCCTCATGTATTTTTTCCAGCATGAGTCCTGCGGCTTCTGCCTCCCCTGCCGCCGGGGCACCCGGGTGCTCTACGAGTTGGTCTGCAAAATCATCGAGGGCAAAGGCGAACGAAGCGGATTTGGACCGACTGGTCAGCCTGTCCAAAACCATGGTGGAGAGCACCAACTGCGCCCTGGGCTGGAGCCCCCACAGTTTTCTCAAGACCACCATCGAGCGCTTCCGGGATGAGTGGCTGGCCCATGTCGCGGGCAATTGCCCTCTGGGGGTTTGTAACAAAGAAACTGCGGCTGCGGCCCATTAAAATAGCGGCATCGGCTTTTCAACCTGTGCCACCGTTAATTGCATAAAGAGTCTTGAAAGTTCGAGATATTGTAAAATTGCTAGAAGCTGATGGCTGGTATCAGGTAAAACCGAGAAGCGGCGGAAGTCACCGACAGTATAAACACCCGGAGAAACTAGGTCGGGTAACAATTGCCGGCCATCTTAACGATGATTTAAGTCCTGGGACTTTAAACAGCATTTTCAAACAGGCCAGATTACGTACCATTAAGCCAAAATAAGTTATGGAAAAATATCTTATCGTAATAGAAAAGGCCAATGGAAATTTTTCTGCTTATTGTCCGGACCTTCCTGGCTGTGCAGCTACTGGCAAAACCAAAGAAGAAGTTCTCAAGCGCATGACTGAAGCTATAAAGATACATGTGGAAGGAATGCGGGAAGATGATATTCCACTACCCGTCTCCAAAAGTTTTGCGGAATATATTTCCCTGGATACTTAGCTAAACTCAGGAGTCTTAAACCTGGAATAAAGCAACCTTAACCCATCATAAAGGTTTCTTTATGCTCATCGACTATTTGCCAGTCCTGATTTACATGGTCATCGCCGTCGGGTTGGTGGGGCTGATTGTGCTCATGTCCGAGTTTCTCGGCAAGAAGAAGCACACCTACCAGAAGGACCTGGCCTATGAATGCGGCATGGACCCCATCGGCGACGCCCGCCACCGGTATGCGGTGCGCTTCTACGTCATCGCCATGTTTTTCATCGTCTTCGACATTGAAGCCATCTTCCTCTATCCCTGGGCCGTGGTTTTCAAGGACCTGGGGTGGTTCGGTTTAGCGGAGATGGCGGTCTTTGTCTTCGTCCTGGTGGTGGGACTGGCCTACGTTTGGGGCAAGGGCGCCCTGGAATGGGAATAGACAATGGTTATCGGTGTTCTGTTCCCGGCTTTCGGTTAACGACAGCAAAGCCACCTTCAGGATTAGGGTTGAGAGCGAGTGCCAAAAACGATAAACGGCCTTACGTGGAGCATCTACATGGGCATTGAAGAAAAACTGGGATACAACGTCCTCACCACGACCCTGGAGAAAGCTCGTGGACTGGGGCCGCAAGTCGAGCCTCTGGCCCTGTCACCTTTGGGCTCGCCTGCTGCGCCATCGAGATGATCGTCACCGCAGCCAACCGCTTTGACATCGCCCGCTTCGGCATGGAAGCCTTCCGGGCCAGCCCCCGCCAGGCCGACCTCATGATCGTGGCCGGCACCGTCTGCAAAAAGATGATGCCCCCCATCGAGCGCATCTATGAGCAGATGACCGAACCCAAGTGGGTCATCGCCATGGGGGCCTGTTCCTGTTCCGGGGGAATTTTCGACTCCTACTCCGTGGTCCAGGGGGTTGACCTCTATATCCCCGTGGACGTTTATATCCCCGGGTGCCCGCCCCGGCCGGAAGGGCTGCTCTACGGCATCCTGAAGCTCCACGAAAAAATTTTGAAAGACCCCTTTCTGACCCAACAATACCGGGAGAAGCTTGCAGCCCGGCAGGAGGCGGCCTGATGCACGTCGCGGTGGATCTCCTTAAAAAACAGTTTCCGTCCGAGATAGTGGAGGTGGTGGAGTATCGGGGGGACACCACCGTAGTGGTCAAACCCGGCCGCATCCGGGATATCTGCCGATTCCTTCGGGATGACCCCAACGTTTCCTTCAAGTATCTCTCGGTGATCGCCGGCCTGGACTATGCCCCGCAAAGCCCCCGCTTTGCGGTGGCCTATAACCTATATTCCCATAAAAACCACGACCGCCTGACCTTAAAGGCGTACCTGGAGAGCGACACCGCCCCGGTCATTGATTCGGTGGTGTCGGTGTGGTCCACGGCCGACTGGCACGAACGGGAGGCCTTTGATCTGTTCGGTATCAAGTTTAAAGGCCACCCCAATCTGAAGCGCATCCTGATGCCCCAGGACTGGTCGGGTCACCCGTTGCGCAAGGAATACCCTACTCGAGGTAAATAACCGCAGATTCTGCCGGTAACTTGGTGCGCCAGACGCACCCCAGAGAGAAATTCAGCAGGAACTATTCATGGAAACAGTAAAGCCCATGCCGCAGACGGAAACCATGGTCCTGAACGTGGGCCCCCAGCACCCCAGCACCCACGGGGTTCTACGGGTGGAAGTGGAGCTGGACGGCGAGCTCATCGTCAGGGCCGACCCCGATATCGGCTATCTCCACCGGGGCATCGAGAAGCTGTGCGAGAGCCGCACCTACCACAAGTGCCTGCCCCTCATGAACCGGGTGGACTACCTGGCCGGGGAAGTGAACAACTTCGGCTTCTGTCTGGCGGTGGAAAAGCTCTTGGGAATCGAGGTGCCCGAGCGGGCCCAGTACATCCGGGTGATCATGGCCGAGTTCACCCGCATTGCCTCCCACATTTTCTGGCTGGGTACCCACGGCCACGACCTGGGGGCCATGACCCCGCTGTTCTATGGTTTTCGGGAGCGGGAAAAGATCATGGACCTCTGCGAAATGGTCTCCGGCGCCCGCATGTTTCCCCTGTATTTCCGCATCGGGGGCGTCGCCGCGGATCTCCCCGAGGGCTTCATGGAAAAGGCCTGGGAGTTCGTCAAAGAATTTCCGGAAAAGTGGAAAGACTACGACAACCTCCTGACCAAGAACCAAATTTGGAAGCAGCCGTACCATCGGCGTGGGCGTCTTGACCGCGGAAGAGGCCCTGGACTGGGGCTGGTCCGGCCCCATGGCCCGGGGCTCAGGTGTCGATTGGGACCTGCGCCGGGACAATCCCTACTCCAGTTACGAGGACTTCGACTTTGAGGTGCCTTTGGGGACCAAAGAGGGGGACACCTACTCCCGTTACCTGGTGCGCATGGAGGAGATGCTGCAGAGCAACCGCATCCTCCGCCAGGCTTTGGAGAAACTCCCGAAAGGCGACATCAAGGTGGACGACCCCCGGGTGAGCCTCCCCCCGAAGGAAGAGGTGTACAAAGACATCGCGGCGCTCATCAACCACTTTAAGCTTATCCAGGAAGGGATCACGCCGCCCGCCGGCGAGGTCTACCAGGCCATTGAGGCACCCAAGGGGGAACTGGGCTTCTATATCGTCAGCGACGGTTCGGGGCAGCCTTTCCGGGTGAAAATCCGGGCGCCCTCCTTCGTGGTGCTCAACGCCACCAACAAGCTGGCCACCGGGAGGCTCTTGGCTGACCTCATCGCCATCATCGGCACCATGGACATCGTCCTGGCGGACGTGGATAGGTAGGGCAGGCGTCCCGCCTGCCGGGTTTTCTGTTTTCAGTAATGAAACCAGGTGGGGCGGGCCTCAGAGCCTCCCGCCTGGCAGATGAATGAAAATGTAGCCGCGGGCTTCAGCCTGCGCCGGAGAAATGTAGGGCACTACAGTTCCTCTAACGGGATAAACGTATGGTTAATCTTACCATCGACGGTCGGGCCATTCAGGCGGAGCCAGGTAAAACCATTCTCGAAGTCGCTCAAGAGAACGGCATCTTCATCCCTTACCTCTGCTACCACCCGGCCCTGAAGCCCATCGGTTCCTGCCGCATCTGCGTGGTGGAAGTAACGCCCGGACCGCCGCGCCCCCTGCCCGCCTGCGCCACTTACGTGGCCGAGGGACAGGAGGTGGTCACCAATTCCGAGCGGGTTCTGGCCATCCGCAAAGAGTTGATGAAGCTGGTCCTCATCAACCATGCCCTGGACTGCCCCATCTGCGACAAGGGCGGCGAATGCGAGCTCCAGGAACTCACCCACGCCCTGGGAGTGGAGCGGGTGGATTACGAGGCCGAGCCCATCGCCCCTAATATCGACTTTGAATCCCGCCTCATCGAGCGCCATCCGGACCGTTGCGTCACTTGCGGCCGCTGTGTGCGTATCTGCCGGGACCACGTGGGGGCCATGGCCATCAACTTCATGCACCGGGGCTACTACACCGAACTGGGCTCAGGCTTTCTGCCTCTGGACTGCGAGTTTTGCGGCTCCTGCATTGATATCTGCCCGGTGGGGGCCCTCATCAACAAGGTCTTCAAGTATCAGGCCCGGGCCTGGGAGGTGGACAAGACCGAGACCGTCTGCTCCTTCTGCGGCGGGGGCTGCACCTATACCGTGCAAACCAAGAACGGCCGCATCATGCGGGTGGTGAACGAAGACACCGTGCTCCTCTGCGGCCGAGGCCGCTTTGGCTTCCCGGTGATCGAATCCGACGACCGCCTCAAGACCCCACTTATTAAAGAAAATGGCGCCTTCCGGGAAGCCACCTGGGAGGAGGCCATGGCTTTTACCGCCGAGCGTCTCCAGGAAATTATTGACGAGGCTGGCGCCGGCGCTCTTTACGGCGTGGGCTCCCCGCGGGCCACCAACGAGGCTAACTACCTCTTTCAGAAATTCTTCCGGGCGGGGCTGGGCACCAATAACCTGGACAACCCGGGCCGGCTTCACTATCTCAAGGCCGTCAGCGCCCTGGCTCAGGTCTTCGGCTGGCCCCAGGTTGCCAAGGTGGAAGGTCCCACCGCTAAAGGCGAGCCTTACCAATCCTCATATAATGTAACTGAAGGGTCTCAGGGGAGCGGCTTCAGCTTTGTCCTGGGCACGCTTGATGAATTGCCCAAAGCGGACCTGGCCCTGGTGATTGGCACCGACGTCACTCCGGAAATGCCCCCCCTCGGGTGGGCCCTCCTGGAAGCCCGGCAGAATGACGCGTTCAAGCTCATTGTGGCCAACCCCCGCCAGACCAAATTTGACCGCTACGCCGACCTCAGCCTGCACTACAAACCCGGGGCCGAACGCTTGCTGGTGGCCGCACTCATCAAAGCCCTAATGGCGGCCAACCCCGAACTCACCCCGGCCATGCAGGCTAAGGGATGGGATGAGTTTTTGGAAATTCCCAAGAAATACGGCCCAAAGGAATGGGCCAAACGGTGCGGCCTGGAGGAATTTACTCCCTTTGAGGAGGCCGCCCAGCTCCTGCTGCAGGCCCAGGCCCCGGCCATCATCTTCGGCACCGAACTTTTAGGGCAGGATAAAGGTGAGCAGACCGCCCTGGCCCTGGCCGATCTCTTCCTCCTCATCGGCCGCCCCGGCACTCCGGGAAGCAAGCTCTACCCGGTGGCCGAGAAGGCCAACACCCGGGGTGCCTGCGAACTGGGAGTGCTTCCCGACCGGCTGCCCGGCTATCTCCCGCTCAAGGCCGACAATGCCGCGGCCTTCTTCGGGGCCAAGCCCCCGGTATCCGAGGCCGGCCCTACGCTTCTGGAGATGCTGGACCTGCTGGAACAGGGTGACCCCGCGGCGCCCCAGGCTCTTTATGCCCTGGGGGGCGATCTGGTGCGCTGGTTGCCCAACCGCTCCCGCACGGCAAAGCTTCTGAAAAAGCTCAAATTTATAGTGGTGCAGGACGCCTTCCTCACCGACACCGCCAAGCTGGCCGACGTGGTTCTGCCCGTGGCGGTGCACGCCGAGCAGGAGGGCACCTACCTCAGCAGCGGCGGGCAATTGGGCGTTCTGGCCCAGGCCCTGGCCGTGAACGGGGTGCGCCCCGACTGGCAGATCATTTGCGACCTCGCCACCCGCCTGGGCTTCCGCATGTCCTATCGCAACCCGGCCCATATTTTCCAGGAACTTTCTGGTCTGATGCCATCGTGGGCGGGCCTGGCCCCCAAGCTGGCCCTCCCTTGCCCCGCAGTGGAGGCTAGCGTCGCCGGCGAATTCCAGCCCTTTGATGTGGATATCAGCCTGCCGGGGCGGCGGCCCCTGGCCTTGATAATTGGGAAGTCCCTGCAGCACTCCGGCTCCTTCACCACCCACACGCCGGGCGCCACCCTCCAGGTGACTCCGGGGGCGACCCTCCGGCTCAACCCCGAGGACGCGGCCGGCCTGGAACTGAACGAGGGAGACGAGGCCAAGGTGATTTCCTCCCACGGTGAGGTCACGGCCACGGTGAAGTTGAGCCTCGACCTGCCACCGGGAGTGGCTTTCTTGCCCGAACATTTCGCTGAACCCGCGGCCCACGAACTTACTCTCAACTCCAACCTGGTTCGGGTAACCATTCAGAGGGCGTAAGACGATGAACCTGCTGCTGTTAATCATTCTCACGGCCCTGAAAATCACCATCATCCTGGTGATCTTCTTGACAGCAATCGCCTATACCGTGCTCATGGAGCGGAAGGTCCTGGGCTTTATCCAGCTCCGCTATGGCCCCAACCGGGTGGGACCCTGGGGGTTGTTACAGCCGCTGGCCGATCTCCTCAAGCTCCTTTTCAAAGAGGATTTCACACCGCCAGGAGTAAACAGGGTGCTTTTTACGTTGGCCCCCATCATCACCGCAGTGACGGCCTTCCTGCCTTTTGCAGTGATTCCTTTCGCCAAGGACATCCTGCCCGCCAAGTTCACCTTTTACGGGCAGCAGATTGACCTGACGGTGGCGGGCCTGAACCAGGGGGTCATCGCCGACATCAACGTAGGGCTCTTGTACGTCTTTGCCATGGGCTCCCTGACGGTGTATGGCGCGGTGCTGGGCGGCTGGGCCTCCAACAACAAGTACTCCCTGCTGGGGGGGCTGCGTCTTGCCGCCCAGATGGTGAGCTATGAGCTGGCCCTGGGCCTCTCCATCATCGGCGTTCTCATGTTGGCCGGCTCCTTGAGCCTGGTGAAGATCGTGGAAGCCCAAAAGTCCATGTGGTTCATCGTTTACCAGCCCCTGGGCTTCCTCCTGTTCCTCACCGCCGCCTTCGCCGAGTGCGCCCGCACCCCCTTTGACCTGATTGAGTGTGAAAACGAACTGGTGGCCGGCTTCCAGACGGAATACAGCTCCATGAAGTGGGCGCTCTTTATGCTGGGTGAATACTGCCACATCATCGTGGCCAGCGCTTTAGTCACCACCCTCTTTCTGGGCGGCTGGCAGGGGCCCTTTCTGCCGCCCATTGTCTGGTTCACCGTCAAAACCTTCGCCCTGGTGTTTTTCTTCATCTGGGTGCGGGGCACCTTTCCCCGCTTACGCTTTGACCAGCTCATGCAACTGGGCTGGAAGGTGCTCCTCCCCCTGGCCTTGGCCAACATCGTGGTCACCGGGGTGGTGATGTTGTATTTAGGCTGATCTCAAGCCCTGAAAGGGCGGGTTTGAAACCCGCCCCTACGACAGGGTTATTTGGAAAAACTGAGGTTATACATGATTATCCCGCTCATTAAAGGTCTGGCCACCACTATCAGACACTGCTTCAGCAAGCCCATCACCCTCCAGTACCCGGAGGAGAAGCGGCCGGTTTATCCCCGCTTCCGGGGCCACCCGGAGCTGGTGGTGACCGACGATGGCGACCGCCGTTGCGTGGCCTGCACCCTGTGCAAGGTGGTGTGTCCCAGCAACGCCATCAAGGAAATCGAGCCCGCAGAAGGTGAGTATCACGAGAAGTACCCGACCCAGTTCGTCATCGACCTGACCCGCTGCATCTTCTGCGGTTTCTGCCAGGAGGCCTGCCCCAAGGCGGCCATCAAGCTGAATAATTTATACGAGTTGGCCCAGTACGAGAAAAGCGTGTTGATTTACGACATCGACAAGCTTACCCAGACCAAGTCGGAAATGCGGACCACGGATTGGCTATAGAGAACCTGTTTTCGGTTTTTGGTTTTCGGTTTTCTGTATCACCTCGGAGTAGCTGAACAACAAGTGGAAAGTCTCAGTGGCAAGTGCATGAAACCTGTTGAGGTAAGATCGCCATGAACAGTCAGCAGAAAACAGAAAATAGAAAACAGAAAACTCCCCTCAGGGAGGCCTAAGGGATGGATATCCTTTTCTTTGGACTGGCCGCGGTGGCCCTGGTTTCCGGGGTGCTGGTGGTCTTTCAGACTCATCCCCTGCGGAGCGCCCTCTGGCTCATCGTCAATTTTTTTGCGGTGGCCGGCATCTATCTCCTGTTACACGCCGAATTCATCGCCGCCATCCAGATCATCGTCTATGCCGGGGCCATCATGGTTCTCTTCCTCTTTGTCATCATGCTTCTGAACCTGAGGCAACCGGAGGAGCCCACCAAGCAGCCGTATTCGGGCCAGAAGGTGGCAGGCGTGGTTTTGACCGTGGCCGCGGCCTTCTTCTTGTCTTACGGCCTGTCCCGGGTGAAGTTTGTTCCGACGGCTCCGGCCAAGCCCGGTCTGGGGAACACTGAGTCCATCGCCAAGCTGCTCTTCACCGACTATCTGCTCCCCTTTGAAGTCACCAGCGTGCTCTTGCTGGTGGCCATCGTGGGCGCGGTGGTCCTGTCCAAGAGCAAGTTGAAATGAGCTTTGAGCGGTGAGCTTTGAGCTTTAAAGAATTGGTGAATAATGAATTTTGCCAAACAATCATACTCCAGAGATAAGTCACCTGAAGGAATAGTTTTTGAATAGTTTTTTAAGCTCATAGCTCACTGCTCAACGCTCAGAGCTATGAACTGGGAGAACCCGTAAATGGTAGTACCGCTGCCGTATATCCTGGGTCTGAGCGTGGCCCTGTTTGCCCTGGGGGCGATCGGGGTCCTCATCCGGCGGAACATCCTCATCATCCTCATGTGTCTCGAGATGATGCTGAACGCCGTCAACCTGGCCTTCATCGGCTTTGCCGATTATTTCAAAGCGGTGGACGGCCAGATGTTCGTCTTCTTCGTCATGACCGTGGCCGCGGCCGAAGTGGCGGTGGGACTGGCCCTGGTGGTGGCCATCTTCCGCCAGCGGGCCACCGTGGACGTAGACGACCTGAATATCCTCAAGTGGTGAGGCGAATCCCCATGATCGAGTATGTCTGGCTAATCCCGGTCTTCCCCCTGGTGGGTTTTCTCATCAACGGCCTCATGGGGGAACGGCTCCCCAAGAACCTGGTGGGGACCATCGGCTCGTTGGCAGTGGGCGCCGAGCTTTGCGCTGACGGTAGCCATCTTCCTGGAGTACCTGAAGCTCCCGGTCGACGCCCGCCCGGTGGAGGTGACCGTCTACACCTGGATGGCCTCCGGGTACTTTCAAGGCTGCCGTGGCCTTCCTGGTGGACCCCCTGTCCCTCATCATGCTCCTGGTGGTCTCGGGGGTGAGCACCATCATCCACGTCTACTCCGTCGGCTACATGCATGATGACCCCGGGTTCCCCCGCTACTTCGCCTATCTCAACCTCTTCGTCTTTTTCATGCTGATTCTGGTGGGGGCCAACAACTTTCTCATGATGTTCGTCGGCTGGGAAGGCGTGGGGCTCTGCTCCTACCTCCTGATCGGCTACTGGTATGAGAAGCAGTCCGCCAGCGACGCCGGCAAAAAGGCCTTCGTGGTCAACCGGATCGGCGACTTCGGGTTTCTCCTGGGCATCTTCCTCCTCTTCTGGACCTTCGGCACCATCAACTTCCGGGAAGTCTTCACCCTGGCTGCCAAATATCCCGTGGGGAGCGGGGTCATCACCGCCATCACCCTGTTCCTCTTTGTGGGGGCCACCGGCAAATCAGCCCAGATCCCGCTGTTCACCTGGCTTCCGGACGCCATGGAAGGCCCCACCCCGGTCAGCGCCCTGATCCATGCCGCCACCATGGTGACCGCCGGCGTTTACATGGTGGCCCGCTGCAGCGCCCTGTTCACCCTGGCCCCCATCTCCATGATGGTAGTGGCCTTGGTAGGCGCCATCACCGCCATCTTCGCCGCGTCCATGGGTATGGCCCAGTTCGACATCAAGCGGGTCCTGGCCTACTCCACCGTGAGCCAGCTCGGCTACATGTTCCTGGCCTGCGGGGTGGGGGCCTTCACCGCCGGCATTTTCCACCTCATGACCCACGCCTTCTTCAAGGCCCTCCTCTTTTTGGGAGCCGGCTCCATCAGCCACGCCCTCTCCGGGGAGCTGGACATGCGGCAAAATGGGGGACATGAGGAAGCACATCCGCATAACTTACTGGACCTTTATTATTGCCACCCTGGCCATCTGCGGCATCTTCCCCTTCGCCGGCTTCTTCAGCAAGGACGAAATTCTCTTCCACTCCCTGGTGGACGGCCACATCTTCTACTGGGGCATCGCCACCGTCGCGGCCTTCATCACCGCCTTCTACATGTTCCGGGCGGTGTTCATGGTGTTTTTCGGCGAATCCCGGGTTGACCCCGAGGTGGCCCATCACATCCATGAGTCGCCCCCGGTCATGACCGTGCCTCTCATGCTCCTGGCGCTGGGGTCGGCTGTCGTCGGCCTGGTGGGCATCCCCATCATCAAGGGCGCCCATGTCTTCAAGGACTTCCTGGCGCCCTCCATCATCTATTCTGCGCCCCACCACGCAGCCCACTACAGCATCTCCTTCGAAGTGGGCATGATGCTCTTTTCCATGCGGTGGCCGTTGCCGGGATATACATCGCCTACCGCATGTACATCGCCAAGCCCGATCTCCCCGGGGTGCTGGCGAAAAAGTACAAGTTCGCCTACGAACTCATTTACAACAAGTATTACGTGGATGAGATTTATGACATGACCGTGGTGGAGCCCATCAAGGAGAGCTCCAACTTCCTGTGGACCGGGGTGGACAACAAAGTGGTGGACGGCGCGGTGAACGGTTCAGCGGGAGTCGTCGCCTGGTTGAGCGCCCATTTCCGCAAACTCGAAACCGGCTTCCTCCAGAATTACGCCCTGGCCATCGTTTTGGGAGTCGCTTTAATCGTCGGTTATCTCGTCGGGCTGTAACCTTAGGAGTTGCCCATGCAGCTGCCCATTATCTCTGTTCTGATCTTTCTCCCCCTGTTGGGGATCGTGCCTCTCCTTTTTCTGGACCAGAAAAACCACAAGGTCCTGAAGGGCTTCACCCTGGTCCTGTCCCTGGTGGAGTTTATCCTGTCCTTGCGCCTCTGGTTCGGGTTTAACGACGCCAACGGCGGCATGCAGTTCGTGGAGCGCTACAACTGGCTGCCCCAATACGGCATCAGCTACTACGTGGGGGTGGATGGTTTCTCCCTGCTGCTGATTCTCCTCACCACGCTTCCTCACCCCCATCTGCGTGTTGGCCACCTGGGAGGACGTCCAGTTCCGGGTCAAGGAATTCATGATCTGCCTCTTGTTCCTGATGAGCGGCATGATCGGCGTCTTCGTCTCCCTGGACATCTTCCTCTTCTACGTCTTCTGGGAAGTGCAGCTCATCCCCATGTACCTGCTCATCGGGGTCTGGGGCAATCCGGCCCGTCGGGTGTACGCCGCCATCAAGTTCTTTCTGTTCACCATGTTCGGCTCGCTTGCTCATGTTAGTGGCCATCTTGGTGCTCTATTTCCACAACGGCGAAGACCACCGGCACCTATACCTTTGACCTCCTGAAGCTGTACGGCCTGAGCGTCCCCTTCCACATGCAGTTCTGGATGTTCCTGGCCTTCGGCGTTGGCCTTCGCCATCAAGGTGCCCATGTTCCCCTTCCACACCTGGCTGCCGGACGCCCACACCGAGGCGCCCACCGTGGGCTCCGTTATCCTGGCCGCGGTGCTCCTGAAGATGGGAACTTACGGCTTCCTGCGTTTCAACATGCCGCTGTTTCCCGAGGCCGCCTACTACTTCGTGCCCCTGTTCTGCATCCTGGCCCTTATCGGCATCGTTTACGGGGCCCTGGTCTCCATGGTGCAAATCGACCTGAAGCGCCTCATCGCCTTTTCCTCCGTCTCCCACCTGGGCTTCGTCATGCTGGGGCTCTTCGCTTTCAACATGCAGGGGGTCCAGGGGGGCATCATCCAGATGATCAACCACGGCCTTTCCACCGGGGCCTTGTTTTTGATCGTCGGCTGCATCTACGAGCGCCGCCACACCCGCATGATCGCCGATTTCGGCGGCCTGTCCACCCCCATGCCCATCTTCGCCACCATCTTCATGATTGTGACCCTGTCGTCCATCGGGCTGCCGGGTTTGAACGGCTTCGTGGGTGAGTTTCTCATCCTGCTCGGGGCCTTCAAGGTGAACAAGCTCTACGCCGTCATCGCCGCCACCGGCGTCATCTTTGCGGCCTGCTACATGCTGTGGATGTTCCAGCGGGTGATGTTCGGCAAGGTGACCAACGAGAAGAATATGAATCTTACCGGACCTGTCCTGGCGGGAGATTGCCGTCTTCGCCCCGCTCCTGCTGTTCATCGTCTGGATCGGCGTCTATCCCAACACCTTCTTGGACAAGACCAAGGCCACCACTGCCCAGTTCGTTAGCAAAATGGAAAAGGCGAAGGGCACCAAGCTCACCTTATCCCACCTCTTTAAGGGGGAGGCGAGATGACCATACCTGTACCCAGTTTTAATCTGACGAGCATCGGGCCCTGGCTCACCCTGACCATGGCGGCCATTCTCATTCTTCTGGTGGATGCGTTTTCACCCCAGGGGTCGCAAGGGCATCTTCCCCATACTGGCGCTCCTGGCCCTGGCCGTGGCCGCCTGGCAGACCTACTGCCTCTGGGGCAAAGTGGGCCTTGACTTCTCCCGCATGGTCTATCTCGACAACTTCGCCTTTTACTTCTATCTTATCATCATCCTGGGCACGGCCCTCACCATCCTGCTCTCGCCCCATTACCTGGAGGAGTTCGGCAAAAACCTCGGTGAATACTACGCCCTGGTGCTTTTCGCCACCGTGGGCATGCTCCTCATGGCGGCCAGCGCCCATTTCATCATGATCTTCCTGGGGCTGGAAATTATGTCCATTGCGGTCTATGTGTTGGCCGGTCTTTTCCGGGAAGACCCTCGTAGCAACGAAGCTGCACTCAAGTACCTGGTCCTGGGAGCCTTTGCCAGCGGCTTTCTGCTCTTCGGCATGGCCATGCTCTACGGCGCCGCCGGGGGCACTCTGTATCTCAATGAGTTGGCCACCAAGCTCACCACCTATGCCGCCCTCACCAAGCCCCTGACCCTCCTGGGCCTGGCCCTGATCATCGTGGGCTTCGGCTTCAAGGTGGCCTCCGTCCCCTTCCACATGTGGACTCCGGACGTCTATGAAGGCGCGCCCACCAACGTCACCGCGTTCATGGCCGTAGGCGTCAAGGCCGCCGCGTTCGCCGCTTTTGCCCGGGTCATGTTCGTGGTGTTCCCGGCCTTCACGGTGGAGTGGAACATGGTCCTGTGGGTCCTGGCCGTGGCCACCATGACCCTCGGCAACGTGGTGGCCATCGCCCAGACCAACATCAAGCGCATGCTGGCCTACTCCAGCATCGCTCACGCCGGCTATCTGCTGGTGGCCCTGGTGGCCGCCAACCAGCTCGGCGCGGTGAGCCTGCTTTACTACCTGCTGGCCTATACCATTATGAACATCGGGGCTTTTGCGGTGGTCATCCTGGTGGGGCGCAAGAAGGACAGCTATCTGAACATCTACGATTACGCCGGCCTGGGCTTCCAGTACCCGGGCTTGGCCGCCACCATGGCCATCTTCATGTTCGCCTTGGCCGGGATCCCCCCCACTGCCGGTTTCGTAGGAAAATTCTACATTTTCTCTGCGGCAGTGCAGGCGGGCTATATCTGGCTGGCCATCATCGGCGTCATGAATTCCCTGGTGTCCGTGTACTATTATCTGCGCATCACCGTGCTCATGTACATGCGCCCGGCGGAGGCCGAGCTGGGGCCCATCCCCTTCACCTACGGCCTCACCGCCGCGGTGGTGGTGACGGCGGTGGCCACCCTGGCCATCGGCATCTTCCCGGGTTTCTTCTATGACATGGCCGTCAACTCCGTCAAGATCTTCCCCGGCCTCACGGGGTAGAGTTCAAATATATAGGCATTAAAGAAGGGGGTAGCGGCTCAGAGCCGTTACCCCCTTCGCTTTTTTAACTACCCGGTCGGGTTTTCTCCCCTGATACCGGGTGCCATCATCAAGGCGGACCCGCAGGCCCGCCCTCCCCTTCTGGGGATTTATCCCCGCAACTCTTTGAGCCGCGCCTCCACCCCGGCCATTTCGTTTTTCAGCTCGTTGAGATAATGCTCCAGGCGCTCAATCTCCTCGGCGGGAGACGTGAAGCGCCGCCAACCCACGCTGGAGCAGCAACCCGGGTGCATCCCACCGCAGCAATGACCATGGTGGCCGTAACCGCCGCCGACACAGCAGCCTGGGTGGCCCCCACCGCAACAACAGCAACCGTGATGGCTCCTGCCGCCGAAGGTGCAGCAGCCGTGATGGCCTTGCCCGCCGCCATGACCGTGGTGGTGACCGTGGCCTTGACCATGTCCGTGACCGTGACCCATTTGACACATATTGCCTTCCTCCTTTTTAGACTTTACCAATCCCTCAGGCGGCTTTCCGGGTGCGTTTCTTCAGGCGGTTCATGCGGCGGCGCAGGATGTTGATCTTTTTGCTGGACTCCCCGGCCTCGTAGGCTTCGGCCTTGAGAGCCCGGAGTTCCTTGACTTTTTGCTTGAGCTCCCGCATGTTAACCGATTTGGCAACCTTTTTCCCTTCGTCGACAATACCCTTCACTTGCTTGACCGCGGCTAATAGCTCTTCCTTGTTCATGCCGTGGACCCCGGTGATCTCTCCCAACTCCAGGGCGTACTTCCTGAGCTCCGTGGCGGTCATCTTGTCCAGGGGTTTTTCTTTTTTGTCTTTTTTTTCCTTTTTGGCCATAATTCTCTCTCTTTCGCACGTTATTAACGGTCCGTGACCATTTGCCACTGCAACAAAGCTAACACTGCCCACGGGCTGCTGGCTGCTGATCGCTGACTACTTTTTCTCCAGTTCCTCCATCCTATCATACATCTTCATAAACGGCCTCACCAGGTCGATGGGGATAGGGAACAGCGTGGTGGAGTTCTGCTCCGCGGCAATCTCCCGCAACGTCTGGAGATATCTGAGCTGCAGGGAGATGGGCTCGACGGCCAACACCTTGGCGGCTTCGGCCATCTTGGCGGCGGCCTGGAATTCGCCCTCGGCGCTGATGACCTTGGCCCGCCGTTCCCGCTCCGCCATGGCCTGCATGGCCATGGCCCGCTGCATCTCGAGGGGCAGGTCGATGGCCTTGAGTTCCACCAGAGTCACCTTGATACCCCAGGGGTCGGTGTGCTTGTCCAGAATTTCCGCAATGTGAGCGTTAATTTTTTCTCTTGCCGACAGGAGATCATCCAGGTCGGACTGGCCACACACACTGCGCAAAGTGGTTTGGGCCAGCAACTGGGTGGCGGCGTAGTAGTCCCGCACCTCGATGATCGCCCTCACCGAGTCGACAACCCGAAAATACACCACGGCATTGACCTTCACGGTGACGTTGTCCCGGGTGATGATGTCCTGGCTGGGGACGTCATAGGTGACCAGCTGCAGGTTGACTTTTACCATGCGGTCAACAAAGGGAATGAGGAAGAATAAGCCTGGCCCTTTGGCTCCAGGCAAAGCCCGTCCCAGACGAAAGATAACGCCCCGCTCATATTCGGTCAAAATCCTGACCGCGCTGTAAATAATAAACGCGGGAATTAACAGCCAGACAAACCAACTGGTGAGAAATTGCATGAAAGCCTCCTGAAAGTTATTTTATCGGACGCACGTAAAGCTTCAGGTTAATCACTTTTACCACTTCCACGGCATCGCCTGCGGCCACGGGCTCGTCGCTCACGGCCTGCCAGTATTCTCCATGGACAAAGACCTGGCCTTCGGGCTTCAGGTCGGTGTAGGCCACCCCCCGTTCGCCGATCAACCCGGTGGTGCCGCTGATGGAGCGGCGCATATGGCTTCTCACCACCAAAGCTGCCACCGCCAGGAAAAACAGGGAAATGATGACCACCGAAGGGATCAAGACGGACCAGGCAATAGCCATCCCCATGCCTCCTCCTCTCTGAACAGCATTAACGATCCCAAAAGCAATGCGGCAATACCCCCGCAGCGACAGGAGGCCGAAGCTGGTGACATAAATCTCCAGAATAAACAAGATAAAGGCCAAGATAATTAACAGCAAACCGATGAAATTGACCGGCAGAGTCTGGAAGGCGTAAAAGGCCAAGAGCAGGCTCAGGGCCCCCACCACCCCGGGAAGCACCACCCCGGGGTTGGACAGCTCGAAGTAGAGACCCGCCAGCCCGATCATCATCAGAATAAAGGCGATATTGGGGTCGGCGATGTGCTTCAGGATACTGGGTGCGCAGACCCTCTGAAATAGTCTTGACCGGCACCCCCAGGGTTTTCAGGGTGACCTTCTCTTTGCCCACCTTCACGGTGCGGCCGTTGACCTTTTTGAGCAAGTCATCCAGGTCCTCAGCCATGAGATCGACGACCTTGAGTTTCTCGGCCTTTTGGGCGTCGATGGAAACGCTCTTGCGCACCGCCTTTTCGGCCCAGTCGGCGTTGCGGCCCCGTTCCAGGGCCAGAGACCGGGCATAGGCCACCATGTCATTGACCACTTTCTCCCCCATGACCTTGTCCATCTTGCCCATGCCCACCGATACGGGGTGGGCGGCGCCGATATTGGTGCCCGGGGCCATGGCCGCCACGTGGGCCGCCATGGTGATGAACATGCCGGCAGACGCGGCCCGGGCCCCTTTGGGGGACACATAAACGATCACCGGCACCTTGGCGTTGATGATGGCCTGGTTGATGGCTCGCATGGAAGTGTCCAGGCCGCCCGGGGTGTCCAACTGGATGATCAGGGCCGAGGCTTTCTCCTTCTCCGCCGGTGCGAATGCCCTCGACGATGAATTCCGCCAGGCCCGGGTTGATGGAACCCACTGCCGGTAAAACATAGACGGACCGGGACGCGGCCAGGGGAGCATCCCCGCCCAGCCAGCACAGGGACAGGAACAGCCACAACCCGATGAGAATAGCACTAAGTCCTCTTCATGGACAGCCAGATACTCCATGACCTGCTGCATGTCCTCCCAGGTTTTGTGGCGCTCCTTGGGGAAACGCAGCAGATATGAGGGGTGAAAAGTCGGCATGACCCTGATGTCCTGTAATTTTTGCCAGTTACCCCTGCATCTTGGTGAGAGGCGCCTTGGTGTCCAGGAGGGCGTGGGTAGCCGGCCGGCCCAGGGTAACGATAACCAGGGGCTGGATGCTGTCTATTTGCTTGAGCAAAAACGGCAGGCAGGCCGCGACTTCGTCCGACTCCGGGTCCCGGTTCCCCGGCGGGCGGCATTTCACCAGGTTGGCGATGTAAACGTCCTCCCTGCTGAGCCCCAACTTGTTGAGCAGGTTGTTCAGGAGCTGTCCGGCCGCTCCCACAAAGGGGCAGGCCCTGTAGGTCTTCTTCCTCCCCTGGGCCCTCCCCCACGAACATGAGGCGGGCCTGAGGCGAGCCTTCCCCAAAGACGAGATTCGTGCGGCTCCGGGCCAGCTTGCAGCGCTGGCAATCCCCCAGCTCCTCCCGAATTTCATGCAATGTGGGCCTGTCACCCTGGGGGGCCCTGTGGGGTGATACTAGCGCCTTCTCCGGTCGGGGGGCGCCCACCCAACCCAGACGGTGCTGAAACTCAATCCAGGCCTCCAGATTGACCACCAGCTCCCGAAGCTCCTGCCGGGGATGCTCAGACAAAGACGCTCCCCTCTTTCAGGCCGGCTAGCCTTTCGGCCACCCAGTCCAGGATGATCTCGGCCACTTCCTCTTTGGTGAAAAGGGGCAATTTCCGGGGCGCTTCCTCCCGGGAGAGCAGGGTGACTTCATTGGTGTCCACCGCAAAGCCGCTGTCCGTCTGGTTCACGTCGTTGGCCACGATGAGGTCCAGGTTTTTCTCCTTGAGCTTGCGCTCGGCCTCGGCCACCAGATTCCCTGTTTCCGCGGCGAACCCTACCATCACTTGGCGTTTCTTGAGAGTGCTGACCTCTTTTAAAATGTCGGGGTTTTGCACCAGATTAACCTGTTGGGTCTGGGCCCCGCGTTTTATTTTCTGCGCCGCCAAGCTTGCCGCCCGGTAATCGCTGACCGCCGCCGCCATGATCAGAGCCGCGGTAGCAGGAAAGCGCTGCCAGACTTCCTGAAACATCTCCTCGGCCGACCAGACCCGCACCAGCTCGACGCCATAGGGATCGGGCAGGGCGGTGGGGCCGCTTACCAGGGTCACCGAGGCCCCCCGGCGCCAGGCCACTTTCGCCAGGGCATAACCCATCTTGCCGCTGCTGCGATTGGTCAGGAAGCGCACCGGGTCCAGGTCCTCGTGAGTGGGCCCGGCAGTGACGAGCACCTGCTGGCCCACCAGGTCCTTTTGGGAGACCAGCCGTCCCAGTGCCTCCATGATGGTCTCGGGCTCCGGCAGCCGCCCATATCCAGAGGCGCCACAGGCCAACTCCCCGGTGGCCGGGGTCATAATCTCCAAACCCCGGGCGGCCAGCCGGGTCAGGTTTTCCTGCACCACCGGGTTGGCCCACATCTCGCAGTTCATAGCCGGACACAGGAGAACCGGTTTCGTGGCCGCCAGCATGATGGTGGTGAGCAAATCGTCGCCAATGCCCCCGGCTACCTTCCCGATGAGATTGGCGGTGGCCGGCGCCACGACCAGGGCATCCACCTGCTGGCCTAAAAAGATGTGCTCCAGAGGATTGACCTTGTCCCCCCAAAGACTGCTGGACACGGGCTGGCCGGTGAGGGCCCCAAAAGTGAGGGGGGTGACAAACTCCTGGGCGCTTCTGGTCATGACTACTTTCACCTGCGCCCCGGCCGCAGCCAACCGCCGGGCCAAATCCGCCACCTTGTACGCGGCAATGCCACCGGAGACTCCCAAAAGGATCCGCTTATTCGTGAACATCATATTACCCTATGTAACATTTTACCTTCCTCTGCGAGACGGCGTACTTTCAACCTTAATAATTCACCGAAACGTACCTTACCCTCCAAAACTACAGTAATATCGTAACCATCCATTAAAAAGAAAGTAGGTTGTTTTCCTATTTTTATTGCTTCTAAACCCTGTTCCGTGAAACCATTTATTGAAATAAATAAACCTCTGGTAAAAGACGATTTACCCTCTATTTTTCCTCTAAAAGATAACATAGATTCTTCTGAAAGTTTCTTTGACTCCCATTTTGCTTCAAGCAGATAAATCTCATTATCAAGCTCAAATGAACCATCAATTTGCTCACCCGTTACACGAAATGGATTTCTAGGTTTAAGTTCATAAAGTTCAAATAATCTATTCAATAAGTCTTCTAATTTTAATCCAGCTAATTGCCTATCTTCCATCTTATATAATTCATAGAATTCATTTCTAAGTTTTTCCCTATTTTCTTCAAAAATTAATTGCTTGCTCGAGCGAATTTTTTCTGCTTCAATCTCTTGTTCTACAATCGTAGTCGTACGAGAACTATCATATCTAAGGGATTCAATAAATGATTTATCCCATAAGAAAGGAAACTTGTATCCAACATCAAGTAATAATCCATTAAGTTCTATTATTTCTTCTTCTCTTATTGGATCATTATTTTTTTGACGATATTTAATCCCAGCTTTTACTATGCTAATTATTAATCTTTCAAATAAATGACTTCTGTGTTCCAATGTTCTCTCCAACAATAACGCTATGCATGGTTCCTTGCTACCTGACTGCCAAAAATCGCCAAGGCCAACTTCATTTGCTATTGTTTGGAAAGAAATATGCCCTTTCCACTTTTTAAATCCAGACCACGGCAAGAAATTATAAAGAACCTTTGCCATTTTGGCGATGGCTTGCGATGTCTTTAACGATAACGCCATTTCTTACGGATCAATTTTGTTATCATTATGGTTGAAGAGACATAGACCACTCCTTCCCCGGCATCAGTATTCGGGTTGGGAGGTGGGCTTGGAGGGGGCAGGAACCTGTGGTCTCTGGCCCCCTCCCCTAAATGCCGTTAAAAAAACGGGTTATACTTCCGTTCGTGGCCGATGGTGGTCACAGGGCCATGGCCGGGGTAAACCACATAGTGGTCTCCCAGGGGAAAAAGTTTTTGCCGGACGCCATTGATTAAGGCGTCGTAGTCCCCTCCGGGGAAGTCGGTGCGGCCGATGGAGCCGGCGAACAGGGTATCGCCCACATACACCAAGGGGCTGTTCTCCATGACCAGGGAAATTCCCCCCGGGGTATGCCCAGGGGTGTGGAGCACGCTCAGGCTGTACTGCCCAAAGGTGATCACGTCCCCCTCCTTGACCAACACATCGGCCTTAGAGGGACGCATGCGTTTGCCGGTGAAAAAGATAGCCTCATTATCCCGCTGCAGCATGGCCGCGTCCAGTTCGTGAATGATGATCTGGGCGCCGGTGGCGTCTTGCAGCGGTTGGTTGGCGTCCACGTGGTCGAAATGGCCGTGGGTGTCAATGATGTATTTCAGAGTGAGCTCATGATGTTTCAGGGCCTCCAGGATCTCGTCTTCATCTCCGCCGGGATCGATAACCACCGCCTCCTTGGTATCTTCGTCCCCGATGATGTAGCAGTTGACTTCCAGGAGTCCCACCATCAAACCTTTTTGAATCATGCTTTTTCGTCCTCACTTTACGTAAGCTCATTGAATCATGCGGTTAAATCACCCCTGGTAGTATGGGCCAGCGGGGCACCTTCTTGAAGAACCTTTCGAACCGGAAAGGGATAAATTTTCCAAATTTCAATTTAGGTATTGAGCAGAAATTTTACTCCCTGAAAACCGAAATAGCCGCTGAACACAAAGAGAAAGCAGCCACAGCCTGCCAGAAAACCGCGGTAGAGTCTGTCGGTGAAAAAATTCCGTCCATAAGCCACCGCCGCGGACACCAAAGTGTACCAGACCAGGTCGGCCAGGATATGGCCGGCAAAAAACAGGAAAACCCCCAAGAGACCGAATTTGGCGGCGAAAATAACATAGCCCAAGCCGATGGTGAGCCACCAAATGAGCCAGTAGGGGTTGGCCAGGCTCATAAAAATACCGGACCACACCGGATGCAGCCCAGTAGTGTTCTCGGCCTCAAAGGTAAGCCGGCTGGTGCGAGAGGCCCTCAGGAGTCCCAGGCCCATCCAGGACAGGACGCCACCCCCCACCAGGCCCACGGTCCCTAAAATCAGGGGGCTATTTAAAATGCTGCCCAGACCGGCCAGGAGCAGCAGAACCAGGGTCAATTCCAGGAGACCGTGGCCCAGGATGATGAGGGGGCCGGCCCAAAAACCCCGGCGGGTGGCCTCCCCCACCGTGATAGTCAGCAGCGGCCCCGGCATCAGGGCGCCGGAAAGGGCTACAATGAACGAGGTGACGGGCACCCCGGCCAATAACCACATGTCCATGTCATTACTCAGTATTCGTAAATTTTTTCAACAGATTATTTTACCACACCAGAACCTTACACCCAAGGGAAATCAGGGTGTTGGAGTTTGGAGCCAGAGTGCCCTTTGCCGCCTTTCCTGAGGTACTCCTTGGGCCCGGAGAATCACGGAAGGCTTTTCCCTGAAAAACAATTTTCAAATCCCCCTAAATCCCCCTTTGACAAAGGGGGGAAAGGGGATATTTTTTAGCCGCAGGTGAGAGACCAAAGCCTCAAGCAAGCTTACCCCACCAATTGTTGGGCGAGTTTTCTGGCCTGTTCTAGGGGCTCCAGCTTGTCCTCCACCTCCCCCGCCCCCTGAACGCCCAGGGCCCTGACCACGTGGTTCTCGGCGAAGCCGAACATCTTCAGCCAGCGCTCGTAGCGGGGGTGGATGTCGTTGAACATCTCCTCCGCCGGGGCCCCCTGGGCCAGAAACATGACGGATTTCTTTCCAGGCGCCAGGCGGCTGGTGAAGTCGGGATTGGCAAAGGCGTACGTCCGGTCCCAAAAACACTTGAGCTGGGCGGAGAGGTCACCGAAGTACACCGGGGAGGCCATGACGAGGATGTCGGCTCCCCGGATGGACTCATACACGGGTTTGAGGTCGTCCTCCACCACACAGGCGTCGCTTTCTGACTTGCACTGGCCACAGCCCTGGCAGCCTTTAATGTTCATCTGATTGAGCAGGTAAACCTCGGTGTCGGCCCCCCGTTCCCGGGCGGTTTCCAGAAAAGCCCGGGCCATCAGGGCGCTATTGCCTTGAGGCCGGGGGCTTCCCAGGACGGCAACGATTTTCATAGCTGGCGCTCCTTCACGGTCCACAGATTGAAAAGTATGGTTGGCGCGGCTTTGCGCCATTTAACCATATCATACCGAGGCAACGACTCAAAGAGGTAGGGAAAAAGCAATTAGAGAAAATGGGGAAGCTCGAAAGAATATGAGGAAAATTGGCTGGAATGATGAGAAGCCTAAACCGGGATCAGAAAGACCCGCCTGGCCCAAACCTGATGAAGCAGCCTTACACCACTTCCACTCCCAACTTTTGCAGGTGCTCCAGAGCGAAGTCATGGGCTTTCGGGTCGAAATCCGCCACCCCGTCTCGGTAAACCCGGCAAGGGATGTCCCGGTGTAGGAGATCAAGGGCGGTCAACATAACGCAAATGGAGGTGCACACCCCTATGAGCTCGGTCTCTGACACATCCTCCCGTTTCAGGATATCTTCGAGGCCGGTGTGGTACAGGGCACTGTAGCGGGTCTTTTCTACCCGGTAATCACCAGGAAGAAAGGGAAGTTCCGGGATGATCTCCGTGCCCCAGGTGCCCTTCACCGCATGCGGCTCAAACTGGTCAAATTCCCGGTCGTCTGGAGCATGCGCGTCACACACGAAGATGACCACTCCGCCCCCGGCCCTGACGGCCTCGGCCTGGTGGGCCACGAAGGGAATGATGTCGCGACCCGCTGGCCCCACGAACAAGGCCCCTTGCGGGTCAATAAAATCATTCACCATGTCCGCTACAATTAGCGCCACCTTGCCCATGTTCCCTCCCGAGCCTCCTTCCTGGCCAAATGAAAACCAGTCAAAATGCGAAACTCAATACTCACCGATCACTCTTTATCAAAGAGTTCCCGAGTCAGGGCCGTGGGCTGAAGCACCCGGGGGTCCTGCAAACGGTAAAAGACCTGCCGCGCGGCCCGCCGGGATTCGACGATATCCTTGTCTTTGAGAAGGTTCAGGTGCTGGAAGACACCGGACTGGGAGGCCTGAACCTGGCGTTCGAGTTCCTGACCAAGTGTTCTCCCTGGGCCAGAAGAGTGATAAGGTTAAGCCGGGTGGGATGGGCCAGGACCCTCAGGCCTCGGGCCGCTGTTTCCAGACGCTCTGGAGAATCTTAATCAATTATAATATTAGCATTAATCAACAAGAGAACAAAAAAAATGAAAAAAAACTCCCCTTCCCCAGTCATCAGTTTATAATACCGGGAAGGAAAAATTCCTGATTCCTCAAAGACTTTTTCCCAGGAGGGACGCCATGAACAATTATTGGGCCGTGGGCCTCCTCATTCTCTTTTCCCTGCTGTTTCTCATCGGAATTAATACCGGCGAGTTGGACTCTCTTTACAATCTGGGCAGAACCATCTGCCTGAGCTGCATCGGGGTTGGCTGAATGAACTTGAATCTGTTCCGGCGCCTCGTCCAGACCCTGGTGTCTTTCGGAACGAACGGCTACCTTCTGTTCCCCTTCACCCTGGATATTTACAAAGGCCCACTCAAGGCAGTCTGCCACCCGGGTCTTAACTGCTATGCCTGCCCGGGGGCTTTGTTGTCCTGTCCCGTCGGGGCGGTCCAGAACTTCCTTGGAACGGTGCGAGCCTCGGCCAGTGTTATTCCCAATATAGGAGGTTTGGTAATAGGCTATATCGGGTTCATCGGCGTCCTGGTAGGACGTGTACCCTGCGGCTGGCTCTGCCCTTTCGGTTTTATCCAGGATCTTCTGCATAAAATCCCCTCTCCCAAATTCTCTCTCTGGCGTCCCCTGCGCTGGGTCAAGTATGGCGTGCTGGTGGTGCTGGTGGTGCTCATGCCTTTATTTGTGGTCGACCGGATCGGCCTGGGACACCCCTGGTTCTGTAAGCTTCTGTGCCCGGCCGGCACCTTGCTGGGAGCCTTTCCTCTCCTGGCCATCAAGCCCAACCTTTGGCAAGCCCTGGGCTATTGGTTCATCAACAAAGTGTTTTGGCTGTCTGTGATTGTGGTCGGCGCGGTGTTAATCAGCCGCTTTTTCTGCCGGCTGCTCTGTCCCCTGGGCGCTTTTTACAGCCTTTTCAGCCGGGTTTCTCTGGCCCACCTCGAGTTCATCGAAGGGAACTGCGTCCATTGTCTGGCCTGCGTGCATTCCTGCCCTACCGGGGTCATTCCTTACGAGGAAAGGGACTCTCGGGATTGCATCATGTGCATCAAGTGTGTGCAGGCTTGCCGTTTTTCAGCCCTGGACTTCTCGCTGCGCCGCCCGGCACGAAAGCCGGCACGCAAACATGTGGTCGTTGAACCCCCCAGACGGGTCCCCCACTCCACCTGATCCGGGGAAAAAACTCTTGACACTGAATTTTAGTCTATTTAAAATAAGTTATAAATTTTCACCGACCTCAGCCGGTGGCAAAGGCTAGGCAATGGCCCTCACCAAAGAGAAGCTCATCAACCGCTTACAAATTCAGGTAGGTTTAAGCAAGCAGGAATCCCGGGCGGTAGTGGAACGCGTTCTGGACATCATCAAAGACACCCTGTCCGGAGGAGAAGACTTGCTCATCAGCGGGTTCGGGAAATTCTCGGTAAGGCGAAAAAACGCCCGGCGAGGGAGGAACCCGCAGACCAAGGAAAATCTCATCCTGCGTGCTCGCAAGGTCGTGGTATTCAAAACATCCGGAGTGTTGCGCCACCGTATTAACGGCACTCGCTCCTTTTGAGCCACACCCAGGCCAGCCTGGCCCCCAAATTATCACCCAACGCCCTTTACCCCACCCTTGTCCACGGTCAAAGGTAACACTCCAACCTTCTTTGATGCGGTGGGGTCCCGGCGAGAAAAGGAAAAAGGATGCATGTGGACCCGCAGGAAAAGGGGTCCTGGCGCCTCAGCCGTCGCACTTTCGTCCAGGGGGGCCTCAGCGCCCTGGCTCTCTTCACGCTTCCCTGCCCTACCCGGGCTTTCATGAACCCGGGAATGAAGCAGGGTTATCTCAATCTCCGACCAGCTCTCTTCTGCCAGGCGCTCCCGAATAAACAGGTCAAGTGCCTCTTGTGTCCCCGGGGCTGTGAGGTCGCCGACGGTGATCGGGGTGACTGCGGCGTGCGGGAGAACCGGGGTGGGAAATATTACACCCTGGTTTATGGCAACCCCTGTGCCGTGCATGTGGACCCGGTGGAAAAGAAGCCCCTGTTCCACGTGCTGCCCGGCAGCTTTTCCTATTCCATTGCTACGGCTGGCTGCAACCTCCACTGCAAGTTCTGCCAAAACTGGGAAATTTCCCAGGCCCTGCCCGAGGACACCTACAATTTCGACCTGCCCCCGGAAAAGGTGGTGGCCGGGGCGCAAGACACCCGCTCTGCCTCCATCGCCTACACCTATGTGGAGCCGGTGATCTTCTATGAATACATGCTGGCCGTGGGCCAATTAGCGAAAAAGGCAGGCATTCTGAACGTTTGCCACAGCGCCGGTTACGTCAACCCCGAGCCCCTGGAGAAGCTGGCGGACGTCCTGGACGCAGCCTGCATCGATTTGAAAGCCTTTGACAACAAGTTTTACCAGGAATTGGTGGACGGGGAACTGGAGCCGGTGCTCAACACCCTAAAGGCCCTGCACCGCCGGGGTGTGTTTGTGGAGATCGTTAATCTGGTCATCCCCCAGTATAACGACCAGCCGGAGAGGATCACGGCCATGTGCCGCTGGATCAAAGAAAATCTGGGGCCCCTGACCCCTCTCCACTTTTCCCGCTTCTACCCCCTGCACAAGATGCTCAATCACTATCCCACGCCGGTGAGCACCCTGGAGAAAGCTCGGGACCTCGCCCACCAAGCGGGGCTGAAGTACGTCTATATCGGCAACCTGCCGGGACATGAGGCGGAAAGCACGTACTGCCACTCCTGCGGGAAGCTGGTCATCTCTCGGCGGGGCTACCTGATCGGCGAAGTCAATATGAAGGACGGCCACTGCGGCCACTGCGGCACCCAGATACCTGGCATCTGGAAGAAGCCGCAACTTAGTTAGTTTTCTGTTTTATGTTTTCTGTTGGATTCAAAAAACGACAACTTCATTCTCAATCATTGGTAATTATTTGTCATTTTTTACTGAAAACCGAAAACAGAAAACCAGTTTCTAACCTATGGGATGGCGTTGCGGTATCGTTGGGCTCCCGAACGCGGGGAAGACCACTATTTTTAATGCGCTTACTGCGGCCCACGCCGAAGTGGCGGTGTACCCCTTCTGCACCATCACCCCTAACTCGGGGGTGGTGCCGGTACCCGATTCCCGGCTGGCGCAGTTGGGGGAATTGCTCAAGCCCGAGCGTCTTACCCCCACGACCATTACCTTTGTGGACGTGGCCGGCCTCATCGCCGGGGCCTCCAGGGGCGAAGGCCTGGGCAACCAGTTTTTAGGGCAAATTCGGGAAACCGATCTTATTGTCCATGTGGTGCGGTGCTTTGGGGACGGCCGCTGCCCCCACCCCCTGGGAGCTTTGGACCCGGTGAGGGACGTGGAGGTGGTGGAGACTGAACTCATGCTCGCCGACCTGGAAATCCTGGAGCGCCACCGGGTCAAGCTGGAAAAACGGCGGAAGGCCGGCGACAAGCAGGCGGATGCCGGTCTGAACGCCATTGCCAAGGTGGAGGACGGGATCAACCAGGGCCGCTGGGCCCGGGATCAGGGTCTCACCCCCCAGGAACTCGGACACCTCACGGAGGTGGCCCTCCTCACCCTGAAACCATATCTCTTCGTGGCCAACGTCAGCGAGGAGGAGTTCCAGGGGGGAGCCTGTTATCAGGCCCTGGAGGAAATGGGCCGGAGGCGCCAGGCGCCGGTCATCCCCATTTTAGGGGACCTGGAAGCGGAACTTATGGATTTTTCCCTGGAAGAGCAGCAGGAATTTCTCCAGAGCCTGGGATTGGCGGAGCCCGGCATCAACCGCCTCATCCAGGAGAGCTATGGGCTCTTGGGGTTGGTGACCTTCTACACCATCGTAGGCCCTGAAGTGCGGGCTTGGACCATACCCACCGGCACTGCGGCTCCCCAGGCCGCCGGACAGGTCCATTCCGACATGGAAAAGGGATTCATCCGGGCGGAGGTCATGCAGTTCACCGACTTGGCCCGCCTGGGTTCCGCCACCAAAATCAAAGAAGCCGGCCTGCTCGCGGTGGAAGGCCGGGACCACGTGGTCGAGGACGGGGAAATTCTTCTCTTCCGCTTCCAAGCCTAAATGAAGCTTGCTTTTGTTGTGATTTTGTGATAAATTGTACAAGATTTGGCAGGAGGGACTAGTTATGTTTCAGATTGGCGCCTTGGCCGTGTATCCCGCCCATGGGGTGGGCATCATCGAATCAATTCAGGATCGGGAGGTGGCCGGACTTCTGCAAAAATTTTATATCATGCGCCTCTTGGATACGGAAATGATTATCATGATACCGACTCGGAACGCTCTGAACATCGGCCTGCGAACCGTCATCGACAGCCAGGCGGTTACCGAGGTTTTTGAAATCCTGAAAGAGCGGCCGACCCGCCTGAACCATCAAACCTGGAACCGTCGCTACCGAGACTACATGGACAAGATTAAAACGGGCTCCCTCTTCCGGGTGGCGGAAGTGCTCCGGGACCTGACCCTGCTCAAGTTGGAGAAAGAGCTCTCCTTCGGAGAGCGAAAAATGCTGGACACGGCGAAAAATCTTCTGGTGAAAGAGCTCTCTCTGGTTAATAATAAAGAGGAGGACGAAATCGAAGCTCAGCTCCAGGAACTCCTGGGCCTGGAGGAAGAGGTCCAGGTTTCCTGAAAGACAAGACGACAGGCAACGTGAAGATCGGGCCAGGTTGCAGAGCCGGCCGGGGTTTCCTTCCCCTGCCGTTGGCAGGCAAGACCCCTTTTTCGGTATGGCCTGATTTTCTCCCGGTCCCGGGTATCCCGGAAAGGGGGTAGGTCAGAGTTGCTCAAGAGGGTGGCCACCGGAGCCTTTTTGGCAACTATCTGCGCGGTCAGCGGTTACCTCGTCGCCGAGAATATTCCCCAATTCCAACCTTATTGGTGGTCCGGCTGGGCGGGCGCGGCAGCCGGGTTGGCCATGGCTCTCCTCACCCTGGGCCTCGAAAACGTCATCAAGCGCATCCCCCTGAAAACCATCCTGGGAAGCACTTTGGGACTGTTCATCGGCCTCGGGATCGCCAAGTTAGCCAGTTATCCCTTCGATCAGTTTCTGGCCCAGCCTTATCTGCAAATTCCCTTATACATCATGTTTTCCGTTATTTTTGGCTACATCGGCCTGGTCCTGGGAGGCAGGAAGGTCTCGGAAGTGCAAGCCCCCTTGTTTCTGGAGCCGAGCAAGCCCATCTCCAAATTTCCCATCCTCCTGGATACCAGCGTTATCATTGATGGGCGTATTGCTGATATTATCGAAACCGGCTTCATCGACGGTAATTTTGTGGTTCCCAAATTCATTTTGGAGGAACTGCAATATGTCGCGGACTCTGAAGACGACGTGCGCCGCTCCCGGGGACGCCGGGGCCTGGATATCCTGAAGCGCCTGCAGCAGCACAATAACCTGCGTATTGAATCGATGGAAGACGACCTCCCCAGGACCGGGGCGGACTCCATGCTCGTGGCCCTGGCCCGCAAACTCGGGGCCAAGATACTCACCAACGACTTCAATCTCCATAAGGTCGCGGAACTCCAGGGCGTCGGGGTGTTGAACATCAATCAACTGGCCAACGCCCTGAGGTTGGCGGTGCTCCCCGGAGAACACCTTTACGTGCAGATCTTACGGGAGGGCAAGTCCCACGGGCAGGGAGTCGGGTATCTGGACGACGGCACCATGGTGGTCATCGAAAACGCTCGGCGCTTTATTGGCAAAGAGGTGGAGGTCTCGGTCACCAGTGTGCTCCAGACCGCAGCCGGCCGCATGATCTTTAGCGAAATTAAGAATGGCGCCCTTATCCGTAAGGTCTGATCCCTCCTCCACCCACCTCTTTATCGTCCTCGAATCTGACCAGGGCAGCCGCTTAGATCAGTTTTTGGCTACCCACACGGAATTTAGCCGGGCGCGCCTCGCCCGTTGGCTCAAGGCCGGGCAGGTGCTGGTCAATGACCGGTCCCAACCCGCCAGCTACCGGGTGCGGGTGGGGGACCGGCTGAGTCTCACCGTGCCGCCTCCGGAGCCCAGCGGGCTGACCCCTGAAGCTCTGCCCCTGGACATTCTTTTTGAAGACCAGGACCTTATCCTGGTGAACAAGCCCCCCGGCCTGGTGGTGCATCCCGCGCCCGGCCACCGGGGGGGCACCCTGCTGAATGCCCTGCTGCACCACTGCCCTAATTTGGCGCAGGTGGGAGACCTAAGCCGCCCGGGTTTGGTGCACCGCCTGGACAAGGACACCAGCGGCATCCTGGTGGCGGCCAAGAATGCATCGGCCCACGCTACTCTGGTGCGCCAGTTCCACGACCGGCAGGTGGACAAGACCTACGTGGCCCTGGTGTGGGGACGATTTGCCAAGAGTCAGGGGGAGATTGACCAGGAAGTGGGCCGCCATCCCAGTCAACGCCAGAAGATGAGTGTGCATCCCCGGCGGGGGAAGCCCGCGGTGACCTCCTGGCGGGTCCTGGCGGCGTATCCCGGCCCGGTGACCCTCCTGGAGCTATCTCCCAAAACGGGGCGCACCCACCAGCTGCGGGTGCACCTGGCGGCCCTGGGCCACCCCATCGTCGGGGACGCCACCTACGGCGGCAGCGCAGCGCGCTTGCGAGGCATCCCGCACCTCAAGGGCCTCCGCCCCCTGGTCACCCGGCAACTGCTCCACGCCAGGTCCCTGCAGTTCAGCCACCCCCGGAGCGGGGCGCCTATCTCTGGGGAGGCCCCGTTGCCTGAGGACTTTAAGGCGGTGTTGGACTTTTTGGAAAATTTGCACTAATTTGGGACCAAGTAAAGGTAGGGTGGGCACCGCCCACCCGCTTAGGAAATGATCGCAAGAATTATTCAAATGCACGTCTAAAGTTCAGAAAAGAATAGCTATAGGGCGTGCCGTGCACGCCAGATGGCGTCCACGGGCCGCCCTATAAATTTGGTTCTAAGAGCAAAAAGGCGGGATGCGCTGTGCTTTCCCGCCCTACGGCCTCTGAGGACTTTCAGGTGGTTATCGACTTTTTAATGAGCCTCACTGACCCCCAAGAAGCCGTAAGACTTCGAAAAAATTGATTAATTTACCAATTATTTTTTTGTTCAATGCTCCCATTCATTGAATTGCATATTGCCGATTATTGTAGAGTCGCGTTCAATTATTGCCTGGGCCTCTATTTGCCCATCGGCCGGTCCCTCTGGTTTGATTGGCAAGAAGTCGTAAGGGCCGGGAATGCATCCCATCTCAATCTGGACGAGTACTTGACCGGTCTGCTGGCCTCCCTCTTTTTTCAGGAAACAACTCAATCCAGGATCCTGACCTTTTACGCTGCCATTCCCGAGCGTTTCGCCCTTTCCCTGTGCTCCGTAAACCGGGTGAACTTTTTCGACTCCTCCCAACCAACCACGGACCTGCCGGGATGCGTGGACTGGCGGCATGATTTTATCCCCCAGACTGCCGCCCCTTTTTTGCTGTATGACGGCCGTTCGGTGTACCGTTTATATCAGCTGGACCAGCCTGACCGGACCTCATTCTATGTTTGGGATTTTGGCGACTGTGTGGGAAATTTCCTCAAAGAAGTTGATAAAACTTTTTATTTCCGGGTTCTTAATGATAAAAACACCTATTATGAGTATGCTGCCGTTCCGAAAAATCCCTCTACCTCAATACATTATCGGGGCAGTTCGATAACCGCCCATCACGCCTGGTGCCGGCAATGCTAATACTCATGGAAACGAGAGGAAAAATTTCATGGAACCAGCGCTGGAAGATTTATTTGACAAGGTAAAAATTATCGCCACCGGCCCCAATGGCGACCTGCTGCGGGGCTTCGTGGACCTTCTCTATGAGCGGGAAGAGGAGTATTTTTCGCCCGAAGACCTGGCCGCCATTCAGGAGGGCCTGGAGGCTAGCCTAAAGGGAGATAGGACGCAATTTGTCTCTTGGGAGGATCTAAAAAAGGAATTAGGCCTGTGAGATACCAAGTGACGTTTTTCCGACAGGCCGCCAAAGAAATTAAGCGCCTGGACCGCACTACTGCCAAACGAGTTCAGGCCCGTATAGAAGAATTGGCAGGCGAACCTTTCTCACCCCGTCTCTCCCGGCAAATGGAGACTGATCCTGAAGCCCGCTACAGCCGGGTGGGGGACTGGCGCATCATCTACCGGGTGAATGCGGCTGAAGGCCTGTTGGATATCGTGGCAATCCGGCCCCGGAGCGCAGCCTATCGGTAGCCAATATAGTTAATGCAGGGTGGGCACCGCCCACTATCATAAAATAAATGCTTAACGGTGGGCAATGCCCACCCTACAACTTAAGGGGTTGGGGGAGGGAGTTTGAGGGAGGGGGCAGGGGTCCGCGACCCCGGTAGCACGGGCTTCCAGCCCGTGGGCTTCCCCTCCCTCAAGCACAATAATCATTACCATGCTCAAAATAGCCCTCACTGGCGGGCCCGGGTCCGGTAAATCCACGGTGGCCCAGATGTTCCGGGACCTTGGCGCCCAGGTCATCGACGCCGATGAGGTGGCCCACGCAGTGGTGGCACCAGGAACTCCTGCCTGGGAGGAGTTGCGCCGGGAATTCGGCCCTGACTACTTCCGGGAGGACGGCAGCCTCGACCGGGCCAAGCTGTCCCACCTGGTTTTTCAGGACGCCGGGGCCCGGGAAAAATTGAATGCCACCGTCCACCCCCAAGTCACCCGGGAGATTGCCCGGCGGCTGGAAGAACTGGCGGCCCGGGGCGTCAACCTGGTCATGGTGGAAGTGCCGCTCCTTTATGAAGCGGGTTTGGAAAAAAACTATGATAAGGTTATCGTGGTGGACGCCGACGCCGAGGACCAGATCGCCCGGCTGACCGCCCGGGATGGGCGGCCCGCTCGGGAAGCGGCCGGCATCATCCAGGCCCAGTGGCCCTTGCACGACAAGAAGGCCCGCGCCGACTTCGTGGTGGCTAACCGGAACTCCCTGGAAGACACCCGCCGCCAGGTAAAAAAACTGTGGCAACTGGTAAAAATTCATCTTGACAAAGGTTCGGAAAAAAGGTAGCGTCCCTCCAACCTGCCTCTCAAGCAATTGCATGTTCGATCCGAAACAATAGCAGGTCATGACGCCTTATTTCCCCTGGCAGAAAATAACCGCTAATGCGTCAACAGTTATCCGTGTTGCGGAGCCCGAGGGCTTGTTGTGGTCTTGAGGTCGCATTGGTGATCTTTCTCAAGCCCTAATGTTAGGGAGACGTAATTTCAGCAAATCTCGCAGGCTTCAGCTTTCCCGGCTGGGTCTCCTGGGTGCCGTTTTTCTACTGGTTTCCTGCTGGATCAATGCGCCCTGGGCCTTGGCTGAAGAAAAGAAAACGTACTTTCATCAAAAGTATAAGTTCCTCCTATCTTTCCCGGCACAGTATGATATGAAAGTAATGGGTGGCCAGTACTTCGACTTTACCAGTAACGGCAAAACCAGACTGACTTTGATGGTTGATGATCAACTAGTCTGGTTTATTCATCACCTGATAAGCGGCGGTCAATCTCTTATCATATCCAGGCCCGGTGATGATGCCTTGGCGCGGCTTAACAAGAAATCCCAAGAAAATCCTGATTTTTTTCGCAGCTATGCCCGCCAACGGGCCCAGGCGTGGTGCGATGCCGACGGGTCTGAGAGTTCAACCTATTGCAAGAAAGATACACAGGGAAAAATTCTTTACCACTAAAAACGGTCTGTCCTGCCTGGAACTTTTTCTCGTTATAACCCGGGAAAATTACGATGCAGGCACCAAAGAGACAACCACGGTCGGGCCGGTCTATGCGGTGCAAGTGCCCGGGGACGAACGGCCCCTGGTCTTGCTGATGTATCCTGCCCCGAGGAAGCTGGCCTCAGCGGCCGTCAGTCAGGATGCCCGGGAAATCATCGAATCCGTTGAGGTACATCATTGAGGTCGCCACCCTGAAACATCAAGCAATGACGGACATTCCGTGGCCTGGCAAGCATTCCGGGGGATTGTTACCAATCTGACCCAGTTGCCCGCCCCGGTCACCCAACCATAGCGCAACGACGCAAGACTTTCTCAGCAAAGAGGCACCAATGAATCTTTCAGAACTAAAGCACAAGAGAATCAACGAACTGGCCGCCCTGGCCCGGGACCTTAACGTGGAAGGAGCCAGCGGCCTCAGGAAGCAGGAGCTCATCTTCGCCATTCTCCAGGCCCAGGTGGAGAAAAACGGGACCATTTTCGGAGGCGGGGTGCTGGAAATATTGCCGGACGGTTTCGGGTTTCTCCGGGCCCCGGACTACAACTACCTTCCCGGCCCGGATGACATCTACGTCTCTCCCTCCCAAATCCGGCGCTTCAACCTGCGCACCGGTGACACCATCAACGGCCAGATTCGCCCCCCCAAAGAGGGGGAGCGCTATTTTGCTCTGCTCAAGGTGGAGGCGGTCAATTTTGAAGACCCCAGCGTGGCCCGGGATAAAATCCTCTTTGACAACCTGACCCCCCTCTATCCTGATGAGCGCCTGCGTCTCGAGACCGATACGGACAATTACTCCGCCCGGGTGATGGACCTCATGACCCCCATCGGCATGGGCCAGCGGGGGCTCATCGTGGCCGCGCCCCGCACCGGCAAGACCATGCTCCTCCAGAACATCGCCAACTCCATCGCCCGCAACCACTCTGAGGTGGTGCTCATCGTGCTCCTGATTGATGAGCGCCCCGAGGAAGTGACGGACATGGAGCGCTCCGTCAAGGCCGAAGTCATCAGCTCCACCTTCGACGAGCCCCCCCAGCGCCACATCCAGGTGGCCGAGATGGTCCTGGAAAAGGCCAAGCGCCTGGTGGAGCACAAGCGGGACGTGGTGATCCTGCTCGACTCCATCACCAGGACAGCCCGGGCCTACAACACGGTGGTGCCCGCCAGCGGCAAGATCTTGAGCGGCGGCCTCGACGCCAACGCCCTGCAGCGGCCCAAGCGCTTCTTCGGCGCGGCCCGGAACATCGAGGAAGGGGGCAGTCTCACCATCATCGCCACCGCGCTCATCGAGACCGGCAGCCGCATGGATGAAGTCATTTTCGAAGAGTTCAAGGGCACCGGCAACATGGAAATCCACCTGGACCGCAAGCTCACCGAAAAGCGCATCTTCCCCTCCATCGATATCAACCGTTCCGGCACCAGAAAAGAAGAGCTGCTCCTGGCCCCCGAGGACCTGAACCGCATCTGGATACTCCGGAAACTCCTGTCTCCTCTCAGCCCCGTGGACAGCATGGAGTTCTTGCTGGAAAAGCTCAAGGACACCAAGACCAACGCCGACTTCCTGGCAGCCATGAACCGGTAAGCCCAAACATATCTGGATCCCACCGACCTCTTTAAAAGAAGAAGGCTTTTCGGGGTGGACTCTGTCCCCACCGTCCCCCATCCCAGCGCGCCTGCCTTGTGGTTGTCAGTCCGCGGGCTAACATCTGCCTTGGGTAAACCTGCCCTGTTTTGTTGTGAGGGTGCGTCTCACGCAGCAAAACAGCACGCCGGGCACGTCCTAAAACATCACCATTTATTTCTCAAGCCTCAGCAGAATATTTCCCGCCCACAGTTCTGCCTCAGCACTCCGCAAATTGCTTGACAGTCGTTAGGGTGAGGGGTAGGTTGGTAAGTAGTAATAGTTCGTAAAAAAATGGCTGCTTGGCATACATGTTTCCTTTCAGGAGGACTTCATGCAGATTCCTGCCCTTAATTCCGTGACCGTGGAAGTCCTGGTAGATAACTTCTTCGACGTTTTTGAGCCCTCCAGGCCCGGCCTGGTGGAACGGGCCGTGGTGGGGCGCCTGCCCAAACCCCTGATGGCGGCCCACGGCCTGGCTTTCTGGCTCACCCTGACCCAGAACGGCCAGACCACCCAAATCCTCATGGACACCGCCAACTCCCCGCTCCCCCTGTTCAACAACCTGGAGGCCCTGGGCCACCAGCCCGGGGAGGCGGATGCTTTAGTGGTAAGCCACGGCCATCCGGACCACTATGGCGGCTTGCTCGAATATCTGAACCAGCGGGGTCCCGGCCTGCCGGTGTACCTCCACGAAGACTGCTATCTCCCCAAGCTCCTCGTCACCCCCCGGGGGCGCATCGGCCCCTGGAAGCTCGAGCGCCACGAACTCGTGAGCCGGGGAGTGGAGCTCCACGAGAACCGGGGACCCACCCTGGTCCAGGACCAGGCCCTCCTGACCGGCACGGTGGAGGCCACCACCCCCTACGAAACACCCCTCCCCGGGGCCAAGCGGGTGATCAACGGCCAGGAGGAGCACGACACCTTCAGCGACGAACAGGCCCTGGTGATGCACGTCAAAGACAAGGGCCTGGTGGTCATCGGCGGCTGCTGTCACCCCGGGGTGGTCAACATGGTAAAGTACGCCCAAAAGCTCACGGGGGTGGACAAAGTGGCCGCCATCCTGGGAGGCTTTCACTTGACGGTGGGTGGCGACCAACTCATTAAGGAGACCATCCAGGGCTTAAGGGAACTGGAACCGGAAATCATCCTGGCCGGCCACTGCACCGGCTTCAAGGCCTTAACGCAGTTAGCTCTGAGCTTACCCGATACCTTCATGGTGAGCTGCGTGGGCACCAAGTTGATGGTGGGGGAATAGATTCTGTGGAGGAGGGAGTCAGGGGCCGGTGGGCCCCTGCCCCCTCCCCCACACCCCCTCCCTCAACCCCTTACACCAGTAGCACGGGCATCCTGCCCGTGCTGAAAATCTCATCTGGCCCTTTTTTCTTGCATGGCTCCCAACCCCGATCCAATTTTTCCCTTCTTAAAGAACCTGGACATACCCCCAGAATGGGAAAGTGCGGCCCAGCAGTTCCTGGAGCAGGGTGGCATTGCCCTGGTCCTGGGCGGTCCGGATACCGGGAAGAGCACCTTGTGCAGCTATCTGGTGTACCGCGTTTATGTGACGGGGGAGCCCGTGGCCCTGGTGGACCTGGACCTGGGGCAATCCCACCTGGGGCCCCCCGGCGCCCTGGGCTTAGGGCTCTTCCCGCCCCGCTTCCCGGGAGAACAATCCCTCTTTCCCGAAGCCCTCTACTTCATCGGCCAGACCTCGCCGGTGGGCGCAGTCTTTCAGGTGGCGGTGGGCTGCCGGGTCTTAGTGAACGAAGCCCAGGCCCGGGGGGTGCACCGGGTGGTGGTGAACACCAGCGGCCTCATCCACGGTCTTGCGGCCTACCGCCTCAAACAGGCGGAAGTGGAACTCCTGCAGCCCAACCTCCTGCTGGCTTTGGCCCGGGAAGAAGAACTCACCTCCTTGCTGCGGCTCCTGGATTATGGATCTCGAACCCTTTCCATGCCAGTCTCCAGCCGAGCCGTGCGCCGGGGCCTTGATTGGCGCCGCCAGTACCGGGAATCACGCTTTCGCCGGTATTTTGACCAGGCCCAACGCCTTGACCTCTCCCTGGCGCAGGTAGTCTGGCAGGGACCTCCCTTGGGGTGGGGTGAACCTCTGTCCCCGGGAGACCTCGATCACTGGAGTAAAATTCTGGGGGATCAGGTGCTTTACGGGGTGGCCGGGGATTCCCGGGTAGTTCTCCTGCTGGACCGACCGCCGGCAACTATGCCCTCAGGCGAATTTGAGGAGCGTCTCCACCTCCTCAGTTCGTCGGACTTGGAGCACCTCCTGGTGGGTCTCTGGGACAAGAGTCACCGCACGGTGGCGCTAGGATTGCTGCTTCCCTCTCCCTGGCAAGAGGGCACCCTCCAGATTTTGACCCCCTGGCCGGCTTCGCAGATTCATCAGGTCCGCTCCCTGAGTCTGGGCCGCCTGAAGCTTTCCCCGACCGGCCGGGAGCTGACCGCAAGCACATTGGTGAAAAAATTCTTTTGAGAAAAAGCGCCGATTGAAAGAAAAATCAATGTTCTTGTTAATAATAGGCAGCCCGTGACCATCTAATAAGATGAAAAACTATTAGAAAACCATTATGATGGCTGTCAGGGGAGAATACAAGGACTGCCACCAGCCTCCACTGACAGCCTGTCACCCGAATTCTTGGGAAGAAAACGAGCGCTATTCAAGGCAGCTCAAGTGGTAACCTGGTGGCAAGGAGACAGCGTATGAACAAGCGGCAAGGTTTCCTTAACATGGTGGTCTCTCTGAGCCTGGTGCTCATCCTGGCCGGAGCGGCCCAGGTTCCCCAGCCAGCTTGGGCCTCCATGGAAGACGCCGCCATCTTCTATGAAGAACTGAACCAATACGGCGAATGGGTGGAGGACGAAACCCATGGGCCGATGTGGTATCCTACCAAGGTTCAGGAGAATTGGCGGCCTTACGTGGATGGCCGCTGGACGCCTGCGGATGAAGGGTACGTTTTTGAAACCCAGGAGCCGTGGGGCTGGGCCACGTATCACTACGGCAACTGGATGCCCACCGAGGAATACGGCTGGGTTTGGGTCCCGGGGCGCACCTGGTACCCCAACACCGTGTCCTGGCGAACCTCATCTGAATCGGAAAGTCCCGACGAATCTTATGTCGGCTGGGCGCCGATTCCGCCCCCCAACTATACCCCACAGCCAGGCTATTACCCCGAGGGCTATTACGGGGGAGCCCCTTACCGCGGGCCGGCGCAGAACCTCATCACCGCGCCCTTCTGGATTTTCGTCAAGGCCGCTGGCTTCATGTTGGGATTCGGCCAAGCCTACGCCCCCTCATATTCTTATTGGGGCTGTAACTGCCTGGTGCCGCCTCCGGTGGCACCCTATTACTACAACCGCACCGTTGTCGTCCATAACTACTACACCCCAAGATACTACCCCGTGGGCTACCTCGCGGCCGGGCGGGGCTATTACAACTGGGGTCCGCCCCTTCCCTACGTAGCCCGGGTGACCAAAATCAAGCAGGTGAACATCAATAACTACATGAAACAGGTGAACATTTACCAACGGCGCAACGTGGTTCCACCCCCCGGAGTAATGGCCCGTCGCGCCTATTTCCGGGATGTCATGCCGCCGGCCATGGTCAAGCACCATCCTTTGCCCCGGGGGGTCCGGGTCCGGGATATGCAGGTGGCCAGGGCCAACCTGGCGCGGCCCAACCTGGTCAACGCCAAAATGATCAAAAACGCCCCGACCATCAGGGCAACCATGCCCAAAACCCGGATAATCAAGGCGGAGTCCGGGCAGTGGCGACGCGGTGTTCCCGGGTCGGCCCTGCCGGCCAGCGCCATGATGCGGCCCGATCGCCAGATGGAAAATCACCTCAGGAAGATTCCGCCATCCCGTCGGATCGATCCGGTGTCACCCAGGGCCCGGAAATGGCAGGCGCCTCAGACACCGGGTGCCGCGGCGGTCCAACCGGCGGCTTTTCCAAAGCGCCGGGGACCGGGGGTGGGCCCCGCCACGCCAGGGTCACCTCCCGTAACTGCTCCCAGGGCCGCCCCCCAGAGGCCGAGACCTGGGGTGCACGGTGAACCTCAGGCCGGGACCCCCGGGCAGCCCGGGCCTTCTCAGAAAACCATGGGCCGACCTGGAAGGCCGCAACCCCGCCCTGAGGGCATAACCCCTGGGGCCCCTGGAACAACCCAGGCCAGTACGCCTCGGGAAAAGTTCAAGCGGGGGAAACAGCAGCCCAGTGGGTGGAATCGGCGCGAGGAAACCCCGCAAGCCGGCGTCACTCCAGGGCAACCTCCTGTTCAGGGGCAAAAGCCTCGCTATACGCCGGGCACCCCACCGTCAAGGGGTGCCACCCCGGCCCAGGTGCAGCCGCAGCCGCAGCCCCGGAGGCCTCGTCAGGACATGCAAAGAACCAAGCGGAAGCCCACCCCCGAAAGGCCACAGAGTTATGGGCCGAGGAGACCCGAGATGACCGGGGCTCCACCTCCCAAGGGACAATATCAACGGCAAACGCCGCAGCAGGTGAGGCAACAACCGCCCCACCAACCGCAGCCTCAGGTGCGTCAACAGCCGCGGCGACAACCGCAGCCTCAGGTGCGCCAACAGCCGCGGCCACAGCCTCAACGCCAAGTGCGCCAACAACCCCGGCCTCAGCAACAACCTCAGGTCCGGCGTCAACCTCCACCCTCCAAAAAGCAGCAACAAAAGAAACAAAAAGATCAGCAAGACTAATACAGTCCGGCTGCTTTAACCGATCTCTTCCGGGCTGCCTGGTTTGAAGCCGGGCAGCCCGGCCTAACTGTTGCCCGTCTTCTCATCTTCCCTGATACCAAGTGGCGTTCATAGAGGTAATAAAATGTAGCCGCAGGCTTTAGCCTGCGCTTGGGCACGGCAAGCCGTGGTCCTACTGAAAAATTACTTGTTTGACGGCAACTTGGTATTAGTAGCCGCCGCGGGCGGCGGCGCTACATTTTTTGATTTCTCTTTTTATTTTCCCGCATTGCCTGAAAATTACAGGCTTTTCTCATCAAATTGGCCTGCGCCCCTTAAACGAGACCTTCATGTTCCAAGGGAATACCCAAAACCGTGGAAATTACTGTAGGGTGCGTTCCACGCATCATTTTGGCGCGTAAAACGCGCCCTACAAGAGATATTTCCAGAGCAGCGAGACCCTTCGCTTGCGGCTCAGGGTGACAAAAAATACGAAAGCGAATTTCTGAACTGTTGAGATTGGTTTTTTTCTTCGTTTTTCCGTGGCAAGAAAAAACTTTGTTGCAGTCCGGGGGAAATCCTGGTGGAATCTAGTGAATGCCAGATTCAGGGTGACACCCGAGATCACGGGGTAAGCCTGCAACCAGCAAGGAGGTATACATGGCCGTCATCCAAGCGATCAATGCCTGGGAGATTTTAGATTCCCGGGGTTTTCCCACGGTTAGAGCGGAAGTGCTCTTAAGCAATGGTCACCGGGGCTGGGCCGCAGTGCCTTCCGGGGCCTCCACCGGCGAAGACGAGGCCCTGGAGCTTCGTGACGGGGAGTCACGCTACTTGAAAAAAGGGGTGCTGAAAGCTGTTAACCACGTCCGGGAAATCATCGCCCCGGCCCTGGTGGGACGCAATCCCTTGGAACAGGAGGCCATCGACCAGGAACTCTGTAACCTGGATGGCACTCCCAACAAAAGCCGCCTCGGCGCCAACGCCATTTTGTCCGTATCCATGGCCGTGGCCCGGGCCGGCGCCATGGTCGCGCACCAGCCCCTCTACCGTTATCTGGGGGGCGTGGCCGCCGTCAGCCTGCCCATGCCCATGCTCAACGTCATTAACGGCGGGGCCCACGCCACCAACAACCTGGACTTCCAGGAATTCATGATCATGCCCGTGGGCGGACCCACGTTTGCCGAGGCTTGTCGTCTGGCCTCGGAAGTCTTCCACACCCTGAAAAAAGTGTTGATGTCCCGGGGCCTCTCCACGGGAGTGGGGGACGAAGGCGGCTTTGCGCCCGACCTGCCTTCCCATGAAGCCGCTCTGGACCTGATTATGGAAGCCATCAACCAGGCCGGCTACACCCCCGGAAAAGACATGGTTCTGGCCATGGACCCCGCCTCCTCCGAATTTTATGACAAAGAAACCGGCCGCTATGTTTTCAAGAAATCCGGGGGGCAAACCTTCAGTTCCGAGGAAATGACCAGTTATTATGAGGGTCTCATCTCCCGCTATCCCATCGCTTCCATCGAGGACGGCCTGGCCGAAGGGGATTGGGACGGTTGGGTCCACCAAACCAAAGTCCTGGGGGACAAGATTCAGTTGGTGGGTGACGACCTCTTCGTCACTAACGTCAAATTCCTGCAAAAGGGCCTCGACCTGGGTGCGGCCAATGCCATTCTCATCAAGCTGAACCAGATCGGCACGGTGAGCGAAACCCTGGCGACCATCGCCCTGGCGCGGCGTCACGGCTACCGGACGGTTATTTCTCACCGCTCCGCCGAGACGGAGGACACCTTTATCGCCGATCTGGCGGTGGCCACCAATGCCGGCCAGATCAAAACGGGCTCCATGTCCCGCTCCGAACGCATCGCCAAATATAACCGTCTCCTGCTCATCGAAGCGGAGCTGGGAAAAGCTGCTCGTTTTCGGGAAGACCCCTACTGGGACCGCGCTTAAGCCTCGTCACTCTCCTAGGTGGCCAGGGTCGCGGTGACCCTGGCCACGTTGCTTCTGACCTCAAAAGAGACCAGTCGCCGCCATTCTTAGAGCTGAGGGCGGGCAATCCCGTTCTTCCACCCTGGTCCTGGTAAAAACCAGGGCAGGGCCGGAGATGGCCCCATCTTTCTGAAGCAAAGAACCGTAGATTCAGTTCCGGTTAATCTTTGATGGGATAGGAGAGGTTGAGACGCAGGGGGCAGGCGCAAGTTTCGGCGTTTTGCGTGTCCCGGCGGATGAGGCAGGGTTCCGGGTGAATAAAGATGCGGGCTCCGGGGAAACGCTCCTGGATGCGGGCCTCCAGATCATCACACAGGTGATGAATTTCCTCTAAGGTCTCCCAGCGGCAAACGGTGAGGGTGAGGTCCATATAACGCACCGGCCCGGCCTTGCGGCTGACAATCTCCTTGAGATCCAGAAGAGGGGTGACCTGGGACACGATACGGCGAACGGCCTCTTCCTCCTGGGCAGGCAGACGGGTGTCCAGCAGGCCGTGCAGGGCCCCGTGGGTGACCTTAAGGCCGATGCCGAAGATGATGACCCCCACCGCCAGAGCCGCCACCGTGTCGAAGAGATGGTAGCCGGTCAAGTAATACCCACCCAGGCCTACCAGGGCCCCTACCGAGGTATAGACGTCAGTGCTCAGATGGGCGGCGTCCGCCTCCAGGGCCACGGAATCGAAGCGCCGGGCGGCCCGCTTCAGGGACTGGGAGACCCAGAGGTTCACCACGGCCGACCCTCCCAGCACCACCATGGCCAGGGGCACGTGGGAGAGAACCACCGGGGCGTAGAGCCGATGAGCCACCTCGTAGAGCACCCAGAAGGCCACCCCTAAAATGAGCAGGCCCTCCAGGAAGGCGCTGACGTTCTCCCACTTGCCGTGGCCGTAAGGGTGCTCCCGGTCGGGAGGATGCGCCGCGAACCGTAGGGAGAGCCAGGCAATGAAGCTGGCCAGGAGGTCCAGGGCGCTGTGCAGGGCTTCGCTGAGCAGGGCGGCGCTGCCGCTCATTAAAGCCACCACGATTTTGGCAGACACCAGCACCGTGTTGGAAAAGACACTGATCAACGCGGCCCGCTGGGGAGTGGAGAAGAGCATCAAAAGATATTACTCTGGGAATAAAATTGATTAACCTAAAAATGTAGAACCGCCGCCCTCGGCGGTTCAGACGCCGCCGAGGGCGGCGGCGCTACATTCATCTGTTTACTCAACTGAGTGAAATACCACCCAAGGCTTTTTCCGGAACTGTCCGATCACTTAGCGTTTGCCTGGCTCCTCCCTTTTCCCGGGTTTAAGAATTTCCCTTAAGGCCGCCGCCTCCCGGGTCTGTCCCCGGGCCTGGTAGATTTTCAGCAGGCGCTCACCGAAAAGTTGAGCCTCGAGCCGGTCACCCCGGGCCAGGGCGAGGTTCGTCAGGCCATCCAGGGCGTCTATGATGCCGTTAGTCATCTCCAGACGACGAAATTCCTCCAGGGCCATGAGAAGGTAGCGGTGAGCCGAGGCGAAATCCATTAAATCGAGGTACGTGCGCCCCAGACGCCCCCAGCGTACCGCCCGGCCGGCCCGGTTTTTCTTGGCTGCATCGATGGACAGGGCTTGCTGGTAGAGGCCCAGGGCCTGTTGAAATTCACCCTGGTGTCGGGCCACGTCCCCCTGGTGGGTCAAGGTAAGGGCCAGGAGGGGGCCGGGAGGCAGAAGGCGGGCGTAGCCCAGGGCCTCCAGGTAGAGGTCCTGGGCCTCAGCCCAACATCCCAGGCCGGCGTACACCGTGCCCAGGTTGTTCAGGGCCTCGCACATCCCCCCAGCGTCACCGACTTCCCGCTGGATAGTGAGGGCTTCCTGATAATACTTCCTGGCCTCCTCCAGGTTTCCCTGCTCCTGGGCGAGGGCTCCAAGGTTGTTCAGGTTGGAGGCGATGCCGGGGCGGTGGTCAATGAGGCGGTTGAGCTTCAGAGCCTGGGCGAACTTGTTTTGGGCCAGGAGAAACCTGGATTCCCGATAGTACTGGTAGCCCTCATCATTGAGCTTCACCGCTTCCAGGCGCAGGTCCGGCAGCCGGGACTTGGCAGCGCCGCCGCACCCTATCACCAGACAACACAGCAACCACAAGCACCAGCGTCTCCACTTCACAACAAGTCCATTCGCAGCAGATTCTGATTCAAGGGCACGACGCGCTCCGACTGACAGAAGTTATAAGCTGTTACAAAACCTCAAATTCTCCTACGGTGTCATTCTGAGCGATGCGAAGAATCTTGCATTTTCAATAGGTTGAGATCCTTCACTTCGTTCAGGATGACAAAAAAAGAGGTTTTGAAATAGATTCTAATATTGCGTCACAGATATACCTGCCATAAGTGTGTTGGCCTTTTCCCTTCCCCTTGATGGGGGAGGGTTGGGTGGGGGTGGAATAACTACTCGATAAAGATGCCTTTTTCCCCCTCCCCCCAACCCCCTCCCGCCGGGGGAGGGGGAGTTTGAAGGTCCTGGATTAATGTAAAGGTTTATGCGGGATACGATTTAACTAGTTATTTTATTTCCCGTTCCATCCGGATGGTGCGCTCCTTGGCCTTGGGCACATGGCGGCGCAGGAGCCACATTTTCTGCGCGGCTTCGGCCACCTTATCAGCGTCGCTCAAAACCCCCTGGCCGGTAAGCACCAAGTCAGGGAGCCCCTCTCCGGCCTTATCCAGATTCTCCAGAAAGGACTGCACTTTTGCGACAATGGCAGGCAACTGAGCCATCGCCTCGCTCAACGGCACGGAGCCCTGCCGTAAATTGCCCGCCAGGATTTCAATATCCTTCAGGATTTTGCGAAGATCAGCTTTGAACGCCGGATCATGGAGGAGCATTCCCACGGCCCCTTGCGGGTTGTTCAGGCTGTCGATGAACTTTTGGGCGCCGGCCACGGTTTCCACGGTCTCTTTATACAGTTTCGGATCGCTCACCAGCAATCCCAGGGTCCCCTCCCCTTGGTTTATTTTCCCGAAAGTTTCCCTGATATTCGCGATGGCCTGTTTGAAATTCCCTTTGGGGTCGGTCATGTCGTCAGTGAGTTTGGTCAGGTTGTCGAAGGCTGCCTGAATACTATCCAGAGAAGGGGCAGCCCGGGCTAACAATTCCTGGAGATCTAGAGGTTCCACCCCCGCCAATAGTCCCCCGGGTGGGAGGGGCTTCTTGTCCGGGGAGCCGGGAGTAAGGTCAAGGCTGCGGTCCCCCAGAAGCCCGATACTGCCAATACTGGCCTGGCTGTCCTCGCGTAACTGGTTCCCATACTGCTCCACCACCTCAAAGGTCACCAGAATTTTGCCATCCGAACGTATGGTAGCGCTGGTGACGCTGCCCACGGTGACTCCGGCCATCCGCACCTCGGAGCCCCTCTTTAGGCCGCTGATGTTTTTAAACACTGCTTGATATTCGACGTAGTTTTGCCACAAACCTTCCTGCCGGGCGACGACCAGCACCATGATGAGGAGGGCCGCCAGGGAGGCCACTACAAAGAGGCCGACGATGGTTTCGTATTTCCGGGAAATCATAGCGGGTGCTTCTCCTCATCTTCTTTGTGCAGGAAAAGCCGAGCCTCCTGGGTGGGGGACTGTAAGAATTCCTGAAAGGTCCCTAAAAAAGCGATTTTCCCTTCAAATAACAGAGCCACCCGGTCTGCCACCAGCTCGGTGAGGCGCAAATCATGGGTGACCACGATGGAAGTGACCCCTAACTTTTGTTGGAGACGGCAGATGAGACGGCCAATATCGTCCCCGGTAATAGGGTCCAGCCCGGCGGTGGGCTCGTCGTAGATTATGAGCTGAGGATCCAGGGCCAGGCTGCGGGCCAGGGCGGCCCGGCGTTTCATACCCCCGGAAAGCTCCGCCGGACTGAGGTTGAGCGCGCCTTCCAAGGCTACTTGAGAGAGCTTGTCCCGCACCCGCGCGACGATCTCCTCCCGGGGCCAGTCAGTGTGCTGCTCCATAGGAAAGGCCACGTTTTCCCCCACGCTCATGGAATCATAGAGAGCCGAGCCCTGAAAAAGATAGCCGGTTTTGAGGCGGAGATCCCGCCAATCTTCGTCGCTTTGCAACTGGGCCAGGTCCAGCCCCGCCACTGTAATAGCGCCCTCCTCCGGGGCCAGGAGACCCACCAGCATACTGGTCATCACCGTCTTCCCGGAGCCGCTCCGTCCCAGTATGACCAGAGTCTCCCCGGTGAAGATCTCAAGATTAATACCCTGTAAAACCATACGGCTGTCAAAATACTTGCCCACGTCCCGATAGACAATCAAGGGCTGTGCGGGGGCCGCCACTGCCAGGAGTGACCCCTTCCCTGTATCAACCCCAGATGAGGAGTGTGAGTTTGGTGAGAAAGACATCGGAGATCAAAATAAACAGCACCGACACCACTACCGCCACTTTGGTGGACTGACCCACCCCGAAGGTGCCTTTCTGGGTGTTGAAGCCGTGATAGCAGCTTACCGTGCCGATAATCAGACCGAAGACCATGGTCTTGGCAATGCCGGGGAGCACATCCTTGAGCTCCAGGAACTTCATGGTTAAATAATAATAGGTGGTGGCAGTCATGCCTGCCTGGGTTATGCCGACCACCATGCCCCCGAGGATGCCGATGATATTGGCGAACACCGTCAGGAGGGGCAGAATCAAGATACAGGCCAGGATGCGGGTGACCACCAGGTACTTGAGGGGATTGACCGCCGAGACCGTGAGGGCGTCGATTTGACTGGTGACCCGCATGGAGCCTAGCTCCGCCCCTATTCCCGCCCCGCCTCGGGCCGCCACCATGATGCCGGCGATGATGGGTCCGAGTTCCCGCACCATGGACATGGCCACCAGAGTGGCGATATAGTTGGCGGCTCCGAACCAACTGAGGACTTTCAAACCCTGCATGGCCAGGACCATCCCCAGGGAAAACGCCGCCACCAGCACCAGGGCCAGGGACTTGACCCCCAGATGGTACATCTGGGCGATGGTTTCCCGGAAAAACCACGGGGGGAAAACCAGGCTGCGGCAAGCCTCAACAAAAAAGATGCTCATATTCCCCATGTAATCCAGAAAGGACACCACCTGATGTCCGGCCAGGGTGAACAGGCTGACTTTTGGGGGTGCGTGTTCTTCCACCAGTGCCCTTCCCAGAGGGACAACCGGGTGCAGCACTACTATCCCCTGGCTGCCCTCACCGCACTTTTCAAGTTTTCCTTAAAATTTACAATAATTTTAATCCAATGGAGTGTCAAGGGGAAAGCCCCTAGCGACCTCAGGGGGATCAGTCAGGGTGGCCAACCAAGAGTTTACAAAATTGTCAAATATAATTTTCCAAAATTGACGCGATCATGCAAATATGTTATAAATTTTCAAGTTTTCAGGCCCAACCCTCCGCATGGCATGACTTTTGCTCAAATCTTATGTGAGGTGGGCCGATCGTGTTGGAAAAAAAGACCTTATCGATTCAGGATCAGCAGTTGGCGAGAACCTCAGAGGAGCTCGCCCTGCTCTTCGAAATTACCCAAATACTGAACGCCCCTGGGCCCCTGGCCCGAAACCTCCAGCAGATTTTGAAAGTCCTGGCCCAAACCCTGGGCATGACGCGGGGCACCATCACTATCCTCTCCCCGGAAACCAGTGATATCCAGATCGAGGTGGCCCAGGGCCTCACCGCCGAAGCCCGGCGCCGGGGCCGCTACAAGTTGGGAGAAGGCGTCACCGGCCGGGTGGTGGAGACCGGCGAGCCCATGGTGGTCCCCCGGGTCAGCCAGGAGCCCCTCTTCCTGAACCGCACCCGCTCCCGGGGTAGAGCCAAAGACGACCTCTCCTTTATCTGCGTGCCCATCAAAATCAACCACCTGACCATCGGGGCCCTGTCCGTGGACCGGCGCTACCAGGAGCTCAATCTCGACCGGGACGTGCGCCTGCTCACCATCATCGCCTCCATCATCGCCCAGGCGGGGAACAACCTGCTCCTCATCGACCAGGAAAAAGACGCGCTCCGGGATGAGAACCTGAAGCTGAAAGGCGCGCTCCAGGCCCGCTATCAGGTGGGGAACCTGGTGGGCACCAGTAGCCGTATGCGCCAGGTCTTCGAGATGATCACCCGGGTGGCTCCCAGTAACGCCACCATCCTCATCCGGGGGGAATCCGGCACCGGGAAGGAACTGGTGGCCAACGCCATCCACTACAACAGCCAGCGGGCCAGCAAGCCGTTCATCAAAGTGAACCTGGCGGCCCTGCCTGAGACCCTGGTGGAAAGTGAACTCTTCGGTCATGAGAAAGGGGCCTTCACCGGGGCCCTGAGCCGCAAGTCCGGGCGCTTCGAACTGGCCCAGAACGGCACCATTTTCCTGGATGAAATCGGGGACTTGACTCCCACGGTGCAACTCAAGCTTTTGCGCGTCATCCAGGAACGAGAGTTCACCCGCTTGGGTGGCACCGCCACTTTGAAGGCTGATGTGCGCCTGGTAACCGCCACCCACCGGGACCTGGAAAAACTGGTGGCCGATGGCATTTTTCGGGAAGACCTCTACTACCGGCTCAACGTTTTCCCCATCTACCTCCCCCCCCTGCGGGAACGCAAGGCTGATATCCCCTTGCTGGCCGAGCATTTCCTGTCCCGGCACGCCGCCGAGCAGGCCAAGCAAACCCGGCGCCTCTCCCAGGCGGCTCTGGATCTCCTGATGCAGTACTATTGGCCGGGAAACGTGCGGGAATTGGAGAATGTCATCGAGCGGGGCTTGCTGGTGTGCGACGGCGACACCATTCTCAGCGCCCACCTGCCGCCCACCCTGCAACCCCCGGCCTGCGCCTATCCCCCGGCCGGCGACCGGAACGGCGCCCATCCCAACCGCCTGAGCCTGGCATCCCAGGTGGAAAGCCTGGAGCGGGAACTTATTGTCGAGGCCCTGACTGCTTCCCGGGGGAACCAGAGCCAGGCAGCCGAATATCTGGACACCAGTCTCCGCATCTTGGGCTATAAAATCAAGCGCTACGGCCTGGACCCCAGGCAGTACCGGGGCCGTTAGCTCCTGCTCCTCGGCTACATTTTACCCCGCTTCGAGAGATTGACTCTAAAACCTATTGCAAAACCTATTTTTCTGTCATCCTGAACGAAGTGAATGATCTCAACCTATTGAAAATACGAGATTCTTCGCTTCGCTCAGAATGACACGGTAGGAGAATTTGAGGTTTTGCAACAGCTGTAGGGTGCGAGACCAAGGGAAACCTTACCAGTTCGTCAGGTTTGGTTGATTCAACCAGACAAAAATGGCGTAGAAACTAGTTCAATTAACATAACTGTAAAAAACCCATAAAAAACTTAACAAATTTGTATTAAATGCTCCTGGCAAACCTGCCAGCCAAGACCTTTCCCCCTGATTTTTTTAGAAAAAAACCTTAGGCACGTTCTTTGCTTCTTACCAGCATAGAGCAGACTATTTCCTCGCAAGGAGGCCGCCGTGCACTGTAAAACCATAGAAGATGTTCACAAAGCAGTAAAGGATCACAACGTCAGCTTCATCCAGATCTGGTTCACCGATGTCCTCGGGGTCCTGAAAAGCTTCTCCATCCGCCCCTCGGAGTTGGAGGAGGCCATGGAGGAAGGCATGGGGTTTGACGGTTCTTCCATTGAGGGCTTCTCCCGCATCGAGGAGAGCGACATGATCGCCAAGCCCGACCCCACCACCTTCGCACTCCTCCCCTGGCGCCCGGAAGAGCAGCCCGTGGCCCGGGTGTTTTGCGACATTTTGCAGCCGGACGGCTCCCCTTTTCCGGGGGACCCCCGCTACATCATGAAGCGCACTCTGGCCAAGGCCGCGGAGAAAGGCTACACCCTATTACCTGGGCCCGGAGTTGGAATACTTTTACTTCAAGAATAACAAGGGCACCGAGGTTCTGGACGAGGGCGGTTATTTTGACGCTCCGCCTCTGGACGTGGCCAACAACTACCGGCGCCAGACCATCTTTGCCCTGGAAAAGCTGGGGGTCAGGATTGAGTATAGCCATCACGAAGTGGCCGCTTCCCAGCACGAAATCGACATGCGCTACGACGAGGGCATGAAGATGGCCGACAAGACCATGACCCTGAGGGCCACGGTGAAGGCCATCGCCTGGATGAACGGGATCTACGCCACCTTCATGCCCAAGCCCATCTTCGGCATCAACGGCAGTGGCATGCACACTCACCAGTCCCTCTTTAAAAATGGCAAGAACGCCTTCTACGATCCTTTGGACCAGTATAATCTCTCCGCGGTCGCCAAAAACTACATCGCCGGGCTGTTGAAGCATGCCCGGGAAATCACCGCCATTTGCAGCCAGTGGGTCAACTCCTACAAACGCCTGGTGCCGGGTTATGAGGCCCCGGTATATGTGTCCTGGTCCCGCCGGAACCGCTCTGCCCTCGTCCGGGTGCCCATGTACAAGCCCGGCAAGGAAGCGGCCACCCGCTGCGAGTACCGGGCCCCGGACCCGGCCTGCAACCCCTACCTGGCCTTCTCGGTCATGCTGGCCGCCGGTCTGAAGGGTATCGAGGAGAATTACCCTCTTCCCGACCCGGTGGAAGAGGACATTTACCATATGTCCGAAGCCGAGCGGGTCAGCCGGGGCATTGCCGAACTGCCGGGCAGTCTCTACGAAGCCATCCAAGAGACCGAAAACAGTGCCCTCATCAAGGAGACCCTGGGCGAACACGTCTTCACCAAGTTCATCGAGAACAAGAAGATTGAGTGGGACGCCTACCGCATGCACGTGAGCGCCTTCGAAATCGAGCGGTATCTGCCCATCCTGTAACCTGGGCGACATCCGATCTTTTGGGTGGAATGCCGGCACATTCCTGCCAAGGCCAGGGGGAAGGTACCCTCCTGGCTTTGGTATGCTTGGGGGTGGCGACCACATAAGGAGCATTGCCACCAGAAGGAAAGCATGCTGCCGCTTCTACTAGCACATTTACTCGAGGGAGTTTAAGGTATGGATGCCGCAATAAACACCGGTGATACCGCCTGGATTCTGGTGAGCTGCGCGTTGGTGCTGATGATGACCCCGGCCCTGGCCCTCTTTTATGGGGGCATGGCCCGGCGCAAGAACATCTTGTCCACCTTGACCCTGAATTATGTGTTCATGGCCCTCATCGGGGTGCAATGGATTTTATACGGCTATTCGTTGTCCTTCGGGCCTGATATCGGGGGTTTTATCGGCGGCCTGGATTTCCTGGGCTTCAAAGGGGTGGGCGTTGCGCCCAACCCTGATTATGGCAAGACTATCCCCCACAACCTGTTCGCGGCCTTTCAGATGATGTTCGCGGTGATCACCCCAGCGCTTATCACCGGGGCTTTCGTGGAGCGGGTGCGCTTTAAGAGTTTTCTCCTGTTCAGCCTGATCTGGGCCACGTTGGTGTATGACCCTCTGTGTCATTGGGTCTGGGCCAAGGGCGGTTGGCTGGGACAACTAGGCACCCTGGACTTCGCCGGGGGCACCGTGGTCCACATAGCCGCTGGTTTTTCGGCCCTGGCCTTCGCCCTGGCCATCGGGCCCCGCAAGGGTTTCGGCAGGGTGCCCATGGAGCCCAGTAATATACCCTATACCGTCATCGGTGCCGGGCTCCTCTGGGTGGGATGGTTCGGCTTTAACGCCGGCAGCGCCCTGGCCGCCAATGGCGTGGCCGTCAATGCCCTGCTCACCACCAATACCTCGGCAGCTTCAGCCGGCCTGGTTTGGATGCTCCTCTCCTGGCTGGATGGCCGGCCCAGCACCCTGGGTCTGGTTACCGGCATGGTGGTGGGACTGGCCGCGGTGACGCCCGCCGCCGGCTTTATCACGCCCATGGCCGCCATGGTGTTGGGCGCGGTGGCCGCCCCCATCGGCTACTACGGTATCCGCTTCCGCATCCGGCGCAACCTGGACGAATCCATGGACGTGTGGCCCTGTCATGGTTTGAGCAGCCTCTGGGGGATGATCGCCGCCGGCCTGTTCGCCACCACCGAGGTAAATCCGGGGGGCGCCAATGGCCTGTTCTACGGCAACCCAGGCCAGCTTGCCGTTCAACTCCTGGCCATCGCCGTGACCATAGTCTTTGTCTTTGTTGTCACCTTCGTGGTAGCCAAGGTCCTGGACTGGAGCATCGGCCTCCGGGTGTCCCCCATGGAAGAGGAAGTGGGCCTGGACATCAGCGCCCACGGTGAGCGGGCCTACTCCTAAAGAGGATTCACCCTATGCTGAAAAAAATAGAAGCCATTATCCGGGAAGACAAGCTTAACGATGTCAAAGAAGCCTTGCGGGAAATCGGCATCATGGGCTTGAACAGCTTTGAGATCCGAGGTCATGGCCGCCAGGGCGGCATCAACCTCACCGGGCGCTCCGGCAGCTACCAGGTGGACATGCTTTCCAAGACACAGGTCAACATCATCCTGAGCGAACACAACCTGGAGGACACCATTGAGGCCATCCTCACCTCGGCTTACACCGGGGAACCTGGGGATGGGCTTATCTTTATTTATCCCGTGGATGAGGTTATCCGCATCCGCACCCGGGAGCGGGGCCACGAGGCTGTTATGTATCCCGGCGACATCGACGAACGCAAGGGCCGGGTGTAAAAGGCCTGAGGCCAAGGTCATGAAACCGTGGACAGGGCCGGAGCACCGGCCTTTTCTTCACTTTTTTCTTCTGGACAAAATTTGGTATACATAATGCGTATTCGTTAGGCGTGATTATGTTTTAAAAGTAAGCTATATTTATAGTTTGCACTTATTATCACAGCATGACTTTGGTGAGAGACTAGCTCCATGGACCAGAAGATAACTGTCGTAATGCTGGCCTGCCGCCAGGCCGTCCCTGATCCGGACCTCTGGTTGGGTCCATTGCAGCAGGCCGGTCTCCAGGCCCGGGTAGTCCTGGAGCCTTGCAGCAGCAAAGTGGAAACCTTCCAATTATTGCGCACTCTGGCGATGGAGGCTGACCTCCTCTGGGTGGTGGGCTGCCCGGAAGCGGCCTGTCAACTCGTGGAGGGGAGCTTCCGCATGGCCAAACGGGTGGCTCACGCCCAGGAATATCTGCAGGAAATCGGCCTGGAGCCTGGGAGACTGGGAATGGTGCAACTCCCAGCCGGCGACCCGGAGGCCCTAGCTGCCACCCTCAGTGAAATTCAGGAGCGGGCCCGGACTCTGGGAGTGAATCCGGCCCGGGCGGGCGCCCCGGTGAAAAAGGAGCAACTGTGATCATTGGCACGAGAAAACCCCTGGCCGAAATTCAGGAGATGGTGAAGAAATACGACCGACTCCTGTTGGCCGGGTGCGATACCTGCGTGGCCGAATGCGCCAGCGGCGGCCGCCGGGAAGTAGCAGAGCTGGCCGCGTCCCTGCAAATGGCTTTCCGGTTGGCCGGTCAGGAAAAAGACATTCAGGAAACCAGCGTGGACCGACAATGTGTACACGAGTTCCTGCTGGACGTGGTGGAGGCGGCCCAGGAGCAGGACGCTGTTTTGTCACTGGCCTGCGGCGCCGGGGTCCAGGCCCTGGCCACCCGGCTGCCTGAGACCCCGGTCTTTCCCGCCCTGAACACCCAATTCATTGGTGAGACTGCGGAGCGGGGCCTGTGGCTGGAGAATTGCCGGGGTTGCGGCAACTGTATGCTCGGCCTCACCGGCGGCATCTGTCCCGTGTCCCGCTGCGCCAAAAGTCTGCTCAACGGTCCCTGCGGTGGGGCCCGGGCGGGTCTCTGCGAAATCAACCTGGCCCGGGAAATCATCCCCGAGGTGCCCTGCGCCTGGCTGCAAATTTACGACCGGCTGGCGACCCTGGGGGAGCTGGACCGGCTCTTAGAGCTGACCCCGCCCAAGGACTGGTCCTACGGGGACGCGGCCGGACCCCGCCGGGTGCTCCGGCCCGACCAGCAAGCCTGAGACTGTAGAAATGCCGGCCAAGTATCATATCCACGTGCATCCCATGGCGCCTCGCTTCCCGGCCCACGGCAAAAGCACTGTCCTGGACTGGGGGGAGGGCTGCGTCCGCTGCACCCATTGCGTCAAAGAGACCTGCCCCTACCACGCTTTCGACCAGCGGGACTTTGACCAGAGCAGTCTTACTGACACCATTGACAGTTTGTGCAAGAACTGTTTCCGCTGCGTTCAGGGCTGCCCCCGGGAGCTGGTGGTCAAAACCCTGAACCCGCAGTATGAGAGCCTGGGGGACGACTACTGGACCCCGGAAATTCTGCTCAGCACCTGGTACCAGGCGGAAACGGGCAAAATCCCGGTATCCGGCGCCGGCTACGGCGGGCCTTTCTCGGGCGACGGATTCGACTCCATCTGGACCGACATGTCCGAAATCGTGCGGCCCACCCGAGACGGTATCCACGGCCGGGAGTACATCAGCACTGCCATCGACCTGGGGCGTCATCCCCTCTTCCTGGTTTTCAATGACAAGGGGAACCTGGCCATCGAGCCTGCCCCCCTCATCGAAATCCCGCTGCCGGTGTTGCTGGCCGAGCCCTCCTTCGGCGCGGGTCTGCCTCAGGTACTGCAGGCTACCATGAAAGCTGCCCGGGCTTTGGGAACCCTGACTCTGGTTTCCCGGAGCCAGGTCACCCCGGAACTCGCCCAATTTCCCCAACATTTGGTTCCCAGCTATCCCTCCGGCACCCTGGAGTTGGATGACCCCCTCCTTCAGGAGGTTCGTCTGGTAGAAATCCTGGATGCCGAGGGGGTGGTGGCTCAGGTAGATGCCCTGAAGCGCCGTCATCCCCAGTTAGTATGCCTGGTTAAAGTTCCGGCCGACGGCCAGGCCGCCTCCCGGGTGGCGGACCTTGCGGCGGCGGGCGCCGAGATCCTGCACCTGGCCGCCAGCGACCAGGCCCGGGGACGGAATGACGCCAGCGAGGTGCACCTGAAAGATCTCATCCGCCAGAGCCACCTGCGCCTGGTGGAGCTCAAGCTCCGGGACACGGTGACCCTCCTGGCCTCAGGCGGCGTCGCCATGGCTGAGCATGTGGCCAAGGCCATCATTTGCGGCGCCGACGGGGTGGTGGTGGACCTCCCGCTGCTCATCGCCCTGGAGTGCCGGGTGTGTCACAAGTGCCGCAAAGGCGAGCCCTGTCCCGTGGAGATGGAAAATGTGAAGGTGAAAAGGGGCGCCCAGCGCCTGGTAAACCTCATGGGCGCCTGGAACAATCAGCTCCTGGAGGTCCTGGGGGCCATGGGCCTCAGGGAAGTGCGCCGCCTCCGGGGCGAAGTGGGCCGGGCCATGTTCTTTGAAGAGCTCCAGAGAGAGATTTTTGCGCCCCTTTTCGCCCCACCTGCTACTGAGACCGGCCGCCGGGAAGGGGAATAAAGATTAGTTCAAGGTTCAAGGTTCAAAGTTCAAAGTTTTATGAACTGGTAATCCTTTCATTAAGTAATTAAAACTACAAATTAATGGCCAAAATTAACCGCTTTGAAGAGATCGAAGCCTGGAAGAAAGCCCGGGAGCTTACCAAGAATATATATGAAATTACCACACAACCAAATTTGGCCAAGGACTATACCCTTAAAGACCAGCTTCGAAGGGCTGCTATTTCCGTAATGGCCAACATTGCTGAAGGTTTTGAAAGAGAAGGTAATAAGGAGTTTAGGCAATTCTTAGCCATGGCCAAGGGTTCCGTTGGCGAAGTGAAGACCCAACTTTACGTGGCTCTGGATGCAAACCTGATCGATTCTAGTTGTTTTGCAAAAATCATGGCTCTGGCCGATGAAACCGCTCGCCTCTTAGCTGGTTTCCTGAAATATTTGAAATCTTCTGACCATAAGGGAAGTAAGTTTACTTGATGGACCACCTTAAACATCTAACCTTGAACTTTGAACTTTGAACTTTGAACTAAATACTATGGCACAAGAACCAGCAATTACCATGGAAGAGATTGAACAGTGGGGTCCCGCCCCCTGGACGCCCGTATCCACCCGTTGCCGGTTTAAGAACCCCCTGTCCAAGTACCGCGTGTGGCGCAACGAGGCCCGCTGTATCCAGTGCGGCAAATGTGTGGAAGTCTGCCCCTATGGCGTGCACACCAAGGTGGGGGGCTTCATCCGGCGGCCCAAGAGTTATCTCTGCCTGGGGCCCTCCTGCGAAAAGAACGACTTTTTCTGTGTGGCCAACTGCCCCACCCAGGCCCTGGCCGTGCGTTATCACCCGGCCTACAACTCATTGGGGGACAGCCGTTGGACTGCGGACATGCTGCTCGCCACCTGGTGGATGGCCGAATTCGGCACCCTGCCCTATAGCGATCTGGAGTACCGCATCGGCGCCTCCGGAGGAGGCTTCGACAAGATGCGCTTCCTGTTTCCGCCCCGGGGTCGGGACGCCAAGCTCAGCCACGACGATATCTCCCTGGAACTGGACATGAACCGCCGGGGAGACGGCCGGCCCCAGATCACGCTTTCCGTCCCCTGGTACAGCGCCGGCATGTCCTTCGGCTCGGTGAGCATCAATACCATCCTGTCGCGGTCTCAGGGCCGCGGTGCGCTATAACACCCTCTTGTCCACCGGTGAAGGGGGCTATCCCGAAGAGCTGTATCCGTATGACGACCACGTGGTCACCCAGGTGGCCACCGGCCTCTTCGGGGTGCGGGAGGACACCCTCCAGCGGGTGCGCATGATGGAGTTCAAGTATGCCCAGGGCGCCAAGCCAGGGCTCGGCGGCCATCTCCTGGGGGACAAAGTCACCCCGGCCGTGGCCCGCATGCGGGAATCATTGCCGGGAAGCGCGCTTTTCTCCCCCTTCCCCTTCCACAGCGTTTATTCAGTGGAGGACCACAAAAAGCACATCGACTGGATCAAAGAGGTAAACCCCCGGATTTTGGTGTCGGTGAAGGTCTCCACCCCCACGGACGTGGACATGGTGGCGGTGGGGAGCTATTACGCCGGGGCCCACGTGGTGCAGTTGGACGGGAGCTACGGCGGCACCGGCGCCGCGCCCGACATCGCCAAGAAAAACATTGCCATGCCCATCGAGTTTGCCATCCCCAAGGTGCACCAGTTCCTGCAGCAGGAAGGCATCCGGGACCAGATGATTCTCATCGCCTCCGGCGGCATCCGCACCGCCTACGACGTGGCCAAGGCCATCGCCCTGGGGGCCGACGGGGTGCAGATCGGCACCGCCGAGATGGTGGCCCTCGAGTGCCTGCGCTGCCACCAGTGCGAGAGCGGCCGGGGCTGCGTCCGGGGCATCGCCACCACCGACCCGGAGCTGGTGGACATGATGACCGTAGAGTGGGGCACCAACCGGGTGGGCAATATGTACCACGCCTGGACCTGGCAGCTCAAAGAGATCCTGCGCCGCTTCGGCATGCGCAGCATCCGGGAACTGGTGGGCCGGACCGATACCTTAGTCCACCTGGATTATTACAACCTCCCCGTGGACGACGACGTGCGGCGGGGGTCGTAAAGACGGTTTTCTGTTTTCGGTATGAAATCGTGCATCTGTGTAGGGTACGTCTTACGCACCAACTGGTGTAGGGTGCGCACCGCGCACCAAAATTGGCGCCTAGCACGTGCCCTACGGAATAACTTTTGATAGACCGAAAACTTTAGCTTATAGGGCGGCCCATGGCCGCCTTCCCTGGCTTGCACGGCACGCCCTATGACTATGGACAAAATATCTGTAGCCGCAGGCTTTAGTCGTGTAGGGTGCGTCTTACGCACCACGTTATAAAATGGCGCGTGAGACGCGCCCTACATAACACAGACTACTGTAGCCGCAGACTTCAGCCTGCGCAAGCTAAAGCTTGCGGCTACATTTTAAAGTCAATTCATTGTAATCATTAATTGTCTTGTTCCCAAGTTGCACTTGGGAACGACAATGGATGCCAAGCTGAGATTGGTTAGGTATAGAGTTCCCAAGCACAACTTGAGAACGAGGAATTTTGAATCACAAAATGAAGGTTTTGCTTTTTTACTTTGAACCTTGAACCTTGAACTTTGAACTGAATCGGGACTGAAATGCGACAAAAAGATATGAACCAACATCATGGATTAAAACTCTGGTCCACCCGGGAACAGTTTAAACGCCCCTACCCTGCCGATCGCATCGTCAAGGGCGAAGACGAGGGCGGCTGCGGCGTCACCGGTTTTGCCGCCAGCGTGCCGGTATCGGGCAAGCATATTTTTCTGCCTTCCGTCCAGATGCACAATCGGGGGAACGGCAAGGGCGGCGGCATCGCCGCGGTGGGGCTGGACGCCGCCTCTCTCGGGGTCTCCCAGGAGGTCCTCGAAGAAGACTATCTCATTCAGGTGGCTTATCTCGACCCGGAGGTGCGCCCTCAGGTGGAGAGCCAGTTCATCACCAATGTCTTCCGGGTGGAACACCAGGCCAAGGTCCCCACCGTCAGCGACTGGCGGGACCTCCCCGGCCTCATGGTGCAGCCCCCGGACGTCTGGCGCTATTTTGTCCGGGTCAAGCCCGAGGTCCTGCAGTATTTCGTCCACCAAAACCGTCTCTACGAAATCCCCCTGCGTCTGGTGGAGGACGAGTTTGTCGCCCAGAATTGCTACAAGCTGAATCAGGCCTTTTACGCCTCTCTGGGGGAAAAGAAGGCCTTCGTCCTGTCTCAGGGGCGCAACCTCATGATCCTGAAGATCGTGGGCTATGCCGAGGAAGCGGCGCTGTACTATCAACTCCTGGACTTCAAGGCTCACATCTGGATCGCCCACCAACGCTACCCCACCCGGGGACGGGTCTGGCACCCCGGGGGGGCCCACCCCTTTGCAGCCCTGAACGTGGCCCTGGTGCACAACGGCGACTTCGCCAACTATTTTTCGGTGAGCGAGTACCTGAGCCAGCGCCAGTTTTACCCCCAGTTCCTCACGGACACCGAGGTGGCGGTGCTCCTCTTCGACCTGTGGCATCGGCTTTACGGCTACCCCTTGGAGTACGTCATCGAGGCCATGGCGCCCACCACGGAGCGGGATTTCGACCTGCTGCCACCCCAGAAGCAGCACATCTATCGGCAAATCCAGTCGGCCAGCATCCACGGCTCCCCGGACGGCCCCTGGTTCTTCATCATTGCCCGGAACGACACCGCCAACAAGCGCCTGGAGCTCATCGGCATCACCGACACCAGCATGCTCCGGCCCCAGGTGTTTGCCCTTTCGGACGGGGAAGTGCAGATCGGCCTGGTCTGCTCCGAAAAGCAGGCCATCGACGCCACCCTCGCCAGCCTGGCCGAGGAAGACCGCCGCTTCTGCCCGGTGGCCGACCTCTACTGGAACGCCCGGGGCGGCAGCCACACGGACGGTGGCGCCTTTGTCTTTTCCCTGGAGAGTAAAAACGGCAAAAAGGTCCTGGCCTGCCACGACAAGTTCGGCACGCCCAAGACCGTGCCCTGGTTCCAGCAGCCCTGGGAGGGTGCCATGCCGGAGGTGAGCCCGGAGCACTTCGAAGAGCTGGCGCCCCAGGTACAGGAACTCCTTGGTGACCTTAGCGGCCAGGCCCTGTTCCAGTTCGTCACCGCCCGCCTGCCCCAGTGGCCTTATGCCCGCTTCCTGGAAATCCTTCAGGTAGTTGAGTACCAGGCCCGGGAAAGCGACGAGTTCCGGGCTGCGGCCATTGCAGCTCTCAGCCTGCTCCTCGACCGGCGCTACGACCCCGGTGAGAAGAAGCGCAGCCATTTGTTCCGCCTGCTCTTGGATTCCCTGGCCCGGATTTTTGCGGCGGTGCCCTCCATGGGGGAAAGCCACTCCAGCCGTTACCGGCTACCTCGATTGGCCGAGCCGGGAAAGCCTCGAGCGCGCCGCCCCGGCCGGAGGCGGTCTTGATCCTCAACGCCGCCGAGTTCCCGCCGGAAGGGGAGGATTGCGACGCCCGTCTCCTGTGCCAGGCCTATCGAGCTGGGCTGGACCGCGGTTCATCTGCTACGGTTACCGGGGCCAGCGCTTCCTGGGCTGCGGCTTCGGGCTCAACACCGACCAGGTGCGCTTCGACGTGTACGGCAGCTCCGGTGATTATCTGGCCTCCGGCATTGACGGCATGGAGATTTACGTCCACGGCAACGCCCAGGACCAGCTCGGCCAGATCATGAAGCGGGGCAAGCTGGTGGTCTTTGGTGACGTGGGCCAGACCTTCATGTACGGCGCCAAGGGCGGAGAAGTCTACATTATGGGGAACGCCGCCGGCCGCCCCCTCATCAACGCGGTGGGCCGCCCCCGGGTGGTGATCAACGGCACCGCCCTCGACTTCCTGGCCGAGTCCTTCATGGCCGGCGACCCCCTGAACGGCGGCGGCTTCGTCATCGTCAACGGCCTGGAGTTCGACCACCGGGGCCGGGTCAAGATGCAGGCCAACCCCTATCCCGGCTCCAACCTCTTTTCCCTGGCCTCCGGCGGGGCCATCTACATCCGGGACCCCTACCAGCAGGTGGTGGAGGAGCAGTTGAACGGCGGGGAACTGGTGCCCCTCACCGAGGCCGACTGGCAGCTCATTCTCCCCTACCTCCAGGAAAACGAGCGCCTCTTTGGCATCTCTTTGGAGAAACACCTCCTCACCGTGGACGGTGAACTCGAGGCCCCCGAGGAGGTCTACCGCAAGGTCCGGCCTCTGAAACTGGCCATCCTGGCTAAAGTGGAGACCTCGGGCTTAGAAGAAATCGGCTGGGGGGAGCTGTAAGGGCCAACGGGGTTCCTCCCCTTACCTCAAATATTCTTCCACCCATTGAAAAAAGCACTTGGGGCTTTTAGCCCCACTTTTCTTTTCACGCCCAGACAGGATTCTGATTCGCCTTTTTCTATACCCTTTTTTTTGCTATTATCATCTCTTAAGGGCATTCACCATGAGATTACAACACACCATCAAAGCGGTCATTCGTCCGGGAGAAGAATTTGGCTACGTCGCCGAGTGTTTGGAAATCCCGGTGGTAACCCAAGGGGATAACCTGGACGCAGTCACCCGCCATCTCCAAGAAGCGGTGAGCCTTCATCTGGAAGGAGAAGATCTACAGGAATTGGGGTTGGTTGAAAATCCCACCATCTTGATCACCTTCGAAATCGATCCCCTCCGTGCCACGGCTTAGGCGACTGAGCGGCAGGGCGGTTATTACTATCCTGGAAAGGTTTGACTTTCGGGTAATTTCCGTAAAAGGCAGTCATGTTAAGTTACGACGTATCTATCAGGGGGAAAAGCAGACGTTAACTATCCCCAACCATCCTGAACTTGATCCAGGCACCTGCCGCGCCCTATTCCGGCAGGCTTGCCGCTACCTTGATCCTGACGATTTAAAACCCCACTTCTTCTCTCAATAGCTCCCCGCCCTCCCCTCTTAAAGGTTTCAAAAATTTCTTTCCTTTGACAAAAAACCTTTATGTCCCATAAAATTGATTGCCATGGCCGTGGACTTTGTTGCCGGATTGGCGAATTTCTTGCTCACCCCCCAGAGGTTTCCCGTCTCCGGGGTGGAGACTTACGTCCTCATGCCCATCCTGGTGGCCCTCTTTGTTTCCACCTTCACCTCCATGGGCGGCGTCTCCGGGGCTTTTCTGCTCCTGCCGTTCCAGCTCAGCGTCCTCAACTTCACGGCCATCAACCTGAGCCCCACCAATCTGGTGTACAACATCGTGGCCATCCCCAGCGGCGTCTACCGCTACATCCGGGAAGGCCGCATGAACTGGCCGGTGACCTATGTGACCATCCTGGGGACCCTCCCCGGACTCTATTTCGGGGCCATACTGCGGGAAGGGATTTTGCAGTATCAGCGCAATTTCAAGTTTTTCGTCGGCTTGGTCCTGATCTACATCGGTGGCCGCCTGCTCTACGACCAGACCACCTGGGCCCAACGCAAAAAAGCCAAAATTCAGGAGTTCGAAGCCCAGGTGCAGGTGCGTCTGAAAAAGGTGCTGGATGAGGCCCAGCATACCACCGGCCGGGGCCTGCCGCCGGCCGCGCGGGTGCGCACCCAAGCCTGGAGCCTTACCCGGGTGTCTTATGAATTCCTGGGGGAAACCTTCACCTTCAACGTCCCGGCCCTCTTTGTCCTGGCCCTGGTGGTGGGCCTCATCGGCGGCGCCTACGGCATCGGCGGCGGCGCCATCATCGCCCCCTTCCTGGCCGCCATCTTCGGTCTTCCCGTCTTCACCATCGCCGGGGCGGCTCTGTTCGGCACCCTGGTCACCTCCGTGGCCGGCGTGGGAATTTACTACTGGCTGGGCTATCCCCCCGACTGGACCTTGGGGGCCCTCTTTGGCGTCGGCGGCTTTTTCGGCATGTACCTCGGCGCCCGCCTGCAACGTTACTTCTCCGGCAAAGTCATCCGCATCGGCCTGGGGCTGATTATCACCGCCCTGGCCTTGCGCTATCTGGTGGGATTTTTTATATGATGAGAGGACGTGAGGGAGGGGGGTTCCCACGGGCTGGAAGCCCATGCTACCGGGACCACAGGCCCTTACCCCTTCCCGGAGAGGCCCAATTTATTGCACCCTCAGGGCTTGATGAATCAAGCCCCTACAAGGGGTTAGGAGGAGATTTTAAGGGGGGGGAGGTCATGTAGTGGCGGGTTTCAAACCCGCCCTCAGGCTCCTTGGCCCGTCCCCCCACAACAACCTAACCAAACATCGAGGCCAACATGTTCTGGGAACTTTCCGAGAAGGGTATCGTCTTTTTTCCTGACTCGTATTTCATCGGCACCCCGGCGGATTTCGGCCTGGAGTATGAGGATGTCTGGTTCACCACCGAAGACAACGTGAAGCTACATGGCTGGTGGGTCCCCAAACCAGGCGCCCCCGTGTTTTTATGGTTCCATGGCAACGCCGGCAACATCAGCCACCGCCTGGAGAATGTTAAGCTTCTGGTGGACGAGGTGGGGGTCCAGGTTTTCATCTTCGATTACCGGGAATATGGCAAATCTGAAGGGAAAATCACCCGGGAAGGCACCTTTAAGGACGCCGCCGCCGCCTACCGCTATCTCACTGAAACCCGGGGCGTGCCCGGCTCGTGACATCATCCTCTTCGGCCGCTCTCTAGGCACCGCCCTGGCCACCGACCTGGCCCTGAAAGAGCCCTCCCGGGCCCTCATTCTAGAATCCCCCTTCACCAACTCCCAGGAGATGGCCAAGCTCTATGCCCCCTTTCTGTTCGACTGGAAACCCAAGGTCCCCTACGACAACCTGGGGAAAATCGGCGCGGTCAAGGTGCCGGTGATGGTCATTCACGGCTCCCACGACGAAATTATTCCGGTGGACATGGGCCGACGGGTGTTTGAAGCAGCGCCGGAACCCAAGGATCTCTATATCATTCCCGGCGCGCACCACAACGACACCTACCTGGTGGCAGGCAGAGAATATGTCGAACGGTTGCGGGCATTTATTGAAAAGACCACATCGGGTTTTGAGTCTTCTCAAACCTGATAACCCTTCCTTTTTGTCGCAAATTAACTACAAAATAAGTAAAAATAAGTGGCCCAGGCCTCTGGCCTGGGTCACACCGGCTGGAAGCCGGTGCCACTTTACCTGATACGCCAGAAGAAACTACAAAAATTTTAGAAAATTGTAGGTTGGCAATGAACAGCATTTCCCTCCAGAAAAGGGCCCTCCTCCTCTCCTACCTGACGGTGGGCTACAACATTCTTGAAGGTTTCATTTCCGTTCTGGCCGGCTACCTGGCCGGGAGCATCGCCCTGGTGGGCTTCGGCCTGGACAGCTTCGTGGAGTCGCTCTCCGGCGGCATCATGATCTGGCGCTTCCGTCAGCATGCTGATTTAACCCCGGAAGAAGAAGAGCGCCGGGAAAAACTGGCCATCAAGCTCGTGGGCTACACCTTTTTCGTTCTGGCGGTCTATATCCTCTATGAATCCCTGAAGAAACTCATCTTCCAGGAAGCCCCGGCCCCCAGCCTCTTAGGGATCATCATCGCCCTGGTCTCCCTGATCCTCATGCCGCTGTTGTTTTTCCTGAAGCACCGCACCGGCGCCGACCTGGGCAGCGCCAGCCTCAGGGCCGACGCCAAGCAGACCCTGGCCTGCGCGTTCCTGTCACTGGCCCTGCTCGTGGGTCTGGGCCTCAACTATCTTTACGGCTTCTGGCAGGCGGACCCTCTCATCGGCCTCTTGATCGTGGCGGTCCTGGGGCGGGAGGGCTATGAAACCATAAAAGAAGAGAAACTGTGTTCTTGCTGCGGCGTTTCCTGCGAACCAGCCTCAGAGGACTAGATGTTTGTAGTCGGGGTGGACGGCTGCCGGGGGGGCTGGCTGGCGGTCAAGCTTAGCCTCACGCGACGCTTGGGAAGTCGAAGTTTTTCATTCCTTCTCCTCTGGGAGTCTTATCAAGATGCCGCCCTGATCCTGGTGGACATCCCCATTGGACTTCTAGAAGACGCCCATGGACCGTACTTGTGACAAGGCGGCCCGGAAAATGCTTGGACCTCGAAAAGCCGATCAGTCTTTCCGCGTTCCCTGCCGGCCAGCGGTCTATGCTCGCAAATATGATGCAGCCATTAAGATAAACGAGAAGGTGACCGGGAAGAGAATATTTCGGGCCACCTGGAATCTCATGCCGCAAGATGCGTGAAGTTGACGAATTTACTGGCTCAAGATCCCCAAGGCCCGGAGAAGTCATGAGGGAAGTTCATCCGGAAGTTTGTTTTGGGCTCTTAATGATACGAAGCCCACAACTTATTCAAAAACCAAGAAAGAAGAAAGGGAAAAGGGATTCCTGAACGTCTGGAATTTTACAATCGGTTTATCCACCAGCAGAAGAGCATATTGCATGAAGGTTTATGAAAAGCTTCCGCGCAAGGATGTCTCGAGAGGATGATATCTTGGATGCCCTGGCCGCTGCGGTGACCGGCCTGATTGGCGGCACGAAGCTAAAGACTCTGCCGGCCTCACCTGAGCGGGATGCCCAGGGCTTGCCGATGGAGATGGTCTATTTCGTTCCCGGTCAATAGGCCGGTGGCACCGGGGTCTCGCCGGTGCTTTTTCTCACTCAGATTCAAAGGCGGGATGCGCTTCGCTTTCCCGCCCTACAACCTCTTGTGATACTATCACATCAATTTGAAATGAAATATTCAAAGGGGCCGACCCAGGTGTCGGCCCAACTGAACGGGTGGACCCGGGGGTCCGCCCCTGCACAGTTTAATACAAATCGATATAAAAATGGGATCAGGTCTTTCTTACCTTATCCAGCCTTTGGCTCACCGCCTTGAGGATCAGGGGCCAGGAGATGGTGGCATCGCACAGCACCTCGGCATAACGGCCGCCGTCCTCCGGGGCCATGAACTTCCCCCAGGAGACGCCCTCCCGGTAGGTGGAGCCGCTCAGGCCCCCCCAGTGGGCCGGCTCGGGACAGAGGCGCACCCCGTATTGAAACCGCACTTCCGGCAAACTGAGCCCCAAACGGCCGTGCAGGAGTTCCAAATAGGGGGCCACCTGTTGGGCCCAGTTCCGGGGCACCCCGCCCCCCACGGTAAAAATCCCTAATTTATTGGACTGCACCACTCTCTGGGCATAGCTTCCCAAGTCCAAAAACGGATTGAACTTGAGAGACAGCGAAGTGAGCGCCTGGGGCATTTTTTCTCCAGCGGCCAAGGCTTTTTGCGCCATGTAACCGGCCAAGTCCAGACCCAGTTCCGAGTCGGTGAACGCCGGAATATAGACCGGCACCTCTTTGAGAAAGGCGTTGCGCAGGAGTCCGGGTTGGTCGGTCTGGTCAGCCAGGTGGCGACCCAGTTCCCGGCACAGGCCTTCAGAGGCCCAGACCTCCTGGTGGTCGAGATTTTCCAGAACCTCCCGCACCACCTCCTCGGCGTAGTCTAAATTGGCCTCCATCTCCAGGGTGTCATAGATGCGGTTGTAGCCCTGGAGATAGAGCTCCCGGTCGGAGCGGTCGGGGGGATACTTGTAATGCACCCGGCCCAGGTCCTCGATGAAGCCGTGGGCCACCAGCGCCCCGGTGGTGATGACGATATCGAGCCAGCCCCGGTCCAGCATGTCGCACAGGAGAAGGCCCATCTTGGCCACACTCATGGCCCCGGAGAAAGTGCCCACCACGGTGACCTCCGGGTCCTGGACCATGGCTGCCAAAACCTCAGCCGCCTCCCCGAGACTGCGCCCGCCAAACGCGGTTTTGCCCATGGCCCGGAGCAGCTCGTCAAAATCCTCAATGCTCTTGAGATTCAACGGCTCTAGCGGCTCCAAACCATCCTGGGCCCCGTCGTGAAAATCCTCAACCTTTCTCCGCATAGTCGGTTCCTTGAGAGGTTTTGGGGGAGGGGGCCAGGGACCATTGGCCCCTGCCCCCTCCCCCATACCCCCTCCCCCAACCTCTTACTTTAAGCGGGAGCACAGGCTTCCAGCCTGTGCAGAACAGGCAGGATGCCTGTTCTCCCGGTCAAAGGGGGGTGGGAGGGGGGCTTGGGGGGAGGGCGGGGGAGCCGCGCTCCCCCGGCCCTCCCCCCAATGCGCTTCAGGTACGCCAGCCCTCACGAGGGGCGGCGTGCCTGATAAATGTAGCCGAGAGCTTTATACAGCACCCGGGCGGCGGTGAATTCGCTCACCCGGTGGCCGGGGATGGGGGTCAGTTCCACCAGGTCCAGGCCCACGATGGGTCCCCGTTGGGCCACAGTTTTCAAAAGAGTCAAGGACCTGGTAGTAGCTTAGACCACCGGGCTCAGGCGTCCCGACCCCCGGCATGACACCCGGGTCGAAAACGTCGGCGTCGATGGTAATGTACACCGGGCCAGACAAACTTTTCAGGTGTTCCAGGGCCTTTTCCCAGCCCTCCGGGGAGTGGAGGTCCCGGGCCTTGAACATCTTGAACCGGGGCGCCACCCAAAGGAGTTGGCCTTCTTCCTGGGAAAAGCTCCGCACTCCCAGAATCGTCAGGGGCCGTCCCAGATCGTACACCCGTTTGAGCGCGCAGGCGTGGGACAGCTTGCTCCCGTCGTAGCTTTCCCGCATGTCAGCGTGGGCGTCCAGGGCCACCACCTGGAGGTCAGGGTACTTGGTCTGCACCGCCTGCACCAGGGCCAGGGTGATGGTATGTTCACCCCCCAGGGCCAGGACCACCTTTCCCTGGGCCACCCAGGGCTGCACGGTTTTCCTGATCTTGTCCAGCATGGCCTGCGGTCCCGAGACTTCCGTGGTAACAGGGGACGCGGTGGCCAGGCGCACAGAAGTGCTGGGGTCCCAGCCCCCCTCCTCGTCCCACAGTTCCACCTGGCGGGAAGCGGCCAGAATCGCCTCGGGAGCCTCCCGGGTACCTGAGCCGTAGGTGGTGGTGGCCTCATAGGGGATCGGCAGGATGACCGCTTCCGCCTCCTTCACCGGCAGAAACTTCAGATCTAAAAAATTTGGGAAGGACATATCAGAACTCCTCAGGGACGGGCTCTTTGGGCTCCATCTCTTTCAGACGGCGGTACAGGGTGGCCAACCCAATGCCCAGCAGACGGGCCGTCAGCTCCTTATCACCACCCGTCTTTTTTAAGGTCTGGATAATAGCGCGGCGTTCGATCTCCTCCATAGAAGCCCCCACCGGGAGGGTAATCTGGTCATCTTCGGGAGAGTACTGCCGCACTTCATCAGGGAGGTCGGCCAGTTCCACCATATTCCCCTGGCAAAGAGCCACGGCCCGCTCCACCACGTTTTGCAGCTCCCGCACATTTCCGGGCCAGTAGTGGCTCTTCAGGGCCGCCATGGCCTCCGGGTCGATGCCCATAGTGGCTCGGTTGTTTTCGATACAGAATTTGTCGAGAAAATGCAGGGCCAGCAGTGGAATGTCCTCTTGCCGCTCCCTCAGGGGCGGGATGGTGAGATGAATAACGTTCAGCCGGTAATACAGGTCCTTGCGGAATCGTCCCTCCGCCACCGCAGCCTCCATATCCTCGTTGGTGGCGGCAATGACCCTGACGTCCGTCTTGAGAGTCTGGGTCCCCCCTACCCTTTCGAACTCCCCTTCCTGGAGCACCCGCAGGAGCTTCACCTGGGTGGCCGGAGGAATCTCGCTGATTTCATCCAGAAAAATGGTGCCGGTATCGGCCAACTCAAAGCGGCCCTTGCGCTGCTGGATGGCCCCGGTGAAGGCCCCCTTTTCATGGCCAAAGAGCTCACTTTCGATGAGTCCCTCAGTGAGCACCCCGCAGTTCAGCTTGACCAGAGGCTGGTCCCGGCGGGGGCTCTGGAAATGAATGGCCTCGGCCACCAGTTCTTTGCCCACCCCGCTCTCTCCCGACAGGAGCACCGTACTTTTCACTGGAGCAATCTGATTCACCAGGTTAATGACCTTGAAGAGGGCCTCGCTCCGGCCGATGAGGCGGCCGGTGGGACTGCGCTCTTGGAGAGCCTGGCGTAGGCGCTGGTTTTCCGCCAGAATCTGTTGGGTCTCCAGGGCCTTGCTTACCACCTTGCGGAGTTCGTGCATGCGGAAATCCTTGGTGATGAAGTCGTAAATGCCCTTTTTCAAAGCGGTAACCGCATCATTTACCGTGGCAGCGCCCGAAATCATGATGGCGATGGCCTCGGGCCGGATAATGCGCAGGGCCTCGAAGAGGTCGGTGCCCTCTATGTCCGGAAGCTTGAGATCGATGATGGCCAGGTCCACGGGCTGACGGCGCACCTCTTCCAAGGCGGCCGAACCGGTGGCCGCGAGAATGATCTCATGGCCCAACTTCTTCAATCCAGCAGCCAAAGCCTCCCGGATAGGGGCGTCGTCGTCCACCACCAGGATAACGCTCATAATTGGTATCCCGTCGATTTATATGGTTATGTCCACTAACACAGGGACCCGGATATATTTAATAGCCTTACCAAAAATTTTTTCGTTGGCAATTTTTGGGACTTACCCTGTATCTCTACCGCCCTCCCCGGCGTAAAAAACCAAATCCCCTTTATAAGCTATCCATCCAGGCCAGGATCACCCGGACGACCTCCTGTAACACCTCCTCAGACATGGCCTTGCTGCCCGCCTCGAAGGAATGCCCCAGGCCGGGGAGCACATGGAGGTCGCTTCTGACCGGGATGCGACCCAATACCGTCCCCAGGCGTTCCAACTGACAGAAGGGATCCCGGCTCCCCTGAATAAAAAGCGGCGGGCAGGGCAGCTCATACAAGGGACGGTCCCGGAGCTGCTCGGGCTTGCCCGGGGGATGTAAAGGATAGCCCAGGAAAACGAGGCCGCTGGCCCCCACGTCTTGGGCCACGATCTGCGCGGCCAGGCGGGCGCCCATGGACTTGCCCCCTAAAAACAGTTCCAGACCCTTGAACTCCTCCAACTCGGCCACATATTCCACCACCAAACGAAAGGCCCCTTCCAGGACCGGTTCAGGGTCGGGGCGTTTCTTGCCCTCCTCGGCGTACGGGAAGTTGAAGCGCACCATGACAATGCCTTCCCGGGCCAGCCGGTCATGCACCCCGGCGATGAGGGGGTGGTCCATGGTGTTGTTGGCGCCGTGTCCCAAAATGAGAATTGCATCCATGGTGGCAGTGCGGGGAATCCCCAACATCGCTCGGAATTGACGGTCCGAGCCCAGGGGGAGGGTCACTGACCTCGTTTCCATGTCAACCCTTTCTCAACAAGTGCGTTTTACAGTTGGCCTCTAGTGTTAAGTTCCAGGCTTCTCCTTCAAAAGGTTTCTGGGTTTAACTCCCCCTCCCCCGGCGGGAAGGGGTTGGGGGGAGGGGGAATAAGCTGGCATAATTACCTATGATTTTATTCACCCCCACCCAACCCTCCCCCATCAAGGGGGAGGAAAGATATCCCCTACCGGCATCCAATCCTTTTTTAAGGTATTTCTGAAATACGACACTAGCCCTCTCGCTCAGGATAAATTTTTTTAGCTTCGTCCAGCAGTATGATGCCAGGCTTCAGGTCCGCCAGGAGATGAGGCAGCCCCCCGCCGTCCGGCCAGGGAACCAGATGCTCCCAACCGCCCAGGTGCACCACCTGTTTTTTTCCATCCACCAAACGCCTGAGGCGCTTGGCCCAGAGCCGTTCCCGGTGGCCATCTTCTATATCCACAGCTCGGGGCAGTCGCCTCAACTTGCCTTCAAAGGCCAAGCGAGCCCGCTGAAATTCTTGGGTGACAAATTCTTCCAAAGTGCCGGAAGCCTCTATTTCACCTAACAAGCGTAAATTTTCCGGGGTCAAGAGCTCATCTGAGTACCGGGGTAAATGGCGGCGAGCCACTACACCTGTGTCCAGGAGCTTCACCGGGATGTTATGGACTTTGCCCCAGTCCCGGGCCGCCCGGTACTCAAAAGGCAAAGCCGTCTGGGCCATCACCCGAGCTACAGCCAAATTCCCCCCGGCCTCTGGCGGGAGCGATTTCAGGGCCTCCGATAACCGGCGCCGCCAGTCCCTGCCAGCCCGCTGCCGGTAGCGCACGGAAAAGCGGCTGATCTCCACGGTGATGACCTCCGGCCGCATATACTCAAAAAACCGCCAGGCCCGCCCATACCCTGCCGGATCCCCATGCACGGTGGCCAGGAGGTAAAGTTGGGAAGTGGGGGGAGGGCCAGGGACCTGAGGTCCCTGCCCTCCCCTCACACCCCCCTCCCAACCCGCAGAGGGGAGGCCGGAAAGGCGGGCCAGCGGCCCGACTTTCCGGCCTTTCAAAAGCCCCTCAAGGGATTGGGGGTGGAGGTTTGGAGTAAGGGGCTGCGTCCCTTAGCCCCCTCCCCCGAAATATATCCCTTAATGTTCGCCCTGTTTGCCATAGTAGGTGTATTCCGGGGTGTCGGGGAATTTATAAAGGTAGCGGTTGCCCGAGACTTCCGGGGCCAGGTCCAGGTATTGCCCCCAATTGACCACGTGCACGTTCTTCAGATCATCGTCCGGGGCCGCGGCCACCTCTCTGGCATTAAACACCGGGGAATGGGCAAAGACCAGCAGGCGATGCGCCAGTTCCATTTCTTCTTCCCAGACGCCGTTCGTGGGCGTCACCGGCCCCATGAGACGCCCCACATAGATGGCCAGAGGCTGGAAATCCTCTTCCGCCTCCCAGTAACCCTGCTCCTCGGTAAGCCTGGTCCCAAAGGTGCGCTCCCCGGTGGTAGCCCCCAGGTACAGAAGCACCTCCTCGCCGTAGAGGGGATGGGAACCATAGACCTGATAAAGGCCATAGTCAATACGATGGTCCTCCAGTTCCTCTATCTCATCAAGGCCATAAGGCCCGTCCCAGTCGATGAAAATGGTTCGCTCCGGCATGTATCATCCCTTTGAAAGACTCTTTCCCTATATTTTCTGGAAGGTAGCCGCAGGCTTGAGCCGGCGTTTTCTTCAGGTCAATCCTGCACGAATTCCCGTCCCTCTTTCAACGCCATCTCCGCCTTGGCCAATTGCCGCCCCAAATACATGGCATGGTTAAGGTCAGACACCGCCGCATCCCGGGCGATTTGATGCTGGAGGGCCACCGCGGTCCGGCCCCGATATTCTTTCAGGGTCACATCCTCGGCCCGGTGCTCCACCAGAAGCTCATCCCCGTCGATGGTCACCCGAAAATAGCCCATGGGGTCCAGGTGCATTTTCCACTTGCGCTTCCCCACCGCCGTCAGGGCCCGGTCTAATTCCTTCGGGTCGATGCTGATGGAGTGGCTGAAGACAGTAATAGCTCCCCGTTTAATAGCTCCCCGTTCGCTTTCGACCTCACCGGCCACTGCTTTCTGAAACTCCCATAAGCCATAGAAATTCATCAGCCAGGCGTCCAGGGCGTTGTGAGTCCGGAAGGTGGCGGTGAGGGTCAGTTTATCCTCAAATTTTCTAAAGTAGGCAGAGACAAAGCACGGGCGGCTCTTTTTGGCGGTCAGATCCCGATTGTTGTCCCACAAAGTGAAATAGGCTTTCCGGTCCTCCGGGTCCTTTTTGAGGCGCGTTGCCAAAACCTCCACTGCGTCCAAGCCAAAGTAAGTACTCAGGCGGTGGCCATAGGTGTAAGCCTCGTCCGGACGCAAGTCTTTATTTAGAAACTCCGAAGAATACTTTTCAAACTTCTTGGGATCAAGGTTAAAGTACAGGAACCATGCCGAGTCTATCTCTCGAGGCTCCTCCACCACCACCTTAACATTTTGCAGTTCCAGACGTTCCCCTTTCTTTAAGGTCACACGGCGGCCGAAGCGGGTTATGAGATGGAGCAAGTCCAGCCAAGCTTCTAAGGGACCCTCCTGGACCACCTGATGTGCCCGAGGGTTGCTTGGGAAGCATTGGACCTCCACATCCGGAAGTACCACTTTGGGTCGGGGCATATTGGAGGGTAAGGTCTCTGGCTTAAAAAAAGTAAAAAATTTTTTAATTTCTCCTATAGTCTCATTTTTCTGTGGGTCGCCTAAAAATTCTAATTTTGGAGAGTTTTGGAATGTCTCGCTGGTCACTAACGGATCGATAATCCTTTGGGTATGGCGTATTCTATGTGGAGTAACACTTCCGCCTATTTGTCTGATCTTATACTGAACCAAGGAGGTTTCCACTGGCTCTAATCCAAATTCAAAGAAATTCCTCAGTTCCTCATAAGACCCTGAGCGGTCATGGCCGCAGATGAGCAAAGTTTGTATCTGCGGATTATACAAGAGATTCCTTAGCATCTCCCGGAGGCCATTGCCGTAGAGGGTGCCGAAGACCGCGATGGGGCTGGTGGCCGGGTCGAGGTCCACCCCTGCCTCCCGGAAGCGCTCCAGGACATACTCCGGCTTGGACCACAGGGTCACCACCCCGATGACCCCCCGGGGGTTAACCATGGTCAATCGGTCACCGAAGTACAGGGCTTCAAACTTCATCTCTTTCGGCTTATATACCAAAAATTAGGGGAAGGAAAGCGCGTAACCAGGAATGTAGGGAGATACCGGGAAGGTCCCTGTCCCCCTCAGGAAAATTTTTTGCGGATTGGCACAGGTTATGGTAGGAAAGAGGTAGACGTTTGATTTTTCCAGCCGCCAACCTGGTTCCCGATGACCTAGAGGACCCGATCATTTTTAGCTTAACGTTTTTATTATTAAGGGAGAAGCAGTCATGATGGCGTTTAAGGAACGGATGTATCTTCGCAGCTTCATTGACATCAGCAAGACCCTGGGCTCCACCCTGGCGGTGAGCGAAGTCCTGGACCTGATCGTCCGCCAGGTTACTGAAGCCATGAGTCTCAAGGGGGCCACCATCCGGCTGGTCAACCCCAGGACCAATACCATGGAATTGATGGCCGCAGTGGGCCTCAGTGACAAGTACCTGGATAAGGGTCCGGTTGACCTAGACAAGAGCATCGCCGATGCCCTGAGCGGCCGGCCGGTGGCCATTTATGATGTCACCAACGACCCCCGCATGCAATATCCCCAGGAGGCCAAGGAAGAGGGCATCGCCTCTCTGGTGGCCATTCCCATGGTTTATAAAGGCAAGGTCCTCGGGGTCATGCGGCTGGTGACCCCGGAGCCCCGGGAGTTCACCCTGGATGAAGTAGACTTTGCCTGTGCCATCGCCGAATTGGGGGCCCAGGCCATAGTCAACGCGCAGATGTATGAGTCGCGCACCCGGGAACTGAACTTCCTCAAAGGTCTACAGGAGGTCTCCAAGGCCATCAACTCGGCCCTGGACGTGAAAAAAGTGCTGCAGCTGCTGGTCAAAACCGCCAGCACCGCCCTGGACATCAAGGCCGCGGCGGTGCGCCTGTTGGACGAGAAACGCCTGCAGATGGAGTTGGTGGCCTCCTACGGCCTGAGCGAGCGCTACATCCACAAAGGAACGGTCACCTCGGACAAGTCCATCTCCGAGGCCATGCTGGGCAAGGCCGTGTCCATGTATGACGTGGCTCAGGATCCCCGGGCTACGTATCCCCAGGAGTCGGCGGAAGAAGGCATCAAGTCCATCCTCTCCGTGCCCATTGCCTTGAAGGGGATCGTCATCGGCGTGCTCCGCATCTATACCAGCGAATTTCGGGACTTCTCCGACGACGAAATCACCTTTATTTCCTCCCTGGCCGAACAGGCCGCCCTGGCCATGGAAAACGCCCGCATGTTCCAGAAGCTCAAGGGCGAATACGAGGAACTCATGGGCGACCTCTACCGCTTCACCGGCTTCACCCGGGGGATTTAATTGATTCGCCAAGGGGAGGTCCAGGAACAGTAAGGGCGGGTTTGAAACCCGCCCCTACTTTCTATCCCTTAAACTCCCCTCACAACCCCCTTCAAGAGCACGGGGACAGGCGGGGCCAAAGCCCCGACTGTCCCCGCTTTCTTTGCTCCCTTATGGGGTAGGGGGAGGGGGTTTGGGGGAGGGGGCAGGGGTCTGTGACCCCTGGCCCCCTCCCCCACATATCTCTAAATGCCCTTTTCCCGGCCAGCGGCTGGTGAGCGCACGTTCGGCCAAGTGGCCAACCAATCCGAGCCAGTTATTGAGAGTGTTGCGCAGGTAGCCCTGCTCCAGCCACCGGCGGCCGGAACTGGACACCGGTGGAGCGAGAATTTTCAGGCGGGTCCGGCCCTTCAGGCGCAGCACCAAGTCCAGGTCTTCGGGACGGCGGTGGGCGAACCCCCCCAACGAAAAAAAAAGGGGACGCCTGATAATCAGCACCTGATCGCCGTAGGGGAGCCCGAAAAGGCGGGCGCGCCGGTTGGCCCCCCAGGCGATGAGCCGGAGAGCCGGCACCGATGGCCTCAGGGCCAGTTCAAAGGCCCCGGCGGCAAAGGAGGGATCGGCTGCCGCTCGGTGCAGAATCTGAAGATGCTCTGCTGTGAGATGAGTGTCGGCATGGAGGAAGACCAGGAGGTCGCCGGAGGAAGCCAGGGCTCCGGCGTTCATTTGGCTCCCCCGGCCCCGGAGCGCCGCAAGGACCTGCATGGAGGGAAAACGGGCCGCCACCGCCAGGGTATCGTCGGTGCTGCCTCCGTCCACTAAAATGACTTCCAGGTCCGGGTCGCCTGGCAAGCCGGACAAGGTGTCGCCCAAAGTCTGGGCTTCATTCAGGACGGGAATAATGATGGAAAGGCTGGGAGAAGTCACCGGGGTGCGCTCTGATAAAGTGGGAAAAAGCTTTCCTGATTGTCCCCAAAATCCTGTTTGTTACTCCGAAATGAGATTGGAAGAGGGGGCAGAGGGCATGATTCCCCCCCGTTCTCTTAGAAGTCTTTTCTGGTAATCCCTTATAATGCAAATGCGGCCAACAAGAAACTCAACCCGGAATATTCTTTCATATTTTTAACAAAAAACTGTTATTTAACGAAAAATGCCAGCCCAAAAGAGACAACTAGATTGGCGGTAGATTGAGGGCGGAGGGAATGTCAAGCTCACTGCAACCCTCACATGAGGGGCGCACCGTACTGATCATTTTTGCCAAGGAGCCGGCGCCGGGGCAGGTCAAGACCCGCCTTTGCCCACCACTATCTCCCCAGGCTGCCGCCAGGCTGTATGGTCAATTCCTGGAAGACGTGCTGGAGGAAATGGCGCGGTTGCCGGAGATAACCATTGCCCTGGCCTATACCCCAGAATCGGCCCGGCCTTTTTTCCAAAACCTCGCTCCCCCTGAAATCCTCTTAGTGGCCCAAGCGGCAGCGGACCTGGGCGAACGCCTGATACAGGCCTGTGACTGGGGCTTTGCCCAGGGATTCGAGACGGTATTGATCCGCAACAGCGACAGTCCGGACCTGCCCGGCTGGGTAGTAGTGGAGGCCCAGTTGATTTTAGACAGCGGCCGGGCCCAGGTGGTTCTCGGTCCCTGCCCGGATGGAGGCTATTACCTGATGGGCCTGAAAAGCCCCCAACCCCAGCTCTTCCAGGGGATTAACTGGTCCAGCCGCACGGTGCTGGCCGACACCCTGGCCCAGGCCGAGCGCCTGGGGCTCACGGTGCATCTTCTCCCCCCCTGGCTGGATATCGATACCCTCGCCGATTTGCAGGCCTTTGTGAGGTCGCCCAAGACCAGCCCCACCCCCGGCTGGCGCAGTTACCGCCTGGCCCAAGACCTGCTGGCCGGACTTTGAGCACTTCTGTCCGGTGGGGGAAAAGGCGAAGTGCGCCTCGGGGAGCAATGAGACGCTGAGATGAAAAAAATCTGATAAGATAAGAAAATCGCCAGCCTCAGAGCTGTTCGGCCTGGTGAATATAGGTAAGGGGAAGTAAATGAGAAAAGAATTAATCAAGCTTTACGGGATTCTCGGAATAGTTACGCTGATGGTATTACTTTTATCTTCCTGCATAAGTGCAGGGTTAATAGCCGGACACGTGGCCGCCGACGCGGCGACAAGTGCAGTGAGGAAAAAACTCGCTTCAGGCGAAAAAGTGGAAGATTTAGGCAACGGTCAATACCTAATTGTCGTAAAAGCACCGGCATTAAAGCTGGGGGAAAGATTCAAAGCCATAGCTGATGACACCGCACGCCAAAATGGGTATAAAACCTACGAAATAACCAGTTCTTCTGTCAGTCAAGGATCAGAATCCGGTACGGATTTGTCGATATTAACTGGCATCATTGTCTGCCGTCGTTAAAACGGATGTTTTTTCAAATGAGGTGTTGATCAAGATTTGAGGAAAAGGCCAGACGAACCTAACTCCCCTCCCCAGAAATCCCCTAACTCTCTTTCAGCCTCTGCAAAGTGACCCAGCGGGGTTCTGCCTGGGCCAAGCGGTTTTTGAGCTCCGCCACCTGCTCCTGCAATTTATCCACCTCTTCCCGGAGGGCCAGGTTTTCAGCTTCCTGATTTACCAGGCGCGCTTGTAACTCTTCCTCTCCTGCCGGCTTGGGGCTCACCTTTGCTTGTGGGGGGCTGGTCAGGAGATCCGGCACCACCGCGTCCAGGTGGCTCTCCGGTACCAGGGCATCCAAGGGGTTTCTCCCAATGGTGGGACGTTTCGCCATATTATTCTCTCCCTTCCTGGCGGATCACCTCCTGGGCCAAGGCCCGGTAGTCGGCAGCCCCGGCGCTTTTCGAGTCATACTGGGTGATGGGCTGGCTGAAGGAGGGGCATTCAGCCAGGCGTACGTTCTCCCGGATGACCGTCTGGTATACCAGGTCCCCGGAACGCTCCCGCAGCATGTCCACCACTTCCCGGGCGTGGCGGGTGCGGCTGTCCACCCGGCAGGCCAAAACACCGGAGACCTTAAGCTCCGGGTTGAGGCGCTCCTGCACCACTTCCACGGTGTGGAGCAGTTGGGCCAGGCCGGCCAGCGCCATGACATGGGCCTCCACCGGCACCAGGAGTTCTTGCACTGCCGCCAAGGCATTGATGGTGAGGATTCCCAGGGTGGGGGGGCAGTCGATCAGGACATAGTCCCAGCGGTTCAGCGGCAGTTTGGCAAGTTGGCGACGCAAGAGGGTCTCAGCACCCAATTCCCCCGCTAAAATTTTCTCCACCCCCACCAGCCAGGCCGAGGAGGGCGCCACATCCACCCCCGGGGCCCCCGTCTCCTGGACGAATTCCTGGAGGTTCCCTCCGTCTAAGAAGATGCCCAACACCCCTTTGCCGGCATTCCTGATGCCGAACCAGGAAGTGGCCGAATGTTGCGGGATCCAGGTCCACCATCAGCACCCGGCGTTCCTGCTCCCCGAGGGCCGCAGCCAGGTTGACGCTGGTGGTGGTTTTACCGCTTCCCCCTTTTTGATTGGCGATGGCCAGGGTCCTCATGGGCCAGTTCCTCCCCCCTCCCCTATTTTTGTTAACCAGAGTCCCGGATAAGGATTATCAAAACGCCATGCTAAGGCAAAGCCGGCCCTAAAAAAAGGCACCCCGAGTGGTGTCTGAGCCCTTTCAGGCCTCCCGGCTGTGAACTGGCCGGGCCACTCGGGGGGTTTCACGTTGAACCACTGCCGGCCTCACCAATAGGGGCCTCCGGTTCAGAAATATTTGCCAACTACCATGCCACAGTTAACCACAGATGTCAACCATCCCCCCCCTCTGGAGAACCCCGGTGACGCAGTCGCTCCCGGCCGGACCATTTGACCTTACCTGTGAACAAATTTTATGGTATCGTATTTTCCGGTTAGCTTTCGAAGAGTTTCCCCGTTGACACCAACAAAATTTTGACGGAAGCCCCGATCATGAGACGGATCACTCAACAACTTGTTGTCCTCGGCGCCTGCCTGGTTTTTATCCTTTCCCTGACCCAAGTTCTGGACGCCCAGTGGAAACGTAGGCCAAGGGCTGCGGGCGTTTCTTTTCTCTCAGAAATGGAAAGAACCATCTACCACCTCACTAACCAGGTGCGGCGCCGGCATGGGGTCCCCACCCTGAGTTGGGAGACGTCCCTGCGCGACCTGGCCCGGGCCCACAGCGCCGACATGCTTCTCAATAAATATTTCTCTCACTCCAGTCCCGACGGCCGCTCCCCCCACGATCGCATGCGTTCCGGGTACCGGTTTCCCCTGTCCATGTCGGGGGAAAACATCTGGGGCGGCACCGGCCACGATCCCGGGGATGCCAGTCGCTTAGCCCGCATTATCGTGGACAGTTGGATGTCCAGTGCCGGCCACCGCAAAAATTTGCTCAACCCTGACTTCACCGACATCGGCGTGGGCGTGGCTGCCCGGGGTAAGGAAATCAAGGCCACCCAGGTCTTTGTGCGCACCCGGCAAAGAAGATGAACTTCAAGAGGAAAATCCGGTAACAGGGGAAAGCATAAGCTAACAGTTTCTTACAGACATACTGGTAAAAATGTTTGAGTTCGATTACTCCCCTTCCCCTGGTGGGGGGGATTTGGGGGGAAGGGGGAATAAGCTGTTATAATTACCTATGATTTTAATCACCCCCACCCAACCCTCCCCCATCAAGGGGGAGGGAAGATATCCCCTTCCGGCATCAAATAATTATTCAAGGTTTTTTTAAAAACGCGATACTCAGAAACCACTTTCTTATAGTAACGCCATCCCGGGAGTTGAATATGCCTGATTTGAAAACCATCGCCAAAGACCTGGTCACCAGCCTGGACCTCCAGTACGAACCCGTGGGCGTCACCCTCTACAAAGAAGGCGACCCACTCCCTACCCGGCTTTCCCTGACCACCGAGAACCTGAAGAGCTACTGCCAATCCCTGGCTCTGGCTGGCAAAGGCCGGGGGCTGCTTTTGGATAAAGAGCACCAGGGCTGCAAACTCGGGACCTCGGTCCTGGGTTTTGAGTCCGAAGACCTGGAGCGCTTCCTGGACGACGGGGTGCTGGAGAAATACGGGGTGGGCCTGTTCGGCACCGAGGAGGCTTCCGCCGCCACCATCCGGGAGTCTACCTACCTCGAAAAAGGCAAGACCCAGGCGGCGCTGGTGGCGCCCCTGGCCACCTTCACGGAGACCCCCCAAATAGTGGTTTTCACCGCGGACAGCGAGCAGGTTATGTGGCTCCTGTATGCGGTGAACTATGATCGAGGGGGCCGTATGGACCTCCCGCAATCCGGGGGGGCGCTGGGGGGCTGCGCTGACATCACCGCCTTTCCCCTGCTCACCGGCACACCCAACGTCACCTTCCTGGGCCTGGGCTGCCGCATCAAGGCCGCCCTGGACCCCTGCCACCTCATGATGGGGGTGCCCGGGAGCTCTCTGACCATGCTCCACACCCATATCCAGGACATGGCTAAACCCATCGCCATGCTCAAGAAGTCCCGGGGGGAAAAGGCGTAAGAAAGTATATGGGGGGAGGGCCAGGGACGTAGGGGCGGGTTTTAAACCCGCCCTTACCTGCCCTCCCCTAATTAGCTTATTCCGCTGATTAGTGGCCCACTGGCGCTCCCCGGCCAGGAGTACACGGCTTGGACAAATTCCCGCCAGCCCAGGACCTGGCGCACGAAGCCCTCCAGACCTGCGCGGTACCAAAACCAGGTTTTATCTTTTGTAAGTCCCTCACTTCAGGCTATACAGGTCCGTGAATTTACCCGACAGATACTCCTCCAGAAAGCGGGAGTCCAGCTCTTCTCCCGTAACCTGCCGCACCAGGTCCCGGGGGCGGTAGCGGCACCCCTGGGTGTGAATGTGCTTCCGTAGCCAGGTGAGGAGTGGCGCGAACTCGCCTCGGGCGAACATGTCCGCCAGGTCACCCAGCTCCCCGGCTGCCCTGGCGAAGAACTGGGCCGCATAGATATTCCCCAGAGTGTAGGTGGGAAAATAGCCAAAGTGCCCGGCGGACCAATGGACATCCTGCATCACCCCGTCGCGGTCATCAGGAGGGGTCAGGCCCAGATAGTCCTGGATTTTGGCGTTCCAGGCCTCGGGCAGGTCCTGGACCTCCAGGCCGCCGTTGATGAGCTCCCGCTCCAGTTCAAAGCGGAAGATGATGTGCAGGTTGTAGGTGACTTCGTCCGCCTCAACGCGAATAAGGCTGGGCGCCACCTGGTTGACCGCGAAGTGAAAGGCCTCAAGGTTCACATCCCCCAGGTCCGAAAAAAGCTCCTGGGCCCGGGGGTAGAAGCTCTGCCAGAAGCCCCGCGAGCGGCCCACCAGGTTTTCCCACATCCGGGATTGGGACTCATGAATGCCCAGCGAAATGGACTGGCCCCGGGGGGTGCCCCAGTACTCCGGAGGCAGACCCTGGTTGTAGAGGGCGTGTCCGGCCTCATGCAGGGTGCCGAAAAACGCGGTGCTAAAAAAGTGCTCATCGTACCGGGTGGTGATGCGGGCATCCCCGGGACCAACCCCCGTGCTAAAGGGGTGGGCCGTGGGGTCCAGGCGCCCGGCAGAAAAATCGTAGCCCATCTTGGTGACCGCCTCCCGGGAGAACTGCTCCTGAAGGGGTTGGGGGAAATGGCGGTGCAGGACGGTCCCATCCGGACTGCGGGTGCTCCCCCGGATGGCGTCCAGCAAGTTTACCAGGCTTCCCCGCAGATGGCGAAACAGGCTTTCCAGCCCCTTGGCCGTCTCCCCCACTTCGTAGCCGTCCAGGAGGGCGTCGTAGGGTTCGGTGGTGTAACTTAGGGCCTCGGCTTCTTCCCGGGATAGATCCACCAAGCGCTCCAGGAAGGGTCGAAATGCCGGCCAGTCGTTCTGGGGGCGGGCCTCCTCCCAGGCGGTTTCCCCTTCCGCCGAGGCCTGGGCCAAAGCCACGGCCAACTCCGGAGGAATGCGGGTGGCCCGTTCAAAGGTGCGGCGCCATTCCCGCAGGTTGACGGCCTCAACGCCCTCCGGGTCGGCAGCCAGGTCGGTGCCTTCCACCTGGGCCAAGTGCTCCCCCACCCGGGGGTCTATCTCCCGCTCATGAATCAAGCGGGCCATGAGGGCCAATTGCTCGGCCCGGTGGGCATGGCCTTTGGGAGGAATATAGGTGCGATGGTCCCAAGCCAGGAGCCGATTCACCGATTTCAGCAGGGCGGTCTCCCGACTGTGGGTGCCCAGCCATTGGTAAGCCTGTTCAGGGTTCATGCCAGCATCCTCGGGTGGATTGGGTGAATGGTCGGGGGTGGGAAGCAGGGGCCGGAAAAGAAAAATTCAATTTTTCTGAGAAAATGCCGATCTATCAGGCAAGTCCCATGACCCCTCCACACCCGGCCTGGGTTTTCTCGGAAACCTGGGCCAATTTATTTGGCCGTGGCCATGAGTAAAAGGCCGACGAGAACCAGGGCGAGGCCGGCGAGACTGCCCCAGCGCTGCCAGCGCTGAGAGGATGGGGGAGGCTGCCGCTCCCGCTGCCGGGCCCGCTGGCGGCCCATACCGGTCAGGAGAAGCAAAACGAGGCCCAACAGGGCCAGAACTTGCCCGAGACCACCTTTTTCCATACCCTCCCCGTGATACTGCGGCATTATGGTTCGGGGACTCGCCACCCCCAGGGCAGTTTGTCCCCGCGTGGACAAAAAAATGGCGGAGAGAGAGGGATTCGAACCCTCGGTAGGAGTTTCCCCCCACACTCGCTTAGCAGGCGAGCACCTTCAGCCGCTCGGTCATCTCTCCGGGTGGCGGAGGGAGTAGGATTCGAACCCACGAACCTTTCGGTCTGCGGTTTTCAAGACCGCCGCCTTAAACCACTCGGCCATCCCTCCCTCACACCTTCTAAATATAGCTTGTAAGTCCGGCCCTTGTCAATTTTCATCGCTTGCTGGGGGAACAAGAAAAGCTCTGGATACAACGCTAAAAACATACTCCTATTTGCAACTAAGTTGAAAAATGACTATATTTGCGGTAATGAGTGACCGCTGCAACTTTCACGAAGTGCTCAGGCGGTGTCGCCTCAGGCCCACGCCGCTGCGCCTTCAGGTCCTGGAAATCCTGGGGTCCGAGGACCGGGCCTGGCAGGCCCGGGAAATCCTGGACGCGGTGCGGTCCCGTCGAATGGTGAACAAGGTAACCATTTACCGTATTCTGGACGACTTTGGGCGACTGGGATTGGTGCGCAAGCTGCCCTCGGAAGGAGCCGCCGCCTTTTATGAACTGGCCTGTGAACATCACCCGCCCCATCCCCATTTCCAATGCCAGGCCTGTGGAGAGGTGCAGTGTCTGGAGCCGGTGGCCCTGGAGCAGGTGTGGCAGGAACTCAAGGGCCCCCTGGGAAACCGGGCCGACCGCCTGGAGATCAGGGTGGCGGGCCTTTGTTACAAGTGCCGGGATACGGCATAAAATTCAACTGAGTTACATAAAAAATGGGGCGTTCTTTGCGGTGTTTCTGGTTGACTAGCATGTTCCTGGCGGGATTGCTCCTCCTCCCGGCCTGGGGGAGCGCCGCGGCCGATAAAATCCCCGTGACCGCCAGCCTTCTGCCGCTGGGAGATTTTTGCGAACAAATCGGCGGGGACCTGGTGACGGTACAGGTTCTTATCCCCCCCGGAGCCAGCCCCCATGTGTTCGAACCCTCCCCCCTGGCAGTGGCCCAAGCCATGGAATCCCGGGTTTTGGTGTATGTCGGCGCGGGTTTGGATCCCTGGGCGGCAAGGCTGATACGATACCGTAATTCACAGAATTTTTTGGCAGTAACAGCAGTGCAGGGAATACCTCTCATGAAAAAACTGGCTCATCACCAGCATGAGCAGGAAAAGGTTTATGAGCCTGGACCTCCGGGGCCTAGCCCAAAGGGACCAGAAAAAGAACATCGCGTTTCGGAAAAATATGTCCACCAGGAAGGCAATCCCCACGTTTGGCTGGACCCGGTGCTGGCCCAGGACATCTGCCGCAGAATTGCCCAAGCCTTTATCCAGGTAGACCCAGGACACAGACAGGACTACGAGAGCAACCTGGCCGCATACCTGGCCAAACTTGAGGACCTGCACCAAGAAATCTCGAAAAAAGTGACCACTTTTCGCCAGCGGGATTATGTCTGTTTCCACCCGGCCTTCGCCTATTTCGCCCGGCGCTATGGCCTCAGAGAAGTGGGAGTGATCGAGGCGGCCCCGGGGCGGGAGCCTTCTCCCGGGCATTTGCAAAAAACCATCGCCGCCATTAAAACCTGCGGCTGCCAAGCAGTTTTTGCCGAGCCCCAACTCAGCCCCCGGGTGGCGCAGGTCATCGCCCAGGAAGCCGGGGTCAAGGTGCTCTTCCTGGACCCTTTAGGGGGAAGAGCCCCCTATGGCAACAGTTACCTGAAACTCATGCGCCACAACCTGGCGGTCCTCGCCGAGGCCCTGCAATGAGTCCTGCCGCCATCGAAATCCGGAACCTGTGGGTCACCTATAACCACCAGCCCGTGCTGGAAGATGTCACCCTGGACATCGAAGAAAACACCTGTGTTGGGGTCCTCGGGCCCAACGGCGCCGGCAAGAGCACTCTGCTCAAGGTAATCCTGGGTCTCATTGCTCCCACCCGGGGTGAAGTCCGGGTCTTCGGGGAGGACCCCCACCAAGCCCGGCATCAGGGGAATCTCATCGGCTATCTCCCCCAGCGGCCCCTGACCAATCCCCGCTTCCCCGTGAGCGTCCTGGACGTGGTCCTCATGGGTCGCTACGGCCGCATCGGCCTGGGTCGCCGGCCCAGCCGGGAGGACCGCCGGGTGGCTCTTGACCATCTGGCTCGCCTGGGCATTCCCCATCTGGCGGACCGGCCCATCGGGGAAGTCTCCGGAGGGGAACAGCAGCGAGTCTTTATAGCTCGAGCCCTGGCAGTAAACCCCCGTCTGCTGATCCTGGACGAGCCCACCATTTCCCTGGACGCCTGCAGCCAGGACGAGGTCTATGATCTGATTAACCGGCTGAAAAATGAGCTGCAGCTCACGGTTATTATGGTGTCCCATGACATCGGCGCGGTGGCCAGCCAGGTGGACGACATTGTCTGCCTGAACCGCCGGGTGCACGTGCACTCGCCGCCTCCCATCGGCCGGGTGGCCCTGGAGAACACTTTCGGCTGCACTGTGGAGTACCTCTTTCACGGGGAGATCCCCCACCGGGTGGTGAGGGTGCGTGATGATTGAGGCGCTGTCCCTGGGTTTTTTCCAGCGGGCCCTGATGGCCGGGGTGATGCTGAGCCTGCTCTGCGGGGTGCTGTCCGTCTTTGTCATCCTCCGGCGCATGGCCTTCATCGGGGTGGGCATCTCCCACTCCGCCTTCGGGGGGGTGGCCCTGGGTTTCCTCCTGGGCCTCGACCCCCTGTGGAGCGGCATTGCCTTTGCCGTGGCGGTGGCCCTGCTCATCGAATGGGCCCAAGAACGGGGACGCCTGGAGGAGGATGCCGCCATCGGCATCTTTTTCGCCTTTGCCATGGCCCTGGGGGTGGTCTTTCTGCACCTCTCCCGCACCTATAACGTCGACGTTTTCGGCTTTCTGTTCGGCAATATCCTGGCAGTGGGCCCCTACCAACTCTATGAGATTTTTGCGGTCAGCGTGGTCGTCCTGGCCACGGTGGCGTTTTTCTACAAGGAGCTGGTGTTTCTCAGCTTCGACGAAGAGATGGCCTGGGTCAGCGGGGTGCCGGTGAAGGCCTTGCGCTATTTGTTTCTGGTGCTCTTGGCCCTGGTGATCATCATGGCCATTTATCTGGTGGGCATTATTTTGGTGTCAGCCCTCCTGGTTATTCCCGGGGCCGTGGCCCGCAACCTCACCCGGCACATCTTCGGCATGCTCTGGGTGTCGGTGGGCGCGGCGGTGGGGGCCACCCTGGGAGGTCTTTTCCTTTCCCTCGGCCTCGACTGGCCCTCAGGGGCCACCGTGGTTCTGGTCCTGGCCCTGGGTTTTTTCCTGTCCCAGGCCGTGCGGCTCTGGCCCCGGCGGAGGGCGGCCTGAGGGCAAAGAAACTTGTTCATGTTGGAAACAAGGCCAGAGGTCGGGAACCCCTGTACCACCCTCGAGCTTCTTCCCCCAACTCCATGACGCTTTTAGCCAGAAAGTCAGGCCACTAGCCCGCCTTTCCAGATATGGAACCCCGGCGAAACATTTTAAGGGTTCATAAACCTTCTGATAAGTAGCAGATATCTGTCATTTCACCCCCCGACACAAGCCATTAATGTCCTCCAGGATTATTAAAAAGGCCCGCCTTTTGGGGCGGGCCGGGCATATCTTCGCTGGCACAACTATTCGAAAGTATAAATCTCGAAATCACTCCCATTCCACTCCATCCAAACGAATTGGCCAGAGGTGCTGACTCGGGGATTCTGGTTTTCGTAATCATCATGGGTGATCTGGGTAACGAGGCCGGTGCTCAGCACCTCCTGGAAAATCTGCCAATAATTCCCGTCCCACTGTGACCAAACCAAGACCCCGTTTTTCAATGCCGGGGTAATATCGCCCACCGTGTTGTTGGTGAGTTGTTTGCTGCGGCTTCTTCCGAAGGTGTAGCTATAAATCTCCCAGTCGCAGCCATCCCAGCCCTGCCAGTAAATCATGCCGTCATCTGTGATCTGGGGCAGAATATCATCGTAAGTGTTATTGGTGCGCTGGGTTATGCCTTTCCCTATATTGTACCGTATCTCCCAATCATTGCCATCGTAGTACATCCAGGTAACTTGGCCACTTGAGTTGACCTGAGGTGCGCAATCATCCGGAGAGTTGTTCGTGAGTTGTTTGCTGCGGCTTCTTCCGAAGGTGTAGCTATAAATCTCCCAGTCGTGGCCATCCCAACCCTGCCAGTAAATCATACCGTTATCAGTGATCTGGGGCAGAATATCATCGTAAGTGTTATTGGTGCGCTGGGTTATGCCTTTTCCTATATTGTACCGTATCTCCCAATCGTTGCCATCGTAATACATCCAGGTAACTTGGCCGCTCGAGTTGACCTGAAGTGCGCAATCATCCGTAGAGTTGTTAGTGAGTTGTTTGCTGCGGCTTCTTCCGAAGGTGTAGCTATATATCTCCCAGTCGTGGCCATCCCAGCCCTGCCAGTAAATCATGCCGTTATCAGTGATCTGGGGCAGAATATCATCGTAAGTGTTATTGGTGCGCTGGGTTATGCCTTTCCCTATATTGTAACGTATCTCCCAATCGTTGCCATCGTAGTACATCCAGGTATATTGGCCACTCGAGTTGACCTGAGGTGCGCAATCATCTGGAGAGTTGTTCGTAAGCTTGGTAGTCGTATTGGTGACGGGGTCAAAGCTATAGATCTCATAGTCGTGGCCATCCCAGCCCTGCCAGTAAATCACGCCGTCATCAGTGATCTGGGGATGAATATCATCGTAAAAGTAACCATTATTGTTGGTGACCTGGGCGATGCCTCCCCGGAACTCCTCGCTACCCAAGTAGTCCGTACCGCAGGGCAGCCCCTGGGTGTACTCCAGGGGTGTATAGTCGAGTCCGGTGGCTGCGTCGTGGTAGCTGGCGATAAAGACTTGGCCTACTTTTTCGTCATAGTCGCTGCTCCCCGGCTCCACCCCGGTGATCTGGTAGGTGCCGGTTTGACCCCCCCCGGACCCTGCCCAACTCAGGTAAGGATAATATCCCTTATCCAAGGTGGCGTAGACTATGCCGGTGTAGCTGTCGCCGTTGCCATAGGTGAAGGTGTAGTCGTATGCTTGGGCAGCATTGCCGGTACCTGTATAGGACCACATCGAGGGGTCGACCTCCATCGAACCCATCGGACCCACGAATGACCAGTATAATGCGGCGCCCCCCGTGTATGGACTCTGGCTGGACTGTACCGGCACGGCTTCTAGGTTCTGATAGAAGTGGACGAAGGGGAGATAGGTAACTCCAGAAAAGCCGCTCGTCTCACTGAGCTGAAACAATCCGTCATGGTTGTTGTCAATCCAGGAAATAGAAAAATCGCTCCATTCCTGTGGGGCCAGTGAGGTTGCCTCCAAGCTGTTTACTGCCACTTCTGCGAATGCAGCCGGGATGACTGCAAAGATGGCCAGTAAACCCAGAAAAAACACGGGGACCAAGGAAGATAACCTGCTCATGAGAACCAAGCCTCTGAGATTATTTATCGTCATTTATTTAAAAAACTTCAGAGGATCTTGCGTTTGGTTCGCTCCCCGAAAGCGGCGCCTATACCCGGATCCTTGCTGCTTCTGGGCTCAGGCCTGTTTGGGCTGGGTGCCTTGAGGAGATGCAGGAAGGGTTAACCCATCATCCTCTTAGGGACAAACAAGGCAGAGCCATGGCTGACCCTGCCTTGTTTGTAGCCGTCTGATCAATACGAATAGTTGATACCTTGCGAGACTGTCGAAAAAGTCCCGATACAACGTTTTGTCTGTTTTTGCATATAGTAAAATCAAATAGTTACAAGTTATTATAGGGAAAAAATCGGGGCCCTTAGTGTTTTTCGACAGTCACTGCCATTATCTGCAATTTGAAAAAGGTTGTGATATCTTACTACTTATCTCTCAATATTTACCTGGAGCACCATATGACTCATCACCCACACCCTCCCCACGGCGCCGGCAAGAGCAGCTTTGACCTCATTGATCCGGAAAAATTGTTTCCGGCGCTCCGCCTGAAACCTGGAGAAGCCGTTCTGGACCTGGGCTGCGGGGAAGGACGTTACACCCTCCCCCTGGCCTCCCGGGTGGGGCGGGACGGCACAGTCTATGCCGCGGACTTGTGGGAGGAGGGTCTGGCTGCTCTGGAGGACAAGGCTCGTCAGGAAGGCCTCACCAATGTCCGAACCCTGCTCGCCGATGTGAGCCAGCCATTGCCGCTTCCTGCAGGCGGTGTGGATCTGGCCCTAATGGCTACGGTGCTGCACGACCTGGCGGAGGTGGGCCAGGCCGAGGGAGGTTTGGCGGAAACTGCCCGTCTGGTGAAACCAGGCGGCCGCCTGGCCGTGGTGGAGTTCAAGAAAATCGAAGGTCCTCCGGGCCCTCCCCTCCACATCCGTCTGTCTCCGGAAGAAGTGGCGGCCCTGGTGTTCCCCCACAATTTCACCCCTGGGGACATCGTGGATTTGAGCCCTCATCTGTATCTGGCGATGTTCACCAAAACCGCCGCTGAACATCCCTGATATCAACCTGTTTTCCTGGCGGTCATTTATTTTCTGGGGGGCTGGTGTAGGGGCTTGATTCATCAAGCCCCGAGGGCGTAATGAATTGCATTCCTACGAGGTTGTGGGGCTAAGACTTTGCCCCCTGAGTATGATGTCCCACCTATCTCTCTTAGAATTTTTCTATCTTATACTGAGTTGCAATCATCAAGGTATTAATTGTAGCCGCAGACTTTACCGTGAAAGTCCCCGTAGGGGCGGGTTTAAAACCCGCCCCTACACAAGGGTTTCATCTTCGGGGGTGACTAAAATCGGCCATGGACGTTTAGCCTGCGCCTGCTTGAGAAGAGACGCCTGTGTCACCGACCTGAAGGAAAATTCAATTTGAAATTTTTATATTATTAGGAGCGTGAAATAAATTAACTTTCACCCTCACCCTGGCCCTCTCCCTCAAGGGAGAGGGGATGAAAGGATGGGGCCACCAGGGAATCAATCTGTGGGCCTGATACCGAGTTGCGGTTAAAAATCATTTCCTGCAGGGGCCGACCCGTGTGTCGGCCCAATATTAGGGCGCACACATGGGTGCACCCCTACAAAGGGTATATTTGCCTTTGATGGCAGCTTGGCCCAAGGCTTGCGGTCCTTAATATCATATCCCAAGTATTCCTCTTAGCATCTTACCGCTCTTAGATTCTGTTAATTTTTAGCAGCAGGACCGACTTCTCCTGGACGCTACTGCCAAACCCCGATTGCCCCGGCCACCATCAAAATTTTGCCGTTTTTTCAAAATTTCTTGATCTTGCCTGTCAAGCTCTTCAGTTTTTGGGTGTCCCGGCCGATCTAGTCCACGAACCCCTGCCGGGGGTGAAGTGTGGCCATTTGGGTGACTGACACCGTTTGCGGACCAGTATAAGCAGTTGCCGTCAATAATTCTTGGGGCCTATCGCCTTGGCTGGCTCAGACTATTTCTTTTGAAATGCGGTTGGACATAAGGTGACCTCCGATTCCCCCAATAACATGTCTCCTTTAAACCATCCCGGAGCAGACCTGGCCTGGGAAGCTGAGGTCAACGCAGCCCTGGCCGAGCTTTCCCGGGCGGTCATCAATTCGGCCCCCTTTGATGACCTCTCCCGTTTGGTTCTGGCCAAGGCCAAGGAAATTACCCGCAGCGCATGGGGCTCAGTGGCCTTTATGGACCGGCAATCACGGGAATTGGTTTTCCCTGACCTGGATGGGGAAGCCTCAGAAAACAGCCGAAGCTCCCGCTGGAATAAGGACCGGTGGGAGTGGTCCACCCGGTGGGCCCGGTGTCTGGCGGAGCGGCAACCCCTTCTCGTCAACGAAGCGCCACAGCATTTTTCATTAGAGGAGCAGCCCGGCTCCCACCATCGCTTTCTCTGTGTCCCGGCGACTTTTCGGGGCAAGCTTCTGGGGCAGGTGGCCTTAGCCACCAGCCGCCGGGACTATGAAGCTCGGGACCTGGACGCCGTGGAGCGCCTGGTCTCTTTGTTCGCCGTCGCCTTGGAGCGCCAGCAGGCCGAAGAGGCCCTGCGGGAAAGCGAGGAGCGCTTTCGCTCTCTGGTGGAGGCCATCAGTGACCTGGTGTGGGAAACGGACGCCGCCGGGCGTCTCACCTATATCAGTCCCAACGTGCATGACCTGTTAGGCTATACCCCCGAGGAGGTCCTGGGGAAAACCTTCCTGGACCTCCTTGCCCCCGGGGAGGCCGAGCGGGTGGGAGAGCTTCTGAGCCCCATCCTCGAGACTCAGAAACCTTATGTCTATGTGGGTAAGATTAGCCTCCACAAGTGCGGCAAGCCGGTGGTCCTGGAGTCCAGCGGTGTCCCTATCCTCGATCACCGGGGGGATTTTTTCGGGTACCGGGGTATTGACCGGAACATCACCGAACGCCACCGGGCCGCTGAAGCCCTGTACCGTGAAAAAGAAAAATACCGCACTCTGGTGGAGGAATCCCCCCTGGGGGTGGCCATTATCGGCGAAAACGGGGCTTACCAATATGTCAATCCCAAGTTCGTCCAGATTTTTGGTTACACCCTGGCCGACATCCCTACCGGCCGGGATTGGTTCCACCTGGCCTATCCCGATCCGGCTGACCGCCAGCAGGCCATCTCCACCTGGCTCCAGGACCTTGCCGATTCCCAGGTTGGGGAGGCCCGACCTCGCACCTTCACGGTGACCTGTAAGGACGGCTCCCCCAAAATTATTAATTTTCGCTCGGTAACCCTGATAACCGGGGATCAATTGGTAATTTACGAAGATGTCACCGAGCATAAACGGGCGGAAGCAGCCCTGCGGGAGAGCGAAGCGAAATACCGCCTCCTGGTGAGTAACATTCCCGCGGTGGTCTTCCGGGGTTATGCCGACTGGTCCGTGGAGGTCTTCGACGACAAAGTGGAGGAGCTTACCGGGTATGCGATGGCGGATTTCAACTCCGGCCGCCTCAAGTGGTCAGACCTCATCCTGCCCGAGGACTTGGCAGAGAGCCAGAGCATCTTCCGCCAGGCCTTGAAAACCACCGGCGCTTACGTGCGTCAGTACCGCATCCGGCACAAGCAGGGGCACATCCTCTGGATCCAGGCCCGGGGGCAGATCATCCGTGATCCCCAGAGCCGCATCGACCATGTCTACGGCGTCTTTTTTGACATCACCAAGCAAAAAGAAATCGAGGAGGCTTTACGGGAGAGCGAAGAACACCTGAAGACCATTATGGACTCCATCCGGGCCGGAGTGGTGATGATCGACACCGACAGCCGCCGTATCGTGGACGTTAACCACTACGCCGCCGAGATGATCGGGTTTGCCAAGGATCGGCTTCTGGGGCAGGAGTGTCGAGGCCTCATCTGTACTGGTGATCCCTGCTGCTGCCCGGCCACGGCGCCGTCCCTCGTCCCCGAGCAGGCGGAATGCCAGTTAGTGACCGCCCAAGGTGGCGTCATACCCATTCTTAAAACCGCAGCCACCGTCAAACGGGGCGGTCGCACCTATCTTTTAGAAAGCTTCCTGGACCTCACCGAGCAGAAAAAGGTGGAGCAGGACCTGGCCGCGGAAAAGGAACGCTTGCGGGTTACCCTGCGCTCCATCGGTGATGGCGTCATCGCCACCGACACGAGAGGCAGGGTGGTGCTCATGAACCAGGTGGCCGAAGCCCTCACCGGCTGGACCCAGGAGGAGGCCCGGGGCCAAGCGGTGGTCAAAGTACTTCACCTGGTCCACGAACTTACCCGGAAACCTTGCGACAATCGGGTGGACCGGGTCATTCGGTCGGGACGGCTGGCGTCCCTGCCGGCCCATACCATGCTCCTGGCCCGGGACGGCGCCGAACGCCTGCTGGCGGCCAGCGCCGCGCCCATTATCGATCAGGAAAGCCAGGTCATTGGGGTGGTCCTGGTTTTTCAGGACGTCACGCAAAAGCGGCAGACTGAAGCAGAGCTCCAGAAAATGGAAAAACTCACTTCTCTCGGTATCCTGGCCGGGGGCATCGCCCACGACTTCAACAATATCCTGACGGGCATCCTGGGAAACCTCTCCCTGGCCGTGCTCTCCACCCCCCGGCAGGGGCAGGTCTTCCGCCGGCTGGCCGAGGCCGAACAGGCCACCCTCAGGGCCCGGGATCTAGTCCAACAACTCCTCACCTTCGCCAAGGGCGGGGCCCCCGTGAAGGAGGTAGCTTCCTTGGAGGAGATCATCCGAGATTCCGCCACCTTTGCCTGTCGCGGGTCCCAGGTGCGTTGTGACTTTGCCTTTCCCAGGGAGCTGTGGCCGGCGGAGGTGGACCCCGGGCAGTTCAGCCAGGTCATCCAAAATCTGGCCATCAACGCTCTCCAGGCCATGCCCACCGGCGGCGCCATCACCATCAGGGCGGAGAACGCCACGCTCAAAGAGCACCAGGGCCTGCCGCTCCCGCCGGGGAGATTCGTGAAGATCAAGGTCAAGGACCAGGGCATCGGCATCCCCTCCGACTACCTCCCCAAAATCTTTGACCCCTACTTTTCCACCAAGCAGAAAGGCAGCGGCCTGGGCCTGGCCACCGCCTACTCCATCATCAAGAACCATGACGGCTATATGACCGTGGAATCAACCCTGGGAGAAGGGACCACCTTCTTCCTTTATCTCCCGGCCTCGGCCCAAAAGGTCAAGGCCGCCACCAAAGGCGCAGCCAGCCGCCTGCACCAGGGGAAGGGCAGAATCCTGGTCATGGACGACGACGCCGGGGTGCGGCAGGTGGCCAGGAAGATTTTGAAGCATTTGGGCTACGAGGTGGAGGTCGCCGTGGATGGCGCTGATGCCATTGAAAAATACCAGGAGGCCCGCAGCGCCGGGCAACCCTTTAAACTAGTGATCATGGACCTTACCATCCCCGGTGGCATGGGGGGGAAGGAAGCCCTCCAGGCCCTTCTGGAAATTGAGCCTCAAACCCGGGCCATTGTCTCCAGCGGTTACGCTGACGACCCCATCATGACCCACTACCAGGAGTTTGGTTTCCGCGGCGTCATCAAGAAGCCCTACCGGGTGGACACCTTCAGCCACGTCCTGCACGAGGTGCTGGGAAAAACGGAAGCTTAACAGTTAGGAATTGGTGGGCAGTGCCCTCTCTACATTTTCATCGTTTTCTTGTCATGCTGAGCGAAGCGAAGCATCTCGTATTTAGAGATTCTTCGGTCGCTTCGGCTCCCTCAGAATGACAAGAAAAATGACGTCGCCTCATCTCTTGGTGCTTAAGTGAACAGCATTGCCCCTAACCCTCCTTGAGAGAAGGGGACAACTTGTTGGAATTCCCTAAAAAGTCCCCCTTTGGTAAAGGGGCATTTAGGGGGATCTTTAAGTTCTTTTTTTATTCTAGCTCATAGATTCTTTATGTTGCAGCCACTTTAAGGGTGCGAAACTAAAGTTAACAGGTTACACCCGGTCACACCCTGCTTTCTCCCACACCTGCAGCACCCCCCCCTTCCTTGACAAAGCGGCTATCCTTGTGTCATCGTGAAGGTGAATATGTGGATGGCTGGCTGTTACAAACCATTCTGCCAAACCGCCGTAAGAACGGACCTGCGGCCGGGCCGACACCTGGGTCGGCCCCTCCAGGGGCTGTGTCTGACAGCAGCCTATTTCATGATGAATGGCTTCGCCCACACCACCTGAGAGACTGCCATGAAAAGTTATCGCCAGGAACTCTGGTTTAACGTCCCCGGCCGCCGGGCCTTGATCAACATCACCCCCCAGGTGGAGGAGTGCCTGCGGGAAAGCGGCATAACCGAAGGCCTGGTGCTGTGTAACGCCATGCATATTACCGCGTCGGTATTCATCAATGACGATGAGTCCGGCCTGCATCATGATTACGAGGTCTGGCTGGAAAAGCTGGCGCCCCATGCCCCGGTGTCCCAATACCGCCACAATGTGGGGGAGGACAACGCCGACGCCCACATGAAGCGGCAGATCATGGGCCGGGAAGTGGTGGTGGCCGTCACCAACGGCAAGCTGGACTTCGGCACCTGGGAGCAGATTTTCTACGGGGAATTCGACGGGGGCCGCCGCAAACGGGTGTTGGTGAAGATTATTGGGGAGTGAGCCGAGAATTTTATTAACTTTTTTATATAAGTTAATGATCTAATAGATGTCCATAAAACTACGAGCCTTGCCTTCCAAAAAGGCAAATCCAGACAAGATCATGTCTTTTTAAAAATGACAGGGGCGAAATCTTTTTTTACCTTTCATTGACCCCCCAAGGCATCAGCGCCTGGGGGTTATCTTCATATCTTTAATTTATGCTCTTCATTTTATAATATACGTGTTTAATGTTCCTGTTTTGGGGGTTCTGAAAGACGTGGCCCCAAAGCTTCTGTGCACCCCCCCCAATATCATCAGTGCCTATCCCCCTAGGCGCCATTGCCCTCCTATAGAGCATTGACATCCTCAAATTAATTAAGTAATTTCACCTTAACATCATCTATAAACGAACTATTTTGGAGGTCAGATATGCCAAAAGCACTTACCAAGACGGAAAAACAGGAACTCCGTCGAAATGAGGAAAAATGGACTCCCACCTTAATGGCGGCAGGATGGACGGTCATCCCTTCGGTAATCCTTGATCGTCAAAGAGCCCTGGGGCTTGATGCGGTTGATGTAAACATCATCATGCATCTACTTAGACATTGGTGGTATCCCAATAAACCACCTTTTCCAACTAAAAGAACTATAGCGACGTGTATGGGGATTCATGAGAGTACAGTTCGGCGGAGAATTGCCGCCATGGAAAAAGATGGTTTAATCCAGCGTAAACCTTCATTTGACCCCAAATATGGACAGCGTGGAAATGAATACCATTTCGATGGTCTCATACAAGCAGTAAAACCTTATGCCGAAGAATGGCTTAGAGATCGAGAGGGGAGACGGCGGGAAGATTCTGAAAGGAGTAGTCGTAAGCGTTTAAAGCTAAGCCTGATCAAAACAGAGCCAGATGAAAATGATTAAATCTGGAAGGAAACGATAATGGAAATTTTATTATCCATTCTTGAGGACCATGGGCCATCTGGGCTGATTTTATTGGTATTGATTTTTATAATTTTAAGGGGCCAATTTACATTCCGTTATCCCCGCTCTCCTAACAACGATTAGCGGTCAGACCCTAAATTTTATATTCACCATCAGATGCTTTTGATCAATCAACTGATTTATAGGGGATTATAAATTGAAGTTTATTCATCGCTTTAATATTAGTATCGGTCAAGATGTAGCAATAAAAAGATTTGTTAACAGAGCATTTAACAGAGTTTTTTATCGATTCTTTTTAGACCTAAATGCTAATATGCGTTACAATATTCATCATGAAATTGTTTCAGGTCTTGGTGATAAATATGAATCTCATAAATGATTGGAAAAACATATCGGAGACGATTTTTATCGTAATTTATTAGCATTAGAAATATTTTACCAATCATTAGATAGTTTCTATAAATCAAAATTGGATAATTTAATCAATCAATTGATGAGCGAATCAGAAGTTGACATAGGTGTATCATGGATAGAGGGGAGATTTATCAGATCAGGGGCAAAGTTGCTTGATGACAAATTAGTAAATGATGTTCTACATTGGCTGAGGAATAACGAATATTCTTCTGTGCTTATTCCGTTTGAAAAGGGTCTTGAACATTTCTTACATTCTGATAAGCGCCCTGAACTCCTTTCAGACGTTATCACAGACATGTATGAATCTCTTGAGGCTTTGTCAAAAATAATAACTGGTAGACCAAAAAAGGATTTATCGGCTAATCGTGAAAATTTTATAGCAAAAGTAAATGCATCAGAGGAATATAAAAGAATTCTATCGGAATATATTAGTTATGCAAATAATTTTAGACATGCATTGGAAGAAGGGAAAAAAAAGCCTATGGTTTCACAAATAGAGGTGGAATCATTTATTTATCTTACAGGATTATTTATTCGGTTGGCAATACAATGAAAAGCAGATAATATCATTAATTGTTTTTTTGAAGTCTATTAACTTCTGGGGTAAAGTTAATAAAATCCAGACCAGGGAATTTCCGGCCCAGGCTCAAACTTTACGTAGAACCAAACCGGAAGCAGGACAGCATGGATTTGGCCGTAAATAACAGCCCACCAGTCTGCGGTTGAAAAAGCCTCAGTTTTGTTCTTCCGGAAAAAGGTATCCCCAAAACCCCCTCTCCCTCCGAGGGGGAGAGGGGATGAAAGGGAGGCTGCAACAGTTAATCAATTTTTTGCCCTGGGTAATATCGTTACAACACCGGAACACTATGTTTTAAGGTGTGAGGATGCGCGGTGAAGTTGCCGCCGTAATTTTTAATCACATCCTCAATCACATAAATAGCATCCGGATCATACACGTCCAATTCGGGCGGAATGGGAAATTGTTCATTGTAGTGCAGCACCTTTTTCAGGGTGGCTACATCCTCCTCCATCTTGCCGATGTCGTAAACCATCTGATAATTCAAGAAGCCGTAGCAATGGCGCACCATGTGCCATTGGCACCACCCGCTCTCATAAGCCCAGTTCCAGATGCGGTAAGCCCTGGCAACATCCAAGGGGATAGACGGATCCAGCAGGTCCTTGCCCCCCGCGGAGCAGCCGTCCTGAATGGCCGGTAAATCAAGATAGGTCGCCGCCTTCGCGGCCAACAAATTAATGATATTGTGGGATAGTGACCCAAAACTGATATTGTATTCATCCCGGGGATCGCCGGCTTGGGGAAACGCGGCATCGATGGTCATCAACCCGGGATTGAGGATTTGCACCAGGCACAAGCCGATGAGAAACTCAGCGTGAACTTGGACCGCGCTGCCATAGAGCGTAGCCGGACTGGTGACATACGAGATGGGCATGGTCACGAGGTATATAGGCAATCCTTCCTCGACACACCGCAGGAAACCATTGACATTGCCGATCAAGTTGGAAGTCAATCTGGTGCCGTTATTCCTATAGCGGACAGTTTGGGGCCCGGTATCATTCAGTTGCAAAGGACTGTAAAAGAGAGAGTGCGTGGTGCACATGTGGGGGTTACGCCGGTATTCCTCCACGCAGGCCTTGACCCCTTCCTCGGTGGCCACATAGAGCATAATATAGCGACTGAAATGCTCCCGCATCACCCGGATCTGCTCGGTATCCTCATAGGCATTGTGAGCCCCCCCGCATCCCCGGAAAATCGAGGGGATCCCTTCTCTCTCCGCAATTTTGGCAATGGCCGCCACATGCTGGTGGAGATCAGCTTCGACCAGGTTGCCATTTTCCCGAACATGAGGCGCCGTCCCTCCCCCACAGAATGATTTACTGGGCACCTGATGTTCACTTCGTTTGGGGGCCCTCTCAACGGCCCAATCCACCAGGGGACGTAGAATATGAATTCTGCCGCTGGAGCCATCAAATCCCGCATAGCCGGTGTTTTCCAACACCTTAATGAGATAGGGATGATTCATCCGCACCCCCACATTCTCCAGAAGCCAGCACGCCTCGTCATGCATTACTTGGGGATTCACCCCTGCATCACCAAACACCTGTGAAGGCTTATCAGGTAATACCTGGGGAACCACACCGACATTTTCCACCACCCAGGGAGCCTCATTTTGCAATACTTGGGAATCAAGCATGATTTTCTCCTTTCATATTTCTTGGTTTTGACCTTAAAAAAATGTCAAATCCCCCCCATCTCATCGTTGAATTTGACAAATTTCTTTAAGCTTAGTTATTGTTCTGACCTCCTATTGCTCTTATGCTGGAGTTCACCAATGATTCCAGACACAAAGAACGCCAGGTACAATCCAAATTGTCACAATCGAGTTGACCCCTTCGGAAACAATCCAGTTCCCCTGCAGAACGCTGAATACTTCGGACCAGTTCACTCAAGTTCAGGTAGTTGTTTTGCAAGGGCACCGTTGCTCCTTATTCATAAAATAAAAAACTCCACAGAAATGTCGATGAAGGTGAGACCTCAATTTTCTAAGGTGAAATACCCAAGAAAGACGGGAATATTCCCCGGGTGGAGGGTTCACTTTTTTTCAGCGGCAGGTTCGATTGGGGTGGGGATTCTTATTTGATTAATGTCGGGAAGGAACTGATCGGCAATTTTTGGAGGAAGCCGGTTACCCTTTCCAGTGCTCTACATCAATAATGCCCAGCTTGACGGCATACCGCACCAGATCCAGGGTACTATGCAGATTGAGTTTAGACATGATATTAGTCTTATGATTTTCTACAGTCTTGGGACTTATAAAAAGTTTATCAGCAATGTCTTTAATTTTCAGGCCCTCGGCTAATAACCGGAAAATCTCCTGTTCCCTGGTAGTCAGACTGCTATAAAAAGTGTCAGTGGTTTTTGCTTTTTGTTCCGGGAACTCTGACAGCTTTTTCACTACTTGATACGATACTGAGGCGTCCAGAAAATACTCTCCTTGAGAGACAAGTTCCAAGGCCTGTAAAATTTTTCCGGAGGGTGCGTCCTTGACCACATACCCGCTAGCTCCCGCTTGAAAGGCTGCAGTAAGGTAATCTATCTTGGAGTGCACACTGACTATCAAAATCTGAGTCGCCGGCGACAATTTCTTGATATCCCTGGTTAATTCAATGCCATTGATATCCGGTAGTGATATATCCATCACTATCATATCAGGCTTGAGATTCTCCGCTAACCTCAATGCCTCTTTTCCTACTCCCGTCTCACCCACTAATTCCAATTCAGGGTTCCGAGAGATAATCGATTTGAGACCTTCCCTGAACAAGGGATGATCATCTACGATTACTATCGTTTTCTTGTGGTTCACGAATAACTTCCTTCCAGGGGATCTCCACCAGGATGTGAGTGCCTTTTTCGGGTTGCGATTCAATCTGCATATTCCCTCCGAGGAGGGCAACTCTTTCTTGCATGTTCAGCAGGCCCATGTGTTTTTCCATAAAAGTCCCGGACTGCTGCTCAATATCGTCAAAACCCTTGCCGTCATCTTCCAGACGCAAAATGATCTTGGGAAAGGAGGATACCAACTTGATGCTCACATTTTGAGCCTGCGCGTGCTTGTGTACGTTATTGAGACCTTCCTGGATGAAGCGATAGAGGGTAATTACCGCGTTTTCATTCAGTTTGTCTTCCTCGATACCTGCAATTAGTAAGTTTACTTTGATATCCGTACGAGTGGTAAAATCTTCGCACAGTTGGTAGAGGGCCCGAGTCAGCCCCAGAGAGTCCAGGATAGGCGGGCGCAAGCCATAGGCCAGCTCCCGAATCGATCCTATCACCTGGTGAAGATTATCGGAAATCTGGAGTATTTTCGAATTCAATTTCTTGCTGGTTTTTTCTGGCAGCAGTTCCATCACATTGTCCAGGCTGATTTTAACCGCGGACAACTCCTGAGCCACGGAATCGTGCAGTTCCCGGGAAATCCTCAGTCTTTCCTTTTCCTGGGCTTTCATCTGTTCATGAGTCAGACCCCGGACATTCTCCTCGTTCCATAATCTTTCTAACGCCAGGCTTAAACGGATGGCGACCTTTTCTAGCTCCCTGACGAGATTTTCGGGAACCATATTTTCCTTGGGGTCTGCCAGGTGAATCAAGCCAATGATATGGTCTTTGATACTCAAAGGAATGAGTGCCACAGATTCGTAACCATACTCATGGCAGAAATTACAAGTACAAGTAGTCCCATTACCTTCTAAGGAAATACCGGCTACCCCTTGACCGGCAGCATTTACAAAGAATGAACCATTTTTCGTGAAGCACGGAATTCCAGGGGTAATAGTGCCCTTGATCAGCTTACTGCACAAATGTTTCTCTGAATCGATGGTCTCTAGGGATAGCCGATTTTCCACATTAAGAAATTTTTGGCTGAAACCTTGAGAAGCCTCATAAGGGATCGTGCCATCTCTCTGTAAAATTCTGATGCCCACCGCAGTACAGTTGGTATAATCAGCAATTTCTCTGATAAATTCCTTCAGCAATTCTTCCAAACTGGTAGCCTCACTGGCAACCATCATTATTTTATTATGGAGTTCTAAGATCTTTTCCCGTTGCTGCAGTCCCTCGGCCATCTGATCGAAGCTACTGGCCAGTTCATGAATTTCACCCTTGCCCTCCGGCAAATCTGTCCGCACCCCCAGGTTGCCGGCGGCAAACTGCTTTGCGGTTTTTATCAAGGTATTAATGGGTTGCATGATGAACTGGGAACTTAAAATCCAAGCCGCAGCCAGCACCAGGGCCGTAGCCAACCCCAACCAGAAGAGGTTGCGGCCTAAAATATCGCTGACCTCGGCATACAAGACTTTGGTGGGGACGCCTGCCAGGATAAATTCTCTCGGATTTGCCGGATCCAGCGGCCGAAAGGCATACAATCTTAAGAGGCCGTCAATACCGGTGGCTTCGCTAATGCCTTGCTTTTGAGATAAGGCAATCTCAATGATTTTTCCCTTGGGGTTCTGTAACCCGACCCACTGACTCGGCTCAGGCCAGCGAGTCAGAATAGTACCCTTCTCGTCAATGACAGTGACCACTCCCTTGGCAGGCAGGGGTTCTTTGCTCATTAATTGTTGGATCCAGCCCAGGTCGAGGTTGGCAAAAACTACTCCCTGAGGTTGGCCAGCAGGATTCCGCACTAACCTCGCCAACCCCAAGTATGGTTTGTTCGTGGTAGGATTTAGCTGATAATTTCCAATGACAACTTGGCGAGTCTTGAGAGCTTCTTGAAAATAAGACTGGTCAGCCAGGGTAGTCGACTGTCGTATTGGCAGGGCACTGCAGATAATCTTGCCTTGATAATCTGCCAACCCTAAATTTAGCAGTTCTTTGTTTTCTTTTATTAGATCGGAGAATAACGCCGAACATTCTTGGTAACGTGCCTGCCGAACCTCTGGAATTTCTGCAAGGAGGAACAATAAATGACGGGTTTGGCGAAGCAACTGTCCATGAAACCTGACCATGTCCTGAACAACATCTAACAGTTCTTCTTCAACATTCTTTTTGACCAATTGTCGGTGTTCCAGGCTGGTGTAAACCACAAATCCAAGAGCTGGAATAACCGCCAACAGGACGATACCTAAGAGCCGAACCCGCAAACTGGAAAAAAAGGCAAACATAAAAAATTAGGCTATCAATAACTGTGCCATCTTTCAAGGGGAAGGTATTTCACTATCGCCTCTTCAGCATCCCTCGCAGGAACAATGACCATGCCGCTCAGGTCCAGGGCGGCCACCAGGGTCAGAAGACCGCCCGCCACGCTCGCGAAAACGACAAATGGCATTCTGAGTTCGCCCCTCACCCCATCCTTTGGGTTATAATCATGAGAACCTCTTGCAAAAGCTAGGGTTCTGTCATCCTGAACGAGGTGAATGATCTCAACCCATTGAAAAGACGAGATGATTCGCTTCGCTCAGCATGACGTTTTAGGAGAATTTGAGGGTTTGACATAGTTTTATACAGGGATCAGGGGACGCTGACCCATTATGCCGGGCTCCCCTAACCTTGGTCAAGGGAATGTGACCCCTGTGCGCCTTACTAAATCGGCAATTATTGACATTATCTTCATATGACTCAGCCACACTTCCCAGCCGCCGGGGCAGCCCGGCGGATAGATTTCCCATCCCTAAGCTCCTGCTTTAGCGCGAGGCCAAAAAGAATTTAGGCCATAGGAGGAAGGAATGCACCTCTTAAGCATCTTGATAGACGCCCTTGTAGCAGTAGGTACCTTAATGGTCGCAGTTGCGGCAATTTGGGGAGACTGGCTCCGGTCTTGGCTTACCCCTCTCAAATTAATTATTGATGTGCACAACCTTCGTGGTGAACCTACTATGTTTATTGATCCCACGGGTGCACAAAGTGGGACTCGAGTAATGTTTTTTCATCTTAAGGTAGTTAATCAGCGGTCTTGGCTTAATGTCACTAACTGCCGCGTGTTACTTAAAGGTTTAAGCCGTCGCGGTCCTGATAATATGTTTTATTCGGTTCCTATTTCAGTGCCAATGCAATTTGTTTGGGCTCCTGCCGAAATAACTCCTCCCATTGCAACTCTGATCAAAGAGCAGATTTTTGATCTTGGATTTATCAGTGAAACAGAAGATAAATTCGTCCCCCGTCTATATTGGTATTCCAATAATTTTCAGGGGTTTGTTCGAAAAAACGAAGCAGTCCGGTATTTTTTAGAGATAGAGGCTACCAATTTCAAATCACCCCGGTACCAAGTATTTGAGGTTGCATGGGATGGTAACTGGAATTATGAACCTGATAAAATGCAGCAGCACATTCGCATTAAAGAGATAAAAGAACACTAATCTTGAGCCTAATCTGACTGTTAATGCCTAACCAACACAATTTCCGATCGCCCTCAGGTCCGGCGCACCGCCGCATCGACTATAAACGCGAACTCAACCCGGCCCAGTACCAGGCGGTCACCACCACCGAAGGGCCGGTGCTGGTCATCGCCGGGGCGGGGAGCGGCAAGACCCGGACCCTGGTCTACCGCCTGGCCTATCTGGTGGACCAGGGGGTGGACCCGTCCCACATTCTGCTCCTCACCTTCACCCGCAAGGCCAGCCAGGAGATGCTCACCCGGGCCGCGGACCTGCTCCAGCGTCCCCTCACCCAGGTCATGGGCGGCACCTTCCACTCCGTCTGCTACCACTGGCTCCGGCACTACGGCAAGCTCCTGGGCTACCCGGAGGGCTTCACCGTCATGGACCGGGACGACCAGGGACGGCTATTAGCGGATGATAAAGGAGCAGTTGGGCCTGAAACGCGTCTCCGGCCCCTTTCCCCGGAAGCAAACCCTGGCCGACATCTTAAGCGCCGCGGTCAATAAAAACCTTTCCCTGGAAACAGTCCTGTCCCGGGACTACCCCCAATTCCTGGAGCAGCGGAACCACCTCAAGCACCTGGCCGCGGCCTACCGGGACCAGAAGCGCCGCCAAAGCCTCATGGACTACGACGACCTGCTCCTGGAGGGGCGGCGTCTCCTGACCGAGCACGAGGACGTCCGCCACAGCCTCTCCTCCCGCTACCGCTACATCATGGTGGACGAATACCAGGACACCAATCACCTCCAGGCCGAACTGGTGCGCCTCCTGGCCTTTACCCATCAGAACGTCATGGCCGTGGGGGACGACTGCCAGTCCATCTACTCCTTCCGGGGGGCCAACTTTCGGAACATCATGGACTTCCCCGCCCTGTTCCCCGGGGCCCAAATTGTCAAACTGGAAGAGAACTACCGCTCCACCCAGCCCATCCTGGACCTGGCCAACGAAGTCATTGCCGAGGCCCGGGAAAAGTACACCAAGTGCCTGTTCAGCCGCCAACCCGATGGCCTGCGGCCCCGCCTCTACCGGGCGGCCACCGAAAATGAGCAGTCACGCCTGGTGGTGTCTCAGGTGGAAGATTTGCAAAGCCAGGGCATCCCTTTGAACCAGATGGCCATCCTCTTCCGGGCGGCCTATCACTCCTTCGACCTGGAAATCGAACTGGTGCGCCAGAACTTACCCTTCATGAAATTCGGGGGCTTCAAGTTCATGGAGAGCGCTCATGTCAAGGACCTGCTCTCCTATCTGAGGGTGGTGGCCAACCCCCGGGACACCCTGAGCTGGACCCGGCTCCTGCAACTCCTCCCCGGGGTAGGCCGGCAAACCGCGGTCAAGTTCATCGCTACCATCAAGGAAGGCTTCACCCTGGACTCAGCCGTAGCTGCCCTGAACAAGCAGCGCCAGGCGGCGCTCAAAGAACTGGCCGAGGTTCTCTCCCAGATTAACTCCCGGGCCCAGACCCTGCTGAGCCGCCTCAACCTGGCCCTGGACCACTACGAACCCCTGATGCAGCATCGCTTCGATGACTACCCCAAACGCACCAAGGACCTGGAGCACCTCCTGACCATCACCGCCCGCTACCGGGAGATCAGGAGCTTTCTGAACGACCTGTCCCTGGACCCTCCCACCAGCCTGGCGGACATCACCACCCCCACCCACGACTTCCTCACCCTGTCCACGGTCCATTCCGCCAAAGGCCTGGAGTGGGAGGCGGTCTTCATTATCTGGGCCGCGGAGGGCCGCTTTCCCGGCTTTTACTCCCTGGACAACGAAGAAAACGAAGAGGAAGAACGCCGCCTGATGTACGTGGCCGTCACCCGGGCCAAACGCCAACTGGCTATCATTTTCCCCCACCTGGGATATAATAGAAATATCGGCATGACCATCAACAGCCCCTCCCGCTACATCGACGGCCTCCCCCGTAGCATCCTGGAACCCTGGCGGGTGGAGGTGGAAGAGGGGTGAATGTTGGCGGGGGGAGGGCCAGGGACCTGCAGGCCCCTGCCCTCCCCCCGCACCCCCCTCCCAACCCCATACGTTAAGCGGGAGCCGACAGGCTTCCAGCCTGTGCCGACTTTCCGGCTGGATGCCTGTTCTCCCGGTCAAAGGGGGTTGGGGAGGGGAGTTTGAGGGGAGCGGCGCCGGGAGCACGCGCTTCCAGCCCGTGGGCCCCTCCTCCTCAAATCACACTCAGGAAGGTGCATCATGTGGGAGCCGGTTTATTTAGAGACGCATCGGCGGGGTTTGTTGCAGCCCAAGATTGAGGCGGCCCTGGACCTTTTGCATCAGTGCACCCTGTGTCCGCACCGGTGTATGGTGGACCGGCATCACGGGGAGCTGGGAGTTTGCCGCACCGGAGATAAGCCGGTGGTTTCTTCTTACGGCCCCCACTTCGGCGAGGAGGACCCCCTGGTGGGGCGCAATGGCTCGGGGACCATTTTTTTCACCCACTGCAATCTTTTTTGCATCTTTTGCCAGAACTGGGAAATCAGCCACGGCGGCCAAGGGGAAGAAATCAGTGCCCGGGACCTGGCCGCCATTATGATTCATCTGCAAAAGAGAGGCTGCCACAACATTAATTTCGTCACCCCCAGCCACCAGGTGGCCCAGATCCTGGAGGCCCTGCCCACGGCCATCGAAGCCGGCCTGAACGTCCCCCTGGTCTACAACTCCGGGGGCTATGACGCGGTGGAGACCCTGAAATTGCTGGACGGCGTGGTGGACATCTACATGCCCGACTTCAAATTCTGGGACCCGGAAGTGGCCGAGCGGTTTTGCAGTGCCAAGGACTACCCGGAAAGGGCCCGTGAAGCTTTCAAAGAGATGCACCGTCAGGTGGGGGATCTGGACCTGGATGACCGCGGGGTGGCCCGCCGGGGTCTGTTGGTGCGGCACCTGGTGCTTCCCGAGAATCTGGCCGGCACCCCGGAAGTCATGAAATTTTTAGCCCAGGAACTGTCTCCCCACACCTATGTCAACGTCATGGGCCAGTACCGTCCTTGCGGTAAGGCCTATGAGCACGCCTCTCTGAACCGCCTCCCCAGCCGGGAGGAACTGGTAGAGGCAGAACAGGCCGCCCGGCAAGCCGGCCTCACCCGCCTGGACCGCCGGGAGAAGCTGTTTCGGTGGTTGTAAGGACAAAGATGTGGGGGAGGGGGTAAGGGGCCGCATCCCGGTAGCACGGGCTTCCAGCCCGTGGGAACCCCCCTCCCCCAGGACATCCCTTTCACAAGACGCACATGAATGGTGATATTTATGTCATTGGAGACCTTCACGGGTGCCTGGCGCCTTTGAAGCGTCTCCTAGAAAACCTCGAGCCTGACCTGCATCAGGACCGGCTTCTCTTCGTGGGGGACTACATCGACCGGGGGCCGGACTCTCGGGGTGTAGTGGACTACATTTTGGGCCTCAAGGCCCGGTATCCGGCCGAGAACATTATCTGCCTCAAGGGCAACCACGAAGTCATGTTCCTGGACTTTCTGGCCGGCCAGGACCGGAACCTTTTTCTTATGAATGGCGGTTTGAACACCCTGAGGGACTACTGGGGGGAGGGCTGGGATGAGCAGTCTGAGCTGGTGCTGCCCCTGGATCATGCCCGGTTTTACCAAGAACTGCAGTTATTTTATGAAATCGAGGATTATATTTTCGTCCATGGCGGCCTCAAGCCCGGGGTGCCCTTGGCAGAACAGGTGGATGAAGATCTCTGCTGGATCCGGGGGGAGTTCATCGCCTCCACCGAGGATTTCGGCCGCCGGGTGATTTTTGGCCACACCCCTTTTAAGCAACCTCTGGTTCTCCCGAATAAAATCGGCATCGACACCGGCTTGGTGTATGGTAATTTCCTCACCTGCCTGAAGTTGCCCCAAATGGACTTTTATTTTGTGGGTCATGATGCTTCCCGCAAGAGAACCGTCTGATAAACGCCTTTTTTCCTTCCTTGACAGTCTGCTTACTCTCCGGTAAATTCGGTAAGTTGGGGGTACCAAGGGCTGGTCGCCCTGACCCCGGCTTTATGGTAGTCGAGATATCCGGCCCCGGCCCTGGCTGCGGCCCTAAGGAGTATATTGGATGTTGCGTGCCGTCCGTCTCAAGTTCCTCTTTCTGTTTTGTTTAACTGTCTTCGCCTTTCTCCTGGTCCTGCCTTCCTGGGTACAGATGCCCTCGTGGTGGGAAACCTACATCAGCCGCGGTCTAAATCTGGGGTTGGATTTGAAAGGAGGCATGCACCTGGTCCTGGAAGTGGACCTGGAGCAGGCCATCAAGAACGAACTGGACCGCACGGCCCGCAGCCTCAACACCATTGCCGACCGGCAGAAGATTGGCCTCAAGGTGGATGAGGTCACCAAGGAAACTCTTCCCGTGACCCTTATTAAGGCCAGCGACCAGGGAGCCTTTGATAAACTCATTAAAGACTATTTTCCCAAGCTCCAGATGAAGGGGCCCAAGCCCTTAAATGGCGGTCAGGCTTATACTCTTACCCTCAAACCCGAAGAAATTGCGGCCTTCAAAGATCAAACCCTGAGCCGCAGTCTGGAGATCCTGCGCAACCGCATCGATCAGTTCGGGGTCACCGAACCTGTCATCGTCCCCCAGGGAAGTGAACAGATCGTGGTGCAACTCCCTGGCATCCAGGACCCGACCCGGGCCCGGCAGCTCATCAGGCAGACCGCCCAGCTTGAGTTTAAGTTGGTAGATGATGAGACCCCGGTAAATCTGGAAGAGTTAATCAAACAGGCGGAACAGGAAGGCCGTCTGCAGGACCGCTACGACCGGGCCGAAGTGAACCAGGCCCTGAAGGGCAAGATTCCCCCGGACACCGAAGTCTACTATGAAACGCGCGTAGACCATGAAACCCGGCGGAAGACCAAAATTCCCCTCCTTCTGAAGAAAAAGGTGCTCTTAACCGGTGACCGGGTACAGGAGGCCCGCGTCCGCCCTGATGTTACGGAAATTGCCGTCGTGGTCACTTTTAACGCCGAGGGGGGCCAGGAGTTCGACCGCATCACCCGGGACAACGTCAAGCGGCGCCTGGCCATCATCCTGGATGAGGTGGTACGCTCCGCCCCGGTGATCCAGGAACGTATCTCCCAGGGCGAAGCTCGTATCACCGGGGCCTTCACCCCGGAGGAGGCGGCGGACCTGGCCACCGTGCTGCGGGTGGGCGCTTTGCCGGCCAGCGTCAAGATCGTGCAGGACATCACCGTGGGCCCCACCCTGGGCCAGGACTCTATCCGCAAGGGCCTCATCGCCGGCCTTCTGGCCACTATCCTGGTGGTGGCCTTTATGATCTTCTACTACCGCTTTTCCGGTTTGGTGGCCGACTACGCCCTGATTCTGAACACCATCATGCTCCTGGGTTGTCTCTCTTTGTTCGGCGCCACCCTTACCCTGCCGGGCATCGCCGGCATCATCCTGTCTCTCGGTATGGCGGTGGATAGCAACGTCCTCATCTACGAACGCATGCGGGAGGAATTCGCCGCGGGCAAGCCCCTGAAAAGCGGCATCGACGGCGGGTACGACAAAGCCTTCTGGACCATCATCGACTCGCATGTCACCACCCTGATCACCGCCCTGGTGCTCTTCATCTTCGGCACTGGACCCATCCGGGGCTTCGCGGTCACTTTGAGCCTGGGCGTCACCCTGAACCTCTTCACTGCTCTTTTCGGCACCCGGGTGGTCTATGACTGGGCCATTTTAAAGCGCTGGCTCAAGGATCTCAGTTTTTTCCAATTCTTTGAGAAACCCAACTTTGATTTCATCTCCTGGCGGCGTTATGCCTTCATCTTTTCCGCTGCCGTAGTTCTCGTGGGGATCTTTGCTTTTGTGCAGTTGAGCCGGGGCCACGGCAACCTGGGGGTGGAGTTTAGCGGCGGCGCCATGGTCAGGATGGACGCCGGCCAACCCTTTACGGTGGGAGAGGTGCGAAAATCGCTGGAGAAAGAAGGTTGGGGACATGCGGAGATTCAACCCCTGGAAGGTGGCAAGGGGCTGATGGTCAGGGTGAAGAAATCCGATGCAGGTGTGGGTCAAATGGGAGAGAAACTGGTCCAGATCCTCAATAAAAGCCTGCCTAAAAACAAATTCACGGTGGTGGGCACCGAAGAAATCGGCGCCTCCGTCAGTAAGGATTTACGCAAAAAAGCCATCATCGCCATCGTCATCTCCCTGTTGGCCATTATCGCCTATATCTGGTTCCGCTTCGAACTCATCTTCGGTGTCGCCGCCACCGTTGCCACCTTCCATGACGTGTTGGTGGTCCTGGGAGTTTTCTATCTGCTCAACTTAGAAATAACCCTCTTGGTAGTCACCGCGCTGCTCACCATTGCGGGTTACTCCCTGACCGACACCGTGGTGGTCTTCGACCGCATTCGGGAAAACCTGGCCCGCCGCCGGGGCACCCTGGGTGAGATTCTTAATTTGAGCGTCAACGAGGTGCTCTCCCGTACCATTATCACCAGCACCACCGTGCTCCTGGTGGTGTTGCCCGTGTACTTTTTCGGCGGCGTGGTCCTGAAAGACTTTGCCCTGGCCATGATCCTGGGTCTCATCATCGGCTCCTACTCCTCAATCTTTGTGGCCAGCCCCATTATCTTTTCCTGGCGCAAGGAAGTGAAGCGGGTGGAAATCAAGCGGGAGAAAGTCATTGAACTCGCTGCCCAGAAGAAAAAGCGCCAGGAGAAAAAAACTGCGTCTCGGAAAAAGAAGGGCGGTAAGAAAAAATCCGGCTGAGGGCCTGGTTTCCTGTGAGCCTGCCGAAAACAGAAAACAGAAAACAGAGAACAGAACCCCTCCCCAAGCCGAAGGCTTTGGTCCTCTATGGCTACGGCCTCAACTGTGACTGGGAAACCCAGTTCGCCCTCAACCAGGCCGGGGCCGAAGCGGTCAGGGTGCACACCAGCGACCTCTTGGCCAACCCCGCCATGCTCTGGGACTATCACCTCCTTACAGTCACGGGGGGGTTCAGTTGGGGGGACGAGCACGGCGCCGGGGTCATCCTGGCCCTGCGCCTGAAGCTGGCCCTGGGTCAGGCCCTCCAGGAGTTCGTCCAGGCCGGCCGACTGGTCATCGGCATCTGTAACGGCTTCCAGGTGCTGGTGAACCTGGGACTGCTCCCTAATTTACCGGGCCGGGAAGGCGAGCGCCTGGTGGCCCTCATCCCCAATGATTGCGGCAACTTCCGGGACGCCTGGGTGCACCTCAAGATCAATTCTGACAGCCCCTGTGTGTTCACCCGGGGGTTGGATGGCTTGGAACTCCCCATCCGCCACGGCGAAGGCAAATTTTACGCCGACTCCGGAATCCTCGATGAATTGCAGAGCCGGGGCCAGATAGTCCTCCAATATGCCCTCCCCTCCGGCGCCCCCGCTGGCGGCCGCTTCCCTGACAACCCCAATGGTTCTCTTTTGGACATTGCCGGTCTCTGCGATGCCACCGGCCTGGTCCTGGGCCTCATGCCCCATCCCGAGTCAGGCATCAGCTCTTTCCAACACCCCGCCTGGACCTTCGAGAAGGATAGATACCGCCGCCGGGGCGAACCCTACCGGGAGCAGGCCGGCCCGGGGCTGGCCATCTTTGAGAATGCCATTACCTATCTCCAAGAAATTGTTATCTAATCGGACTCACAGCAACAGATTAACCACTGTTTTCCATTCCTCAGAAGGCGTTACGTGGAGGGGGGTATGGTGAAAAGAGGTTTTTGGGCGCTTATTCTTCTTTTCATAGGTGTGGGCCTGGGGCAAGCTGCAGTTACAAAAGTTCAACCTCTCCGGTTAGATTCAATCCAGTTGCCCCCGGAAGTTCGCTTTAAAGGGAAATTGGTTGCCGGGGTTCGTTGGCTTGATAACCGTGGGAAAAATATAATAATCCTCTCTAAATTTGGCCCATTCATTAGTAAAAAGATCGGCACCATAACTGGTGAACGAGAGTTGAGTGCCGAATTGCACGCATACCATTATCTCAAAACCAAAGCTAACTTTGTCTTGTTATGGAAAACGTTTGATTTTGTGAGGGATTGTCCTCATGATCTTGATCTCGAATTTCTACCAAACTCTCTCACCATCACTGACCTTGATAAAAACGGCATCGCGGAGAGCACGTTTCTCTACAAACTGGCCTGCCGGAGCGACGTCAGTCCTGCGATTCTCAAGCTCATCATGCACGAAGGCCAAAAGAAATATGCCATCCGGGGGGAGACGGTGGTCACGGTGGGGCCGGGTGAAAAAATGGGCGGCACCAAAAAAATCGATCCCGCCTTGGCCACAGCCCCAAAAGTTTTTAAGGATTTTGCGGTCAAGCGCTGGCAAGCCTTTGTGGAAGAGAAATTTAACTAATAAGCCCCAGGCATGATCTTCACCATGCCGGAGAGTTGGCTTATTTCGCCGCGGTTGCGTAAGACTTTTGGGGGGCGGGCCAGGGGACTAGGGACCCTATGGCACAGATGTCTCGCCTGTGTTCCCATCCCCTCAAACTCCCCTTCCACTTGCCTTTGACTGGGAGAACAGGCATCCTGCCTGTTCCTGCACAGGCTGGAAGCCTGTGCTCCCGTTTAATGTAAGGGGTTGGGGGAGAGGGCTTGGGAGAGGGGGCAGGGGTCCGCGACCCCTGGCCCCCTTTCCCAAAAATCTCTTTACAACACTTTCAATGTTGGGCAATCAATCGGGACAGGAGTTCCGCGCCTTGATCGAGGAGAAGGCCGCTGGCCTGGGCTGCGGCTTCGCTGTAAGGCCGGGGGGTTTCCCCGGTATGGCGGGAATCGTACAGGACATACGGCACCGGTTCCGGGGTGTGGGTCTTTTCGGCAATGGGGGTAAAGTGGTCGCACATGACCAGCACCCGATGGTCCCCCAGGTTTTTGAGCCCTGTGAGCAGCGGCCCCACCACCCGGGCGTCGAAGTCCTCGATGGCCTGAATTTTCAGGTGCAATTCGCCCTGGTGTCCGGCCTCGTCAGGGGCCTCCACGTGGACGAAGACCAGGTCCTTTTCTTTCAAGGCCCCCAGGGCCGCATTCACCTTGCCTTCATAGTTGGTATCCAGATACCCGGTGGCTCCGGGGACCGGGATGGGGGTGAGGCCGGCGTACAGGCCGATGCCCCGGATGAGGTCCACCGCGCAGATCACCGCGCCGCTGAGGCCGAAACGTTCCTGCACCGTGGGCAAGTCCGGCGACCGCCCCTGGCCCCACAGCCAGATGGAGGTGGCGGGCAGTTTTCCTTGGGACCGACGGCGGCGGTTCAGGTCGTGTTCCTGGAGAATCGGCCACGAGGCTCGCATGAGCCCCCACAGGGGCGCGGCCGGGCCCTCTTTCTGAAAAAGTTTGCCCACTTCCTGGCCGGTGAGATCATGGGGCGGGTAAGTCTTCCAGCCTGCCTCTCCCTGGTTCCAGACGAGCAGGTGCCGGTAGCTCACCCCCGGATAGAAGTGGCGGCCGTTTTGGCCCAGCGCAGTCTCCAGGGCCTCGATGAGCTCTTTGGCCTCTTCGCTGGTGATATGTCCCGCGGCATAGTCCTCCATGTAGAGGCCCCCCGCTTCGGCTTTCAGGGTCACCAGGTTACAGCGGAAAGCCACTTCGTCCGGGGCCAGCGAAACGCCTAAGGCCGCGGCCTCCAACGGCGCCCGGCCGGTGTGATAGCGGGCCGGATCATAGCCCATGATGGCGAGATTAGCGATATCGCTCCCCGGCTCCATGCCGATGGGGATTGTGCGGGCCAGGCCCAGCTCGCCCTGCCGGGCCAGCGAGTCCATATGGGGGGTCTTGGCCGCCTCCAGGGGTGTTTTCCCGCCCAACTCAGGGATGGGATAATCCCCCATGCCGTCGCCGATAAGGATCACGTATTTCATATTCTCTTTGCTCATATTCTGCAGCTAAACTTAAGTTATGTCTATCTACACCCATTTCATAACCCTATTGAATTCATCCAGAATCTCACCGCACCACCTGATAAAGGACCGGGCGATACCGGGGCGGCGGGATGGGCTTGCCGGCTTCCCGGGCCGCCGCCAGCCATGCCTTCTTGGCCTGCTCCACTTCAGCCAGGGCATGTTCCGGCGTCTCACCTAAGGCAGAACAAGACTCAAGGTCGGGGATATCGGCGACATAACAGCCGTCTTCTTCACTAAAAAAGATATTGATATGGTAATCACTCATGAGAACTTACCTCTTTCCCTAGTCTAATCTTCCTTTGTCATCTTAATATTATACTTTTCAACCAAGCGAAGAAATTGTCGAATCTGATATGGTTTGGCCTCCCCTTTGACGTTCTGAAGGTTGATCAGTTCGGGTGTTTTATGATGGGAAAAAATGTGATGACTGCCAACAGTGCGCAAGAGTTTGAAGCCAAAAGCTTCGAGCAATTTTACAAAATCCTGAAACGGAACATTGTGCAGGTGTCCCTTGCTCAGTCTCTCAAGGAGTTTACGATGAAGCAAAGAGCGCTCCCGAAAGATAGCAAAACTTAATCATCTCAATTTTTAACTCATGTGCAGGGTGGGCCAGGCCCACCCCATTTTCCCTCCCCCGAAAGGTCTCACACCTGGGGGGTCGGGGCGGTGGCCCGCCGCTCCTCCAGGTTATGCTTGATTTCCGTCAGGGTTTCATTGATACGGAAAAAGATAATCAAAATTTCACAATAAATCCGCACCAATACGGGACCGAGAATAATGATGAGGAGGCCCCAAACAGGACCACCATTGCCGTATCTGGAACCGACAAACATGGCGCCCAGCCCGAAGATGAAGCACAGGGCCACGCCGACCCAGAAAACGATTTGAATGATGACGGGGGTGATCATGGTGCGGAATGATAAAAAATCGTTCACTTGATTCTCCTTTTACCCTTGGTTTTTTATTACCCGGAGCATTTAAAAGGTTCATTTAAGGGGAGGGCCGGAATGCCTAAGCTCTGTGGACCAGGCGTCTCGAAGTGTTCCCCTCTCCTCACGTTTCCCTCCCAACCCACTTTGAACGGGAGAACAGGCATCTTCCCTGTTCCTGCACAGGCTGGAAGCCTGTGCTCCCGTTTAATGTAGGGGGTTGGGGGAGAGGGTTTGGGAGAGGGGGAAGGGGTCCGTGACCCCTGGCCCCCTCTCCCAAAAATCTCTTCACAACTATCTCATCCTCCCTCACACCTGGCACTGGCACTTGCCGTCCACCAAGAGGCAATATTCTTTCTTTTTCTCCTCGGAGAGTTGCTCATATTCCTCTTCGTCCAAAAAACAGTCTAACGGCAAGCTTCCCATGTCCTCCCGATAAGGACTGCCGGGAAGGTAGATTTCGCAATTTTTGTGCACGTAGGTTTTGGACATTCTCGGGCCTCCTCCACAACATCTGCCTAACTCAGTTCACAGTTTACTATCGGCAGACGGCCTTTTCACTTCAATTCTCCCCAAAGACTCAGTGAACTGAATTTCCCCGAATCTCCCCTCAGATCTGCGCGGCGTGCAGATGCGGGTCCTCGATGCGGTACACCACCGCGGGCGGGCTCACCACCGGGAGGTGGTCGATTTCGGCCAGGGCCTTTTTCATATTGGCCTCCTGGGCCTCATGGGTGATCATGACGATGGGCACCGCACCCCGGACCTCGCGCCCCTTCTGGATTACCGCAGCAATGCTGATATTGTATTTCCCCAGAGCGCCGGAGATCTGGGAAAGCACCCCCGGCCGGTCCAGGGCGGCGAAGCGGAAGTAATAGTTGGTGACAACCTCATCCAGGGGCTTGACGGTCCGGATGCTGGAAAGCGCGGCCTCGGACCCCAGGGGCGGCACCCGGCGTTTGATGCCCTGGACCAGATTGCGGGTCAGGTCCAGGATGTCGCTGACCACGGCGCTGGCCGTGGGCATCATTCCGGCCCCTGCCCCGGAGAGCAAAAGGGGTCCCACGGCGTCCCCGGTGATGTAAACGGCGTTCATGGCCCCGCTGACGTTGGCCAGCATGTGGTCATGGGGAATGAGGGTGGGGTGCACCCTGGCTTCCAGGCGGTCGTTGTCCTCCCGGGTGATGGCCAGGAGTTTGATGGTGTAGCCGAACTCCCGGGCGAACTGCAGGTCCAGGGGCTCGATCTGACTGATGCCCGACACGCTCACCGCGTTGAAATCTATTCGGGCGCCATAGGCCAGGCCGATCAGAATGGCCAGCTTGTGGGCGGCGTCGATGCCCTCCACGTCCAGGGTGGGGTCGGCCTCCGCAAAGCCCTGGGCCTGGGCTTCGGCCAGGGCCTGCTCATAGGGCAGGTTGTGCTGGGACATCTGGGTCAGGATGTAGTTGGTGGTGCCGTTCAGGATGCCCAGGAGTTCCTGGATGTGGTTGGCCGCCAAGCCCTGCCGCAGGGTGAGAATAATGGGGATGCCGCCGCACACCGAGGCCTCAAAGGCCACCTCCACTCCCGCCTTCGCCGCGGCCGCAAAGATGTCATTGCCATAGAGAGCGAGGAGGGCTTTGTTGGCGGTGACCACGTGTTTGCCCCGCTCGATGGCTGCCAGGACCAGATCCCGGGCGGTCTCGATGCCGCCGATGAGTTCCACCACAATGTCGATGCCGGGATCATCCAGGATATCTTGGTCCCGGAGCGTGAACAGCTCCCGGTCCACTCCCGCCGCCTGCATCCGGGCCGGGTTAACCTCGGCTACCTTCTTCAAGTGAAGCGGCACCCCCAGGCGCCGGGCGAAAACCTCGGCCCGGTGCACCAAAAGACGCGCCACCCCGCTCCCCACGGTGCCACAACCGATGATGCCCACGTTGACCGGTGGCATAGCTATCTCTCGACGGCAAAGAGGGCCAGTTCCTTGGCAAACTCCTGTTCCATCTCCCTGGCCTTAACCTTGATCTCTGCTTCGGGCATCTTGAGCATCTTGCGGAAGCCCCGGATGGCCTGGTTGGTGCGGTGCACGTTCTCCACCAGGGCAAAACGCACGAAGTCATCCCCCCACTCTCCGAAACCGCGGCCCGGGGACACGGCCGCCTTGGCCTCCCGGATACACAGGATAGAGAACAGAAAAGATTTCATATGCCGGCGAAATTTGCCAGGAATCCGGGTCCACACAAACATGGTGCCCTTGGGAGGCTCCACCCGCCAGGGGATATTGTTCAGGCCTCGACACAGGGCATCCCGACGCTCTTTGTAAAGGGCCACGATTTCTTCCACGCAATCATAGGGACCGTTCAGAGCGATAATGGAAGCGATCTGGATGGGCTGAAACACCCCGTAGTCCAGATAGCTCTTGATGCGGGTCAGGGCGTGTATCAGGCGCTTGTTGCCCACCACGAAGCCCATGCGCCAGCCTGGCATATTGTAGCTCTTGGAAAGGCTGAACAGCTCCACCCCGACGTCTTTGGCGCCGGGAACCTGGAGGAAACTGGGGGCCTTGTAGTCGTCAAAGACCAGGTCAGCATAGGCAAAGTCGTGGACCACGAACATTTCGTGCCGCTTGGCGAAGGCCACGATGCGCTCGAAAAACTCCAGATCCACACACATGGTGGTGGGATTGTGGGGAAAGGAGATAACCAGCATCAGGGGCCGGGGCCGGATGAGCTCGGTAATCTGCACCAAGTCAGCAAAGAAATCCCGGTCATGGGCTAACGGCACACTCACCAACTGCCCGCCGGCGATGACCACACTGGCGGCGTGGATGGGATAGGTGGGGTTGGGCACCAGGACCACGTCCCCGGGCCTGATGGTGGCCAGCACCAGGTGGGACAAACCCTCTTTGGCCCCGATGGTGGCGATGGCCTCGGTCTCTGGGCAGATATCCACGTCGAATCGACGCTTGTACCAGTCCGAGATGGCGTGCCTCAGTTTGGTAATCCCCTTGGAGGCGGAGTAGCGGTGGTTGGTCCCCTTCTCTGCCGCCTCGACGAGCTTTGCCACGATATGGGGTGGGGTCGACTGGTCGGGGTTACCCATCCCTAAATCGATGATATCTTCGCCCCGGCGACGGGCCCCCATCTTCAGGGCGTTTACCGTGGCAAAAACATACGGAGGCAGCCGCTTCATGCGAGGGAATTCTTCCACCGACATAACCTCTCTCCTTTGTGCTAAGGTTGCGTAATTTCCAGAAAATCTATCTCAAAGAGGGCTCAAAGTCAAATGGGGAATGGAGCAACGACAAGCTAAGACCCGGAAGTTGCCAGGGACGGCCCCAGCCGATATCTGCAAATCATAGTCGGTTCTTGGCCACCCATCAAGATTACCTTGGTTAACTATGCAGGTTTTTTAAAAAATCAGGTAATTTCCTTCCCTTCCCAGTAATTTTTGCGCTCCCGGAAATCAAGCTCCCACCGTGCTTTTTAATCAATACTTGACCCTCCAGGAAAAAATGCATATTTTTACTAGATGATTTTTTCTGAACCCTCACCTCGCCGAAGAGTTGCCCACCCCAAACTTGAGAAAACATAATGCGCGCCCTGCTCATCCATCCTGAATTTCCCAAATTTTACTGGTCCATGCAGCAGCTGTGCCATATCCATGGTTGTAAGAGCAGCACGGTGCCGTTGGGCTTGATTACCGTAGCCGCACTCTTGCCGCCGGACTGGCAACTGCGGCTAGTGGACCTCAACACCCGCCCCCTGAGCCAGGACGACTGGGAGTGGGCCGAAGTGGTTCTGCTTTCCGCCATGGGCGTCCAACGAATAAGCTTCCTGGATCTCGTCCGTGAGGCCAAGGCCCAAGGAAAAACCGTGGTGGCGGGCGGGCCCTACCCCTCCACCATCCCCGAAGAAGTGATGGCCGCAGGCTGTGATTTTCTGGTGCGGGGCGAGGCGGAACTGCTCATGGCTGAACTCCTGGAGGCCCTGAATCAGGGGAAAAGCGGCAGCATGTTCGAGTCTCCTAAAAAACCGGACCTGTCCTTCTCACCCGTCCCCAGGTTTGACCTTCTCCGGCCCAAAGATTATTTATCCATGGCCGTCCAGACGACCCGGGGCTGTCCCTTCGACTGTGAGTTCTGCGATGTGGTGAGCCTTTTTGGGCGCAAAGTCAGGACCAAGAGGCCGGAGCAGGTAATGGCTGAGTTGGAGGCCCTTTACCGCCTGGGAGGGGTCAAGGATATTTTCTTCTCCGACGACAACTTTGTGGGCAACAAAGCCTATGCCCGCCAGTTGCTTACTAAGATTATTCCTTGGATGAAAGAGCGAGGTGAGCCCTTTTCCTTTATCACCCAGGCTTCGGTCAACCTGGGGCAGGAACCGGAGCTCATCGATCTCATGACCGAGGCCAATTTCAACACTATTTTTACCGGGGTCGAGAGCCCCGATGAACAGGTGTTGCAACAGGCTCATAAACATCAAAACGTGGCCAAGCCCCTGGCGGATACCGTGAAGGCCATCAACGCCAATGGCTTGAGTTTGATTGCCAGCTTCATTCTTGGTATGGACGGCGAAACCTCCTGTGCCGGAGATCGCATCGTCGACTTCGCCGAGGCCACCAATCTTCCCATAGTCATGCTGAACATGCTCTTTCCCCTTCCCAAAACCCGCCTCTGGCACCGCTTGCTGCAGGAAGGTCGCCTCCGGGAAAACCTCGTGGATGACTGGCTGAATCACAAAACCCCTGAAATGGAATATTACACCCAGATGTTTTTCCAGCCCAGCCGCCCTGAGGAAGAAATCCTGGCGGAATACACCCGCATGGTGGACCGTCTCTGCGAGCCCTCCGCTTTTCTGGCCAGGGCCTACCGTGCCATCCTGGCCATGCGGCCCACCCGCGCCACGTTGGCCGCCACCAATGGCAAGCCCTTACCTCCTGACGGTTCCCGCCAGAAACAAAGTCTCAGCGATAATATCATCGATGTCCGCCGGTTTCTGCTGCTGGCCTGGAGACAGGGCATCAAGTCCCCTCACCGCCACCAGTTCTGGCGCCAGTTATATGGCGTCTGGCAGCAGAACCCCAGCCGACTGATCCGCTACCTGAGAACCTGCGCTTATGGGGAAGACCTTTTTCTCTTCCGGGAAGCGCTGCTCCGGCATCGAAAGAGTCTCAAGGCCCAGAAGGAAGGGCCTCAACTCTCGGCTCTGGCCTGCTGACCGCATGAACCAATAAGGCCAGACGCTCAAGAGGGTGGCCGCGCCCAGGACCAGGCTCACCGAGCCGTTCAAGCTGAAAAAACATGATTCAGGCGGGTAAGGTCCTGGGGGGAGAGGAGGCGGTGTTCCCACCAGATGAGAAAACCGGCGGCCAGGGCCGCCAGAAAGTAAAGCCAGCCCGTTAAGAGAAAGCCCAGGCTGGCTCCCCGTTGCAGGCTTATGCGGAAAAACAAGAAACACCTCGCCTTTGTTATGGTCAACTTAAGGCCAGGCATCGACGGCGCCGCCACCGCCATGCTCGAATTAATGCATTATGTCAGGCGCAGCGGATTTGAAGCTTCTACTTTCAATTTTCTTACTGGCGAGTCGCAGCACAGAGCCCTGCTGGCTGATAGGATGAGTTCCAAAGGATCAGGACCAACGGTATATAATAATGAGGTCTATCATTACCGAGAGCGCGAGATTGATTGCCATGTGCGGATTTTACCATTTACCATTAGTGAGCTTGGACAAAAACAAGGCGTCGTTTTAAAGACGATTACCGAAACAATCAGCGGACACCATGTTGATTATGTGTTGACGGTGGATACAAAATCCGCCCTGGCCGCTCATATCCTGGCGATTCCCGGCTGCCATTTCTTTCATTCGCTGGCCAATATACAACAAGTGCAAAGTAGGCAGCCGATATACCTGAGTATCATGCGAAACAGAGATTGCGCGGCGATAAGCACTTTCCTCCAGAGAAAAGTAAAGGAGTTGCTGGGCCTCAAGGCTAATGTGCTTAATCCGGGAATCGACTTCGATGCTTATACCGTCCCACGAGATACCCATGCTGATGCCATCGGATTTTATGCCGGTAGAAGTTTGGGTTATAAAGGAGATGAAATAGTTAGTGTGATCATTGAAAAGATGCCTGATAAAAAATTTATTATTGTTGGCAAAGGCTACAGACATCCGTTTGCCACATTGCCTGTAAACGTAACGTATTGTGGATTTCAGCACGACATGAAGGAATTTTATCGGCAAATAAAAGTGGTGCTCGTCCCTTCTCTGGTTCAAGAGGGATTTTCTCGGATTGTTCTTGAGGCCGCAGTAAACGGTATTCCTGCCATCGCGAATAATACGGGAGGAATACCTGAAGCACTAGGGGAAAGCGGTGTTTTAATTGACATTGATTCAGGCAAAAATCCTGATATCCAACAGATTGCAGCTTATTATGTCAAGGAGATCCGGGGACTTTTGGATAATACCGGCCATTATGAAGCGTTAAGTAAGAAAGCTCTGCTGCGGGCCCAACAATATGCCGCAGGGCTGGAAAATGCCCTGAGCTTGTTTTTCCAGCAGCATGTCCAATAAAATGTGCCCTCCAAGGGAAGGTGTGCCGATATTATGTCGGCTGAGGTGCTCGAGGAGGTCATTATTGCAGTGATCTAAAGAAGATAGCAGACCTGGTTGGCAAATAAAAAACTTTTGTTATAATTAGAAAATTTTAAGCTCAACTTCGCGATTGCTTGGCTGAGGTTGAAGCCAAGGCAATTCAGTCCAAAAAATTCTTTTTTTGAAACCTCGTGTCTCATTTTCTAAACAAAAAACAGAGTTGCAATTTGGGCTGGCAAAAGGATTTCCTGTTTTTTCTTAACAAGTTAACCATATGGCATCGTATTTGCTAAAAAATCATAAGACGCGGGGAGTGGTATCATGAGTTCTGGTCTAGACTGGCCATGGTAAGCCCACCTCAGATAACCACTCTAAAGGAGAATCATTTCACTATGACAAACAAGCCCTTAGCCAATCCTTTGGTGGTGCTCAGGGAGGAGTTTGACGATTGGGCCATCCTGTTCGACCCGGACACAGGCCATGCCTTCGGCCTCAACCCGGTAAGTCTATTCATCTGGAAGCACCTGGACGGGAAGCACACCGTGGCTGATATTGTGGAAAATCTCCAGGCCAATTGTCAGGAGGTGCCGGAGGAGGCTGAAGCCCACATCCGGGAATTTATCGACAATCTGCTCAAAAACGGTTTGGCCGGATACGAACAGCAAACCTAACAGGATGAGCATGAGGTTAATGCGCTCCCCATCCAAGGTGGAAGTGGCCATTACAGGTAAGTGCAACCTGCGTTGCCTGTATTGCTCCCACTTCGACAGTGCCGCAGATGTTCCTGAGGACCTGCCCACCTCCGAGTGGCTCGCCTTTTTTGAGGAGTTGGGACGCTTGGCCGTTCTCAGGATAACCGTGGAAGGGGGTGAACCTTTTGTCCGGCCTGATCTCCCCGAGCTGATCGAGGGGATCGTGAAAAACCGTATGCGCTTTCAAATCTTGAGCAACGGCACCCTCATCACTGACGAACTGGCCGCTTTCTTGGCCAGCACCCGGCGCTGCGAAACCGTGCAGGTGTCCATCGACGGCTCCACACCTGAAACCCACGACGTTTGTCGGGGAAAGGGCAATTTCTTCAAGGCTCTGGAGGGGTTGGAAAACCTGAAACGGCATAGGGTCCCCGTTACCGTACGGGTGACTATCAACCGCAACAACGTGGAGGACTTGCCGGAAGTAACCCGCTTTCTCCTGGTTGATTTGGGACTACCTGGTTTTTCCACCAATTCCGCCGATTTCATGGGGGTCTGCCGGTCCCAAGCGGATAGGGTCCAGCTTAATGTGGCGGAGCGCTCCCAGGCCATGCAGATAATGTGGGAACTTCAGGAGCAATACCCAGGACGCATTCAAGCCCTAGCCGGCCCTCTCTTTGAAGCCTGGGAGTGGCTAAAGATTACCCGGGCCCACCGGGAGGGCCGGGAGCCGGGAAACGGCAAAGGCCACCTGGTGAGCTGTGGCGGTGTTTTCTCCAAGCTCGCAGTGCGGGCCGACGGCATCATGGTGCCCTGCGCTCACTTGTGCCACCTGGATTTGGGCCGCATTAACCGGGATGACCTGGGTGAGGTCTGGCAACATCACCCTGAGCTTATCCGCTTGCGGGAGCGACGCAGCATCCCCCTGAGTGACTTTTCTTTCTGTGAGGGCTGTGAATACTTGCCCTACTGTGCCGGTGGCTGTCCGGCGGTGGCCTACACCCGCTTTGGCCAAGAAGATCACCCTAACCCGGACAACTGCTTGAAACGTTTTCTGGAAAATGGAGGCCGCCTACCTGATGTCCACTCCTGAAACTCGGTCTTCCGGGCGTCCACTAAAGCAAATTTATTTTTATCTGACCGAGGGCTGCAATCTGCGCTGTCGCCATTGTTGGGTCATGCCGGAAAAAGTTACTTCCCGGCAGGCTGACGCCTTTTTGGACCTAGAACTCTTTGAAACCATTTTAAAACAAGCCCAGCCCCTTGGCCTCACTGAGGTTAAACTTACGGGCGGTGAGCCCTTTCTGCACCCACAGATATCCCGCATGCTTGAAATTATTCAGGCTGCCAAGCTCAAGCTGACCGTGGAAACCAACGGGGTGTTGCTGACCCCCGAACTGGCAGAGGCGGTGGCGGCTTGTCACCATCCCTCCATCTCAGTGAGCCTGGACGGGGCCGAGGCTGAAATCCATGAGTGGGTCCGGGGAGTCCCCGGCTGCTATCAGGCCGCGCTTAAAGGGATCAGGTACTTAGTAGAGGCGGGCTTGAAGCCCCAGATCATTTTCACCATTATGCGGCGCAATCAGGACCAGGTCGAGTCCATCGCCCGGCTGGCCCAGGAGCTGGGAGCGGGTTCCGTGAAGTTCAACATTGTCCAGCCCTCCCCCCGGAGCGACCGGATGCAGGAGGACGATGAACTCCTGACCCTCTCCGAACTGCTGGAACTTGGTCGCTGGGTGGACCGGGAATTAATGCCGAGAGTGAAAATTCCGCTGCTTTTTCACCAGCCCCTGGCCTTCCGGCCTTTAAGCCTGTTGTTGGCGGATAACGGCATAGGTTCCGGCACCTGTGGCATACTCTCCATCATCGGGGTCCTCGCGGATGGCTCCTACGCCCTGTGCGGCATCGGCGAACACTTGCCGGAACTGGTTTTCGGCCACGCCTCCCGGGACAATCTGGCGGACGTGTGGCAGACCCATCCGGTGCTCCTGGATATCCGAGAGGGACTGCCGGGGAAGCTCGGCGGCATCTGCAGTGACTGCCTCATGAAAGCGCGCTGCTTGGGCTCCTGCCTGGCCCAGAACTATTACCAGAGTCGAAACCTGTGGGCTCCCTATTGGTTTTGCCACCAGGCTGAGGCCGCCGGCCTCTTTCCGGCTAAACGGAGGCGCCCCTAAGAGACGGTAAGAAGGCAAAGAATTCTGGGGAGCACCGAAAAAAGCTTGCCTTCAGGGAATTAATTTATAATAATTTTACGCTACAACAGAATTTAAGCGGAGCGGTGGGGAGACCAAAGAACACTCGGGAAACCGTGCCCACCCTTACCCAGGGAAAGCACACAACATAACCACCATTAAATTCTAAAAAACTTAGGAGGACGGGGGTAATGACTAAGGAGAGCAAAAAGAATTTGAAGTATGAGAAGCCTGAGGTGAAACCCATTGATACGGACTTGCGAGTGGCAGGTGAATGCTCTGCTGGTCTGTCTGACCTGGTAGGGTGCACTGCGGGCTCTGGTGCTGGTATCTTTTGTGACGCCGGATCTGGGTTCTAACCAGCTGTACGGGTAGCACCCAATAACACCAGGTAAGGCTTTCCTCATAAACGGAGGACGTGGGGTATTCCCCTGCGGTTTATGTTGAATGGCCTGGTGCTGATCCCGGGGGGCGGGATCTCCGCCCCTCCCGGGTGATGCCAGCAGCTCTGATCTTCTGGGTCCCTTTTGGGTTTTGTGGTTTTCGCCACAGCATGAAGAACACCAAGCGTGAGGGGTGCCTCCTGAAAGCCTATCCATTTCCCTACTACCTTTTTTTCGAGTTTTCCATCTTTTCAGAGGTACTTCCCCTCTTCTGCCTGACCTGTTAGCTATTTAATGGCACCAGTCAATAATCGCCTGGCGGGCATGACCCCAGGTTCCCGATCCGCTACCTGGAATATTCTCAGGAAATTAACCGGCATCGCCGACCCGGAGAGCCAATTGCGGGGCTTCCGCCTTCAACTGGAAGACGGCAACCGCTGGTGGATTACCGGCTTACCTCCGGCCAGCCAATGGGTGGAGAGACTGGCGCCCATCATGCAGTTGCATCCGGATAAAGCCGACGGGGCTAATATCATAGCCTTTCTCGAAGGGAAAACACCACCTGAAAGGCTCACGCAACTGGTGGCCCCGGATTCAGGCTGGCTCACCCTGAAAAAAAGTTACTTGAACCTCTGGTACCGGCTGGATTCCCCTGATCTTCTGGTCGAATTCAACCCGTCGCTCTCAGACTACCTTGGGTATGTAAGCTTCTGGGATGCCTTGCTCTTCGTTCATCGGCAGAGCCTTCGGAGGGGCAGCTTATCCTTCCATGCCGCCCTGGCGGAATACCAGGGAAAAGGGGCCATCCTGGCAGGTGCATCGGGAATGGGCAAATCCACCTGCTACCGCCGCTTATCACCGCCTTGGCGGGCCCGGTGCGACGATCAAGTGCTGGTGGCCCTGGCTCCCGACGGCCGCTATCTGGCCCATCCCTTCCCCACCTGGAGCCATTATTTCTGGCAACAGCGGGAACATACCTGGAAGGTTCAGGATTCGTCTCCCCTGGCAGGAATTTTTTTCCTTGAGCAGTCCTCCTCGGACGAATGCTTGCCCCTGAGTTTCTCCGAGGCGGTGGTCGCGGCCACTGGTTCAGCCCAGCAGGTGCTCACTCGCTTTCTCATTCGGTGTGGTTCCGAGGAGGCCAGAAGCATGAGGACGGCCATGTTCGAAAACGCCTGCGAACTCCTGAAAAAGGTTCCAGCCTTTCGCCTCCGGGTCAGCCTCACCGGCCGCTTCTGGGAACAGATGGAAACCGCCCTGGGAAGGCTCTAACCACCATGGCCTGGAAGGTATTTTATACTGGTCCTAGTATGAACCCGCTGCTGCGGCGGGGCGACAGTCTCCTGGTGGTTCCTTACGGCTCTCAACCAATCCAGCCAGGGGACGTGGTAGTATTTCCGGACCCCAAAAGCGGGAGACAGGTGGTCCACCGGGTGATGGCGGTCAACACCGGAGGCGTGACCACCAAAGGTGACAACAACCCGTCTGCTGACGACCTTATCCTGAAACCTGAAAATATTCTGGGGCAGGTGCAGGCCATTTACCGTCAAGGCCGCACTCTGTCGGTCCCCCGGGAGACGCCGGCCTCCCTTCCCCTCGTCAAGGCCCACAAGTGGCTCGACCGCACCATCTCCCGGTTGCTTCACCCGGTGTACCACCGGCTGGCTCAATCCGGGTTGTTCCAGGGCCGGCTGGCTGTTTGGATGAAGCCGCGGTTTCTCTGTTTTCCCCGGTCCGAAGGCCCCGAATGGCAGCTCTGGCTGGGGCGTTTCCTGATTGGCCAGAAAATGCCCCACCAATCCTCCTGGACCATCCGGCGGCCTTTTCGGCTTTTCTTGGATGAAGCTTCCCTGCCCTGCCAGCCCGCCAATTTCCCCGGAAACAATCCTGCTAACTCCTAACCCAGGTTTCTGCACCACCTGAGCGGCCTGGTTGTGCCCCCCTCAGGTTTGATTACCACCAATTCTGAGCCTTCCGCCTAGTTTCATAAAAGTATTGACATGGAGAGACTTTTTCGTCTTTAATCTTTACTTAAGTTTGCCTTTGAGGGCAGTTGCGCCTGGAATCTGGGGGACGGGAACCCGGTGCTGATCTACCTGGTTTCTGAAAAAGGCTGCGGTTGAGCAGAAATATCGCCGTAATTCAGCCGGGTAAGGTGTGTGCGGTGGCGTTTTGACCGCTGGCGCAGAGAACTTGAGAAAATCAAGAAAATGCAGGGGGAGTCATGCGCAAGTTGGCACTGTGGGTGACCTGTTTGTTGGTGTTGTTTTCCTATACGGGGGTTAGGGCTCAGGAAAAAGAAACCCCCACAGTGGGAGAGGAACGCCGGGAGGAACAAAAGAAGGCAGCTACGGCCACCCGGGTAAGCGAAGTGGAGCGGGGCGGCGCTCTTTTACCTTATGGGCGCCTGGTCATTGAGCCTTCCTTTGAATACAACCACATCTCCGGGACCAACGTCTCCATTTCGGGCTTTACCATCTTCCAGGCCATTCTCATCGGTAGGGTTCAAGTCCAGAAGCTCAGGCGAGACCTTTTTATCCCCGCCGTGACCGTCCGACTGGGGTTGAAAAAAGCCGAACTGTACTTGCGCGTACCTTATTTTTTCCGCACCGACAGGTTGGTTTTCCCTGAGTCCGGAGGGGGCACCGCCGATGTACAAGAACGGTTTTTCAATGATAATGGTCTGGGCGACATAACCACCTACATTTACTATAGCCTGCTTCGGGAAGGGCAATGGCGGCCCTGGGTGCCGGACACCGTCATCCGCTTTGGGCTGAGTTTTCCCACGGGGGAAGACCCTTATAATTTACAACGGGAATTTATTCCAGAGCTGGGGGCCATTCTCCCCGTGGAATTTCCCACCGGTACCGGGCATTTCGGCATATCTTTCGGGTCCACCTTCGTTAAAAGCGTGGACCCCGCAGTCGTCTTTTTAAACCTCGCCTATTTTGTTAATCTGCCGCGCAATATAGGGGAAACCAGCGGCGGCAATTTTGGGACGATTAATCTCGGCAACACCTTTGAATATAGCATCGGCGTCATCCTGTCTTTGCAGGAACGACTGTCCATGAACTTCGCCATCAATCAACGCATCACCAGCCCAACCAGGCAAAGCGGTATACCGGGGGTGCCAAGTAGGAACCTGGCGGATTCGAGGCTCAACGCCATCTCTTTCAACATCGGGGCCACGTATGTCATTCCACCTCGCAGCGCCATAGACTTCGTTGTGGGAATAGGCCTGAGTGATGACGCCCCGGACGTCAGCATCCTGATCCGGAATCCCAACATGTTCAAGTTCGGTAAAAAGTGAGGCCGGGTCAGGGCCCTTGACTCGAAACCCCTCGCAGCCGACGCTGATAATGGTTCTCCCCCCAACCGCTCAAGCGGCCCTCCTCGAACACCAGGGGAGTTACCACCCGGCGGCCCTGTCGGTTTTCTAACAGGTAAAACCAGACAATCACCGCCCGGCCTCCCGCTCGAAAACCCTCGGTGCGCTCCGGAAGGCCAAGGACTTGCCGCACCTCCTCCCTGGACATATTCAGTTCAAGCCGGGTGGCCGCGGTCATATCGCTTTGGGTCGGTGACACCACCGGTTTCGCCGGTTCCCTAACCGTTTGCGGGGAAGCGGGTGCTGGCACTGGCGCCACTGGTGGCGCCGACTTTGGGGTGGCCGCAGGCTCCTGTTTTTTCGGGGGAGGGGCCGGGGCCGGCGAGGGCTTCGGTTCGGGAGCCTTCAGTGCTGCTGGGCTCGCTGGCGGAGCGGGTGCCGCTTCCTGGGGAGCGGGGGCCTGGGCTACCTCGATGGGCTTCTCCCTGGTGGGAAATATAAACTTCCGTTTGCCATAGGGATAGCGGGCCACTCGGGTGATGACCCCCCGGTCGTCCAGCCAATAGTACACCTGGTCCGGCTTGCCCCAGGCCCCGCCACCCATGGCCGCCACCTGGTCCAGGTTATAGGTGGTATACACGTAGATCTTCCCGTTCCCGGGTCCTGGCTGCACTTCCTGGGGCTGCCCTTGGCGGGCCACCAGTTCCTCTTCTCGCTGGCCGACACTCAGGGTATCGCCATATCCGGGGCCACCACTGCTGGCGCACCCGCCCAGCCATAACAACACCAGCAACCCAGGGCCTAACCGCCGCCACCTCATATTCCGTCCCCCTTTTTATCCGAATTTTAGCAGGTTATTGAGGCGGTCTCCAGTATATACCCAGGAGGCCGGCAGGAGAACCCCTTTCACCAGCAGATTTCCCGGCCAAGCGGCCCTGTTTCCAAAAATTTGAACATTGTCCGAAAAATTGTTTCAAAAGAAGAACACTTGTTGTCGGCGCACCATAGTGCGCAATTTCCTCATTCTCCTAAGGTCCTGGGTATCCTGTGGGACCTCCCCCAAACCTGCATGGGGAGCAGGGAGGAAGTCGCCGGACACCGCGACCGAATCCTGCTGAGGGCCAGGAAACGTCAGCTCTTTGGCCTCCGGAAGGAATTCCCTCAAGGATCCCAAAACCCTATCTGAACCTCAGCCGGTGACCCTGGCAATGGCCAAAATGGCTGGGAGTCAACTCCTTTTCCACCCCCAGGGAACATCGTGTCCAAACAGGTTTCAGGGTCCCCTACACCCAGGCCATGTTGAGCCTGATGTTAACTTTCTTCAACATTTTTCCAGATAAGTGGGGGGGCAACATCAACCGCAACCCCTTCTGAAACTTTTTTACACGCACAGAAGCACGGGGAGGACGCCGCGCCTCAGAGATGTAACATATTAAATTAACTTTATTTCTTGCTCAGAGGAGACAGCCCCTCCACGCAGCCGCTCCCCCCCTGGCGGCCGCTCCAGGCTATTCAGATGGGCGTGGCATATAAATTGCTTCTTCTGTGCGGTACCGGTGGAGTCTGGCTCAGACCTCCACACTCACCCGCAAGCCTCCTGAGAGGACCTCATGGTCTCCTGGAGGAATTCTCACGGTGCCCTAACGCCGAGGCAATTGCCAACCGGTAGATCAGTGATTACCGTTTTGGCTAACGCCTCGGCCCCCTGAAGGAGAGGCAGATGCGCAAGTCGCCACGAGTTCCAGTTGACGTGCCAGTGACCCTGGACGCTTATGGACAGACCTCCTCGGGACGGGCCACTAACCTCGGGTTGCGCGGGGCTTACATCTCCCTGGACTCTCCACCGCCGGTCAACGCAGTGGTCAACCTCAGGTTTGCCATGGCCCCCCCACGCCATGATCTCGAGATCCTGGCCCGGGTAGTGCGCACTGAAACGTATGGCCTGGGCGCAGAATTTTTAGACCTGGATGTCCACTCCAGGTCGCTGCTCTACGATTTTCTTACCCCTCTGTGGCCCCGAAAGCTGAAGGCCTGTCCGTTCTGTGGCCAGGAGGTGCCCAAACGGGCCCGTAAATATTGTCCTGCCTGCCAGAAATCTCTGGACTGGCGTGAAAACGAAGAAATGAAAGAAATCGACTCTGAAGAGATGATCGGCACCTGTAAACCCATGCGGGATGTTTTCTGCCTGATCCGCAAAGTGGCGATCACCGACGTTCCCGTGCTCATTACCGGGGCCAGCGGCACCGGCAAAGAAATGGTGGCCCGGGCCATCCACCAACGCAGCAATTGGGCCCAGGGGCCCTTTGTGGAAGTGAACTGCGGCGCCATTCCCCGGGAACTGTTGGAATCCGAGCTGTTCGGCCACGAAAAAGGGGCCTTCACCGGGGCTTACCGGACCACCACCGGCCACGTGGAGCGGGCCCAGGACGGCACCCTCTTCCTGGACGAAGTGGGGGAGCTGCCCGTGGACTTGCAGGTCAAGCTGTTGCGCTTCCTACAGGAATTCACCTTTCTCAGGGTGGGAGGCCGCCAGACCCTTAAGGTGGACGTCCGGATCATCTCCGCCACCAACACTGACCTGAAAGAGCTCATTGCGGCCGGCCGCTTCCGGGAAGACCTGTACTACCGGTTGGACGTGGTCAACATCGGCCTCCCTCCCCTCAAGGATCGGGGGGACGACAGCCTCATCATGGCCAACGTTTTTCTCAAGCGTTACGCCGCCAGGATCGGCAAGGACATCAAAGGCTTCACCCCGGAGGCGGTGGCTGCCATCGCGAGCCACTCCTGGCCGGGGAACGTCCGGGAACTCATCAACCGGGTGCGCCGGGCCGTAGTGATGAACGAAGAAGTACGGGTGACCCCGGAGCATCTGGGTCTGGACTCCGAAGGAGCGGATGCCGAACCCGTGTTTAACGGCAAGAGTCTCAAAGAGGCCCGGGCCGAATTCGAAGCCCAGCTGGTGAGCGAAGCCCTGCAGCATTTCCAGGGGAACGTGCACCTGGCCAGCAAGGCCCTCAGGGTGAGCCGCTCCACCATGTACCATTTCATCCAGAAGTACCAGTTGAAACCGGATATGCTGGTTTCATCAGAGCGCGAGTCCAGGACCCGGTTTAATCTTTAGGATTGTTCCAAAAAACTGGAAAACAGCTAACTGGTTGATAAATAAAACAAAATTTGCTTTTACAGTATTTTTGTCTAATATCCTGGAAATAATTTCGGCTAGGTAAACTAAAATATCATGATAAATCAAAGGGTTATAAAATCAAGAACTTGGCACCAAACCTGCTTAAGGTATAAGCAGAACGAGGCAGAAGTATGTCGTAATCCTAAGCAATGCAATGTCAAAAACATCTGGCTGGGCCAAACAGGCCGGGAATCAGGGGGCGGCCACGGTGCGCCGCACCCCGCCGACACGTCTTGCGGGCGCCCGGGTGGCAATCCCCGGGCCAAACCCGGCAGGGTGGGCGGCCGCGGTGGGTTTAGTCAGCCCACCGGGAGGGATCGTCCTCTGGGACGAATGGATCGCCGCCCTGAAAAAGCGGAGAGGCGGGAAAGACCCTGAAGGGCCCGGGAAACCGGGAACACCGGCGGACAATTTGCGGCGCCAGCCCCCAAAGGAGGTGAGAGGGGACCATAACAAAGAATGATGGCTCTGGTTGAAACAGGTAACACCATCAATTAAGAGTTCGGAAAGGAGAAAGGAACACATGAAGAAAACCCTTGCACTATTGCTGGTCTGTGGTCTGGTCCTCTGGGCCATCCCGGCGCTGGCGCAAAATGGTGGGCGACAACGATAACGGTGGTATGGAACAAGCCACCGGAGAATGGGCCGTTGGAGTCTCCAACCCCAACATCGCTGGCGCCACCCAGGGTTCGGGTGACCAGAATCAAAACATGGACGGTGACGGCAACCCAATCAACGTTCCCATGCAAGATGACAACCTGAATGCGGTCACCACCGGAGACGCCATCAATGCCAAGGATAATTTCACCGGCAATGGCGACAACAACGTGGGCACCGGCACCCAGGTGTCCGGTAACGATGACAACAATGTGGCCGGCAACGACCAGATTGCCGAAAACGATGACAACAATGTGGCCGGCGGTTCCATAGCCGAGGACAGCTTCAAAGAAAACTTCAATGGCGCCGGCCCCAACAACGTGGGCACCGGCACCCAGGATAATGTTAATGTGCAGGTCCCTGACGCCACTGTGCAGGGCATCGGTAAGCAAAACGCCGATGATGGCAGCACCAACAATGACGCGTCCACGAGTGCCAATGCTCTTGGCTCCGCGGCCAACGGCACCGACAACATCGCCCAGACTGGCGGTACCAATGTGAGTGTGCCCGACGCCACCGTGCAGTTCGGCATGGGCCAGGCGGATGATGCTGCGATTGTCTCAAGATCTCCAAAATCAGAATCGCCAAGTACGCCAACAATGGTGATCAGAACGCCAGCAACTATGATGACGACGCCAACACTGGCGCCGGCAACCAAGCCAATGATAACAGCGGCGCGGTGGCCCAGGGTAGCACGGCGGTGAATAATGCGACCAACGTAGCCGCCACCGATACCGGTGATGCGTACGAATCAAACGGCGACATCCTGAGTGGCGGCGACGGCAATCAGGCCAATAATGCCGGCGGCGACGCCTTCTCAGGCACGGTTCCCTGCAGGCCAATGACAACACGGTCACCGTCACCGCTGACGACGTCCTGGTGGGCACTGACAACAATCAGGCCAATGACAACGGACGACGTCATCAGGGCGACGGCAACCACGGCCAATGACGCCGGCAATAGGCCTTGGCTGGCGACAACAACATCCAGGCCAATGACAACACGGTCGACGATGTCCTGATCGGCGACGGCCAACTGCAGACAGCCGGTGGGGATGCTGCCATGGACAGCTTCAACGGCGCGGGCCCCAACAACGTGGGCGCGGGCACCCAGACCATCGTCCAGGTCCCCGACGCCACCCTGCAACTCGGCCGGGCCAACGCGGATGATGCGGCTATCGTCAATGACGACTCCGTGAATCAGCTCGCCGAGTTTGCCTTCAACGGTGACCAAAACGGCACCGTCTATGACGGCGACGCCAACACCGGCGCCGGCAACCAGGCCAATGACAATGATAACGCGGCCATCGCCCAGGGCAGCACCGCGGTGAATAACGTTGGTGCCGGTGCGACCGTTGCGGCCACCGATACCGGCAATTCCTCTAACTTGACTGGCGGTTCCACCGATAACCAGCTCAACCCCACCAACAGCATTCAGGCCAATGACAACACGGTCAACGACCTCCAGGTGGGCGATGGCATCCAGGTCACTGGCGACGACAACGCTATGGGCGGGGACAATGCCAAAGTCATGAACGCGGCTGACGGCGACGACAACGCTTTTGGCATGGACAGTGCCAAAGTCATGACCGCGGCTGACGGCGACGACAACGCCCTGGCCATGGACAGTGGAAGAGCCATCGCCGTTGGTGACGGCGACGATAACGCTCTTGGCATGGACAGTGCCAGAGTCATAAACGCTGGTGACGGCGACGACAACGCCCAGGCCATGGACAATGGCAGAGCCATTGCCGTTGGCGACGGCGACGACAACGCTATTGGCATGGACAATGCCAAAGTGTTGAATGCTGGTGACGGCGACGACAACGCCCTGGCTACGGACAATGCCACAGCCATTGCCATTGGTGACGGCGACAACAACGCTACGGCTACGGGCAGCGGCAAGGCCCAGATGCTCGAAAGCGACGGCGCCGCGGCCATGGATAGTAGCATAGCCGCCTCAAATACAGATGACGGCTCGGTGGCCATTGGTGGCACCACTGCCAATGCCATCGGTGAGAACGAAAACGGCGCCGCGGCCATTGCTGGCGGCGATGCCTTGGTCAACCGTGACGGCACCCTGGTGAATGTACCTGACGCCACGGTGCAGGCCCTCGGCCGGAACATGGCGGATGATGCGGCCATCGTCGAGGACAACAGCATCAATGCCACTGGTATCCTCGGTGCAGCCACCAATGCCGGCAATGCCAACAATGCCTCCCTGGGCGGCCAGGCTGCCTACTCTGAGGCTGGCGATGCCAATAACCAGGCTGTCGGTTTGGGTGCTGCTGGCGTGATCGGCGACGGCGGCATGGCCCAGACCCAAGGTGCCGGGTTCCAGAACGGCACTGGCACGCAGAACATCACCATCCCAGTGGCAGTGGCCACTGGCAGCTCCGCCGCTTCCGTCACCGGAGATGCGGTGAGCAATCCCAACAACTCGGCGTTCACCACCGGTGACAACGGCGTGGCGGTAACCAATCCCAATAACAATGCCGTGACGATTGGCGACGGCAACTCGGCTTGGGCCACTGGCTCGGCTGTGGCCCAGGGTAGCGTGGCGATTAATGGCTCCCCAGGCGCCAACGCGGCCGACGGCGGCGATGCGGTCAGGGCCGATGGTGGTAGTGCCGCGGTCAGTAACCATAACACCTTAGACGCCAGAACTTGGGTCAACCCCCAGGATCCCGTTGTTTCAGAGAACTCCGGAACTGCTAATCAGGCAAACGCAGAGGGTGGTTCTCAGGCTGCGGTTTCCAATAATGGACCCGTCCTTGTCAATCCCGCCGGGCAGTTCTCCCTGGCCAACACCGGGGCTACCGCCCAAAACAACAGCGGCCCCGTGGCCCAAAGCAATAGCGGCATGGCGAACAATACTGCCGGTCAAGCCGCCAATGCTCAGACCGGCAATGCGCTGTTTAATGCTGCCGACGGCTCCATGGCCAACACTGGCAACGCTTACACGGCCAATGACCAAGCGGCCATGGGCGACAACGGCGCCAAGGTCATCAGCAACCCGCAGGCCAATTCCCAAATCGACAGCGCCTATGTCGAAGATGGTGGCCAGCTGGCGGTGGGCACAGCTAATGATTCGAATAATGTCACTCAGAGCCCCCTTGGTGGTGCTAACGCTTCGCGTCCAGACCCTGGCCTTGACGCAACTCAAGCAGGTGAACGCGGGCGTCTATGCCGGCAACGGCTCGGGCAACACCTCCGGACAAATGAACGTCAACTCGACCAACTCCTCGACCACCGGCCTGCAGGTGTTGAGCTATAACATGGGCGGTGTGGCGGCCAATGTCGCCTCTCAAAACGTGATCAACGTGACCAACCAATCTCCAGCCGGTGGTCCATAAATCCACCAACAACCCCCGGGGGGCCTGGCCCCCCGGGGCTTTTTTCGGAGGGAGAGCTTGACCTGGCGCGTTTTCCTGGCCATCCTCGTCTCAGTTTGGCTGTGCCTGCCTGCCGGGGCCCTGGCCTCCGAAATACCGGTCAGACTGAACGCCTTCTCCGAGGGGGGCGTCCTCACCAAGCAGGTGAAGTCGTTAAAGGAGATGCGGCAGCGCCAGATGGTCTCCCAGACGCGGGATTTCAGTTGCGGCGCCGCGGCCCTGGCCACCCTCATGCACTATTACTACGGCCAGCCGGTTTCTGAGTTGGACGCCATCCTGGGCATGTTCAAGCACGGTGATCAGGAAGACATCAAAAAGCGGGGTTTTTCCCTGTTGGACATGAAACGCTACGTCAACACCCTCAAGTATAAGGCGGACGGGTTCAAGGTCCCCAAGCTGGAGGTTCTCAAGACCCTGAAGATCCCGGTCATCACCCTCATCGAGACCAATAATTTTAAGCATTTTGTGGTCATACGCCGAACTGACGACAGGTTCGTCTATATCGCCGACCCCTCCTGGGGCAACCGCAAGGTCACTTTCGAGGAATTTGGCAAGATCTGGCCCCAACACATCATCTTCGCCGTGCAGGGGCGCAAAGTGGGCGCCCCCGAGGGTCTGTACGTCGAAGCACCTTCTTATTCCAGCGAGATTTCCCAAATGCTGCGCCGGGACCCCTTTCTCGAAACCCGCTTGGCTCTGGACCCGGCATTTAATATAATAAATGTTACTAACACACCCTTGTTCATACTACCGTTTATACCGGGGCAGTGAGCCCTGGCCCCAAGGAGGAATTATGCGTCCCGGCACCAAGCCCACCTGTGGAAGTTCAGCATTGGGGAGGCTGGGGCTTCTCATCTTGTCGGCTCTGCTGCCCCTGTTGCTGGTGTCCTGTGCCGCCAACCCGAGCGGTGTCACCCAACTGCTGCCCCAGAGCCGGGGGGACCTCCTCCTAACCCAAGCCGTCCAGCCGGCTCCCCCTTCGGCAGACAAGCGCGACCCTCTCCAGGTCTGTGCCGTAGTACCCGAAGAGGAACTTGGGGAAATGCGGGGTTGCAATGGAGCTTATTATTTTAACTTCGTCATGGACATCAACCTGACGAACCCCACCAACCCCACAATAAACGTCCAACACACCGCGAGTGTGCCCACCGGCAGGAGCGAGCCTCAGTTTAACGGTGCCAAGGCGTATTATGCCGAAAACAGTGGGGATAACAGCGTGTTTTACCTAGCCGGACCCACGCCAGGCGGGTTGGCCTCGGAACTGATTGTGGCCGGCAACAACAATATCATCTTTAGCAATACCGAATTCAATTTCCATATGCCCAACGCCGCGACCCTTACTCCCAGCATCAACGTTTTGTCCGCGTCCTCCCTGAGCGGCATCGGGGTCAAGTAAGGCCAGAGATATGCCAAGATTAAGGCTCTGCCTCGTCTTTTTGATACTCTTGCTGGTGGCGGCCCCGTTCCCGGGGGTCTCCCAGGCCCAGTATAGCTACACCATTCAAGACATCACCACGAGCACCACCGATAACTCCATAAATTATTTGCAAGGCATCTCGGGCTGGTATGTCCCGAATTTTACTGAGGCCGGTTCGGTTAACGTCGGCTTCAACAATGTCACCATCAATGGCATTTACAACCTGAGCGCCGGGATGGGATCGTTCAGGAACCAGGGGTCCTTGGCCTTTGTCAACATCCTGCCGGACGAGATCGTGCCTCCGGCGACCTTGCGGGGGGTTACGTTCAGCGCCAACAACGATGTCACCGTCATGGATTACAATTATTCCGTCAACCTGAGTCTCAATAATTTCACGGGTTCAGGTATCTTGGTGTTGAATTTGATGGCCGGTAGTTTCTCCAATCAATTCACCTCGGTGAATTATTCCATGGGCAAAATCACCACCCCCTCGCCGCCCCCCACTTACCGATTTTCCGTCAACCCTAATCAATTTAAAATGCTGACTGAGTCGACTGATCCACAAAAACCACCCCTTTTTACCAAAGACCCCAACGATCCCACCGTGGCTTCTCTCACTAATGACCAGATGCAGGCCATCGCGGCCACCGCCGTCAACAACATCGATATTAACAATGCCAAGAAGCAGGCCAGCGCCACGGTGGAAGGGACCCCGCAAGTCAATGGTTTATGCGTCATTACCCTGTCGGCCGGGGTGAATAACCTGGTAAGTCACAACGTCAGAGTAAACGTCAACACGGCACAGTGAGGCCAGGATAAGCACCTGACCCGCTGACCCGCGGCCCTGCCCTTCTTTTCCACCCTGCTCGTCTCAGCCTTTGGTTGCCGCCGCACCGAGCTTGGTTTGGCTCCGGCCCAGGTTGCCAAGCAAAAGGGCCCCGGCCTCAACCGGAGCCCCTGCGTCATATCTCTGCCCGATTACCTTTCTAATTAAAGAGTCATCTCCAGGCGCCCTGGTTCACCCTCTTTCTCGACCAGCCGCATGGTTTAGCCGCTACTGGCCCGCAGCTTTGTTCAGGCCATAAACCGGTTGAGCCGGGCCCGGATACTTCCCCTCGTTTTCCCAGCCGCCCCCCAGGGCCTGGTAGAGCTGCACCACGGTGAGAAGCTGGTCCCGCTCCACTCCCGCCAACTGCAATTCGGCATCGAAAAGCTGGCGGTCGGCGTCCAGCACCGCCAGGTAGGAGGCGATGCCCCCTTTATAGCGCAGGTTGGCCAGCCTGGAATACCCCTGGTAACTCTGGACCAGCAACTCTTGCTCCTGCCGGAATTCCCGAAACTTGGTGTGGGCAATGAGGCCGTCGGACACTTCCCGGAAGGCCGTGCGCACGGTGAACTGGTAGAGGGTCAGGGCTTGTTCCTGCTGGGCCCTGGCGGTTTTGAGCGTGAAGATGTTTTGGCCGCTGGTGAAAATGGGCTGCAAAGCCGTGGGCCCGATGGTCCAGATTTTGGCCGGTCCCGTGAACAGCCGGGCCAGATCGGCGCTCTGGGTACCCAAGAGCCCACTAAGGGAAATTCGGGGAAAGAAATTGGCCCGGGCCGCGCCGATGCGGTAATTGGTGGCGATGAGCACTTCCTCGGCCTGGCGGATGTCCGGCCGCCGCTCCAGGAGTCCCGAGGGCAGGCCCGCCGGCACGGCGGCCCGCACTGCCAACTCGGGGAGAGGCTTACCCCGGGGGATGGCCTCCGGGTTTTTCCCCAAAAGTATGCTGATCCGGTTTTCCTGCTGGGCAATCAGGCGCTGCAGGTCAGGGATCCTGGCTCCGGCAGTATGCAACAGGGCCTTTACCTGATAGACATCCTGTTTGGAGACCACCCCACGCTCGAACCGCAAAGTTACCAGCCGGAGAGAATCCTGGTAGGATTTGAGGGTCCGCCGGGAAATCTCCAACTGCTGGTCCAAGGTGCGAAGCTCGAAATAGGCCCGGGCCACTTCGGCCACCACCGCGGAGAGCACGGCCCGGCGGGCCCACTCGGACGCGAAGAACTCCGCCTGCGAGGCCTTGGTCAGACTCCGCAACCGGCCAAAGAGGTCGATTTCCCAGAACAGGTCAAAGTTGAACTGGGCCACGTTTTCCGTGGCCTTGAAACCAGGCCCTGCAGGCGGGTGGCCGCTTTCGGTGAGGCGTTCCCGCTGGTACAGGGCCACTCCTCCCACCTGGGGCAGCCAGGCCGAGCGGCTCACCCCCACCAGGGCCCGGGCCTCTGCCACCCGGGCCGCAGCCACACGCAGGTCATAATTCGCCACCAGCGCGCTCCTGATGAGTTCCTGGAGCACCGGGTCTTGGAAAATCTCCCACCAAGAGAGATCCGCCAGGGTATTGAGCTGCGGCTGGGGCTGGCCCGCCAGGGACTGGAAACGATACTCCTGGGGTACCGCCTCCGGATCGCGCTCGTATTTGGGGGCCAGAATGCAACCGGCCAGGAGCAGGACGCCAGCAAGCAAAAGCGCTGTTGGTCTCATGAGCCCCCTCCTTCATCCTGGCTGCTTTGGGCGGCTGGCGCCGGTTGGGCCGGTGTCGGCGTGGCCCGAGGGCCTCGCACCTTCTCCATGAGGGTCTCAATGGCAAAATAGAGCACCGGGATGAAGAACACACTCAGCACCGTGGCCATACTCATACCGGCGAAGACCGCGGTGCCCAAAGACCAGCGGGAGGCGGCGCCGGCACCCGAAGCCACCACTAGGGGCACCATGCCCACCACAAAAGAGATGGTGGTCATCAGAATGGCCCGGAAGCGCAGCCGGGCGCCCTCCATGGCGGCATCAAAGGCACTGTAGCCCTCCAGCTCCCGCTTCCCCTTGGCGAACTCCACAATCAGGATGGCGGTCTTGGCGGCCAGACCGATGAGCATGACAATACCGATCTGGACGTACACATCATTTACCAGCCCCCGGAACCAAATCCCCAACAGGGCCCCGAACACGCTGATGGGCAAACCCAGCAGCACCCCGAAGGGAATGGTCCAGCTCTCGTAGAGAGCCGCCAGCACCAGGAAGACAAAAATCAAGGCGAAGGCGAAAATGGGGCCTGCCTGGCCGCTGGCCAGCTTCTCCTGGAAGGCCAGCCCGGTCCACTCATAGCCGAAACCCCGGGGCAGCTTCTCGGACAGGCGCTCCATGGTGGCCATGGCGTCCCCGGAGCTGTAGCCCGGGGCGTTGAGCCCCGAGAGTTCCGCCGTGCGGAACATATTATAGCGCTTGATGAGGATGGGACCGGTCTGCCTCCCCACCTTAATCAGCGTGCTCAAAGGCACCATCAGGTTGTCCGCATTGCGCACGTAGATGTTCCTGATGTTATCCGGGTTCCGGCGAAACTCCGGCTCGGATTGAGCCATGACCTTGTACACCCGCCCGAACTTGTTGAAGTCGTTGATCATGTAGCCGCCCAGATAAAGCTGCAACGCGTCGAACACGTCACTCAAGGGCACTCCCAGGGTCTTCACCTTGTCCCGGTCGATGTCCAGCTTCACCTGGGGCACATTGACCTGGAAATTGTTTATCAACGCACCGATGGCCGGTTCTTTGGCTGCGGCTGCCACCATGTCCCGGGCTGCTTGATAGAGTTCCTGGGGCGTTTTGGCAGCCCGGTCCTGAAGCTGGTACTGAAAGCCGCTGACGTTCCCCATGCCGGGGATGGATGGCAGGGTGTAGACAAACACCTGGGCCTCAGGATAGGTGGCGTACTCCCGACGCAGGCGCTGCATGATGTTCGCCAGTTGGGTTTCCTTGGTCGTCCTTTCATCCCAGGGTTTTAGGGACAGGACCAGACTGCCGGTGTCGGAGGTATAGGTATTGGTCATCAGAGAAAAGCCGCCCCAGGTGAGAATCGTGCGAATGCCCTTGAGGGTGCCGGCAAATTTCTCCGCTCTGGTCATGACCGCTTCGGTGCGTTCCAGGGAAGCCCCCGGCGGCAAGTTAAAGGTGACAAAAACCACCCCCTGGTCTTCATCCGGTACAAAACCCCCGGGCAAAATCTTGAACAGACCCCCCGCCCCCACATACACCAAGGCTAACAGCACCACAGCCAGGACCAAACGCCGCAACATAACCCGTACGCCTTTGAGATAGCCTTCGGTGGTGCGGACGAATCCACTGTTGAACCCGCGAAAGAAGGCGCCTAAAGGCCCCCGCATCTCTTTCCGGGGCCGCAGCAGCTTGACACACAGGGCCGGGGTCAGGCTCAGGGCCACCAGGGACGACAGGAGCACGGAAAAAGACAGGGTCAGGGCGAACTGCTGGTAAAGCTGGCCGGTAATGCCCCCCAGGAAGGACACGGGGACGAAGACGGAGATGAGCACGAAGGTGGTGCCGATTACCGGACCGGTCACCTCTTCCATGGCCTTTTCCGTGGCTTCTACCGGACTAAAACCCTGACCTATGTAAGTCTCCGTCGCCTCCACCACCACAATGGCATCGTCCACCACCACGCCGATGGCCAGAACCAGACCGAACATCGTGAGGGTGTTAATGGAGAAGCCCATGACCACAAAGGCGGCAAAGGTGCCCACGAGAGAAACGGGAATGGCCAGGCAGGGAATCAGGGTGGCGCGAAAGTTCCCCAGAAAGATGAATACCACCAGGATCACCAGCAGCAGCGCCACGAAAAAGGTTTCTTTCACTTCCGCCATGGCGGCCTTGACAAACAGCGTGTTGTCGTAGGAGACCTCATATTCCAGACCCGGCGGGAAGCTCTTTTTGGCCTCTTGCATGAAGGCCCGGATGTTGTCGGCCACCTCCAGAGCATTGGCTCCAGGAAGCTGGTAGACCACCATGGTGGTGGAAGGTTTGCCGAACCTCTGGGAATACGAAGTGTACATCTTGGCGCCCATCTCGGTGCGGGCCACGTCTTTGACGCGCAAAATCGACCCATCCGGGAGGGTGCGGACGATGATGTTATCAAACTCTTCTTTATCCGTCAGCCGGCCCTTAACGTCCACGGTGTATTGGAAACTCACCCCCGCCTTGGCCGGGGGCTGGCCCACCTGGCCGGCCGGGGCCTGGAGGTTCTGATCCTGCACCGCCTTGGCGATGTCTCTGGCCGTGAGTTTCAGCTTGGCCAGCCTATCGGGGCGCACCCACAGGCGCATGGCGTATTCCCGTTCCCCCACGATGCTGATATTCCCCACGCCGTTGACTTGGAAAATGCGATCATAGAGGTTGATCCGGGCGTAATTGCTCAAGAACAGATCGTCATAGGCGTCGTCCGGAGAATACAGGGAGAGCACCATGAGCATGTCCGGGGAGGCCTTCTTGGTGGTAATGCCGTAGTTTTTCACCTCCTGGGGGAGCGATTTATCTGCCCGGCTCACCCGGTTCTGCACGTCCACCTGGGCGATGTCAATATCAGTGCCCACCGCAAAAGTGCAGGTGAGGAAGTAGCGCCCGTCGCTGGTGCTGGTGGAGGACATGTAGAGCATGTTCTCGGCGCCGTTTACCTCTTGCTCAATGGGCACCGCCACGTTTTCCTCCACCACCCTGGCGCTGGCCCCGGTGTAAAAGGTCTCCACCGTCACCGTGGGCGGGCTGATCTGGGGATACTGGGAGATAGGCAGGGCGCCCATGGCCACCGCTCCGGCGATGACAATCACCAGGGAGATGACCATAGCGAAGATGGGCCGGTGGATGAAAAATTTTGACATGCCCCGTTATTCCCCCTTCTTCTCCTGGCTGGCGGGCTGCTCCTGACCGACGGGCTTTTCCTGGCTGGCGGCCTCCTCCTGGCTGATGGATTTTTCCTTGGGCGTCACTTTCTGCCCCGGGATGGCCTTTTGCAGGCCCTCCACTACTATTAATTCTCCTGCCTTTACCCCTTTGGTGACGATGAAAAAATCCTCGTAGCGGGGCCCCAAGGTGACGGTGTGCAGGGCCACCTTGTTTTCCGGGCCCACCACCAGGACGGTCTGCACCCCTTGCATTTCCTGCACCGCCCTCTGGGGCACGAGAAGCGCGTTCGGCTCTTCCTTCAGAATCACCCGGATGCGGCCGAACAAGCCGGGACGCAACAGCCTGTCTGGGTTGGGGAAGCTCGCATAGATGTTCAGGGTGCCGGTGGTGGGATCCAGGGCCCGGTCCACGAAGCTGAGCGTGCCTTCACCGGGGTAGATGGAGTTGTCAGCCATGACCAACTCAAACATTCTTTCCGGCTTGACTGATGATCCCTCTCTGGTCTCGTCAGGATATCTTGTAGCAAGTAAGAGATAATCATTCTCGCTGAGGCTGAAGACCACCCGCATGGGGTCCCAGGAGGACATGGTGGTGAGGAGGGTCTGGTCTTTGTTGACGAGATTCCCCACCGTTACTTCTTGTTTGCCGATGATCCCGGTAATGGGGGCCTCGGATCTCGGTGAATTTCAGGTCCAGCTCGGCCTGGTCAATGCCCGCCTTGGCCTTGACGATGGCGGCCGTGCTGACCTTCGCTTCTGCCTCGGCTTTGTCCAGGTCCTGTTGGGGGGCGGCGTCTTCGGCCACCAGGGGTCTATAGCGGTCTACGTCTTTCTGGGCCTTCCACAGGGTCGCCTCGGTCTGCGCCAGTTGTCCCTGGGCATCCTGCAAGGCCGCCTTATAGGGCCTCTGGTCGATGAGGAAGAGGGGCTGCCCGGCCTTAACCTTACTCCCCTCTTTGAAGAAAATCTTTTCCAGGTAGCCCCCCACCCGGGCCCTGATCTCCACGGTCTCCCGGGCCTCGGTGCGGGCCACGTATTCTGCGTAGATGGGCACCGTTTTCTGGAGAACCGGGGCCACCACCACCGCTGGAGGCGGCGGGGCAGCCTGTTGGTCTTTGGTTTTATCTCCGGAACCGCACGCGGTGATCAACAAAAGTCCCAAAATCGGCCAAACCTTCAGCAAACTCCAGGAAATTCTCTGACAGGTGGATCTACTTTCAGACATGGAAGAACCTTTCACGGGTGGCGGGAACGCCAGGATTGCGCAGGCTTTCCAGGTCGGGCGGCTTTACCCGAGCCGGTAAACCTGCCAGCAATGTTTGCATATTCATTGAAGGTTTGGCAACCCCTTCTAACAGTTGAGGGGGCCTTAACCCCCTCTTCACTATAACCTTGAACTTTGAACCTTGAACCTTGAACTTATTTTTCTTGCGTCCGGGAGACGATCTCCATGGCCACCAGCCAGGCCAGCATGATGGCCGGATAAAGCTGGCCGATGAGCGCCTCCAACATGACCGCCAGCCGGGCGCTCTGAGAAACCGGCACAATATCCCCGTATCCCAGGGTGGTGAGGGTAACAATGCTGAAGTAGAACAAGTGGGCCTGGAGCCCTTCGAAGGAACCGGATAAAATCTCTGGCGGCAATTTTATCGCCCCGGGTTCGAAGCGCAGGATCAAGAAATAGATTTCAGACCACATCCAGGCCAGGAGCAGATAAACCGCAACCGCGCCGCAGATCCGGTGATAGGTGATAGCACCCTTAGAAAATACATGGTGGAGCAGTAAGACGATCAGATACCCCGCCGTGAGCGCGCCAGCCAGGACTCGCCCTGTTTTCAGACCGAGCCCCGGCAAGAAATAATCAATCCAAATAAAGCCCAAGGCCACCAGCGCCAAGCCGCCAAAAACCAGCCTTCCGGTGGGACGTTCAGAAACAGACAAGGCGGCGGAGATGAAAAACAGCGACAGGAAAAGTAAGGAGAGCATCTTGGCAACATGGTATTTGTCCAGCACATAGGAGGCCACCAGATAAAGGATAAGGAACACCAAAACTCCGGTAAGGCCGACCTCAGTGGTCCAGAAATGGTGGAAAGGAAGATGTCTATTCTTCAATCTCAGACTCACGCTCCAGGAGTTTGAACCGGATGGCTGCAAAAATCCCGGTAAGGGGACAGGCCAAGGGGATCAAGAAGAGGGCCGGGAACCCGCGCCCCCTGCCTTCCCCTTCAGGTTGGTTAAGCCGAGCTCTTGAACTTTTCCATCATGGCCTGCATCATTTTCTGGGTGACGGCCTGGCGGTCCACCCCGGCACGCAGGCGGTCCCCTACTAGCCTGCCAGCGGCCTCCGCCGCCTGTATCACCTCCGGTTGCTTGGCGACATCCGGGATCATCTCCGGGGTGATTTTCACTTCTGGGCCATACAACATCTGAGGGAGGCCCACCGGGCAAGTTTCCCCGAAGCCGCAGGAAAAGCACGAGGCTGCCCCCTGACCCGTAACCTTGGCAATGGTCTCGATAAAATTGTAGGCCATATACTTTTCCAGATCATCCGCCGGGGGCTGCCCCGAGCTGCCCCCCACCCCCACCACCACCGCCAGCTTACCCCACAGGAGGTTCCCCGCCTGGTGCCGGAATTGGAACCAGCGCTCCAGCAGGGCCTGGGTGGTGGCATTGATGCCGGTGAAGTAATTGGGCGCGCCGATGACGTAGGCCTCCGCCGCCACGATCTTATCCCGGAGCGGGGTCAGGTCATCCTGCACCTTGCAGATGTTGTCTTCCACACACTGGAGGCAGGCAATACAACCACCGATCTTCTTGGCCCGCAAAGAGACATATTCATAGTCACACCCGGAGGCTTCCAGCACGGTCTTCACCAGGTTACTCACGCCGGAAGTCTCAGCTTTTCTCGGACTGCCGGAGATGCCCAAAATTCTCATGCCTTACTTCCTTTCTTAGCAGCTGTTGCAAAACCTCAAGTTCTCCTAACATGTCATTCTGAGCGAAGCGAAGAATCTTGCATTATTAATGGGTTGAGATCCTTCACGTTGTTCAGGATGACAGAAAAAAAGGTTTTGCCATAGGTTTGATTGTGTTTTTAGCCGCAAGAGACTCGTAGCGCCTCCCACGGCCAAGAGCTTTCAGGGGAAATGGCAAGCTTGGAAGCGCAAGTCACAGCCGTCCCCTACCAGGCTTCATCGTTTGAGATGATATTTAGGGAGAGCCGGGGCCCTGCCCTTCCTGGCCTTTTCCCTTGGAAGGCTATTTCTTTTTCAATTGATCCGCGACAGACTGAATGGCCGCTTGCACCTTCTCCTGGTCCCCCAGGTAATAATGGGTGAGGGGCCTTAAGTCAGCGTTGAGTTCATAGACCAGAGGTATGCCCGTGGGAATGTTCAGACCCACGATTTCTTGGTCAGAAACATTGTCCAGATACTTCACCAGGGCCCGGAGGCTGTTGCCGTGCGCGGCAATGATCACCCGCTTGCCCGCCTTGACCGCCGGAGCCAGGGTGTCATGCCAGTATGGCAGAAAACGGGCCACCACGTCTTTCAGGCATTCCGTCAGGGGCAGCTCTTCTTGGGGGACGTCCGCATAGCGCGGGTCTCGGCCGGGATAATGGGGATCGTCCAGGGTTAGGGCCGGCGGGGGCACGTCATAGCTGCGCCGCCAGATCTTGACCTGCTCCATGCCATGCTTTTCCACCGTCTCCGTCTTGTTCAGCCCCTGGAGGGCGCCGTAGTGGCGTTCGTTCAATCGCCAACTGTGGTGCACGGGAATCCACATCAGGTCCATCTCCTCCTGGGCCAGCCACAGAGTTTTGATGGCCCGCTTGAGGACACTGGTGTAGGCCACGTCAAAAACAAAGCCCTCCTCCAACAGCACTCGTCCGGATTCTTTGGCCTCCTCGACCCCTTTTTCGGACAACCCGACATCGATCCAGCCGGTGAAGCGGTTCTCCTTGTTCCAGACGCTTTCGCCATGTCTCAGCAAAACCAACTTGTACATAGTTGCTGTCTCCTGTGCGTGGTTTTGTCCTTGTTGCTCAGCGCCCCAGGAGGAGCTGTCCCCGGGGGCCTGCCTGGTGAGCCAAGATTATTCGTCCTGCCGGTCCGAGTTATCTCCCTTCTTCCTGCAGTAGCCGGGTATTTTTTTTCAAAACCCGAATGGCCACATAGGTAAGGAGACCAAGGGAAAACAACACGGTCGTTGGGAGGTCCGGCACCGGGGTGCCTCGGGATAACCATCCCACCAATACTTTAAAAAGAGTGAATATGACAATAATGGTGAAAAAGGTCGAGTATTCCCGGGAAATCGCCGACTTCAGAGAAAAAGGCAAACCAGGCTTTACCCAATTTTTGAATTTCGGGAGAAAAGCCGGGGTTCTAACAGCCCACTGCCGATACTCCTCCCCAAACTGTTCCAGTAAAAAGCACTCTTCGGCGAACATGATTCTTTCGTAGTACAGCCAGAAGATCAGCACCGTAATCACCGTGAACCACCAGCAACGGGGCAAGAGCGCCATGCCGAACCACATCAAAAAATTTCCCAGGTATATCGGGTGCCGGACCACGGCATACATGCCGGTGACATTGAGGGAACTGGCCAGCTGCTTCAAGGTGTTCCGTCCGGAAGTGCCGGCCGGCACATAACCCACGGTGAGAATTCTGACGGCCAAACCCGAAAAGGCCACCGCCAAACACAGCACCTCCCAGGCCGCGCTGAGGAGGTCAGGGGTGGGCCGAGACATGGAGTCCTGCACCGCGGGAATCGCCAGCACGAGCAGCACCAGGGGAAGGTAACTTCTCCAGCGAAAAAGCCAGTTGCCGGTTTTCTTAAATTCTTCAATCAGCATGGAAGCTACTCTTCCTGATTATCACCAGAGGTCCGCCGACCCAATTACCCCCTGAAGATGCAGGCTCAGGGAAGAGATGAACCATGCCAGAGATAACCCTGCGGCTCCTTGGCGGTGGTTTCCTCCGGGGAACCCCTCAGCCAAAAGCAGCCGCAGGATAACTTTTCTGGCCTTTAAGGTATATCATGCTTTACCAGCGCTGCCCAGCACGTGTTCGTTTTTGTATTTGACCATCTTGACCAATTCATCCCGGGCCGGACCCAGATATTTGCGGGGGTCGAATTCCCCGGGTTTTTCCGCCAAGATTTTTCGGATTACCGCAGTCATGGCCAAACGGCTGTCACTGTCGATGTTGATTTTGCACACCGCTGAGCTGGACGCCCGTCTCAATTGCTCTTCTGAAATACCCACAGCTTCGTCCATCTTGCCCCCGTAACGGTTGATCATCTCCACGTATTCGGGCATGATACTGGAGGCCCCGTGGAGCACAATGGGAAAACCGGGGATACGCCTCTCAATTTCCTCCAGGATGTCGAACCTCAAGGGCGGCGGCTCTTCACCGGGCTTTACTTTGAACTTAAAGGCTCCGTGGGAGGTGCCGATGGAAATGGCCAGGGAGTCCACCCCGGTCTGGGACACGAAGGCTTCCACCTCCTCCGGCTTGGTGTAGTGGGACACCTCGGCGGACACCTCGTCCTCGACACCGGCCAACACCCCCAGTTCCGCTTCCACCGTTACCTCGCGAGCCTGAGCATATTCCACCACCTGCCGGGTGATCCGGACGTTTTCTGGGAAGGCATGGTGGGAAGCGTCGATCATCACCGAAGAAAAGCCAGAATCGATGCAGGATTTGGCCAGTTCGAAGCTATCACCGTGGTCCAAGTGAAGGGCGACCGGGAGGTCACCCCCCAGAGCTTTCATCATGGCCATGGCGCCTTTTACCAGGTGGGGCACCATGGCCGCGTGCATGTATTTTTGGGCGCTGCCGGAGCACTGGAGAATAACCGGAGACTTCGATGCCACGCAGCCGCTGATAATGCCCTCAAGCTGCTCCAGGTTGTTGAAGTTGTAAGCCGGCACGGCATAGCGTCCCGCCATGGCCTGGCGGAACATGTCTTTCGTGTTCACCAAACCCAGTTCCCGGTATTTGATCGAGGTCATAAGCAAGCTCCTTCTCCCTCAATTTTCTCAAGGACGTTTAAAAAGCCCTTAAGGACCAATACGGTTCACTTAAGCGGTTAGGAATTGGTGGGCAGTGCCCACCCTACATTTTCATCGTTTTCTTGTCATGCTGAGCGCAGCGAAGCATCTCGTATTTTGAGATTCTTCGGTCGCTTCGGCTCCCTCAGAATGACAAGAGAAATGACGTCGCATCATCTCTTGGTGCTTAAGTGAACAGCATTGCCTTTAGGACGAGTTTTACCAGGCCATCAGACGGTCAATAGGACCGTGAGGCCGATGACATACCCCGCTCTCCACGGTTCCCTGAACCTGTTCACCTCACCCACCGATCCTCTCTGGGAATTATTCTGACGAGCATGGCACAAGCGCAAGGCTTCCCCGGCGCCCCGGGATCATTCGATATAGTCCGCCTTGATGAGGTTGGTGGCGCCCGTGGTTCCCAGAGGAGTGCCGGCAGTAATGACCAGCCGGTCTCCCGAGGTCAGGTGGCCCCGTTCTACGGCCATCATTTTCACCACCTCCAGCATCTGATCCACGTTTTTCAGTTCCTCGATGAGGAGGGGAAAAACTCCCCAGGACAGGCACAGACGCTTTTCGGTTTCCTCCTTGCTGGTGACGGCAATCACCGGCATGGCCGGACGGAAACGGCTGATGAGCCGGGCGGTGGTGCCGCTGGCCGTCGAAGCCAGAATCGCTTTGGCCTGTAAATTCCTGGCCAATTCGCAAGCCGCGTAGCTGATGGCGTCAGGAATAGAATCGGCGAAGGCTTTAGTGTGGCGATAAAGAAAGTCATCGTGGGGAAACATGGCCTCCGTGGTCCGGGCAATGCCGTCCAGGAAGCGCACCGCCTCCACCGGATAATGCCCTATGGCGGTCTCCTCCGAAAGCATCACCGCGTCGGTGCCGTCCAGGATGGCATTGGCCACGTCAGTGACTTCCGCCCGGGTGGGGCGGGGGTTGTTGACCATGGAGGCCAGCATCTGGGTGGCGGTAATCACTGGTTTCCCAACGCGGTTAGCTTCCCCGATGAGAAACTTTTGCACCAGGGGCACCTTCTTCAAGGGCGTTTCCACCCCCAAATCGCCCCGGGCCACCATGATACCGTCCGCCACCACCAAAATCTCTTTTATATTATCAACGGCTTCCGGCTTCTCGATTTTGGCGATGACCGGGGTGCTCAAGCCACGGCTGGCGATGATGGTCTTTGAGTTCCATCACGTCCGCCGCCGTGCGCACAAAGGACAGGGCCACCAGGTCAAACCCCTGTTCCAGCCCAAAGTCCAGGTCGTCCCGGTCCTTGGCGGTCAGGGCCGAGATGGGCAATAAGACCCCCGGCAGGTTCACACCCTTGTGGGAACTTAAAGGCCCCCCTACCACGACCCTGCAAGTCAGGGAATCGGGGGATTTTTCCACCACCTGGAGTTCCAGGGCCCCGTCGGCCAACAGCACCGTGGCCCCCACCGGGGTAGCCTCGATCACCTCCGGCGTATTAATGGAGCACTTCTCCTGGTTGCCGATGATGGGACGCTTGGTCAGGATGAAGGTCTGCTCCGGGATCGAGGTTGACGGGCTCCGGCTTAATGTCCCCGAGACGGATCTTGGGTCCCGCCAGGTCCTGAAGAATGGCCACCGGACGCCCCGCCTCCTGCGACGCCGACCTGATCATGTCAAACCGCGCCTGGTGTTCGGCCTGGGTGCCGTGGGAAAAGTTCTGCCGAGCCACGTTCAGGCCGGCCTCCACCAAGGCCGGGAAGATCTCTTTGGTGATGGCCGGCCCTATGGTGCAAACAATCTTGGTGCGTCTCATTTCGGATAAGGTGCCCATGTTCCTCCATGTGCCCTGCCGAGTAGGCCGAGGCAGCTACCTATCGGATAAATTTTATAGTAATGTATACCTCGTCAAGATGTCTTTCAAATACCAATAATTTCCGCTCTCCGGCCTTCGACATAAGGATTTTTCGAGAAAAGACGCGGTCCACCGGCAGCGCCACACGACGGTGATCTCCGGATTGACGTCTTCCCCCGCCTAACGTTAAAATATAGCTTTGTGTCAGGGGGTGGATCATCCTGGCCCAGGGCTCCGAGGTGAGGCCGCCCCCTGCTCATCGCCTAATAATCGAAAGGCCGGACAATGGTTCAAGAAAGCACCACCGGAGCCTACCTGGGTCCTAGTAGCCAACTTCATGCCATCGCCCGTCAGGTTGTCGAAAGCCCGAATTTTGATGTATTTGACGGGCAGGGCAAGCGCTTGCTGTTAGGGAAATGTTCCCGGCTACCGGATGACAATGACTCCGGGGCAGGCCGTTATGGTATCGACTTCCATCGCGCCCTCCCCCCGTTTCAGGGTGCCTCCGGCTTCACCTGTGACTGGGGCGAAGGGCCTATCCCGGTGAATGCCTATAGTTATGCCAAGTATTTACCAAAAACCTTAAAGTTTCGTGAGTTTACTGCCAATCTGGCCTTTGCCGCCGACAATCTGAAGGAGTATGAGGCCAAGTGCACGGGTGTATCAGGCCTTTTATCACCATCTATACCAGGCCCGCGGCGCCACGGTGGTGGCCACCCCCCATTCCGGCGAGGTGACCCGCCCTCCGGACCAGTACCACCCCTTTCCCCAATCGGAAACCGACGCCTGGACCACCCGGGTGGCGGTCCAATGTCTGGACGGGGCGCCCGAGGAAAGCAAGCGGCTGCTCATTTCCCTGCACAGCACCGATTATTTCGGCGCTCTGCTGGACCTGGGTGATTTCGGCCTGCCCCAGAATCGCCTGTTGCCTTTTCTCACCGTCAAGCTCAACCGGCGATTCTCTCCAGACCTGGCAGCGCTGTTGCCCGTCTACCGGGACTACCTCGAGCCCTATACCCTGGCCCGGCTCAAGTGGATGGAAAAGCGTTGGGGCACCCTGGAACCCGAGGCCCTGAAAACCATTTCCACCGCGTCCCGCTTTGAAATCCTCAGTCTCATGCGGGTCCTGGAACAATGGCTACCCCCGTCGAGAGTGGTAACCATGGACTGGCTGGCCCGAGGTATGGAGGCTTTTTTCGCCTCTCCACCGCAGAATCTCATCACCCTGAATGGCGTCTTTTCCGGACGAAAAACCGCCCGTCTTCTGAACCTCAAGGAAAACTTGCGGCGCGCCGACTTTGACACCGCGGTCCAGGTGGAATGTTCCCGTTTCCTGGCCCAGCATCATCCGGAGCTGGCTGCCGCCATGATCTCGGCCTTGGAAAGAGATTTGCGGCTAGAGCTGTAGATCAGGAGATCGTTTCCGGCGGCAGGTTAGAAGTGGACCCCCCGACAGCTTTTACTTCAGGCGGCGCTGCTGCCGGCGCCGATAAGGGGCAGGACTTTATCCACCCGGAAGAACACCAGAAACCGGGGGCCCTCCTTTTTCTCCTGTTCCGGCGAGTAGGTCCGGCGTCTCAGAGAGTAGAGCAGTTCCGTATCCTGTTCCTCCCGCACCTTGGTGAGATAAAGGCGTTTCCCCTTCCAGCCGGGACCGCTTTCCATGAACAGATAGGCTGCGTGGGAATTTTCCTGCAGGTTTTTGTGGGTCAGGCGGTGCGGCATGATGAAGGCCGCAGTGCCGTCCTCCATCAGGTGGGGCCGGGCGAACACGGCCTGGTTCACCAGGCCTTGAGCGTCAGCAGTAGCCAGGACTCCGTGGCCGGTGATGTTGTCAAAATAATCTTTAAGCTCCTGGGAATTCATGGCGCTCCTTTAGGTTAGTCATACAGGCTGGCGGCTGCCAGCCTGTGAAAGGTAAAATTTCTCCTGAAAAACTTAAATTACTCAAGTTTCCCTCCCCTTAAATGCTTCTAAACCTCACCCAATATGGGAGCGTGAGGTAAAAATACCTCCAAATCCCCCTAAATCCCCCTTTAGAAAAGGGGGACTTTTTAAGGAATTCCAGCAAGTTCCCCCCTTTTTTAAAGGGGGGTTAGGGGGGATTTTTCCCACAGGTTCCGACGCTAAGCTCTTGTTTTGCCTATATACAGCACCAATGGAGGTGCGAAACTTGTGTTAATTATCACGTTCAAGCCCCGACTCAGGCGGCCTTTTCAAGAAAGGAAAGCTTAGGTGACACAGGTGTCTCGCCTGTGCTGACGCAGGCTAAAGCCTGCGGCTACCTGTTGCCTATGCTAGGCAGCGTTCTCACAACCACGCCCATGGCCTACTACTTTTCCGTCATCTTATTCAGGGTTTGCAAGACCTCTTCATAATTCGGTTCATTCGTCACTTCCGGCACCAATTGCACATATTGCACTGTGCCTTCCCGATCAAGAATGAATATGGCTCGGGCCAGCAAACGCAGTTCTTTGATCAAGACACCGTAGGTTGTGCCAAAATCGGCTTGGCGGTGGTCCGACAAAGTTTGGAGATTAGTAACCCCCGCGGCGCCGCACCACCTTTTCTGGGCAAAGGGCAAGTCCATGCTGACGGTGATTAACTGGATATCGGCGCCCAGGTTGGCGGCCTCGTCATTGAACCGCCGAGTTTCAATATCGCACACCGGGGTGTCCAGGGACGGCACCGAGACCACGACCAGGATCTTGCCCCGATAGGAAGAAAGTTTCACCGGGTTCAGGCCGTTATCCAGTAATTCCGCATCAGGCGCCGGCGTTCCCACCTTGACGTCATCACCCACCAGGGTGAGAGGATTGCCATGAATCGTAACGATTCCCTGTCTCTCGGTCATGCTAGAGCCCTCCTGTCGTTAGTCTGAAAAATGGTATCATAAGATTGTGGCAACTAGGTGTTAAAAGGGTTGATCACCCCGTATCGCCAGCGCTGGACCAGGATTTTTCGGCACTTCTGAGGGCTCTGGATAACGAAATATTCAGCCCCCATTCCTAATATCTGGCCAAAGTGCTTCTCTCGACCCGGCCACCTGTGAAAGCCAACCCCGCCCTCCCCTGAGTGAAACCTTGGGTTGGCCTTTACCACAGATTTGCAGAATTTTTTAACTCAGTTTCATCAAAAGATATATTCATTCTTCCCCATTTCAAGGCAAATTGTCTGCCCAACACTCTCCGGCAACCGCACCACCACGCTGCCAGCCCCATATGCACTACGCCAGCGGGCGCCTGGTAATTGAATTTTTTTTGAGAACTTGCTAAAAAAGACCGAGATTTTTAAAAATGTGCAAATAAGGGACTTACGCTGATGAAAAAAGTTTTGGTTTTCCTGGCGGCTGCTTTATTTACTCACATCCTGGCGTTCCCTACCGCCGCCTGGAACATCTTCCAGGAGTATGACAAGATCATCTGGATTGACCAGCCTAAACAAGTGGGCGCGGCCTACGAAAAGGGGAAAAAGGTCTTAGAATTTCCCGTCTTGACCGGTGATGATGAATGCACCACGAACCCGGGTATCTACATGGTCAGATGGAAAGTACCGGATTATTATTCACGCAAATACGACACTCCCATGCCCTACTCCATGTTTTTTGATATGCGGCAGCGAAAGGCCATTCATGAAGGAGGAGTGCCGCCGCCGGCTGAACGGAGAGAATTGGCCACCCATGGCTGTGTCCACGTGGAGCCGCCGCATATTGAATGGTTGTATGACTGGGCCGAGGAAGGCGCCACCGCGGTAGTGATTTCCGGAGAGCGGTCGGGGGATTAAGATAAAAAGAAAACTCGACCAGAATCAAGAATCCCCTCCCTCCTAAACCAGGGGCCATCGTCAGCACCCTATTGATGGGTACGTTGGTCGGCAGACCCATAGGAGAATTTCTGAACCAACGCCTTGGAATTGGGTGGTTCCCAGGGTAAAGGCCTCCATGCCAACAGTAAACTGAACCATACCGAAGGGGCCAACCCCGGTCAACACGATCCCTCTATATCTTGCCTCCTCCAACCAAATATCAACAAAAACTCTCAGATACCAGCAATACGAAACACCCCTAGGTAATTTTACTCAGGCCCCATGGAAATCCTGCCAAAAAGATGGCAAACTAGATCCCAATTCTCCGGGTAACCACAATTCTAATAAGTCCTGATTGATGGAATAGGAGGAATCCATGAGATATCGCGGTGTGATTCTTGTCCTGATATTGGCTTCCATCTTTCTTTCCAGCACTTGCGTTACATGCCTCGGAGAAGCAAAAAAGAAAGCCTCTGCAGCAGGCAAAACCCCGCTTAATCCCGATCTTCCTACTGTTGCTATTATTGCCACGGGGGGAACCATTGCCGAAAGCTATGGTCTGAAAACCGGCGGGGTCGATTTAAAAAAAGCCGGGGCTCTTTTAGACGGGAACCTGATTCCACCCTATGCCCGCCTCCTGTTGATGCTGGCTTTGCCTGTGGTCAAAAAAAATCACCAGAAATTGGCAAACTATTTCTGGCCCAAAGGCTTACCTTGATCTGGGACAACATCGCCATCAACCAGCCGTGCTGACAATCAGGAACCGGGTAAGAAGGAGAAAAAGATGGATTATCGTGCTGAAGAGAAACCTTACCTGGCCCTGAGCCCGTTTGAGCTCAAAAATAAATTAATCAACATGGCCCAAACTCATCATGAACGAATGATGCTCAACGCCGGTCGGGGAAATCCCAATTGGGTGGCCATCACCCCTCGGGAAGGATTTTTTCACCTAGGTCTTTTTGCCGTGGCTGAGTCCCGGAGAAAACCCCACCGGCCGCGGCTGGGCGGCCCCCCGGAAAAAGCAGGCATGGCTCAGAGATTTGAGGCTTATCTTGCCGAGCATAAGGGGGTGGCCGGGGTAGCTTTTCTCCAGGAGGCTTTCCATTACGTTTGCCATGAACTCAAACTCGACCCTGACGAATTCATGGGTGAAATGGTGGATGCCATCCTGGGCGATCATTACCCCACCCCTGACCGGATGCTGTCCTGCTCTGAAAAGATCGTGCACACCTACCTGGCCCAGGAAATGTGTGGCGGCCATCCCCCGCCCGGCAGGTTCGACCTCTTTGCCACGGAAGGCGGCACCGCGGCCATGGATTATATCTTCACCAGCCTCATGGAAAACCGGCTCCTGCACAAGGGCGATACCATCGCCTTAGGAACCCCCATCTTCACCCCCTATCTGGAAATCCCCCATCTCAACGATTACCAGTTGGTGGAGTTGGATGTCATGCAGGACGAAAACACCGATTGGCAATATTCCGAAGCGGAGATCGACAAACTGGCCGACCCGGCCGTCAAGGCCTTTTTCCTGGTCAATCCGTCCAATCCCACCTCAGTGGCCATCCAGCAAAAAACTCTCGAGAAAATCGGCGCATTAGTCAAAACCAGGCGAAAAGATTTAATTATCCTGACAGATGATGTGTATGGGACGTTCGTCAATGATTTCAGGTCCCTGGCGGCCATAGCGCCCTATAACACCATCCTGGTTTATTCCTACTCCAAGTATTTCGGCGCCACCGGCTGGCGCCTGGGAGTTATCGGTATTCATGAAGACAATGTTTTCGATAAAATGATCGCAGCCTTGTCCGATAAAGACAGAAGGGAATTGCGCCAGCGCTACAGCACCGTTATCTTGAATCCTGATACCATGAAACTGATCGACCGGATGGTGGCGGACAGCCGTTCCGTGGCGCTGAACCATACTGCGGGACTCTCCACCCCCCAACAGGTCCTCATGGTGCTGTTCTCCCTTTACTGCCTGGTTGATAAGAAAGGAGCATATAAGCAAGAAGCCCAATCCATTGTGGGCCAACGATTTCAGACTTTGTATCAGGCCCTCGGCGTCAAGCACCCGGAAAACCAGTACGATGCGCATTACTACACCACCATTGATATTCCCACCCTGGCCAGCGAACGGTACGGCCAGGAGTTTGCTGATCATCTGGTGAAAAATTATGAACCCATTGATTTCGTCTGGCGGATGGCCGAAGAAAAATCCATGGTTCTCATGGACGGCGGGGGTTTTGACGCGCCCAACATGTCGGTGCGGGTGTCTCTGGCCAATCTCCCGGATGAGGCCTATGAGGCCATCGGCCATGGAATCAGCGACCTTTTGGCTGATTACCATAAGACCTGGGAATCGTTAAAAAAATAATTCGAACTTGCACCCACCTTATCTAAGAGGAGTTGGGAATGGAGTTACTCGTTCATATATGCCGAGAGTATCCGCAACTCCTGATCTTTGTGGCGCTGGCCTTAGGCTATTTTATCGGCAAGATCAAGTTCTTCGGGTTCAGTCTCGGGAACACCGCGGGAGTCCTCCTGGCCGCTCTGGTTATCGGGCAGGTGGGTGTGCAGATACCCGGTCCCATCAAAGCGGTGGCTTTTGCTCTTTTTATTTTCACCATCGGCTACAAGGTAGGGCCGCAATTTTTCGGCGCCCTGAAAAAAGGGGGACTAAGTTACCTGTGGCTCTCGATCTTCTTCGCGGTGGTGGGACTGATAACCGCTGTTGGTCTGGCCAGGGTATTCGGTTTTGATCCAGGCACCGCCGCGGGTCTGATGGGCGGGGCTCTAACCCAGTCCGCCATTATCGGCACTGCTGACGGTGCGGTCAAGCACCTGGCCATCTCCGCGGCGGAGAAGGCCACCTATGAAAGCAATATTGCCATTGCCTACGCCATCACCTACTTGTTCGGGATGGCGGGATTAATCGTGTTCTACAAGCTCGTACCCCGACTCCTGAAAGTAAACCTCAAAGACGAAGCCCGGGTGCTGGAAAGGGAAATGTCCGGCGGCTCTGCCGAGGAAATCCTCAGTCCGGAACTTTTTGCCTGGCATAAGCGGCTGAATTTACGTGCCTATCGCGTCACTAACCCAAACCTCTTTGGAAAAACTGTTTCAGAAGTCGAAGCCCTGTTTCCAGAACAGGTGGCGGTGGATAAGGTAAAGCGCGGCGACCAGGTTATGGACCCCACGCCGGCTATGCCCATCCAATCCGATGATATAGTCGCTCTGGTCGGATCTCGGGGTCAATTCCTGAAAAGCGAGGAACACCTCGGACCTGAAGTCGATGACCGGGACGTCGTGGACTTCATCGGTGAAATCCTGGAGATCTGCGTCACTAAACCCGCGGCGGTGGGCCAGACCCTGGGTCAGATCAGCGAAGCCCACGGTCACGGCTGTTTCTTGAGAAAAATTACCCGTCAGGGACATGAACTGCCTCTGACCCGGGACTTGGAGGTTTACAAATGCGATGTCCTCCTGGTCACCGGCGCCCAACAGGATGTGGAAAAACTGGTTAACTATCTGGGCTATCCGGAGCGTCCGACGACGGCCACGGATCTGATTTTTGTGGGCCTTGGCTGCGTCTTCGGCACGCTGCTGGGTCTGTTGGCGGTGCCGGTGGCCGGCATACCGTTAACCCTGGGTATCGGGGGAGGGGTGCTGGTAGGAGGCCTTATTTTTGGCTGGCTCAGAGCGGTTCATCCCACCTTTGGGCAAATCCCCGACGCCGCCCAATGGATATTCACCGATCTGGGATTGAATCTCTTTATCGCCTGTGTCGGACTGATGGCCGGACCCAAGGCCCTGCAGGCCATCATCACTACCGGTCCCTCCATCTTCCTGGCTGGCATTATTCTGTCTCTGGTGCCCCATATCCTCGGCATTGCCTTTGGCAAGCTGGTGTTGAAAATGAATCCCGTGTTGCTTTTTGGAGCTCTTACTGGGGCTGGCACTGTCACCCCCGCCATGAATGCCTTGAAAGAGGAGGCTGACAGTTCCGTACCGGCCCTCGGTTATACCATTCCCTACGCCATCGGCAATGTGCTCCTGACCGTGTGGGGCTCGGTTATAGTGCATCTGGTCTAGCCTGCCAGAGGCTCGCAATACTGCCACTATCAGTGGATTAGCTAGAACCTGTTGAAAATGCAAGATTCTTCGCTTCGCTCAGAATAACCTTTGAGGAGAATTTGAGGAGTTACCGCAGCTTTTTGTAACCCGTTAAAGCTTTATCGGAGGAATTTTCAGGTCGCTGCCATGGGGTTGTCGATAACCAGAGGGCTCATTCCCCTTCGGCCCTCGGGCCGGGGAAGGAGCGGCAGCAGGGTTTTCAGGGCTCTTTTGGTCACCCTTTTTTCCCTCTGCGGCCTCGGAGTGCAGCCTCTGTCGGCCAGTCAGCCGGATTACATCCTCGTTGAAAGACTGGCGCCGCGCTCCACCTACGAAATAATCTCCCCTCTCTCATTTTCCTTCGAAGAAGAGGGGCACGAACCGCCGCGGTTTGAATTTTTCAAAAAAACGGTGGAAATCCTGCCACCTTTCTGGCGGGACACCAAACTCCATGTCCATCTCCGCACCTATTATTTTTATGATCGGACGGCAAATCCTCTGGTCGAGCAAGAGGCCTGGGCCTTGGGTGGGTGGTTGGCCTACGAGTCCGGTTGGTTGTTGAACCGATTAAAAATCGGCGCCACTGTTTATACCACCCAGAGATTGTACGGTCCGCCAGACCGGGACGGCACCCTGCTGCTGGCCAGTGGACAAAGGGGTTTCACCGTCTTGGGCCAGGCCTATGTGGTGGGCCGGATCGTTGATAAGCTCCGAGTCAAAGTGTATCGCCAAACTTTGAATCTCCCCTTTATCAACAAGCATGACAACCGTATGGTTCCCAATACCTTTGAAGCGTTTGTTTTGAAGGGCCGCTCTATCTGCAAAACCGATTTCACCGTCGGCCAGGTGACCAAGATCAAGGGCAGAAATTTGAATGACTTTGATTACATGTCCGAAGTGGGCGGAGCACCAAATACCAAAAAGGGGCTTACCCTGGCAGGCATCCGCTACAACTTCACCAAGCGGAGTAACATCGGAGCCTGTGTGCAATACGGCTGGGATTTATATAATACCATCTATGCCGAAACCAAGAGCGACTGGCAGTTGGGTGATAAATGGGGACTTGCTCTGGCGGGTCAATATATCGACCAGCGCAGTGTAGGAAAGCAGCTGGTGGGTAACTTCATCACTCACGCCTGGGGAGTATCGGGTCACCTCAGCTATCGGGGCGCAGTGTTCACTTCTGCGTTTACTTCCACCGGCCTGGGCAGTGCCACCCTTAATCCCTACGGCGGTCACCCGGGCTTTACCTCAGTGATCGTCCAGAATTTCAACCGAGCCGGGGAGAACGGGTTCCTGATGGGCCTGTCTTATGATTTCAGCCGCCTGGGACTTCCTGGCCTGAGTGCTTTTTCCCGCTTTGTCATCGGAATTACCCCGGACTCGGGCCGGGCTGCTTCCCCGAACCAGAATGAAATTGATGTGACCGTCGATTTCCGTCCCCCGAAGGGTCGGCTCAAGGGGCTGTGGCTCCGGTTCCGGTCTGCCTGGGTGAATCAGTATGGCCCCGAGGGACGGAATCAAGTAAACCTCCAGGCTATCCTGAACTACCATCTGCCTGCGCTGTAATCACGGTCGCCGGGCAGATGCTGACTCTCGTCCCCTCGATTGATCTATAAGCGCACTTTTCTCCTCTATGGTCGAGAATCCAGCACCCTCATTTTTCTTAACAAAGGGGACCTGAGGCCAAGGCCGAGTGCCGGCGCCGAAAGAGGGGCTGAGGAACTCCTACAACAAGAAAAAACGAGGCAGGGTCACCCGTAGCCCTGCCTTTTTCTTTTAATAAGAAAGAAGTTATGGGTAGGCGGTAGTTGCCCTGAAATATCACCTGCTTAAAATTTCTACCATCTGCCTCATTTCGACAAATGAACCGTTTACGGCATATCCTGCCTATCTTTTCCCGCTCTTACTGCCGAAAAGGGATCCCAGGATGCCCCGCATGATCTGGCGGCCGATCTGGGTGCCCATGGAGCGGGCGGCGCTCTTGGCCATGTCCCCGAAAAGCTTGCCCGTCTGGTCTAACGGAGACGGCGGCTGGCGTTTCTGGGCAGCCCGGTCGGCCTCCTCCGCTTGCTTCGACTCGGCTTTGACCTTGAGAATTTCATAGGCTGATTCCCGGTCCACGCTCCGCTCATAATGCCCATAGAGCACCGAGGCCTGGATCACTTGGTTCCGTTCGGCAGGAGTCAGAAGCGTCAGCCGGCTCTGGGGCGGCAAAACCCAGGCCCGTTCCACCCTGGTGGGCGCTCCCTTCTTATCCAGGACGGAAATCAAAGCCTCGCCCACCCCCAGCTCCGTGATGGCTTGCACCACATCCAGTTTGGGGTTGGCCCGGAAGGTCTCGGCCGCCGCCTTGACGGCCTTCTGGTCCCGGGGCGTGAAGGCCCTGAGGGCATGCTGCACCCGGTTCCCCAATTGTCCCAGCACCTCGTCCGGCAAGTCCAGCGGGTTTTGCGTCACGAAATAAACCCCCACCCCTTTGGAGCGGATCAGGCGCACCACCTGTTCGATCTTGTCCACCAGGGCCTTGGGCGCGTCCTCAAAGAGCAGGTGGGCCTCGTCGAAGAAAAAGATGAGTTTGGGCTTGGGGGGGTCCCCCACCTCGGGCAGCTCTTCGAAGAGCTCCGACAGCAGCCAGAGGAGAAAGGTGGCGTACAGACTCGGGGCTTGTATCAGCTTGTCGGCCACCAGGATGTTGACCACCCCCTCCCCAGAAGCCGAGGTCTGGATAAGGTCGGAGAGGTTCAGGGCCGGTTCTCCGAAGAGTTTGTCGGCCCCTTGTTGCTCTAAACCCAGAAGGTTTCGCTGGATGGCCCCGACGCTGGCCGCGGAAATATTGCCATATTCTGTCCGGAACTGGTCGGCGTTATCCCCGGCAAATTGGACCATGGACCGGAGATCTTTCAGGTCTAGCAACAACAGGCCATTGTCGTCGGCAACCTTGAAGATCAGACTGAGAACCCCAGTCTGGGTGTCATTGAGATTAAGCAGCCGGGCCAAGAGAAGCGGCCCCATCTCAGAAATGGTGGTGCGCACCGGGTGGCCCTGCACCCCCTCAACATCCCAGAAGACCACGGGATAGCCCTGATAGCTGAAATCACTCAGACCCAGGTCCTCGACCCGTTCGGCCACCTTGGGCTTGTCGCCCCCCGGTTGGCACAGCCCGGACAGGTCTCCTTTGACATCCGCCATAAAGATGGGGACCCCCAGGCGGCTGAACTGCTCCGCCAGGACCCTGAGGGTCACGGTTTTCCCCGTTCCCGTGGCGCCGGCGATAAGCCCGTGCCGGTTGGCCATCTTGGGCAGGATGCCAATATCAATCTCTCCCTTGCCGATCACCAAGGGCTCATGGGCCTCGGACATTTCCCCTTCTCCTCTGCAGGTGCTGGTGGTCTCAATAGCTTAAGCGGATGAGCAGCCCTCTTAGACGCTACCAGGTTGCTAGGGTTCTCAACCGAAAAGAAAAAGTATGTTTTTCAGGCTATAGCACAAAATGAACCAAAAATCTCTCCTGAGCGCGGTCACAACGAGAAGGCTTCGGCCCCCAGGCTGAACGGCGCCCCCCAGCCGGGGTCGGCCGTAAAAACCATGTCCAGAATGGTAGCCAGGTGAGCTTTTTGCAGGACCTCCAGGGTGTGGGCTCGCAGCGCGTCCAGTGATTCCAGCCCTCCGACCTGAAAATCACTGGGCAATACGACATGGGCCAATACCATACGTGTGCGCCCGGGCTGGATAACCCGGACGTATAGCTGCTGCACGGGAAGGTGCTCGGTGCATGCTGTTACCGCTTCCTGTACTTGTTGCACGATCTCCGTTGGAGGGGTGCGGTTGAGCAGCTCCATCAACGCCTGCCAGGCCATGCGCACCGGAATGGAAATGAATAGCAGCACCACCGTAATCACCAGGAATGGGTCGACATAAGGCACTAAGTAATCAAGGGTGGTGCCTTTGAGAAAAAGGATACTGATAAAGGCCAGGAGCACGGCCAAGGAGACCGCGCCATTCACCAGCCAGTTTTCCGCGTCAGCCTGGACCAGGGGGCTGACCGTACGTTTGGCGCCGCGGTGGGTGAGAAGAGCTAACAACCAGCAGGCCGTGGCCGCAAAAATCCCGTAAGTGATGGCTGCCCCCGCACTGATGGAACGCCCCCCGGTGAGGAGGGTTTGGAGGGCATCTACCAACGCCATAAGCGAGACTCCGAGCACCAGGACGCCCTTGAGCCCGTTCACCAGGGGCTCGAAGTAAGCGTAGCCGAAAGGGAACCGTTCGTCATCGCCCTTGAACACCAGCCGGGCCACCTTCAGGGTAAAAAGCCCGGTGGCCAAGTAGGTGAGGTTGAAAAGCCCGTCCAGGAGAATGGCCTGGGATGAGCTGATTATTGAGAATATCAAGCCGACGCAGCCGATGACCAGGTTGCCAGCGGCCGAGACCCACAACACCTTACGCTCGGCTCTTTCCTGTTGGTTATTCATTTCCCACTCCACCTGCTCTCTTTAAGATTGGTGATCTCTTGCCAAGTCAAAAATTTCTCCACAACTCTCAATTCTTGAAGATACAGACCTCATCTCGTAAGATGATGGCAAGCCAAATCACCGAGGGAGGTTACCCATGAAAAAGTCTTTGGGCGCCAAAACCCTGGCCTACCCCACTCCGGTGTGGTTGGTGGGCACCTATGATAAGGAGGGCAGACCCAATGTCATGACCGCGGCCTGGGCGGCGATTTGCTGCTCCAAACCCCCGAGTGTGGCTGTTTCCCTGAGAAAGGCCACCTACTCATATGGCAATATCGTGGCGCGACAAGCCTTTACCATCAACATCCCATCCGAGATGCAGGTGAAGGAAGCCGATTATGTCGGTATCGCCTCAGGCAAAAATCAGGACAAGTTCGCCAAGGCCGGGTTTACCCCGGTGAAAAGCGAGCTGGTGGATGCGCCCTATGTGGCGGAGTGCCCCCTGATCCTCGAGTGCAAAGTGATCCACACCCTGGAAATCGGTCTCCACACCCAGTTTATCGGGGAAATTCTGGATGTCAAAGCCGACCCGGAGGTCCTGGGGGACCAGGGACTGCCCGACATCGAGAAAGTGAAACCCATAGTTTTTGGCCCCGAAATCCGCACCTACCACGGCATCGGCCGCTACCTCGGACAGGCCTTTGCCATCGGCAAGGACCTCTAACAGTCTGTCAAGCGTTGACATCCTGCCAGCGCTTGGCAAAGTGGTTGAAGATAAACAGGGCGATGGCGGCCAGGATACCGGCCAGGGCAAAGGGCGTCCAGACGCAGCTGGGATCGTAGGTGTCCCACAACAGCTGGGTCACCTGGGCCGGACTTTGACCCAGCCTCTCCGTCAACGCCGCAAAGGCCTGGGAGCGTTCCGGCAGCTCTTGCACCTTGAGCACTTCTGACATATACCGCAGGGCCAGCCCGGCCTTTTCTCCGGCCCGTTCATAGATCTGGCCGCCGATAAAAGACCCGTAACCCCAGCCGATGGCCACGGGGATATTGGCGTAGCCCATGAACAGCGCCTTGCTGTCTTGCGGTGCGATAACCCCCAAGTATTCGCTCATCTTGGGTGAGCACAGCATCTCCCCCACCGAAAAGCAGGCAATACCCGCCAGGCAGAAGTAAATGGACATGCTGGACCCGGCAGTGTAAACCCCCAGACTGGCGGTGAGAAAGCCCAAAAACATCGAGGTGAGCCGCCTCATCTTCTGGTTGACATACCAGGACAGCGGCGCCACCAGGAGAATAATCAAAAAGGGGTTGAAGTTAATCACCCACTCCTGGGCGATCTGGGCCCCCCGGGAGACGTCCCGGGAAAGCATAAAAGCTGGCAGATGCCGGGCCAGAGAGGAGCTGTCCACCCAATCCACGATGAAATTGGGCAGCATGTCCCAGAGCTGCATCATTACTGCCCAGAATACTGAGGTGATGAGAATGAAAACAATAAGCCGGACGTTAAGCAGGTGCCGGGCCGTGGTCACGACCACGTCCCAGACCCCGGTGGAGCGGTCGGCCCCGGAATCCACTTCCTGGTAGGTCAGCAACCACAGGAGATTTAGGCTGACCAGCGCGGCGCAGCCATAAAAGACCATGGGCCAGGAGTAGCCATAGAGAAAATGGGCCACCGGCGGGCCCAGGAAACCGCCGATATTGACCACCATGTAGAAAAACCCCCACCCCACCCCTGAGGTGCTGTCTGTCAGCGTCTTGACAAAGGTGCCTTGAATGGGCGGCTTGAACACCGCGGTTCCTGCGGCCAAGAGCAGGCATCCGGCAAGAAACGGCCAAAAGTCGCGCTGGGTGGCCATCAGGACATAGCCTAGTCCTTTTAACAGGATGGCCACCACGATCTGTTTCTTGTAGCCGTAGCGGTCGGCGAAGCCTCCCGTGAATACCGGCAGCGCCGACTGCACCAGGGCCCACCACATAAAGATGAACCCCTTGTCGCTCATGGTGAAGTGCAGGCCGCCGATCTCGTCCGCCTGGGCGATATAAATAGGGATGACCACCCGCACGCCATAGTAGGCCAGGCGTTCGATCATCTCCATAATGTTGACCACCCAGAAAGGCCAGGTCAGGCCTCTGGTCTGGTCCCAAAATGACGAGTATTTCTGTAAAGCTAACTTGGTCCCTTCAGTGGCGGGCATCCCCGGTCTCAATCCCTGAAATTACAAATCCTGTAACGCTAACAGAAAGATTATAAGGGAAAGAGCAAGTCTTATCACAAGTTTCCCACGTTTTTTCTGCAGAAAAGCGCGAGCAATTCTTAGATTTTGACAGGCTTTGGGAGGAAATAAGACGGGTGGCTCAACCGTCCTGCCGGTTTGCGGCACCGGCTGAAGACTTACTGCCGGTGTACAGCCGAGGGCGATTTTTTCAGAACATAGCAAAATTTTTGCAGGAAATCTGGTAACTTTCTGCTATAGCAAGCTATTGTCTCTGTCATCGGCCTCACAGTGCCTCGCCTGGACCAGGGCGGCATGGAGTTCACCGTCCTGAATCGCTATGAGCACCGGCGCCGGGACGTGGACGCCGCCATCGGCCGGCTTTTCCTCAACGGCGTGAGCACCAGGAAACTCAAGGGCCTGGCCCGGGAGCTTTTCGGTAAGGAAGTGAGCGCCCAGACCGTGAGCAACACCCTGGCCTGCCTGGATCAGGAGTTGGAGGGCTATCGCAGTCCAAGCCCCTGGGCGATACGGTGGAGTTCCTGTTCCTCGATGGCATCAGCCAGAAGGTCCGGGAGATCGGCATTGAGAAAAAAGTGGTGTTGTGCGCCTTCGGCATCCATCGGCCAGAGCCGGGAGAAGATCAACGCCGCAGGGAACTGCTCTCCTTCCAGCTTACCGAGGTGGAGGACACCGAGGCCTGGCGGGGCTTCCTGGCCGACCTCAAGGGCCGGGGGCTGTTGGGCAAGAAGTCTGAAGCTGATCATTACCGACGGCAACCCTGGCCTCCTGAAGGCAGATGAATACAAATGGTCTAAATTCTCACTTACATCGACTGAAACTCAATCGACACTCGACTTCATTCATGTAAGCCTCTCTTTGCTCCTCGCTTCATTCTTTCTTACTCTTTTTCGGCTCGATATGCGCTCCGCCTCAGCAAGGAAACTTGAAAACTTTGGGCCAACGCAGCCGAAACACTTTTTACTAAAAAACTTTCACGGTCCCAAACTCTTTTTGAAATCGCCAAAGAATGAGAGTTTTCTGTTCTAAGATTTCGCTTTTATTTGCTATTTCTGCCACTTTATTATAGGACATTTATCGGAGTTGTTGTGATAAGCACCTAAAGAAAAAAAAGGATGGGCCTATGCTTCGAACCATTAAAGACATTGTAAAGAAGATTCCAGGAGCTTTGAGAGTTCATGCTGCGGTCATTGCTATAAAAGATCAAGCTCGAAAGTTTTTCTTTTGGCTTGCAGGAGAAGCAAAATATAACCACCATTTTTATGACACATCCTTATCGAAAGCCCTGAAAGGTTATTTTAGAAAATCTGATATCTCTGATCATCTTGGATCTATTTTTTTCTTTGCTTTGGGAGCAAAGCCTAAACTAATAGTTGAGTTGGGAACCAGGGGGGGCGAGAGTACCCGTTCTTTGTTAGCTGCGGCTTTTCTCAGCAAGGCCGTTTTATTAAGTATAGACATTGCAGATTGTGAAAACATTGATTTACCTTTTCATGAAAATTGGTATTTCGTTAAATCTGATGATATAGAATTTGGTAATTCGCATTTTGTCAATTGGTGTCAGCATCGTCATATTGAACCAATAATTGATGTTCTTTTTATTGATACTACGCATGAATATGAGCATACAAAAAATGAAATTGAAACCTGGATTAGGTATTTGTCAGAAGAAGGGATCATGATTTTTCATGATACGAATATGGGGAAAGGTATTTATTCACGTACGGATGGTTCTATAGATATTGGTTGGGATAATGAGCGAGGGGTAATAAGAGCAATAGAGAAATTTATCGGTCGCCATTACGATGAAAATTCATTTTTTTATGACTTCAAGGATGATTTTCTAATTGTCCATTACCCCTATTGTAACGGGCTGACCATTTTGAAAAGACATAAATTAAATTTGTCATAAACCTGCCATAGAATTTCCGTTTCAAGCTCAAACCTTCGGTGATCACCAAGCTGGGAAGAGGTAAGCAGAGGTGTGGCCCTCATCGCCCACCCACCGGCTGGTGTTTGAGAAGACCTCAGAGTTTGTTCTTCCGGAAAAATGTCCTTGAAACTCCCTCTCCCCCTGGGGGGAGAGGGGCGGGGTGAAGGGGAAGCCGAGGCCGGACTACTGGCCGACAATGGTGGCCTTGGTGATGGTCACTGTGGTGGTGGGCACGTTTTGATAGATGTCCCGATTGGTGGTGGGCACGGCCTTGATTTTGTCCACCACCTCTTTACCTTGCACCACCCGACCGAACACCGTATAACCCCAGCCGGACGGGGTCTTGTCCCTATGGTTGAGGCGTTGATTGTCCGCCACGTTAATGAAAAACTGGCTGGTGGCCGAATTGGGGTCGCTGGTCCGGGCCATGGCGATGGTGTAGGGCTCGTTTTTGAGGCCGTTGTCCGCTTCGTTTTTGATGGGCGCCCGGGTGCGCTTCTCCCTCAGGTCGGCGTCCAAGCCGCCCCCCTGAATCATAAACCCATCCATGACCCGGTGGAAAATGGTGCCGTTGTAGTGCCCCTCCTTGACGTATTGCAGGAAGTTGTCCACGGTGGCCGGGGCCTTGTCCGGATACAGTTCGAGGATGATATCCCCCATGGTGGTGGCGAGCTTCACCCGCACCAGTTTTTTCTCCGCCTGGACCCCGGACCCGGAAGCCATGACCATGGCCAAGGACAACAAGCCCAGAAGAAATCCCTTTACCAACCAGGCATCACTCATGCTCCACATAACTTTTCCTCCCTGATTCTTGTTTCTCTCAACGACCTCTTGAGCAGGTTTGAAATTTTAAGGAATTAAACCAATCCCACTGTATTTTATTATTGCCCCCCAGGCAAGGGTCGTGATTAATTACTCCTTTGGGAGAGGGGGGTTCCCACGGGCTGGAAGCCCGTGCTACCGGGGTCGCGGACCCCTGCATCCTCTCCCAAGCCCTCTCCCCCAACCCCTTATATTAAGCGGGTGCAGGGGCTTCCAGCCTGTGCAGAAATAGGCAGGATGCCTGTTCTCCCGGTCAAAGGAGTTGGGAGGGGAGTTTGAGGGGAAGGAAACACAGGCGAGAAGCCTGTGTCACCTGGCCCATGGTCCCCCTGTCCCTCTTTTCTCGTTAACCTTTTATTTACTCTGAGAACTAGATAAAATACATCGCCAAACTATGACCGCTCACCCTCCCCTCCCCTCCCCGAGCCCCACCCCCATCCTCGCCGGCTTATGTCTGGTGGGCTTTTTCGCCCGGCTGTCCTACGCCCTGGCCCGGACCCCGGTGCTCGCCCTGTTTGCCGTTTTTTTGGGGGCCGGTCCTGAAGCCATCGGCTTTGCCGTGGCCATCTCCACCATCACCGGCATCTTTTTCAAGATGCCCGCCGGGGTGCTTTCAGACGTCATCGGCAAGCCCCGTACCCTGTTCCTCGGTCTAGCCTGCTTTGCTATTGTACCCTTTGCTTATCTTCTCGTGGATTCCTACCCGGCCCTGGTGGTGGTGCGCTTCTTTCACGGCTTTGCCACGGCCATCTATGGCCCGGTAGCCATGGCGGTGGTGGCTGATCTGGTGGAAGCCCGGCGGGCTGAAATGCTTTCCTGGTTTTCCGCGGTCACCATCATCGGCAACCTCCTGGGCGCGCCCCTGGGGGGCTTCCTGTTAACTTACCTCTCGGGCCAGGGGCAACCGCAGCTCAGCTATTTCCACGCGGTTTACGGGGTGGTGGCCGCCCTGGGCCTGGTTTCTTTTGGTGCGGCCTTCTGGGTCCTGCGGGGCCGCCAGGAGCCGCCTTCAATTCAAGCAGGCCGCACCCTGGATGCAGTGTGGCAGAAATTCCGCCAGGGAATCCGGGAGCTTCTGCTGGATTCCAAAATACTGGTTACCAGCAACATGGAGGGCGTTCAGAACCTGGCCCTGGGCGCGCTGGAGGCTTTTCTCCCCATTTATGCCGTGGTCATTTGCGGCTTCTCGGCTTTCCAGGCGGGGCTGCTCTGGGGGGTGCAGGTGGTGGCCACCATCGTGGCCAAGCCCATCATGGGCGGCATTTCCGATCGCTTCGGTCGCCAGCCCCTCATCTTCTGGGGCATGTTTGCCTGCGCTCTACCCCTGGCCCTCATTCCCTGGTTCAACCAGTACCCGGTCCTGTTGGCCCTGGCCGCGCTATTTGGGCTGGGTGAAGCGGTGGTCACTTCCTCGGCCGCGGCCCTGGTGGCCGACTTCTGCCTTCGGGAACACCTGGGCGCGGCCATGGGCACTTTCGGCACCATCTTCGACGTGGGCCACGCCACCGGACCGCTGTTGGCCGGCGCGCTCATCGGCCTTTGGGGCGGGCAGGATTACCGGTGGCCGTTCGCCATTATTGCGGCATTATTAATTTTGTCAGCCCTGGCCTTCCGGGCTGCGGTGCCGCAGCAGAAGTAGATATTTTAAGGAAAGAGGGCCAGTGATCACGGACTCCTGCCCCCTCCCCCAAAATCTATTTCCTTGCCCATCTGTTCTGCATTGATTAACTTCATTTACTAAAGGTTATGAGAAAAAAAATGATGGACCCCAAAGCCAAACCCGTTTTAGTCACCGGCGCCACCGGCTATGTCGGCGGCCGCTTAGTTCCCCAACTCCTCAACGCCGGTTACCGGGTCCGGGCCCTGGGGCGCTCCGTGGCCAAGCTTCAGGGCCGACCCTGGGGCGCCCACCCCCAGGTGGAACTGGTTCAAGGAGACGTCCTGGACTCTGACTCTCTGTCCCGGGCGGCCCAGGGCTGTTGCGCCGCGTTTTACCTGGTCCACTCCATGCTGGCCGACCCCCGCACCTACAGCGATACCGACCGCCGGGCCGCGGAGAACATGGTCAAAGCCGCCGCAGACAGCCGGGCTGGACCGCATCATTTACCTGGGCGGCCTGGGGGGTGTCAGTGACCCCGAGTTAAGCCAGCATTTGCGCTCCCGCTACGAGGTGGCCAGGATCCTTCAAGCCGGACCGGTGCCCGCCACCTTTCTCCGGGCCGCCATGATCCTGGGCTCGGGCAGCGCCTCCTTTGAAATCATGCGCTACCTGGTGGACCGCCTCCCGGTGATGGTCACGCCCCGCTGGGTCCACAATCCGGTGCAGCCCATCGCCATCACTAATGTGCTGAATTATCTGCAGGGTTGCCTGGAACATGATGAGGTCAAGGGACAAACCTTCGACATCGGCGGTCCGGATGTGCTGACCTATCGCCAGCTCTTTGATATTTACACCGAGGAAGCGGGCCTGCATCATCGCCTCATTATCCCGGTGCCGGTCCTGACCCCCAAGCTGAGCTCCTATTGGATACACCTGGTCACCCCGGTGCCGGCGGCCATTGCCCAGCCCCTGGCCGAGGGCCTGCGCAACCCCGTGATCTGCCAGGAAAACCGCATCCGGAGCATCATCCCCCAGGAGCTTCTCACCTGCCGGGAGACCATCCGCCTGGCCCTGCAAAAAATCCAGCAGCAATCGGTGGACACTTGCTGGATGGACGCCGGGGCCATGGTCCCGCCGGAGTGGCTCTATTGCGGCGACACTGACTACGCCGGGGGCACCATCCTCTCCTGTGGTTTCCGGGTGGTCCTGGACGCCACCCCGGCGGAGGTCTGGCCCACCATCACCAGGATTGGGGGAAATACCGGGTACTACTTCGGCACCGGCCTCTGGAAGCTGCGGGGATTGGCGGACCGGCTTTTGGGGGGCAGCGGCTTTCGGGGTGGGCGGCGGCACCCCGAAGAGCTTATGCCCGGGGACGCCCTGGATTTCTGGCGGGTTTTAGAAGTGGAGCCCCCCCACCGCCTGCTGCTGTTAGCTGAGATGAAACTCCCCGGCGAGGCCATCCTGGAATTTTCCCTAACGGCCACTGCCGAGGGCAAAACGGAACTCCGCCAGGTGGCCCGCTTTCTCCCCCGGGGTCTGGGCGGCATTCTGTATTGGTACGCCCTGGAACCGTTCCATCATTGGGTTTACCGGGGGATGCTCAAAGCCATCGCTCGGGCGGTGGGCAAGCCTATCGTGGCAGGACCGGAACCGGTGACGGGCAGGAAACGGGGACGTGGAGGGAACTAAGGCGGCGTTTCAGAACTACTAGGCCACTACAACACCCTGTTTTTTATCCCCCATTTCTAAAAGGGGGTAAGAGGTGATGAGATAAATGGAACTTATGATCTTAGTCTAACTAACGCCTCCCCCTTCATTACCTCCTTTTTGGAAGTCCCCATCCCACAGCCACATTATGCCTAAAGCCAGGGAATCTGGTCTAAGTGAAACACGGATTTAGAAATTGAACCTTGAAATCTGCATAACTGTCCTTATTTTTTAATTAAAAGGGCAAAATAATCTATTTCCCCGGAGGCGACCATGAAAGAGTACGAAGAGATCATGCGGCGCAAAGGACTCCCCAATGTCGGTCAACTGGTTCGCAGTAAAAAGTATAACACTATTTGGCGAATCTTAGAAACGGGAGACATGGATTTCTGAGGAAGAAATTCCGGCAACCAAAGACGCCAGGTGGAATGTGCTCAACATCTCCGCTAATCCAGAAGGGGGTCCGCAGCCGGAGCTGAAAAACCTGGATTGCTCACTTTGGATGATAATACCTTTGAGGAGAATTGGATGTTGTTTAGGAAACTTCCTGCTACCACCTGACACTATAATCCGGCTGCCGGCTTGAAGAGCGCCTTTGACAATCACCGTGCCCTGCGAAGGACTCATCGAAAACGAGAAAGACTGCAGCCTGCTGGTTGCCGATACCCGAGGGGAAGACTATAATTACGGATTGTCAGACCTGGAATTGTGCCTCATAGCCCGTTAGAAATCCTCAACTTCCCGCACTTCTCCTCGAATCAGGCTCGACGAATTGTAGTCGGTGCACAGTAGTTGCACGCGATTTACTTGTGTCCGACAAAGAGACCGTGTGGGATCACCGGATCTCCTGGAAGAAAGACCGCCTCAGAGAATGCGGGATATGCGTTGCGAACATCAATGGCTGCTCGCTTGACCAACAGATGAAAAGATTTGTTGAGGAACGCAGATACGACAAATTGAATTTGCGCCGGGGGGTAACCTGCATAGTAGAATGGTTGCAAGCGTCCTGAAGAACTACTTACAACTTTTGGGGCAGCGCATCTGGGTCTTTACCTTCTGGCACAACGCCTTGGAAAGGCTTTCTCGCCCTAAACCCATTCCCGAGCACTTTAGCGCCATTCCCTTGGAACGGCAAGCCCTAAGGCGGCTCACCAGAGCCGGGTCGCCTTCTTCGAGGGCGCTTCCAAATAGGCGGCCATGTCTTCATCGGTTTCAAGATTGCGCCACGTCCCAGGTCGAGTTTTAATCTTTACCATAACAGTCTCCTAAATCTCTCTGCGCCAGTTCCCGTGCTGTTTTGATATCCTGGTCCTGCGTGTGTTTGTCGCCGCCGGCGAGCAGAATCACTAACTTCTGCCCACGTTGCACAAAATAAACCCGGTATCCGGACCATAATCGATACGCAGTTCCGAGACGCCCTCTCCCACCGGCTTCACGTCGCCTGGGTTGCCCAGCGACAGGCGAGAATACGCACATCGATGCGCCCTTGCTTGTCGCACGGATTGAACCATTGAGCATATGCCTCGGTCTGGCGGATTTCCAGCATGAATAAAGCGTATTCTATAGGATACAATTAGGCAAGAAAAAATTAAATGACAAGGTGGTACAACGGGTTACTGCCTTAGATTTTCACTTTCCGTGAAGCATACCCCTAAACGGGGCACTTAAGGGTACCCCCTGATTTCTGGGCTAACCGACTTGGTGCCGTCAAACCCGCAACGAGCCCAGGTGACGCCGGGGGGCTGATTCCACGGCCTCCCCGTTTTCCTCCAGTTCCCCCCGCCGGGCCCGGTGGGCCACCTCTACCCAGGTCTCCCGCAACTGCTGCAGCATGGTCAACACCTCCTCTAAGGCCTGGAGGTCCCAGTTGATATTGGCCTTGGTCAGATGGCTGGTCATGAAGTTGTAGAGGTGAAACAGATTGGTGGCCAGTTCCTGGCCCGCCTGGAAGTTGAGGGAGGCATTCAGTTCAGCAATAATGTCCAGGGCCCGCCCGATGAGCAGTCCCTTGCCGGCGGCATCCTGGGCCGCCATCTTCTCCCTGGCCTGGCCCAAAAAGGAAATGGCCCCGTCATAGAGCATGATCACCAGCTGCAGGCGATCGGCGGTGCCCACCTGGGTGGTGACGTACTGCTGCTGTGCCAACTGCGGTTTCATGGGCCTTTAACCCTCCTTTATGGTTCCGAAAAATCGCCCTGGGGAGATGTCGCCGCCAGGTCGCTGTCGCTTTCTTATGGCTTTACGTATTGCTGTTGTTGAATCCCAGCTTCTGGATCTGCCCGGCCAGGTAATTGGCCTGGTCATTGAGTCGGGCCAGCACTGCTTCGAGCCGGGTGAACTGTTGAATGAGGCGCTGACGGTAGGCCTCCACCCGGCGCTGCTCAAAGGCGATCTTCTCGTCAATGTTCTCAATGATGTCCTGGTAGTTGTCAATCAGGATATTGACCGGCCCCGAGGTGAGGCTTAACAGATCCTCCAGCTTTTCCGAGAACTGGCCGTTCATCCCGAGTTTGAGGCGGACGGTGCCGGTGTGGGTGCCGTCCGTCAGGTTCACCCGCACCGCCAGACCGTATTCCGGGTAGCCGCTGCCCCCGGTGAGGGTGTCCCCGGCCACGGTGGCGGGGTGGCCGTTGATGGTGCCCCCGGTGAGGACGCCCCCAACCACCGTGGCCTCAACGATATAGGTGCCGGGCTTGGTAATTCCAGGGAGAGCGCTGTAGTAGGAGATATTTCCGGTGGGATCGTCGCTCACGCCGGCAAAGTAGTCGGCCATCAAATCCGCCACCCCCTGGGGGTCAGTCCTCAGGGCCGCCGACAACGCGGTTTCGTCCATTCGAAGTTGGCCGAAGGTGGCGCTGGTTTCATCGGCGTCCGTGGTGATGCCGATTTGGGCCAGGTTGAGATAGGGGTCTTGGGGATCGGCGAATCCCGGGGCATTGCCGATGGCGATGGCGGCTAATTGGCTTTTAACCATTTGCAGGCCGTAGTTGCCGAACAGCACCCCGGCCTCCCCGGTGGCGGCGTCATAAGCACTCTGCTCCCGGATGAAGGCCGTCACCTCGTTGTATTTGTCCACCAGAGCCGTAATCTTTTCTTGGATGGCGGCGGTGTCATTTCCCACCGTCACCTGGACCGGGTTGGCTGAAGCGGCGAGCAAGGACAAGGTCACCCCGGGAATCAGATCGCTGAAAGTGTTTTCAGCGCGCTCGATCCAGCCACTGGGGGGATAGCCGTCGAGGCGCACTTGCGCGTTTTGGGCCTGCTGGGGTGGCGGATTTTCAAAGCCGCCCGAGGTAAAATTCTCTGTGCCACCGCTGCCGTTTAGGGTGGTCAGCCCGTCGTCAACGGCGATGGTGTAAGCCGCCCCCGTGTCATTGCCGGTGAGCATAAGCCGGTAGCGGTCCGTAGTGTAGGCCTCCCCCATGTCCAGGACCGTGGCGGTCACCCCTGGGTTGGCGCCGCTGGTGTTGATAAGCCCGGCCAGCTCCTCAAGCGTCGTGCCGTCCGGCACCGTTATCGACACCGCCCCGCCCCCGGCATAATTGAAGGCGAAGACCTGATTGGCGCCGCTGGCATTCACCACGGTGTCCTGGGCGGCTAGCCCCAAGTGCACCTGGACCTCATTCTGGGCCAGGCGGTTCACCGTCACCAGGTGTGTTCCCGAGGCCGCCCCGGTGGAGGCGGTGGCCGTCAACGCTGACTCATCGCTGACTGTAGCGGTTTTCACCTGGAACTCGGCCAGGGTGTCCATGGACCGGGCTGCCGTGCGTAACTCCGTCAGCTTGGTATTCAGGGTTTGTAGGGCGGCAATCTTTGCCGTCCATTCCTCTTTCCAGGCCGTGAGGCGGTTGATCTGGCCGGACTCCACCTCCACCAGCTTCTCGATGATGCTGGTGCTGTCAAGGCCAGAGCCCAGGCCGGTGAAGGTTACCGCCGGTTGGTAATACTGGCTCTGGGGGATGAGGGAAATGGTGCTGTCCGCCATGGGTTGTGCCTCTCAGGTACGCTTGCTCAGTCGCCTCCTCTCTTTGCAACGGCCATACCAGATAATAATTTAAGTTATTTCAATTAGTTAAATGAGAAAGAAACAACGGGCGGGCGGAGCGGGGAAGAAGTTGCCTCCCCGCCCCGGAAAGAAGGAACCTTAACCGCCGATAAGGGTGAGGGCCAGTTGCGGCAGGGTGTTGGCCTGGGACAGCATGGCCACTGCGGCCTGGGTGAGAATTTGGTTGCGCACGTACTCGGTCATTTCGGTGGCCACGTCCACATCGGATATGCGGGATTCGGCCGCCTGGAGGTTTTCCGCCTGGATGGTCAGGTTGGAGATGGTGTTGGACAGGCGGTTGGCCAGGGAACCTAAGTTGGCCCGGATATTGTCTTTGGTGGCGATGGCGCTGTCGATGGCTTCCAGGGCCACCTGGGCGGCGGCCTGGGTGCTGATGGTATAACCGGCACCCACGGCGGCGCTGTTGCCCACCCCCAGGGCCGAGGCCGTAGACGAGTTGATTCTGATGTAGTAATAGTCTTCGGCGGAACTGTTGCCGGTACCAAAGTGGATCTTCATCTGGTTGCCGCTGGACCCGTCCAAACCGCTGCCGGAGAGGCTGCCGTCCAGGAGTTTCACGCCGTTGAAGTCGGTGGCCATGGCAATCCGGGTGATTTCCGAGGCCATGGCCTGGTATTCACTATCCATGATGACGCGTTGGACAGAAGTGTAGGTGCCCGTTGCCGACTGTTCCGCCAGCTCTTTCATGCGGGTGAGTTTTTCGTCAATAACCGAGAGGGCCCCGTCCGCAGTTTGGATCAGGGAAAGGGCGTCATTGGCGTTGCGCACCCCCTGGTTCAACACCCGGATGTCCGTGCGCATCATTTCCCGAATGGCAAGGCCCGCGGCGTCGTCCGCGGCGGAATTGATGCGGAGGCCCGAGGCCAGGCGGGATACCGAAGTAGAAAGGCGGTCGTAGGTGATGCCGAGGTACCTGGCGGCGCTCATGGCCATCAGGTTGTGGTTAACAATTAATGCCATAGGTTAATCCTCCTTGATCGTTGCCGACCTGCATCCTTGCGTTACTGAGAGCCTTGAGGTGGGATCTTGCCGGTGCACCCCCCTTCCTCACCAATTTCAGGGCGTACCTCAGTTTCGTTACTTTTATCGGCATGTTAGACAAAAACTTAATTTCTGCCTTTTTTCTTTTTCGCGGCAAGACTCCGGTTGTAGTTTGCCAGGCATGCGGGTTTCGGGTAAAATGGACCAACCATGCGGCCAGCCTTGCAACGCGTCTATCAACTCTTCGCCCATGAGGATCGTCTTCTGATCCTCATCGACGCCGACCCCGACTCTTTGGGCAGTGCCTGGGCCTTAAAGCGCCTCCTCTGGCGCCGCGTCTCCTGCACTACCATCTCCCACATTCGGCCCATCACCCGCCCCCAGAACGAGCGTATGGTGCGCCTCTTGAGCATCCCCAGCGTGCCCTATGATCAGGTAGATTTCGAAAAATTCAACCGCAAGGCCATTGTGGACTCGCAGCCGGCGCACCACCCGAATTTTGCCGGGCATAGTTATGACCTCATCATCGACCACCACCCTCATCTGGAAGACAGCAAGGCCACCGTGGTGGATATCCGGCCCCACTACGGCGCCACCGCCACCATAATGACCGAGTACTTGCGGGCGGCCCGCATCAAGCCCTCTTTGAAGCTGGCCACGGCTCTCTACTACGCCATCAAAACCGACACCAACAATTTCGAGCGCCCGGCCATCGAGGCGGACGTCCGGGCCTTCCACTACCTCTTCGCCTTCACCCGCAAACCCCTGGTGCGCCGCCTCGAGTTCGCCGAACTCAATCTGAACATGCTCAATTTCTTCCAGGCGGGCCTCAAGCGCTTCCGCCGGCGGGGGAACCGCCTCTATGCTTTTCTGGGCAATGTTCCCACCCCGGACATCATGGTGATACTGGCGGACTTTTTCCTTCGAATAGAGGAGATCGCCTGGACCATTGTGGGGGGTATCTACGAGGACAAGCTCATCGTCATTTTCCGCAATGACGGGCTGGGTAAGAACGCCGGGCGGCTGGCCACCAAGGCCTTCGGGAAGCTGGGCTCCGCCGGGGGCCACGCGGCCAGCGCCCGGGCCGAAGTGCCCCTGGGGAACCTCACCGACGAGATGCCCCAGTGGACCGCGCAATGGCAGGAATGGCAGGATTTTATGATCAAGCGGGTGGAGGGCTAACCTTACATTACCGGCGAGATCGAAACCCGGCAGTCAAAGGGGGGATGCTGATTAAATCTTTGAGGTCGGCCACCAGCCTGGACCACGGTGGCCGGTTGGGGAAAGATTCGCCTTAGCGGTTTTCCCGGTGGCAGGCTCTGACGAGTACTTTGAGATCTCGGAGTTCACGTTCGAACACATCTAAGTTCCTATCCTGCACCGCGGCGCAGAGATTGTTAACATGATTCAAAAATTCCTGCAATTCATTCTCCCAGTCCGGGTCGGTGAAAGTGGAGAACTCCTGGGAAAGTTCGACAAATCTCATTACCTTACTTTCAGCCGGCAATACCCAAAGATTGGCTAGTTCCAACAACTCACTGAACACCTCAGCCAACTGATTCTTGACTTCGCGATAATCCTTCTTCTGACGAGCCATTTGGGCCCGGGTTTTTTCGTCGTATTCATTGAGAACCGACCAGCGGAAACGCAATTTGGCGTTGACGCAGCCTTTCTTCTCTTTCACCTCGATTTTTGTTTCGAGATGCTCGGGAACTCCCCGTTGGGTCCCTTCCACCTCAAAGGAACCACTGCGCAACTGTTGGGCCAGTTTTTCTAAGTAATCCGCCAGCTCCTCCCGGGCAAATCCCCGTTCGATTTTTTCTCCCATGGAACCCCCATGTCGCCTCAATATAGTTCTGATAACCGAGCTTGGCGCGAATCGGAGTTAGGCTGGTTTTCCCGTCCAGCCTTGGCCTCTCATGAGCAAGTGTTTGACATTAATTGAAAAGTGTACAGTATTGAGAAACCCAAACACCCCAAGCTATCATATCATTTTTGACGGAAAAAATGATAAGGACAGGGAAAATCTTTATAATCATATGAATTGAAATCATTTGCAAAGCAGGAGAAATTATGTTTCGCAACCCACTGTTGCTCATCGCCCTGGCCCTCACCTGCGCGGTGGCCGTCTGGGGCTTGGTGGATAATGCAGGCCTGGCAGCCTATGCCAAGGCCAGCACCCAGACGATGTTTCAGCAGCGCGGCTGGTTTGTCATGCTCACCGTTAGCGTCCTGTTTATCATGTGCCTTTTGCTGGCCCTGTCGCGTTACGGCAAGGTCAAGCTAGGCCGGGATGACGACCAGCCCGAGTTTTCCACGGTGAGCTGGCTCACCATGCTCTTTGCCGCCGGTATGGGGGTGGGTCTTCTGTATAACAGTGCCTCCGAACCCATCACCCACTACCTGGCCCTTACGGAAATCGCCAACAGCTCTGCGGCAAAAGCAGGGGCCTTTAGCTCAGTGGCAAAATCAGAGGCCCTTTTTATCACCAACTTCCACTGGGGCCTGCATGCCTGGGCCATCTATGGCATCACCGGTCTGGTCATCGCCTACTTCGGTTTTCGCAAAGATTGCCCTTACCTGGTCAGCGCCCCCCTCAAGTACGTTTTCGGCCGCCACCGCTGGGCCCACGTGGTGGGTTGGCTGGGGGACCTGCTGGCCATTTACGCCATCGCCATCGGCCTGGCCGGTTCCATGGCCATGGGCGTGTTTCAGATCCAGGGAGGCGTAGAGACGCTGTTCAACCTGCAAAATCCGGGAATGACCCTCTCCCTGGGCATCTTTGTGGTCCTGGTGGTGGCCTCTCTGATCCCCTGTCTGGTGGACTTGAGCAAAGGCATGGCCACCCTTTCCAACACCGCCCTGGGAATCACCATTGCGCTCATGATCTTCATCCTGCTGGAAGGGCCTACTTACTTCATGATGAGCGCCATTACCGAAGCCATCGGCAAGTATGCGGTGGGCGTATTTGAACAAGGTTTCAAGACCTATACCTTTTTCGACCAGCGGGTGGAGGGCTGGTTTCAGACCTGGACCCTCACCTATATGGTGTGGTGGCTGGCCTGGGCCCCCTTCGTCGGGGTGTTCATCGCCCGGATATCAAAAGGGCGCACCATCCGGGAATTCATCGTCGGCGTCTGGCTGGTGCCCACCGTCTTTTCTATTATCTGGTTCGGTGTTTTCGGCAGCATGGGTTTCTATCAAATAATTAATACCCCAGCAGGAGCCACCAGCATAAAAGATGTGGTCCAAACCAATGTCGCCCAGACCACCTTTTTTCTGTTGCAGCATTTCCCGCTGTCGCAGATGACCTCTGCCGCGGTGGTCATTGCCGCGTTTCTCTTTGTGGTCACCAGCGTGGTCAGCGCCGCCTTCGTCCTGGGCATGTTTTCCACCGGCGGCGACCCCAATCCCAGCGTCAGGATCAAGCTGGTGTGGGGGGTCATTCTCAGCGCTCTGGGGCTGGTGATGATCCTGTCGGGAAGCATCGACGCGGTGAAGGCCATCATTGCCTTAAGCGCCTTGCCCTTTGTCTTTATTGTGCTGCTCCTGATGGTGACGTTGCTCAAAGCCCTCAAAGTGGAGGCGAGATAATGTTAGATTGGTTTGTTGAAATGATCCTTAATGTCCTAACCTTCGCCTTTATTGGTTTTTTGATCTACCTGTATCTGGCGCCGGAGCCTGAGATTGAGGGCCTGTTAGAAAAAGAGAGCACTGAGGCGAAGGGGGATTAAGAAATAAGAGCACTGAGCCGTGGACCCAGAGCTCTGAGCCCATGGCCAGGACAAAAGGGTCTTGGTAATCTGAAATTTGGTAAAAAAGCTTTTTGGGAAAGGAAGCCGAAGTTGGTGGAACCCGGCCGCTTTTCCCAGTCCTAGCGCCCCTTCCTCTTAAAAAGGTTCAGAGGCTTATACAGAGTAATGACCGGGCCGTAACTATAATTACTATTCTTCCCTAAGATATCGAAACCAAACCCGAGAGCCAGTCTCCACTGGGGATTGAAGATATATTCCATTCCCACCAGACCGGTCACCTTAGCTGCAGACTTGGTTTCGGGACCGGGCCCCAAAATCGGCCCCACCTCCCAGAAGCTGGTCATTTCCAGGAGCACCACCCAGGGCCCTCCTTTCCAGCGCAAGGGAATTTCGGCAGCCAGGTTAAATTTTATCTGGTCCCGGGGATTGAAAGGTTCGAGAGCTATTCCTCCGTCAATAACCTTCTCATTTTTGTCTGTGGTGGCCATGAAATACCACAGGTTGGCGTACAGAATCACCGGCCGGGCGGCCAGGTGAAGGTTGAGGCCCCAGGTGAAGCCCCAGTTTCGGGTACCACTCACCTGGGCCGGCAAGGTTCCGAGGGTTGCTCTGGAGCCTCGATTGCTGGGAAGGCCCAGGGTAAACAGCCCGGTAACCGTTGGTCGAGGGCCTTTTTGTGCGAGAAAAAGGTAGCGGAAGGTGACGGACAGAGGGCCATAATCGCCATCCTGGGCCGAGCGTCCCTGTCCCGGTTCCGGATTCTGGATGTTGTAGGCCCAGTTGTAAATATAGTAAGACCCAAAGAGTGAGACCCAAAAATTCTCGGTAATGCCATAATACACGGAAATGGCATTGCCCAGAGTAATTAGATCCTTACCAGCGCTCCTCGGCTTCCAGGTCGGAGAAAATTGCCCTCCCAGGAAAGTCACATAGGTATAGGGCTGGATGGCAAAGTTGCCCTTGCCCATGGGCACCGCCCCGCTGGTTAGGATGGGACCGGTGGTGGGGGGGGCAATAAATTTGTTCTGCTCAGTCCGATTGTTGGACTCGGGCGAGGTCGGCGGGGAAAATTTCCCCGCTTCCCCCTGGGCCAGGGACCAGGAGGGCAGTCCCAGACAAATGCATACCAATAAAACCAACCCCCACAGCTTTCCCCTGGGCAGAACTACCATGAAGCCCTCCTCCGTTTGCTGAAATAAGTTTTTATCCTAATCCAGCCTCCCCGGTTGGCCCAAGAAATTTTCATTAAAAGACAAAAAGTGTGGCGCTCCGTAAATAATATGGTTTTTTTCTGAGAGTAAAATGGCTGGGAAAAAACGGCCATTTCCCCCCTTTTTTTTAAGGGGGGGCAGGGGGGATTATGTGAGGCTTTGATAATCCCCCTAAATCCCCCTTTAGGAAAGGGGGACTTTTCCAAAGCTCGATCATGGAGTTACCTTGAGAATTTGCCTGAAAAATTTTGGAACACAATACCAGAAGCCTGCCCGTATCAACCGGTAGGCTCCTCCTCGGGGGGATTGGCCACTGCTTTGGGCACTAGGGCCTCGGCGGTTGGGCCCACATCGAGGACTGCGGGGTCCACGCTGCGCAAATGCAGGTCCCGCTGGGGAAAGGGAATGGTGATCCCGGCCTCCCGCAACTTCCGTTCAATTTCCTGGTAGAGTCTGCCCCATACCGTAAACCAGTTGTCGAGGTCCAGGAGATACACCCGCAGCTCGAAGTTAAGGGAGCTGTCACCGAACCCCTTGAAGAAGGCATACGGTTCGGGATATTGGACCACCGCTTTGTCTTCGTTGGCAACTTCCATAAGTATGTTCAACACCTGAGCCGTGTCGGAGCCATAGGCCACCCCCACCGGGAGGTGCAGCCGGGCGAACCGGTCGGAAAAGGTCCAGTTGATAACCTCCCGGGTAATGAGGTCGCCATTGGGAATCCAAATATCGGCGCGATCAAAGGTGAGGACTCTGGTGGCTCTGAGTCCAATCCTTTTGACCTCAGCCCAATCCCCGCTGCCAAGTTGAATATAATCTCCCACCCGTATGGGTCTTTCTACCAACAAGATGATGCCGCACACCAGATTATTGACGATTTGCTGGAGGCCGAAGCCGATGCCCACCCCCAGGGCGCCCAGCATGATAGTAATTTGGGTCAGGTCAATCCCCAGCACCGCCAGGGCCAACAACAAACCCACGAATACCAGAACGTAGTGGATCAGGCTGGCCAGCGACTGTTGTTCTCCGGGGCCCATCTTCTTTTTGGCTGTTGTATCTTGCACGAGCAAGCTCTGGAGCACCCAGGAGAGGAGAAAGGAGCCGTACAGGCAGGCTGCTGCAGTGAAAAAGTGACCTACCGTGATTTTTTGGGAGCCAATGGTGACCCCCCATGACAAGACTCCCTCGATCGAGTCCAGCGGGTTGTCATAGACTCCCCAGACCATGAGTATCATAGCCAGAGTAATCCCGCTTATGAGAACCTTAACTAATCTTGCCGCTCGCCGGATGATCGCCTGAGTACGCTCTCGCACCAGAGTAATCTTTTGCAGGAGGGCACTGTGAACCAACCCCTCCACCCCTTCGCAGACGAGGAAAATTGCCAACCAGGCGAGAATGATCCACCCTACCGTCCGCAGTGCCGACCTGAAGAAATATCCTGCAAAGAAGGGGTTCCCCCCTAATTCAGCTAGTAAAACCACGAAAAAAAGTACGCCACCCAGCCGAAACAGCCAGGCGGTCAGGGGCGAGCCTTCCCGAGCGCTCACCACCGCCCGCCAGACACAGAGGCCCAGGCTCACCAGGGCCGCAATGAAGGTGAACAACCGGATAAGTGGCTGTGGTAGGTTGATGAAGTAACAGAACTGCATCAGGATAAGAAAAAATGCAATGGCGTATAAAAATAGGATCTTCCAGAGTTCTCTTATCAGGCCGCCGAGCAGCCGCAAACCCGCTAGGCTCCCCACCACTACGTAGAACGAGTAAACAAAGGAAGGCAGCACTTTCATAAAGGGGAAAAAGGGGTATAAACCAATAACGACCCCGGCGGCGATGGGCCGTTCGGCTAAGAACCGATTGCGCTCCGACTCCATGAGTCGGCCTCGATGACGAAAGATCAAGAAGATCACTGCCAGGGCTATTAATATCTGCAGAACTAGCATCCACCCCTGGTTTTTATAGAACTCCGGTTTGGGCCAGGCTACTGTTTGCACGCCCCTGTCAATTTCGAACCAGGTCAGATGTTTGAGTTTGGAAAAGTATGTCAAGGAAAACATCGACGCGGTTTCATCCACCAGGAGGGCCCGGCGTCTGGCCTCGGTCAGGCCGTCTAGCTCGGCGATCAGGCGGTTGATGGCGCCGTCAGCAATCCCTGTCTTTCGGAGGAGCGTCAGCAATGGCTGTAACTGTTGGTTGATCAGGAGAAGCGCCGAGTCGATGGTGTTTTGGGCGTTGGCAAAGGTGGTTGTTACCTCATCGAGTGCCTCATCTGGGAGCAGCACAGATTGCCACTCCTGCCAGCGTTTTCGTTCTGCCTGCCACTGTTCTCTCTCCGCTGCCAGGTTTTTGATCGCCTTGGCGAGAGGCTCGATAATTTTTTCAAGATCATCGGTGTTCAGGCGGATGGCATCTCTGTAAGCCGCTATTTTGTCGAAACTCAAGATTGGAGATGCTTTCAGTTGCTCGATAATGGGGGGATATTGCGCTAAACTGGCCTCTATTTCCTGTAAACCTTTTTCCAGAGCATTCACATCCAAACCATGGGCGATTTTGGTCTCGATTACGGCCAGACGATTGGACAATTTGTTGGCCTGGAGCATGAGATCGGCCGGATTGGGCACCTCAGGGGGCTTTTCTTTTTTAACCGGCGCGGGCGGGGGGGTCGGGGGTTGCTTTTGGGCCCATACTCCCGGCGGCATCAGGAAGAGAGCCGCCAGCAATACCACCCAGAAAACTTTCACTGCCTGAAGTCTCATGTGGGCCTCCGGATGAAGGTCAAGGACAGGGGAAACGCCTTGCTGAGGCTTTATTTATAAGAGAATAAGAGTACTTAATATACCATTTCCGGCCATGGAGTCCACCCTGGCGCCGGCAGTTCGGCCGCTTTTTCGCCAAGCTGGGCGGCGTCCACGGCTAGCAAAGCGGAGCCCCCGGTGGTGACCACATCCTCCAGCACCACCACCCGCTCCCCGGGTTGGACGGGCCCCACCACCCGGCCCCCAGCGTCGATTTCTGTACTCCTCGTCGTCGGATTCGGCCGGGCAAATTGAAATGTCCAACATAGTGCTTAAGTTACAAAACAATTAAGTTGACTATTTTTAACGACTGAAACTCAGGAGGAGGAGGATGATGAAGCTCAACACCATGAAATCGCCTGCGGTGGCACTGGCCGTCGCACTTACGTGCTTTTGGGCGTTTGGCGCTGTCCACGCTGACGCCGCTGGTGTCGCACTCACCCAGGAGGCACAAGCCGCCATCACTCCAGCTAAGGCGCTGGAAATGCTCAAACAAGGCAACGGACGCTTTGTTCGCGGCAAGATGAAAAAACGGGATCTCCTGGCACAAGTCAAGCAGACCTCGAAAGGCCAGTTTCCATTTGCCGCGATATTGTGCTGCCTCGATTCGCGCACACAGCCGGAAATTTTATTCGATCAGGGGATTGGTGACATCTTTGTTGCGAGGGTGGCGGGTAACTTTGTCAATGACGACATCCTTGGCAGTCTCGAATTCGCGACCAAACTAGTCGGCGCCAAACTGATCGTGGTCATGGGTCATACCGATTGCGGCGCCGTCAAAGGGGCTTGCGACGCCGCCCAACTCGGGTTGCTGACGGCGACACTCGCCAACATCAATCCGGCCGTAGATGCGGTACGGGGGGACCACACCCCCAGAACCTCGGAAAACAATAAATTTGTCCAGGCCGTCACGGAAAAAAACGTGCAGCTCACCATGCAGACGCTCCGCATCAGGAGCGTGGTGCTGCGAGAGATGATCGACGAGGGTGAGATCGGATTGGTGGGTGCGATGTACGATTTGAGCACCGGCAAGGTTACATTCTACGAGTGAGCCACAAACCGCCAACCGCAAGCCGTCTCCTGTTAATTGCCTGTTTGGTAATTCACCAGGAGACCAAAACTTTCCTGGTGAATATCGTCAAGGCCTGAGACGGGATAGAACTGGTGGCGAACGGCGTTCCCTCGAAACGGGTCTAGGAGACGCTCTGCACAGAGGAAGGCTTGCAGCAGGCGCTCGCCGTGCTCAACCGGATCAGGACGGTAGATAGGGGACCGGTAAGTGGCAGGCAGGGGGACAGTCCACGATTACCGGCAGAAAATGTGGTCTGTCCCCTTCGGGGACCGATTCGATAAATCCAGGGAATAAGCCAGAAATATTTTGGGCTGGAATCTGCTCCGCCGCCCCCATGACCGGTTTTTATCACTCGAGGACCTGTGAGACCGGACACCTGGATGTGGGCAGGCGCAGGGGGCTGGCGTGTGGGGTATCCTCCATTTAAAACTTTTATCGGTCGGACTTGCCCCATGCCTCCGAGAAGCATGGACGAGTTTTAGGGTTTACGATATGTTGACATTATGACCATCTCGATTCTTTAGAAAAACGAATTTTCAAGAATTATGTTTACTCACGGTTTTTTACTTGGTCGCCGGTTTCCCTCTTACCCACCGCCTTTTAACTGAGAGAGATTAAAGACCGCGTCACACCGGGGGACGAGCTCGGCGACGGCCTGGCGGCCCCCTTCTTCCCGGTCCACCAGGATGATGACCTGGACCACCTCCAACCCGAACTCCCGGGCAGCTTCCACGGCCAGCAAGGCGGAGCCCCCGGTGGTGACCACGTCCTCCAGCACCACCACCCGTTCCCCGGGTTGGACGGGCCCCACCACCCGGCCCCCGGCGCCGTAGTCTTTGTGAAATTTCCGCACCGAAAAGGCGTTGATGGGCTTCCCCTGCTGCCAGCTAATCAAGGCCACGGCGTGGGCCAGGGGGTCCGCTCCCATGGTGAGGCCTCCCACGGCCCGGACTTCGAGGTCTTTGATCAGGTCAAAGATGATTTCCCCCATGAGCGCCAGGCCCTCGGCGCTGTGAGTCACCGGCCGGCAGTCCACGTAGTAGGGGCTCTCCCGGCCCGAGGCCAGTTTAAAAGGCGAGTCTGGACTGTATCGAAAGGAATGTTCTTTGAGAAGTCGCAGGAGCCGCGCTCTTTTTTGCTCCATGGCATTCCCCTGAAGGTGCTCGATCTCAGGACCGGGGAACCCGTTTTTTACGGGTCGTTTTCCCCGACCCCTGGCGGGAACAGGGATATCTAACCGGTGCTTCCGATCACCGGTGGCGAGCGGCAGGCGGGCTGACCGTCCCTAACTGCCCCACTAGCTGCACATACTCTTTCATGGCGTCCCGGGTGGAACTAAAGGCAATGTCCTCCCAGGGTATCTCCTCCTGGGTAAAGACCTGGGCCTCCAATTCCTCGTCACCGGCGGTCAATTCTCCCGAAAGGTATTCCGTGATATATGACAACACCACGGTGCGGGATTGATGGTAAGAATGGACGTTGAGGAGACGCACCACCCGGACGGTGAGATTGGTCTCCTCCAGCGTCTCCCGCACCACCGCCTCTTCCACCTTTTCCCCCACGTCCACGAAGCCCCCCGGGACCACCCAGAGGCCATAACCCGGCTGGATGGCCCGGCGCACCATGACCAGTCCCCCCCGATAAGGCACCAGGGCAATGACCGCCAATTTCGGGTCAATATAAAAAATAAAATCGCAGGCGGTGCACACCAGACGTTCGGGCTCGCCCGCTCTGATAAGCCGGTTTTCCAGGCGCCCGCCGCATACGGGGCAAAATTTGTAACTCTCCGGGCCGGGCCAGCTCAAGGGTTCACCTTACTGAAACCACAAGCCCACCACCACCACCTTATCCTGGCGCTTGGACAGCACCAGCCTGATAAGGACATCGTCTTGGGTATTGGCGAAGGCCCCTTTCCAGAGAGCTATGGTGTAAGCCTGTTGGTTTAAAAAGCCCAGATATTTTTTGTCCTTATACTTGCCCAGTTTCTTGAGAAGTTCCCCCCGCACTTGCTGGAATTTTTTTTCGGGTATGGCTTCCCGCAGGGTGTCGTTGAAGTCTTTGGCATATTGAGCATAGTTTCCCTGGTTGAAGCCCGCCAGCAGGTTGTCCAAAATCGGCTCGGACACGGCCTTGACCTGCTGGTCGCTGGTGCCGACCGGAGCCGCCGCCGCCGGGATCGCCAGAATGAGCGGGACAATCACAATTAGAATACTGATAACTATCTTTCTCAATCTCGTTCCCCCCTAAAAATTTATTTGTCTTCTTTGCTTACCCCAGGTTAAAGGGCACAGGGGTAAAGGTCAATAAAAAGACCAAAATTGTCAGGGCCCCCAACACCTGGCGCCGGCGATCCAGGGGAATCCAATCGCAGTAGGGCGGCGGATGGCGCATGCCCAGTACCGTCAGAATTAATGCCCAGAGGAGCCAACCCGGCCAGGTCAGGACTCCGAAGACGACCAGCATGCCGACGCAAGCGATGGAGATGCGGCGGTGCCAATTGGGAAAGAGGGCGTAGATGACGTGCCCGCCGTCCAACTGGCCCACGGGCAAAAGATTGAGCGCCGTGATCAGGAGGCCCAGCCAGCCGGCAAAGCCCACCGGGTGCAGGAGCACGTGGTCATTCGGCCCCAGGGGCCCGAGGGTGAGCCAGCACACCAGCTTGAACAGCAAGGGCTCTCCCAACTGGATGCCCGCCCCCGCGCCGGCAGGCAGTTCTTTAATCGGAGAGAGCAGCAGGCCCACCACCAGGACCGGCACCACCACCAGGATGCCGATGAGGGGTCCGGAACTGCCCACGTCTATGAGGGCGCGCTTATGCAAAATGGGGGAGCGGATGCGGATCAAAGCCCCAAATGTCCCCGGCAAAGGCACCGGATAGGGCAGTCCCGGGAGAAAATAGGGCAGGCTGACATCCAGCTGGTGCCGCCGGGACATGAGATAATGGCCCATTTCGTGGGCCGTCAGGATGGCGAGGATGCTCACCGCAAAAGGGATCCCCTGGTACACCTGCCAGGGATATTCGAAAAGATTCACCCCGAACTGAAAGGCCCCGGCCACCATGGTGGTGAACACCGTGGCCAGGAACAGGGCGACATGGAGAACAAGCCGCCGGGGCCGGGGGGCTCCCCACGTCCCGGGTGGCTCACAAACCGGCGGCCAAGCCTCGGGGGTTTCCGGAGTTACATCAGACACTCAAACTCTCCTGAACTGCTAATTGACCGCCAGGGAGATGAACCATGGCTGTGTCAATCCTATTCCCCATTACTTCCTTGTCTAGGCATGATTTTCACCCGCCGGCCCCGGCGAGGTTTTTCGGGGATGTCCGGTTTCTTGACGGCTTCCCTCGGTGGCGCCTCGACAGGAGTTTTGGTTTTCAGGTACTTGTGGCCCACCGTGACCTGGAGATTTACCAGTTCCTGGCGGCTAAGGGGACGGCAGGCGCCCCGGACCAGCCTCCCTAACCGCAGGGGTCCATAGGCCATGCGCTTGAGCTTCAGCACCGGGTGGCCCACGCCCTCCAGCAGCCGCTTGATGAGATGATAACGCCCCTCCCAGACGGTGATCTCCAAGATGGTCTTGCCACTCCCTTGCTTGAGCAGCTTGACTTCAGTGGACACCGGCCGGCCGTCCAGCTCAATCCCGCCAGCCAGTTGCTCCTGGGCCGGCTCAGCCATTTCTCCAACCACGGTCACCCGGTAGGTGCGGGGCACCTCGTAGCGGGGATGGGTTAAGCGCTGGGCCAGTTCCCCGTCATTGGTGAGCAGCATGAGCCCGGTGGCGTCGTAGTCCAGGCGGCCCACGGGGTAGAGGCGGCCGGAATCCTTCGGGGCCAGGTCCATGACCGTGCGGCGGCCTTGGGGGTCCCGGGTGGTGGAAACACAACCGTAAGGTTTGTGCAGCATGAAGGTCACCGTAGCCGGCGGCAGCCCCACCCGCTTGCCTTCCACCTGGACCCGGTCCCTGTCCGGGTCGATTTTCACCCCCAACTCGGTGACCACCCGGCCGTTGACCTTGACCTTCCCTTCCAGGATCAACCCCTCCGCCTGGCGCCGGGAAGCCACCCCCGCCCGGGAGAGAAATTTTTGTAAGCGCTCTAACGTCATGGGTATAGTCTTTGGGGGGAGGGCCAGGGAGCGCAACTCCCTGCCCTCCCCCCAAGCCCCCCTCCCAACCCTATAAGGGGCGGTGAAGGCGAGGCCCCGTGGGCCACGCCTTCACCGTTTTTTCCCCCACACAAGGGATTAGGGGAGGGGGTAAGGGGCCTCGCCCTTGGTAGCACGGGCTTCCAGCCCGTGGGAACTCCCCTCCCCCACCTCAATGACTTTGCCAACTATGGCCTTGAGCACTGCTCAAGGCCACAGTTGGAAGTCCAGATTAAACGCGATAGCCTCCCGGACCTCGGCCATGGTTTGGCGGGCGGTGGCCCGGGCCCGGGTGTTACCCGTGAGGAGAATCTCCTTGACTTCCTCGGGGTGGTTCTCGTAATAATGCCGCCGGTCCTGCATGGGGGCCAGGTTGGCCAGGAGCGCTTCGGCCAGCATCTTCTTGCAGTCCACGCACCCCAGTTTGGCGGCCCGGCACTCCACCATAATTTCATCGAGCTTTTCCTGGGGTAAGTTGAGGCGGTGGAAGGGGAAGGCCAGGCAGCGGTCCGGCTCTCCCGGGTCCTTGCGGAAGGGGCGCTGGGTGTCGGTGACCATGCCTCGCACCTTCTGGGCCATGACCTCCGGAGTGTCGCTGAGATAGATGCAATTATTGTAGCTCTTGCTCATCTTACGGCCATCGGTGCCGGTGAGCTTGGGCATCTCGGTGAGCAGCGCCTCCGGTTCCGGAAAAATGGGCTGGTAGAAGTGATTGAAACGCCGGGCAATCTCCCGGGTCATTTCCACGTGGGGCACCTGGTCCACCCCCACCGGCACCCCGTGGGCCTTGTACATGAGGATGTCCGCGGCCTGGAGCACCGGGTAGCCTAAAAACCCATAGGTGGCCAGGTCTTTGTGTGACAATTCTATCACCTGGTCCTTGTAGGTGGGGTTGCGCTCCAGCCAGGGCACGGGGGTGAACATGCCGAAAATGAGGTAGAGTTCGGCGTGCTCCGGCAGGGCCGACTGCACGAAGAAGGTAGACTTTTCGGGATCCAGGCCTGCGGCCAGCCAATCCATGAGCATCTCGGGGATGTAGTCCCGGATGTTGGCGGCGTCCTCGTATTCGGTGGTCAGGGCGTGCCAGTCCGCCACAAAATAGAAACACTCGTAGTCTTTTTGCAGGGCCACCCAGTTGTAGAGGGCCCCGTAGTAGTTGCCCAGATGCAGCTTTCCCGTGGGCCGCATGCCGCTCAGGATACGTTTTTTCGGTTGAGGAGTAGGTGATTTTTCAAGAGTCATTCTCTGGCCTGCTTTCCTCCAAAAGTATTAGTCAACCCGACAAAGGAATTGCCGTTATTAAAGGGTCATTTTAGTAAGACGCCGTTGAGAAAATCATTTACTTCCTGGAGAACTTTTCCCAAATCCCGCCCGGTGTCAAGTCTCAATAGCGGCTGGTCCGCTGCGGTTAGGGGCTCAAAGTCCTCCATTTGCAAGTCGAGCAACTCCAGGCGGCCGTCCGAAATGGCGCTGGTGTTCTGTGCTCGTTGCAGGAGTCGTTCCCGCACCACCTCCTGGGGGCAAAGACAGTACACAAATACCACTGTGGCCCCCTTCTTCCGGCCCAGTTCCTTGATCCGGGCCCTTTCCTCGGCGCTCTTGAAAGAGGCATCGAGAATCACTCTGAAGGCCCCCGCCTCCAGGAATTCCTCAGCCTGGCGCCGCATTTCCGTATATGTCCTCTGGGAGAAATCCTCGCCATATATACCCTGGCCGAACTCGAAGCGTGCCGGGGTGGTGGGTTCCAACCCTGCCAGAGCCTTGCGCACCGCATCGCTATGGATCACCGGCCACCCCCGGGCCTGTCCCAAAGCCCGGGCCACGGTGGTCTTGCCCACCCCCATCAAACCGCAAATCACCACCAGGAGGCCGTCCATTGCGCTCCTCTTCGGGCATAGACTCCCGCCAGGGCAAAGTAGGCCTGGGCCGCTTCCCGGGCCCGTTCCTGCTCCTCCCGGGGGACCTCCGGCTCGGTGGCCGCCAGGGCACTGATCTTCCCCCGGACACAGGCCCGGTAACACTGGTAAAAGTCCAGCAACTTGACCAGTTCCTCATCCGACGCAGCAGCCGCAAAACTTGCGGTGAAATGTCGGCTGAACTCGCTCAGGCCATGAAAGTCTAAATCCATGGCCAGAAAGGCCACATCCGCCGCCACATCACCATATCGGAATCGGGGGTTAAATTCAATGCAGTCGAAGACATATATGCCGTTCGCCAGGCAGATGTTGCGCATGTGGAGGTCGCCGTGGCAGTCCCGGATGCGCCCTTCTCTGATACGCCGCCGCAGCAACAGCCTCTGGTGCACCAGGAAGCCCCGGGCAAAGTGGCGAATTTCCTCGAAGAGCTCCCGGGGGAGGATTTCCCCCACCAGGGCCTTCATGCGAGCAAAATTCTCTTCATGGTTATAGGTAATGATCCCGGGTTCCCCATAGCGATTGATGTGGGCTCCGGTGCCGGCCTTTTGGTAAAAGGGGACCAGCACGGCCACCAGCCGGTCCAGGAGCTCAAGAGAGAGCTCCCCCCGGTCCGCCACTTCATCCATCATCCGCTCCTGGGGCAGACGCACCATTTTCAGGAGATATTCCACCGGATGTCCCCGGCCTCCTACCTGCACCCCTGCCCTGGACACCGTGATGGGCAACACCGCCAGGTATATCTTGGGACAAAGTCGCCGGTTGAGCATGAGTTCCTGCTTCAGGTAGTAATGCCGCCGCCGCAAGGTGGTAAAGTTTAAAAAACCCAGGTCCATCGGTTTTTTCATTTTGTAAGCGAAGCGGTCCGTGAGAAAAACCCAGGAAATGTGCGTCTGGACGAGCTCTACCTGAGAGGTGGGCTCTGGATAAGCCGCCGGTTCCAGGAGGGCTGCGACTAAATCCATGGATAATTATATCAAAATCCTTGGGCCTCGCAGGAATGTCCTACCGGACGGCAGTGGCTTCCCGGCAAACGGGGGTTATAATGGAGATTGCCCCTACAATTCTCTGGTAAATTACTCATAACTATGGAACTTGCCAGCCAGGAACCATCCCCACCCCAGTCCTATCGCTTCCTCCTGGTGGTGTGCTGTACTCTGGGGTTCGCCAGCTACGTCGCTTCCTACATGCGCATTCCCGTGGTGCCCCTCTTTGCCCAGGACCTGGGGGCCGGGGCCGTGATGGTGGGCTTCATCAACTCCGCCTTTCTCCTCACCAGCGGGGTTTTCTCCTTTCCTCTGGGCCTCCTGGCGGACCGCTGGGGACTAAAGATAGTGGTAACAGTTGGCCTCCTCATCTCCCTGGCCACTTCTCTCCTCCTGGCCGTCAGTGCCGCCCCCTGGCAACTGCTGGTCATCTACCTCTTCTTCGGCCTGGGCCTGGCAGCCATTGGCCCCACCCTGATGGCCTACGTGGCGGATCTGTCGCCATCCACCCATCTGGGGCGGTCATACGGCGCCTATACCCTGTCCATCTACTCCGGCATGAGCCTGGGTCCGGCCCTGGGGGGCTGGGTGGCTTATTGGCTGGGCTTCCGGCTCCTTTTTGTGGCCGCCGCGGTCCTGGTGGGCCTGGTGGTCCTGCTGGCTTTGGTTTTTCTCCCCAGTTCCCGCCCGACGCCACACCCTGCAGCGCCCGCCCCTGAAAACCCGCCCTCCTGGCGCCAGCTCTTCCGCAATCAGGCCCTGCTGGGCTGCTGGCTGATCACCTTTGGCGGCTGCTTCGGCCTGGGCACGTTTATCACCTTTGCCCCACTTTACATGAAAGAACGGGGTCTGTCGGTGGAGCACATCGGCCTGGTGTTTGCGCTCCAGGCTGGGGTAAACGCCCTTTCCCGCGTGCCTTTCGGACGCCTGAGCGACCGGCTCGGGCGACGCTGGGTTCAGGCGGTCCTAGGTTTTCTGGTTCTGGGCGCTGCCTTGGCAGCTTTTGGCCAGGCTCACACCCTCCGCCAATTCCTGCTCGTCGCCGCGGGTTTGGGGCTCGCCATGGGCCTGGGTTTCACGCCGGTAGGGGCCCTCATCGCGGAAGTGGTCCCGCCGGCGGCCCGGGGTCTGGCCATGGGCGGCTATAATTCCTGTATTTATCTCAGCATGATGCTGAGTTCCGCCATGATGGGAGGCGTTATCCGTGGGCTCGGGTTTGGGGGGAGCTATGCCCTGGCGGGGCTGGTGGTGGCCTTGACCGCCGGGGGTTTTTACCTGCTCATCCGGGATTTTTCCGGCTTGCCAGAGTAGTTTTTTACTTTCCAGGTTTATATCCTTAATTCCTGGAAAAGTTTTATTGCATTTTTAGCCCGAACATTAAAGAATTAACTATTGGGGAAAACTTGAAAACCTGAGGCTTTTGCCGGTTCCCCATCCTTTCCTCGGAAAGGTATATCTTAAGTACCCGGAGGGTATGCGGGCCTTTTTCGGGCTCCCAACACCATGGACAAAAACATTATTCCTTTCGAGAAGGGCAGACGGTCCGTCAAGGAAGTGGTGGAGCGCTTTGTTCAGGACCTGGACGACATCGAGGAAATCATCATCATCGCCAAGGACCGGGAAGGCGAGTGGATCTTTGCCAACTCGGAGTTGGAAAACGAACTGGAGTGGATCGGCAGCCTTTACAAATTCATCCACCAGGGCATCATGGACGACGGGGAGGATTTTTAAGGAAAGACGGTCAGCTGCAATTCAGCCGGCAGCACCCAACAATATATCGTAAAAATATCCAATCTTTTTGCGAGTAACAAAAAGCGCGGATAGAGAGCAGTAACTTCTCCTTCTGGTCTTCCTATTTTTCCCTGCCCGAAGCTTTGCGTAGGTCATTCAGGAATCTTGGGTTAACTCTAAAACCCAAAAATTGGGCCTTGTGCACATCCTCCCAGGCCTTGTCATAGGCTTTTTTCTTGTAAAAGGCTTTCGCTCGGTTGAAGTTAATTTGAGCAAGCCCCGGGTTGATTTCCAGGGCCTTGTTGTAATCAAGAATGGCTCGATTAAGCTGGTCTTTATGCACGTAAGCATTTCCCCGGTTGAAGTACGCATGGGTAAACATTGGATTGATCTCTAGAGCCTTGTTTAAGTCGGCGATGGCCCTGTTATACAGTCCTTTTGCGTTATAGGCATTTCCCCTGTTATTGTAAGCCTCTGCCAACTTGGGGTTGAGTTCCAGAGCCTTGTCTAAGTCGGCAATGGCTCTATCATACTGGCCTTTCATGCAATAAGCTCCTCCCCGATTGGCGTAGACCCCCGCCATGTTAGGTTTAATCTCCAGCGCCTTATTGAAATCGGCAATGGCTTGGTTTAGCTCACCCTTTAATCTATAGGCATTCCCTCGATTGCTGTAAACTCCAGCCGACATGGGATCAATTTCCAGGGCCTTGGTGAAGTTTGCAATGGCATTTTCATAATCTCCTCCTTCAGCCTGCTGAATACCCCGGTAGTTGTAAAACTCAGCCGACTTTTTCTCAGCCCTCACAGCTAGAGCGCTCCAAATCAGAAACGCCATAAGCAACAACAAATTTAGTATAGACTTTCCCATCTTTATCCTCATAAATCCTTCATCTACGCCTACCAGAAGCCCTGCGGAGGTCCTCGAGAAATCCTGGGTTAAATTTCAATCCCAAACTTTGTCCTTGATGCACATCCTCCCAGGCTTTGTTGTAGTCTTTTTTGAAGTAGTAGGCTTTGGCCCTGGATTGATATGATATTACCGACCCTGGAGATATCTCCAAGGCCTTGTTGAAGTCCGTGATTGCCCGGTTGTACTGACCTTTTTCTGTATAAATAATCCCCCGATTGTTGTATGAAATATTATGTCTGGGGTCGATCTCCAGAGCCTTGGTATATTCGGCAATGGCCCGTTCAGCCTGCCCCTTTAGTTTATAAGCTAATCCCCTTCCGAAATAAGCATCAGCCAACCTGGGATTGATTTCCACAGCCTTATTGAAGTCGGCTATGGCCCGCTCATACTGGCCTTTAACATTGTAGACATTTCCCCGATAAACATAAGCATCAGCCAACCTGGGATTGATTTCCACAGCCTTATTGAAGTCGGCCAGGGCCCGGTCAAACTGGCCTTGAACAAGGTAGGAAGCTCCCCGGTTACTATAGAATTGTGCTGATTCAGCCAAGACCAAATCTTCTTGTCCCGCCGGGGCGAGCAAGACCACCAGCAGAGAGACGGCCAAGAGAACACTTAAACTCAGCCTTTTCATTTTGAGTCCTCCTTTCTCCCACGGAAGAATCCTGTATAATATTATATATATTTAATATAGTTACGCCAAAAAAGGCGGTCAATTTACCCATAATTTCGTGCACAAAAGACAATTAGCGGGATTAAAAGGAGGTCCGATTCAGGCTTCCTAAAACCTCAGGAAATCAAAGAAGTAATAAAGGCAGGCTTATGCTAACTAGTCTGCCAAACAAAGCACTTATCACCTGACCTTCAAATAATGTGGATATGGTTTAAATATCAGAACAGGGAGGGTTTGCCACAAAGGGGGAGGCTATCCTGATCTATACAGGTTAGCGTCTAAGAGATGAGATTGATGATAGGTATAAGAACAAGAATAAAGTCCTGGAGTAAATGGAGCACAATTGGCGATACTAGGCTTTGTCGACGCAAAAAAAGGAAAGCATAGAATATACCCACGAAAAACATGGCCACCACCCCGGGAAATCCAATGACCACCACCCCGAGAAATGTCTTGTAAACGTAGCCTAAAGCAAAAAGTGCCGACGACAGGAAAATGGCAGCCGTGCAGTTGCCCAAAATCGCCAGAAAACGTTGCAGCAGGTACCCCCGAAAGATGATTTCCTCAGTCGTGGCTACCACACAGACCAAAATGAAGGCCAGTAAGATTTCCCCTTTTTGAGGGATGAGAATTTGTGGTATATGGCTTATCTCTTTCAGCAGACCCGGGAAAACCAGGTGAACAAGGTAGGCGAGTTGCATACCAAACCACACAATCAGCATAAGGGGGAAAAAGAGCAAGATTCCCAGGCCAACGTCTCTCCATCCGTTCTTGAAGTTCAATCCGAAACGAGCCAGAGGCTCTCCATTTTGCCAGGCAAAAAAGAAAATCAACGCAGTCAGGGCCAGCAATTTGATAATGAATAGTAGCGCCACCCCAAAAAAAGCTGGTTCAGATAGTCTCCCTGGTTTAACCAGAAAAAAGAGACCTTCGATTTCTGCTAATAAAATCAAAAAAAAGAGGAAGACCAAGACTTCGATTATCAATTTTTTCCGACTCGGTTGCCCTGGAATCTCTCGGTGGGATTGATCAGCCATTTCTTTTATCATGAGGGGCGACCCAGATATAAATAATCTTTATAAAATTAATTTAGTTACGCCATAAATGCGGTCAATCTACCCATAATTTTGTGCACAAAAGATAATTATCGGGATTAAAAGGAGGTCCGATTCAGGCTTCCTAAGACCTCAGGAAATCAAATAAGTAATAAAGGCAGGCTTGCTAAATATC
>CAVPVR010000009.1:0-357972 GCA_963709285.1 uncultured delta proteobacterium | reverse complement strand
AGTTCTGGTTGACTCATCCCAGACGTCCTTTTGGCCAACCAGATCCCGTTCCCAGATGCCGATGCCCGTGGCCGCCAGGGTTACGTCCAGACGCCCTTTACTTTCTCGCAGAGCCTCCTCGGCTTGCTTCTTTTCCGTAAAATCCTCAAAAATGGAGACTCCCCCGAGAACTTCTCCGGTGGGGGCGACGATGGGCTGGCAGAAAGCCCGTATGGGGGTCAACTTGCCTCCGGAAACGGACAGATAATCCCCCTCATAATAGCCGGGGTGTCCCTGGAGGGAGGCCACGATTGCTTCCCGGAGCTCTTTGTTTTGGAGTTGTTGGGGCATATTGAAACCGATGATTTTCTCTTTAGAGGCACCGATCACCTGGGCGAAGTTCTCATTGAGATCAGTGACAATGCCGCTCTGGTCGTAATATATGATGCCTAAGGGCACGTTTTCAAACACTGAGCGGTAAAGCTTTTCGCTCTTCATAACGGCTTCTTCGGCCTGCTTGCGATCGGTGACATCAAAAAAGACCCCACTTATGTGTTTAATATCTCCTTGGTCATTACAAACGATAGTTCCCCGGTCACTAATCCAGTGAGTCTCCCCACCCTTGGTCTTGATACGGTATTCACGGATAAATGACTTGTCCGTTTTCAAAGCTCTGACAAAAGCCTCATTTGCGGTCTGGCGATCTTCTTCACGGATAAGGTCAGACCACTTCATCTTCCGGGCGTGAAACTCTTCCCGCGGGTAGCCTGTTAGTTGTTCGATTTTGCCGTCAATGAAATCCACGGACCAGTCCGCGTAGCCTTTATAGACAATGCCAGGCATATTATTGAGCAATAATCTATAGTTGGCCTCGCTTTCCTGCAAAACTGCCTGGGTTTCCTCCAATTGCGTAATATCAGTGAAAACCGCCGTTAAGATTGACTCCCCGCGAAAATCCAAGTTGGCTGCGGTTACGGTAAAGATATGCTCATGGCCGTTTTTCACTATGAGCGCCTTGTGGGTCTCTTGAGGATATTCGAGGACATAGTCGGTCCAGAGTACGCCGTCGATGTATTTCTCGAGATAGTCTCTCCCTCTTCTCTTTTCGAATCGATCGCAGATGCAGCCGTAATTCTCCTGGAAGTCCTCCAGGCTTTCATAGCCAAAAAACTCCAGCATTGACTTGTTGGCGCTGAGCATTTTTGGGCCGGTGGTGCTGATCACAAAGTTGCTTTGGCTGTCGAGCACCGTAGTAAGAAATTGGTGGCTGTAGTCCAGTTCCTTTTCAACAGCTTGCCGCCGGCGGATCTCCCCCGCCATGGTTCGGTTCCACCAGATGATGACCAGCAGCACGACCACCACTCCTGCAGAGATGGGCACCACCCAGAGGAGAATCTTTCTTATATCAGTACGAACTTCGAATTCTACGGTGATCCACCGGTTAAGAATCTGGTCTTTCTCTTTTTCAGGAATACTCTGAACCACCTTATTCATGATCGACACGAGCAATGGATCTTGTTTACTGACGGCAAGCGCGGCATTGCGTGATTCCGACAGCTTATGCGCCACTTTCAGGTCGAGCCTGTTCCCTTTCCGGATGGCGTATCCTACGGAGGCGATTGTATCGATGAAGCCATAAAGCTCCCCGCTGGAGACCTTGTTCAACCCTTCTGAAATATCCTTAACATCGACGAATTGAACATCCGGGTACGACTCCCGGAGTACCTTGCCGATGGCATAGCCCCGCACGACCCCGATCTTTTTCCCACCCAGCTCTGAAAGGTAGGGGACCACGACTTCTTTATTCCTGGTGGCCAGAACGAGTGGAAAATTAAGGTATTCCTCGGTAAAAACAAAATGCTTCTTGCGCTCTTCGTTAATCAAGGCCGCAGGTAAGATATCGCATTTTCCTGTTTTGGCATTCTCTTGAGACTGGTTCCAATTAGTTGTCGGTACGAGTTTGAATGGCTTTTCCAGGATCTTGGAAAATAGTTTGACATAATCTGAGGTGATACCCTGATGTTTCTCCACGTTGTCAAAATATTCCAACGGAGCTCTGCTAGGGTCGATACAATACGTGATCGCCTTTTTACTTTTAAGGTATTCTTGTTCCTCATTCGTAAGCTGGATGGATGGCCGCTCTTTGGCCTGCAGCCATTTTTGTTGCAGTTTGGTTCTCTCTTCCATAGTTACCGCGTCCATCGCTTTTGTCAGGATGGACTGAAGCTCCGGCCAATCATTCCGGACCGCAATATGGAGATTGGCAAGTTCGGGATTTCCCGTGTCGAATTGTCCGGTGATGCCTATTTGATCGAGGAGATTTTCCGCAATCAGGAAATTGGCGACCGCAGATTCCAACAAGGCCGCATCCGCTTTCCCGAACACCACTGCTTTCAACGCTTCGAGCGCGTTTTCTGTCGGATAGCGTTTGATTTGAGGAAACTGGGTTCGTAATATTTCGTCATAAAAAAAGCCTTTAGGGTAGGCGACGGTTTTACCGAAAAGCTTTTCGACGCTGTCAAGTTTACTGTCCTTTTTCGAAACAATCGTATTGGGGTTTTTGGCGTAAGTTCTCGTATAGAGCAGATATTCCTGACGCTCCGGTGTCTCGACAATATTCAGCATCACATCCAATTTTTTCTGTTGGGCCATCTTCAACAGTTCGCCCCAGGTGCCCGTAACGAATTCAAGTTTCAAGCCGGCCTTTTGGGCCAGTAATTTCATGTAATCGATGGAATATCCTTTGGGCTTGCCTAAGTCATTGAAATTATAAGGCGGCCAGTCTTTTTCGTTATGTACCCGTATAACTGGATGGGCATCCAGCCAAGCCTGTTCTTGGGGGTTTAACCCGACAGGCTTTTGGTCAGACGCGTTGGCACCATTTGGGGCAAAGGCTAGAGCTATAAGAAATAGTACCAACGTTGCCAACCCACAGATAGCTGTCAGTTTCTGGTGTAATTTCATCTGCTTATCCTGTATTCTAAAGTCGCTCCGTGTTGGGTTCCGTGAGAGAAACTAACGAGAAAATTTCTGTTGGATAACCAAGCCTGATCAGCGGATTTAAAGCAAATCCTAAAAACCAAGGGCAAAGATCAAGAATCTGATTTTCAATAGCATACCGGCCTCTTATCTAAATGTATCAAAGCGTCGGACCTACCCCAACCCTTCACTCCAGGAGTTCCTTGACGGCCAGGAGCTCTTTACGTATTTCCTCGAGAAGGGCCAGCACCGGGTGGCTGACCGGAGGAAAAGAAGGGGGGGTCGGCAAATGCCGGGTGCGGTGATAGTGGCCCGCCTGCTCTTTCAGCTGACGCCGCATGGCCGGGAGGGTCATCTTTTCCTCTTCCCGGAGGCGCTTGAGCTCGAAGATGAGCTGGATATCGGCGGGTCGATAAATACGGTGCCTGGACTTGCGGCGGCCGGGACGCAAGATCTTCCCCCGGCTTTCCCAGTAGCGCAGCACGTGGGGCCTGACGCCGGTGATGCGGCTCACCTCGCCGATGGTATAGAACTGCTTTTGGGGAATTTCCTCTTCCACAGGTCCTCACCGCTGTCTGGGGGAGGGCGGGGGAGCCGCGCTCCCCCGGCCCTCCCCTCAAACTATTTTTCCCCCAGCCTCACCTGAGCTCCGCCCCCAGTTCCTCGCCCAGGGCCTTGATCAGGGCTTCGTGGTGCCGGTCCACTGCCTCGTCGGTGAGGGTGCGCTCGGTATCCCGGTACGTGAGATGGAAGGCCAGGCTGCGCTTCCCCGCCGGGATGGGCTGGCCGACATACACATCAAAGAGGTGGGCCTCCTCCAGCCAGGGGGCCCCGTGGTGGTGAAGGGCCTGGTGCACCTGGGCCGCAGGCACGTTTTCCGGCAGGACCAGGGCCACATCCCGGTAAACCGCCGGGTAGCGGGGGAGGGACGTGTACAGTGGGAAGGCTTCCGCCCGGCGGCACAGGGCCTCGAAGTTCAGGAGGAAAACCAGAAGCGTACCTGACAGGTCCAGGCGCTCCGCCAAGGTGGGCAATAGTTCCCCCAGCCAGCCCACGGTTTCACCTCCGGCCAGCACGACCGCCCCATACCGAAAGTATGGGGGCAGGTCTTTTGCCGAAAAACTCACGTCCCGAACTAAAAGCCCTGCCAAAAGTTTTTCCACTACACCCTTAAGGTCATAGAAATCCGCATCTTCCGGTAGGGTATGCCAGGAGGGCTCGGCCCGGTTGCCGTGCATCACGCCCACCAGCCACTCCTCTTCCTGGGGCAGGTCGGCCCCGGGCTGGGGCACGAAGATTTTCGCCAGTTCAAAGAGGCGTATATCCAGATTCTGTTTTAAGGTGTTGCGGCGCACTGCCTCCAGGAGGCCCGGCAGAAGGGAGGTGCGCATCAGGGCCTGTTCTTCACTCAGGGGATTGGCGAGATACAGGGGAGAAACGGCGTCTTGTTCCCCCAGCAGGGCCTCGAGACGCTCCGACTGGAAGGAGTACGTGACCACCTCGAAAAAGCCCTGACCCAGGAGAATCTCTTTGGCCTCCCGCCCCAACCGCTCCGGTAATGTGGGGCGAGGCATGGCCACCACGCCGCCGGGCAAGGTAACCGGGATTTCCTCAAAGCCCCCTAACCGAGCCACCTCCTCGATGAGGTCAATCTCCCGCTCCAGGTCCCCCCGGTGGGAAGGCACCTGCACCGCCAGGGTATCACCGTCGAGATGGATAGCCGGGAGATGAAGGTCGTGCAGCAGGCTTTCAACTTTCTCCATCGGGTAATTCGTGCCCAGCACCTGGTTGGTCCGGGATACCCGAAGAGTAAGGCGGGGCCGGGGCACCGGGTTGGGATAGGCGTCTATCCTGCTCTGGAGCACCTGGCCGCCCCCCAGCGCCGCCATGAGCTGGGCGGCCCGCTCCAGGGCCCGGATGACCCCGTCCGGGTCCACTCCCCGCTCGAAGCGGTAGGACGACTCCGTGCTCAACCCCAGGCGCTTGGCGGCCCGGCGGATGTGGGGCGGGTTGAAATAGGCGCTCTCGATCAGGACCCGGTGGGTGTTCTCCGCCACTTCGGACTCCTGGCCTCCCATGATCCCCGCCAGGGCCACGGGTCGGGCCCCGTCGCAGATGAACAGGGTCTCCGGGTCCACCCGGCGTTCCTGATCGTCCAGAGTGACGAAGGTCTCCTCCCCTCGGTGGGGCATACGCACCACGATTTCCCCCCCCGCCAGGCGGTCAAAATCGAAGGCATGCAGGGGCTGGCCCAATTCCAGGAGCACGTAGTTGGTGACATCCACCAGGTTGTTGATGGCTCTCAGACCGGCGAGCTGCAGGCGATGGCGCATCCAAAAGGGGGAGGGACCCACCTGCAAACCCACCAGCAGGCGGGCCGCGTACCGGGGACAGGCCACCGGGTCCAGGATGGTCACCTTGGCGAACTGGTCGATGGCCTCATCGGCTTCAGGAAAGCCGCTGTCCGGGTGGCGCAGGGGCTGCCGCAAGAGGGCTGCCACCTCCCGGGCCAGGCCCAGCACGCTGAGGCAGTCCGGCCGGTTGGGGGTGACGCCAACTTCCAGGACCACGTCGGCGAACTGGAGGGCCTCAGCCAGGTCTTGTCCCAGAGGAAGGTCCTGGGGAATGGCCATGAGGGTGGCGTGGTCGCTGGAAACCCCCAACTCGTCTTCGGCCAGCAGCATACCCTCAGAGAGAACCCCCCGGAGCTTGACGGCTTTCAGCTCCCGCCCCTCCGAAATCATGGCGCCTGGGGGAGCAAAGGGATACAGGCGGCCGGCGGTGACGTCGGGCGCGCCGCACACCACCTGATAGGTGCGTCGGCCGTCTTCCACCTCCACCACGGTGAGGCGGTCAGCTTTGGGGTGGGGCTCTACCCGGGCCGCCCGGCCCACCACCACCCCGGAGAAATCCGGGTTAACCTGTTCTATCCCTTCCACCTCGAAGCCCACCAGGGTCAGCCGGTCGGCTAACACCTCGGGGGCGACGGGGATGTCGACAAATTCTCGCAACCAATTAATGGGCAGTCGCATAATGGGTAACTTTACCCCCCCAGGGGGCAAAACTCAAGTCCCCGGGGAGAGGGCCCTGGATGGATAAAGAAGAAAGAGGGACCCTTTGGGTCCCTCCCTTGAGGCCCCACTGCCACCCGAAACCCTTGGGTGGCCTGGCCCGATATCAGATCAGTTCTAATCAGGAAGATTTTTTGCGCCCGAAACCTTTGGCGCCTAAGCCCTTCTCCTTGGCCAGCCTGCGGCGTTGCTCGGAGTATTCTTTGCAGACCAGGGGGAACTTCTTCGGATCAAGAGCATAGCGGCGAAAATAATCTTTCGGGGTCAATTGGTGGGCTTTGCGCAGGTGGGCCTTGAGGGTGCGCATCCGCTTGCCGCACTCCAGACACACAACATACTTTTCCTTGACGATGTCTTCCAGGGGAATTGAAGGCTTCTTTACTATTCCCGCTTCCAGGCCCTTGGCCACCTCAACTCCCTCGGGCAACACCAGCCCGCCTTCCAGTGAATTGAGAAGCTGGTACACTTCTTTAATTTCCTCCACCAGTTCCTTGGGGGTGAGTTCACTCATGGAGGCATGGGAAATGATAATTTGGGCCGTCAGCTTAAGAATTTCAGTTGCCATGACAATATTTCCTTTCTTTTACTTTTTGATAATCGGTGACGGTAAACAACTGTATAAATCACCCTTATTATTTTATAAGAAGGTCAATAGTATTCTGTCAAGCTCTTTTTATCTGTAACAATCATTTTTTTCATTTTTCAATGCAATATTGCAAGTCATATTTTAATCCCCTTGGCGATGTTTTTCAGAAATTCTGGCTCTTGTATGGTTATCCGGCTTTTATCAACTTGTATTACCTCCAAAGCTTTGAATCGGGCCAGGGTACGGGAGAGGGTTTCACTAATGGTACCCAGGTAAGCTGCTAGATGGGTCTTGGTAACAGGTAGTTCGAAGCTTAACCCCGCCACTACCTGGCCGTGACTCTCCTCACAACGCTGCAGGAGGTATTGGGCCAACCTGGCTGATACTTCCTTGAGAGACAGGTCTTCCAATTGACGAGTAAGATGGTACAGGAGGTGGCTCATGGTGGCCATCATGTTGCGGGCCAGTCGGGGGGAAGCAGTGAGCAGGTTCAGGAAGTCCACCTTAGGGAAAAACAGAGTCTGGCAGTCCTCCAGGGTAATGGCTGATACCGGATAGGTGGACTCAGCCAGCACCGCCGCTTCACCGAAGGTCTCTCCAGGCACCACCAGACGTAAGATGTATTCTTTGCCTTCCCACGAACTTTTCACCAACTTCACCTGGCCGGTGAGCAGGATGTAAAACCCGAGAGCCTCTTTCCCTTCCCAAAAAATGGGCGTCTCTCGCGGAAAGTTCCGACTGATAACCAATTGGGCCAGGACCTTCAAATCGTTGTCCCCCAGCCCGGAAAAGAGGTAGATTTTTTTCAGAATATCCTTTTTCTGCTCTGTCATCGTCGTTCTCGTTTGACTTGATTTTCAGCATTTTTCCATGAGGTTGTAGAAAAATCCAGGTTTTTCTTATGGTTATCCGAAAGATAAAGGAGATTTTTTCTTTTGACTGCCTCGCCCCAAGTTTGCGATTCTGCTACCAGCCTTTCAAGTTGACGGGTCGGGGCCCTCTCTGATAGAGTGCTAACGCCTTGGTCACAGGACGGTCATTACCAGGCAAGCGTCAAATCCCAGGCAGGAAAGGAGACCACTATGAACTGGCCGACATGGACGGTCCTGGTCCTCTGCACATGTTCCCTGGTCCTCGGTGGCTGCGTCGCCAAGAGAGACCAACGATATCAGGATCGGGGTCAATGCCGAAATCACCGGCAGCAAGCCCACCGTGGGCGATTCATGCAAAAATGCAGCCCAACTCCTGGCGGCTCAGGTGAATGCCGACGGCGGTCTCAAAATTGGTGATAAGAAGTACCCCATCACCCTTTACATTGAAGACAATGAAGACAAGCCGGAATCCGCCGCGGCTGTTTCCAAAAAGCTCATCAGCCAGAACAACGTCCTGGCCATCCTGGGACCCAACGCCTCCGGCAATGCCATCCCCGCCGCCCGCATTTGCGAAGATGCCAAGGTCATCATGATCAGTCCCTGGTCCACCAATCCCAAGACCACGGAAAAGATGAAATACGTCTTCCGGGCCTGCTTCGTGGACGACTTCCAGGGTCGGGTGATGGCCAAGTTCGCCCGGGACAACCTAAAGGCTAAGACCGCCGCGGTGCTCTATGACGTGGCTTCAGAATACAACAAAGGCATCGCCGAAATTTTTAAAAAGGACTTTGAAGCCATGGGGGGCCAAGTGGTGGCCTTCGAATCCTACACCAAGGATGACAAGGACTTTTCCTCCCAACTCACTAAAATCAAGAGCTGCCAACCCCGACGTGCTCTTCCTCCCCAACTATTACAACGAAGTGCCCCTCCAGGTGCAGCAGGCCCGGCGCCTGGGAATCACCTGTGAAATTATCGGCTCGGACTCCTGGGGCAGCGACGAGCTCTTGAAACTGGGGGGCAAAGACCTGGAAGGCTGCTTTTTCAGCACCCACTACGCCCCGGACATCGCCACTCCCAAGGCCCAGAAGTTTATCAAGGAATATGAAGCCAAGTACGGCAAAAAGCCCGACGATGTGGCCGCCCTGACCTATGATTCCGGCCAACTGCTCCTCACCGCCATCGCTAAGGCCGGGGCCCGGGACAGGCAGAAGGTCCGGGACGCACTTGCCACCATCTCGGAATTCGAAGGGGTCACGGGCAAAATGAAATTCGCCGGCACCGGCGACCCCACCAAAAGCGCCGTCATCATCCAAATCAAAGACGGCAAATTCACCTACCACGACAGCGTGTCGCCGTTAGGAAAGATTAGTGAGTGAGGGGGCTAAGGGCCGCAAACCCTTACCCCCTCCCCCACGCCCCCTCCCCCAATCCCTTGGAGGGTCTAAAACTTCGGCACCAGCCGGAGCCACTGGCTCAGGCTGGTGTCGCCCCTTAAAGGGTTGGGAGGGGGGTGTGGGGGGAGGGCAGGGACCCGCGGTCCCTGGCCCTCCCCCCACATAACCTTCATCATCTCGAGAACCGACCACCATGTTTCAGATACTGGCGCAGAATGTCTTGAATGCCTTACAGTTGGGGAGTGTGTATGCTCTGATCGCCTTGGGCTACACCATGGTGTACGGCATTCTCACCATGATCAATTTTGCCCATGGGGACATCTTCATGGTGTCCTCCTATCTCTGTTTGGCCGCAGCTCTGTTCCTCTTGGGGCTGCCCCTGAATCTGCCCCTGGTCTTGGTGTTCACCGGGGCCTTGCTTTTCAGCATGCTGCTGACGGCTCTTTTGGGAGTGGTCGTGGAGCGGTTGGCTTACCGCCCTCTGCGCCAGGCCCCCCGGGTATCTGCGGTCATCACCGCCCTGGGGGTGGGGCTTTTCCTGGAGCATTTCACCCTGGCCATTTTGGGTCCGGAGCCCCGGCGCTTTCCCGATCTCATCCCCGCCACTCCCTGGCAGGTGGCCGGACTCACCCTGACGCATCTGCAACTGCTGACGATTCTGCTGGCTGCCGGTATTATGATTCTCCTGGATGTCCTGGTGCGCCGGACGCTCTTGGGCATGGCCATGCGGGCCATCTCGTACAATCGGCCCATCGTGCCCTTGATGGGGGTGCCGGTGGACCGGGTGATTTCCCTCACCTTCGCGCTGGGCTCCGCCATCGCCGCGGCCGGGGGCCTGATGTTCGCCCTGGCCTATCCCGTCCTCGACCCGTACATGGGCGTCCGCATCGGCTGGTGGGCCTTTATCGCCGCAGTGGTGGGAGGCATCGGCAATATCCGGGGGGCCATGCTGGGCGGCTTTATTTTAGGAGCAGTGGAAATTTTCACCCCGGTATTCCTCCCCTCTTCCACCTACCGGGATTTCGTGGCTTTTTCCCTGCTTCTCTTGCTCCTGGTCTTCAAACCCACCGGCCTGTTAGGAAGACCGATTTTTGAACGGGTGTGAGATTGTGGGGGAGGGGACCAGGGGTCGCAGACCCCTGCCCCCTCCCCCACACCCCCTCCCCCAACCCCATAACTCGGGAGCACAGGCTTCCAGCCTGTGCAACACAGGCAAGATGCCTGTGCTCCCGGGACAAAGTTTAGGGGTGTAACGTCAGGTAGGGAACCTCAGATCAATGCCCTTTTTAGGCAAGGATAATAATATGCGGTAAGGGAGGCCAAAATGCCAGAAATTAACCTTCTCTATGGCAATAATGTGTTCGATTCTAATGACTTAAAAAAGTATATCAGAGAAACAAGGAGGAATTTTATAATACAGGGACAGGTAAATTGTAGAAGGGCGAAGCATCCCAAGCCAAATAGCTTAGACTGCTGGCTAAGAGATAATTACGCCCAGAGTCCAGACACAAAGCAAGCAGTAAATGAAATTATACAATCTCTTGTTAATACGGGAGATTTCGTTGAAGGGCGGTTTCATTGTCCTGATAGTGGAAGAAGATGCAAAGGCATATAAATAGTAGATTAAGCAGATTCTTGAACAATAACCTCCAACGGATGTATTGAGCCGCTGTTGACATTCCTTATGCCACGGTCCCGGCTATTTATCTGGGCTGGAGTGCTGATCCTGTTGGTTCTCTCCTGGGGCCTCCCCGCCTCCGGCCTCTTAAACCCCTATGTCGTCCAGATCCTCATGTACGTGGGGATCAACATGATTCTCACCCTTTCCTTGAATCTGGTGAACGGTTACATGGGGGAGTTTTCCGTGGGCCATGCCGGCTTCATGGCCATCGGCGCCTACGTCTCTGCCATCCTGAGCGTCTGGTACCTGCCCCGGGAGCTTGGTCCTTGGCTCTTCCCGATAATTCTGGTGGTGGGCGGCTTGGCCGCAGCCCTGGCCGGCCTGGTGGTGGCCTTCCCCTCCTTCCGCACCCGGGGGGACTACCTGGCCATCGTCACCCTGGCCTTCAATATGATCGTGAAAAGCATCCTGGAAAACCTGGAGGTGGTGGGGGGACCCAGGGGCTTTAAAGACATTTCCCTCCTCACCAACCTCCCCTGGGTGGTGTTCTGGGTGCTTTTGACCGTTTATCTCCTGCGCAACCTGGTTTATTCTAATTTTGGCCGGGGCATCATGGCGATCCGGGAGGACGAGATGGCCGCCAACCTTACCAGTGTGGATACCCGCCGCCTCAAGGTTTATGCTTTTTGTATTTCCGCCTTTTTCGCCGGGGTGGCGGGGGGACTCTTTGCCCATTTGCTGCAGTTCATCAACCCTCGGAGCTTTTCCATTTTAAAGTCCACCGACATGCTGGTCATGGTCTACCTCGGCGGTATGGGCAGCCTCACCGGCTCGCTTCTCGGAGCCACCCTGTTCACCGTGGTCCTGGAATTTTTGCGTCCTCTGGGTCTGTGGCGCATGGTGGTGGGACCCTTGCTGCTGGTTCTGCTAATGATTTTCCGCCCGCGGGGCATCATGGGCTTTAAAGACCCCCGTTGGCTCAAGCCCGCGGAGCCAGTAATCAGTGACCAGTAGTCAGTTACCAGTGACCAGTGATCACTAATCAGTAATAGTAACTTGACCGCCGATTCACTGGTTCTGGCCACTGATCACTGGTTACTGAAAAAAGGGGAGTTTGAGGGGAGGGCGGGGAAGTTGGGCTCCCCCGGCCCTCCCCTCAAGAAAGCACTACCCATATAAAGCTATGGCGCCGTTGTTGAAGGTTGTGGAGTTGTCCCATCATTTCGGGGGCTTATGTGCGGTGGAGAATTTTTCCCTCACCGTGTCGGCCGGAGGTTTGGTGGGACTCATCGGTCCCAATGGCGCGGGCAAGACCACCATTTTCAACCTCATCACCGGGGTCTTTCGGGTCTCTGCGGGTCGCATCAACTTCAATGGGCAGGACATCACTGATTGGGCCAGCCACCGCATCACCGCGGCCGGGATAGCCAGGACTTTCCAGAATATTCGTCTTTTCAAGGACCTCAGCGCCCTGGACAACGTGCGCCTTGGGGCCTTCGCCCGTCACGGCTACAACCTGTTGGAGGCGTTCTCCCGTCGCCGCACCTTTCGGGGGGAGGAGGGCCGCTGGCTCCGGCGGGCATATGACCTTTTAGAGCATTTTAACATACGGCAATATGCCCACACTCCCGCCCGCCACCTGCCTTACGGGGAGCAGCGGCGTCTCGAAATGGCCCGGGCTCTCATCAGCGGCCCCCGCCTGCTCCTCTTGGACGAACCTGCCGCAGGCATGAACGCCGCGGAAGTGGAAAGCCTCATTCACCTCATCAGGGAACTCAAGGAGGAATTCTCCCTGACCATTGTTCTTATCGAGCACCAGATGCGGGTGGTGCTGGATCTTTGCCAGCGGGTCACTGTCCTGGATTTCGGCCTCACCATCGCGGAAGGGCCGCCCCAGGAAATCCAGCGGCATCCCAAGGTCCTGGAGGCCTACCTGGGCAAGGAGGAGTCCATGGCCCCAGACAGCGGCTTTTGACAGGGAAGTTAGTCCGGAATGACATGGAGGTTAGGTTCCCCTCATGAACCATGAAATTCTGCTCACGGTGGAGGACCTCTGGGTCTCCTACGACCGCATCTCTGCGGTGCGGGGGGTGTCCTTTGTCGTGGGCCGGGGAGAGATCGTCACCCTTATCGGCGCCAACGGCGCCGGCAAGTCCTCCATCCTGGGGGCCATCTCGGGGCTTTTGCCGGTGAGCCAGGGTCGCCTTACTTTGGCGGGAGAGGACTTGCTAACTATCCCCGCCCACCGGCGTACCGAACGGGGCTTGGCCCACGTCCCCGAAGGCCGTATGATCTTTGGCAATCTCACCGTGGAGGAAAATCTGCGCCTCGCGGCCTATGCCCACCGGGACCGGGAAGTGGAGCAGGACCTGGACAAAGTCTGGCGCCTCTTCCCCCGACTGGCCGAGCGCCGGCGCCAGTGGGGCAACACCCTCTCCGGCGGCGAGCAGCAGATGCTGGCGGTGGGCCGGGCCCTCATGAGCCGGGCTCGCCTGTTGCTTCTGGACGAACCTTCCATGGGCCTGGCCCCCATGCTGGTCCGGGAGATCTTCCGGGTCATCCGTCGCCTTAATGAAACCGGGGTGACGATTCTCTTGGTGGAGCAGAATGCCCGCCTGGCCCTGGAGGTGGCCCACCGGGCCTACATCCTGGAGACCGGCCAGGTGGTGCTGGCCGGCGCCTCCGGGGAACTCCGGGATCATCCCCAGGTCCAGGCCGCGTACCTGGGAGGCCTGTAGAAAGTGTCTTTGTCGCTGCTTATGGTAATTTACCCTGATGAATTTCAGTTGGTTTAACCTCTTTTCGCTCCTTCCGGTTGCTACCTGAAAAAATCAAAGATAAGATAATCTTAGCAACGAGTTCCAAAAGCATTGACAGATTTGTCTGGAATATTGTTCATAAGCAGTTCAGAAATCGAAGGAGGTCTAACGTCTCATGGGCAAATGTGAACACGAAGGCGACCCCAAGGCCTGTGCCACCTGCAACGTCGCCGAGGAACAGCAGAAATCCGCCGAAGAAAGAGCCCTCTGTCGCACCCTGGCGCAGATCCGCCACAAGATATTGGTGATGAGCGGCAAGGGTGGCGTCGGCAAGAGCAGTGTGGCCGTGGGCCTGGCCCTGGCCCTGGCCCGCCTGGGTCATAAAGTGGGCTTGATGGACGTGGATATCCACGGCCCCAACGTACTCCGCATGCTGGGGTTAAAGGCCCCCTTCGACCTGGCCAGCGCCCAGTTCCCCATGCCCCCGGAACTTTTTCATAATTTCAAAGCTATCTCCATCGAAGCCGTCATGCGCGACCGGGAGATCGCGGTCATCTGGCGGGGCCCCCTCAAGCACCAGCTCATCCGGCAGTTCCTCACCGAAGTGCAGTGGGGCTTCCTGGACTACCTGATCATCGACGCCCCCCCGGGCACCGGGGACGAGCCCATGAGTGTGGCCCAGACCATACCGGAAGCCAAGGCCGTCATCGTCACCACGCCCCAGGAAATTTCTCTGGCCGACGTGCGCAAATCCATAAATTTTTGCCAGAAGATCAACCTGGAGATCCTGGGTTTAGTGGAAAACATGAGCGGCTACCACTGTCCCCATTGCGGTAAAGACCTGCCATTGTTCCGCAAAGGCGGTGGGGAAAGGACGGCCCAAACTGCGAACATTCCCTTTCTGGGGTCCGTGCCCTTCGACCCTCAGGTGGTCGAGGCCGCGGACCAGGGCCAACTCGTGGATTTGCACGAGGAGAAAAGCCCCTTCTTCGAGGCCCTGCGGCCCATGGTGAACTACCTGGTCAAGGTGCTCCCACCCCAGCCGGCCCTGGAGCCCGGGGAGTTCAGATTCGCCATTCCCCTGGAGGACGATAAAATAGCTGCGGTTCCCACCAGAGCTGCGCAGTTTTCTCTCATTACCGTGAAGGATGGAGCCATCACCCACAAGGAGATAATGGTGCGGCCCGATCTGGATGTGGTGCATTTTCCCATCTGGCTGGAACACCTGGGCGTCACCCACCTGGTGGCCACCGAATTGCGGGACGCCGCCAAGGTTCTCCTCCAACGTAAAGGCATCGAGATCATCTCCCCCGCCCCTGACCAAACCCCCGAACAGGTGGTGGAAGAATACGTGAAGTGAATTTTTTGGGGGAGGGCCAGGGAGCGCAAACCCTGCCCCCTCCCCTAACCCCCTTGAGAGGCAAAAAAATGGGCCGGGTAAGGTGGGGCAAAAAGCCCTGCCTTACCCGGCCTTGTTATGCGGGTTGGGTGGGGGGTGTGGGGGAGGGCAGGGCCCTCAGGTCCCTGGCCCTCCCCCCACATCTTTAATCCACCCAATAATTCGGTGCTTCTTTCATGATGATGACGTCGTGGACGTGGGATTCTCTGAGACCCGCGGGGGTGATGCGCACGAATTTGGCCTTGCTCTGGAGTTCTGGGATGGTTTGGGCGCCCACGTACCCCATGCCGGAGCGCAGGCCCCCCACCAGTTGATAGACCAGGTCTGACAGTTTTCCCCGGGAGGGCACCCGGCCCACGATACCTTCCGGCACCAATTTGGATTCCAGGTCAAGGGCCTCCTGATAGTAGCGGTCGCTGCTGCCGGCTTTCATGGCCTCTTCCGAGCCCATGCCGCGGTAGATCTTGTAGCTGCGGCCCTGGAAGATCACGGTCTCCCCCGGGCTCTCCTCGGTGCCGGCAAAGAGACTGCCGATCATGACGCTGTCCGCCCCGGCGGCCAGGGCCTTGGTAACGTCCCCGGAGTACTTGATGCCGCCGTCGGCAATAACGGGAATGTCGGCCTTCCGAGCAGCCCCGGAGCACTCAAAGATAGCGCTTAGTTGGGGCACCCCCACCCCGGCGATGACCCGGGTGGTGCAGATGGAGCCAGGCCCCACCCCCACTTTCACCGCGTCCACCCCTGCCTTGATAAGATCTCGGGTGGCCTCGGCGGTGCCCACGTTGCCGGCCACCAGCTCTGCCTCGGGGAAATTCTTTTTGGTGGCCGCCACCGCCTGGAGCACCTTCTTCGAGTGGCCGTGGGCCGTGTCGATGACGATAATATCCACCCCGGCCTTGATGAGGGCGTCCACCCGCTGCTCCCGGTCCGGCCCTACCCCCACGGCGCCCCCCACCCGGAGGCGCCCAAATTCGTCCTTGCAGGCGAGGGGGTACTTCTTGATCTTCTCGATGTCCTTGATGGTGATGAGCCCTTTGAGATTATAGTCATCGTCCACCACCAGAAGCTTTTCGATGCGGTACTGGTGGAGGAGGGCCTTGGATTCCTCCAGGGTGATGCCCACGGGCGCGGTCACCAGCTCATCCTTGGTCATCACTTCATTGACCGTCAGGTCCAGTTTGGTCTCAAAGCGCAGGTCCCGGTTGGTGACGATGCCCACCAGGCGGGGGCCCTCCACTACCGGGATGCCGGAAATGCGGTAGCGCTCCATGAGGGCCAGGACCTTGGAGATGGGCTCCCGGGGGCCGATGGTCACGGGATCGAGAATCATGCCGGATTCGGACTTTTTGACCTTTTCCACCTCCAGGGCCTGGGCGTCGATGCCCAGGTTGCGATGGAGGATACCGATGCCCCCCTGGCGGGCCAGGCTAATGGCGGTTTCGGCTTCCGTGACCGTATCCATGGCGGCGGACACAATGGGAATGCTGAGCCGAATGCGCTGAGTCAGGCGGGTGGACAGGTCCACCTCGTTCGGGAGCACGGCTGAGGCTCCCGGCAAGAGCAGGAGGTCATCAAAGGTAAACGCATAGGGGATGGAATCGTGTGCCATGAGTGCTCCTTCGTACCCTGGATTGCCTCAGATTATCAGACTTTTCTCTTCGTTATGTCTAATTCTATAAGTCGTTTCTGTCACTGGGCCAGTTGCGCCAACACCCCTTCCAACAGGCCGGCGTCGATGGTCACCAGACGATCCTGGCCAAATATTGCCATAATGGCCTGAACAATCAGGGCCCCGACCACCATGACCCCGGCCTTGGCAGGCTCGATGCCGGGGAGCAAGGCCCGTTCTCTTTCCGGCAGACTGGCCAGCCGCTCCGCCAGTTCTGCCACCATTTCCCGGGTCAATATGTAGTTGTTCACCCGCTGAGGGTCATACACGGTCATTTCCTGAGCCATGGCGGCCAGGGTGGTCACCGACCCGGCGGTGCCCACCAGAGTGGGAGACTTCTCTATTAGTTTGGCAAAATTTTGCTGATAAAAATTCTGTAATTCTTTTTGTAACTCTTCCCGTAAGGCCGCCACCTTTTCCGGCCGGGGCGGATCACCCAGGGGCCTGGTCCGGCTCAGGGACAGGACCCCCAGGGGCAAACCCGCAAAAATCGGCTCCCGTCCCGGCCGCACCAGGATACACTCTGAACTTCCGCCCCCCACGTCGAAGACCACCAGGGGTCCGGCATCCAGGTATTTCGGGTCCAGGGCCGACAGCACCCCTCGCAAGGTTAAGCGGGCTTCTTCTTCAGAGCTGAGGAGGCGCACCGGGATGTTCAACACGCCCGCCGCTTCCTGGAGAAATTCCTGCCCGTTCTGGGCCTGGCGCACCGCCTGGGTGGCCACCCCTTGGCCCCGGGTCACCCCCCGGGCCGCCATCTCCCGGGCAAACCCCCGCAGGGCCTCAAGAGTACGATCCTGATCGGCCCGGCTGAGCACCCCCGTCTCCGCCACCTCCCGCCCCAGGCCGGTGATCTCCCGGCGGTGGAGGATGACCCGGAAGCTCCCCGGCCCCGCCACCTCCGCCACCGCCAGGCGCACCGTCAAGCTGCCGAGGTCAACTGCGGCTATACGAGTCATATTGGTTTTTGGGGGAGGGCAGGAGACCTGAGGTCCCTGCCCTCTCCCCACCAATTATTCCATAATCTCATAGACTTCCGGCAGCGTGCGGAATTTTTCGCCGCAGTCCAGGCCGTAGCCCACCAGGAAGCCCTTTGCCACGGTAAACCCCACGTAGTCCAGGGGCACCTCCACCTGCCGCCGTTCTCGCTTGTCGATGAGGCAGCATATTTTGAGGGAAGCGGGCTGGTGGCGGGCCAGGTGGCCCAGCAAAAAGTCCAGGGTGAGACCGGCGTCGACGATATCTTCCACCACCAGGACGTGACGGTTCTTGATGGGCAATTCCACGTCCTTGGTGACGTGTACCTCCCCTGAGGTTTTGGTGCCGGTGCCGTAGCTCATGAGCCGGACGAAGTCCACTTCCACCGGAACTTCCAGGGCTCTCGCCAGGTCAGCCAAAAAAATGAAGGCCCCTTTGAGGATGCCGACCATTAACAGGTCTTGGCCGGCGTAATCCCGGCTGATCTGGGCTGCCAGTTCTTGCACTTTTTGGGCAATCTTTTCCCTGGAAAGAATTAATTTTTTCTGGGTCACCGTTCGACTCCTCGAATGGCATCAAAATAAGTAATGGGGACAGGGTTGTCAAACCCTATTTCCGGGAAGGGCGAGGCGAAGATATCCTCGGGCTTGGCCCAGGCCCTGGCCAGATAGTCAAAACTGGGGAAGGGGAGTCTCATGAGCGTTAGTTGGCAGTTGGTCAGGCTGATTTCTTCGAAGTCTGTGGGGAGGGAAGCATCCCCAAGAACAAGAACTTCTTGCAGAATAATGCAAATACAGGAAAATAGTGCGTATCTTTGTGAAGTTGGCTGAGAGGGTGCATGGTTTATCGTCCCCTGATGATCCTGGGAGCCGGTTCGGACGTGGGGAAAAGCCTCCTGGTGGCGGGGCTCTGCCGCCTGTTTCGCCAGGAGGGGGTCCGGGTGGCTCCCTTTAAGGCCCAGAACATGGCCTTGAACAGCTTCATCACCCCGGAGGGTGGAGAGATGGGCCGTTCCCAAGTCGTCCAGGCCCAGGCGGCGGGGCTGGTCGCCCACGTGGACATGAACCCCATTCTGCTCAAGCCCACCGCCGGGGTGGGGGCCCAGGTGATTGTCGGCGGCAAAGTTCTGGGAAACTTCACTTCCGAGGACTACTACCGGCTCAAGCCCACGCTGGTCCGCCGGGTGATGGCCAGCTTTCGCCGCCTGGCCCGCCAGCATGACCTGATCATCCTCGAAGGCGCGGGCAGCGCCGTGGAGTTGAACCTGCGCAAAAGCGACCTGGTCAACTTCTTTATGGCGAAAAAGGCCGGCGCGGCGGCGCTTCTCACGGCAGACATCGACCGGGGCGGAGTATTTGCGGCCACCATCGGCTCCTTTCACCTGCTTACCCGGACGGAGCGGCGGCTTCTCAAAGGGTTCATCATCAACCGGTTCCGGGGGGACCCGGCTCTCTTTCAGGAGGGGGTGGAGATTATCGAGCAACGCACCGCGCGGCCGGTCCTGGGGGTGGTGCCATTTTTCTCCGACCTGGCCCTGCCGGAGGAAGACAGCGTTCCCCTGGAGCGCCTGGAGCGAAGATCTGACTCCGGGGCCTCCCACCGCCTGAACCTGGGAGTGGTGCGCCTGCCCCACATCTCCAATTACACCGACTTCCTCCCCCTGGAGCAGGATCCCCGGGTGGACCTCCAATACCTGGACCACCGGGCCGGGCTGGTCGGCCTGAACCTGGTAATGCTCCCCGGCACCAAGAACACCATCAGCGATCTCTTGTACCTGAAGGAAACCGGCCTGGCCGCCAAAATTCAGGATTATGCCCGCCAGGGGGGCCGTGTCCTGGGCATCTGCGGCGGCTATCAAATTTTGGGAGAGGAAGTGCTGGATACCCTGGGGATGGAGGGGCAGCCCCGCTCAGAGCAGGGGTTGGGCCTTCTTCCTGTCATCACTACCCTGGAGGGGGAAAAGACCACCACCCAGGTGCGGGCCCAGGTCCTGGGACTGCCGGGCCGGGGCCTTGAGGTGAGGGGCTATGAGATTCACCTGGGCGCGACTTCGGTCCGGGGCCCGGGAGAACCCGCCCTGACCCTCACTTCCCGGAATAGTCAGCCCATGGCTGTTCCCGACGGCTGGGTGAGCCCGGACGGCCTGATCATGGGCACCTATGTCCATGGCCTCTTTGACGCCGATGGCTTTCGCCAGGCCTTTGTCACCGCCCTGCTGGGGTCCCGGCCCGGGAGTCCCGAGGCATCGCCGGCCTGGTCCTTTCAGTCCTTCCAGGAGGCCCAGTTCGACCGGCTGGCCGAGGCCCTGCGCCGCCACCTTGATCTGGCCCGGCTCTGGGAAATCATCCAGGCCAAGTAATTTTTCTCCAACATCATAAAAAAGTTACAGGTTCGTTAAAGTTTTTTTGCCTGCGGCCGATGAGGCAGACAGGAGGAGGGTCGCGGGCATGCTGCATTTCTCTTTGGGATTAATGGCCGGCATCTCTATGGGGGTGTTTATCATGTGCCTGATGATCATGGCCGGCCGAGGGCCTGAGCCGCCGGTGGAGTGAGTCGACCAGGAGAAGGCTGCAGGGGATTGGCCGATTTTACGGAGTTATAGCATCCTCTGGTGCAGGGAGGGGTGGAGACGCCCCTTCACCAGATAAAATGTCCCTTGTCCCTCATTAATAACCTCCCTTGCCTCCCTCGGGGGGTAAGTTAGGTGGGGTGCGGGGACTTAAGAGCTTTCCTTTTTTTCGAGCCTCTGGTTTGGTTTTACCAGACGGCACCCCCCGGCATTCTCTCTCCACGTGTTGCGCCTCCCGCAGGAATAGACTACAATCTCGCCGGGGTTTTCAGTCTATGACCACCAACGTCAGCAATACTTCTTTTCTGGTGACCGGTAGCGCCGGTTTTATCGGTTTCCACGTTTCCCAGAGCCTCCTCAATCAGGGGGCCAAGGTCATTGGCCTTGACAATTACAACGACTATTACTCTCCGGCCTTGAAACGAGACCGGGACCGGGAGCTCAGGCAACACCCCAATTTTTTCTCGGTGGAGGGGGACCTGGCTGATTTTGCCAGCCTCACCGCCCTGTTTGAGGAGCACCGGCCCCAGAAAATCTGTCACCTGGCGGCCCAGGCCGGAGTGCGCTATTCTCTGGTGAACCCCTTCGCCTATCAGAAAGCCAACCTGGAGGGGTTTCTCAACCTCCTGGAACTGGCCAAGCGTTATGAGACCGAACGCTTTGTGTACGCCTCCAGCTCCAGCGTTTACGGCGGCCTTACTGAAATGCCCTTCTCCGAGGAACAACGGGTTGACACCCCCATCAGCCTCTACGCCGCCACCAAGCGGGCCGACGAACTCATGGCCCACACCTACACCCACCTTTTCGGGCTGCCCACCGTGGGTCTCAGGCTGTTTACCGTCTATGGTCCCTGGGGCCGACCGGACATGGCCATGTGGCTCTTTACGGAAGCCATGTTGGCCGACCGCCCCATCAAGGTCTTTAACTACGGTAACATGGAGCGGGACTTTACTTACATTGACGACGTGGTGCAGGGCATCGAGGCTTCACTGGTGGCCCCGGGGCTCGATCCCTATGAGATTTTTAATATCGGCAACCATCACCCGGAGCCCCTCCTCCGGGTGATCGCTCTGTTGGAGCAGGAATTGGGCGTCACCGCCCACCAGGAACTTCTTCCCATTCAACCAGGTGACGTCCCCGCCACCTTTGCCGACATCCGCCGGGCCCAAACCAAACTGGATTTTTCTCCGGCCACCCCCATCGACGAGGGCATCCCCCGGTTTATCAGGTGGTATAAGGCATACCACCGCCTGACCTGAACTCTCCCTGGATCACAAGACCTTTGGAAAACCTGGCAGAGGTGGCGACCGGCCGGGACACCTCTGAGGTTGCCCTCGACAGGTCTACAAAAATCGGTTAGGAGGGAGTCTGGGTAAGAATATGCCTCATGCGTCGGGGTCATCCCCTCGGGCAGGCGCAGAAAAACACCAGGACTTGGAAACCCCACCCCGTTTAGATGGCGGGAGGCCTGATTTTACCGACGGGTCAGCGGGATCTGCCCTTCAGACGGCTCAACCACCCTGCCAACCCAGGGGTTTTCCGGTCCTTTCTCTCCTCGCCGGACTCAGTGGTGTCCATGTCAGCATAGTACGAAGAGTAATGCCGATAGTGGCGGTAGTAATAGCTCTCCTTCTGCAAGGGCACGTCGTTTAACACGGTCCCCAGAAGATGGGCATGGAGCTCCACAAGGTGGTTTTTGGCATCCCGCGCGGCTTTCTGGGGAACATGCTCTGCTTTGATGACCAGAAGCACCCCCGCCACCTGGGTGGACAAAATGGCCGCGTCCGTTACTGACACCAGGGGGGGCGAGTCGAGGATGGTAAGGGCAAAGCGCTCCTGGGCCCGATTCAGGAGTTCCTGCATGCGTTCAGAGCCCAGCAGTTCCGAGGGGTTGGGGGGAATGGCCCCAGAAGGAATCAAGAAAAGATGGGGCACCAACGTGGCCACCACCGGGAGTTCGTCCGTCTTACCCACCAAAAAATTGCTCAGGCCGGGCTCCCGGGGTACACCCAAGAGCTGATGCAGGGTAGGCCGCCTCAGGTCGGCGTCTATCAGCAGAACGTCACCTTCCGCTTGGGCCATGGCTGTGGCCAGATTGGCAGTAGTCAGGGTCTTGCCTTCCGTGGGCAACGTGCTGGTCACCAAGAGAAGCCGAGGGGTCTGACCGGGAGAGGAGAACAGGATGCTGGTGCGCAGCACCCGATAGGCCTCGGAGGCCAGAGGTTGATGGCCATGGAAGACCACCAGTTCGGGTGCTTCCCCCGGATGAGCCGCAGTGTCGATATGGGGAATTAAGGCCAGATTGGGGATTTCCAGCCACTTCTCCACTTCCTCCGGAGTCTTGATAGTAGTGTCCAGGGTTTCTAGCAGCAAGGCCAGGCCTATCCCGAAAAACAGTCCCAAAGCGGCAGCCAGGGTCAGGGTGCGTATTTTCCGGGGTGAGACCGGCACCTCGGGAACCAGGGCCGGGTAGACAATGCGGATGTTGGTGGCGGGCACGTTCTCCGTGGCCGTGGTGGTCTTGAGACTCTTCAGCATATTCTCGTAAAGGGCCCGGTTGGTCTCCACGTCTCGCAGGAGAACCCGATACTCGATACCCACGTCGCTTTGATCCTGGGTGACGTTTTTCTGCTGCTCCAGGGCCTTCTTGAGATTTTCCTCCTGGGACTTGGCCATGTTGTATTCATTCTTGATGGTCTGTTTGACCATTCCCATTTCGGCATTGATCTTGCCCCGGGTGGCGGACAGTTCCTGGTTGAGTTGGATCATGCGGGGATGACCCTCTCCGAATTTTTTAGAAAGCTCTGAGTGCTCGGTAATGAGTTTAGCTTCCTCGGCCTTGAGAGTCTGGATGAGAGGGTTTTCCAGCACCTGGGCGATGGGGTGGCCGGCGTTCACTTCCCGGAAGCGGGTCTCGACCTCCATCCGCTTGGTTTGCGCAGTTACCAGCTCCCTATTCAACTGCTCCAGCTTCTGGGCGGTAATGCTCTCCTTGTCTTCCACGGCCACGATATTGTGCTGCCGCTTGTACTGGTTCATCTTGGCCTCGGACTCCTCCAGCTTTTTGCGGGCCTCGGCCAGCTTCCTCTTGAGCCACTGCGCCGCCTCCTGGGAAGCTGCAAAGCGCAGGTCCAGGGATTGCTCGATAAAAGCCTGTCCCAGGGTATTGGCCACTTCCGCAGCAAATTTAGGGTCCGGGCTGGAGTAGCTCACGTTCACCAGGCGGCTGGTGCGGACCGGTTCCACTTCTATGCCCCCCGCCACCGCGTCCACCAGGCTTTCTTCCAAGCGCTGTTTGGTGGTTTGGTCCACGTCGGCGGGAAGGTCGGCGAACATTTTAGCGTAGGGCAGGCGGCTTTTTAACTTCAGCTTATCCGCCACCTTCTTGGCCAGGGCCCGGCTCTCCAGGAGCTTGTACTGGGTCTGGTAGAATTCTTCCCCGTAATAATCATAGGAAGGCTGGGTCTGCGTCTCCAGAACCCGAGGGGGGTGGCGCTCAATGAGGAGTTGAACCGTAGCCTGGTAAATGGGAGTAGCGGTGAAGGTCTTCAGGGCCGCCAGGGACACCACGGTGACCAAGACGGCCAGAATTGTCCAACGCCGCTTCACAAAAATACGCAGATAATCATGAATGGAACGGCCCCGGTGATGGACCGCGGTCACTTGTTCTTCCATACAAAAAACCTCATGTTCCGAGGTCTACGGGATATGAGAGATCGGAATAAAACCGGGATGATAACCTCGGCAAAATTGGACAAAAACCTTGTCTGCCGAGAAGGTGCCGACCAAAAGACTGAACTATTCTCGAGGATGGCGCCGGCACCTTAAAACCAGGATTCCGGCACGGTAATGACGTCTCCCGGCTGGATAGGGTCATCTAATTTGACCCTGATCTCTTGTTTTTTCCCATCCTTTTCCCGAGTAATAAAGGTGCGCCGGGGAGAGGCCTTGTCCGTAAAGCCCCCGGCAGTGGTAACCGCCATGAGCACGGTCATGTTCTCCTCATAGGGGAAGCGTCCGGCGGTTTTCACCTGTCCCTGGACGTAGAAGAAAAGAGCAGGGACGTAAACGGTGTCCCCGTTCTTAATTTCCAGATTGTGCCGGGGATCTCCCGCCATGGCGGCGGAGAGGGAAACCGTGATTTTTTCCCCGGCTGGAGTCTGGTCCGGCAGGCGGGGCTGATCCTGTTTCCCTCCCGGCTTGGCTCTCACGATAATAGCCACGGCGGTGCCGGTCCCTCCTTTACCTCCTGAGCCCGTGCCCAGACCTCCAGCCAGGGAGATGGCTTCCACTACTCGGATGGGTTTGGTCAGGGGATAGGTGGCGGGTTTACTGACGTTTCCCACCACGAAAAACTTCTGGCTCTTATACTCCGTGACGTTAATGGAGACATTCGGGTCGATGATGTACTTGGGGCCGAGACGCTGTTCCAGTTCCCGTTGCAGTTCCTGAACGGTGCGACCCTGGGCCTTGATCTCCCCCACGAAGGGAAAAGAGATGGTACCGTGGAGGCCCACTCTCACCTTGCGGGTCAAGTCATCGTGGCTCCAGACCCGGATCTCGATTTCATCTTCCGGACCCAGGCGGTAGTCTTCCTGGGCCCAAGCCGGCATTGCCAGACCCAGCACAAGCAGAAGGATACCTAGCGCCATGATCTTCTTATGCATACTGGGGCCTCGTCTCCTCAACCGTGCCATCACTTGGAAGCAAGAAGAACACTTCTCCGTCCCTGTAGAGAGGCCCGGGGCATGGTTCCCCCGGCGCCCCCGGGGCCTAGTAATTCTCTATGAAGTAACTCGAACAAAACCTCCCATAAGTTAAACCGTCGCAAATCCACAGCCAAATTTCCCCCGGGGGTTAAAATGTTACCGTCTTACCAGCCCTCCCCTGAAGACCAGGACCAGTTGGATTGGAGGTAGGCGCCCAGTTTCTCCGGGCTTTGCTGGTTAAAAAGAAGTCTGGAGTCCCGCAATAAACTTATGGTCATTATAGCTAAACCCAAAGAAATTGGAGTTCCGATTGATGTAACTGTAAGCCAACCGAATCCTGAGCCAGCGGGTCAAAGCCCGGTTAAATCCCACGCCAGCGCCGACGATATGGTCCTCGCGGGTCAGAAACTCCCCCGAAGCGTCCGGAGCCCGGTTGATATAAGCGTTGTTCAGGTAAAAGAAAGAAGCATAACTGAACACCTTGAAGCGGGTCCACTCATGGTTCAGCGTTACCCAAACGCCGGTGTTTTCGTAGCCTGCGTTGAAAAAGTCCACATCCTCCTGGAATGACCGCTGGGCCGTCAGGGACAGGTTGGTATAGCGGCTGAGGCGGTAGAGGAGTTGGGCGCTCAGAGTCCAGTTTTCCGGTGAATTGTTGCGTCCATCCACACTGGTTTCGTAATTAACAAAAGTGTAACCAAATTTTATGGTGCCGGTCAATTTGGCGGTGGGATCCCAGGTGAGGCCCACCAAGGGAGAATGAGTGGCAGTGTTGTCCGCTGAAAAGGAAGGATAAGTCCGGTACGTGAAGATGTACTGCGCCAGGACCGCAGTTTTCGGTAAAATCCTGTAGTACAGGGTAGCCCCCCCCGTGTGCTGGTTAAAGTTATTAAACCGGTCAACGTTTTTGGCAAATTCCAGGGTGTCGAATTGATAATTGCCCTCCAGTTTCCAGCGATCGGCTAATTTGTAGATGGCCGTGAGATAAGGAGTGTTCCGTAAGTAGCGTCGCCTGAGGGCGAATTCGGAGTTGCGCTCCTCGGTGGCCAGCCGCAGGGTGTTGCCGAAGCGCAGGGACATTTTCCCCTCGGGGTTGAGGGCCATATCAACATTCATATTTTGATCGTAATGAGATTCTTTGGGATATGTAGTGTAGCTGAAGCCGCTGCCAAGGTATCCTAAAGAGAGACGGTGGCGCCTGGCGATGGGCAGTTCCGCCCGCAAGCCGGGGGTGATGTTGACAATGAAATCGCTTTTCTTGTCTATGGGAGTGAGAAAGATATTGCTGCGGTACAGACCGCCGAATTCAAGGTAGGGAGTCAGAATCACCTTGCCGAGGCGGCGGCTGCGCCAGCCTCGCACCAGGGTGTCATAGGCCGCCATGTTGCCATAAGGGGAGATGAGCCCTGACACCGGCCCCGACTCTATGGTGCCGATGGTGGTGGGGCCAATGAGGCCGGGAAAATATCCTGGAGGCTCCACCGGGCGTTCCGGGGGTGGCTCCTTCATTTCCACAGGGATTTCGGTGGTGTCGGGTTCCTTGGGTTCCTCCGATCTGACCGGTCCCGAATAGACCACGAAGAGAATTATCCCGATAGTTAGAAAGGCGATTTTTCCCCAGATTTTCATGGCTTCCCTCCCAGGTTCACCTGCCACCCGAAGTTGAATTCCGAGCCAACCAGCCCTCAGGCGGAGAGTTCTCTGCGTTTCTCAGCAAACCAGCTAATCCCCCAAAATTTATTCCCCCAGGGACCTGAACCGATACTTGTATCAGATGCCTGCCCGCACCACGGTGCCGGGGGGCTCTCTATCTCAGACCGATACTGGCAAACCATCCGTGAGGATGGGGCGCAAAGCCACGGGTCTTGCCTCATCGGGCAAGATGGCCGGGCTGCCGAAGTCTGGGCCCCAGGCTGGTTTCTTTCTCCCTCAGGGCCTTAACCAACGGCCGCTAGTTCTGGCAGCCCCAGACTTTCAGAGGAGGGCTGCTTCCCATGGGGAGGAAAATAAGTCTTTGTAGGATTGTTCCGTTTTACCTGACCCTCACAGTCCTAGTTCTAACCTGGGGTCTCGATCTGCCCGCCTGGGGCCAGGAGGTGTTCCACACACAGTATACCGTAGTGCGAGCCAACTCAACCACTGACCTCCTGGAAATGGAGCGACGGCTGCATTTTGACACTGTGGCCTCTACCTCTCAGCCCCGAACTACGGGGAGATTTGCCTTTCATCCAGGGTTCCCGCGGCTGGCCGCCAAAATCGACGCTATTCTGGTCAGGGTCGCTCAACTTCTTAATCTCTCTCCTTCACGCACACCCCGAATCAATATTGTCCTTTTGTCGAACGGCAAAGAGGTACGGCAGCGCCATGTACTTCTCGTGCCGGGCCAGCGTCCGGGCCTTTTCGGCTATGGCTTCCTGGAGGCCTTTTACTACGTCGGTACCCGCACCGTCTATCTGTCCCTCAAGGATCTTCACGAGGGTATCCTGGCCCACGAATTGACCCACCACCTCCTCTGCACCGCCCTGGCCCTGCCACCGCCTGCTCATGCCCAGGAAGCTTGGGCCCAATATGTGGAATCCAGATTGTAAGCCCCGTTGAAAGAAAAAAAACTGAGCCCTTCCAGGGGAACAGGGGGAGGTCCTGCCCGGACGCCCCTCCACGCCATGGCATTTTCGCCGAGGAAAATTTGAAGGCCATTATCTCCTTTTTCCTACCAAGGAACCAACCTTTTTCCGTTATTTTTAAGAGTTTTCTTTAAATGTTGGCCTTGGCGCCAAGTCTTTTTGACCCTGGCCTACCCCCAGGAAACTGCGGTCTGGTCCTTACCGACGCTGCTCCAGGAGCGGCGCCAGGCGGGAAGCCAGGGCCGGGTCCAGTTGTTGCAAGGCGAGGTATTGTTCCCAGGCCTCCTTGGCATTCCAAGAGGCTTGGTGGGCCAAAGCCAGGTAATACCGGGCCAGGGGTAGCTTGGGGTCCCGTCGCCTTAGCTCAGTGAGGAGCCCGACCGCTTCCTGAGGACGGCCCAGGTCGAGGAGGGTTTTGCTCCCTTCCACATAGGCCGGGAGAAAACCTGGGTCTTGTTTGACGGCCTCAACAAACGCGGCGCGAGCCTGCTCCAGCCGTCCCTGGCTGCGGGCAATGTTGCCCAGGTAAAAAGCGCGTTGCCCGGCCTGATCAACCCCGTTCCCGGCCTGCTCCAGACATTTCCGGGCCTCGTCCAAACGGCCTTCCTTGTAGGCCAGGATTCCCAGGGAAAACCAGGCCTCCTTGAGATCGGGAGCCTGACTCACGGCCCGCTGGTAAGCCTCTCGGGCCTCGGTTAGGTTTCCCAGGCGTTCCCAAGCCTTCCCCAACCAGAAGGCAGCCAGGGCGTAATGGGGCAGGCGTTGAGTGGCCTCTAAGAGGTCTTGGGCCGCGCCCTTGTTATCCCCTAAATGGTAGCGGGCCACCCCCCGGCCGAAAGAGGCCTCCGGTAGTCCCTCGGGCGCGGCCAAGGCAGCAGTGAACTGCTCCTGGGCTTCCTGCCACTTGAGGTTCAGACTATCTTGCACTCCCAGCCAAAAGGCAGGAAAGGCGTCAGTCTCAGTCTTCTCCGGCTGCTTACCCTGGTCCCCCCCGGCTGTCTGGTCCCTCTTGAGGTCAAGAGAAGAGGTGTCCAGGGAGCTTGGGGCAGTTTTTTCGGTGAGAAAAACCTCTCTTTGATCGTTTCCTTGTTGGGTGGTTTTCCTGGCCGGGGAAGCCCAGATTTCCCGGGGTAACAGGCTGCGGTCCCGAGTCAGGATCACCTGAAAGCCGCTAGACGTACCGCCTTTCCCGGCAAAGGTGTGAACCATCCCTACGAGTTCAGCCCTGGAGTCAAACAACGGGGTTCCCGGTTCTGCCTCGGCCAGGGACGGTTTGAGCATTACCAGGGTCAGCCGGGGAGAGAAGGGGTGTACACTCGCCACCCGGGCTTCTTTGAGGACCACGCCTGTTTCTTGCCACAATCCCACCCTGACCGCTTCGGCCAGCCTCACCCGCCCGGCTGCACCCACCTCCACCCCGGGGAGCCCTTTGGCGTCCACTTTTACCAGGGCAAGGTCCTGCAGGGGGTCCTGGTATAGTATTTCCTGGACCAGGTATTTATCCCCCTTGCCGGTGCGCACCACGTTCGTTCCTCCCGCGGCTAACAGACGCGCGCTGGTGAGCACCCTGCCGTTTTTGCCCACCATCACCCCCAGACCCTGGCGCCGGGGTTCCCCCTGATCGTCCAGGCTCACGACCGCCACCACAGCCGGGGCCGGATCTAACTTCGCTCCCCACAGAGCGGTAGGTCCCGTTACGAGGAAGCCAAGGCACCACAAAAGAACAGGAATTTTTGCCATTATCTGAAGCCGCGGGAAACAGGGTCCGGATTACCCTTAGCCTGGGCGCCACTGTTAGGAGTAAAATTTGTATTATGACAGAGAAGCAAGTCCTATGCCAATTTCTTTTGGCAAAAGGCCTGACCGCCAGGAGGGGAAATGAGACGTGCCGGGGCCTCTGGGAACTGTTTTCGTTCCGGCCCAGTAACGACTTGTCTAATTTTTGTAAATTTTATGGCAGGTTCTTACCGGAAGGTTCACCAGCGCTGACCCGGGCAGGTCCTTTGGCCATTTGCCAGCAGACCCGAGCCAGCCGCCGAGCGTCTTTTTTCTTGTGTACCGGGACCTTGAGGAGATATTCCCGCTGGTCAGCAGGCGTCACCCATTGCTGGAGCTCCGGGTTGAGTTCCCGGACTTCCTCCAGGGAGATCTGAAGAGCTTGAGCAAACCTTCTGAGGTCGGTGCCGCCAGGCAATTTTACGTGCTCGTAGGTCAGGGGGTGATGGTAGGTTATTTTACTGAAGCCGTAACGCTCAGGGTTTCTGGCAATAAGAGCTGCAGCAATAAACTGGGGCACAAAATTACAGGTTTCTTGGGGGAGCTGTCCCTTCTGGGCCAAGGTCCAGAAATCCTGGCTGGCGGTGCGGCGCACTGCCCCTTCCACCCGCTTTTCCCCGGCATTGTAACCGGCGGTGGCCAGATACCAGCAGCCGAACTGGCGGTATAAGTCTTTGAGATAGCGGGCTGCAGCCTGGGTGGACTTCTCCGGGTCCCGGCGCTCGTCCAGGTGATCATTGACCTTCAAGCCGTAGCGCCTGGCCGTGCCCTCAATGAATTGCCAGGGCCCCACGGCCTCCTTGGGGGACCGGGCCCAGGGATTATACCCGCTTTCTATCAGGGCGAGATAGACCAGCTCCGGCGGTAAGCCGTGTTTCTTGAGGATGCGGCGCATCATGGGAAGGTAACGCCCCGAGCGGGCCAGGGAGGCCCTAAAATTCCCCTTGCCGGTCCCGGAAAAATACCTGAGATAGGATTTGACGGGTTGGTTTAACACCACCGGAATTTGGGCTTGGGCCTCGGCCGGAGCCCCCCGGAGGATACCGCTCTCCGCTAAAAAAGCCTGAATTTCCCGGGCCAACCGGGGGTCCACCCCCTCTTTCAAGCTGTCCCCGGGGCACAAGAATTCCTGGGGCACCAACCCCTGGGCGGACTCCTTTTCCGCCACCTGGGGTAGTCTGGGCTGCTCCGGCGCCGAGGTGCAGGCGGAAAAAAATAGCCCCCCGAGAAGGAGGACCAGAAGCGAGGTCCAGCGCTTAATTGAGCACATTGGTTAAATATACTTATTTTTTCAGGATCATGCCATCCGTAAGCCTCTGATTTTTTTATTCAGAATTTTTTCTGGCTTTTTCCTTGAGGCGCCAAAAATCATTTGCCAGGCGCACAATATCATCTTCCTCGAGATAGTCCCCGGTCTGGACTTCGATGAGGCAGAGGGGTTCGGTGCCGGGATTCTCGAGGCGGTGGGGCGTCTTAACCGGCACGTAGACGCTCTGGTTGGGCGCCACCCTTGTATCTTTAAGCTAGCTTGGGTGTTAAAGATGGCCTTTTTAGTACGCACGGGCTACATCCACAAAACAGGTTCAGGGGTTCAGGCGGATGACGTCGGCCTGGGACGCCGCGGTAACAACGGCCAAGCGTTCGGGGGGAATACGGGGGAAAAGGCGGGCGCAGGTGCCCTGGAGCAGGGTGTCCGACCCCTACAGCCGCAGCACCTGCTTGGGGGACTGCGAGCGGCTCAAGGGCCAGAACCGGGTGCCCGACCCCCCGGCCAGGATGACGCCAAAAAGGGGGAGTGTTGTTGTATGTGTCATGGACTCACTATCTCCCCGAATAACTCGTTGCCACAACTGCATTATATCGAGTTTATTGGCCCCAGGCCCGTCAACCTAAGAGCACCCGTGAATAATTTATTTGAACTCTGCCTGGCTGACGACAAATTGGGGTTCTCTACCCATCGCCATCACCTTATAATGAAATCACTATGAAAAAAGGGTTTGTAGGGAAAGGGACTGGACCTGAGGTCCCTGGCCCCCATCCCCCAAATCCTCATATGACCCATTCTCTCAGGAGGACAATCATGCCGTATATTGCACCGGAGCTGCGGCAGGACCTTGAACCCCTCATCGAGGCGCTGGCCGACCGCTTAGCAGCCCAGGCCAAGGCCGCAGGGTACGATGGCGCCTTCACCGGCCTCCTGAACTATACCTGCACCCGCCTGGCCCTGGCTACGGTGCGGCGCCGTTTCGGTGGCCTGCGCTACTGGCTCATCGCCGCTCTCACCGGCGTTTTTCAAAATATTGCCTCCGAGTTCTACCGCCGGGTGGCCGTTCCCTATGAAGACCGGCAGAGAGCGCAAAGCGGCGATGTGGATCTTTTTCAGGAATTTGTGAAAGAAATTGAGAATTCAGAACAGTAACGCCATCTATTGGAGATGACTTCAAGCTCCCTCCCCCTTGATGGGGGAAGGCTGGGTTGGGGGTGATAAGAAAATATTATCTGTTTAGTCCCCCTCCCCCTAACCCCCTCCCACCGGGGGAGGGGGAATGTTGGACTGGTTTTTCCCAGGATAATGCACTTTTACAGATGTCTTGAGTTGACAAACCATGATCGACAGTCACGCTCATCTCCATGAAATTGAGGATGTGGACGCGGCGCTGGACCGGGCCCAGGACGCCGGCATCACGGGTATCGTGGCCGTGGGCATGGACATGGCCTCCAACCGAGCCACCTTGGAGCTGCACCGGCGATTTCCCACCCTGGTTTATCCGGCGGTGGGCTATCATCCCTGGTCCATCACCCCTGAAACGGTCCAGGAAAACCTGGCCTTTATCCAGGAGCATTTGGCAGATTGCGTCGCCTTAGGGGAAGTGGGCCTGGACTATCAGGCCAAGGTCAAAAAGAAATTGCAGCAGGAAGTCTTGGCGGCGCTCCTCGACCTGGCGGCCCGGGAAGGAAAGCCGGTCATCATTCACACCCGTTTTTCCCAGCCGCGGGCCCACCGGATGGTGAAAGAGGCGGGGATTGCCAAAGCGGTGTTTCACTGGTACAGCGGGCCCCTGGAGGTGCTCGAGGAGATTCTGGGGACGGCTACTTGCATCTCCGCCACTCCGGCCCTGGCTTACAGCCCGCCCCACCAGGCGGCGATCCAGGCTGCGCCCCTGTCTCAGATCCTCATTGAGACTGACGCGCCCGTGGTTTACCAGGACAAGGTTTCAGAACCCGCCGACCTCCTGGTCACCGCCCGGGAATTGAGCCGAATAAAGGGGATTGAGCTTTCCCAGGTTATTAAGACGACTACGGCTAACGCCCGGCGATGCTTTGGCCTGAGTTGTTAAGGAAAGTCCTCCCCTAACAACTGCACCAGTTCCTCCAGCAAACCCACCTGGCCCGGATGGATTTTCACCTTGGCCTTCGCCAAAGGAAACCAGGCGGCCCGGTCCACTTCCGGAAATTCCTGCAGGTTCCCCGAGCGGGGCGGCCACTCCAGGGTAAAGGTATTGCTCGTCAGGTCCCTGGGGTCCACCTCGGCTTGGCAAGCAAAAGCTTCCACCACCTTGCCGCTTTTCTGCTTCAGGGGCGTCAGGGGAAGAAAGGGTCCGGTGGCAGTGAAACCGGTTTCCTCGGTAAACTCCCGGCAGGCGGATGTAAGGGGATCCTCGTCAGGGCCGTGCTCCCCCTTGGGAATGGACCAGGCACCCACGTCTTTTTTGGCCCAAAAGGGGCCTCCCGGGTGAACCAGGAAGACCTCGAGCTTTCCTTCCCGGCGGCGGTAGAGCAGGAGGCCGGCGCTCTTTTTGCCCATGTGCACCCTCAGAATAGAGTCTGTGTGAGCGGGCTTGACACCCGCCCCTAGTTTTGAAAAATTTTTTGAATTTCTGTGGCCAGGATCTTTTTGAGGTGCATCACAAGTTCATGATCTTCCCAAAGCCCCACAGAGAGCTCTTCCCCTTCCCCCAGCCCCAGGGCCGGCCACACCACCTCCCGGGCCAAGGGCAGGAGTTTGTCTCTCAGACGCGGCCGGGCCGGGCTGGGCCAGAAGGCTTCCAGGGCCCAAAAAAACAGGAAAAGCCGGCGGAACTGGGGAAAGCTGGAGGTATCCAGGGAGAGGCCGTGGCGGTATTGATCGGCGAGCCGCGCTCCCAGGTCCCGGAGCTGGGGGTAGAGCTTCGTGCGCACCCGTACCCGCAGCGATTCCTCGAGGCAGGCAAACTCCCCGGCGATTTCCTGATATTCCTGCCAGGAATAATCCTCCAGGAGCAAGTTTTCCTGAAAAAAACCGGCGAACCGGGACTTGCTCCAGTCCATGACCAGGTGAAATTTAGGGGACCCCCGCCACTCTTCCAGGATGGCGAGGTCGACGCCCGCCAAAGCGGCCAGCTTCCCCAGGGGAAACTCCCCCAGGTAGACCATGAGCAAGGCCGCGCCGTACTGCTGAGAGGTCAACGTGATGGGATGGCCCCGCAGGATGGGCTGGGTAGTCGCCTGGGTATACGCCCGCCAAGTCTCTTGCAGCCAGGCGAGACCAAGGAATTGGGGAGCCACCGGAGATACCTGGGTCCCGGGCCTCAGGGAATGGCCTGGAGGGCTTGGTCCAAATCAGCCATGAGGTCAGCCACGTCCTCACAACCCACGGACAAGCGCACCATTTCGTCCCCGATGCCCGCGGCCAGCCGCTTTTCCCGAGGCATGCCGGCGTGGGTCATGGACGCGGGGTGCTGGATCAGGGATTCAACACCCCCCAGCGACACCGCCAGGGTGATGAGATGCAGGTGGTTCATGAGCACCCTGCCTCCTTCCAGCCCTCCCCTGACGCCGAAGCACAACATGGCCCCGAAACCGTCCATCTGCTTTTTGGCAAGGTCATGTCCGGGATGAGAAGGCAGACCCGGGTAGCGCACCCACTCCACCTGAGGATGTTGTTCCAGAAACTCGGCGAGTTTTTCCGCGTTAGCCTGGGCTTGTTCCACCCGCAATGCCAGGGTGCGCACTCCCCGGAGGATAAGCCAGGCCTGGTGGGGGTCCATGGTGCCCCCGAAAAGGTTCAGAATTCGTTTAATTTTTTTTGAAAGTTCGGCATCCTTGACGACAATCATGCCCCCCAGGACGTCACTGTGGCCATTTAAAGACTTGGTAAGGCTGTGCACCACCAGGTCGGCCCCCAGGGTGAGGGGGCGTTGGAGGTGGGGAGTGGCGAAGGTGTTGTCCACCGCCAGCCAGACCTCCCGCTCCCGGGTTATCCGGGCCATGGCCGCCAGGTCCGTTATCTTGAGGGTGGGATTGGCGGGGGTTTCCAGAAAAAGCAGCCGGGTGTTGGGCCGGATGGCCTCCGCCACTCGGTCGGGGTCGGCGGTGTCCACAAACGTGACGCTGATCCCGAAGCGGGTGAGTTCCCGGTCGATGACCACGTGGGTGGGCCCATAGAGGCAGTCCCCGGCCAGGACATGGTCCCCTTGGCCCAGCAGCCCCAGGCAAACCGCGGCTGATAGCCGCCATGCCGGTGGCGGTGGCATGCCCCGCCACGCCATGTTCCAGGGCCGTCACGCACTCCTCCAGGGCCTGGACCGTGGGATTGCCCAAGCGGGTGTAAATAAAACCGGGGGCATCCCCGGTGAAGCGGGCTGCACCAGCTTCGGCGCTGGGGAAAGCAAAAGTGGATGTCTGGAAAATGGGGACGGAAACCTCGCCGTACACCGGTCCGGCCAACCCGCCCCGGTGAATGGCCACGGTGGCCCGGCCCAGGGAGGGGGGATTTTCCTTGTCCTGCATGTCTAGCCTCCTCAAGTAAACTGCCAATAAGAATATAAATGAATTCGGGGCAATTTCGCCACCGTGAAGGGCTGTTTGGGGCTACCCACTCCAGAAAGACAGGTGCTTGAAAAACCCCTGGGAAAAAAGATAACCTTAGCCGTGGCTCAACCGCGGTAGGATTGCCGCATCATAAAAATTCGGGAGTAAGAGGAATCATGCGTTCACTTTGGCGCCGCTTGTTTTGGGGGATAAAAATTCTCGTCATCGGGTTGCTACTTCTGGAGCTCCTTAGTTTTGTGATCATCACCCTCAGTATATATTTTGTTTACGGACAGCTCCGGGAAGGAGAGCCGGTGCGGTACGATCCCTATGCTTTGTATATCAACCTCCACGGTAAGCGGCCCACGGCCAATAACGCTGCTCCCGACTCGGGGGGAATTACCACCATCTGGATGTTTGGCGGGTCCACCACCCGGGGCATCTCGTTAGACGACCGGGAAACCCTGCCCAGCTTTGTGTCCCAGCAGCTGAACCAGGAGCCTCCCGCGCTGGCCGCCCGGGTGGTCAACTTCGGGGTGGACGGGTTCAATGCCCTCATGGAATCGAAATACCTGCAAAAAATGTTGATTGAAAGTCCCCAACCGCCGCAGATCATTACGTTTTATGATGGGGCCAATGACTGCGCCTATTTCGGGCAATACCGGACGCCCTATGCCCATCACGGATACCGCCAGGTGCGGGGACTGGTGGAAAGTTACCACCAGAGTTTCTTCGGCATGCTGAAGCCCTTGAATGCCGCCTGGTACACTTCCTTTACCCGGGAAGTGTACGACAAAATGCGGCAGGGGGTTTTCGCCATCTCTCCGGAGGACCCGGCCCTGCACCAATACCTTGATCAGGCAGTGCGCCGCTACGACTATATTGACAAAGTTGCCCGTTGTTACGGCGCCACGTTTGTGTTGTTCTGGCAGCCATGCTGGTGGGTTGAGACGGCGCCCGTGACTCCTGCGGTGCAAGACCAGGCAAGGAAAAAGATCATCCTGGGGGATCGCTGGGCCTTACAGAAGAATTTTGACTTGGTCTATAATGCCTTGTTCGAAAGGCTGAAGGATAAATCCTATTTTGTGGATTTTCGCAACATCCTGTGTTCCCGGCAGCAGCCGGTGTACGAGTCTGACGGCATTCACCTCAACCCCACCGGCGATAGGATGGTGGCCACCAGGATGAGCGAATTTTTGAAAAGGAAGTTCGGCGAGCGCCGGGACCTGTCGGACCGACAGTAACTGGAAGCTTACTTTCTTTTTTTCCTTTTACCCCGTTTCAGGGGGCCCGAGGGCCCGAATCTCAGGTAGGCCCCAATTCCTGAGGGTTTCCATAGGCGTTCTGATCAGCTGGAGAAAGGGGCGAAGGAGGAAAAAAATTGAGGGGATCGATGGCACGGGCGCCCTTACCCGTGTGACCACCGGCCCCCTCTACCGCCTTCCCAAGTAAATCTTTACATTCCTCTTCCGTGCCGGCTACTCAGGGTTGTCGGTGAGCGGCGGTTTGCAACCCCAACACCTTTTGTAGCCTGCTTTTTGGGCCTCGGCCACGGAGAGGAAGCCCCGGACTTTTCTTGGATTTATTTTCTTGGCCCACTTGCAGTCGGGGTAGTGGTATTTATTAGAGGTAATGGACCCCACGTATTTAACTTCGGGGATTGCGGGTTCCTTGAAAATATTGGTTATGCTCAAGGATTGCTGGTTGGCGGGCGGAGCTGAGGTTTCTTGAGCCGGAGAAGAAGATGTTGGCTCCCTGGAAGGGCTGGTCAGGGAAGAATGCTCCTTGGCCGATGCTGGATCTGCCCTTTTGGGGTCCGGAGGAGAGGTTTGAGATTCCCCGGTGGCCGGAAGGCGCGGCCGGTCAGTCGACTCCATGGAGGGCGACTTTTTTTCTGTCGGCTGGGGCAGGACGATCCCCCTGGCGATCTGCACCAGACTTTTCCCACCCGACACAAAATTTTCCCTCAAATGATTGGTGGGGAACACCATGAACATGAACATGAGAGCGCCCATGAGAATGTACCCAAGAGAACCATAGATGATGAGGCGGCGGTACTGGCGCTCCACCCTGGTTAGGCGCTCCAGAATCTTCGTCTCCTCACCGGATTTTCCCACCCGTTCGATGATAGCTTCCGCTTCCAGAGGGGACACGGCGAAGTTCATTTTATTATCTGACAGAGGCGGACTTGCCTCAGTCTCGCTGGTGCCGGCATCTTCTTTTACCGCCTGCCTTAAACGGGTCAGGTAAGCCTGGGACTCCGACTCTTCCCTGAGATCCGATTGCACCCAGTCTTTCAGGAACTCCTTCAAGTCTCGCCATTCTTCATCGAGGCGGGCAAACATGGCCTCCAGGTCTTGCCGCCGCGGCATTTCCGACGCTTCCGGCAAATTAGCTGAGAGTCTTTCCCGGGTAAGGGTTGGCATCAAACGTCTCCAGGTAATTTCTTCGATAACTTTTTTAGGTCAATAAAAAATCTCTACCTTGACCATAAACCTCTGCTGCCGCGCCTATCAAACAAAGAAGCATAAAATGTGCCAGTTGATTAAAAAAATTATTCCCGGGATGGAGAAGCAATGACAATCTAAACAGATAATACAATCTTATTAATGAGTTATGATTTCTCAGGAGATTTTGGCTGAGGACTTAAAGATATTAATTCACCTAAAATTAAGGGTTATTACCAGAGAATTGTCTAGGGGAAAATTGGGAAATCTATGCTTGGTAATTTTTTCTGGAGCCCACCTTCAGCTTTTAACGATAAGAAAATTCTCGTTCAACAAAAAATTTTCTTGAAATTGTCTTTTTCTTGCCTGGGAGGACTTCCTGGCCTGGCTGGCCAGGGAGTGCCACTGGCTAAAACCTCGGGCCGCTGGCCAGTGCGGTTGACGGCAACTACGGTTGGACCTGTTAAACTGTAGATAAAGTGAGTAAACCATAGTAAAGATATCAGGGGAACGAACCTTGGGGAAACATACCTTTTGGTTCGAGCCGGACATCAAGGCCTCCCGTTCTGCAGCCACCACGTGGCACAGGCTATGAGAAGAGCCAGCAGACGGCCGCCCCTGGAAAACTGGCAGCGGAATTGTCGGGCAAAACTGCGCTCGGTGAGGTATTTTCAGGAACAGGTTGGTATGCACCCCAGGAAAATTTGCCGTCAGGTTGATGATAGGGGCATGGTAACTAGAATTCCAGGACGCCGTTAAGGAGTTACGCAACCCATGACTGAAAAAGATACAACCTCTGTGAGGACTTCGAAAAAAGCTTACATCTTGGCAGGGATTTTTACCGTTATCCCCTTGTATATCACCTGGTGGATACTGAAATTTATCTTGCAACTATTGCGAGAATTCGGGAGACCTGCCGTAACCTGGATAGCGCTCGGCATCCGGCCTCTTTCCCCGCGCGCCGCAGATATAATGCTCCACCCCTTCTTCGATTCGGTGCTGGCGGTTATCCTGGTTCTTTTGGGCTTATACGTACTCGGCTGGGCGGCCACCAGAGTGATTGGGCGGCGTCTTCTGGCCCTCTTCGATGCTTTGGTTCATCGCATTCCTCTGGTGAACACCATTTACAGTTCGGTGCAAAAATTTCTTTCTGTGCTCCAAACAAAACCTGACGGCGTCCATAGGGTGGTCCTCGTTGATTTTCCCTCGCCGGAGATGAAGGCGGTGGGTTTTGTGACCCGCACCCTGCAGGATGCCGACACCGGCCGGACCCTGGCTGCGGTATACGTGCCCACCACCCCCAATCCCACTTCAGGCTACCTGGAAATCGTGCCCTTGGAAAAACTCATCTCCACCACCTGGACCATGGATGAGGCCATGACCTTTATCATTTCCGGGGGAGCGGTGGCCCCGCCCCAGATGAATTACGACAAGAGCGCCACCACTTGAGTGGAATCGGCTCATCCAGGGTCTTGAAGGGGATGGAGTTGGGCGTTCTTTGGGTGAGTTCAGGCAACTGCTCCCGGCCGTCGAAACTATTACAAATCCTCAAGTTCTTCTAAAATGTCATTCTGAGCGCAGCGAAGAATCTCGCAATTTCAATAGGTTGAGATCCTTCACTTCGTTCAGGATGACAGAAAAATAGATTTTGCACTAGACTCTTCTGCTTTTTTAAGAAAGAAGGTCAAAAAAGGGTCGTCTTTGAGGACGGATTTTCAACAAAAAAGACTGAAGAAGACGGAGTAATATTGCCAGCCCGTTGCTGCCAGGCTGGCCAAAGTATTACCCAGAATGTGAATGTTTGATCTCCTAGGTTGGGATTACCTAGTCAAATTGGTCCGTTATCATCACATCAGTAAAATTGACTTGACTACCGTTCGGCCATAGTTGTTTGATATTTTTACCCACCACCAGGAGCATGGCCACTACATAATCCTGGGGGAGGTTGATTAATTCGCCCACACCATCGTAATCAAAACCATCCATACGCCAGGAATCATAACCCATGGCTTTGGCGGTCAGCATGAATGTTTGGGCGGCAATGCCACAAGAACACATGGCTTCATCCCGCTGGAGTTGTTCACTGTCCCGCTGGGAGCGCTTCTTGCGGGAAGTAGTGGTTTTCTTTGCGTCCTGGGAGTCATTTCCTCCATTCTCTCCAGGTTTTTTTTCCCCGTGCTGCAGGTCGGCACACAAAATGATTAACGATAAAACCTGCGGGATTTGGACTTTTTTTAGGGAAAGTTTATTGACCTGCTTTCGGAGTTCCACATCTCTGACCACCACAAACCGACAATTGTTGACATTAAAAGCCGAGAGGGAAAGAGCAGTCAGGGAAAGCAAGTGGCTGGTTTCCTCTTCGGTTAATTTATGCCGCGTCGCCCTGCCGAGACGGAGAAATCCGTCCCGCTGAGAGGGTATGCCAGCATCAAACTGGTTGTCGGTTTTTTCAACAGAAGGCAACGTGTTCTCCTCTGACGTATTCGGTTACTCAAGCCTCATGATCATAGCCGGATGCTCAGCCTCTTCTCTGGCCGGCGGCGACAGAGTTGGTCTTCATAGCATCCTTTGACTGATTATCATAAGCAAGAAATATGCCTGATTGAGAAGAATTAAAAAAAGCCAAAAAAAACAAAGAGATAGTTAAAATCTGAAAATTGTGTTATAAGCTTTATAATTGCAAACGGCATTCCTCTCCGGTCAAACTCTCCTGACTGGAGGGCAATCAGGATTTTGTTCCATTTTAAGGGGAGCTGCCCTCGGCTTCTAAGATCCTGGATAAACTTAATTTTCTGGCATGGACAAGTCTTATTCCGGCAGTATCACCGGGGCGCTTCAAAAATTTCCCCTACCATCAGACTTTGTCACCAAATTCTTGTCCAGCAAGAAAATCTCTCAGAGGGACAGAAAATTTCCCCAGAAAATCAAGGACAGCAAGCCATTGAGGATAAAGAACTCATGCTAAAGGGAGTACTCTTTATCTGTGTGGGCAATTCCTGCCGCAGCATCATGGCCGAAGCTTTAGCCAGACACTATTTTCCTGACTCTTTGCAAGCAGGTTCAGCCGGGACCAATCCCCTTGGGTATATCGCCGAGGAAACCTTACAAGTATTGGCAGAATTAGGAATTGCTACGGAAGGGCTTTGGTCCAAGGGACGATCAGAAATCAACTTTGCAAAGTTCCAATTGATTGTTAACTTGACCACCTACTCTTTGGATTCTTTCCTGCCCCGAGCTTTTTCAGGCAGGTGTATGCGCTACCCAGTGGCCGACCCGTTTGGGGGCAATTTGGCGGGATATCGGGACTCCAGGGATGCCATCCGCCAGTTCATCACGAACACCCTCCCGCAATACCTGACCAACCTTTAAAGTGCTTCCGGGGGGTGGCAGAAAGGAAGCCAACCTTGACCAGGCGCCAAGAAACCGCCTTTGCCGCTAACCCTTGGACTTCAGTTAACCTGCCGCCCTGGCAGCCTTTTGGGGCTCCACCAAGCCCTATCTGGGGGTGAATAATCATGGTTACCAGCCCTACACTCGAAAAGATTTTGGTGGCCAATCGGGGTGAGATTGCCGTGCGTATCATGCGGTCGGCCCAGGAGTTGGACCTCAAGGTGGTGGCGATCTACGAAGAGACCGACAAAGATGCCTTTCACATCATGCGTGCCGATGAGGTCGTGTGCATCGGCCCGGGCCCCCGCCAGGACTACCTGAACATCGACAAAATCATCCAGGCCGCCCAGGAAACCGGAGCCCAGGCCATCCACCCGGGCTATGGTTTTCTCTCCGAAAATCCCGAATTTCCGGAAGCCTGCGCCCAGGCCGACATAGTTTTCATCGGGCCGCCTCCCGAGGTGATCCGGAACATGGGGAGTAAAGTCACCGCCCGGAAAATCGCCGAGCAGGCCGGGATTCCCGTGATTCCGGCCAGTGGTACCCTCTCCCGGGACGCTCCGGGAGAACGGGAAGCCCTGGCGTTCGTTGACGAGCAGGGCTATCCTCTCATGATCAAAGCGGTATCCGGAGGCGGCGGCCGTGGCATCCGCCAGGTCAATGACGAACAAGCCCTCCTGGCCGGACTCAAGCAGTCCCGGGCCGAAGCCATGATTTGTTTCGGGAATGATGAGATCTACCTGGAAAAAGGGATTCCCCGGCCCCAGCACGTGGAAGTGCAAATCCTGGCAGATGCCTTCGGGACCGTGGTGCATCTGGGCACCCGCAATTGCTCCATCCAGCGGCGCCATCAGAAGCTCATCGAAATGGCCCCGGCCGGCCTGGAGCCGTCCTTAACCGCCAGAATCTGTGAGGCCGCCGTGCGCATGGCCCAGGCCGCGGAGTATTTCAGCGCCGGCACCGTGGAATTTCTGGTGGCCCCGGATAATTCCTTTTACTTCCTGGAAGTGAACACCCGCATCCAGGTGGAGCACACCGTCACCGAAGTGGTGACCGGCATCGATATCATTCGGGAGCAATTGCTCATTGCCCAGGGAGAACCCATCAGCTTTTCCCAGGAGCAAGTGGTGGAGCGGGGCTATGCCATCCAGGTGCGCATCAATGCCGAAGACCCGAAAAACGATTTTTTGGCCAGTCCGGGGGTGGTCCAGGTGTATCAATCGTCTGCGGGCCACGGGGTGCGCCTGGACGGGGCTATTTACCAGGGCTATGAAATCCCCCCCTATTACGATTCCCTCATGGTGAAGCTGACGGTCTCCGGCTTCACCTGGCAGGAGGCGGTGGACCGCCTGCAGCGGGCCCTCAAGGGCTTTCTCATTCTGGGCGTCAAGACCACCATTCCCTTCTTTCACCAAATCGTGCACGACCCGGACTTCATCATGCGGCGGCTGGATACCAGTTACCTCAGCGAGCATCCCCATCTGTTGGAGTATCAAGAAGAAGATCGGGGAGTGGACAAGATCGCCCGTCTCATTGCGGAAATCAATGCCCATGGAATCAACCCCTTTGCCTATAGATAACCGGCCACTGGAGGCAACCAATCAGGGTGGGTAAAAGCCAGAAACCGATTATTTATTTAACTCCGAAACCAGATCAATGGATTTCGAATCGTAAACCTGCAACTCATCTCCCTCCCCCTGGATGGGGGAGGGCCGGGGTGGGGGTGGCAAAAACCTTGGAGGAAAGCGTGCCCCCAGAACTTCGCCACCCTCCCCCAAACCCCCTCCCATCAAAGGGAGGGGGCTTTTTGGAAACCCAATATCCCAATCCGCTCGCAGAGCGGTGCGAGGTAAAATGAAAGCTAGTTTTGGAGTTAAGGGCATAATCAGAAACCAGAAAATCCCTCTGCGGAGGTTCTCATAAAGGAAACAGGGCCATGCCAGGTTATATCACCAGAAAGATGAGTCCGGCTGACATCCTCGCCGCTCTAAAAGACGCGGACGGGTACTTTCTCTGTAACAACGAAAGGGACGTATCCCAGTCTGACTTCAAGAACCGGCTTATGCCCATGACTACAGTGCGGGTGGCGCCGGTGCGCGATGAGGCGGGATTTTTCTCCGTAGAAGTCAGTGGCGGGGCCTCCATCCACATGGACCTGATGTACAAACAGGTGAATCCCTTCGAGCGGCTGCGCATCGTCCGCCAGGCCATGCCCAACACGCTGCTGCAGACGGTGTGCCGGGGGGCCAGTCTCTTTGGCTACCGTCATTACCCGGAAAACATCATTCGTTTGACGGTGCGGGAGTTCGCCAAGCTGGTGGACGTCTGGCGGGTGTACGATTTCCTCAACCACGTGCCCAATATGGTGCCGGTGTTTGAAGAGGTGCAAGAGGCAGGGCGCCTGCTCATGCCCAGTATCTGTTTCTCCACCGGCAAAGAACACACGGATGAGTACTACGTGGACAAGGTGGGGGAAATCCTCGATGTCACCGGTCCTGACGTCATCGTCTCCATCAAGAATTTTGCCGGCCTGGGAACACCCAAGCGCCTGGCCCAACTGGTGGAGGCCATCCGTGAGGCCTTCCCCGACCTCATCCTCCATTATCACGGCTGCAACACGGACGGCAACGACATCGGCCGGATGACTGCGGTGGTGCTGGCAGGGGCCAAGCTGTGCGACGTGGCGGACCACGGCTACGGCTCGGTGTACGGTCAGGCCCCGGCCCTCACCCTGATCCAGAACCTGCGTGATTATGGCCAGAAGGCCATCGGCATCAATATTAAGGCCCTCCTGAAAAGCTCAGATATCCTGCGCCAGGAACGCAAAATCTACGAGCCCTTTGAAAACCCCTTCCGGGGGCACGACCCCACCGTGGCTCACTATAAGCTCACCGGCGGCGCCGTGGGAACCGCCTATGAACAGGCGGATCGGGCCGGGTTTTTAGACCGGATGCCGGAAGTTTTTCGGGAATTGGGAATTGTGCAGGTGGAGCTGGGGAACTGGTGGTCGGTTACCCCGGGGTCTCAGATACTCTGGACCACCGCGGTGAACAATGTCCTCTATGGGCGCTACGAGAGGCCCTCCCTGGATCTGCAAAACCTCCTTTTGGGGCGGTATGGCCCGCTGCCGTTTAACGACCCCGACGGACTGGATCTGCAAAAAAATCCTGGAATACCAGCGTACCGACGGCAAACCGTGGCACCAGATACTCAGCGAGGAAAGGGGCCTGGTGCAACCCCGGGAAGTGGACCTGGAACAGGAACGGGTCCGCCTGGCCGCGAAGCTGGGACGTGAGGTTGCCGATGCCGACCTGGCGCTCTACCTCCAGTTTCCCTTTGACACCTTGTCCTATTTCCAGTTCGAGGCCCAATACGGTAAGACCTGGCTCTTGCCGCCGGAGATCTGGTTCAGAAAAGAGGCCTTTAAAGCCGGGGAGCGCATCAACTTTGCCGACGAACGGGGCGTCCCCCACTCCATCGAGGTGATCTCCACCCGTTGCGAGGGGGAGAATGTCTTCACCTCCCTGTTGGTGGATCATCACTACCAAACTTTGAGCGTCAGGGTTGAAGGAGGCCAGTCCACCCCAGGGGGGAAATAGGGGGTTTAGGAAAAGAGAGTACTTTTTACCGGGCAATGCTGGGGTGGCCCAGGCACCTGCTACCGATGGACACACTCAAATCATTAACCCGTGCCGGGACTCGTTCTGGTCAAAATTTTCACACCATCAGCGAATCTGACCTGCGTGACTGGGCCCGGCGTCACCTCTTCACCCTGCGGCAGGCGGTGGCCGCAGCTTTGCGGGAGGGCATCTTTCCCGAGTGCTTTGAACGAAATTTCCCCAGCCTGTCCGCCCCGGAACAGTTGCGGCTGTTCGACAGCAGCGTCCTGGTGGTCGGGTTGGGAGGCCTGGGGGGGACGCTGGCCCCGCTCCTGGCCCGGGTGGGAGTTGGCCGGCTGCTCTTGGCCGACGGCGATGTTTTCACCCCCGCCAACCTCAACCGCCAGTGGCTGGCCACGCACCAAACGTTGGGTGAGAGCAAAGCCCGGGTGGCCGCCGACCATCTGCACCGAGATCAATCCGGCCCTGCTGGCCGAAGCCATCCCGCATTATCTCACCCCAGACAACCTGATGACGTATCTCTCTCAGGTTCAAGTCGTGCTTGACGGCCTGGATAATCTGCGCTCCCGCCGGGAACTTTTTCAGGCCACCCAAAAAGCCCGCGTCCCCTTGGTGCACGGGGCGGTGGTGGGGAAATTCGGCCAGGTGGCCACCATTTTGCCGGACGACCCTGACAGTTTCACCAAGATTTACTCAGATACGGCCATGGAGGTGGCAGGGGGGCCGGGAGATACTGGCCCCGACGGCCACCCTGACGGCCAGCCTGCAGGTCCAGGAAGCGATCCGCCTGCTTTTGGGCCAGTCCCTGGCCTATCACGGCCGCCTGGCCCATTTTGACGGGGACACCGGCGCGCTGGAATTGTTGCCTTTGGGGTGAGAACCTCAGGTGAAAATATTCTGAAAGAATCTTGAGGGGCGGGCCGGGGGACCACGGGCCCTGTGGCGCAGGCGTCTCGCCTGTGTTTTGCTCCCCTCAAACTCCCCTTCCCTCCCTTGGACCGGGAGAACAGGCATCCTGCCTGTTCCTGCACAGGCTGGAAGCCTGTGCTCCCGTTTAATATGGGGGTTTTGGAAGAATGCTGGTCAGAGGGGGCATGGGTCTGCGACCCCTGGGCCCCTTTCCCAAAAATCTCTTTACAACAATCTCAAGTTAAGGGCCGACCCTGGGTCGGCTCTCACAGAATTACCCATTGCCTGCAAAGGGGTATCAACCGCCGCCGATGGGAGGAAACAGGCCCACCCGTTCGTCACCCTGCAGGGGGAAGTCCGGTTGCTGCCGCCGGCCGTTGACCATAATCAGGGTAACTTCTTCAAGAGGCACGCCAAGCTGGGAAATGAGGCGGGAAACCGGGGTGCCGGGCGGCACTTCCCGGGTGATGCCCTCGTAAGGATTGTATCCCGGCACATATAGCCGCAGGGTGGCATTTAGGAAGACCTGGAGAGGCATGGTGGTTTAACCGGGAAACAAAGATTTTGGGGGGAGGGCCAGGGACCTGATGTCCCTGCCCTCCCCCCAAACCCCCCTCCCAACCCGCTGAGGGGGCTGGCAAGGCGGGGCTTAAGGCCCCGACTTGCCAGCCATTTCTCCACCCCTTAAGGGATTGGGGGAGGGGGCGTGGGGGAGGGGGCAAGGGTCTGCGATCCTTGGCCCCCTCCCCCACAAATCGTTTAAAAACCCTCCAACACCTGGTCCACTTCGGCGTCGGTGAAGTCCCAGGTGACATTATGAGGCTTCAGGGTTTCTTTGAAAAACTCCGGCAGGCGGTCTTGGGCCTTGGTGAAGCCGGCGTCCCGGTTGAAGCTGCACTCATCCCGAAGCACCTGTTCTCCCAACGCCGTGACTGCGTCGGTACCTAAATGCAGGCCATAGCGGGCGTTGATCATGTCGACGATGCACTGGAGCGCCTCGGCATGGTCCAGGACCGGGAAGGCCACAAACAGGCAAAGGCCGGTGGCATCAATGGCCGCCGTAGCGATTTGCAGGTTCCGGGACAGCTCGATGTTGCCCTCCTTGGTTAAGGGGTTGCCGCCGCCGGCGCACCCCAGGAGGTTGACAGCCACCCCATACCCGGCGGTGTGGTCCCCGCCCATGGGGCTGGTGGCATAGGTAAGGCCCGTTCCTTTTTCGGCCCGGGGGTCGTAAGCCGGCAAACCCTGGCCCTTCATGGCCGGCACCCGGTCCACCCCCAGAGCCCGGCCGGTGAACACCGAGCCATTGCCGATAATCAGGCCCCAGGGGTCCGCCGTGGCCACTTTCTTAACCATGTCAATGGCTGCCTGGCCATCTCCCCAGGGAATTACCCCGCCTTCCATGAGCACTCCCAGGGTGCAGCCCATTTCGATGGTATCAAGGCCAAAGTCGTCGCACAGGCGGTCAATCATGGCAATGTCATCGAGATGTTTGATCAAGGTGTTGGCCCCTAGAGCCCAGATGGTTTCATATTCAAAACCGGAGGTCAGGTACTTCCCCGATGCGTCGTGGTAAGTTTGGGAGCACTGGATGACGCACCCCGGGTGACAACCCTCTTTGGTCTTGCCGCCTCGCTCTTTGATCAACTCCACCATGCGCTCGCCGCTGATGTCCTCGGCAAACTCGAAGCGGCCGCCCCGGAAATTTTTGGTGGGCAGAGCGCCGGCTTCATTGACAATATTGATCAAGACGGCGGTGCCGTAAGCGGGCAAGGCCTGGCCGCTCACCGGGTGGTCCATCAGGTGTTTGGCCCAGCGCCGGGAGGCCTCTTTGAACTTCTCCGGGTCGGCCAGCGGGACTTTATCGGCGCCGCTATCATCCACCACCAGGGCTTTGAGCTTTTTGGCGCCCATCAGGGCGCCCAGGCCGCCCCGGCCCGCAGCCCGACCCGGACGGCCCTGGGGGTCGGCGAAGTGGATGGAGGCCCCGGTCAGGCGCTTTTCCCCGGCCTGGCCGATGCTCATGACCCCGACCCCTTTACCGAACCGCTCCCACAGACGGGCCATGGTATCGTAATTTCCCAGACCCACGTACTCATCTGCGGGGAGAAAGTTCACCCCGTCTTTGGTGATGGTAACCAGGGAGAATTCGCCATCCTCCGGTCCGCCTTCCACCACCACAGCTTTGATGCCCAGGCGAGCCAGTTTTTGAGAGACGAGACCTCCCGAATTGCTCTCCTTGATACCGCCGGTCAGGGGTGATTTGCCGCCCACAGAGATGCGCCCGACATTGGCGGCCGGGGTCCCGGTCAAGAGACCCGGGGCCACGATCAGCTTGTTGGCGGGGCTCAAAGGGTGGCAGGTAGGCGGCACTTCCTCCCTGATGAGCCGGGAGGTGAAGGCGCGACCACCCAAACCAGCGTAGGCCTCCGATACTTCTTGCCACGTAACACTTTTCTCAGCCATGTTGAGACGCAGTATTCTATTCATAATATAGCCCTTTGCTTTAGTTAATTGCCAGGCTCAACTGGCAGTGGCTTACAACAATAAGTATTGCATGGCATAGAATAGCAAAGATGTCAATTGGTATTAACCGGTAATGTTCACGGCCTCCCGAAAACCATACCGCATTTTCTATAAAGGTTGATGATCAAGAGATAAAAGGAGGGGCTGTCCAAATCAAGGGTAGATCTTTCAGGCTGAAGCACCAGGCTCTCCGGGGGCTGGCTTTGAGGCCCAGACGGCGCTCGAGGTCTCTCCTGATGATAGATTTTATAATTTCCATCGTGGCCATATAGATTATTGGATGCTATAATGGAAAAAAGTGAAAATTCTGATACCTGCCCTTAATCTACAATGAAAACAAGAACCACTATTGTTATCTTATTGAGTATATACGCAGTCTGTGTAATTTTAGTATGTTTATTTTGGGAAAATTCTGCCTTATTGACCGGTTGCTATTTTGTCATAAGCATTCTTCTTTTTATTCGTTATCATACAAAAAGTGATGTTATTTTCTATTTTATTGCTTTTGTCCTGGGGCCGTTAGGAGAATTTATTGCAATTTTATTCGGGGCTTGGAGCTATGCCAAACCTTTTTATTTCATACCTACTTGGCTGCCTTTCGTATGGGGAATTGCTGTCTTGTTGGTGAAGAAATTGTCTGAGAATATCCTCACCAATGATAGAACTTATAATAGTAAGGGTTAGGATTGAGTAATTATTCAGCAATGGTGTTTAGATTCGGCCGTCCGGTGAATTTCATATATCAAGGATTGTTTGATGCCTGATGCCGTATCATCACCTTGCTGACCTGATTGTCATTGTCCACCTGGCTTTTGTCCTGTTTGCAGTTTTCGGCGGGTTTCTGGTCTGTTGGTGGAAGAGATTGGCATGGCTGCATGTCCCTGCCTTCCTCTGGGCCGCGCTCATTGAATTGGCCGGTTGGGTGTGCCCTCTCACTCCGCTGGAAAACCGGCTCCGGGAGTCGGGTGGCGCGACTCCCTATCATACTGATTTCGTCGAGACTACCTCCTTCCCCTGCTGTACCCGGCGGACCTCACCCGGAACTTACAAATTATCCTGGGGATTTTGGTATTAGGGGGCAATCTGGGGATATACGGCTGGCTGCTGAGGCGGGCTCGGCAAAAAAGGGAAAGAGGAAATCTATAAAAATTTTTAATTGAAAAGGTGGTTAATTTAAAGAATAAAAACCGCCGCAGCTACAGTGGTGACCCATTTCTCCTTTTTGCCTCGCGCCATGGAGACCACATACTTGGGAGAGAAACTGCGCTCGGCCAGGGTATATTTTTCCGCTTCCGGAGACCAGGCCCGTTTCCAATTAATTTTCAAACCCTTGGCCGAGGCATAGAGCTCGGCCGCCTGGTCGCAGACCCAATCCTCCACTTCCTCGGCTTCCATGCCATATCCATGGAATTCACTGATATAGCCGTAATCATCGGGATTCTCGGGCAGGAGTATGGCGACCGCGGCGGTCATTAATCTGCCTTCTTCGTCGCAATCACACCTCGACATCACGCTAAAAGTGAGCTGGCCGGGAGAAAGCTGCTCCAGTCCCTCGTCAATATCCAAAAGCTGGCAGTTGGGGGGCACGATGGATGAAACCGTGACCAGATTGAGAGAGGATATCCTGGCATCCCGCAGGGCCTCTTCAAAAGAGTTGAGCCTCTCTGAGTGAACCCCCACCCCCCTGGTCAAGAAAACCGCCTTGGGCACCAAAGGGTGGACCGAGATTTGCTTTTCCGTGGTCATCCTAATTACCTCCGCGGAGCAGAGCAAGGTTTACGGTAGCCCATGCGACCCTTCGACTGCCAGTCTACCCTCTGCCGGTGGGTCCAGAGCGGCGACCTCACAAAAAGATAACATCTGAAGTGCACACCCTGGAAGCTTTAAATAATGCATTTTTTTACCATCATTTTGCCTGCCGGTCTGATGATAAGTTAGGTTAAAGGTTTTTAGCACCGGATGCTTTTATAGTAATTGATCAGCCCGTTCGTGGAGGAGTCGTGGGAGCTTATCCGTTCATCCCCCTGCAGTTCCGGCTCAATGGCCTTGGCCAATTGTTTCCCCAACTCCACCCCCCACTGATCAAAGGAATTGATCCCCCAGACAGCCCCCTGGGTAAAGATCTTGTGCTCATACAGAGCGATAAGCGAGCCCAGGGTCTCGGGGGTGAGTTTTTTGAACAAGAAGGAGTTGGAGGGCTTATTGCCCTCGAAAATTTTAGGGGGTACAAGTATGGCCAGGTCAGCCTCTGACAGGCTTGCCCCTGACAGCTCAGCTCGCACTTCCGCTGCCGTTTTGCCCTTCATAAGGGCCTCGGTCTGAGCCAGGAAATTGGCCAGCAGCAGCGTATGGTGCTCGCCCAAGGGATTGTGGCTGAGGGCCGGAGCCAGAAAGTCGCAGGGGATGAGTTTGGTGCCCTGGTGGATGAGTTGATAGAAGGCGTGTTGCCCATTGGTGCCCGGCTCCCCCCAGATGATGGGCCCGGTTGAGTAGTCCACCCGCTCGCCACTAGTGGTGACACTTTTGCCGTTGCTCTCCATATCCCCCTGCTGAAAATATGCGGCGAAGCGGTACAGGTACTGGTCATAGGGGAGTATGGCCTGAGTCTGGGCGCCGAAGAAGTTGTTGTACCAGATACCCAGCATTCCCATGATGACCGGGATATTGCTCTCGAAGGGCGCGGTCCGGAAGTGTTCGTCAACTTTGTGAGCCCCTAACAGGAGTTCCTCAAATCTATCCATGCCAATGGACAGGATAATGGGCAGTCCTATGGCTGACCACAAAGAATAACGACCTCCGACCCAGTCCCAGAACTCGAACATATTCTGGGTATCAATGCCAAATTTGGCGACCTCAGCGGCATTGGTGGACACGGCCACAAAATGTTGGGCCACGGCCGCCTCAGCTTTGGCCTGGGCCAGAAACCATTCTCTGGCCGATTGGGCATTGGTCATGGTTTCCAGGGTGGTGAAGGTTTTTGAGGCCACAATAAATAACGTGGTTTCAGGGTTCAAGGGTTTGAGGGTCTCCACCAGATGAGTGCCGTCTATATTGGAGACAAAATGGGCGTTCAGACCGGGTTGCGCGTAATGTTTCAGCGCCGCCGTCACCATTTGTGGCCCCAAGTCCGACCCGCCGATCCCTATATTGACAATATCGGTGATGGCTTTGCCGGTATATCCCTGCCATCCACCTGACCGCACTGTGTCACTGAAGGCCCGCAGCTTGTCGAGAACCAGGTTGACTTCAGGCATGACGTCCACGCCGTCAACTAGGATCGGCCGATTCGAGCGGTTTCGCAAGGCAATGTGAAGCACCGCCCTTTTCTCCGTGACGTTAATCTTCTGACCCGTGAACATGGCCTCTATCTTTTCGGCCAGACCTTGCTGGCGGGCCAGGTCAAGGAGCAGCGGCAGCGTCTCTGCCGTGATGCGGTTCTTGGAGTAATCAAAAAGAATATCATCGAGACGCACAGAGAAACACTCGAAGCGTTGCGGGTCTTGTGAGAAAAAATCCCGCAGATGCAAGCCGACAATATCCTGGTAGTGTTTTGCCAATGCCTTCCAGACGGGCGAATGAATAAGGTCAGACATTTTTCCCCCTCAGCATGCTGGATTGAAAATTGCCGACTTTCTGGTTTTCGAGGTAACTTTTGAAAACCTCTTGATTATATCTTGCCTCAAGGGCCAAGGGCGGCAGCTTGTTCCCCTAGTACGGAGCTTATCTCCGGGCAACGTTAACTCATGGTTAAAAAATGATGCGAATTGGGGCCTTGGTCTGAGTCCTAGTCTGTTTTTTTCCCGCTGGCCGTGTCTATCTTTTCTGTTGCGGTTCGCGCCGCTTTTGGAGCCAGCCGGTCGAGGGACAGGAGATCGCCGACTGTCAGGGAAAGGTTCGCCTATCCGGCTCGGTGGCAGAGCTTAGAAATCACCTGTTTGAGAGTATTTTGTTTCCAAGGCCCGCACCTTTTCTAACCGCCGACGATGTCGCGCCCCGCCGGAAAATTCGGCTGCCAGATAGGCTCTGATCAACTCACGGGCTAGCTCCGGACCGATGACTCGTGCTCCCAGCACCAAAACATTCATATTGTCATGTTCCACGCCTTGGTGGGCTGAATAGGTGTCGTGGCACAGCCCGGCCCGGACACCGGGCAACTTATTGGCGGCAATAGACGCCCCCACCCCACTGCCGCAGATCAACACCCCGCGGTCCGCCTGATTTGCCCGGATTGCCTGGCCGACCGCCTCGGCATAATCAGGATAATCCACCGGTTCTGGGTTGTGTGTACCGACATCCACCACTTCGTGTCCCAAATCGGTTAGCAAGGCTTTGACCTGCTCCTTCAGGTCGAAACCCGCATGATCAGAGCCGATGACCACCCGCATAGTTTACCTCGTATTCGGGACTTGCCGTTCGAATGAAAGGCTCATCGTATTATGCGTTGGAACCGCCGCCGGGTCAACACCGTGAAAGGTCACCAGAAATTCACTATTTCCCTTCGCCCATAAGCAAAAATGCAGGGCCAATGCTGACCCTGCTTGGCAATGCGGCGCTGGCGCTCCCCTGTTAACTTCTCGGCCTCTCCATTTGACCCAACCTACCGAGTTCAAGAGTTGGGGGTATAATTTGCTGGATTTAGTCCGGTTTGGTTCCCATCCATCACCGGGGCGGCCCCTGGTTCATCCATCTCCATGGGGAGTGGTCGGGGTTGCCTGCCTCACCCCTGGGGCCAGGGCGCCATCCCCGTTGGTTGGTATGGTATCTTCATGCCCTCATGGTTTAAGCTTCTGCAGCCTATGTTTCTGTCAACCTGAACGATGTGGAGAACGTTAAGTGGTGCCATAGTTTTTAGATATGGCGGTAGTTACCGTGTCTCCATCTTGCCGGCCTATGATGCCATTTATGATAGTATTTGTGGTGACCCCATTTCGCCGGTCTATGATGCCATCTATGATGATGCTTATGATGCCATTTCGCCGACTTAGGTCCCCATGTATGGTGGTAATGATGAGGGGCTCTTACCCTCGGTCCCATGGGCTCAGGCCAGTCTCGAGCCTGAACTGAAGATCCGAGAAATAAAAATGTTGCAAGCGCGCCAAATAAGATAAATTTTTTCATGTTATTTCTCCTTCGTATGAGTATCGCAAATCAATCTGAGCATATTTACCAGATAAGACCACAGAACCTCGGAAACGTTAATCCCCAAAGAAATGCCTCCCAAAATTCCCCTTATTCAGCCGCCTCTAAATCGTCACTTCAGGGCTTCACAGGCAGCCAGAGAGATGGCAGCGGTCATTAAACCTTTAGCTGGCGTCGGTTTGAGCCCCTCGGAACGGCTAAGCCCCCCAGCGGTTATCCTCCTAAAAACCGCCGCCGATTTTCTCTCCTTTGGGGTTTTATTAGGTTACGAGCCTTGAACCTACTCATCACCTGACGGAGTGAATCCCCCGGGGAACCAGGACCCCAGCAGTGCCAGAGAAGGGAGGAAAACATGAAAATATTGAAACTTTTCGGCATAATACTTGTAGGGAGCATCTGGGTAATCTTCATGGCCCTGGGTGAGGATTTTAGTATGAAGAGTTTTTTTGGCAGGGATTGGGGAACGAGCTTGGCGTCTTTGGAAAATCCGCCCCTCGCCAAAACGGCATCAGAAAAAAGGATCTTGAGCGTCCTGGATGAAGTGCGAGAAGGGCCCTGGATGGCCAATGTTGATACCCTTCATGGGAGATTGCTTCGGATTCTCACTGAGGCGGTCAATGCGAAAAATGTCGTGGAGATTGGCACCTCCAACGGTTACTCGGCCCTCTGGATCTGCTTGGGTCTCCAAGCCACCGGCGGTAAGCTCATCACTCATGAACTCGATCCTCAAGTGGCTGAGCTGGCCCGCAAGAATTTCCACAAAGCCAAGGTTGACCACTTGGTCACAGTGGTCGTGGGTGATGCTCATAAAACCGTCAGCCGGCTGAAAGCACCCATCGATATCCTCTTCATAGACGCGGACAAACCCGGCTATTTGGACTACCTCAACAAGCTTCTGCCCCTGGTCCGTCCGGGGGGACTGATTTTGGCCGACAATGTCAAGCGACCCTCTCCCTCCCCGGAGTTCCTCCAGGCCATCACCACTGACCCTAATCTGGAGACCATCTTTTTAAACATGGAATCCACTGGCATCAGCCTGTCGGTCAAGAAACGGTGAAAAACCGAAGAGAAGGAATGACAGTACTGAAAAAATACACCGAACTTATGGGGAACTGTTGTGGAAGGCGCTCCGAAAAAAGAGCTTTCCCTGTTTGATTCGACCTGCATCATCGTAGGGATCATCATCGGTGCGGGCATCTATGAGACCGCGCCGTTGGTGGCTAACTGTTTGGGCAGTGGCCCAGCCGTATTGGGTATCTGGCTGGCGGGAGGTTTGATTGCCTTGACCGGGGCCCTGTGCTACGCCGAACTGGCCACCACCTATCCCCGGGAGGGCGGGGACTACGTTTACCTGACCCGAGCCTACGGCCGCTGGACAGGCTATCTGTTCGGCTGGTCCCAATTGGCCATCGTGCGGCCCGGTGATATTGCCCTGATGGCTTTTGTTTTTGCCCGCTACGCCCAGACCCTTTACGCTCCCGTGGCCGACGGCCGCCTGTTATACGCCGGAGCCGCCATCGTGGTGTTGACGGGTATCAACATCATCGGGGTAACCGCAAGCAAATGGACGCAGAACCTGCTCACCGTGGCCAAGGTTTTGGGACTGGTGGCCATCAGTGCCGCCGGCCTGGTGGCGCCGGAGCCGGCCCCGGCCCTGGCCCAACCCCAGAGTTTCACCTGGGGCGGCCTTGAACTGGCCTTTATCCTGGTGCTCTTCACCTTTGGTGGCTGGAACGAAATGGCCTACGTCGCCGCTGAAGTAAAGCGGCCGCGCCAGAATATCCGGCGCGCCCTGGTGATCGGCACGGTGGCCGTCACGGTCCTGTATTTGCTGATTAACGGCGCCTTTCTGTCCGCTCTGGGACTGGTGCCCATGTCCAAGTCCCCCGCGGTGGCCGTTGATATGGTGGGCCGGGTATTCCCTCAGGCTGCTGGTCGCATCATCGCGGTGCTCATTTGCATTTCGGCTCTCGGGGCGGTGAATGGTCTTATCTTTACCGGAGCCCGTATCTCGTATGCTCTGGGCGCGGATCACCGGTCCTTCCGACCCTTGGGGACATGGAGCCGACACCTCGGCACGCCGGTCTGGGCCCTCGTGGTGCAAGGTGGCCTGAGCCTGGCCATTGTCCTGGTGGCTGGGTCTTTTATTGATACCATCTTGTACACGGCCCCGGTGGTGTGGGGCTTCTTTCTGGCCACGGCGCTGTCTGTCTTCCTTCTCCGGCGCCAGGAACCCCATCAACCTCGCCCCTACAAGGTAACGGGCTATCCCGCCATACCGCTCATCTTTTCCACCTGCTGTCTGTTTATGCTTTACAGTTCGACGTCGTACGCCCTGGCCCACACCCCCCTGGGTCTTTTTATCTTGCTGGGCGTACTTCTGGGGGGGGTGATCATCTATTGGTGTACCGACCGGGGCTTGCCTCCTCACTAAGGACATTCTGCTTTAAGCCGAATCTATCCCGAAGGGCAAAATCCCCCCTCCCTCATACCAAGTTGCGTTCAAAAAGCATTTTTTGTAGGGGCCGACCCGTGTGTCGGCCCAACATTTGGGGGCACACATGGGTGCGCCCCTACAAAGTACTTGTTTACCTTTGATGGCAACTTGGTATGAGTGGGAATATTAAGGAGATAATCAGATCATCTCTGGATTTACCAGGTCCGGTGATTAATGACGAGTTTGGCAGGCTGGCCGAAGCGCTTAACTTGAGAAAAATGCCCGACAGGCTCACCAGGGTTTACTGTTAAAAATCTAAGAAATATTTCTTGACAATCTCAGGGAAAGTATGATGTTATAGCTGCAAACTTTATCTCCAGTTCCTGCTCCCAATGGTTTTCGGCTCGCTCGAGTGCTGATTCTCTGTTTCATTGTCCTGAAATTAAAGAACAGATCCTCTCAACCTTAGCGGTGCAATCCTAAGTTTCCCTTGATAATCAGAGGAAGTCAGGATGAGCAGTCTCTTTCAGCCATCGGTTATTTCATTCTCAGGCACTGTCTTTCGGGAGGGGTGACCATTATTGCACTGCCCGTGTGTTAATTTCGCTGGTTCGTTTATTTATGTCATTTTCACCAGAAACACGTCCCTGAACAGGGACGACCGAGGAAAGGTGGTATCGGGCGCCACGACCCGACAATCTAATCATCAAAAGAGCGCGGAGGTCGACATGGAAGTCCAGGCCAGGAGGAATTGGAGCCGTGAGATTTTTAGAGCCAAGGAAAACGGGGTGCAGTATATGTGCGACTTGTGTGATCGAAAAACCCCTTACGAAGATATTCACAGGACCGTGAAGCACGTGTATCTGTGCCCGTGCTGCCACCAGCACCTCAGCGCCATGTGCGAGGGCAAGATCAAGGACAACACCATAAGATTCCTCATGAGGAACGTCATTTAACCGGGTAAGGGGGTCGGCCTGATACAGAGTTGCAATCATGAAGTATTTTTTGTAACCGCAAGCTTTAGCCTGCGCTTGCACAGGCGAGACGCCTGTGCCACCTACCTAAAGGAAAATTGAACCTGAAATTTTCTAAATATTATCTGGTTGAGTGCAACTCGGTATTAGTCCTCTGATCAAATCCCCCGGTCGTCCTGAAGGAACAGGGAAAAGGCACTACCCTGGCCAGGGGTGCTCTCCACCGCCACTTTCCCGCCATGGGCTTGGGCAATGTGCTTGACAATGGCCAGCCCGAGCCCAGTCTCGCAAGGTATTGAGAAGGAGACACCTGACGTAATACTCAGAGATGTTCAGAGACTTTGTCAGACTATTTTTGAACCTGCCCTTAGACCGGGTCCATCATCGAGATAAAAAGTGATTGCCGGCGGATGTCAGCTATCTCCTTTTCTGAAAAACCTTTAAAGTAGACCATGACATGCACGGGCACGTCTATCAGAGCCTGCAAGACCCCGAACTTACCCACTGCCTTGAGCCGATGATACACCGGGCTGCGCTTGTCCAGGTAGATCATACCGAAATTCAGTCGATGACGCGCCAACAATGCCTCCATCAGGGTGAATATTTCCGATTCCCTCCCATTTTTGGCGTAAATGTTTCCGAACGTGAGGAAATGGAAATTTCTCTCAGGAAATAGGCTCCGCAAAATGGGAATATGTGGCAGCATCTTTACCAGGATCAGGCCACTGGCGCCAGGAAGATGTTTAATGGTCAAATGCTGCTTGGCAAACTGCACTCCGGCAACGATCTTACCTTTTTGTCTCAGAATGTAGTAATCTTCGACGTTGACAGATTGGTCAAAGTCCAGCAGTGCGTGGTCTGCATATTGCTCACTCAGGAGTTGAACCAATTGCTCCCTCTTTGTTTCTTCCATCTTCTCGAGACGGGTATCGGTTTTGGGACGCAGACGGCTTATGACCAGGATATGAAATTGGCCGATAGACTTTCTCCCTACCTTGGTAATCGTCTTGAGCGAGTTGGTATTGCTCGCTTCGATGTAACCGTAAAATAATCCTTTTTCTCCCATCTGGCTCAGGCCGTATCGAAGTCCCTGCTTAGCCATGAGGGTCCCATGGCCGAGTCCCCTTTGGGGAGCGTCCACCGCGATCCCATATGAGTAAAAGGCGGGGTAGGTTTTCCCGCCTAAGTGAGTGGTCTTTTGGTTGAGAGTTGATACGGCGACGAGCTCGCCGTTTTCCGTCAAGCTTAGGAAGTGGGGGTTTTTTAGGCGCTTCAGGGTGTCGGCCACCTGGTGCATGGTGTACCGCACTCCCCCGGAGCCCCAGACCGTTCGTTCTAAAAACGTCACAAACGCAGGCGTGTAGGTGCTGCTTCGCTGAATCTTGAGATTCCGTTTTTTATCCTCGAAGATCACCTCAGACACGGTTGAACCTTATAGATGAGAATGGGACTACTTCCAGGAGAAAGGTTGCCCATAATCTCTGGGGACAGATGGGGATCAACAACCCGGGGGTAGTTGATTATTTTTCATTTATCTTTAATAAAAGATACCAGGTTGGCTGGGGGAGGAGGATTCGAACCTCCATTGGCGGAGCCAAAGTCCGCAGTCCTGCCGTTGGACGATCCCCCAGAAATGGTAAAAGCGTTGGCTTGCCTGCCTTTTTTTTACCGGGGGGAGCCCTGGAATGCAAGCGTTTTGTCTGTTTGCCAATATTACGGTGCGGCCCGGCCTCCCGCCACCGGCAGCAGCACCTCCCCTCTGGAGGCCCCAGGCGGTTGCGAGCTTTTGGATAATTACGGGATTCCAGCTCAAGTTTTTTCTTTAAGCCGAAGCCAGCCTGAATTTACCGAAAAAGTCTTTAGCATGGGTTCAGTATGTGCTATCCTGCTCCGAGTAAACCTGACCGGGCTAGTCCGGCTGGACACATCAGACCACCCGAGCTGCCCTGGTTGGTTGGAATAATTTGAGCTCTAGATCAGGGCCTGAGACCCCAACAAGGTGTCAGGCAATGGGGAGGGATGAATGGTCGCGGTCATTTTTCTAGCAGTACTTTGGGGATGGGGGTTGGCCGCTCCTCTAGCGGTTGCAGCGGCACCCCCCGCCAACGAGGCGCTGGTAGCGCAGGCCCGGCAGGAGCTTGGCCGGGAAAACTACGAAGAGGCCCTGGATCTCCTGACCCGGGCTTGGCGGGAGGGCGTCAAAACCCCGGAGGCGGCCTTCCTCCTGGGGCGGACTTACCGCTACCTGCTTAATTACCAGGATGCCAGATGGTACCTGGAGGAGGCGGTGCGCCTGAAGCCCGGTTACCGGGAAGCCCAACTCCTGCTGGCGGACACCCTGGTGGGGTTAGACCAGCCGGCCCAGGCCATTCCCATACTCAAGGAACTGGAGGCTGCAGGCTTTGAGCCCGGGAACACCGCTTTTATCCTGGGCCTGGCATACTATAAGGAAAAGAATTACTCCCAGGCGGTGCAGTCCTTTCGTCAAGCCCAGCAGGACCCAGCTCTGGCCCAGGACGCCAAGTTTCAGGAGTCCATGGCCCTGGCGGCCCAAAACCGCTTGCGGGAGGCCAAGAAGACCATGACGGAGGCCATTGGCCTTAATCCTCAGTCCCCCACCGCCGGCTTCGCCCAGGGGTATGCCTCAGCCCTGGACCGCCGCCTGAAAGACTACAAGCGGTTTCGCTTCAACGCCTATGGCGGGTTTGATTACGACTCCAATGTCTCGCTGCAGCCTGGGGATGCGTCCGGATCCGTGCCGGTGTCCGGGAAAAACGACGTGTTGTGGTCCCTGGCTGCGGCCCTGGAGTATAATGTGATGCGCCCCGGGCCTTTCGCTCTCTGGGCCTACTATGGGTATTACCAAAATTTCCACCATAAACTTACCAACTTTGACCTGTGGAGCAATACGGCTGGCGTGGTCCCGTCCTACACCTGGAGCAACAGTCGGTTTTGGATACCCTTCGCCTTCAACTACAGCACGGTGGGGGCCGAACCGTATTCCACCAGTTACGCCCTCTCCCCCACCTATCTTTATCTTTTCACCCCCAAAGTCGGGGTGGAAGTGGGAATGAATTGGGCCCGCAGGAATTTTTGGTTCCCGACCTATGTCAACCAGGACGAGCGCACCGGCAATTTGTTTGGCGGCACCCTGGCCTGTTATTACTTTTTCAAAAAACAGGAAGGCTACCTGCAAGCCCGCTTCACCTATGAGCGGGATTTCGCCGACGGCAGCAACTGGTCCAACAACAGCTTCCGTCTGGGTCTGGCAGCCCTGCTGCCGATTAAGGAGCGTTGGAAGGTCAGAGCTACTGCCGACCTGGTCATGCAGCCGTATGACAATTTCTGGTTCAACGGCAATCCGTTGGCCGTCAACCCGAAACGTAATGACACTATTTTTATTGGTGGATTGGAGATTACCCGAATAATTTATAAAGGCCTGGAGATCAATGCCCACTGCTACTATATCCGTGACCAATCCAACATCGCCCTTTATGATTATGACCGCTTCATTGGGGGTGTGCAGTTGGGTTACCGCTATTAACCTGGCCCAAAAAGGAAGAGAGCCATGCTAAAATGTAATTTTCTGTTGGTGAGCTTGCTCCTCATCTCTCTGGTAGTGCTCGGTGCCCCTGCAGTTCAGGCCGCCCCGGTGGGAAAATTCCTCCAGGTGGAAGGCAGGGTGGACCTCCTCAAGGGTGGGAAGCTTCCGGCTACCAAGGTGAAAGTGCAGGAAGCCATTGATGTCGGGGATGTGGTGCGGACCAAGTCCCAGTCCCGGGCCCAAATCAAATTCGTAGACGACACCGTCCTCACGATTGCGCCGGAGAGCCGGGTAACTATCGAGAAGTACATGTTTGACGGGGCCAAGGGAGAGCGCCAGGCGGTCATAGGAGTTCTCCGAGGCCTGGTGCACACCGCCGTTGAAAAAGTCTATCCCAAAACTGAGCCGGACTTCATTATGAAGACCCACACGGCAGTGCTGGGGGTCAGGGGCACCCGCTGGTACACCAAGCTTTTGCCCACTGTCACCGATGTTTACACCGAGGGCAGCAAGCTTGAGGTTAAGAATATCTTTCCGGAAATCCCCGGGGTCCAAACCCTGGGAACGTTGCAGTACACTCGGGTAGGCATGAATCAGGCCCCTACAGTGGCGGTGGATATCACTAAAGAGGACCTGATACCTCTGGAGAAGCAGATGAAAAGCGGGATCGGAGCCACAAGCCAAACCGACACCGGTCCGGACCGGTTTGTCGGTGGACCGGTGCCTCCGCTAGAACCCAAGTTTGCCGGCGAGCGCTCTCTTGTGGAACATTTGGGGAGCGGTTTGTATGTGCCGCCCCGGCTTGAGTCCCCGCCGATCATACAACCACCCATGGTGAGCGCTCCTCCGCCATCTCATTCGGAGCCTCCCAATCATATCAATGGCAATGGCTCCATGAACGGCAATGGCTATAGTAATGGCATGTAAAATGAGTAATTACTAATACGGGCCCTGACCATTAGGTGTCCTGATCAAGACTCCCCCAAACGTTAGGGGAATTCCCATCCGGGAGGGAGGGCCCGCCTCCTTCCCGGGCCTCCAGGCTGAGCTTTACCCCTCATCCTGAGCATCTGCCGTTCGCTAACTTTCTTCCCTTTTTCCAGGAGTTGACCTCTTTTGTGAATAATATTACAATGACAAGCAGCCTCTGCAGTAAGATAGGGCCAGCCGGGAAGTTCACCCTGCGGAGGGATTCGCCGGGAGGGTTTTGCCGGGTGGACCTACTGAGCCGTTAATTTGCGTCAGGGTAACCTAAGGAGGGACAATCTTGAGTTTTCTCATTGCCATGGCAGGCAAGGGCGGCACCGGCAAAACCACGGTAGCCGCCATGGTGCTGCGCTACCTCGTGGAACACGGCAAGACCCCGGTCCTGGCCGTGGATGCCGACGCCAACGCCAACCTCAATGAGGTCTTAGGGCTGCATCTGGATCAAACCGTGGGCGAGGCCCGGGAAGAAATGAAAAAAGGCAGCGGCATGGTGGACATGACCAAGGACCAGCTCATCGAAATGCGCATCAACCAGTGTTTGGTGGAGGCCGACGGCTTCGACCTCATCAGCATGGGGCAGCCCGAGGGACCGGGCTGCTACTGCGCCGCCAACCATCTGGTGACCCACTACATGGAAGTCCTGGGCAAGAACTACCCTTATATCCTTATGGATAATGAAGCGGGCATGGAGCACATGAGCCGCCTGACCACCAAAAACGTGGACCTCCTGGTGTTGGTCTCCGATCCCTCCTGGCGGGGCATCCAGGCGGCCAGGCGCTTGAAGGATCTGGCCAGCCAGCTCAAGATTGTGGTGGGCCGGGCGGTGCTGGTGGTCAACCGCAGTGTGAATGGCTTGAGTGAGCGGGCCCAAGAAGAAATCACCACCCAGGGACTGGAGCTGGCCGGTCTCATTCCCCAGGACACCCTGGTGGCGGAATTTGACGGAGAGGGCCGCCCCACCTATACTTTGCCCGAGGATTCTTCCGCTCTGCAAGCGGCCCACGCCATTTTTTCCCAATTACTGCCATAAGTGCAAAAGATCGGCAAGGCCAGGCGTGATTTTTTGCTTGACAGGTTGATGAATAAATTATTATTTTCACAATGTCTAGATATTTCTTTGGTTAAGAAGCGACCCATTTCGCTAAAATAAGGAGGGAACCGCCTTGGCTTTTGAGATTCCCAAACAAATTTATTCAGGGGCCATTAAACCCGTTACCATCGGCAAGGGCGACAAGGCCATAACTTTGGGGGGTGAGACATCTTACCCCTTTTATGTTTTTGAAGGGGTCATGCCGAACCTGCCCCGGATCGCCATGGAAGTCTGGGATATGGATCCGGGGGAGGATTGGGCCGGACCCTGCAAGGAGCCCTTCAAAGACGTACTCGGTGATCCGGTGGCCTGGGCCCAGAAATGTGTCAATGACTATGGGGCGGCGGCCATCGCCCTGATTCTGGCGAGTACCGACCCCAATGGAGCTAACGCCTCCCCGGCGGCGGCTGCCGAGACCGCCAAGAAAGTGGCGTCAGCCGTTGACGTGCCGGTCATCGTCTACGGCACCAGCAACATGGAAAAGGACGCAGAGGTACTCCCGGCGGTGGCCGAGGCTTGCCAGGGCATGAGCCTGGTCATCGGCCCGGTCCAGGACAAGAACTACAAGAAGATCGGCGCCGCGGCCCTGGGGTACAACCATTCGGTTTCGGCCAACAGCCCCATTGACGTCAACCTGGCCAAGCAGCTCAACATCCTGCTGGGGCAGTTGGGCGTCAAGGACTCCCAAATTCTGGTGGACCCCACCACCGGCGGCCTGGGCTACGGCATGGAGTACTCTTACTCGGTGATGGAGCGGGACCGCATGGCGGCCCTCACCCAGGAAGATGAGAAGCTGCAGTTGCCAATCCTTAGTTACCTGGGCCAGGAAGTCTGGAAGGTCAAAGAGTGCAAGTTGACCAACGAGGAAGCGCCGGCCCTCGGCGACCAGAAGACCCGGGGTATCCTTATGGAGGCCGTCTGCGCCGTGAGCCTGCTGTTGGCCGGCGCTGACCTCCTTGTTATGCGGCACCCCGAGGCGGTGAAGCTCACCAAAGACATTATCCAGGAACTAGCGTAACGCAACCTTTGTCACCCATCCACAACAACCAGGGCCCGGCATCGGGTAAACGGTCGTGGAAGTGGAAATCGTCACCACCCCGGGCTCTATGGCGAGAGGGGCCATGAAGGCCGCTTCTAATCGCAAAAACTTTGGAGGAAAAGTTAATGGCTGACGTGGAAAAACTGTCGGTAGATGTGGCGACGGTGGAGATGCTCAAGAAGGCCCAGGCGGAGGGCATTGAGACGATTTTTGACCGCGCCGAGAAGATGAAGCCCTGTCCCATCGGGGCGGAAGGGGCCTGTTGCCGGATTTGCTCCCAGGGTCCCTGTCGGGTGCCCAAGCCCAAGAAGGCCAAAGAGGGCGAGGAGCAGAAGCCCCAGGCGGTGGGTCTGTGCGGCGCCACCGCGGCGACCATCAGCGCCCGGAACTTCGCCCGCATGGTGGCTTCCGGGACCGCGGCCCACAACGACCACTCCCGGGGCACGGCCCTGTTGTTCAAGGAAGTGGCCCACGGCCGCACCCAGGGCTATGAACTCAAGGACGTCACCAAGCTGAAGCAGGTGGCCAAGGACTTTGGCGTGGCCATCACGGTGGGGGAAGGCGAAGAGGCCAAACCCCGCAAAAAAGAAGAGATTGCCCAGGAGCTGGCCGACATCGTGCTGAAGGAATTCGGGCAGCAGGAAGGTGAGCTCACCTACGTCAAGCGGGCCCCCAAGAAGCGCCAGGAGATTTGGCGCAAAGAGGGCGTGGTGCCCCGGGGCTGCGACATCGAGGTGGTGGAGCTCATGCACCGCACCCACATGGGGGTGGACCAGGAGTATCACAACATCATCAAGCAGTGCACCCGCTGCGCCCTGTCCGACGGCTGGGGCGGCTCCATGATCAGCACCGACCTGCAGGACATCCTGTTCGGCTGCCCGGTGCCGGTGGCCGGGGAGATCAACCTGGGGGTGCTCAAAGAAGACCACGTCAACATCATCATTCACGGCCATGAGCCCCTGCTCCCGGAGATGATTGCGGTGGCGGTGCAGGAGCCGGAGCTGATCCAGTACGCCCAGAACAAGGGGGCCAAGGGCATCCAGTTGGCGGGCATGTGCTGCAGCGCCAACGAGATTTTGATGCGCCACGGCATTCCCTGTGCGGGCAACTACCTGCAGCAGGAGCTGGCCATCATCACCGGCGCCCTGGACGCCATGGTGGTGGACGTGCAGTGCGAGATGCAGTCGTTGGCCAACGTGGCCAAGTGCTACCACACCAAGCTCATCACCACGGACACCCGGGCCCGCATCGAAGGGGAGACCATGCACATCCCCTTTGACGACCATCATGCCTTGGATGTGGCCCGGAAAGTAGTGCGGGAGGCCATTGACAACTTCCCCAACCGGCGCTCCCCGGTCTTGATTCCGGAGGCCAGCTATCCCACCATCGTGGGCTTCAGCTATGAGACCATCCGGTACTTGCTGGGCGGCTCCATCCGGGGTTCCTATTACACTTTGAACGACAACATCATCGGCGGCCGGGTGCGGGGCGTGGCCGGCGTGGTGGGCTGCAACAACTGCCGCACCACCCATGACAATGCGCATCTGACCATGATCAAGGAGCTCTTGAAGAATGACGTCATTGTCTTGACCACGGGCTGCTCAGCCATGGCCTGCGGCAAGGCGGGGCTTCTGACCCCGGAAGCGGCGGTGAAGTACTGCGGCGAGGGTCTGGCCGAGGTCCTGGAGACGGTGGGTCTGCCACCGGTGTTGCACATGGGGGCCTGCGTGGACAACTCCCGCATCCTCATGGCGGCCACGGCTTGTGTGAAGGCCGGGGGCCTGGGCACCGACATCAGCGATCTGCCCGCGGCGGGCGCGGCGCCGGAGTGGATGAGCGAGAAGGCCATCAGCATCGGCCATTACTTCGTGACCTCCGGGGTGTACACCCTGTTTGGCGTGACCTTCCCCACCACCGGCAGTGACCTCCTGACCGACTATCTGTTCAGTGGTCTGGAAGAGATTTACGGCGGCAAGTGGGACTTCGAGGTGGATCCGGAAGTGGCGGCCAAGAAGATGATCGCCCACATCGACAAGAAGCGCCAGGCCTTAGGCATCGACAAGGCCCGGGAACGGGTGCTCTACGACATGGCCATGCGCCGGGAACTGGAAGAAGCCGCCGAAGCCGCCGAAGAGGTGTAAGGAAAACCACAAGGGCTGTCTCATCACGAAGCTGGGACAGCCCACTACCAATAAATTCCTTTATGAAAAAGGAAGGAGGAAGCCACCGTGTCGAAAATCATCGTTTCCGCCGCCATTCGTGGCGCTCATAACATTGTCAACAAGTGTGCGGCCAAGTTAGACGAGGCTATTGCAAAACACGGGGAAAACCAGGAAATCGGTTTCCCTAACACTGCATATTACCTGCCCATCATCTATTCGATCATGGGCATCAAGATCGAAAAACTCAAAGACGCCGTGCCGGTTATGAAACGCTGCAAGCAATTGCTGCCGCCGGTGCCGTCGGAGAAGTTTTACCTCCCCTACCTGGGACCCGGTCTGGACGCCGGCCTGGCCGCCCTCTTTGCCGAAGAGATCTTCGAGGCCATTCGCTATGTAGAAGATCCCAATTTCTACCTTGGCGGTGAAGAAGTCATTGAGAAAGGCGCGGCCAACATCTGGCTGGGCGCCGCGGAGGACACCATCTTCCGGAAACGGGGCATTGAGTTCGTAGACGGTTCGGCCCCGGGCTTCGCGGCCATTGTCGGTTCCGCTCCCACGGTGGAGCAAGCCGTGGAACTGGTCCTGGAATACCAGAAAAAGAACCTGTATATCTTCTGCGCCGCCAGGGACATAGAAGGCAAGACTTCGGTTCCGGAACAGCTTCTGGAAGCCGGTGTGCAGATCGGCTGGCCCACCCGGATTGTGCCCTTTGGTCCGGACATCTCCGCCGCGGTCTTCGCCCTGGGATTCGCCAACCGGGCCGCCATGGCCTTCGGCGGCGTGACGCCCGGCGCCGCCTTGAAGATGTTGCTCTACAACAAGGACCGCATCTTTGCGTTCGTCAATGCGCTGTCCACCATTCCCGACGAGTGGTACGCCAATGCCGCCGGGCGCCATCAACTGGGGCTTCCCCACCATCACCAACCAGGACATTCCCCAGGTGCTGCCCACCGGTATCTGCACCTACGAGCACGTGGTCAGTAACGTCCCCATGGCGGAGCTTGGCCAGAAGTCCATCGAAGTCCGGGGCCTCAAGGTCACCGTGACCCACATCGACATTCCGGTGAACTTCGGCGCCGCGTTCGAGGGTGAGCGGGTGCGCAAGGACGACCTCTACCTGGAGTGTGGTGGCGGCAAGACCCAGGCCGTGGAGCTGGTCACCAGCAAGCGCATGGAAGAGGTGGAAGACGGTCACGTCGAAGTCATCGGTAAGGACATTCCGGACTTGCCGAAAGACAAGATCCCGGCCCGCCTGCCCCTGGGTGTGGTGGTGGAAGTGGCCGGCCGCAACTTCCAGCCCGACTTCGAGCCCATCCTGGAGCGGCAGATTCACCACCTGGTGAACTACGCCCAGGGGATCATGCACATCGGGCAGCGGGACATCGCCTGGTACCGCATCGGCAAGTCCGCCGTGGAAAAGGGCTTCACCTTGAAGGACATCGGCACCATCCTGCACGCCAAGTTCCACCAGGATTTCGGGGCCATCTTCGACAAATGCCAGATAAAAATCTACACTGACGAAGCCAAGGTGAAAGAGATCACCGAGCATGCCAAGAAGATCTACTACGAGCGGGATGCTCGAGTCGAAGGTATGACCGACGAGACCACCGAGACCTACTACTCGTGCACCCTGTGTCAGTCTTTCGCCCCCAACCATGTCTGCGTGGTCAGCCCTGAGCGCACCGGTCTGTGCGGCGCTTACAACTGGATGGACTGCAAGGCCTCTTTTGAGATCAATCCCACCGGCCCCAACCAGCCCATCGAGAAGGGTGAGACCTTAGACGAAAAATACGGCAACTGGAAGGGCGTCAATGACTTCGTCTTCAAGGCCTCCCGCCAGGCGGTGGCTTCCTACAACTTCTACAGCTTGGTCTATGATCCCATGACCACCTGTGGCTGCTGCGAGTGCATCTCAGCGGTGCTCCCCATGTGTAACGGCATCATGACCGTGCACCGGGACTACACCGGTGAAACTCCTTGCGGCATGAAGTTCACCACCCTGGCCGGCGTTATCGGTGGCGGGCAGGTGACCCCAGGCTTCGTGGGCCACAGCAAGTACAATGTCTGCCAACGGAAGTTTGTGGTGGGCGACGGCGGCCTGGCCCGGGTGGTATGGATGCCCAAGAGCCTCAAGGAGGAACTCCGGGAGCGCCTCATGAAGCGGGGCGAGGAGCTGGACATTCCCGATCTCCTCGACCGCATCGCCGACGAAACCGTCGGCCTCACCGAGGATGAGATTCTCCCCTTCCTGACGGAGAAGAACCATCCGGCCTTGGGCATGGATCCCATTATCGGTTAACCTGCATGGGCCGGGAGATGCGCCTCTCCCGGCCCTTTTCCTGAGACAGCCGGTCAGCGGGTCGGATCAGGCTCCCCGGCCGGGCCACATGCCATGGATAAGGAGAGTAACAATGGCTCTAACTGGAATTGAAATTTTTAAAATGTTGCCCAAAACCAACTGCAAGGAGTGCGGCTACCCCACCTGCCTGGCCTTCGCCATGGCTCTGGCCAGCGGCAAAGCGGAGTTGGATGCCTGCCCTTATGTAGAAGAAGAAGTAAAAGAAAAACTTGCAGAGGCTTCGGCGCCTCCCATCCGGCCCATCAAGCTGGGTCCCAAAGACGCGCCCATGACCATCGGCGGCGATACGGTGCAGTTCCGCCATGAGAAAACTTTTTTCAGCCCCACCCTGATCGCCGGATTGCTCACCACCGCTATGGCCGACGCGGAGGTGGATGAAAAGCTGAAGAAGTTTATGGACATGCAGTTCGAGCGGGTGGGCCTGAACCTGCGCCCCGAAATGTTCGCCATCATGGACAAGGACGGGGATGCCGGCAAGTTTAGTGCCTTGGTCAAGAAGGTCATGGACGGTAGTGATGCCCTGATTCTGCTGTGCAGTGACAAGCCTGATGTCTTGAAAGCAGGCGCGGAAGCGGCCAAGGACCGGCGGCCTATCCTGGCAACGGCGACCGCGGAGAATGCCGACGCCATGGGAGCCCTGGCCAAGGAAATGGACCTGCCCCTGGTGGCCAAGGCCGAAGGTTATGATGCCCTGGCGGAACTCACCACCAAGCTCACCGGCATGGGCCTCAAGGACCTGATCCTGGATTCCGGCACCCGGAACCTCAAGCAGGTCCTGCAGGACAACATCGTCTTTCGGCGGGCCGCGCTGGTGCCAAAATTCCGGCCCTTTGGCTTCCCGGTAATCAACTGCGTAGCGGAGATGACCGATGACCCCCTGAAACAGGTCATGTACGCTTCAGTGGCCATTGCCAAGTACGGCGGCATCGTGGTGCTCTCGGATCTTGAGCCGCACGCTGTCTTCCCCCTGCTGCTGCAGCGGCTCAACATTTACACTGACCCACAGAAGCCCATGATCGTCACCCAGGGCATCTATCCCATCAACAACCCGGACGAAAACTCCCCCATTCTCATCACCACCAACTTTGCGCTTACCTACTTCATCGTCGGGGGGGAAATCGAAGGGAGCAAGGTGCCCGCCTGGCTGATGATTATGGACACGGAAGGGCTGTCGGTGATGACTGCTTGGGCGGCCGGCAAGTTCGTGGGCGACGCAGTGGGTATGTTCGTCAAAAAATCCGGTATCACTGAGCAGGCCAAGACCCGCTCCCTCATTATCCCGGGCTATGCGGCGGCCATCAGCGGTGACTTGGAAGAGGAACTGCCTGACTGGAAGATTCTCATCGGCCCCCGGGAGGCTTCCCACATTCCAGCCTTCCTGAAATCGCTGTAATAGACGGGAAGTCAACGAACTCTGACGAGGAGGCCGCCTGACGGCCTCCTGCTACCCTTACCGAGGAGAAGGAGGGGCCCACCCGATGAGTAAATTTTACCGTATCGGCGAAAATCTGAATGTAGTCACCAAAGTTTACGGCCAGGCCATGAAGGACCGCGATCCCAAGCCGCTCCAGGAACTGGCCGTGAAAGAAGCCGAAAAGGGCGTGGATTTCATCGACGCCAATATCGGCCCGGCCCGCAAGGGCGGCGAAGAGTTGATGCAGTGGATCGTCAAGATCATCCAGGAGGTGGTGCCCAACGTTCCCCTGGCCCTGGACACCTCCAACATTGCGGCCATGGAGGCGGGGCTCAAGGTCCACAAGGGCAGAGCTCTGATCAACTCCATCATGGCCCGCCAGGAGCGCATGGACGGCATGCTGCCCCTGGTGAAAAAGTATGATGCCGACTTTATCGGCCTCCTGTGGGGTCCGGAGGGTATGCCCCGGGACGAGCACGAGCGGGGCATGCTCACCGCGGAAATCCTGGCGAATGCCGACGCGCACGGCATTGAGAACGAACGCATCTGGTTCGACCCCATCATCGCGCCTTTGAACATCCAGCAGAGCCAGCTCATCAGCGCTATAGAGTATATGAAAATGCTCCAGGATATGGCCCCCGGGGCCAAGTCCACCTGCGGGCTCAGCAACTCCAGCAACGGCGTACCGGAGAATCTGCGCCCCATTATCAACCGCGCTTACGTGGTCATGCTGCAGCGCCACGGCATGGTCAGCGCCATCGTGGACGCCTTCGACGACGAGCTGGCCGACGTGGTGTCCGGCAAGAACCCGGAAGCCGTCAAAGTAGTATACGACGTCATGGACGGCAAACCGGTGGACATCGCCTCACTTTCCAAGGACCTGCAGAACTACGCCAAGACCGCCCGAGTTATCATGGGCCAGGTGCTGTTCTCCGATTCCTGGCTGGAGATTTAGTTTGTGAGTTTGTGGGGGAGAGCCCGGGAGCGCGGCTCCCTGTCTCCCCCGCACCCCCATCCTACCTCAGGGGGCATACGGGGTGAGGGCCCACATCGGCCCTCACCTCGTTTTTTTATGCTTTCCTGAAATGAGACACCCCTGACATTAGCGGGCTAACTCAACCACTCTGCACCTATCGCCTTGACAAGGACACAGCTTCTCTGGGGTTTGCAGCCCGCTGAAGGCCCGGGAGGTCCCAGTCCACCGCCAGGGCCACTACCGGCTTCCCCAATTTCAGAGCAATGGCCGCTTCGGAGATGGTGCCGTAGCCGCCATTAATCGCGATGACCGCGTCGGCGGAGTGAACGATGACCATGTTGCGGGCGTGGCCCAAGTTGGTGGGGATGGTATAGGTGAGGTGAGGGTTGGCCCGGCGCCGGTCCGGGTCAGGGAGGATGCCGATACTCACGCCCCCTGCTTCCGCTACACCCCGGGCCACGGCCTCCATGACACCCCCCAGGCCGCCACAGACGACTATCGCGCCCTGGCAGGCCAACTCCCGGCCCACCTCAAAGGCCAAGGCCGCCACCTCGGTAGTGACTTCACCGCCACCGATCACCGCCACATATCTTGTTGATGGTTTTCCTGGCATTTATTTCTCCCTGGACTTCCTGGACAATTCTTTTTATCTTTAATACAAAGGGACAAGGCTTTTTCACCTCCCTTTACAGCAGAGCGCCTGTTACAGTTGGATATATTAAGGGGAAACAGACCTGCCCTTGTCGGTAAGGGGGAGGTGTGGGAATTTTACCCCAGGTGGTGGCTTATGGTAACCAGGAAATTCTCGCCTCAAGGGAAAGCGTGGTTTTTCATCCTGCTGGCGGTGGCCTGGGGGGTCATGATTGGGTGTGCCACGGCGCCCTATACTGGGAGGAAGCAGGTGCTCATGGTCTCCCAAGAGAAGGAATTGGCCCTGGGCTATCAGGCCTTCAAGCATATCAAGGGGCGCTCCCGCCCGTCCAAGGATGCGGCCCTCCAGGCGAGAGTGCGACGGGTGGGGGAGCGCATTGCCAAAGCCGCGGACCGGACTGACTATAAGTGGGAATTTGTCGTCTTCGATGATGACAAAAATGCCAATGCCTTCTGTCTTCCTGGGGGTAAGGTAGGTATATATACCGGCCTGTTCAAGTACATCAAAAGCGACGCCGACCTGGCCACGGTCATTTCCCACGAAGCAGCCCACGCGCTGGCCCGCCACGCCGGGGAGCGCATTTCCCAGGGGAAATTGGCCCAAGTGGGAGGCACCGCTTTAGGCGTGGGCCTGGCCGCCCTGGGAGTTAGCTCCACCGCCAGCCGGGTGGCCATGCAGGGATACGGCCTGGGCACCCAGTTGGGGGTGCTCCTGCCCTATAGTCGGGTCCAGGAATCCGAGGCCGACCGCATCGGCCTCATTCTTATGGCCAAAGCAGGCTACGACCCGGAGCTGGCTTTCCAGTTCTGGGAACGCTTCGCCACCGGCAAAAAAGACAAGGCGCAACCCCCTCAATTTCTCTCCACCCATCCCTCAGACGCCACCCGCATCCAGAACATGCGGGCCTACCTGGCGGAGGCCCGCCAGTATTATGTAGACAAGGAAGAACGGCCAGCGAAAACCGCGCCGCAATGGTCAGCGCACCGGAACCTCCCTCAAAACCAACCGTCGCGTTGAGACAGCTAAAGACTCTTTACCGATTATTTCTTTAACTCCGAGACCACATCAACGGATTTCGAATACTAAACAGCTTTTCAGCGTGGTGGAATCCGCTTTTCGCCACCCTCCCCCAAACCCCATCAAAGGGAAGGGGCTTTACCGGGTACCCGCCGGCCCCAGCCGTTTCCTGTTAAATAGATGTAAGTTTCAGAATTAATCAACATCTCTTTTTTCGCCTGACCCTGTTTCGGATAGGGCGGGACGGAGCGGTTGGCGTGGCGGAACAGTGGCGGATATTACCGCATTGCTGCCGCTGGTTACCGCACCATGTGCCGTATGGTACCGCACAGACGGCGCTTTGTACCGCTTCTGAGCCGCAACAAATTGCCACAATATTCGTGTAATGCCCATAGGTTACTTCTAGACCAGCCATTTCCTGTGCCGCAACAAAAGTTTTTGGCCCCCGGAAAAAGGGGGATGAATCCAGAAATAGTCCCCGGATTGACTGTAGCAGGGGTGGCAGGCTCGGCAAGCAAGGGAGGGACAGACGGCCCCGTTTTCCGGGGGTGGCGGTTTCGTGGGCGTTGCCCACCCTGACTTTACTTTTTCTGCAGCCAATCGGGACAAGGCAGCCTATAACCCAGGGCTTATTTATCTAAATCAGAAACATTTTATGGGCTCATTTATTAGCTGATAGAGAGCAGTGATCTTCAATTACTGGATACAGCATTTTTCTGATGCATCGATTCCCCAACACGCAATTAAAGCGTATGCAGCATGGGGGGGTCTGGCCAGAGATCAGCACGGATAGAAGCTAGAAGGGTGTTCACCACCTTCGACCCAAGGAACCAACCAACCGAAACGGCTTACAGCAATTTCATGTCCTAAAGCGCTTTTAAAAAGGCTTGACAAATGGAACCAACATAGAAGCAGATATGAAAACGTTTGACCTTTCTAATAAGTTTCGTACCATATCAGGAAAAGATTGCTGTTATTCACTCTTCATCCACATAATCTGCTTTGAAAAAATGGTTCATTCCCTCTCTGCCATTTTTACTGCTACCTTTAAGTCTTCCTCGCTTTCATAGCCTCCTAAAAAGATACGGTACACCTCCCCCACGTCCGGATTTTGCGTTTCTCTCACAAGAAAACGGATTTGGTGCTCTTTGAGGTTGGAAACAGTCTTATTCACTTTAGATACATCCTCATAGCGTTTGTAAAGCAAATAATAGCGGTTATCTTTTAGGGTTACAACTCCGATATTATCCATCTTTGGTAGATATAAATTCTGTCCAGGAAAAATAAGATTTTCATTGGTTATTTCCGAGTTTGCTAAGATAATTGCGGTAAAACCTAATTTTCTGTTGGATGGGTAATACTTGGCGACTATTCCAGACAAGTTTTTATCCCCGGCAGTCACCTGATAGCTGATTGGGGTGGACCAAGTCATTTTCCCGGGCCGGATGTTTGCCTGTGTGGCCGGCAAGGCTTCAGCGTCTGAGAGCTCCTTGGATACTTGTTGCTCCGAGGAGACCAGTAATTCCCGTTTGGGAGTTGCTGACTGCCTTACCGCTTTTATATCTGCCGGTTCCGGGGAAGTTAGCGGCGCTGGGCTATCCGGAGCCGTGGGGGCTTGCTCCTGCGAAGAATTGGGACCGGGGCTCACTACGGTTTCTGAGATTGCCTTACTCGGCAGGGACATCTTGCCGGCCAACCTGGTATAGATTGTATAAGCGGCCAAACCCACCCCCAGTGCTACTCCTGTCAGTACCACCCCTGTCATAGCTCCGAATATTTTCCGAAAACTCATTTTCGTGGTCGGACCATGGTCTTTGGGGCCAGGGACCTGCCCCTTTCCCTCAAGGATTTCCGGAGTAACCCGTGAGAGGTTTTCTTGCCAGCGGCGTTCAAAGGCCTGCAGGCACATCTGATTGATCAAGCGGGGAATACCACCTGTCATGGCAAAGAGCTGGCTTGAGCAATCTTCGGAAAAGCAAGCCGCAAAGCTCGAGCCCGCTTGTTTCAAGTGGTGATCAATATAGAGGATGGTTTCTGCGGGGCTCAAACCGGGAAGGTTAATTTTCGCATCAATGAGCTGGCGCAGGCAGTTATTAGCATGGCCGTCGAGTTTCTCATCCAGACCCCTGTGGCCCACCAGCACGATGGGCAGGAGATGTTGGCCTTGGCTCGGGAATTCCATCTGGGACAAAAAGCAGACCTCTTCCAAATGCCGGTCCGTCAGCAGATGAGCGTTGTCTAGTAGCACCACAAAAAATTTCCCCTGCTGGGCGGCTGCTTTCAATGTATCGGTGAGACGGTTTAGGTCCAGCAGAATCCCTTCTTTAATGTTAATGCCGATGGCGCCGGCGATTTCCATCGTGAGAGCCATGGGTTCATCAGATGGCCTGTCAAGGAGAATGGGTTGGAATGTTTGTGGTAATCTTTGAACCAGGGCACTAATCAGCATGGTCTTGCCGATGCCGATTTCACCAGTCACCAAGGCTATCCCCCGGCGGTTGGTGATAAAATCGATAAGTTCTGCCAAAGCCTCTTCATGCTTTTTGGTAAGATAAAAGAATCTCTGGTCCGGGACATCCTGGAAAGGCGCTTCTGAAAATCCCAAATACGTCCAATAGTTCATTTGCCGCTCCGTATTTGAAAAACAAGGTGTTTCTCCACCCCTCCTAAAAATGGAAATTTCTCCACGTTAGCAATTGCCTCGTTGAAGTCCAGTTATAAACGCTGATCTATTCCTTGAATACTTTATTTAACAACACAGATTTCACTCAATGTCAATTGATTTTATTAACTGCAATCTATTGCCAATGCTACTAGGAATTGGTTCCATCAGATATAAATGTGGGTATGGATATTACCGAGACAAGACGATGGTCAACACGTGCATATAACTTATAGATAGGAGGACAACCAGAACAAAGAATATCTTGCCACTGTACGTAATATCTGGATGATAGGCGTGGTTTTCTTGTTTATCAGACTTGGGGCACTCTGAAGAACCCGGGCTGGAGGCTGAAAGCTTGCGGGCAAAGTTTTTATGGGGTTGGGGGGTGCGGGGGAGGGCAAGGGTCGGCGGCCCCTGGCCCACCTCTGCCCTTTTCTCTGCCACAGCGCAATCAACAGGTGGCAGCGGCGGTTGGCCGGGGCCGCGCCGGCTAAAGCCTGCGGCTACATTTTATAATCTGTTTTTTGGCCAAATCCTGTAAACTAAATAGAATCAGATAGATAGAGTGTTTCCGCAAAACTTGATGAATAAAGCGGGTTAAAGGTCCTCTTTCTCCTTGGCCAGACCTCCCCTGGCTGCAACTAGCCCGAGGACCCAGGGAGCAAGTCGTCGCCGTCCAGGAGTAGGGACACCGCCAAGCACTCGCTGGCGCCGGTGTGAAAGCGCATCGCCTAGCCCGCTTTATTCATGAATCTTTAAAAATGTAAGACAACATGACGAAATATTTAGAATAATTGGCCAGCCCGAAAAAACCGACTGTTTTTTGCACAGGCTGGAAAGCCTGTGCCACCGAGTTTTTGACAACCAAGTGAATTATCCGGGCTAGCGGTGTCTCAGGGACTGGTTAACAGGGGGCCGCACAGAACCGGTGCGTAATCATGCGGTAATGGAAACCCACCGCAGCTAAGTTTATCCCGAGAGGGAAATGCTGGCGATGGTGCAGGAGAAGACGCCCCAGGAAAGACCAGAAGGCCCCTCGGCCCGGTTCTTTGAAACCCAAGGCAAAGATAATTTTCAGAACCGCCAGCACTTCCCGGTGGGTGGGGGGGCGGGCCGGCAGGAGGGGGTTGGGGCGGCAATGCCCCAGGAAGGTGAGGACTCGCTGGTAGAAAGGCTCAGGTGCAAAAAGCCGATTCAGGAGGGTCTTGTAACCATCCAGCAGGCGCTGCCGGTCCATCTTGGGTATGAAGTTCAGGCAGCCAGCATTCATGGTGGTGTCCCCATCACTGTCGCCCAGCAGGCGTCCTTCTGACTCCAGGCGCCGATACAGGCGGGTGTCGGGGGGAGCGGTCAGCAAGTTGATCATGGCCGTGGGAATGGCGGCTTCTTCGATAAAATCCGCCTGATGGTCGAAGACGTTGGGGGAGTCCGAGTCAAAGCCCACGATGAAACCGCCGATGACTTCAATGCCATGGGCCTGGATGGTCCGCACCGCGTCCACCAGGTCCCGGTTCAGGTTTTGGCGCTTATTACATTCCTTTAACGAAGCAGGGTCCGGGGTTTCGATCCCCAGGAACAGCCCCGTAAAACCCGCCTGGGCCATGAGGGGCAATAACTCCGGATCGTCCACCACTTCGAGGCTGGCTTGGGCAAAGAATTGAAAAGGATAGCCGTGTTCGGCTTGCCAGCGACTCACGGCTTGCAGGATGGCCTTGGCCTTGCCATGATGACAGATAAAATTGTCGTCGGCGAAGGTAATATCCCTCCGCCACCCTGAGTCATAGAGGCCCTGGAGCTCGGCCACGACCTGGTCCGGTTCTTTGTAGCGGGGGTGGCGGCCGTATTGCACGATGACGTGGCAAAAGTCGCAGTCGTGGGGACAACCCCGGCACACCTGGACCAGCATGTTCATATAGTGAGAATGGTCAAGAAGCTCCCAGGCCGGCACCGGTGAGCAGGCCAGACTTGGAAAGCGGGAAGCCCGGTATTCCGGCAACGCCTGGTCCTGGGCCAGGTCCGCCAAGAAGATTGGCAGGAGCTCTTCCGCTTCGCCGATGAAGAGGTGATCCACCGGCTCGAACGGCATCCCCGGGGTGCTATAATGGACTCCCCCGGCACAGACTTTGATGCCCGCAGCCCGGCAGCGCTGGACGACGGCGTCCGCCGAGGGGGACTGGACGGTCATGGCGCTGACAAAAGCCAGGTCAGCCCAGGCCAGGTGCTCCTCCGTCAGCGGCTCCACATTCAGGTCCACCAGTTGCTTGTCCCAATCCGGGGGCAGCATGGCCGCCACGGTGAGGAGAGCCAGGGGCGGACTGAGAGCCTCGACTCTGAGGAACTTAATGGCATGCCGGAGACTCCAGAAGGTTTCCGGAAATTCAGGGTAGATGAACAGGGCCTTCATCTATTCTCTCCACTGTGATGGTCATGCTGATTTTTTCTATTTTCCAGGTCGATGCAGGTAAGTTTATAGACCCTGCTGGTACCGGGTTTGATAATGGTGGGCTGATCAGCCTAATATTGCACTAGCCTGGCCTCAGGATGCCAATGGTTTTTGACGCTCAACCGTCTTGCCTCTCGCCAATAATCCTTGATCTCCCCAACGTTGAGAGCCTGCGCGTCATAACCAGCTTGCCTCACCTCTTCCACAATCTCGAAGGGCACCTGTAATTCACCGGGAGGCAGATCACCAGCAGGGCGGGACTCCCCCAAAATTACCACCACCGGCTTATCGTCATGGCACTCTTCACTGGTCCAGGTAATGGTGACCGGATAGCTAATACAGCCGTTTCTATCCAGGGTCTCGCAATAACCGTCAAATTCAGAGAATATCACCTTGACGTCTTTCCGTTTCATTTACGGTCTCCTCTGCGGCCTGGTCTTTAGCGGGATTCTCCGCAAGGTACTCAAGGTACTCATCGTCTATTACGACTACGGCTGCCAAAGACGCATTTTGACTGCGGCCTATCTTCCCTAACCGCTAAAAGTCGCCCATTTATAGTCCGGCCATTGAAAATAGAAAGAGCTTTCCGGGTCTCTGCTAAGGTTTTCATCTCCACAAAGCCGAAACCACAGGGCTGCCCGTTGTGCAGATAGGGGAGAATCCTAGCTGAGGCCACATGGCCGGCCTCGGAAAAAAGGGTCTGCAACTGTGTTGCGCTCATCTCGTGGGGAAGGTTTGCCACGGATAATCTTTTACTAATAATTTCTCCGGGCCGGTCTTGTCGTGAGGCCTTTGGCATGGCTTCTTCTGATAGATGCTGTTCCCCTGAGACTTAAATTCTCTTTCTTGCCCACCTCTGGCATCTTGGCCGCCGACGGTGTCGAGGTTTTCCCCTCTTGGCGACTCATTTTTTTCTCTTACTTCTCCTTCCGGGCTGAGGTCTCCTCCAGATAATTCAAGACGGCAGAACCCCGCAGCTTTAACACTGCGGGGTCTGCCGGCTAAACGCCAGTGGCTTACAGTTTGAAGACGTTCTGGGCCTGGAGGCCTTTCTGACCTTGGGTTACCTCGAACTCCACTTCCTGTTCTTCCGCCAGGGACTTGAAGCCCTCGCCCTGGATGGCGCTGTGATGTACAAAAACATCCGGGCCGCTCTCTCGGGTAATAAACCCATAGCCCTTCGCGTCATTAAACCATTTAACTCTGCCTGTTTCCTTCATGTAACGGTAAACCTCCTAAAATGGTGAAGCAAATGTTATCCTGCTTAAAGAGCAGGACCGCGAGCACCGTCAGGCAAAAAAAAATCGGCAAGGGATTCAGCATCCCCTTCCGATCTGTTCAAGGCCAGCGATTTGCTTGCCTACTTTTCAGTCTGACATGCTGCCAAAAATTATAATAACCTAAATGCCGAACACTGTCAAAAAAATTAACAACGCTGGAGATTTTACTTAAAACAATACGGAGAGAACTATAACGGTGTTTGCCACCCTCGAAGCCAAGAACCAACCAACCGAGAGGGCTAAAGCCAATCTCATATCCTCAAAGGCTTTTAACAAGGATGGTCTAAAAGGCTTGACGAGAGGAACGCACAGAGAAGCAGACAGGGAATGACTTAATGACGGCTTTTGCTCTTACTCACGGACAGTAATGGCTTATTATCTTTAATCAACTCCAGCAAAGGATCAAAATCTGAAGATTGGAAAGGACGGAAGGCCCCGATTTTAAAAAGGGTGAGGATTTGTTTCCCCCTAGGATATGATGCCAGGTTGACGGCAACTTCCTTTATTTCTTTTTTAAGGTTCGCCGGAAGATCCCGGCGATAGGCCAATAAGCCTACCAACAGGAAGGGCGATCTGTCCACGATCACCAGCTTTTCCCCTAATTGTGGATTTAATTCTTTTACTATCTCAAAACCATCACTGCTAACTACACAGCAGTCCGCCTGCTGGAAAAATACGGGTAAAACAGCTTGGGAGGGTAGATCCACCTTCTTGATACTTGCACAAAAACGGTCAGCAGGAGGAAGACCTTGTTGGCGCAGGAGGGAATTCAGCCACAAAACAGGGATGAGGCCTGCGTCATCGTGTTTATGGATAAGGATTTTCTTGTTTTTCAAGCCGCTCAACCCGTGGTATTCCTTGTCCTTGGGAACTATTAAAACATATTCGGTACCGACGTGATCGTTAATTGAATAGGCCAGAGCAGGCTCTAAAGGAATCTTATCCTTTATTTGCAAAAAATGCAGGGAAGGTATCCCTACCAGGTCGACTTGCTTGTTTCTTACTGCGTTTATTAAATCAGGCAGTTCAGAAAAAACGATGGTCTTTGATGATTTTGCTGATATCCTTGCAACTTTACTTAATTCGTTTACCCACACTTCCATAGCTACTTGAGCATCTTTGAGATTTATGTTGTTGAATAAAGTTCCCAACATACCGTACGTTATATTTTCGATCTGGTCTTGTTCACACCTCGCAAAAGGTGCAACAACAAAAATATTAAAGATAAAAATTACTAGAATAGTGATACGGACATAAGCTTTCATCGACCTTCTTGCCGATCAGTTTAGGTTAAGCACGCAGCAGCAATCACCCCAAGATTATGGAGAATTATTTAGAGAAATTCCCGGTAGGCCGGGCTATCTTTCTTAATCGTCATGATTCTCCAAAACTTAATCTTTTTGAGGGGACCCCAGACAAGCTAAAGTAACGTTCTCACAATGCCATAAACTCTATAAACTTTTTTAATAATTGACGATTAAGTACGGGGCCATGCGGTCCCCATTGCTGCTGGAGGATTTTCAAAGCTTGGAAAGGACTCTGCGCGGGGCGATAAGGTCTTTGACAAATTAAGGCATCATAAGCATCTATGAGACGCAAAAGAGGGGTGAATTCATGCTGTTCACTAATTCCCAGTCCTTGGGGATAACCGGAACCGTCGGCATTTTCATGATGCTCCCAAATAAGGCGCAAAGATTCGGGTGATATCTCAGAACACTCCTGAAGCATATCAACAGCAATTTCTGGATGTTTCTGGACCTCTCGGCATTCCTCGGGCGTCAGGGGACTCGTCTTATAGAGAATGTCAGAAGGGATCTTGACTAAGCCAATGTCATGAAAAAGCGCGGCAATCGCTAAGGCCCGACAGCCTGCATATTTTTTCCCGAGAAAAACCATGAATGCTGTAGAAACCAAAAAAACATTTATGGCGTGGTTATATATGCTGTAATCATTAAAGAGCGTTTCCCACAAGTTGTGGTAAGGTAACAAACCTTTTCCTAATTGATTGATGAGCCAGTCCACATGCCAATTAGCTTGCTTCAAGTGAGGATCTGACACGGGAAACACCATGGCTCGCCGGATGTTAAGATTTAAATGCTCGCAGAAAACCATCATCTTCTTCCGAGCACCTTCGGGCGGTTCATTCTCCAAGAGCAGCAAGATGTTATTAAAATGAGCTATTACTTTCTCCAGGTCCTCATGTCGAAAATAGAGTTGGGTAATTCCTCTTTCCTGTAATCTTGTCAGCCAAATCTCCTGAAACATCTCCTCCTCTTCACAATAGGGAAGATATTTGACCTTAAGAGCCCTCCCTTCGATAGTTTTTATATATAAGGTGAAAGTCAATCTTCCTGGCAGCAACGCCCTCATGGAGATGGGATAAAACTCCTGGTCTCCTATCCTTGCATCTCCCGAGATGAGGCGTATTTTCTGGGAAAAAAGCTGCGCCCGGAGTTTATTAGATTCCATAATTCAATCCCACCGCCGCTCCATGAGAGCGAGGGAGTACCTCTCCTTCTTGCCTACCTTTTCCATCGGCATTCCGTTTCCTTTCTTGAGACTTGGGGGGTCTTTCAGATCTCCTGGGGTTAGATAAATCAACGGTAAAATCTAGCAACACTTCATCCTGCAGATCCCTCTCGGAGTTTTTCTCAGAATTCCCCACCCCATTGCCCTAATTATGAGGCTTCGGAGTGTCTCAAGTTTTTTTAGATGTGCCCGATTATATGAAAAGTTATTCGTTATTCTGGTTGGTTCTCGGAGTCAAGAAAAGAAGGAGAGAGCCAGCGCTTTGGAGGAGGTTGTCTGATGACAACTGCACCTTACAAGAAAATATATTTCTTTATTATGATCAACATCATCTTTCAGTTAATAAATTTAAGTCCTCTATTGGGAGGACAAAATAAATATAACAATCGTTCTGATTCTATATCAATAGGTTATGCAAAATCATTGTATAACGAAGTAGATTTAAATGATGCTCAGGTAGCCATAAAAATATATGCTGACGAAATATTTAAATCATTTAATTTAGAAATAAATAAAAGTATAATCTTTTCCGATATTGACTCCATCACTAAAGCAATAAATAGTAAAGAGATAACCATAATTTCTTTACCTCCCCTGGATTTTCTGAAAATCAAGGATAAAACAAATATTGAACCGGTGTTAACGGGAACTATATCCGGTGAAGTTTACGTGGAGTACCTCCTGCTGGTCCATCGCCAAAAAGGCATCACAGTTTTACCCCAGTTAAAAAATAAACGGCTTGTCATCACCTCCGAGTATGGCGCCAGTGATGTAAATCTCTTGTGGCTGGACAGCGAAATGAAAAAACATGGCCTGCCCAAAACCACTCTCTTTTTTAAGACCTTGAAACAAGTGCCCAAAGCCTCCCAGGCCATCTTACCGGTTTTTTTCAACAAGCTGAGGCTGCTCTGGTGCCCCGTTCAGCCTACGAAACCATGGCGGAACTTAACCCTCAGATTGTCACTGATCTCGCTATCCTGGTCGCTTCTCCGCCATTTCCCCGGGGACTGACGGCTTTCCGTGAAGATATCAAGGCTGAGGCCAAACGGAGAATTATTGCCTCCGCCCTCAACCTCCATACCTATCCCCGGGGACGACAAATTCTGACCTTGTTTAAAACTGAACAAGTGGTGCGGTTGCCGAAAAACTATTTTGATAATTTAATCAGGTTGTTAAAGGACCATTAGTATAAGGCGCAGAAAAAATTATAGGAAAAAATCAACCTTGCCAAAGGGGGTCCGAAGCTGCTCCATGGTTTTCTTGAAGGCCTTGCAGACCGTTTCTCTCAAATGCTACCGGGTCTTCCGTGAGGACTGGGCCCCCTCTAGGGAGCACCTTTCCCTGGCTCGGAACCAACTCTACTACCCATAAGCACCCAGGAACTCATAATTTTTCCGGATTTGTCCTAAACATTTTGGGGTTTATGCCGATTCTTTGGAAGAATACAAAATTCTCTTTTGCCTGGGAGGTCGGCAATGCACAGGATAAGGTTCCTAATCTTGATGATCATGATCACGTTCTTTTTCGGTGGAATGGTTTTTCCAGCAGCGGTTTCTGCGGAGGAGAGCTCCAGTCCTCCTCCTTCTCAGGGTTCCCAGGAAAAAACCTCCCAGGAAATACAAAAAATAACCCTGAAAAAATGTGTCGATATCGCCCTGAAGAACAACCAGCGTCGTCCTGCCTCCCAATTTGCCCTGGCCGCGGCCGAGGCCCAACACCAGCAGGCCTTGTCGGCGTTTTGGCCTCAGATCTCTTTTCGGGGCTCCTATACCACCTTGGATGACGACCCGAACTTTATTTTCCCGGCCAAATCCATCCCGGTGCCGTCGCAAACCATCACCATCCCCGCCAATGCCTTCGGGCCTGGGTTTCCGCCAGCTGCCATTCCCTTGCAGACCCCTGCCGGCAGCGTTCAAGTGCCCGAGCAGGACATCAAACTGATGGATAAACGTAATTTCATCACCTCCCTGAATGTGAACTATCCCCTGTTCACCGGGGGATTGCGCCTGGCCAAGGTGAAGCAAGCCAAAAATGGGATGAAGGTGGCTCAAGAGGAGGTCAGGCGCACGGATTTGCAGGTGATGTACGACGTGCACCGCATGTACTACGGGGTGTTGCTGGCCCAACAACTGCACCAGATTGGCCGTGATGCCCTGGCTAGATTGGCAGTCACGCTGGAGCTCACGGAGAACCTCTACAGAAAAGGGTCCGGCCGGGTGAAAAAAACCGATTACCTGCGCAACAAGTCTACGGTGGACGGTATCCGCACCTTAGTGGCGTCTCTGAAGAACAATGAGCAAATGGCTCGGGCGGCGCTGCTCAATACCATGGGGCTGGACTGGGACACCAAGATTGAAGTCACGGAGTCGGACCTGCCTTATCAGCCTTACCGGGCCAATCTGGCCGAGTTGATCGGCCAGGCCTACCGGTTTAATCCCGACTGGGCCAAACTCAAAGCCGGCTTGAAGGCGTCCCAGGCCAAGATCATGGAAGCCAGGAGCGGCTTTTTTCCCAAGATCTTGCTGACCGGAACCCTAAATCACATTGAAAACCGCTACGACCAAGGTATCGTCACGCCGCGGAACAAGGACAACTATTGTGTGGGCCTCATGTTTGAGTTGCCCCTCTTCCAGGGGTACTTGACCCAGAACAAGCTCAAGGAGGCCCGGGCCAATTTCAACAAGATGGAGGCGGAGCAAATCCTCCTCCGGGAGGGCATCGCGTTACAGGTCAAGGACATTTTTCACAAGTTGAACAGGACCCAGGACCAATACAAAGCTTCGAAAGAGGCCATGGAATCCGCCACCGAAAACCGGGATTTGAACGAACGGGCTTACCAGGCCGAGATGGTGGAAACCAAGGATGTCTTGGAGGCCCAAATCATGGAGTCCTTCATGCAGGCCCAACACCAGAAGGTGCTGTATGATCACCTTGAAACCAAGGCGCACCTCAACTTTGTGGTTGGTCAGGAGGTCATCAAGTTTCTGGAAAAAAACCAGGGCAGTTGAATGGAATTGCGCGGGTAGCCCACAAGGTTTCCTTACTATGGGAGTCCTCCGCCACATCTTGTCCGCTATCCTCCTGATGGCGGCCATCATGAGTGTGATTGGCCGGTCCGCTCCACCGGCCCAGGCGGCAGTGTCACCACAGGGTGAAACCTTCAGGGGGGGCTACCCACGTATTGCCTTTACCGACGTGGATGCAAAGGATGCCCAGGCGGCCCTGGAGATTTGGTTGAAACAAGTAGTTCAGACTGCTGACTTTCCATTATCGGCCAAGGTGAACATTTATTTTGACGAATCAGCAATAGTCAATGCCTTTAAAAATAAGCAACTGGATTTTGTTATCCTTAGCTCGCCAATTTATCTGAAAATTAAAGATTTAGTTCCTATAGAGCCTACTTTTGTGCCAGCTTATTTCAACCATGTAGGCGATGAGTATTTATTACTCGTTCATCGAGATACCAAAGTTACTGCACTCAAACAATTAAAAAACCGCAAAATCATGATTCATGAAAAAGTAAGCAGTGAATCACCCCAAATATTATGGATTAATTGTGTACTCCATGACGAGGGCTTGCCCACGTGGGACCGCTTCTTTTCGCATCCAAAACTGACTGATAAGCCATCACAGGCCATACTCCCGGTGTTGTTCAAGCAGGCCGACGCTTGCCTGGTGAAACGACGTTCCTTTGAGACGGCTGCCGAACTCAATCCCCAGATAGGGAAAGAGCTTGTTACACTCGTTACCTCTCCCCCCCTTTTACGGGGGGTTATTGCTTTTCGCAAGGACGTCAGTGATAGATTGAAAAAGTTTGCCATAAAAAAACTTGAAGAAATGCACACTAATACCCAGGGGCGTCAAATTCTGACGTTATTAAAATACGATAAGTTAGTCAGTTTCAAGTCAAATTACTTAAATTCCATTGCGTCCCTTTTCTATAGAACGTGTAAAAAATAAACTTTATTCAAACAATTGGTCAATATCTTGAGAGGGGTCTGATGATTTAAAATCTATGGTGTTTATACTTTCTCTACAAAATGCATATCATCATCAATCATGATGGCAATTTATCTATTTTCCTGAGCAAGGTTGAAGTTCTTTTCCATGGAACTTCAGAGAGAAGGAAATGTAACAGTTAGCCTACTTGGGGAGTTGTGCTGGGATATTAACCCCATGAGTTTTCCGAGCCGCATACCTTGGTATCTGCTGGCAGTTGTGGCAGCACTTTGCTTGATGGGCCTGGCGGTAGGGCCTGGGCACGCGGAGCCCTCCTCGCCCCCAGCCACCCTGAACGCCGGTTACCCGCGGGTAGCCTTCACTGACGTGGATATCAAGGACGCCCAGGCCGCTTTGGAAATATGGACAAGACAAGTGTCTAATGACGGGGAAACTCCCTTGGCTACCAAGGTAACCATTTATCCTGACGAATTGGGCATAACTCAGGCTCTCCAACAAAAGGAATTGGACCTGGTCATTCTGTCGTCTTCGTATTATCTCAAGATCAAAGATCTGGTGTCTCTGGAGCCGGTTTTTGTGCCCTCCTATCATAATCTCATAGGGGATGAATATCTCCTGTTGGTGCATCGGGATGCCGGTATCTCCAGGGTTAAACAACTCAAGAACCGCAACATACTCATTCATCAAGAAATAACTCCTCTAGCCACTCACATATTATGGCTCAACAGCCTGCTGAGGGAACAAGGATTGCCTCCGTACCAGCGGTTATTTCAGACCGCCAAATCAGTGGAGAAACCCTCCCAGGCCATCCTGCCGGTGTTTTTCAAAAAGAAGGATGCCTGCCTGGTGATGCGCCGCGTTTTTCAGACGGTGGTCGAGCTCAATCCGCAAATCGGCAAAGACCTCGTGGTTATCGCCCAATCCCCCCCGATTCTGCGGGGGATTCTCGCCTTTCGCCAAGAATACAGTGACAAACTCAAGCGGTCAGTCTCGAAAAGCTTGGCTGAGCTCCACACCCATCCCCAGGGGAGACAAATTCTCACCCTGTTGAAATACGACAAGTTAGTCAAGTTCAAGCCAGCATATTTACGGTCCGTGGAACCATTTTATGATTCCTTAAAACTAGCCCCCAAAATATCCCAAAAACGATGAAAGCTTATGAGGCGAAGAAACCCGATGACGAAAATTAATCGATTTTTACCCTCGGTGTTCATGAGCTTTCTGATAATTTTTCCGGTCTTTGCCACAGTGGCGACCGAAGCCCAAAGTTTTTCCCCAGAAAAAGACCAAATCCGCATCGGGTATTCTTCGAGCTTTTTCCTCGGGGTGGACAAAAGGGACGTGGAGGTGGCTCTTGACCTGTGGATTAGAGAGTTGGTGAAACTCACTCCGATTAAAGCTGCGCCGGTGGCTATTATTTTCGACAACTTGGAAAAAATGGCGGAGGCCATTCGAGATAAGGAAGTGGACTTTGTGGCCATGCCTTTTTTGGACTATCTGAAAATACGGCAGGCCGTAGACTTGGAACCGGTATTGATGGGGACCAAGAATGGCACGATAGGCGAAGAATACGCCCTGATCGTCCATCGAAGCGCCCCGTGGACTGAAGTGAAGCAGTTGCGCGGTGAAAAACTGCTCGTGCAAGAGGTTTCCGGGGCCAGCGCCACCTCTCTCTTGTGGCTTGACACCATGCTCCTCCACCAAGGGTTACCCGTGAGCGCCACGTTTTTTTATCCCCTCAATTTAGTAAACAAGCCCTCCCAAGCCATCTTGCCGATTTTTTTCAAGCAGGCGGATGCCTGTCTGGTGCCCCTTTGGGCTTATGACACCATGGTGGAACTCAACCCCCAGGTGGGCTCTGAAACGAAAATAATCGCCCGGTCGCCGACCTTGCCGAGGGGAGCGCTATTCATGCGAAAGGGGATAAGTGCTCCAAAGCAAACGGTGATTGAGAGTGCTCTCAAGGTGGGTGGCACCGCAAAAAGCAAGCAACTTATGACCCTCTTTAATTCAGAGAACTTAGTAAGGTTTCAGCCCAAGTACCTGGAATCAATCACAGCTTTATATAAAGATTATAATTCCCTTTTAAAGAAGAATTAAAAGAATATTTATTTGAACATTAATTTACAGTAATTTTTTCAAGGTGATTACTCAATTCTATAAAAAGTCGTATTGTTAAGAAACTAAATATTTTTTGTAATTACATATCTGCATTTCAGAGGTTTTCGTTTTAGGATAACCCATGAATTTGGACAAAAAAGAAAATCTAAAAATGTCAGATAAAGAAAAACCTAAAAAAAAGAAGTTTGGCATATTGTTTCGTACCGGCTTCTTAAACTGGCTAGTGATCGTGGTCACCATATTCCTGATCGCCGTGTCATTCATCCCCTATCAGAAGAAAGTCCTGACGGAGAGCATGGATTCCATGGCCAAGGTGATGGCCTCGTCCATCGGCCAGGTAACCGCCGCCTCCATCGTCCTGGAAGATTACAGTTCGGTGGTGGATCACTGTATCAAAGTGTTAAAAGAAAATCCCGCCATCTTGTACGTGGTGATCACCCGCAAAGATGGCTTTTCCCTGGTTCACAGTGATAACAAGTGGGGCCATAAAACCTTAGAGGGCATATGGCGGCCGGTGGGTAAGAAACCCGTCAATGGCATTGTCTTCGACAGTGAGCTGGCGGGTCAAGAAATCTATCACTATACCTATCCCTTCAGTTACTCCGGCATAGAATGGGGGTGGATCCATGTCGGTCTATCTCTAAAAAAATTCAACGCCGACCTCCGGAACCTGTATTTCCGCACCGCTATGCTGTCTCTGCTTTGTATGGGTTTGGGAATAATCATTTCCGTCCTTTTTGCCCGGAAGCTGAGCAAACCCATCCTGTCCTTGGATCAGGTCACTCAGCAGGTGGCTGCCGGCGACTTGACCGCCAGGGCCCATATTACTACCGGCGATGAGGTGGAAAGCCTGGCCAATTCCTTCAACCGAATGACTGAGGCCCTGCAAAGATCACAGCAGGATCTCATCCAAGCCAAAGAAGCTGCCGAAAGGGCCAATCTGGCCAAATCTCAGTTTCTGGCCAAAATGAGCCACGAGATCCGCACTCCCATGAACGGCGTGCTCGGCATGCTGGACTTATTAGCAGATACGCTCTTAACCGGAAAACAACAACGCTATGCGACTAGCGCCCGTCGTTCGGCGGAAGCCCTCTTGGGGATCATTGACGATATCTTAGACCTGTCGTGCATTGAAGCTGGAAAACTGAAATTGGAAAAAGTCCCCATTGATCTTCCCCAAGTAGCTGAAGATGCAGTGGAGATTTTGGCTGACCGGGCGTATCAGAAAAATTTAGAGCTGGTCTGCCAGATAGATTCGCAGATTCCCTATCCCCTGTTAGGGGACCCCGGCCGCCTGAGGCAGATATTCCTCAACCTCCTGGGCAATGCCATAAAATTCACCGAGCAGGGGGAAGTGCGACTGCAGATAACCCTTCAGAAAGAAGAAGGAGGGTTTATCCAGGTCTTGTTTGCCATAAATGATACTGGCCCCGGCCTGTCTCAACAGGCGTTGACTAGCGTCTTTGAAGCTTTTTACCAAGGAGACAGCTCCACCACCCGCAAACATGGGGGTACCGGTCTGGGATTGGCCATTACCAAGCAACTCGTGGAAGCTCTGGGGGGAGAGATAAAGGTTGCGAGTGAACCGGGCCAAGGCACGACTTTCTGGTTCAGCCTGACGTTCATCAAACTTACCTCAGAGAATCAAATATTTCGAGAAGATAGAGCCGCCTTACAGGGCATGAGAATGCTCATTGTCGACCCCCATGAATCCTCGCGCGCCAACTTGCAGGACCTTCTCAAAGGATGGGGAGTCCTGTCTACCATGGCGGCCACGGGAAAAGAGGGATTGGCGCTTTTGCATGAGGCGGCCACTCAAGGAGAGCCTTTCCAGGCGGCCATCGTGGAAGGCCGAGAGGTGGCCGCGGCAGTGGCAGCAGATCCCGAAATACGCCATCTGCCCGTACTCGTGCTCGTATCCTTGCGAGAATTTGAACAGGCGGAAAACAGCCTCGAGCCACAGTGCTGCGCCTATTTGACCAAACCCGTTCAGCCCTCAAAGCTTTTTAATTGCTTAATAAAATTGTTGCAGTCCCGGGGGGAGGATTCCCCTCCCATGCGGCCCGCCCGAGCCGGAAGGTCTCAGCAATTTGTGGGCAGGATTCTCCTGGCGGAAGATAACCTGGTTAATCAAGAAGTCGCGTTGGGCATGTTGCAAAATTGTGGCTGTGAGGTAGAGGTGGTGGCCAACGGCCGCGAGGCCTATGAGATTTCCTCGCATCGTCAGTACGATTTGATTTTCATGGACTGTCAAATGCCTGAAATGGATGGGTATGAGGCCACTAACGCCATCAGAGAACGTGAGGCCCAAGACCCCCGCAAGGGTCATATTCCCATTGTGGCCCTCACTGCCCATGCCATGGAGGGAGACCATCAGGCTTGTCTCGCCGCCGGGATGGATGATTATTTAAGCAAGCCCTTCACCAAAGAGCAACTTCAGGAAATCTTGAAAAAATGGCTGAAGGCCAAACCTGCCCCTGAGCCCTTGACAAAGGGAACTTGCCATGCCTTCCCGGGGTCTTCTGAGGTCCAGGGTGTTGAACCCCCACCCCCCAGGGGAGAGGAGGTCCGCCCGGGTTTAGAGGAACTATCACCCGGTCAACCACTTGATGGCAAAATCCTCAGTGAAATTCGCTCCCTGCAGCAGGAAGGGGCCCCGGATTTACTGGATAAGGTCATTCGGGCTTACGTCTCCGAAACCCCTAACCTGCTGGAAAGATTGATTAACGCAGTGGAGCAAGGAGATGCCCTCGAGATTTACAAGGCGGCGCATACTCTCAAGTCAAGCAGCGCCAATATCGGCGCCTTATCATTGGCTGAGCTTTTCAAAAAATTGGAAGCCCTGGCCAAAGACCAATCTCTGGATCAGGCAAAGTCTATTCTTGCCCATATTTCTTTGGAGTATGAACGGGTGAGAAATGCTTTACAGCTTGAAATGTCAGGATAATTTGTCATGTTAACGACGGATCCCGCCCAAGAACCCGCCAAGGTTTTGATTGTCGACGATGATCACACCATGCGACTCCTGACCAGGGCCACCTTGGAGAAGAATGGCTTTCAGGTGAAAGAAGCCGAGGACGGGGTCTTGGCCCTGGCAGCTTTCCAGGACTTCCAGCCGAATCTCATCTTGTTAGATGTCCTGATGCCGAAGATGGATGGCTTTGCCACCTGCGCGGCGCTTCGGAAACTCCCGGGCGGTGAACAGCTCCCCATTGTCATAATAACCGGCCTGGACGACGTGGATTCTATAAATCGGGCGTATGAAGTGGGCGCCACCGACTTCATCACCAAACCCATTAACTGGGCTCTCTTCGGTCACCGGGTGCGCTATGTTCTGCGAGCCAGCCAGGTGTGGCAACAACACAAACGACTGAAAGAGCAGCTCTATCAATCCCAGAAGATGGAAGCAGTGGGGCGCCTGGCCGGCGGCGTGGCCCATGACTTCAACAACATCCTCACCGTTATCAGGGGATGCAGTGAATTTATCCTCTCGAGTCTCAAGGAAGATGACGCTTTGCACCAGGATGTTGCCTCGGTCTTACAGGCCAGCGAACAAGCTGCCTGTCTCACGCGCCAGCTCCTGGCTTTTAGTCGCAGGCAAGTGCTGCAACCCAAGATCTTTGATCTCAATAGCATAGTCTCTACTATGGACAAAATGTTCAGCCGGATCATTGGGGAACATATTAAGCTGAATACCATTTTGGGGTCGGAAACCATGCCGGTTAAAGCCGACCCTGGACAGTTGGAACAGGTGATCATGAACTTGGTCATCAATGCCCGGGATGCCATGCCCCAAGGAGGGAAGTTGACCCTCGAGACAGCTAAGATTTTTCTCGATGAGGCTTATTGTCGGCTGCATGTCGATATCCCTCCTGGTCCTTATGTGGTCCTCGCTATCAGTGACACCGGCATGGGCATGGACCCCGAAACCCAAGCCCGCATTTTTGAGCCCTTTTTCACCACGAAAGAAAAGGAGAAAGGCACAGGTTTAGGACTGGCTACCGTCCATGGCATCATTAGACAAAGTGAAGGTTTCATCTGGGTATACAGTGAACCAGGACGGGGTACGACTTTTAAAATTTACCTGCCAGAGGCTCAAGAGAAAGTGGAAGAACCAGGGAAGTCTTCAGCCCCCTCAGCTTCCTGGCAGGGCCAGGAAACCGTACTTATCGTGGAAGATGAAGAGTTGGTTCGGCGGGTGGCTCGCAGGATCTTGCAGCATTATGGCTATACTATTTTAGAAGCGGGTACTGGTAAGGAGGCCCTGGTTATAGGGGAACAGTATCCTGGACCGATTCACTTGCTGCTGACCGATGTCATGATGCCGGAGATGGGCGGTAAGGAGTTAGTCGATCGTTGGAAAGACCAACATCCGGAAACAAGAGTGATTTTTACTTCGGGCTATACCGAGAACGCCATTGCCCATAACGGCAATTTAGACCAAGATATTCATTTTATTCAAAAACCTTATCGACCTAATGCCCTGGCTCGCATGGTTCGTGAAGTGTTAGACGACCACTTCATTTCAAGCCAACAGAACTATTGGGGAGAATTATGAGCTGTTAAACAGACAATTTTTTTGTAGTGATGAAAAGAATAAATAATTAATTACTTTAATTATCTCTTTTTCATAATATTTATACGGTTAACAAATCAGTGGGGACGACTTGCAGTCCTTACCCTAATATATCCATAAGGGGAAAAATATTATGCGCTTTTTACAATGGAACATTCGCACCAAGATTTTGTTGGTATTTGTCTTAATTATTGCCGGTTTTTCTGGATTCCTGTTTTTCTGGGTCCTGCCCTCTTTGCGGACGGTAATCTACCAGGAAAAGCAAACCGAGCTTCAGTACTTGGTCCAAAACGCCATGAGTGTGGCCACTCAGTATTATACCAAAGAACAACGCGGCGAATTAAGCCGAGAGGAGGCCCAGAAGCAGGCGCTGGCAACCATCAAAAACCTGCGTTACGGGCCGGAAGGCAAAGATTATTTCTGGGTCAACGATTTCGGCCCCACCATGGTGATGCACCCTTACCGCTCAGACCTGGATGGCAAGGATCTGAGCACCTTCAAAGACCCAAAGGGCAAAGCTCTCTTTGTGGAGTTCGCCAAGGTGTGCCGGGAAAAAGGCGAGGGGTTTGTGGAGTATTACTGGCAGTGGAAAGACGATAAGAGCCTTATTGTCCCCGAGCTCTCTTATGTCAAGGCCTTCGACCCCTGGGGTTGGATCGTGGGGACCGGCATTTATCTTAACGATGTAGATGAATTAGTGGCTAATCGGAAGGGGTCTCTGTTATTTACCATCATCCCCGCTATCCTGGCTATCGCGGGCCTCCTGTATTTCCTCGTGCGGGAATTAAACCGGTTGCAGCGCGCTACGGCAGGCCTGGCAAGCCTGCGGCTGGCTGCACAAGAGGTTAACAGCGCCGCCTCCCAGATGGCCCAGGCCTCCCAGTCCCTGGCCGAAGGGGCCTCCCAGCAGTCTGCGGCCCTGGAGGAGACCTCGGCCTCCTTGGAGCAAATGGCCTCCATGAACCATGCCAACGCCGGCCACACCAAACAAGCCGACAGCCTCATGGGCGAGATGACCCGGGTGGTGGAACAAGCCAACACCTCCATGGGGGAGCTCACCAAATCCATGAAAGAGGTGACCACGGCCAATGAGGAGACCGCCAAGATCATCAAGACCATCGATGAAATTGCCTTCCAGACCAACTTGCTGGCCTTGAACGCCGCAGTGGAGGCGGCCCGGGCCGGGGAGGCCGGGGCCGGTTTCGCAGTGGTGGCCGATGAGGTGCGGAATTTAGCTATGCGGGCCGCGGAGGCCGCCAAAAGCACCGCCACTCTTATCGAGGGCACGGTGGGCAAGGTCAAAGAAGGCACAGAAATGGTGGATAAAACCGGGGAGGCTTTCATCCTGGTGACTGATACTGCCGCCAAGGTGAAGGGATTGGTGGCGGAGATTGCTGCGGCCTCCGCGGAGCAGGCCCAGGGGGTGGAGCAGGTCAACAAGGCCGTAGCCGAAATGAACAATATCACCCAGCAGACCGCGGCCAACGCCGAGGAATCGGCTTCGGCCTCCGAGGAGCTCAGCGCCCAGGCCGAGCAAATGAAGGGGTATGTCCAACAGTTAACGGCTGTAGTGGGGGGGAGCATGAACCGATTAAACGGCGAGGGAAACGATTACCGGGGCAGTCGGATGGTACAGTCCGGCCCGGTGAAGTTCCAGAGGCCTTTGGACCATGACCATCACGAAAAGGGGCTCCTGACTAACAAGAACAAGGTGAAGCGAACAGCCAACCAAATCATACCTCTGGATGAAGGAGATTTCGAGGATTTTTAAGCTCCTCCGATTTTGCGGAATGGCAGGCGCCCCGCAAAGGGCAAACAAGGCCGATCGACCCAACCGAGATGAAATTAGTTTCGCCTGAGAGAAATGGTTATCTATGAATTATAGGACATGGTGGACGAAACCCAACCAAACTCCTTCAGGAAGGGAGGTCCCTGTATGACCACGCGAGATGTGCAGTTGGATGATCAGGAAATCTTTAGGGAACTGCACGTGCTCGTAGTAGACGACATGTCTCCCCTGCGGACCATCTTGAAAAAAATGCTCTTGCACCTTGGGGTGGGCGGCTCCGTGGCCGAAGCCCAAGACGGTTTGGAGGCCTGGAACATGCTCCAGGAAAATACTTTCTGCCTGGTGATTAGCGATCTCAACATGCCCAGGATGGACGGTTTTGAACTATTGCGGCTCATGCGGCGCTCCCAGAAATACCAGGCCACTCCCCTACTGCTCATTACCGGAGAATGTTCAGAGGAACAAATCGCCGCCGCGGTGATAACACCTTATGAAAATTATCTGATGAAACCCTTCAAACTAGAAGTCCTGGCCCACCACCTGCGCGGCTTATTAAAGTCTGCAGGTTTGACCTGAGAAGAAGCCAACCCCTGAGGGTTGCCTCCCTGACCCCGACCCAGGGGATCCCCTGACAAAGAATTAGTAACTGTTTAGTTAACGAATAGCTGGCGGTCAGATCAGCTCAGGTTTGACTTTTGCGGAAGGTCTCGGGTTCACTGGCAATTTCTGTTGGAGCTAAGGAGGGGTGGGGAATAGCTTTCTTTATTTTCAAGAGGTCCTTGATCTTTTCCTGGGAGTATTCCAGATACGTGTAAATGACCGGCGTGATATAGAGGGTGATGAGCTGGGAAAACATGAGGCCCCCCACTACGGCCAGACCCAGAGGTTGGCGGGCTTCTCCCCCGGCCCCGAAACCGAGGGCGATGGGAAGAGACCCCATCAGCGCCGCCATGGTGGTCATCATGATGGGCCGAAACCGCACCAGGCAGCCTTGATAAATGGCCTCAGCCGGGCTTTTGCCCTCCGACCGCTGGGCTTCCAGGGCAAAGTCGATCATCATGATGGCGTTTTTCTTGACGATGCCCACCAGCATGATCACCCCCACGAAAGGCATAAATGTTCAGGTCCATGCCGAAAAGCATCAGAGTCACCAAAGCGCCGAAACCCGCAGAGGGCAAACCTGACAGGATGGTCAGGGGGTGGATGAAGCTTTCATAAAGAATACCCAGGATCAAATAGATGACCAGGATGGACATGAGCAGAAGAATCCACAGGCCTTGCAGGGAGCTCTGAAAAGCCTGGGCCGCGCCCTGAAAGTTGGTGACGATGGTGGCCGGCAGGGTATCCCGGGCGAGTTTTTGCACGGCGTCCACCGCCTGGCTCAGGGCCACGCCAGCCTTGAGGTTAAACGACAGGGTGACCGCGGGGAGCTGCCCCGAGTGGTTCACCGTCAGGGGCCCCACGGTGCCGCTCTAGTTTGGCCACCACGTTCAACGGCACCAATTGCCCCGTGGCAGACCTGATATAGAGCAGGGGCAGGGCCGAGGGGTCCCGTCTGGTACCGGGGCTCCAACTCCATGATGACCCTATATTCATTATTGGGCGCGTAAATGGTGGAAATCTGCCGGGAACTATAGGCGCTGTACAGGGCATCCTCCACCTGGTGGGCCGTGATTCCCAGGGCCGCGGCCTGGTCCCGGTCAATGTTGACATCCACCTGGGGATTCTTGATCAACAAGTCGCTGGTCACGTCCTGCAAGATGGGCAAATCCCGCATTTTCTGTTCCATGAGAGTGGCGAACCGATACAACTCCTCGGTATCCGGGCTCTGGAGCGTAAACTGGTAGAGGCTTTTGGTCAAAGTGCCGCCGATGCGGATGGGAGGGAGGTTCTGGGGAAAGACCTTGATTCCTGGCACGGAAGCCACCTGGCCCCGCAGTTGCTTAATGATTTCATCTACATGGGGACGCTGGTCCCGGGGTTTGAGCTGCATGAAGATCCGGCCGGTGTTGGCTGCCGGGCTATGCCGGCTGGCGCCGATGGCGGAAAAATAGGATTTTACATAAGGGTTCTGGCGAACCACCGCCCCTACGGCCAGCTGATGCTGCATCATGGCATCGAAAGAAATCCCCTGGGAGGCTTCCGTGAAGGCGAAGATAGTACCCTGGTCCTCGCTGGGAAGAAAGCCCTTGGGAATGACCACAAAGAGGTAGGCCGTGACCACCAGAAGCACCCCCGAGGCGATCAGGGTGGCCCGGGGGTGGCGCAGCACTGCCTTGAGGGTGACATCATACAGCTTGAGCATGCCCTCAAAGAAGCGCTCGGTAAGAAGATAAAGCCGGCCATGCCTCTCCGCTTTCGGCGGCTTGAGATAGCGGCTGCAGAGCATGGGGGTGAGAGTGAGCGAGACAAACCCGGAAACCAGGATGGCTGCCGCGATAGTCACGGCAAATTCATTGAGCAGCCTGCCTAAGATTCCCCCCATGAACAGCACCGGGATGAAGGCTGCGGCCAGAGACAGGGTCATGGAAACGATGGTGAAGCCGATTTCTTTGGAGCCTTCCAGGGACGCCTCCCAGGGGCCCTTGCCCATCTCCATGTGGCGCACAATATTCTCCAGCACCACAATGGCGTCATCCACCACAAAACCCACCGACAGGGTCAGAGCCATGAGGGAGAGATTATCTACGCTATAATCCAGAAGATACATCACCGAGAAGGTGCCGATGATGGACATGGGGAGCGCCAGCGACGGGATCACCGTGGCCGAGAGGTTGCGCAGAAACAGAAAGATCACCAGGACCACCAGGGACATGGCCAGAAAGAGGGTGAATTTCACGTCATGCACCGAGTCCCGGATGGATACGGAGCGGTCATAGAGGACCACCAGCTCTATGGACGCAGGAATCTGGGTGCGGAAGGTGGGGAGCAGTTTTCTGACCGCATCCACCACTTCAATGGTGTTGGTGCCGGGCTGGCGCTGAATGGCCAGGACCACGGCCCGCGTGGTGTTGTACCAGCTGGCGATCTTGTCTTCCTCGACGCTGTCGATGACCCGGCCCAACTCCTCCAGACGGACCGGATGGCCCCCTCGATATGTCACAATGAGAGGACGGTAGGCCGCGGCATTGGTTAACTGGCCCGTGGCCTGGACGGCAAAGGCATGGTGGGGGCCGTAGAGGGTGCCGGTGGGCAGGTTGACGTTGCCTTTTTGCACCGCGGCACCCACCTCGTCGATGCCGATGCCCCGGGAGGCCAGGGCCTGGGGGTCAACCTGAACGCGCACCGCGTACTTTTGGGCCCCGTACACCTGGACCTGGGCCACGCCGCTGATCATGGAAATGCGCTGGGCCATGAGGGTGTCGGCGTACTCGTGCACGGTGGACAACGGCAGGGTGGGCGAGGTCAGGGCCACGTAGAGCACGGGCATGTCCGCGGGGTTCACCTTGGTGAAGGAGGGCGGGCTCGGCATGTCCTGGGGCAGGCTGCGGCTGGCTTTGGAGATGGCCGCCTGCACGTCCTGGGCCGCGGCGTCCAGGTCGCGGCTCAAGGCGAACTGCAGGGTGATCTGACTGAACCCCAGGGCGTTGGCAGAGTTCATGGAATCCAAACCCGCAATGGTGGAAAACTCCCGCTCCAGGGGGGTAGCTACTGCGGCGGCCATGGTCTCGGGGGTGGCCCCGGGCAGAGAAGCATTCACCAGAATGGTGGGAAAGTCCACGTTGGGCAGGTGGCTCACCGGCAGATGCCGGTAGGCGATGAAGCCGAACAGCAGAATGGCCGCCATGACCAGAGTGGTCATGACCGGACGCCGGATGAACGGGGAGGCGATGCTCATGAAGACTTGTCTTTGGCCGGGGGCTGTGGTTTAATCTCCACCCGGGCCCCGGGAACCAACCGCAACTGGCCGTCGGTGACCACCTGCTCACCCACGGCCACCCCTTTCTTCACCACCGCCTCGCCGTTTATGATGCGCTCCACCTGAATGGCCCGATAGTCCACCGTCTGATCGGGCTTGACCACGAAGACGAACTGCTCGCCCTGCCCGGTCTGCAAGGCTTCAGCGGGGACCACCAAGGCATTGGGCTGGGATGACAGCTCGACAGATGCATCGACAAATTGGCCGGGCCAGAGGCGTTTTTCAGAGTTGTTAAACGTGCCCTTCATTCGAACGGTGCCGGTGGTGCGGTCCACCTGGTTATCTATGAAGGTGAGTTTTCCCTGGACCGGTTGGGGCTCGTCCCCGGCAATGGCCGCGGACACCGGCAGGGTCCCCTTTTCCATGGCTGCTTTGATTTCCGGGAAATATTTTTCCGGGACTGCAAAGCTGACATAGATGGGCTGAATCTGGTGGATGATTATAATGGGATTTTTTTCGTCCTCGGCTTTGATGAGATTGCCCTGGTTGATCAGGAGACTGCCGGTGCGGCCCGAGACGGGAGAATAAATAAAGCAGTACCCAACTTGCAAACGGGCATAGGTCGCGGCTGCTTCATCCGCTTGCACGGTGGCTCCCAGGGCCTGTGAATTGGCTATGACCTGATCATACTGCTCCCGGCTGATGAGATCGTCTTTGATCAAGCGGGTATAGCGCTGGGCGTCATCTTGAGCCTTCTTCAAAAGAGCCCGGTCCCGGGCCAGCTTGGCCTGGGCCTCTTGTAAATTTGCTTCATAAGGCCGGGGGTCGATGGTAAAGAGCAGGTCACCCTTTTTGACTTCCTGGCCTTCCTGAAAGTGAACCTGTTTCAGTTCCCCTCCCACCCGGGCTTTTACGGATACCGAGGTATAGGCCTCCACGTTGCCGATGGCTTTGACCATCACCGGCACGGTCTTTTGGGTGACAGTGCCCACCGTCACGGGAACCGGCGGGGCCTTGAGGGGCAGGTCGGATTTCCCTTCGGAACAGGCTGGCAGAAAGATACTGGCAAAGCACAGAAGCAAAAAGACCAGGAGGGCAAAAGGACTTTCAGAAGACAAGAAAGACTGAAATTTGCGAGACTTGGCCTGACCGCGTCGCGCCGGGGGGGTGATGTGAGAAGTTACCGCAAGCATTTATTCAACAGACGGACAAATCCACTCATTTTTATCCAAATTAGGAAACACAGAGGATAGCTCATTATATAAATTTCCCCAGTCTGCGGTAACTTTTTTTATTTCGAGGAGGGACCGGGCCGAGCACCTCTGGCTTTATTACCTAGCCCGCTTTATTCATGAATTGTTAAAAATGTAAGACAACGTGATGAAATATTTAGAATAATTGGCCAGCCCGAAAAAACCGACTGTTTTTTGCACAGGCTGGAAAGCCTATGCCACCGAGCTTTTGACAACCAAGAGAATTATCCGGGCTAGGGTGGTGGAAATTGTAGGTGCAGGGAGAGAAGACTTGAGGAATGGCTGGGGGCATCACCGGGAGATAGCTTGACCAAAAGGTGTTGATATTTCATGGATAAGTGGAATTTTCAGCGGCTTGAAAGTTACTAAGAATAGCAGCTATTCTCCATATTTTATTCCACCCTGCGGCGGAATATGCCGCTCGTCCTTTTGCGCCGAAGCTGACGGCCATTAAGCTTGTCGATTTGGGAGATACCGTCGGGGAAGAATTTTGGGGAAAAATCGACCTACCGCCTCCGGATGACATCTTGGTCGATATTCCAAAGGACCCGCTTGGAGATTTCTCTGCATTTGGCCTAGTGTTCGGTTTCTAGATTTCCAGAATGCATTTTTTCAGCTCTGGTGGTTGACGGTTCTCTCCAACTCTGAACCGACCGAGGTTTACTACCGAGTTTACCTTCCCTTGCGGTGCAGATCCCCGTGAGGTGATTCCAGGCCTTTATCCGGACGGACGCAGGCATCCACCGGACTCTGGCACCATTCAGGCAATTTCACCCCGGTCCCTGCCAGTGGTCTTTCAAACTGGGACAGGATTTCCCAACCGCGAGCTTGCCACTCAGAAACGGGAGGGGGATATTTTCCCCCAAAGGTAAACTCCTTGGGATTCCGGGTATCATAGACCAGCACGTCCACTTCCACCGGTCCCTTTTTGACCCGGTAGCCCCACTCGTAGTTATTTTTAGTGCTGGGAGTGGTGGCCTTGGCAAAAAAAGCCACCGTGTGGTTCTCTTGTCTCACGGTGGAGTAGGTCTGGCAGCAGTCCCCTACCCCATAACCACCCGGGCCGGTCAAACCGCCGCAACCACAGTTGGCTCGCAGCAAGTCTAGGCCGTCTATCTGGTAACCTCCCTGCACTTTCTTGATCAAGTCCTCAAGCATAACTTTTTTCTCCTCGTTACCTGAATAGAAAGACTCCGGATGGCCCTTCGCCTTATTCAGGGAATCTTTAGCCGGATAATGAAAATTTTTTATGTGGGCGTTGGCATAGTTCGGGATGGAGGTCAGGTGGCGTCGCCAGGCCTCTTCCTGGGTTTCCCCGTCTTTTACCTCAACCACTGCCAGTTTTGTCTGAAAGTATTTGGTCAATGCTGTCGGCTTTTCAGAGATACTCACCACTTTCTCCATGGATTCACTGAGAATGAAGCTCAGTGGAATTGGAAAATCGGCCATCACTTCGATCGGTCCATGGCGGCAGGCCACCCAGGCAGGCCATTTTTATGCCACCATGATTAGGCTCGGGGCAGGGTAATGATAAAATTCGGGCCCTGTTGGCCGGTCTCGAAAGAGATATCCCCTCCATGACATCTCATAATTTCTCTCCCGAGATAGAGACCCAGACCCATTCCCTGGCCATCACCTCGAGCCCGCTTCAGGCCAGCAAAAAGCATGGCCCGCCGACCCGGGGGGAAATGAGCCCCGGTATTTTGCACCTGGAGCCGAAAATGCGTGGGGGCTTCATCCATATCAATGGAAATGGTGCAACGGTGATCCCCGTAAGTTATGGCGTTATGTAGAAGGTTGCGGAAGACGCTTTTCAAGGCTACCCGGTCTCCCCGGATAATTTGTTTCTTCGGCGGCAGCAAGGAAAGCCGATTATCCAGGGTGATGCAGTTTCTTCGTAAATCATCCTTGAGCTCCTCCAGGATTGGACCCACCACATCCTCTTGGAGATCCATGAGGTTCGTTGATGACGGAACGGCATTCTGGATCTGAAACTTTTGCAAGAATTCCTCGGCCATACTGATCAAGGTGCGGCTTCTTCGAAAGGTTTCCTGGAAAATCGTCTCCACCTCGCTTTCCAGCCTCCCGTAGGTTCTGTGGTGCAGGATTTTCAGGCCCTCGCTGATGGAGGTGAGAAGGCCTCGTATGTCATGGAACATGAGTCCCAGATTGTTGATGACTCGCCGGTTCACCGGATGAGTCAGGCCGTCTTCCCGGGACAATACCGGTTTGGAGGGAGCCGCTTCCAGGGTTGAGAGTAGACGCCGCCAGATATCCGCAATGCGGCACGGCAGGAGAATATAATCATCCGCCTCGATTTCAAAGATTTCCGCGGGCAGGTACGTCGACTCCCCCATGATGATCAGCTTGGTCCCGCCATTCAACTCTTTGACCATGTGCATCACTGCCAGGCGGTCAGTTTGCTGGCCATTCAGTTTCATCACCACCAGCATGAAATGCTTGGTGCTCAGCATCTCCAAGGCTTCCTCGGGGGAATCAGTCAGGTCGATGTGGTAGCCCTTGCTTTCTAACAGGCCCCCCATCATCTTGAGGAGCAGTGAACTGTCATTGACCATGAGGATTTCTTCCGCTAGCATGGCACCCCTCCACATCCTGTTCAAAAACCAGTAACAAATTATCCTGCGGGATTTTCCCCTTCCCTTTGCAGGTAAGGGTCAAAGGCAGGGGGCCTCTCCTTTTCAGGAGTGACCTTACGAGGTGGCGCTATTTTCCATCAGGTTAACGGGAGAGTCTATGCTCAGAGGTGACCATTTGGAGATGGTCAAATGTGACTATTTGACCAAAACGGCGGGGAGTAATCAGGGGTTGCCTGAGGTATATCCTTGTTCCATGGCGTAGCGCACCAGATCTGCCAGGCCCTTGAGTTCCAATTTTCTCATGATGTTGTCCCGGTGCCGGCGCACCGTATAAATGCTGATGTACAAGAGTCGGGCAATCTCTTTGCTGCTTTTTCCTTCAGCCAGGAGCTTGGCGATCTCTTTTTCCCGCTTGGTGAGAGGATCGGTTTGCCCCTTAGAGAGAGCCAGGTCCGCCAGTCTGGTGGAAAGGAGAGGTGAGTAGAATTTTCCCCCGTTCCTAATGGCCTGGACGGCTTGCAAAAGTTCAATATCTGCGTCTTCTTTCACCAGAAAGCCATCAACTCCGGCCTCGACGCCTTGCTGGAGGAAATCTTTCTTCTTGTGCATGGTGAGGAGGAGGATCTTGATTTGGGGATAGCGCCCCTTAATTTCCCGGGCTGCTTCCAGGCCCCGCAGGTTGGGCATGGAGATATCGAGGATGACCAGGGCAGGGTTCACTTCTTTCAGAAGCTCCAGGAGTTCGAGGCCGTCTTTGGCCTCTCCCACCACCTGCAGACCGTCCACTTCTTCAATAATTTTTTTAACCCCTTGTCGGAATAACGCGTGATCGTCGGCCAGCACAATAGTATAAGGTGTCACGCTCTTTCTTCCTCCGGCAACGTGGGAATGGCGATAGAGAGCTTGGTGCCTTCTCCTTCCCGGCTCCAAACGGTAAAAGAGCCCCCCACCATATTCAGGCGCTCCTCCATGGCTGCCAGCCCTAATCCCTGGGCAGAGCTGCGCAGGTCCAGCACCTCTTCCACATTGAAGCCCTTGCCGTTGTCATGAACGGTGAAGTTCATCTGATGCTCCGCTCTCTTGGCGGCAACGGTTACGTTTGAAGGATTTGCATGTTTGCCGATGTTCGTCAAGGCTTCCTGGATAATTCGGTAAATGATGGTTTGCACCGGCGGGGAAAAAAGCCGGTCGAGGTCAGGCAGGTCCACTTTCCAGGATACCAGGTGTTGATATAGGGCAAAATCTTCGATCAAGTTGTGAAGGGCTTTCGTCAGACCTAAATCCTCCACGTCGCCCGGAACCAGATAGTGATACAGACGCCGAACTTCCTCAATCACTTCATTGATGTAGGCAAGTTTATCGCGGATCTCCTGCTTGATGCTCTCCTGCTCCGGCAGCAGTTCCTTGGCTATGGTACTCAAGGTGAGTTTCAAGGTCAAGAGGGCATGACCCATCTCATCATGCAGTTCCGCGGCCAGCCGCTTGCGCTCGTCCTCCTGGGCAGTGAGGAGTTGTTCAGCCAGGTAGCGCAGCTTCCTCTCGCTCTCCCGCAGCCTGTTCTCAGCTTCCTGCCGCTCCGTCATCTCCCAGAGCAATTGCTCGTTGGCCAATCTCAGGGCCGCGGTGCGCTCCGCCACCCGGTCCTCCAGCTCATGGTGGGCCCGGTGCAGGGCCTCCTCGGCTTGTTTTCGCTCTCGGATGTCGATGCCGATGCCGATTTGCGTGTCGTCAGTGAGGCGGATGTTGGCCCAGGTGCTCTCTATGCTGCTGCCATCTTTGGCGCTCACCTGGAAATCCCGCCATCCCGGCTCCAGGGACTGCATGTATTCCCGCACCTGCTCCCGGTACTGTGGATCGGGGTAGAACAGCTCCATGGGATCCTCCACGAGCATGTCTTCCTCCGACCAGCCAAGCACCTTACGAAATTCCTGATTGCAGCGGAAAGCTTTCAGATTTGGGTCATAGATCGCCAGCATAACCGGGATGTTGTCGATGATCCCTTGTAAAAGCTCCCTTTGCCGGGCCAGCTCCTCCTCGGCCCGCTTGCGCTCGGTGATGTCCTCCTGCACGGAAATGAAGAGCTTTTTGCCGCCCACTTCTAGAGCGCTGATGCGGGCTGCAGTGAAAAAGTAGGTGCCGTCTTTTTTACAATTGTGAAACTCCCCGAACCAGGCCCCCCTGGTGTTCACCTGGTGGAGAATGTCTTTGACGATGCCGAAGTTTTCTACCGGGGGATAGGCATTCAATATGCCGCTGTGCCGGCCCAGCAGCTCCCCCGGTTCATAGCCGAACATGGTGTCAAAGGCCGGGTTGGTATGGAGGATATTGCCATGGTGGTCGGTGACGCTGACCCCTTCGGCCATGCTCTCTAATACTCTGGCCTGGGTCTTCAGGGCCTCTTCGGCCTGTTTGCGGCGCGTGATATCTTCGGCCACGCCGATGAAGCCCTGGATATTCCCCTCCTGGTCATGCCGGGGGGCCGCCGAGAAGCTGAGGTCGAAGAGGGTGCCGTCCTGCCGCTGAGCCCTGAGTTCGACACCGATGAAGGCTTTCCCCTGGAGCACCTGCTGCAAAACCTTCAGAGACTCCTCCGCATCCTCCGGGGGGATGGAAGGGGGCAGGCGGCCCTGGACTTCTTCCAGGGGCCAGCCGAAGATGCGCTCTGAGGCCGGATTGATGTTCACTATCCGGCCCTGGGCGTCAAACTCCCCTATGGCCAGGGGAGCGGCCTGGAACAGGGCCTCGAGCTTTTCGTTGACCTCCCGGAGCTGCTCATTGACCTGAAGCAGTTCTGAGGTCCTCTCGGCCACCGTCTCCTCCAAGTCTTCCTTGTGAAGCCGCAATTCCTCCTGAGCTCGCTTGAGCTCGGTGATGTCGGTCATGGCAAGGCGGCGCCGCTCCCGGCCCTCCGCGTCCCAGAGAAAGAGAATGTCCAGGAGCATGGTTCGCATATCCCCGTTGCCGTCCTGGAGATGGAACTCTCCCCGCCGCTCCCCCTGATTAAAGCCGTTGTTCAGTAACTGACGAAAGACCCGACGGTCCCATTCCACCAGTAACAGGGGAAAGAGGCGGCCCAGGAGGCGGCTGCGCTCCACCCCCAAGAAAGTCGTGGCGGTAAGGTTGGCCTCCACGATCTTGCCGCCTTCGTCCAAAGTGAGGTAGCCCACCGGCGAGAAGTCATACAGGTCGGCGTACTTATCCCGGGATTCGGCCAGGTGGGCCTGGGCCTGCCGGAGTTCTTCATTTTGCAACTCCAGTTCGATCTGGTGCACCCGGAGTTCGTGAATGAGTCGGGCGGCCTCGGTAGGAGAGAGGTCTTCCGGGATGATGGTCTCCGCTTCGAGCCGTCCTTCGGCCTGCCGGCGCAGGTCAGTAAACTCGGGGGGAAAGTCCTTGGGGTCGGTCATGGGTCTGTCCTGCTACAAATTATTTCAAAACCGTTTTTCTTGTCACCCTGAGCGCAGCGAAGGGTCTAGATGCTTCGGTCGCTTAGCTCCCTCAGAATGACAATAAAGTACCTGAATTTTAGAATTACACGTCGTTCTTTATGTTTCTTGCCGTTTGTTATTTCCTGCCCTTCAACTTCTCCAGCTGCTTTTCCAGCCGGGCGATGGTTTCCTGATATTGACGTTCTTTTTTCTTGGTGTCCGTAACGTCCTCGATGGCCAGGAGAATCATGCTGGGACGCTTGCCCGCAGCCGGGAGGCGGCGGGCATTCAGGAGCATGGTCTTATGGCCGAGCTTGGGAAAGTCATGCTCCACCTCAAAATCTTTGAATGAAGTGTTCTGGGGAATGATCTCCTCCAGGAGCTCCTTCAGCTTGGGGATGTCCCACTGGCTGTCCCCCAGCTTGTAAATATGCTGGTTTTCCGTTTCTTGCTTGGCGTGGTGGAACGTCTGGTAAAAGGTCTGGTTGGCTGAGATCACCTTCAAATCGCCGTCCAGGACCAAGAGGGGATCCCGCACGGTGTCCACGATGCTTTCGGCGAAATCCTTGGCCATGCTCAGGAGGTGCTGGACCGATATGTTGATAAAGGTGAGCACCACCCCGTCGATGACATTTTCCCGAATGCGGTAGGGCAAGAGGCGGGCGACATAAGTTTCCCCCGATATACTCTTCACCTCCATTTCCTTGACCTGCAGGGTTTGCAGCACCTGTTCAGCGTCCTCCCACAGATTTTCATATTCCGTCTTGGGGGCGATGTCCTTGATGGAACGGCCCACGTCAGCAGGGATCAGGTTGAAGAGCTTGGTGGCGGCCGGCGTGAAGCGTTTGATGAGCAGGTTGCGGTCCAGGAAGAGGGTGCCAATCTCGGTGCTGGCCAGCAGGTTGTTGATGTCATTGTTGACCTCGATGAGCTCTTCAATCTTGTTGTTCAGCTCGGAATTCACCGTCACCAGTTCCTCGTTGGTGGACTGGAGCTCTTCCTTGGCGGTCTCCAGTTCTTCATTGGTGCTTTGCAATTCCTCGTTGGTGGATTGAAGTTCTTCATTGGTGGACTTGAGCTCTTCGTTACTGGCCTCCAGCTCCTCCACCGTAGTCTGGAGGTATTCCTTGGTGGCCTGGAGTTCGTGTTCCAAAATGGCGACTCGGGACTCCTCCTCCGGCAAGGCCTGGGCTTTGCCTTTGCCCTTGGTGGTTTGGGGTGGCTGGGGGAGGGGCAATTCCTCAAACACCACAAGAAAAAGGTTGGCCGTACCTGGCGTGCCCAGGGGCCGCACAATCAAATCCAGGTACCCTATTCTCCCCTCGGGCTGCCGGAAGGGAATAGACTCGGTCTTGATCGCCCTTTTTTCGCTTACGGCCTGGTGCAGGACGGTGAGCAGCTTGGGACGCAGGTCTTCGTGGGCCAGATTAAAGAGATTGTAGCTGGGTTCCCCTTTGGGCATGCCTAGAAATTTGTCAGTGTTCCCCTGAAGATAGAGCACGTCGTAGCGGTTGTTGATGAGGATGGTAGGGGGCGCATATTCTTCTAAAACGATTCTCTCCATGAGGGTGCGAACGTTGACTTCCCGGGGAGACTCCTCTTTGTGGTAAGGCCGGACCACGGCCGCAGGTAGCGTCATGGCGGGGTATTCCGATAAACGGCGGTGCACCGGGCCCTTGCGCTGGAAAATCTTGCATTTCGAGTCCACCGTGGCAAACAGGTCCGCAGCGCCGCCGATGGTCTCGGAAGAGCCCAAAAAAAGAAATCCATTGGGGTTTAAGGTGAAGTGGAATAAGGGCAGGATCTGTTTTTGCAAATCATTATCGAAGTAAATGAGGACGTTCCGGCAACTGATGAGGTCCAGGCGGGAGAAGGGCGGGTCACCGATGACATTTTGCGCGGCATACACTACCATTTCCCGGATTTCCTGCCTGATTTTGTAACGGCCGTCCTTTCTAACGAAGGATCTTTTCAGGCGCTCGGGGTTGATGTCCGCGGCAATGCTTTCCGGGTATTCGCCCAGGCGGGCCTTGTCGATGGCATCCGTGTCGATATCCGTGGCAAAAATTTGCACATTAAGGTGTTTGCCGGTCTTTTCCATGGCCTCCTGAAAGAGGATAGCGATGGACAGGGCCTCTTCTCCGGTGCCGCAACCGGGCACCCAGACCCGAAGAGGCTGGTTTAGGGATTTGTGGGCCAGGATATTGGGGATCACCTTGGTTTCCAGAGCCTTGAAGGCCTCGGGGTCCCGGAAGAAGCTGGTGACGCAGATGACCAGGTCTTTAAAAAGGGTCTGGATCTCTGAGGGATTTTGCTGGAGATAGCGAAAGTAGGCGGCGATGTCCTCGATCTTGTGGACCGCCATACGGCGGCCAATGCGCCGGCGGATAGTGGTTTGTTTGTAATGACTGAAATCGTGCTTGGTACTGGCCCGCACCAGCATGAGGATCTTATGCAGAAAGCTCTGATAGTGCTTGTCCGCGGGGAGCTTTTTTTCCTGGCCCAGGAGATAGGGGTGTTGCAAGTAGCGGATGAGCTCTTCAGGCATCTGCTCCACGGGCAGGACAAAGTCCACCAGGCCGGTGTCGATGGCGCTCCGGGGCATGAACGGGTACTTGGCCTGCTCCTCTGCCTGGGCCATGGTCATGCCGCCCGAGCCTTTGACAGCCTCCAGCCCCAGGGTGCCGTCGCTGCCGGTGCCGGAGAGTACGATACAGATGGCCTTCTCTTCCAGGTCCTGGGCCAACGACCGGAAAAAGAAGTCGATGGGCATGCGGACGTGACGGGCCTCGGAGGGCTCCACCAGATGAAACACCCCCCGGTAGATGCCCACATCTCTGGCAGGCGGGTTGAAATAGATGGTATGGGGCTCCAGTTCCATGCCGTCCCCAATTTCCTTGATGGGCATCTCAGTGTCTTTTTTGAGGATTTCCCCAATGATGCTTTTGTGTTTGGGGCTTAAATGCTGAATGACCACAAAAGCCATGTCTTCGGCTGGCGGCCTATCAGTGGGCATGTTGGCGAAAAAGGCTTCCAGAGGCTCCAGGCCCCCGGCAGAAGCGCCGATGCCGACGACAGGGAAGGATCGGCGATTTTCCTGGCGTGGCTCGATGGTCTTTTTCTGAGGTTTCTTTCCCTGGCGGGTCTTTGGTGGGGGTGATTTTTTCTGGGCCATAATTTAACCTCTCCGAGCCTTGTACTCTTCTACCAACTGTAGTGCAAATTCTGAAAAATGGAAAATATTTTGTTGGCTGGCCTAACCAGGTCTCATCCTGAGGAGGGTATGGGGGGGAGGGGATGCAGAAAATTAAGGGAAGAATTTGGATTAAGGCTCAGACCAAGAAGAGTTGCCAGGTATTGACTCAGTTGAACTTCCAGCGGGTTGATAAGTTACTAGTCGAGACAGTGATCTGATCCTATTGATTTTACAATCTTAGTCCCATTCGGTTTCAAACCGGTTTGGCAGGGTTGCAGAACGGCTCGTAACTTTTCCAGCAAGTCTGTGTCAGGCGTGACCCTTTCAGGTGCCTTTACGCCCCAATGAATTGCTTCAGGTGAAAAAGCCCTCAGGGCAAGAGTGTAATCGTCCTCCACCCGGTATAGGTGGGCGTGTTGCCATATCAGCTTGAAATAGGACATCACACCGTCTTCAAAAACGTAGGGCAGTTCCTCTGAGCTCGGGCACACCAGAGTGAACCTCTCTTCACCTTGTCGGCCTGGGAAAATGCCGCCGGCCACGAGATATGTGGTCATAGGTTCTCAACTTTCGAAGCAGATATTCAAACTCAGGTTTGAGTTCTAAAGAAGAGCCTTATTATGAGGAAAAAAAGGGAGGGAATTCTATGGGACGTGTTGACCATTTTGATATGGTCACTTTTGACTAAATGATTTTAGGAATCACAAGGTGTCCCTCCCGGCACTGGATCACCTTAAGACTCTCACGCGGTGACCTCGGTTAACTCTTGTTGCTGGTCTGGGTGGGAAAAGGGTTCTTTCTGGAGGTTAGCCACCGCGAGCATCCCAGGGGCCGGTTCATAGGGTGCCGCACAGAACCGGTTGGTTATCATGCGGTAATGGAACCCCTGTACAGCGATGGTTATTCCGAGAGGGAAACATTGGGGATGACGCCAGAGGAGACGCCCCAGGAAAGACCAGAAGGCCCGTCGGCCCGGTTCTTTGAAGCCCAAGGCAAAGATGATTTTCAAAACCGCCAGCACTTCCCGGTGGGTGGGGGGGCGGGCCGGCAGGAGGGGGTTGGGGCGGTAATGCCCCAGGAAGGTAAGGACTCGGTGATAGAACGGCTTGGGCGCAAAAAGCCGATTCAGGAGGGTCTTGTAACCATCCAGCAAGCGCTCCCGCTCCATCTTGGGTATGAAGTTCAGGCAGCCAGCATTCATGGTGGTGTCCCCATCACTGTCGCCCAGAAGGCGTCCTTCTGACTCCAAGCGCCGATACAGGCGGGTGCCGGGGGGAGCGGTCAGCAGATTGATCATGGCCGTGGGGATGGCGGCTTCTTCGATAAAATCCGCCTGATGGTCGAAGACGTCGGGGGAGTCCGAGTCAAAGCCCACGATGAACCCGCCGCTGACTTCAATGCCATGGGCCTGTATGGTCCGCATGGCGTCCATCAGGTCCCGGTTCAGGTTTTGGCGCTTATTACATTCCTTTAGCGAAACAGGGTCTGGGGTTTCGATCCCCAGGAACAGCCCCGAAAAACCCGCCTGGGCCATGAGAGGCAATAACTCCGGATCGTCCACTACTTCGAGGCTGGCTTGGGCCACGAACAGGAAGGGGTAGCCGTGTTCGGCTTGCCAGCGACTCACGGCTCGCAGGATGGCCTTGGCTTTGCCATGATGACAGATAAAATTGTCGTCGGCAAAGGTAATATCCCTCCGCCACCCTGAGTCATAGAGCCCCTGGAGCTCGGCCACGACCTGGTCCGGTTCTTTGTAACGGGGGTGGCGGCCATATTGCACGATGACGTGGCAAAAGTCGCAGTCGTGGGGACAACCCCGGCACACCTGGACCAGCATGTTCATATAATGAGAATGGTCAAGAAGCTCCCAGGCCGGCACCGGCGAGCAGGCCAGACTTGGAAAGCGGGAAGCCCGGTATTCCGGCAACGCCTGGCCCTGGGCCAGGTCCGCCAGGAAGATTGGCAGGACCTCTTCCGCTTCGCCGATGAAGAGGTGATCCACCGGCTCGAACGGCGCCCCCGGGGTGCTATAATGGACTCCCCCGGCGCAGACTTTGACGCCCGCAGCCCGGCAGCGCTGGACGACGGTGTCCGCCGAGGGAAACTGGACGGTCATGGCGCTGACAAAAGCCAGGTCAGCCCAGGCCAGGTGTTCCTCCGTCAGCGGCTCCACATTCAGGTCCACCAGTTGCTTGTCCCAATCCGGGGGCAGCATGGCGGCCACGGTGAGGAGAGCCAGGGGCGGACCAAGAGCCTTGACCCCGAGGAACTTGATGGCATGCCGGAGACTCCAGAAGGTTTCCGGAAATTCAGGGTAAATGAACAGGGCCTTCATCTATTTTCTCCACTGTGATGGTCATGCTGACTTTTTTCTATTTTCCAGGTCGATACTGGGAAGTTAATAGCTTGGAAAATACCACCGGCCACGAGATAAGCATTCATAGGTTCTCAGCTTGTGAGCAGAACTCTATGATCAGATCCAGGTTTGAATCAATTAAAGCACAAATATTAACGAACGAAGGAAAGGAATTCTATAGAACGAGTTGACCAATTAGATATGGTCACTTTTGACTATATGTTCGTAATAATCACGGTTTTTTGTAATATATTATTAGGAAAATAAGAGACTTATCTGGTTCAGCCAGAATGGCGCAAATGGAAAGCTGAATTTATTATTAGATCGGGCTCTGAGGGAGGATAATACCAAGATGCAATCTAACAAGTAATATTAAGGTAGGGGAAGTTTGTCATCGAACGAAGTTTTTTCGGGTCTTTGGCAAGATTGTTCAGACCCTGACAGAGGTTGTCCTCTACCTCATCAAGATCCCTTAACGCCTTGTTGGCAAAATTCTTCTCCCGTAACTCCTCCCAAATATGTTCGGAAGGATTCAACTCTGGGCTGCGCGGAGGCAACTTGATCAGCCTAATATTTTCGGGTACCTCCAATCTCCGGGAGATATGCCACCCGGCCTGATCTACCAGCATGAGGATAAAATAATCCGGAAAATCCTCCGCCACCTGCCTCAAGAAGATATTCATCATCTCCGTATTGGCCCAAGGCAAGATGAGGGAGGTCATTCTCCCCAATGCCGGGCACACCGCTGTGAAGACATAGAGATAAGTTCTAATAACCTGCCGGGGCGCTTGCGGCCTCGTCCCCAGAGGCGACCAGGCGCGCCTGACATCACTGATGCGGCCAAAGCGTCCCTCGTCTTGAGCAAAGAGTAACACCGGACGATGATCTTCCGGGGCTCTGTCGGCCAGTTTTTCAGCCATTATTTCGGGAAGTTTTTTTAAAAGCCTCCTGCTCCTCTTTATCGGCATCGACATGGAACGGCCGGGGCACCACTTTCCGCCAACCCTGCCGTTTAAGTAACCGATAGACGGTGGTCTTGTGGACTGTTCGACCGATCCGTCTTTCCAAAGCCTCCTTGATTTCTGCTACGGTAACAATCTGGCCGGTAAGCGCCATCTGCCTGAATGATTCTATAAAGGCAGTCTCTTCGTCCCAGCTTAAATAGGAGCGGCGCCGTCCACCCTTCCCGGGTCCCTCCACCGCTTCCGGCCCCCAGCGATTATATCTGGAAATCAGATTATGAACCGATTGCTCCGCAAGTCCGGTATGCAAAGCAATTTCCCCGGCAGAGCGAGGATCAACCAGGGCATTCCAAATAACCAGCCATTTTTGCACTCGCCAAAACCCCACCGTTGCTTTAATTTTTGCCTGAATTTCTTCCTTGGAAAGGTGGGGGATACTCTTGGTAACTTTTCCCATGACTGCCCCCTTGATAATTTTTGGAGCAGTCTATCATATTACTCATTAGAACGCAACTTAGTATAAGTCTAGGCTCAAGCTTTGTAAAATTGGAAAAGATACACAAGGAAAAAATGTAGTCCGTCTTTATTGATAACTGGTCATATCTGCAGTTTGGAAGTAGTGGCGATATCTGGATGATAGGCGTGGTATTATTGTTTATCAGACCGGGGTAACTCTGAAGAACTTGGGCCGGGGTCCGCGACCCCCGGCCCACCCCTGCCCTCTTTAAGCCACATCGTCATCAACAGGTGGCTGCGGCGGTTAGCCGGGGCAGCGCCGGCTGCGGCTACCAAAAATTACCCCTTGAATGAACCCTGGTATTACACTCCCTCTCGCAGGCGCCTGGCTTCCCCCACCCGGACCGTCACCCGGTTGGTGTCGAAATGTTCCAAGAGCGGAATGGTAAATTTCCGGGAGGTCTGGGTCAGGTCTTTAAACTGCGGGACGGAGATTTCCCCGTTCTTCTTCAAGAAGTCCACCAACGCGGCTTTGAGTTGGGCCACGGCCTCGGTATGAAAGTAGAGGTCTTCTTTCACCTTGACCAGGCTCCCCTGGTTCACCAGGACGGCGAGGAGGGGCTGGAGTTTGGCCAGGGGAAGCTTGAGGGCCGCCTCCACTTCCTTCAAGGTGGGGGGAGAAAGTCGCCCGCGCTGGTAAAGGGCTGCCAACCGGCGGGTCACGTCCTCCTGGTCGGTGGCCAACTGCACCCGGTGGCTGGCCAGACGCACCAGGTCTTTTTCCAGGGCCACCTGCTTTTGCTGGGCCAGGCGACCTAGCAGGTCATTGAAGAGGCGCACCTCCATTTGGGGCGGCAGCTTGCGGCGCAGTTCTTCCTTGGAAAGGCCCGGCTTTAAGGGGTTTTTCTGGTGATAGGCCTTGAGATGCCGGTGGATCTCCTCTTCCAAGGCCCGGGCTGTATCCGTGAGGATATACCGCTGGTTTTCCGGGTCGTAGAGCAGGGCCTCGCCTCTTTGGACCAGGGCATTTAATAGGTTCGCTAAATCTGTGGGTTCCCAGGGGAGCATGGCCGCCAGGGCCGAACGGCTGCGGCCGGCGGGGCCGGCCTCTTCCAGATAAAACCGGACCTGCTCTTCGGGGGCGCCTTGTTCGAGGGTCTGCAGTCCAGAGAGGACCCCTTCCTGGTGGCGTTTGTGGCGGGTTGGATTGACGTGGAGGATCTGGCCGCCGCCCCAGGTGACGGCCGGGGAGAGGTTGCGGATGACAAAGCGGTCCCCGGGCTTCACGGCCACGGCATCCCGGAGGATAAACTGCACGTAGCCCGAGGACCCCGGGGGCACTTCGTCGGCATCCAGGAGCAAGGGCACCGACAAGCGCTCGCTGGTGCCGGTGTGAAAGCGCACCGTCTGGCGGTGCTTCAGGGGGCGGGGGGCGCTTTCCAGAACCTCGAGAAAGACGTCCAGGCGGCGGGAGGGGATGAGGGCGCCGGGGGTGGCCACCACCATGCCCCGCTCCATCTCTTCCTTTTCCAGGCCCTGGAGGTTGACTGCGGCTCGGCTGCCGGCCAAAAGTTCCTCTACTGAGGCCCCGTGCATCTGCAGGCTCCGGACCCGGGCCTTGTAGAGCGGCGGATACACCATGACCGCGTCACCTACCTTGAGGCGGCCGGTGATGGCCGTGCCGGTGACCACGGTGCCGAAACCTTTGATGGTGAAAACCCGGTCCACAGGCAGGCGAAAGATGCCGCTGGCGGGTTTGGGGGGCACCTGGGCCGCCAGCTCCCCCAGAGTGCCCAGCAGTGTTTCCGTGCCCTCCCCGGTGACCGCGGAAAACCGCACAATGGGAGCCCCTTCCAGGAAGGTGCCCACCAGGGCCTCCCGGATTTCCTCCTCCACCAGATCCAGCCAGTCGGACTCCACCAGGTCGGCCTTGGTGAGAACCACCAGGCCCTGCTTGACCTTGAGAAGCTCACAGATTTCCAGGTGCTCCCGGGTCTGGGGCATGACCCCTTCGTCCGCCGCGATGACCAAGGCCACCAGGTCCATGCCCGTGGCCCCGGCCACCATGTGACGCACAAAGCGTTCGTGGCCAGGCACATCCACGATGCCCAGCAACTGCCCGGTGGGGAGAGTGAGGGAGGCAAAGCCCAGTTCGATGGTGATGCCCCGGAGCTTTTCCTCCTTGAGGCGGTCCGGGTCGATGCCGGTTAAGGTCTTGATAAGAGAACTTTTGCCGTGATCAATATGACCCGCAGTTCCTAAAATTATCGGTGCCAGCGCCATAGGAATGCCTTGTGAAGAGAGAGTTGGGGGAGGGGGCTAAGGAGCGAAGCCCCTTACCCCCTCCCCCAAGCCCTTACATTAAGCGGGAGCACAGGCTTCCAGCCTGTGCAGGAACAGGCAGGATGCCTGTTCTCCCGGGCAAAGGTTTGGTGGAAAGGGGGATGGGAAGGCGAAGGACCTCAGGTCCCTGGCCCTCCCCCCAAAATGGCATACCGCATCTTTCCCCCTACAATCTTTACACCTTTTCTCCACCCTTATGCAACTCCCGGGTGATGTCGAACTGGCCCCGGGGAAGGTGAGAGGCTTCGGTGAGGTGGACCAGGATTTGTTTGTTTGCTTTGAGTTCCTGGAAGAAATCTCCCCCTTCTGTCTTGACTAAAGCAATGACCTCCGGGTGGGCCGTTACGGTGAGGAGGCAGCCAGAGAATTCCCGGGCCTCCCAGGCAAGCTGCCGCAGGATGTCGTGGGCCACCACCAGGGGCGACAATACCGCGCCCTGGCCCTGGCAGCAGGGGCAGGGCTCAGTAACCGCCTGCCCCAGGCTGTCCCCCAAGCGCTGCCGGGTCATTTCCACCAGCCCCAGGGGCGACATGGGGTATAACGTGGTCCTGGCCCGGTCCCCTTGCAGAGATTCCTGGAAGGTTCGGCAGACCAGCTCCCGGTGAGCCGGGGTCTCCAGGTCGATAAAGTCCACCACGATGAGGCCGCTCAGGTTGCGCAGACGGATTTGCCGGGCGCTTTCCCGGGCGGCTTCCAGATTAGTGGTCAGGATGGTCTCTTGCAGGTCCCGCCCGCCGGTGAAACGCCCGGTGTTGACATCGATGGCGGTCAAGGCCTCCGTGGTGTCGATGATCAAATAGCCCCCGCTTTTCAACCAGACCTGGGGGGCGAGAAGGCGACGCCAGTCTTCCTCCAGGTAAAAGTTCGAAAAAACGGGCTCTTGGCCGGTGTAGAGCTCCACCAGGGGGGTCCGGTCCAGGTGCTCCAGCTTCAGATAAGCGGCGATCTCTTCATAGGCGGTGGGGTCGTCCACCACTAGACGGGTGACCGCCAGGGAGAGGAGCTCCCGCACCAGCCGGCGGAGCGCCGGCAGTTCCTGGTAGAGGAGTGCCGGAGCGGCGACGGCATTCTGTTTCTGGCGGATTTTTTTCCACAAGGCCACCAGAGCCTCCATTTCCGCGGCCAGGGTGTCAAGGTCCTGCCCCCCGCTGGCGGTTCGGGCAATAAGCCCACCTTCCTGGGGCTTGAGCTCCTCCAGAAGATGCTTGAGCCGCTGCCGCTCCTCTTCGGGGGCCAGGCGACGGGAAACCGCCAGGTGAGGGGCGGTGGGGAGATACACCAGATAGCGGCCCGGCAGCGAGATGTGGGTGGTGAGGCGGGCGCCTTTGGACCCGAGGGGCGGCCGGCCAACCTGGACCAGCAGTTCCTGGCCCTCGACAACCAGGTCTGCAATGGGGGGCGTGGGCAGCCGGAGCGGCGGCTGGAACGAAAGGTCACCCTCTTCATCTTTGAGCCAAAACTCGGGAATATCGTTGAGGAAGGGGGCAGCTTCTTGAACGAAGAGATAACCGGGTCGCTCCAGACCCACGTCCAGGAAGGCGGCAGCCATCCCGGGGAGCACCCGGAGCACCCGGCCTTTATAAATGTTGCCGGTGGGATCCTGTCGACTGGGTCGCGCCACATAGATTTCCGCCAGGCGGCCATCCTCCACCAGGGCCGCCCGCACATCCCAGGGCGCCACACTGATAATCAACTGGCTGGGCATATGAGAATGGTTGGGGGAGAGCAGGTGAACACCGTTCTCCCGCCCCCTCAAATAACCTGCACTTTCACAATACGCAAATCCTGAGTCTGGGGCTCGCTTAAAGTGAAAATATTGCTCAGGACTTCGGTGACTTTCAGGTTGTTCTTTTCAGTTTTATGGAGCTGCAGGTGCAGGTGACAAGCATCCAGAATTTCGAGGGCTGCCACCAGAGGGCGGAGGTCCACGGTGCGCTCTCCCTTGGGGCGGCGCCGGACGACCGGAAAATCCTGGCAAGCCATGAAGTCGGCCGCGGTAACCGCGGTAAACACAGGACTCGGGCTCTCAACCTGGTACGTCATCTGTTCCACCTGGGGCGGTTTGGGGGCCCGGGGGAGTCCCACAGCGCTGAGAATCCTGAGCCCCGGCGGCAAAACCTGGTTGAGGCGGGCGACCACATCATTGGCGCCCACCTCGGCAGCCAAGCCCACGTCCATAGTTTCACAGAGGCTTGCCACCCCCACGGGCAACGCTCCGTGAAAGGCCACCCGGGGGAGAGGATGGTGGCCGGCGCTGAAGGCCAACGGCAGCCCGGAACGTCGCAGGCTGCGGTAGACGGCGTTCACCATTTCCAGATGGCTGAGCCAGCGGGCCTCCTCTACCTTGGCCCAAAGGAGGCGATGCCAAAGCACCTGCTCCCCCGATGAAGACCTGGGAGGAGGAGAGGACGTGGCTGCAAGCGGCGTCTCCGCCAGCCGCAGGTCCACCCGGTCCTGGTCGCACAGGCCACAGTCCTGGCAGCCCTCCTGGCGGCAATCCGGGGTCTCAAGAGTGCGGTAGGCCCGGTGCCGTTCTTCCCGGAGGAAGTCCCGGCTAACTCCGGCGTCCAGGTGGTCCCAGGGCAGGAGCTCCTCCGTATCCCGGGCGCGGCGGTATTCTTCCGGGGCCACCCCGGCCTCCCGGAAGGCCTGGCGCCAGGGCTCCAGACGCAGGTGCTCGCTCCAGGCGTCCAGGCGGCAGCCCCGGCGGTAGGCGGCCAACAGCACCGGGGCCAACCTTCGGTCCCCCCGGGAGAAAATGCCTTCCAGCCAGCTCTGGGCCGCGGAGTTCCACTTGAGCTGCACACCTTGATGCTTCAAGAGGTTTTTGACTTGGTGTAAACACCTTTGGCTCTCTGCCAGGTCCGCCTGGCCCTCCCATTGGAACGGAGTATGGGGTTTGGGGATGAAAGAAGAGAGGCTGACGTTCAGCCGGGGCCTGAAACCTTGGGGCCCGGCCTTCAGGATCTGCCGGGCCAGTCCGGCGATGGCCTCCAGGTCCTCCGGGGTTTCGGTGGGGAGGCCGATCATGAAGTAGAGCTTGAGAAGGCGCCACCCGGCCCGGAAAGCTTCCCGAGCGGAGCTGATGATGACCTCTTCGGGCAAGTTCTTGTTGATCACGGCCCGCAGGCGCTCGCTCCCGGCTTCCGGCGCGATGGTGAGGCCGGTGCGCCGTACCCTTTTAATTTGGGACATCAATTCCGGGGTGAGGGTATCGGCCCGCAGGGAAGGTAAAGACAGGGCCACCCGTTGGGGTTCCAGGCGATCCATGAGACCCTGGACCAGCCAGGGCAGGGGCCGGTAGTCCCCGGCGCTAAGGGTGAGGAGGGAGACTTCCTCGAAACCGGTGGCGGCCAGGGCCTTTTCCACCCAGGCAACCGCGGCTTCGGGCCGCCGCTCCCGGACCGGCCGGTAAATGATGCCGGCCTGGCAGTAGCGGCAGCCCCGGGTGCAACCCCGGGAGATTTCCAGGTTGAGGCGGTCGTGGACAATCTGACAGGTAGGCACCAGGGCTCGGGGAGATAGGGTAACGCTGTCCAAATCCGCCAGGACCCGCCGGTTTACCCGCTCCCGGCGGCCCTGGGGAATGATTTCCACCAGGCGCCCCTCGGGATTAAAGGTCATGGCAAAGAGGGCAGGGACGTACACCCCTTCCACCTCTTCCAGGGCCTGCCACAGCTCCCGCCTGGTGCCCTTGGCGGCCTTCCAGGCCCGGACCACGGCCGCCACCTCCAGGATTGCTTCCTCCCCGTCCCCCAGGACCATGGCGTCAAAGAACGGCGACACCGGTTCAGGATTCAGGGCTGCGGGGCCGCCCCCCACCACCACGGGGTCGAGAGGCCCCCGCTCTTCGGCCAAGAAAGGGATGCCCCCTAACTCCAGGATGGTGAGCAGGTTCGTGTAGCCCAGCTCATACTGGAGGCTCACCCCCACCAGGTGAAAGTCCTTGAGGGGAGTGGCAGACTCCAAGCTGACCAGGAGCTGGCCGCGGCTCCGGAGTACCGCCTCCAGGTCCGGCGCCGGGGCATAGACCCGCTCGGCCCAGAGGTCTTCCCGCTGGTTCAGGATATCATAGAGGATGCCTAAACCCAGGTGGGACATGCCCACCTCATACAGGTCGGGGAAGGCCAGTACGACCCGAAGACTAACGGCCCGGGGGTCCTTGAAAACCGCGTTGATTTCCCGGCCCAGATAGCGGCTGGGCCGCTGCACCCGACTGAGATAAGAGCGATCGGTCACGGTAGTTCTGTTTAGGGTTTTGGGGGGAGGGCCAGGGACCTGAGGTCCCTCCCCTCCCCCCAAGCCCCCCTCCCAACCCACAGAAGGGGCTGGCAAGGCGGGGCAAAACGCCCCGACTTGCCAGCCATTGCTCTTCCCCCTTAAGGGGTTGGGGGAGGGAGCTTGAGGGAGGGGGCAGGGGTCTGCGACCCCTGGCCCCCTCCCCCAAGAATTAGTAAGCTTTTTCACCTGCCACCTGAATGGCTTCCCGGAGGTCGAGGTTGCCGTCGTACAGGGCCCGGCCGGTGATAACCCCGATGACCCCCAGGGGCTCCAGGGGCAATAGGGCCTTGATGTCGTCCAGGGAGCTCACCCCGCCGGAGGCGATGACGGGAATCTCGGTGGCCTGGGCCAGGACCCGGGTGGCTTCCAGGTTCACCCCCCGCTTCACCCCGTCCCGGCTGATATCCGTGTAAATGATGGCGGCAGGGTTTAGGGGAGCCAATTCCCGGGCCACCTCGGCCGCGGTGCGAGTGGTGGTTTCCGTCCAGCCTTCCACGGCCAGGAGGCCATTTTTGGCGTCCAGGCCCAGGGCAATGCGGCCGGGATAAGCCTGGCAAGCCCGAGCCACCAGGTCCGGGTCCTTCAGGACGGCGGTCCCCAGGATCAGGCGGTCTATTCTCGCGTCGATATAGGCGGCCATGGTGTCAAGGCTGCGAAGGCCACCGCCAAGCTGTATGGGGATGGTAACGGCCTGGCGTAGTTGGCGGATGGCCTCGAGATTCTGGGGCCTGGCGCCGAAGGCCCCGTCCAGGTCTACCACGTGCAGCCAGGCAGCGCCCTCAGCCTGCCACCGTTGTCCCATGACCGCAGGGTCGTCGCCGTACACCGTCTCCTGGTCGGCCCGCCCCTGGACCAGGCGCACGCATTTACCGCCCCGGATATCAATGGCAGGGAATATAATCATTTTTTAATAGTATCGGAGAACCCCCAGGCTGACAACCCTGGGGTCCGAGGCTATCGGGCCCCTTGAAAAACCGCGGGGAATTCAGACATAATAAATGAAGAATACAACGAAGAGGCAGGTCATGTCTGGACTGGGAAAGATGCTGATCGTGTTCGGGGTTATTCTGGCGGTGGTGGGAGTTGTCCTGCTCCTGGCGCCCAAGATCCCCTGGTTGGGCAAGCTTCCCGGGGATATCACCTATCGGGGAGAGCGGTTCACCTTTTATTTTCCCTTGGCTACCTGCATCCTGATCAGCATTCTTTTGAGCCTCATCCTCTACCTCTTCCGGAGGTAACTGCTTTGCATCCCAACCCCGGAAAAATCCTGGTATAATTTCCCTAAATAAGTATACTGGGTGGAGTTAGGCGGTCCCCGCCGACTTCCAGGCAGCGAGACCAACCCCTTACCGGCACATAGCAAACTACCAAGGAGACCTGGATGCCGGAGCTACGTAAAGACCCCATCATCGGCCGCTGGGTAATTATCGCTACCGAGCGGGGCAAACGGCCTCACGATTTTGTTATTGAAGAAGAAGTGATCAAGGGTGGGTTCTGTCCCTTCTGCCCCGGCAACGAACATACCACCCCGCCAGAAATTTTTGCTTACCGGGAGCCGGGCACCGAACCCAACACCCCGGGCTGGAGTCTCAGGGTAGTGCACAACAAGTTTCCGGCCCTGATCACCCAAGGGGACGCGGACCGCCAGGGCGAGGGCATGTTCGACAAGATGGCGGGCATCGGCACCCACGAAGTTATCATCGAGAACCCCGACCACCAGACCACCCTGACCAATATCTCCATTGACGGTTTCGTGGAGGTGCTCACCGCTTACCGGGAGCGCATCAAGAGCCTGACCGAGGACCGCCGCTTCAAGTATGTCCTCATTTTCAAGAACATGGGGAGGGTCGCCGGGGCCTCTCTGGAACACAGCCACAGCCAGCTCATCGGGCTCCCTATCGTGCCGGAACTGGTAATGGAGGAGCTTACCGGCAGCAAATTCTACTATAACTGGAAGGAACGCTGCGTTTTTTGTGACATGATCCGGCAGGAGCTTCAGCTTAAGGTGCGAGTGGTCCTGGAGAACCAGGATTTTGTGGCCATCTGCCCGTTTGCACCCCGCTCCCCCTTCGAAGTCTGGATCCTGCCCAAGAAACACTACTCCTCCTATGTCCATCTGCCGGAAGAGTCCTATCGGCTGTTGGCGGAGATTTTCTCGGAAACCCTGCAGCGCCTGGAGAAATCCCTGGGGAAAGCCCCCTATAACTTCATCCTTCACATCGCCCCCATCCGGGAGCCAGAGCTGCCTCATTACCACTGGCATTTCGAAATCATGCCCAAGCTCACCCTGATGGCCGGTTTTGAATGGGGCTCCGGCTTCTTCATCAACCCTACACCTCCGGAGGATGCGGCCCAGTATCTGCGGGACGTGGAGTTGTGATATCTGAGTGAGGGACGACATGCGCATTCTGATCGCCACCCCGGAAGCCAATCCCTTCGCCCGGACCGGTGCCTTGGCGGAAGTGGTGTCTGCTCTGGCCTGTGCCCTGACGCGGTTGGGTCACCAGGTGATGGTGGTCATGCCCCTGTATCGCCAGGTCCAGGAAGAGGGGCGCACCTACGTCTCGACGGGCCAAACGCTTTCCATACCCCTATCCTTCAAGAACCTCGAGGCGGAAATTTTCCAAACGGAAATAGCCCCCGGCCTTACTTTTTACTTCATCGGCCAGGACGCCCTTTTTAACCGGGAAGGCCTTTACGGAACAGCCTACGGAGATTTCGAAGACAATGCCGAGCGGTTCATCTTCTTCAGCCGGGCCGTCGTGGAGATGATCGAGGCGCTCCAACTGGACCTGGACGTCTGTCACTGCCAGGAGTGGCAGACCGGGCTGGTACCCGTGTACCTGCGCACCCTCTTTCGGGAGCGGCCCCGGCTGTATAAGCTGCCAGTGCTCTACACGGTGCACAACGTGGGCTATCAGGGACTTTTTTCATCCTATGACTTCCCCCTCACCGGGCTGGGCTGGGAGCTCCTCTCACCCAAGGCTTTGGAATTTTACGGAAAGATCAACCTGATGAAGGGCGGGCTCGTTTTTGCTGACCTCATCAACACCGTGAGCAACCGCTACCGGGAAGAGATCCTGTCCCCTGAGCATGGTTTTGGACTCGAAGGCGTCTTGCGGGAACGGGCCCGGGATCTTTTCGGCGTGGTGGAGGGAGTGGACTACCAGCGTTGGGATCCCTCCCGGGACAACTTACTGGCCAGCACTTATAATTCGAACAACCTGGAAGGGAAGCAGGCCTGCAAGGAAGCATTGCTGAAGCACTTCGGGTTGGACCTGTCTCCGGAGCGACCCCTGATTGGCATGACCACTCGCCTCTATGAACGCAAAGGCATCGACCTGGTAGAAGGTATCATGGATGACCTGATGGCCCTGAAGGTAGGCTTTGTCCTTCAGGGCACCGGGGAGGAGCGGCACCAATACCTCCTCCAGGAACTTAGCTTGCGCTATCCTCAGAGTATCGGTCTCTCCATCGGCTTTACGGAGGAGCTGGCCCACCAGATCATTGCCGGGGCGGATATTTATCTCATGCCTTCACGCTATGAACCTTGCGGTTTGGACCAGCTTTACTGTCTGCGCTACGGTACCGTGCCGGTGGTCCGGGCCACCGGGGGGTTGGACGAGACCGTTAAGCAGTATGATGCCGCCACCGGCGCCGGCAATGGGTTCAAGTTCACCGACTGCACCCCGGAGGCCTTCCTGAAAGCCGTGCAAGAGGCCCTGGCCCTTTACCAGGACCAAACGGCCTGGCAGGCCCTCATGCGTCAGAATATGGCCTTGGACTTTTCCTGGGACCGGGTGGCTCCCGGTTATGTGGCTCTGTACGAGCGGGCTCGGGAGAAGCGCCGGCAAACACTGGGAGGCTGATGCCAAATGGCTTCAGACCGTACCGCCTTCCTGTCTCAAATGGTGGAGGTCCTCACCTCGACGGTGAGCTTCGAGGAGCGCCTGGGGAACATGGTGCATCTCCTGGCCCGCTTCCTCAAGGTTGATCTGGCTCTCTATTTCGGCTTGGACAGGAATAAGGAAACCTTAAGCCTACAGCTCAGCAGCCGGGGCCCCCTGCCGCCTCAACTCGACCTGAAGTACCAAACCGGGCAGGGGGTGGTGGGAGAAGCGGCTAAAACCCGCAAGCCACAGGTGGTCCATCGGGACCAGGAAGGGGTGCCCGCCCACGACGCCCCCCTCGAAAAGCTTCAGCCCAAGTTCAAAACCCTGGCGGCCTTCCCCGTGGCGGACGACAACTTCCTCTATGGGGTGTTGCTCCTTATCGACAAAAGCGAGCGCTCCTTCGCCCCGCTGGAGCGCCAGGCGGTGCATCTCACCAGCCTCATGCTGGCCGGCGCCTTGCGCCAGGGCTTGGTCCAGGAGGAGGCCAAGAAACGCATCGCGGAGCTTTCGGTTCTTTTCGAAGTAGGCAAGGCTCTCTCGGCCACAGTAGAACTGGACGACCTTTTAGAGCGCGTGGTTTCCACCACCGCCAAAGTCATTAATGCCCGGGGGGCTGCCCTTCAGATCATCGACCGTCAGACCGGAGAGACCCGGGTCTCCTCTCACTACGGGCAGGTGCCTGTCGCCAAGATCTGTCCTCCCATCCCGGAGTCCTTTGCAGCCGCCGGGTCCATGACGGAAATGCCCTATCTTCAGGGGCAGACCAGCGATGCCCAAGGTACGGTCCATTATCATCTGGCCGTGCCCCTCACCTTTAAAGGACAGCTCCAGGGCACCTTGTGTGTTTTCGATAAAATTGTTCCCGGAGGGAACCACCAGCCTTTCGACCCAGAGAACCGACAACTGATCTTCACCATGGCCGGGCTCATCGTCAACGCCCTGGAGAATGCCCTCACCTACCAGCAGGTGGAAACCCTGGCGGAGCGCAATGAGCGCATGGTGCGGAACCTCACGGCGCTGCAGGAGGTCTCCCAGGCCATGCTCACCACCGTCCAGGAAGAGCGGTTGCTGGAAATCATCCTCCAGGGCCTCATCCAGCCAACCGGTCTGGGGTTCGACCGGGTCCTGATACTCCAGGTGGAAGAAGCCTCCCAGACCATCCAGGGACGCAAGGGGGCCCAACAGCCCGCTGAGGCCCCGGAATTGCCTTTGGCCAAGGTGTTATTTATGCCCCTGGCGGTGGAGATACCGGTGGCCGACTGGCAGATCCCCATCAGCCCGGGACTGGGTGCCATGGCCCAGGCGGTGCTGCGGATGCGCCCTGTCCATCAGCATCCCTCCCAGCCCCAGATGAGCATTGCCGATTCCTGGCAAAAAAATTACGATGCCCAGGAGTATTTCGTGGTCCCTCTGGTGGTAAAAGACCGGGCCACCGGGGTCATTGTGGTGGACAACCAGGCTTCGGGGCGCCCCCTGGAGCCGGAACCCCTCCACGCCCTGCAAATGTTGGCTACCCAGGCGGCCCTGATGCTCGAGAACGCCCACCTCTACTCCACCATCGAAGCCAACAACCGCGAGCTCATGCTGATTCGGGAGCGCATGCTGGAATCCGACCGGTTGGCCGCCCTGTCCAGCCTGGCCTCCGGCATGGCCCACGAGATCAGGAACCCCTTGGTGTCCATCGGGGGCTTCGCCCGCCGTATCGGCAAATTGGTGGAGAAAAATTCACCCTTGCGGGGCTATGTGGAGGTCATCCAGGAGGAAGTTTCCCGGCTGGAAAAGCTTCTCCGGGAGATCTTAGATTTTACTGGAGAAAATTTGAGCTACTTTGGGGACCACAACCTGGACCAGCTCATCGAGGACACCTTGCCTCTCGTCCAGCGGGACTTGGAGGACAGCAACATCAAAGTGGTGAAAGACCTGGAACCAGTTCCCCGGATCCACTGCGACGACCGCCAGATCAAGCAGGTGTTTTACAACCTTTTTCAGAACGCCCGTCAGGCCATGCACAAGGGCGGTGGCACCCTTACCATTCACACCTTTACCCAGGAGAGAGAGGACGGCATCTATGCCGCGGCCGCAGTGAGCGACACGGGGGGCGGCATCCCCCTGGATGTGCTCCATAACATTTTTAACCCCTTTTTCTCCACCAAGGACCTTGGCACGGGCTTGGGACTGTCCATTGCCCAGCGGATCATAACCCGCCATTACGGACATATTGAAGTTAAAAACGAATTGGGCACCGGCGTGACCTTCATTGTCACCCTACCCATTGCCAAATATTGTCTGGTAAAGGACGCTGACCAGGGCGCGGCTCTAGCCAGCGCCCTAAACGCCCCTTCAGGAGGACGGCGATGAAAAAGATCCTGGTGGCGGACGACGAAATGGCCATTCGCCTCCTGTACAGCGAAGAACTGAAAGAAGAGGGTTACGAAGTATACACGGCCGCCAACGGCCGGGAAGCCCTGGAGATCGTGGAGACCGTACCCCTGGACCTGGTGATCCTGGACATCAAGATGCCGGAGATGGACGGTATCGAGGCCTTACGGCAAATCAAGGAAAGAAAGCCGGGCCTGCCGGTGCTCTTGAGCACCGCTTATGGTGAATACAAGCAGGATTTCGCCACCTGGGCGTCAGACGATTATCTGGTCAAATCCTCTGACCTGGAAGACTTGAAAAGTGCCGTCAAACGGTACCTCAAAGACTAATAACTCGAGGGGATTATGAATAAGTTCAAGGCCTTGTTTCTGGCGGTTATCGGCGCCGTGCTGGCGATTTTCACGGTGCAGAATTGGCAATATCCGGATCCACCCATTCATATCCTGGGGTTTCAAATTATGCCGTTTCCCCAGCCCGTCATTATTTTTGGCTTTTTCATCCTGGGCTTTCTATCTGGCTGGCTGGCCAATGCCTTTGGAGTCAAACAGCGCAAGCACGAAGCCCCATCGGAGAAGGCCCAGGAAGGTTAAGTTACTCCACTTTCCTCCCCTGACCCCTCCAAAAAGGCTGCCCGTCTAGCCTCGAGGGCAGCTTTGACGCCTTTGGGGTCGGCCAGGCGTTCCCAGCCCAGGCGAGGAACGCCATTCTTATCCTGGATAACGACATTACCGGCATTGAGGAGCGTTTGGGTGAGGCCTCGCTCCACCTTGATCTCCCCCACGGCTGGCCAGGGAATCTCCTCTTCCACGGCCGGCCAAAACCCCACCCGTTTGAGCCCCCAGGGAGTAGCCCGGTACTCCTGGCCAAATTTTCGGAGCGCCAGCGCCGCCAACACCACCAGGCCCAAGAGGAACCCTAACCAGGGAGGCAGTAAGTCCGGCCGAGTATAAGGACCTGCAAAACAGATCGCCATTGCGACATAGTAAACTAAAAAAGCCCGGGCCGAGGGGCGCCATACTTGTTCCGGGGGCATCCCGGTCTTGTCTTCTGCTGCCATGACCCACTCTCCCTGTGAACGTGTCGGTGTCAATACGTAATGCGGAACTCCTGGAATTCTCCCTGGTAGGGCTGCCAGTCGGTTAGGACCTCATCCACTGCCGCGTAGGGGGGTCCTTCCCGACACCAGGCCAGCATGCTCTCGATTTTTTCCCTGTCCCCTTCGAAGACCGCAACCACCCGGCCGTCCGGGAGATTGCGCACCCAGCCCGTGAGGCCCCGGGCCACGGCCTGATCCCGGGTGTAGGCCCGGTAAAACACCCCTTGCACCCGGCCACTGATGAGCACCTGGGCCCGCGCCAAGTTTGCCATGGATCGCTCCTTGTGATGGAGGTGTTGATTGTGGGGGAGGGGGCCAGGGGTCGCGGACCCTTACCCCCTCCCCCAATCCCTTACATATACCTGGTAGGACGGGCTTCCAGCCCGTCCAGGCACGGGCAGGATGCCCGTGCTACCAACCGTAATTCGGGATCACAGGTTCCAGCCTGTGCAGCACAGGCAAGATGCCTGTGCTCCCGGTCAAAGGGGGGTGAGTATGAAATTTTTAGGACCGGGCGGGGGAGCCCTTCTCTTTCGGCCATCCCCTCAACTCTGTTTTAACAGTTCCTCAAAAGCCCCTTCGTCCAGGATGGTGACGTCCAGGTCCCGGGCCTTGGCGTATTTGCTTCCCGGGTCGGCCCCCACCACCACGTAGTCGGTTTTGGCTGAGACCGAGGAGCTGACCCTGCCCCCCCGGGCCGTCACCTGGGCCTTGGCCTCCTCCCGGGAAAACCGGGTCAGGCCCCCGGTGAAGACAAAAGTCTTGCCAGCCAGGCCGGTTTGGGGCAGCGGCTCGGGGGGGAGGGGCTTCACCCCGAGGGCCTTCAGTTGAGCTAGTATCTCCAGGTTTCGGGGATTCTGAAAATACTCCCGAATGCTTCCGGCCACCTGCGGCCCCACGCCCTCCACCTGGAGAAGGTCTTCTTCACTGGCCGCACTGAGATGTTCCAGATCATAAAAATGCTGGGCCAAAAGCCGGGCCGTGGCCTCACCCACATAGCGGATACCCAGGGCATAGATGAAGCGGGCCAGGGAGACTGATTTGCTCTCCTCAAGCGCGGCCACCAGGTTGCCGGCGGATTTTTCCGCAAAGCGTTCCAGGGGCACCAGTTCGGCCTCGGTGAGGCGGTAGAGATCGGCCAGCTCTGTCACCAGGCCTTGGTCCATAAGCTGGTCGATGATTTTCTCCCCCAGCCCGTCGATGTTCATGGCGGCCTTGCTGGCGAAATGCAGGATGCCCCGGCGCAACGCCCCCCGGCAGTCCGGGTTGGGGCAGCGGGTCACTGCCTCTCCCGCCGGCCGCACCAAGGGAGTGTCGCACACCGGGCAGCGTGCTGGGCATCTCGAAAGGCTGGGCGTCGGGGGGGCGGTCTTCCGGGATGACCTTGACCACTTCCGGGATGACGTCACCGGCCCGCTGGATGAGGACCGTGTCGCCCACCCGCACGTCTTTGCGGGCCACTTCGTCCTCGTTGTGTAAGGTGGCCCGGCTCACCGTGACCCCGCCCACCTCCACCGGCTCCATGACAGCCATGGGAGTGATGGCGCCGGTGCGCCCCACGTTGACCACGATGTCTTTAACCCTGGTGGTGGCCTGGGTGGCCGCGAACTTGTAAGCCAGGGCCCAGCGGGGGCTCCGGGCCTTGGCGCCCAGGCGCTCCTGGCAGGGCGAGGTCGTCCACCTTGATGACCACCCCGTCGATTTCGTAGGATAGGCCGTGGCGTTGGTGTTCCAGGCGCTGGTGGTACTGGATGGCCGCCTCGATGCCCCGACAGCGCTCGATCTGGGGGTTGATCCGCACGCCCCAAGCTTTCAGGGCCGTGAGAACCTCCCAGTGACGCTGAAAAGAGCGGCCCTCCACTTGGCCGATGCCATAGCAGAAAATTTTTAAGGGGCGGCCCGCGGTGATACCGGGGTCAAGCTGGCGCAGGGACCCGGCCGCGGCGTTTCTCGGATTGGCGAAGGGCGGCTCCCCCCTGGCCAGGCGCTCTTCGTTGAGTTTTTTGAATTCCCCCAGGTCCATATAGACTTCGCCCCGCACCTCCAGGAGTTCGGGAGGCGGCAGGTCTCCAGACAAAAGCGTCAAGGGAATAGAGTGGATGGTCCTCAGATTCTGGGTGACATTTTCTCCCCGGTAGCCGTCGCCCCGGGTGGAACCCACGCGGAGGTGGCCTTTTTCATAGACCAGTTCCACCGCCACCCCGTCCATCTTGGGCTCCACCACATAGTCGAAGTCCTCCGGTGGTGCGTAAGAAACGCTTGAGGCGGTCCTCGAACTCCCGGGCTTCAGCCTCGCTGAAGGCATTTTCCAGAGAGAGCATGGGGACCCGGTGGGGCACCGTTTCGAATTTGTCCAGGGGCGCGGCCCCCACCCGTTGGGTGGGAGAGTCGGGAGTGACCAGCCCAGGATAGTCGGCCTCCAGGTTCAGGAGTTCCTGCATGAGGCGGTCGAACTCCCGGTCGGAAATCACCGGGTCATCCAGGACGTGGTAGCGGTAATTATGGTAATGGATCTGGTCCCGGAGTTCCTGTACCCGGGCCAGAACCTCCGGGGGGGCGTCAGTCTGGGCCATTATCATCAACCATCAGGGGAACAACGTGGATACATCTTGCTGTGGCCAGTGTTTTGTTACAGACATACTTGTAAAAATGTTCAAAGTCGATTACTTCCCTTCCTCCATTGGGAGGGAGAATTTCTTTTGTCTAACCCATGTAAATTGCTAATATTTTATTCACCCCCACCCAAACCCTCCCCCATCAAGGGGGAGGAAAATATCCCCTCCCGACATCAAATACTTTTTCAAGGTATTTCTGAAACACAACACTAGAAGCTGTTGCCAAACCTCAAATTCTCCCCAAATGTCACTCTGAGCGAAGCGAAGAATCTTGCCTTTTCAATGGGTTTGGATCCTTCACTTCGTTCAGGATGACAAAAGAATCGGTTTTGCAATAGGTTTTAGGTCGTTGCCGTGCCCGAGGGTGGTCGCACTCTGGAACCCGCTTCTCTTGAGGCGGCAAAAATTTCCCCAGTAGAGGAAACGAGGCAGACAGCATTACCGAGGAAACCCTGGCTTTTCCCGGCGGACCAACATCGCAGCTTAATTATGATATGGCGTTTTAGGGAGAGGCGTCAAGATGGAATCGCAAACCGGGTTGGTTCATGGGGTGGTGCATCATGAAAAAATTAAACTATGGTTATCAAACTCCTCCCATAGACCGGAGTTACACAGGGGCGACCCTGGAGCCGCCCCTGGCCATGGAGGAAAGGAGAAAGGAAACACCATGCTTAAAACCCAAGCCCGTAATAAACTCTCTTCTCAAATGCAGTGGCCCTCAGGTGGCAGCCCGGGTTACGGACTGGATGTGGGCCACAATTTCCAGGACCTTTTCCAGCCTTTCATTGATCAATTGGATGTCCTCGTAGAGGGGGGAGTCTCCTACCTGTTCCAGGAGCATCAGATCCACAATCCCGGTAACCGCGGCCAGAGGTTGGGCCAGTTCGTGAAGAGAGCGCCTGATGTCGAATAAAGCCTTGTCGGGTTCCATGAGCTGCACCAATCTGGCAAAAGGGTCTGAAAAAGTCTTTGCCTTAACAATCTTACCTGGGAGTAGAAGCAAAAAGCAGGCCAATTGTTATATCGGCTTATTGGCCAGAAAGAATTACCCTGAGAAGAGAAAATGAGGTGAATTTACGCAGCAGGTTGTTAGTCCCGGGGCACGGCCAGCATGCGCTCCACCGCCAGCAGGGCCCGCCGTCGCATATCCTCGGGAATGGTGATGTGGTGGCGGTTTTCCTTGAGCGCACTGATAAGGTCGTCCAGGGTGATGCGCTTCATGTCGGGGCAGATGAGGTTAGGGGAGGGCGACAAGAAGGCTTTGCCGGGGTTTTCCTTGTGTAAGGTGTGCAGGATGCCCATTTCGGTGCCGATGATGAACTCCCGGGCCTCGGCCTGCCGGGCGAATTCCAGCATGCCGGTGGTGCTGCGGACCGCGTCCGCCAGGTCCAGGACTTCGGGGCGGCACTCCGGGTGGGCTATAAATACCGCCTGGGGATGGGCGGCCTTGGCGTCGAGGACCTCCTGGGCCGTGAGCGCGTCGTGGATATTGCAGCAGCCCGCCCAGGTGAGCACCTCCTTGTCCGTATGCCGGGCAGTGTAGAGGGCCAGGTTTTTGTCCGGCACCATCAGCACCCGGGGAGCGGGCAGGGAATTGACCACCTTGACCGCGTTGGCCGACGTGCAGCAAATGTCACTTTCCGCCTTCACCGCCCCGGTGGAGTTGACGTAAGTGACCACCGGCACCCCCGGGAGCTCGGCTTTGCGGGCCTTGAGGCTGTCGGCGGTGACGGTGTCCGCCATGTAGCAGCCCACGTCCAGGCGGGGCAGGAGCACAGTCTTGTCCGGGCAGAGGATGGCCGCGGTTTCGGCCATGAAATGCACCCCGGCGAAGACAATGATTTTAGCCGGGGTCTGGGAGGCCGTGATGGATAAAGCTAAAGAATCGCCGGTAAAGTCAGCGATGTCCTGGATTTCACCGGGCTGGTAGTTGTGAGCCAGCAGGATGGCGTCCCGCCGGGACAACCACTCTCGCACCTCTTGTTGTTGGGAAGTGTAGGTCATAGTCTGCAAAGTCTATACTTTATAATACTATTCCGAAAAATTCCGGTGAAGCCTTGGCAAGATCGCCTGGTGTCCCAGGTTCACGCCGCCGGGGGCGGCGGCGCTACATTTTCATAATTTCGGGGTGAGCCTCAGTCCCATGAGGGATTGCATAGAATACATTTCCCTGAAAAGTTACCGGGACTCGGGAGCTTCCCTGACTATTTGCACCCCCGGCGGTGGGGTGAAGGTGAAAAAACGTTGGGGTTGCTTGACCCCCAGTTTGGTCCCGGAAAAGGCGAAGCGGGTCGTCTCCCCCAAGGCGTTACTAAACTCCAGGCGTTCCACTATAGAGGTATGGGGGTCGATGGTCAGGATGAGGCGTTGCAGTTCCGCCTGGGGCTGGCGGGGTATCAGCTTGATGACATATTTGCCCCCGGGCTCAGGGGGGCGCTGCCAGGAGAGTTGAAAATCCTGGCGCACCTCGCCGATGCCGGAAAAGAAGCGCAGCACCAGATCAGAGCGCATTACCTGGTTCAGGGGATAGACCAGGACCAGGGCGTCATCGGGGATATAGATCCACACCTGTTGTCCGTCCGAAATCACCTCTTTTTTCTGGTCCGCCGGGCTTTGGTATTGCCAGCGCATGCGGCTGGGCCTTTGAAAATACAAGACCCCTGACGCGTTATCCCCCTGGGCCGCCCCTTGCTGGCGGGTTTCCTGGCGGAACCAGGTCTTGAAGCTCCCGGCCTGGTCGTACTTTTCCTGGACCGTGGCCATGATCTCAGAGGGGTCCGCAGTCGGTTGCGCCGCGGCGGGCCAGGACCACAGCAGCACGGCCAGGACCAGGACCATGGCCGGTAGGGCAAACTTTGATGTTCTCAATATCATTTACCAAATGTATCAAATTTTCTCTGGTTAGCTACCCCTGGAGGGAATTTTTCCCCGGGGGGTTAAGTTCGGAGAACCTGGGACAGGTTTTGGGTTGGATTTAGAAGAAGAACAGGCGTGGGTTTTTCAGCCGTCCCATAAAAGGCAAAGGAGCGTCTCTCTTTGACACTCCTTTGCTTTTCATGATCTTTGAATCTTATAGATCTACGATCATATCGGCTTCATTGCCGCAACTCGTGCAAACGAGGCTGCGTTTGACCTGTTGGGGTTGGGGCGGAGGGGCAGGCTCGGGAGACTTTTCCTGCACCACCACTTCTTCACACTTGATGGTCATCTCGGCCTCATTGCCGCACTTGTCACACGTACAGACCATAACTTTTTTCTCTTCCATCGCCTTCTCCTTTTCCATTGACTCCTCTGTTTTAGAGGGCTCGCATAAAGACTACCAGGTCTTTTTTCTCCTGGTCGCTCAAATTCAGCTCCTGGACCAGGTTGAAGAACTCCACCGTGTCCTCGAGGGTCAGCAAGCGGCCGTCGTGCAGGTACGGAGGTGAATCCTTGATGCCCCGCAAGGGAAAGGTTTTGATGGGACCGTCCATGGAGGCCATGCGGCCATTGACCATCTGGGGTTTAAAGAACCGCTCGGTGCGCAGATTGTGCATCATATTGTCCGTGTAATAGGGCGGTTTATGACACTCGGCACACTTGGCCTTGCCAAAGAACACCTCCTGGCCCCGGAGCTCTTCTTTGCTGGCTTTTTTGGGGTCTAACATGCCGTAGATATTTAACTTGGGAGCCGGCGGAAAATCCAGCAACGCCTGAAATTCAGCCATAAAATGCACCTGGCTCCCGCGCTCCAGGATGTTAACCCCTTTCTTCGTGGCGATCACCGGGTCACCATCGAAATAGGCGGCTCGCTGCTCGAATTCAGTAAAGTCCTCGATGGTCTTTAAGGCCCGCTGTGAACCGAAAAGGCGTTGGATATTCACCCCTCGCAAGCTTGGCGTATCGATGCGGTGTCGGAACTCCTGAGGTCTGATATCCCCCACCAGATGGGTGGCAGCATTGGTATGGCCGTTAACATGGCAATCAAAGCAGGTTACCCCCCGGCTGGGCTTTTCGGAACGGCGGTCGTCCGTCTGATTAAACTGTTGTTGCGGGAAAGGGGTGACCAGGAGGCGCAGGCCTTCCAATTGCTTGGGATTCAAAATGCCGTTAAAGAGGTCAAAATGATTCATGATGGTTACCAGCTTGCCTTGAGAGACATCTCCCAGGTCAGGGCGGGTGGTGAGAAAGATAGCCGGGGGAAATTCCGGCAGAAAGAGATCCGGAAGATCGTAATCCAAATCAAAGCGGGTCAGGTCCCGAGCTTCTTGCTGGTTGATTTCTTCAATATGGAATTTGGGGAAGACCATACCTCCTTCTGGGTGATTGGGATGGGGCAAAGGCAAAAATCCTTTGGGCCACCACCCCTTTTCCTTGATCTCCTCCGGGCTCATGGCGCCCAGTTTCTCCCAGGTCACGCCCTTGGGAAGCTTGGCCCGGACTCCTTCCTGGACCGGCTTGCCCCGGGTCATGGTAACACCTTTGGCGGCCCGGTTACCTAAATCATAGCGCTCCTCCAAAAGAGCCTTCTGGCGAGCCATGACTTTGGGTTTCTCTGCTTTCATGCGTTCAAAAATCGTGGCAAACTTCTCTTTAATGACCACGGGAGCATAGCTGGTTACTTTCTGCTCCTCCTTGGACGCACCCTTTTCTTTGGCTTTTTCTTTGGCTGCATGGGAAACCACGGTGCCCAAAATGAGGCCAACGCTCAAGAGTCCGCCTAACAGAATCCAAAAAAGGTTTCGACTCAGTTTCATGGCCAGCCCTCCTTCCCTCTCGGGAATATGTCTGCCAATTCTGGTTACCTGAAGGGAGAAGCAGGAGACTATCTGCCCCTCCCTCCCCTGGCCCGGAGTTTTAGACTCCGGGCGTTAACATTATTACTTTAATTTTAAGCCAAACCCAGCCTGGCGGTTATCGCTTTCTGATCAGCCGATTTGCAGTTCAGCATACGCCTTTGAAGCCCTCAAAGACGTTTATGCTACGATCAGGCGAGGTCGAAGCGGTCAAGGTTCATTACCTTGTTCCACGCCGCGACAAAGTCGTGCAGGAACTTCTCCTGGGAGTCCTCACATCCGTAGACTTCCGCCACGGCCCGGAGTTGGGAGTTCGAACCGAAGATGAGGTCGACACGGGTGCCGGTCCACTTGAGTTCGCCCGTGGCGCGATCATGACCCTCGAACACGTCTTCGTCTTCCGAGGTTGCCTTCCACGTCGTTCTCATGTCGAGCAGATTCACGAAGAAGTCATTGGTGAGCGTCTCTGGCCGCTTGGTGAAGACGCCGTGCTGGGACTGTCCGAAGTTGGCATTCAAGACGCGCATGCCGCCAACGAGAACCGTCATCTCAGGAGCGGTCAGCGTCAGCAGTTGCGCCCGATCAACCAGCAGTTCCTCTGCCGATACGGCGTATTTGGTTTTGAGGTAGTTACGGAACCCGTCTGCAGCCGGTTCGAGTACGGCGAATGACGCCACGTCGGTTTGCTCCTGCGACGCATCCGTGCGTCCCGGCGTGAAGGGAACGGTCACCTCGTGACCGGCATTCTTCGCCGCTTGCTCGACGCCGGCGCAACCGCCCAGAACGATCAGGTCAGCAAGCGACACCTTCTTCCCGCCGGACTGGCGCGCTGTTGAACTCCTTTTGGATGCCCTCAAGGGTCTGCAGCACCGTCTTCAGTTGGGCCGGCTGGTTGACTTGCCAATCCTTTTGCGGCGCCAGACGAAGGCGCGCCCCGTTTGCACCGCCGCGCTTGTCGGAGCCGCGGAACGTGGATGCCGACGCCCAGGCGGTCGAGACCAGTTGGGAGACAGACAGACCCGAGGCAAGGATCTTGCCCTTGAGGTCGGCGATGTCCTGCGCGTCGATCAACTCATGATCGACTGCGGGCATCGGGTCTTGCCAGATCAGTTCCTCTGCCGGGACCTCCGGACCGAGATAGCGCGAGCGGGGGCCCATGTCGCGGTGGGTCAGCTTGAACCAGGCCCGGGCGAAGGCGTCCGCGAATTCCTCGGGGTTCTGCTGGTAGCGCCGCGCGATGGGCTCGTAGATCGGGTCGTAGCGCAGGGAGAGGTCCGCCGTGGTCATCATCGGCCGGTGCTTCTTCGACGGGTCGTGGGCGTCAACCACCATGTCCTCTTCGTCCACGTCCTTGGCCAGCCACTGATGCGCACCGGCCGGGCTCTTGACCAGCTCCCACTCGTATTTGAACAGCACGTTCAGATAGCCCATGTCCCATGTGGTCGGGTTCGGCTTCCAGGCGCCCTCGATGCCGCTGCCGATCGTATCGCCGCCTTTGCCGCTGCCGAAGCTGCTCTTCCAGCCGAGTCCCTGTTCCTCGATGGGGGCGGCTTCGGGCTCAGGCCCCACATGGGACGCAGGGCCGGCGCCATGACACTTGCCGAAAGTGTGCCCGCCAGCGACGAGCGCAACGGTCTCTTCGTCGTTCATCGCCATGCGCCCGAAGGTCACTCGAACGTCACGGCCGGAGGCGACCGGATCCGGGTTGCCGTTCGGTCCTTCCGGATTCACGTAAATCAGACCCATCTGAACAGCAGCGAGAGGATTTTCGAGTTTCCGGTCGCCGGAGTAGCGCTTGTCGCCAAGCCACTCGGCCTCAGAGCCCCAATAAATGTCCTCTTCCGGCTCCCAGACGTCCTCGCGCCCGCCGCCGAAGCCGAAGGTCTGTAACCCCATCGACTCGATGGCGCAGTTGCCGGCGAGGATCATGAGATCGGCCCAGGAGATCTTGCTGCCGTATTTCTGCTTGATGGGCCAGAGCAGACGGCGCGCCTTGTCGAGGTTCACGTTGTCCGGCCAGCTGTTGAGGGGCGCCAAGCGTTGGGAGCCGGACCCCGCGCCCCCGCGGCCGTCGCCCATGCGGTAGGTGCCGGCACTGTGCCACGCCATCCGGATGAAGAGCCCCCCGTAGTGACCGTAATCGGCCGGCCACCAGTCCTGCGAATCGGTCATCAGCGCATAGAGGTCCTTCTTCAGGGCCTTGAGGTCGAGTTTCTTGAATTCCTCGGCGTAGTTGAACTTCTCGCCCATCGGATTGACCAGGTGAGAGTTCTGATGAAGCATCTTGAGGTTCAACTGGTTCGGCCACCAGTCCCGGATCGACCTGCCACCGCGGGCTGTGGATCCCATTACCAGGCGCTTGTTCTTGTCATTCATAAAGTTTCCTCCTATCACTGTCTGATTTTATCCACCGTGGTGCTCTGCCTATTGTGATTCAGTGCCCATTTGGCTCCTTTTTCTCTTCCCTAGTGGACACCTCCTGGTTAGGTGGCTTCGGCCTCGCCACCGGGAGTTCCTGGGGGGACTGCCCTTTGCCGGACGCGGCATTCGGGGCAGACGCCGTGATATTCCATGCGGCTGTCCAGAACCTGAAAACCGGAGCGGTGCATAACCTCTTCCGGGCTGATGGGAAGGTCGCCTTCCAGGTCCTGGATTTTCCCGCAGATATCGCAGATCAAGTTGATGTGCTGACCCAGATTGGTCTCATAGCGGTTATCCGGTTCGATTTCCAGCATTTTCAGAAAGCCCAGACGCACGAGCACCCCCAGAGTATTATAGATAGTGGCCAAACTAATATCCGGGTGGGTTTTTTGGACTTCCTGGAAAATCTGCTGTGCGCTGGGGTGGACGTCAGTTAAGGCCAGATAGTCCAGGATGGCCCGGCGCTGGGGAGTCAGGCGGAATCCTGCCCCTTGAAACTCGCTGATGACTTTTTCTCGATCAAGCATGGCTTTATTAGAATAATTATTATTTTAAAATGATTCTAATAATGGGTCAAGTAAAATAATTCGAGAATTCTGGAAAATTCCTAGAAGCCATTGCAAAACTTCAATTTCTTATAGAATGTCATTCTGAGCGAAGCGAAGAATCTTGCATTTTCAATAGGTTAAGATCCTTCACTTCGTTCAGGATGACAAAAACCTTGGTTTTGCAATGCCTTCTAAAACAAGTAAATTGGCAGAAATTCCTACTCCTCGATGGGGGAGGGCCAAGGCGGGGCTGGAAATAAGAAACGGGGTTCCAGTAGGTTAATTCCCTAAGCCCCCTCCCCTAACCCCTCCCACCAGGGGAGGGGGAATGAAACCCAGGTTTTTTCCATTTTCATACGGCCCTCAAGACAATATGGTGTTCATGTTCCGGGGAGTATGGTGAAAAGAAATTCTACCCCCTTAGCTTTTGGGCAATTTCAGCCACCCGTTTCCCTAAAGCCCGGGCAATGTCCAGGTCTTCCGTGGTGGGCTTCAGGTCATTGCGGGGGCCGGCCACGGTGGAAGAGGCGTATGGAGAGCCACCCCGACCCTCAGTATGCAGCATGCCCGGTGTGGAATAGGGCACCCCCACGATCAGCATGCCCAGATGCAGCAGGGGGACCATCATGGTCAAGGGGGTGGTCTCCTGGCCACCGTGGGTGGTGGCGGTGGAAACAAATACTCCCGCGGGCTTGCCCTCCAGGGCCCCTTCAAGCCAGAGGGGGGCGGCCGAGTCAAACAACCGCTTCATCTGGGCCGTCATGTTGCCGAAGCGGGTGGGGGTGCCGAAAAGAATGCCGTCCGCGGCTTTTAGATCGTCCAGGGTGCACACGGGAACATGTTTATGCTGTTCCCAGACCTCCAGGGCGTGTTTGCTGTTGGGTATGACCTCCCGCTCGATGTCGGCAAACTCCTGAACCCGCCGCAGGACGAGCTCAACTCCTGGCACGGACGCGACCCCCTCCGCCACCGCCAGGGCCAGTTGCCGGACATGCCCGTACAGAGAATAATAAACCACCAGGATTTTCATCGGTCCTCCTTTGCAGCCCTAAGTATCGAGACTTTTGGCCCCCAGATTTCCCCGAGTTATTTATGTTTGATGAACGTGCCCTGCCGGTACTCTTCAAAAGCGGTTTCCAGTTCCTCCTCCGTGTTCATCACAATGGGGCCATGCCAGGCGACCGGCTCCCCGATGGGGCGCCCGGAAACAAGCAGGAACCTCACTGACTCGCCCTCCGTGGAAACCACGACCTGATCGCCGTCCTCGAAGAGGACGATGGTTTCGTTCCCGATAAATGGCTCGCGGTCCATATCAAAATAGTTGACCCCTTCGATTTCATAGGAAAAGGGGTTTTTCTCCTGGCAGAAGTAGCCTTTTCCCCCGATGACATAGGCGAACACGGTGTGGCCGCGCTTGGTGGGATGGCGGAATTCCGACTTGGCAGGAACGGTAATATCAAGGTATTCCGGATCAATAACGATGTCTTCCACCGGTCCTTGCCGGTCCCCAAGCCTGCCGCAGATGAGGTTGATTTTGGCGCCGTTTTCCATCACCACTGCGGGGATTTCTTCGCTTTTCACGTCCCGGTAGCGCGGTTCCATCATTTTGTGGGATTTTGGGAGGTTGGCCCACAGCTGAAAGCCGAACATCAGGCCATCGGTGTCCCCATGGGGCATTTCCTGGTGGATAATCCCACTGCCGGCGGTCATCCATTGGACGTCCCCAGAGGATATCACGCCCTTGTTTCCCATACTGTCGCCGTGTTCAACTTCTCCCCGGAGAACATAGGTGATCGTCTCGATGCCCCGATGCGGGTGCCAGGGGAAACCCTTGATATAGTGAGCTGGATTGTCGGAGCGGAAATCGTCGAGCAACAGAAAAGGGTCAAACATCGGCACTTGGCTGAACCCAAAAACCCGTTTGAGGTGGACGCCGGCGCCTTCAATGGTAGGCTTACTTTTCCAGACTTTGCGGATTTTTCGAGCCTCATGCATGTTGTTGCTCCTGTTCCCCTCTTATAAGTCGGAAAAATCTTATGTCAATGGGCCTGCCCCCCACCTTCGGTTACGTTACAACCCTGAAGAGAAATCACCCGGAGGAGCCCTCCCCAGGTGTGATGGTGATATAATCACAGGGGCCGGATGAGGACTTCGAGGCCGGAACCTACGGAAATGCCACCAGAAGAGAAAACTATTGAGGTAAAACGCCACTTCGACGCGGTGGCCCGGCGCTACGACCTGATGAACACGGTCTTGAGCTTCGGCCTGCACCACCTGTGGAAGCGGCGGGCCGTGGACCTGCTGGGCCTCAAGCCCGGGGAGCAGGTCGGGGACGTTTGCGGCGGCACCGGCGACCTGGCTCTTCTAGCGGCCCAGGAAGTGGGGCCCACGGGAGGTGTCATCCTTTACGACATCAACCGGGCCATGATGCTGGCCGGCCGCCTCAAGGTGTCACGGGCGGGGCTGGCTGAGCATATCTGGCTGGTGGAGGGAGACGCCGAGCACCTGGCGTTGGCGGATAGGAGCCTGGATGCGGTCCTGGTGGGCTTCGGGATACGAAACCTGGCCCACAGGGAAAAGGGTTTGCAGGAGATGCACCGGGTCCTGAAGTCCGGGGGACGCCTGCTCATCCTGGAATTTTCCCGGCCTAGTAATCCCCTCTGGCGCTGGCTCTACGACCGCTATTCCTTTCTGGTCATGCCGCTGTTGGGCCGGCTCATCGCCGGCTCCCGGGAAGCTTATGCCTATCTCACCACCTCCATCCGCCAGTTTCCCTTGCCAGAGGAATTGGCTGCCACCCTCAAAAACATCGGCTTCTCCCAGGTCTCCTACCACCCCCTGACCAACGGCATCGCCATGATCCACCTGGCGGTGAAGCTGTAAAAGGCCTACGTGGGAGGAGGGCCGGGGGAGCAGTGGCTCCCCCGCCCTCCCCCCACACCCCCCTCCCAACCCCCTTTATTGGGGTCCGGGTCAGGCGGACCCTTAGGCCCGACTGCCCCGGACCTGACCTTCTTACGGGATTGGGGGAGGGGGCGTGGGGGAGGGGGCCAAGGGTCTGCGACCCTTGGCCCCCTCCCCCACACCAGGCATCAGCCTACGAGCCTGCCCAGGATGGGCCGGGCTTTTTCCGGTCCCCAGGTGCCGGCCGGGTAAAAGTTGAGGCGCGAGGCCGGGTCGGGGCAGCGCTCACAGCCTTCGATGACGGGGCTGAAGAAGGACCAGCACTCCTCCACCGCGTCCTGGCGCCAGAACAGCATCTGGTCGCCCTGGATAACGTCCATGAGACTCTTTTCATAAGCCTCCATCACCGGCCCCCCGTAATGGGAGTAGTAGGGAAACTCCATGGTCACCTGGCGCAGGCAAACGATGGCTCCGGGGTTCTTGGTCTCGAAGGTCAGGGTGATCTTCTCCTCCGGGTAAATCCCCAACACCATGCGATTGGCGGCGATTTCCCCCAGATGGACATTCCGGAAAAGGGAGTGGGGCACCTCCTTGAACTGGATAACGATTTGGGTAAGCTTGGCCGGGAGGCGCTTTCCGGAGACCAGGTAGAAGGGCACTCCCCGCCAGCGCCAGTTGTCCACCAAGACCCGCATAGCCGCAAAGGTGGGGGTGAGGGACTCAGGGCTCACCTGGGGCTCTTCCCGGTACCCGGGAACCTCCTGCCCGTTCACCTCTCCCGAGGCATACTGGCCCAGAATGATGTCCTCCTCTGCTTCCGGGGCGGAGAGGGGCTTGAGGGAACGATAGACCTTGAGCTGTTCGTCCCGGACCCGTTCGGCCTCGAAGAGGGAGGGTGGCTCCATGGCGGTGGTGGCCAGCAGGTGCATCATGTGGTTCTGAAACATGTCCCGGAGCACCCCGGCTTCTTCGTAAAAGCCCCCACGATTCCCCACCCCGACGGTTTCTGCCGCCAAAATGCCCACGGAGTCGATGAAATTGCGGTTCCAGAGAGGCTCGAAGATGGCGTTGGCAAAGCGGAACATGATGATATTTTGCACCGTCTCCTTGGCCATGTAGTGGTCGATGCGGAAGATCTGACGTTCCTGGAAATGGGCCTGTATAACCCGGTTCAACTCCTGGGCAGTGGTGAGATCCCGACCGAAGGGCTTCTCCACCACCAGGCGCACCCAACCGCGCTCCCCTTCGGCCGAGAGCCCCGACCGCCCCAGCCCCTGGCTGACCACAGCATACAAGGACGGGGGCACGGCCAGATAGAAAAGACGGTTCCCCCCAGTCTGCTGTTTTTTTTCCAGGTCTTGGAGGAAACGGGCCAGGGAATTGTAGTCAGAGGGAGAAGCGTAGTCCAGGGGAAGATACTCCAGGGCCGGGGCGAAGTCCTGCCAACGGGAAACATCCATGCCTGCTTTTTGCACCGCGTCAGCCATGCGCTCCTGAAACTCCTGGCGGCTCAGGGGCGTGCGGGCGCAGCCCACCAGGCAACAGGGGGAAGGGAGGCCCCCCCGCAGGAAGAGGTTGTAAAGAGCTGGCATGAGCTTGATGGCGGTGAGGTCGCCGGTGGCCCCGAAGATCACTACAGAGCAAGGCTCAAGACGCCCCTCGAACAGGCAGGCCTCCGGGGACAGCCCCAAATCCGGGGCCTGACCGGTGACCAGGGCGCCAGGGGTGGATGGCCGATCCTTGTCAAATGCGGTCATGGCAGGCAGCAACCCTCATAGATTTTTAGTAAATTATCTGGAAGGAGGGGGCTAGTGGCCGCGGCCCTTACCCTATTGTTCAGTGACCAGTGAGCAGTCGCCAGTAACCAGTTATCGATTCCCAGTTCCTTTACTGGTCACTGGTCACTGGTTACTGGCTCCAAAGGGTATGGTGGAGGGATTCACAACCCCTGGTCCCCTCCCCCAAAATTTTTTACTTCAGCCGCTCCCGCAGTCGGCGAACGTTGCCGGCGATGTCCCCGCGGTCGAAGACGCCGGAACCCGACACAAAGACGTCCACCCCGGCGGCCACCAACTCATCGATGGTATCCAGGTGCACACCGCCATCCACCTGAAGCAGGACATCAAGCTCCTGATAGTCAATCATCTCCCTGAGTTTTATGATCTTGGGGAGGGTGGCGGGGATGAACTTCTGACCGCTATAGCCCGGATTCACGGTCATGAGAAGAACCATGTCCACCTCACCCAAAATCACCTCTAGGCTGGAAAGAGGCGTGGCGGGGTTCAGGACCACCGTGGCCTTGGCCCCCAGTTCCTTGATCTGCTGCACCAGGCGCTCCAGGTGCCAGGCGGCCTCCACCTGGACTCCCAGCCAGTCAGCCCCGGCATCAATATATTCTTGGATGTAGAGATGGGGGTTAGAGATCATCAGGTGGACATCCAGGGGGAGTTTGGTGATTTTGCGAACAGCCCTGAGGACCGGCAGGCCGATGGTGAGGTTGGGCACGAAGTGGCCATCCATGACGTCCACGTGAATCCAGTCCACCCCGGCCGCTTCTGCTGCTTGGATTTGTTCGGCCAGCCGGCCGAAATCGGCGGAGAGGATGGAGGCGGATATTTTTTTCTCGGTATTCGACATGTCACCTCTTCCCGTTCTTGATGAACATCATGGTTTAGATGCTAAGCCTCTGGGGTTTTGAGAGTTTCTGTGGAGAGCAAGGAAGCGGCTTCCTGGTCCACCAACCACAGGAGTCTTTGCGATACTGGGCGGATGAGTTGGGCCGGGAAGCGCACCGGTTCCCGGGGGCCTTCCAGGACGCTCTTTAAAACCTCGGCTTTGTCTTGGCCAGCAACCAAAAAAACTACCAGGGCCGCCAGGTTGATTACCCAAGAGGTAAGGGTGACCCGGGCTACTTTCTGGTCCGGGACAGAGACGCCAGCCACCCAGCGCCGTTCCTCCCATAGCACCGGGGCGCCGGGGAAGAGGGAAGCGATGTGCCCATCCGCTCCCATCCCCAAGAAGATCAGATCGAAGCTGGGGCGCGCGTGCCCAAAGAAGGCCTTGAGCTCCGCCTCATATTTCTGGGCCCCCATGGCCACAGAAGGAAAGGCGACCATGGGGTGAAGGTTTTCAGGAGGAATGGGAACGCGGGCTAACAAAACCTCCCGGGCCAGGCGATAATTGCTCCGGGGGTCCTCCGGCGGTACGCCCCGCTCGTCACCCCAAAAGATATGTACCTGCTGCCAGTTGACCCGGTCCCGGAAACGCTCCGTTGCTAAGAGTTGGTAGGTTCGACGGGGTGTGCTCCCCCCGGAGAAGGCCACGGCAAACCGCCCACGGGCAGCCACACTCCTGGCGGCCTCTTCCAAAAAAATCCTGGCCGCAGCAGCGCTCAGGGCCTCCAGGTCAGGAAAAGTCTGGATTCGACCTATTGCGTCCATCTTACCCTCACCCAATCAGCCAATCGGTGTGGAAAGTGCCGGGGCGGTCCACCCGTTCATAGGTGTGGGCCCCGAAGTAGTCGCGCTGGGCCTGGACCAGATTGGCGGGCAGGCGCCGGCTGCGATAGGCGTCGAGGTAGGCCAGGGAGGCCATGAGGGCAGGGGCCGGCAGGCCCCAGTCGGCGGCCGCCTTTACCACTTCCCGCCAGTCTCCTTGCCGGGCTGCCACCTTCCCCCCCAGGTCCGGGTCCACCAGGAGATTGGGGAGGTCCGGCCGGGCCTGGTAGGCTGTTAGGATGTCCTCCAGGAGGGCCGCCCGGATGATGCAGCCCCCTCGCCAGAGACGAGCCACAGTCGCCAAATCAATCTGGTATTGATGGACCTCGGAGGCCCGCCGCAGCAAGGCCAGGCCCTGGGCAAAGGCCACCACAAAACAGGCAAACAGGGCGTTTTCCAGCTTCCCGATAAAGCCTTGCCGGTCCCCCGGTCCCGGGAAAAAGGGCCCCGGCCCGGGAAGAACACCGGCGGCCGCTTCCCGCTCCTCTTTCAGGGCCGAAAGGTGCCGCAGGGTCACCGCCACGTCGATGGTGGGAATGGGCATCCCCAGGTCCAGGGCCGCCTTGGAGGTCCAGATGCCGGTGCCCTTCTGGCGGGCCACATCCTGGATCAGGGCCACGAGAGGCTGCCTAGTTTGATCGTCCCGGCGTTTCAGAATATGGGAGGTGATCTCCACCAGATAGGATTTCACCAGCCCCTGATTATAGCCGGTGAAAACCTCGGCCATCTCCTCGAAGTTCAGCCCCAACCCCCGGTGTAACAAGTCAAAAGCTTCGGCAATGAGCTGCTCCAGGGCATACTCAATGCCGTTGTGCACCATCTTGACGAAGTGGCCGGCAGCACCCGGCCCCAAATAGGCTACGCAGGGCTCGTCGTCCACCCGGGCTGCCGCCGTGGCAAGGAGGGGCTGCACCCGCGCATAGCCCTCCCGGGCCCCACCGGGCATGAGGCTGGGGCCATAGCGGGCCCCCAACTCCCCACCGGAAACGCCCAGGCCCAGGAACAGGAGCCCCGCCTCCGCCAGGGCCTCAGACCGGCGGTCCGTGTCGGCGAAGTGGGAGTTGCCACCATCGATGACGAGGTCCCCCGAATCCAGGAGAGGAGCCAATTCCGCGATTACTGCATCCACCGGCGGCCCGGCGGACACCATGACCAGGAGGGCCCGGGGAGATCGGAGAAGGTCCAGGAGTTCCGGGAGGGTGTAAGCCGGATAGATGTCCCGACCTGCCCCCTCTCTGGCGACAATATCACGGGTTTTGTCCGGGGTGCGGTTGTAGACCGCCACCTTGAAGCCATGGTCGGTAAAATTCAAGACCAGGTTGCGGCCCATCACCCCGAGGCCTACCAAGCCGAGGTCACATATGCCGTGGCCCATGATTAGCCTCCCTTAAATCCTCGGCAACCACCAGTTTGCCGACCGTCAGCCTACCCTCCGGGCTGCATTCTTTAGCGGTCCAGGACCTCTTTGACTTTGCGGACAATGGCTCCCCGGGAAATGTCCTCGTAGTCCAGGAGCTCCTCCGGGGCGCCACTTTTGGGCTTTTTGGTCACCGCCAGACAATAAACGGGCACGGGTACTGTGGCCAGAGCACTCATCACCGCCTCTCCCAGGCCTCCCTCGGGATAATGGTCCTCCACGGTAATAACCGCCCCGGTCTGCCGGGCGGCGTCGGCGAGGGTGGCGGCCGCGATGGGTTTGATGCTATACAGATCAATGATCCGGACGAAAATCCCCATTTTTTGCAAGGCCTCCCAGGCCGCTAAAGCCTCATACAGGGTGATGCCGGCGCTCACCACCGTAGCCCGGTCTTGGCCGCTTGACCTCAAAACCTTACACCCGCCTAGTTGAAATTCATCTTCCGGGCCATAGAGAATGGGGGTGGCTTCCCGGGTGGTGCGAAGATACATGATGCCGTGGCGCTTCACCATCTCCTCCACCAGGCGCTCGGTGGACACGGCATCCGCGGGGTAGAGCACGGCGCCATTTACCAGGGTGCGGAACATGGCCAGATCCTCCAGGCCCATTTGGGAGGGACCGTCCCAGCCGATGGACACCCCGGCATGGGAGCCCACGAACTTGAGGTTGGGGTCGGAATACTGACTCATGCGGATCTGATCGAAGGCCCGGGTCAGAAACGCCGCAAAGGATGAAACAAAGGGGATTTTTCCCCGCACCGCCAACCCCAAGCCCACCCCGGCCATGTTCTGCTCGGCGATGAACATCTCGAAAAACCGGTCCGGGCAGACCTTGGCGAAAATCTCCGCCATGGTGGAGTTGCTGACTTCTCCGTCCAGGCTGACAATCTTTTGGTTGGCGGGGCCGAGGCGAGCCAGGGCGTTCCCGTAGGCCTTGCGGGTGGCCACCGGGGTGCCTTTGGGGTAGTCGAACTCGGCCAGCGGCACGGCACGAGGGGCTTTGGGGGTCTGGTCCTGGGGCCGGGCCAGTTCCCCCCGGACCGTGAGGTCCACCTCCCCCAACTCCGCCAGGGCCCGGTCACACTCTTCCTGGTTCAGGGCCTTGCCATGCCAGCCGTTTTTATCTTCTATGAAGGAGACGCCCTTGCCTTTGATGGTCTTGGCCAGGATCATCACCGGCCGCCCCGTGACTGCCAGGGCCCGGTGGTAGGCCGCCAGAATTTCCTCGAGGGAGTGCCCGTCCACGGAGATGGTCTCCCAGCCGAAAGCCGAGGCCCGCGCAGCATAGAGAGAGACCTCATGGCCCAAAAGGGTCTCACCCCGCTGGCCCAGGCGGTTGATGTCCACAATGCCCACCAGATTGTCCAGGCGGTAGTGGGTGGCAATCTCCAGCGCCTCCCACACCGAACCCTCGGCCATTTCACTGTCCCCCTGGAGAACGTAGGTGCGATAAGGCAGTTTGTCCAGATACTTGGCGTTCAAGGCCATGCCCACCCCCACGGAGAGGCCCTGGCCCAGGGAGCCGGTGGCTGCCTCCACGTAAGGGAAGGTCACGGCAGGGTGCCCTTCTAAGGTGGTCCCGAACTTGCGATAACTGGCGGCCATCTCTTCACCCGGCAGCTTCCCGGCGGCCACCCACAGGGCATACAGCAAGGGGGAGGCATGCCCTTTGGAGAAAATCAGGCGGTCGTTATTGGGATGCTGGGGTTGGTCAGGGTCGTAGCGAAAGATGCCCCCGAAAAAAAGGGCGGTCATGAGCTCCACGGCCGATAACGAAGAGGAGGGATGGCCGGAGCCGGCGGTGGTGGTGGCGGTGAGGATGTAATGGCGAATGAGGGCGGCAAGCTGTTCCATCCGGGTCAGGTCGGCTGAGGTTGACATGGGCCATGGCCTCCGGAATTTGGTAAAAGTGCACTTCAGGGAACCTGAAGGCGGCAGGCTTCACGGTTATTATACTGCGACCGGCAGGCGAATCAAGTTCGGCAGGAAAATTGATGCCATTGCTGAAGAATAAACCGAAGGGGTAGGTGGGGCGTGAAGCCCCTTTTTTCAGGATTTGCTTAACTTTTCGCTTTTTTTGTTCAAGGTTATCTGGACTTGCCGCCTGAACCAGGCTTGCCAGCCAAGATCGTTAACACTGGAACCTATTGCAAAGCCGTTTTTTCTGTCATCCTGAACGCAGTGAAGGATCTCAACCTATTGAAAATACGAGATTCTTCGCTTCGCTCAGAATGACCTCTTAGGAAAGCTTGAGGTTTTGCCATAGCTTTTCAGGTTCTTATCGTGGTGTTTTCACCACACTTTCCACCACGGCTTCTTAGCGGGCTTTTCGTCAGGCCAGCCGCCTGGTAGTGGTTTAAGTTTGGCTTTGATGAGTTTCAGATATTTCGGGTCTTCGGTGGCAAAGAGCTCTGCCCCTTCCAGGGCGTAAGCTCTGGTTAATTCCTCCGCGGCCTGCTCTTCCTGGCCAAGTTCATAGTGACATTGCCCGAGTCGCAGGTGCAAGAAGGGATTGTCAATGGCATCCGGGCAGTGCATGACGGTGCTCAGGTTGTCTTTGCCGGCCTGGTAGTCGCCGCCCAGGAAGTTGGCGTCGCCGATGGCCGCCAGTATCCAGGTGGCGGCGTGCCACTCCGTCTTGGGCTCAGGAAGAAGACCCCAGGCCTGCCAATAGTGTTCCAGGGCCGAGGCGTAGTCGCCCTGGTTCGCGAACTTATCGCCGCGCTCGCACAGAGACTGAATCTGCCTAGATAATCTGTCCTCAAGTTCAGCCATGGTGTTTACCCCAACATACCAGCAAAATGGTCAGTGAAAATCAAAAACTCTCAGAGAACACGCCGAGGAAACGTGTTGAGCAACAATTTCACGTTTCTCCGGAAAAACCAACTTCCCGGATTTAAACCGCCAGTTGGTAAAAGCGTCCGGGGGTCATGGCGCCGGCCAGATTATCTAACCGCCCCTTGAGGGCCTTAATTTCGTCAAAGCCCTGCGTCCTCAAGAACGCATAGGCCATGGCGGCCCGAAAACCTGTTAAGCAAAAGGTAATGATGAACTTGTCCCGGGGCACTTCAGCCAGCCGGTCGGGTAGTTCATTAACCGGAATATGTAAGGCAAAGGGAAAGGCCAAATGGTTATGTTCTTCATGGGTCCGCACATCCAGAAACAGGAAATGCGGATGATCCAGGAACTTGGCGGCCTCCTCCACCAGGATGCCATATTCCCCGGAGACCAGAAATTCGATGTCCATTTCACGCAGGACGTCAGCAAAAGACATGGTTTCCATGCGGTGATCTCTGGTGATCATGGTTGGGCCTCGTTCTTTTTTTCTTGGGGTGTTGAAAAACGCCAGTCGGTGGCAGTTTTGACTTCTCCGGTTACCAAGCAGTTCTTGAAAATTATATAGGTTTTTTCTCAGAGTACGCTGTCTTTTCGGGGGATGCCAGAGAGAAATGAATAAAAAGCCCCCGCCCGGGGGGTCCAGGCGGGGGCGGGGCTGGAGGGTTACTTGCCGCTTTGGGGGGTTGGGTTTTGGCTTTGGGGGTTGGGGTTGGCCGGAGCCTGGGTAGCGCCCCGGCGAGAACGGTTCCTGGCCCGAGTCTGGTTGTTACAGACCCCCTCCCGGGGACAGGTCTGAGAGCCGGAGTAGTAGGGACAGTTTGGGTTGCCGGCACCTCGCCCGGACCCGGCGCCCTGGGTGGCGCCTTTCCGGCCTGGTCCCCCCTGGGCCTGAGCATAACCCAGGTCGGCCCAGGTGAGGGTGGCGGTCAGGAAAAAGGCCATAATGATCAGAAGCCAACTACGTTTTTGCATGGGTAACTCCTTGATGGGGTAAATTGACCGTGCGTTCTGATAAGCGTTCTATTGGGGCCCGGGAGGCCCTGGCGAGGCGGGTGGTTCAGGTGGGCCAGGTGGGTGGCCGGGACCCCACCTGTGTTTCATCGGCCCCCGGTGCCTGCCGCGCCGGCCCCAGAAATGAGACAAGTGCTTTTCCAGGTTGGTTAAAAGCACCTGCCGCTGCTCAGGATTGAGATTTTTTTGAACTTCCAGGAGGTGATGCACTTTCTCCTCTTGCAGCCGGATCTGGAGGCCGCCGATATCCCGGACCTTGGACTGCACCGGCGGCCACTCAGGCAGGCTTTCCTGTTTGAGCAGGGCGAACAGTTCCCTGCGTTGCTGCGCCAGTTCCTGCTGCAACGCCCGGACCTTGCGGTGGTGCTCCGGGGCCAGGTGTCTGAAGGCCTGGCGCTGCTGGCGGTCGAGCTGTAGTTCCCGCATCAGTTTGCGGAACGGCAAGGGCGCCGCCTTCGGCGGGGGGGGCGCCATCTCTTGGTCTTGCCAGCGCAGGTAGGCAAAGGTGCCGATGGTCCCCACGTTCAGGGCCAGAGAGAAGATCACCAGGTACAGGAGCCAGTCCCGCTTCATGCGCTGTTATCCTCCTCCGCCTGGTCGGAGAAGGCCCCGCCCAGGGAACCCTGGGGGTAATCCTGGAAGATTTCCAGACTGGCCACCTCGTTGCCATAGCCGTTGCCATTCGCAGATTTCATTTCCGGATACAGGGTCCCGGTGAGCGAGCCCCCGAGAAAAATCCCCAGGACCAGGCAGGCGGCCAAGGCCAGAGACTGTCGCCAGGGCGAGGCGGGGCGGGGGAGCCGCCGCCGCACGGCAGCCGCCAGGCCCTCCGGCGCCGGGGCCTCGAGTTCGGCCAAGGCAGCCTCCAGGCGCTCCAGGACTGCGAACTCCGCCTGACAGTCCGGACACTCGTCGAGATGCGCCGCCAAAGCCGGACGCAGCTCCTCCGGCACTTCACCGTCCAGCCAAGCCGACAAATGTTCCTGCACCTCGTTACACTTCATCGCGTGTTCCCTTTAGGAGAAATAACCAGAAAATGGCCATTTTCCGGCGCGCAAAGATGCGATTCTCAGGATTCCTGCCGGCGGGAAATATTTTGAGCACTTCCTTTCGCCTCCAGAAAGATTAACTTATAAAATATTAACCGATTATATCCTTACCTTTGACAAGAATTTAATGATAAATTTCGAGAAGGGTGGGCCTCCCCTTTGAGGTCTGCGCCCCCCCGTCCATCCCTCTTTAATCCTGGATTTTGCCCCTTGCAATACCGGGTATGATGATCAAAAGCTAAGGAGAAAATCTCATGTTGTCCCGCATTCCCATCGATCTCAACAAGGTAAGCACAGCCGACCTGGACAAAGAAATTCTGCGCGCCGCCATCATCGCCGAGCTGGACGCAGTGAACCTGTACGAGCAGTTGGCCCACATGACCGGCAATGCCAACCTCAAGGCCATCCTTCTGGACGTGGCCAAAGAAGAAAAAACCCACGCCGGGGAATTTCAGGCCATGCTCCTCCGCCTGGACCCCGAGCAGAAAGAGGAATTGGCCCATGGGGAGGAGGAAGTAGAGGAACTCATCGGCAAACCATAGGATTGGAAAAAGCAGGGCACCTTGCTCATCGACTCCATTTGACGGTGTCCTCATGGTGCCCTGAAAATCACCTAAGGAGTTATCCATGAAAAAACGCCTGGGGCTTATGGCCCTGACCGCCCTTTTTCTGGCTGCCACCCTCGCCTGGGCCGACCTGGGATACGCCCAGTATCAGGGTGGAAAAAAGCCAACAGAAGTTAAGATGCTGTCTAAGACTCCCGTCAAACTCGACAAAATAAAAAAAGAGGACATCGACAAGCAAATTCTGCGGGCCGGCATCATTGCTGAACTGGATGCGGTGAACCTCTATGAACAGTTGGCCAGCATGACCGACAACGAGAAAATTAAGGCTGTTCTCCTGGACGTGGCCAAGGAAGAAAAAACCCACGCCGGGGAATTTCAGGCCCTGCTCCTCCGTCTGGACCCCGAATACGGCAAGGAACTGGCCCATGGGGAGAAGGAAGTGGAGGAACTGACCGGGAAGAAGAAATAACCGCGGGAAAAGCAGGGCGCTCTTATTCAAGATATTCAGCCAGCGCTTTCCGTAAAAACTGCCGGGCCCGCTTGATGAGACCGTCCACGGCGCTGGCAGTGGTCCCCATGACCTCGGCGATCTCCTGGTAAGAAAGGTCACCGAAGCGTTTCAGCACCAGGGCCCGGCGCTGGTTTTCCGGCAAGGCCGCCAACAGACTCTCCAAGCGGCGGGCCAGGTCAGACCCTTCCAGAGCCTCGAGGGGGCTGGCCTCTTTTGAGGCCAGGCGTGGGGCCCTGTCCTCGTCATCCAGGGAATCCTGGGGCACTCGCTCCCGGAGTCGGTTCAGGCAGTGGTTGGCGGTGATGCGGTTCAGCCAGGCCTTCACCGTGCTGAAGGGCTGGAAGCGACCGGCATGCTCATAGGCCTTGAGGAAGGCCTCCTGGAGGGCGTCTTCCGCTTCCAGGGGGTCCTTCAGCAGCCGGTAGGCCAACTGATAGAGACGCCGCTCGTGGCGGCGCATGAGCTCCTCCAGGGCCGCAGGCTCTCCCCGGTCGATGCGCTGGAGGAGGGCATAGTCCAGGTCGGTGGGCAAACTGCTCAAAACAGGGCGATGAGGACCTGCTGGTGGTGCTGGTGGGACCGGAGGAGTTCCAGGTGGCGGAGGGTGGCAAACTCCCGGCGCAGTTCCTCCTCTGTCAGGCCTAAGAGGCGGGCCGCCTCCGGGAACGGCATCATCCCCCGTTCCTGCACCAGGTTGTAAAGCTTCTGCTGGACCGAGGTGAGCTGTAGACCGCTTCTGCCCTTGTCGCTCTTGGCCAAGTGCACGGCCCAGGGATCACAGGCCTGGAGTGGACTCAAGGCCTCGAGGTAGCAATCCTCACAGAGTTCCTGACCGGCGTGCTCTCGGCTTTCTCCTGCCTCAAGGGTGACTCCGCAACGACCACATTCCATGATGGACTCTCTTGATTAGACGACGGGAAAGAAGAAGTGTTAGCCCCAGGGGAACCCTTTCATTCCTTCCGCTTCTTGGTGTTGGTTTTTGCAGGGCTTTCTGGGGAAGGAGGGGGGAGAGCTCTCCCCCCGCGCCGGGTTCAAGGTGCTACAGCACATATTCCCCTTGCATGTCCAGAATGAATTCATTGGGCTTCCCCGTGGACTTCACCTCGAAGGTGCCGCTTCCCTGGAGATTTTGCAGCTTGCCGATGCCCTTGTAAACCTTCCAGGTACCCGTGGTGACATCCTTCTTGCGCACTCCTTCAAAGCGGGAGAAGACCGTACCCAGTTCATAATGAGTCACGGCATAACCCTGCATGGGGCCTTCCCCTCTGGTGCGGTCATGGAACCCCACGCTGCGCCGGGAGACGAACTCCCCGGCTACTCCCGGGGTGTAATCCACGGCCTCACCCTCCATTTCGGTGAGCATCAGAGTGTGCTCGGGCTGGTCGCCGACATAGAGCATTTCTCGGCGGGTCACGTAAATCTTGAAACTGGCTCTGCGGTGCATGACAGCCCCTCCTCGGTGAGCGTCTTGAGATTGTGGCACCTTTTCTTGGGGAGAGGGGGCCTGGAGCCTCTACCCCCTCTCCCTACAAGCTATTGCAAATCCTCAAGTCCTCCTAAAAGGTCATTCTGTGCGAAGCGAAGAATCTCGTATTTTCAATAAGTTGAGCTCCTTCACTTCGTTCAGGATGACAGAAAAAGAGGTTTTGCAACAGGTTAGAGAAAAACTGCCGGACAAAGGTCGTGCCGACTCGGGGCAGTCCTGGGAAGACCAGGCCTTTTACCGCCACATCCTCAATTAGGTGCCCAACTCGTAGTCCCCTTCCATATCCAGGATGAACTCCCGGGACTTCTCCGTGGGTTTCACAGTGAAGGTGCCCTGACCGGTGAGACCGGCGAGTTTCCCCGTGCCCTGGGTCACTTTCCAGGTGCCGCTGGTGATCTTGGTAGCCCCATCCCGCTGGCCTTCGTAGCGGCTGTATACCTGGCCGTGTTGGAAAGTGCTGATGGCATACCCTTCCATCTTGCCGGAACCTTTGATGCGGTCATGGAAGCCCACGCTCCGCCGGGAGATAAACTCCCCTGCAACCCCCACCTTCAGCTCGAGGGGCTCGCCTTCCAGTTCCGTGAGCATCAGGGTGTGGTCCGGCTGATCACCTACGCCAATCATTTCCCGCCGGGTCACGAAAATTTTGTAAACCGCTTTGCGCTTTGCCATGATGGTTCCTCCTCAGTAAGCTTGGGTTGGTGGGGAAGGGGGCACTAATTCTTCAGAGGACCCTGGCTAACAGGGCCAGCTCTGGCCCCCACTCTTTAATATTAAATATCCAACTCGTTCAATTCAAGGACGTTGTTCTGGATAAATTCCCGGCGGGGCTCCACCTTGTCGCCCATGAGGATGGTGAAAATGGCGTCAGCCTGGGAGGCGTCGATGACGTTCACCTTGAGGAGGGTGCGGGTCTCCGGGTCCATGGTGGTTTCCCAGAGCTGGTCGGGGTTCATCTCCCCCAGCCCCTTGAAGCGCTGCACCGTGAGGCCTTTTTGCCCCTCTGCCAAGACGATGGTTACCAGGTCCTCCGGAGAGATAATCTCCCAGGCGCCTTTTTTGCCCTCCAGCAGGTGAGGCGGGTTTTTGAAATAGTCCAGCTCCCGGTCCAGCCGCACCAGGGCCTGAAAGTCACTGCCCCCCAGCAGGTCCCAATCCAGGCGAATGGGGTTGGCCCCATCTTTCTTGGGTTGTATGGTGAGGGTGAAGGCATGGTGCTCTTCGTCCGGCTCCAGCCGAGCCGTCCAGTGCCCGGTGTCCTCCAGGGCCTGGGTCAGGGACAGGAGACGATCTTCTTCCCGCAGCGCCTCCCGGCCCACCAGTTCCTGATCTAGAATGATTCGCAAGATTTCCCGGGGCAAGCCGCGTTTTTCGAAACGCCCCAGATAATCCTGGTAGTTGATGATCCGGTGGAGGGTGTCGGTGAGGGCCTGATCTTCCAGAATCTGACCTGAGGAAAAACTCAGGCGCTTTTTCTCCACCCCCCGCTGGATCAGGTGTTTTTTGAATTCCTGGTCGTCCTTGAGGTAAATCTTGTTACTGCCCCGGGTGAGACGGTACAGGGGGGGTTGGGCGATATAGAGGTGGCCGTCCCGGATGAGGTGGGGCATTTGCCGGTAAAAGAAGGTGAGGAGCAGGGTGCGGATGTGGGAGCCGTCCACGTCGGCGTCCGTCATGATGATGACCCGATGATAGCGCAGGTCTTCCGAATTCGGTTGCTCCTGGGAGAGATCCGTGCCCAGAGAAGAGATGAGGGTGCGGATTTCCGAGTTCTCCAGCATCTTCTCAAAGCGGGCCTTCTCCACGTTGATAATTTTGCCTTTCAGGGGCAAAATGGCCTGGAAGCGCCGGTCCCGGGCTTGTTTAGCGGAGCCGCCGGCGGAGTCGCCCTCCACCAGGTAGATCTCCCGTTTCGCCGGGTCCCGCTCCTGGCAGTCGGCCAATTTCCCCGGCAGGGTCATGTCGCCCAGGGCCCCTTTCTTGCGCACCAGATCCCGGGCCCGCCGGGCCGCCTCCCGGGCCCGGGCCGCATCCAGGAGCTTGCCCAAAATGGGCCGGGCGATCTGGGGGTTCTCCCCCAGGTACGTGAGGAGGTGCTCATACACCAGGTTTTCCACCAGACCCTTGATTTCGCTGTTGCCCAGCTTGGTCTTGGTCTGACCCTCGAACTGGGGATGGGGCAGTTTGACGCTCACCACGGCAGTGAGCCCCTCCCGCACGTCCTCCCCCTGGAGGTGGCCTTTGAAATTCTTGGCCAGGTCACTGGTGGACAAATACTGGTTGATGGCCCGGGTGAGTGCAGCCTTGAAGCCGGAGAGGTGGGAGCCCCCTTCTTTGGTGTCGATATTGTTGGCGTAAGAATAGATCTGCTCGGTATAGGAGTCATTATACTGGCAGGCGATTTCCACGTGGGTGCCGTTTTTGTCTCCTGACAAATAAACGGGTTCCGGGTGGATGGGGGTCTTGGCACGGTTCAGGTACTTGACATACGAGACAATCCCGCCTTCATAACAGAACTCGTCTTTCTCCCCGGTGCGCTCATCTTTCAGCCGGATACGCACGCCGCCGTTGAGAAAGGACAGTTCCCGCAGGCGTTGGGCCAGGACGTCGTAGTTGAAATCGATATAATCAAAAATGAGAGAATCCGGGAGAAAGGTCACCTTGGTGCCCCGGCGTCTGGTTTCTCCGGTGACGGTGAGCGGGGTGACGGTTTTCCCCCGCTCATACCGCTGCAGGTAGACCCGGCCGTCCCGGCGGATTTCCACCTCGAGATAGTCGGACAGGCCGTTGACCACCGAGACGCCCACCCCATGCAGGCCGCCGGAGACCTTGTAGGCCCCGGAGTCGAACTTGCCGCCGGCGTGGAGACGGGTCATGACCACTTCCACCGCGGGGAGATTCTCGGTGGGGTGTTGGTCCACGGGGATGCCCCGGCCGTTGTCATCCACGGTGACGCTCTGGTCGGGGTGGATCTTCACGGTGATTTCGGAGCAATACCCCGCCATGGCCTCGTCGATGGCATTGTCCACCACCTCGTAGACCAGGTGGTGCAGGCCGTCGGGCCCGGTGGTGCCGATGTACATGGCCGGGCGTTCGCGCACCCCTTCCAGGTCTTTTAACACCTGGATCTGTTCGGCGCCGTAGTCCTGCACCTCATTTCCCGGAATCATATTGGCTTCTGCCAAAGCGTCTCTCCTTTTATCCGGAAATGTCCCGCTGACCAAAGTCTGTTTGCCGACAATCCACGGTAGTTTTCTTGGTTTTCATGTATTTTTCTCACAAACTCATGGGCATGATAATGGCGAAGTAGTTGGGGTCGTCCTGCTGCACCAGGCGGCAGGGCCGCTCCTTGTCGTTCATTTCCAGGAGCACCGTGTCGCCGCTCATGGCGCTCAGGGGTTCTAGAAAATAGCGGGCATTAAAGCCGATCTGGATGGGAAGCTCCCCGGGGTCGCCCTGTTCCATGGTGAGGGGGAGAACCTCCCGGCCTTCCCCCACCTCCGGGTTGTGAAAAGTGGCCTCGAGGGTCTCCGGGCCCAGGGCCAGCACCACTCCCCGGAAGCGTTCCGTGGACAAGAGCGAAATGCGCCGGATGGTGTCATAGAGGGCCTGCCGGGACAGGGTGAAACGAAAAGTGAAACTCTCCGGGATGATGCGCCGGTAGTCGGGGAATTTTTTCTCCAGGAGTCGGATAAAAAGGTACTTGTTGTCGGCCTGCAAGGCCAGACTTTTCTTGGTCAGGCCCAACCCCACTTTCTCTTCCTCGGCCAGCAGCCGGGAAATTTCCGCCACCCCTTTCCGGGGGATGAGAATGCCTTCGTCGATGGCGAACTGCTCGCTAGCCGGCAGGGGCCGCTGGATAAGAGTGAGACGATGGCCGTCGGTGGAGACCAGGCGCAACTGGTAGCCTTCCGGTTCCTGATGGCGCTCCCAGAAGATCCCGGAGAGGTGGTACTGGAGATCGTCCCCGGACACGGAAAAGATGGTCTTTTCAATCATGTCCTTGAGCTGCGGGCTCTCCACCTCCACCAGGGTGAGGTCGGCGATCTCGGGCACCGGAGGAAACTGGTCCGCCGGCAAGCCCAAGAGCTGGTAGAGGGACTCTCCCACCTGTATTTTGACGTTGGAGTTCTCGGTGCCCGTCAGGTCCAGGGAATCGCCGGGGAGTTCCTTGATAAGGTTGTGGACATAGTGGGCCGGGAGCGTCAGGGCTCCGGGTTCTATGACCTCGGCAGGAAAAAATCCCCGAAAACTCACCTCCAAATCTGTGGCCGCCATGGCTACCTGGTCATCTTTGGCTTCCAGGAGGAAATGGCTGAGAATGGGCATCGTACCCCGCCGGTCCACTACTCCCAGAGTCCTGCCCACGGCTTTGAGCAGGCTTTCCCGTTCCATTTTCAGGCGCATGGTTAATTCTCCATTAAGTAAAGTAATAGATTCTAATGAAAATTATAAGCTCGGTCGCTAATGTCAATAAGTAGGATAACCAGCCTTTATTGTTCAAGAATCTTTTTTCAAGTTATTGAATGTTTCCAACAGTTGCCCTCAGATTTTGTCAAACTCCAGAGTGTCACCGCGGGTTACTGTTAAAAGACTCTGATAACAGGGTCTATCGCCACACGGTCCTGACATGGTTATCAACACCTTCAGGTGCACACCGCGCCGGTACTCCCGGAACTGACCATACGGCTGTAGCGGGCGGCGTAACCGTGCTTGATCTTGGGCTCCGGCGGACGCCAGGATTTTTTTCTGGTGGCCAACTCGGCCTCATCCACCAACAACGTCAGGGTCTTTTGGGGTATATCAATTCTGATGCGGTCCCCCTCCTGAATGAAGGCGATGGGACCGCCATCCGCGGCCTCAGGTGAGATATGGCCGATGGCCGCGCCCCGGGTGCCGCCGCTGAAGCGGCCGTCGGTCAGCAGGGCCACCTCCTTGTCCAGACCCATGCCGGCAATGGACGAGGTGGGGGTGAGCATTTCCCGCATGCCGGGGCCGGCTTTGGGCCCCTCGTAGCGCACCACGATAATATCACCGGATTTGATCCGGCCGCCCAGGATGGCTTCAGTGGCGTCTTCTTCTGATTCAAATACTCTGGCAGTGCCCTCGTTCACCAACATTTCCGGGGCCACGCCTGACTGTTTGACCACGGCGCCTTCCGGGGCCAGGTTGCCATGGAGGATGGCGATGCCGCCCTCCGGGCGGTAAGGACGGTCCACCGGGCGGATGACCGTGTCATCCAACACCCGGGCCCCAGCCAAATTCTCGGCCACCCGGTGGCCGGTGCTGGTGAGGGGCTCCCCGGAAACCAGCCCGGCTTCCAGGAGCACCTTCATCACCGCCGGCACCCCTCCGGCCCGGTCCAGGTCTTCCAGGTGGTGGGGCCCGCCAGGGCTGAGGTGGCAAAGGTGGGGCGTGCGTTCGGAGATTTCGTTGAACTGGTCCAGGTTCAGGTCGATTCCCGCTTCCCGGGCGATGGCCGGCACGTGGAGCACGGTATTGGTGGAGCAGCCCAGGGCCATGTCCACTGCCATGGCGTTTTGAAAGGCTTCCAGCGTGGCGATCTGCCTGGGGAGAAGCTCTTTTTGCACCAGTTCCATGATTTTAAAGCCTGCTTCCTTGGCCAGGCGGAAGCGGGCGGCGTGCACCGCGGGGATGGTGCCGTTCCCGGGAAGGGCCAGGCCGATGGCTTCGCTCAGGCAGTTCATGGAGTTGGCGGTGAACATGCCGGCGCAGGAGCCACAACCGGGACAGGCGCAATCCGCCAGCTCGGCCAGCTCCGTTTCGCTCATCCGTCCGGCTTTGACTGCACCCACGCCCTCGAAGACGGTGATCAGGTCAACTTTCCGGTCCCGATACTGGCCGGCCAGCATGGGGCCGCCACTGATCAGGATGGCCGGGATGTTCAGGCGCAGCGCCGCCATGAGCATACCAGGGACGATCTTGTCACAGTTGGCCACCAGCACCAGTCCGTCAAAAGGGTGGGCCATGGCCATAACTTCGATGGAGTCACAGATGAGCTCCCGGGAGGGCAGGGAATACTTCATTCCCTGGTGATGCATGGCCAGGCCGTCGCACACGCCGATGACCCCGAACTCCAGGGGGGTGCCCCCAGCCAGGCGCACCCCGGCTTTGACGGCCCGGGTGATTTTATCCAGATGGATGTGGCCGGGAATAAGTTCATTATAGGCATTGGCCACCCCGATGAAGGGCTGCTCGATCTCCCGGTCGGTGAGGCCCATGGCCTTAAGAAGAGAGCGGTGTGGATACTTTTCCAGGCCTGATTTCATCAACTTGCTGCGCACGCCGAGACTCCTTTGCTTCGCCCTTGCCTCCCTGTTGGTCCCCAGACTCGGGCTTGACATACTCAAGTTGAATATCTTCCAGAGGTAAGCCGGGCCGGGCGGTGAGAACAATCTTCAGGTTATGCTGCTCTTCGAGAGCCAAGAGCACTTTTCGTTTCTGGTTGAGAAGGAAATTGGCCACCTCAGGAGGCAACAGGGCCCGAACCTCCCGGAGAGGTGCCTGACCCAACTGCAAGGACATCTGCCGCAGCAAGCTCAGGCCCAGGGTGGTCACCGATTTCACCCGGCCCCTTCCCTGGCAGGCGGTGCAGGGAATGTAGGTGGTGGTTTCGGCCGCCGGGCGCAAGCGCTGCCGGGAAAGCTCCAGAAGACCAAATTTACTGATGTGCCCCACGGTGACCCGGGCTTTGTCGTTTTTCAGGGCCTTTTTCAGGGCCTGCTCCACCCCCTTGACGTGCTTTTTGTCCTTCATGTCAATGAAGTCAATGACCACCAGGCCACCCAGGTCCCGGAGACGGAGTTGCCGGGAAATTTCCTCCGCAGCCTCAAGATTGGTCTTAAAAGCCGTCTCCTCCAAATTGCCCTGACTGAGGCAGCGACCGGAGTTGACGTCAATGGCCACCAGGGCCTCGGTGGGGTTGATGACCAGACCTCCGCCGGACTTCAAGGGCACCCGCTCGGCATAGAGGCGTTCGATCTGTTCTTCGATCTGGTAACGCACAAACAACGGCAGCTTGTCCTGGTAAAGCCTGAGGGCCCGCACCTGGTGGGGGGATACCATTCGCAGGAAACCCTTGAGCTGCTGGTGCACCTCCTGGTCGTCCACCAGGATGGCCTTGACGTCGGGAGAGAAGTAGTCCCTGACCGTCCGGGTAATCACGTCCAGGTCCTTGTAAAGCAGACACGGGGCCTTTTTCTCGGCGAGCTTCTGGATATCCTTCCACAGCTTCAGGAGCAAGTTCAGGTCTTTGGACAGGATCCGCTGTTTGCCCTCCTCCCCCACGGTGCGGACGATGACCCCCATATCCGGGGGCACCCCTAGCTTCTGGGCCAGATCCTTCAAGCGCTGCCGCTCTTCTTCTTTTTCGATCTTCCGGGAAATACCCAGGTGGCTCTGTTTGACCAGCAGCACCAGGTAGCGACCGGGGAGCGAGACATAGGTGCTGAGATAAGCCCCCTTAGTGGCGCTCTCCTCCTTGATGACCTGGACGATGAGCTCCTGGCCCTTCTTCAAGGCCTGCTGGATGCGGACCTTGGAGCGATCCTTGACCTTCTCCTGGTAGTAGTCAGGGTGGACTTCGGAAAGAGGCAGAAAGCCGTGGCGGTTTCCCCCGTAGCTGAGGAAAGCCGCCTGAAGGCTGGGCTCCACATTGGCCACCACACCCTTGTAGATGTTCCCCTTGGTCTGCTCGCGGCTGGCGGCTTCCAGGGCGAACTCCGTGAGCAAACCCTCCTCCAGGATGGCCACCCGGAATTCTTCCGGGTCGGCAGCATTGATGAGCATTTTACGGGATGGGCTCATAAGCACCCCGCAAAAGGAGGCCTGGGGAGGCGCAGGCCTGCCCGGAGCTCACCTGATTGGGAACGATTCTGGTCATTAGAGGAGATGGGGGTGGTGTGGTCTGAAGTTGGGAAACGTGGGCCAAAAAAAGGTTGCAAGGACCTCTGGTCCAGGACCGACATACACCCTCGGGGCAAAAATCTTAATGTTTTTAAATTGTTAAACATTAATTTTTTACCATTTTTTTGTCTTTCTGTCAAGAACTCAGAGCCACTTTCTAAAAAAATGTACACGACAAAACCGCAGTGTTTTTAGAGAGTTACAAACGAGCCGCGGGAGGGTGCGGCCAGGGCACCATACGGCGCCCTGATTGGATAATCCTTTGATATTTATCTGTAATTTTTCTCAGAGCGCCGGCCTGAGATACAGCGGGGTGAGTTGGGGCGGGGACACCGTGAGCCCCCGGGCCAGGCGCCAGCGGCCCAAACGGCCCACCATAACAGCCTGTGGGTGGCGCACTTCCTCAGAAGCCAGAATTATGCCCGGGGAAAGGCCTGCGGCAAGAAAGTCCTTGTAAGGCCTGAGCCCCGGACCGGTGATGAGCAACGGGGGCTTAAGGCGCGCGGGCAGGTCCGCTACCGCCAGACGTTCAGGCTCCCCCAGGGGCTCGGGGAACTCCCCCCGGCAGTCGAACTGGCCCAGATACACCTCTTGGCGCTTGGCATCAACCACCACGGCCACGGGGTGGGGATGCCCGGCTAAGGGGGCAGCCAGAACTTCCAGGGTGGGAACGGGCACTAAAAGGCATCCCAGGGACAGGGCCAGTCCTTGAGCCGTGGCCAAACCCAGGCGCAGCCCGGTGAAATTGCCGGGTCCCTGGCTCACGCTGATGACCCCCACCTCCCTCAGGCTCCGCCCGCTTTGAGCCAGGAGAGTGTCCAGGGCCGGGAGGAGATGCACCAGAAAGGACCCGGGCGCGTCAAGGGCAAGCTCCCCCAAAACCTGCTCGTCCTCCAAAAGGGCCAGGCTGCCTCTGTCAGTGGCGGTGTCCAGGGCCAGGAGCAGCACGAGGCTTACTGCCTTGGGGAGAACAGGCGCATAATGTCGTGGTAGAAGACGAGGAGCATCAGGGTGAGTATGAGCATCATGCCGACGGCCTGGGCCATCTCCCGATGCTTCGCCGGCAAAGGTTTCCCCCGCACCGCTTCCAGGAACAGAAAGACCAGATGCCCCCCATCCAGGACAGGTATGGGGAGGAGGTTGAGCAGGGTGAGATTGACGCTTAAAACGGCCATGAAGTGGATAAGATGAGAGAACCCCAACTCGGCTTGCTTACCCGCCACCTGGGCGATCATGATGGGGCCGCCCAGAGTGTCCACGGATATTTCCTGGGCGATCAACTTATAAAGGCTCTGGAGGGTGAGCGCGGCGATGCGCAGCGAGTAAAACAATCCCTCCTCCAGGGCTTGCAGGGGCCCTAACTCTTCAGTGACCACCCGTTCCGAGGAGGCTACCCCGATTTGGAAGGCCATCACTTTCTGGCCGAAGAGATTGATGCTCTCCCTTTTTTCGGGTGTCAGCTTAATTTCAAGGTCCTGATCGGCCCGCTTGATGGTGAGAGACAGGGGTTGCCCGCCGCGCTCGCGGATCTGGCGGGACAGTTCCTCCCAGCGTTTCACCGGGGCCCCGTCCACCGCCACAATAACGTCTCCTGCTTTGAGTCCAGCCCGTTCCGCCGGCGCTCCCGCGATGACTTTCCCCACCTCCGTAGGAACATAGGGAAGTCCTGAAATGGCGAACAGCATAAACAGGGCAAGAACAGCAAATAAAAAGTTAAAGGTGGGGCCGGCCAGGATAATCGCGGCCCGCTGCCACAGGGGCCGGTGCAGGAAGGAATGGGGCAAAAGCTCTGGCGGCACCTCGTCGTTGGGGTTCTCTCCCAGGAGTTTGACGTACCCTCCCAGGGGCACCACCGAAATGCGGTAGTCGGTCTCGCCGACCTGCTTGGAAATGAGTTTCGGGGGAAAGCCCAGGGAAAAGATCTCCACCCGCACCTTGAGAAGCTTGGCCAGGAGGAAATGGCCAAACTCGTGGACAGAGATGAGAACTCCTAGAACCACTACGAAGGCCACTATCGTGGTCAGATAGGGATATATCCAGTCGAGCAGGCTGGCCAGGTGGAGCGGCAGTCCGGTGGTGGCCAAAAAGGTCAGCATGGAACTATGCGATCTCCTTAGTGAATTATATTATGCTCTCACCAGAAACCGGCCTGAGTTTTCTGGGCTAGAGATTTCTGGGAGCTCAAACGTCACCGGCTCCCCTGTTTACTAAATCCTGGGCATGTTCCCGAGCCCAGTTGTTCACGGCTAGCACCTGAGCCAGGTTTTTCAAGGGCCCCGGGGTGTGCGCCGCCATAGTCTCCTCCACCACCCGGGGGATGCCGGGGAAAGGCAGGAGGCCATTCAGAAACGCGGCCACCGCGACTTCGTTGGCGGCATTGAGCACCGCGGGCATGGTGCCCCCGGTCTCGGCGGCCTGGTAACCCAGGCGCAGGGCCGGGAAGCGCTCGAAATCCGGCCGCTCGAAGGTAAGCTGGGCCACTTTCCCCAGGTCCAGGGGCTCGGAGTTCAAGGGCAGCCGCCGGGGGTAGGTGAGGGCATAGGCGATGGGCAGGCGCATGTCCGGCCAGCCCAGTTGGGCCAAGACCGAGCCATCTACGAATTCCACCAGGGAGTGGATGATGCTCTGGGGATGGATGCAGACCTCGATCTGGGAAACCGGGAGCCCAAAGAGAACGCTGGCCTCGATGACCTCCAGGGCCTTGTTCATCATGGTGGCCGAGTCGATGGTGATCTTGGCCCCCATGTCCCAGTTGGGGTGTTTCAGGGCCTGGGCCGGGGTGGCGGTGGCCAGTTTTTGCTTGGGCCAGGAACGGAACGGCCCCCCCGAGGCCGTGAGCACCAGGCGCCGCACCTCCTCCCGGCGCTGGCCCTCCAGGGCCTGAAAGATGGCGCTGTGCTCGCTGTCCACCGGGATGAGAACCGCGCCCCGGGCCGCCACCGCCGACATCACCAGGGGGCCGGCGGCCACCAGGGTCTCCTTGTTGGCCAATGCCACGGTTTTTCCGGCCTCCACCGCGGCCAGGGTGGGTTCCAGGCCCACCGCCCCCACCATGGCGGAAACCACCAGGTCCGCCTCAGGGGCCGCGGCCACGGACACTGCACCCTCAGGGCCCGCCAGGATTTCCACAGAAGGATGGCCGGCCAGAGATTCCCTGAGGTCCCGGGCCACAGCCTCGTCCTGCACCGACACCCGGTCCGGGCGGACTGCCCGGATCTGTTCCGCCAGCACCCCGACATTCTTGCCGGCGGCGAGTCCCACCACTCGAAATTCTTGGGGATGCTCAGCCACCACGGCCAGGGCACTTTGCCCGATGGAACCCGTGGAGCCCAGGATGGCCAAACGCTTCATATGGTATTAACTTTCGGCAAAATCGGTTTATTGTAACTAATTTGCCCCCTGCCTGCAAAAAGAGACTTTGGCGCGACCCCAGGGCAGGGGTAAAAATGTCGCGCCGCCGCCGCGCAGGAACCGCCGGGGGCGGCGGTCCCACAGGTTTATGTTTCGTTGTCAGCCCCTGGATCTCATCGACTGGTTGCCTGGGCTGGCAGCCGGTGTGAGCCGCAAAAACTTTCTGGGTCTAAACTAAGGAGGCTCTGCCCCTCTGGAACAGTTTCTTTCTCTGGTTAATTCAGGTAAAATTTTACTTTGAAGGAGCGCACCATGACCCAGCGACAAGCGGCAGTGGCCGGCAAAATCACCCGGGTTATGCAGCAGGCGGCCCGGGCTGAAGGGGTGGACCCGGAGGTCCTGAGGCACCACCTGGTCGAGGGCACCCTGGTGCTCCCGGCCAACAAGCGGCACAAAGGGCTCAAGCCCCTCGCCATCGGCCAGGACGTCAGGGTAAAGGTCAACGCCAATATCGGTACCTCGCCCCACGCCATCAGCCTGGAGAAGGAGCTGGCCAAGCAAGCCGCGGCCCTGGAGCACGGCGCCGACACCATCATGGATCTGTCCACCGGCGGCCCCCTGGACCTCATCCGCACCAATTTGTTGGCCGACTGCCCGGCACCCTTTGGCACCGTGCCCATCTACCAGGTGATGGTGGAGGCCAACAACCTGGAAGAGGTGAAAGCCGACTGGTTCCTGGACATAGTGCACCACCAGGCCCTGCAAGGAGTGGACTTTGTCACCGTGCACTGCGGGGTCAGCCGGGCGGCCTTGCCCCTCCTGAAAAAGCGCGTCACCGGCGTGGTCTCCCGGGGGGGTGCTTTCACCGTGGCCTGGATGCGCCGCCACGGCCAGGAAAACCCCCTGTTAGCCCAGTATGACAAGCTCTTGAGTATCGCCCGAGACTACGATGTCACCCTGTCCCTGGGGGATGGCCTGCGGCCCGGCAGTCTGGCCGACGCCACCGATCGGGCCCAGCTCCACGAGTTGAAGCTTCTCGGAGAGCTGACCAAACGGGCCTGGGCCAAAGGCGTCCAGGTGATGGTGGAGGGTCCGGGGCACCTGCCGCTGCAGGCCATCAAGAAAAATATGCGCCTCCAGCAAAAATACTGCGCCAACGCGCCCTTTTACGTCCTGGGGCCCCTGGTTACTGACGTGGCCGCGGGTTACGATCATATTGCCGGGGCCATCGGCGGGGCCCTGGCCGCCACCCTGGGGGCCAGCTTTCTGTGCTACGTCACCCCCGCCGAGCACCTCAAGCTCCCCGAGGTGGAGGACGTGGTGGACGGAGTGGTGGCCTCCAAAATCGCGGCCCACGCCGCGGACATCGCCCGGGGACTCCCCGGCGCCGCGGACTGGGACCTGGCCATGTCCCGGGCCCGCCGGTCCCTGGACTGGAAAAAGCAGATCGAGCTCTCCATCAACCCCAAAAAAGCCGCCCACTACCGGGAGCTCTCCGAGGCCCGGGAAGACCAATGCACCATGTGCGGCCGCTTCTGCGCCATGAAGATGTTCGACGAGATTTTTGAGTGATGGGGTGAAGTGGGGGAGGGAGATTGAGGGAGGGGGTAAGGGGCCGCAACCCTTGGCCCCTGGGAACAAAACACTATGTGCCTGGAAGTGTTGAATCCATTGTTGGGGTTGCCCTTCGCCTGGCTGGCCCTGGCGCTCCTGGCCGTGGTCGCCGCCGCCCTGGGGGCGTTCTACCTGTTTTCCTCTCCTAAAAAGCATACAACCCACCACCAGAGTTCCGGCTTTACCTGTCCCTGTTACGCGCCTCCGGTTAACCATCAGGAAAATGAGCAATAAATAATAGCGGTTACCTAAAAACAAGGGAGGGTGCGCCAGGCGCGCCCTGCATTTTCTGGCTGCAAGAAGCGGCCTCCAGAGATGAACCAGCACAGGCTGGAAGCCTGTGCTCCCGTTCAATGTAGGGGGTTGGGGGAGGGGGTGTGGGGGCAGAGGTCCGCGACCCCTGGCCCCCTCCCCCGCCATAACTCCTGCCCCCCCCACCCAACTTACCCCTCAGGCCTGGCCGGTAACCTGGCGGATGTTGTGGCGGGCATCCGGGCTCACGGAGGTGAAGCGCACGGTGGCCTGCTGGAGGTCGTCGGCGCCGGGCGTTAGGGCCGTGATCTTACCATAGACCCGACCGGGAACCACCTCTCCCCCAGGGTCCACTAAGTTCAGGCGCACGTCCTCCCACTCAGCCAGTTCTCCGGCGAAAAGCACCAGAGCGCCGGTTTCTGACAGGTGGGTGACCCAGGCGGTGGCCAGGGTGGCCACCACCACCTTGTCCCGGATGCGGTCCAGGTGCACAGGCAACCTCTCGGGTAGCGGCACCAGGGTCTCCTGGCGTTCTTGCAGCCTCAGGTTGTAGGGCGGCCCCAGGCCCCGCACTTCGTAAATGGTGACCAGGTCGGGGATGCCTTTCATATGCACCTGCATGAATTCCCCGGTTTCCACCAGGTCCGACACCCGGTGGTAGGTGTCGGCGCTGATGAGCACCTGGCCGGCGGTGGCCATCCCCTCGATGCGGCTGGTGAAATTGACCGAGGAACCAACGACGCTGTACTTGGTCCTGAGCTCCGAGCCGATATTGCCCACTACGACCATGCCGGTGCTGACGCCGATGCCCATTTCCAGGTGCGGCAAGCCTTCCTGGGCATTAACGGCGTTGATCTCCTCCATGGCCGCCTGCATGGTCAGAGCGCAGGCCAGGGCCCGGGCGGGGTGGTCGGCCTGGTATTCCGGGGCGCCGAAAAAGGCCAGGATGCCGTCCCCCTGGATTTCGTCAATAACCGCCTGGTAATCCACCAGAATGGCAATCATTTTTTCCAGGTAGCGGTTCAGCAGGGAAATGATCCCTTCCGGCGTCATCTCGGCGGTCAGCGCAGTGAAGCCCCGGAGGTCGCTCATGAGGATGGTGACCTCCCTGGTCTCGCCTCCCAGGGCCAGGGCCTCCTCTGATTCCAGGAGCCGTTTCACCACCTCCTTGGTGACGTAGCGGCCGAAGGTGTCCCGGATGAAGTCCCGCTTGGCGATGTATTCTGTTAGTTTTTGGCCCAGGTCATTGAAGGAGTGGGCCAGTTCCACGACTTCCCTGCTCCCTTTTTCCGGGACCGCCACCGCAAAGTTGCCCTCGCCGATTTCCTTGACGCCATCCCGCAGCTGCCGGAGGGGCCGGGAAATGGTGGCAGCAAAAAAGAACCCGAAAATGACGCCGATGAGAGCGAAGGCCGCCCCGCCGATGAGGCCCACTATCTTTACCTTCCGGTCGATCTCGGCGGCATGCGCTTCAATGGCCCGGTTGGCCCGGGTCCGGACACTGTCGGCGGCGCTTTTGATCTTATTGTGCACCGGCAGGAAATACTCGTCGATGTTGACCGCGGCCACCACCACGAAGGGGGTCCCTGGCACCCGGGCCAGGGCCATAAATTTCTGGCGCTGGCGGTTTTGGGGGTCCAGGAAGCTGTAATAGCCGGTAACTTTGGGCTGGGAGAAGGAGCGTTTCACCAGTTTCCACATGTCGGGGAATTTCTCTTTCCACAGGACAAAGTTTTTCCCCTCCACCTCCTTGTTGGGGTGCAAGACTGCCACCCCCCAAATATCCAGCAAATCGGTGTATCCGGCTACACCGTCCGGGGTAAGGATGTTCTGGACGGCGAGGCGCCGCAAATCCGGGTCGCGGCGCATTTGGTGGTAATTAAAGGTCTGCTGCCCGGCAAAAACGTGGGATAATTCCCGGGCCAGGAAGTCAGCGATGTCCTCCACCGAAAACTCCCCATATTTTGTGAGAATCTCTTCTGACAGATGGAGGTTGGCTGCCGTGATTTTTTGCACGGCGTTTTCCGTAAAGGCCAGGTTTTGCTGACGCAGCCTGTGGCCGACCCAGTCTGCTCCCGCCAGCATACCCAAGGTGAGCAGGACAACCAGCGCCAGATAAGACAAAATCAGGGAGGTGCGAATGCTCATGAAGGCCTCCACAAGTTGTTGAGAATATGGTGTCCACTTTTACAACAGCCACAGTATAAAGAGATTTTTTCAATTCTGGGGAAAAAGTGGAGGGCAGGGAGACGAGCAGGCAGTGTTTCGGAACCTATTCTTCTAAAATTTCCCAATAGCGGGAAAAGGAACGGTCGTTCAGGGTGTAAGCATGCATGATGGTTTTACCTTTCCCGAAAGCCAGGTCCGGCTGTGGTTTCCAGTAGCGCAGGTGAATGGCGGGGACGAGAGGGGGGGCGCCCGCGGCCTGGTCTTCGGCTGCTACCCACACTTCCCTTTCTTCAATCACCTTCCAGACGGTGCCGTGGGTTTTGTGCCTGACCCGTTGGCCCACCCGGGGGAGGCCCAATTGCTCCCGGAGAGTCCGGAAGCGGAATAAGGACGTTTCGTCTTTTGCCAACACACGCTCGCCGTATAGGGAAATGCCGATGGCCCCGATGGGCGCGGTCACCAGGATGGAGAGCACCGCCACCGCCAGGATAACCTCGCCTCCGGCCACCCCAGCCTCCAGGGGGATGGCGCCGATGGCCGCCTGGACCGTGGCTTTGGGGATGTAGGAGATAATGCAGAAGAGCTTTTCCCGCCAGGTGAGGCCGGCCCCCAGCACAGAGAGGTAAGTGGCTGCGGACCGGAACACCAGACCGATACAGATTACTGCCAGGCCGGCCAGCCCGGAGTGCCAGGCCACCTCCAGGTTGACCTGGGCCCCCACCAGGACGAAGAGGAGGAGTTCGGCAAAGACCCAGATGCGCTTGAGTTTTTGGGAGATCTGGTGAGCCAGGCTCTCCTGCTTTTCCAGGATGATAAAGCCCAGGGCCATGACCCCCAGAAGGCTGGCCATGGGCAGGTATTTATGGGTCAGGTCCTCGATCCAGGTAAGCACAATGGCCACGCCCAGCACGATGATAGTTCGCCTGGGGCTGAGGAAATCCACTTTGGTGAACAGCTTGTAGAGGAGATAACCAGGGATGAGGCCCATAACGATGCCCAGCACGATGGACACCGGAATGCTGGTGAGCTGCCAGGCGAAATTGACCTGTTGGCCCTTTTCAATGGCGAGCAGGATGGTGAAGATGACGATGACAAAAACGTCGTCGATGGCCGAGGCCGCCAACACCAGGGTGGGGATGCCTTTTTTCGCGCCCATGCCCCGCTCCATGAACTGGATCATCAGGGGCACCACCACGGCCGGGGACACGGCTCCCAGGATGGCGCCCAGGATGGCGGCCTCCATGGGCGTAAGCTGGAGGAAAAAGGGCGCCACCAGGACCACCCCGGCGATCTCGAAGAGAGCGGGGACGGAGGACATGAGGATGGCCGGGCGGGCAGTGCGGTGCAGCACGTCCCTCCGGAGTTCAAAGCCGGCTCGGAGCAGGATGACGATCAGGGCAATCTTGCGAAAATCCGCGGAAACGGCCATCATTTCGGGCTGGAGCAGCCCCAGGACATGGGGCCCCACCAGCATACCCACCAGGAGCATGCCCACGAGGCCGGGGAGCTTGAGTTTGCGGAAAAGATAGTCCGCCCCCAGTCCCAACACAATGATGAAGGCCAGGCTGATGGCCATGTGCGTCTCCTCGGGTCCAAGAAGTGAAGCTCGTGGCCTGGGTCTTAAGGGCTGCTGTGCCCGAAAGAAAAAAGCTCCTGAGTGTCATGTGCACCATCAGGAGCCATTAGCGTTCCCGCGGTTCGGGCGGCAAGCCTGGCCGCCCCGGCGAGCCCCATCGCCGTCTTATTGGCCTTTATACGGGGCGAGGCCTCCCACTGTCAAGCCGAAAGACACCCCTGATCTGCGGGAAAGCGCCGGAGAACCCCTGAGTTCTCCCCGGCAAACCTATTGACAAAGGTTGGCGGCCTGCGTATAAAAATAGGTTAGATGGGGGATCGTCCAACGGCAGGACTGCAGACTCTGGATCTGCCTATCTAGGTTCGAATCCTAGTCCCCCAGCCACATGATGCTCCCCGGTAGCTCAGCAGGTAGAGCGGGTGGCTGTTAACCACTTGGTCGGCGGTTCGAGTCCGTCCCGGGGAGCCAGAAAACACGGGTGGTTGGCTGTTCTTAGCCAACCCCATTTTTTGTCAGGGATAACTTAGGGATAACCTCCATCGGGATTTTAGGGCGAGCACCTGGGGATCGATGCGGACTTGAAAACAAAGACCTGATCATACCCTCTGCAATCACCGTAATTAGTGAAGCCGCCTGAAGCGCCTCAGCGCCCCCGCTCTGGCGGCTGACCGTCAGTCGGCGCTGGAGCCCCAGCTATCCTTTTCTGCACCCATCTTCCCAAAACCCGATTGAAGTTGCCCCCCTTGCCAGCACCCGCAGAACCCATCCCCTAATACCCAGTTCCCCCAGGAATTATTGACTGAAAATCTACGCGGTGATACTTTGTGCTCATGGGCGAGCTTCTTAAACTGCTTCAAGAGTGGATGAAGGACAAGGAGAGCGAACACCTGGAATTTAAAGAGGCCAAGGTCCGGTACGACTTTGAGGAGCTAACCCGATACTGCGCCGCCATTGCTAATGAGGGCGGTGGCAAGATAATCCTGGGAATTAGCCATAAGCGACCTCGAAAGGTGGTGGGAACCAGTGCCTTCAGTGACTTGGAGCGTACCAAAGCCGGCTTGATAGAACGATTGCATCTTCGCATCGAAGTGGACGAAATATCTCATCCCGATGGTCGGGTGCTGGTATTTCAAGTTCCTTCACGCCCGCTCGGAATGGCAATCCAGTTCAAGGGGGCTTACTGGATGAGGGGTGGGGAGGATCTGGTACCCATGACCCCCGACCTCCTTAAAAAAATCTTCGCTGAGACAGGTCCCGATTTTTCCGCAGAGATTTGCCAGAAAGCCACCATGGCAGACCTTGATATCCAGGCTATCGATAATTTCCGCCGGCGGTGGATAAGAAAGTCAGAGAACCCCGCATTGGAGAATCTTTCAGCAGAACAACTTCTTACGGACGCCGAGCTGATTCTTGACGGGGATATTTCTCATGCCGCCTTGATCCTGTTTGGGTCTCGTCAGGCCTTGGGGAAGTACCTGGGCCAAGCGGAAGTGATTTTCGAATACCGTTCCAGTGAGGCCTCCATCCCCTGTCAACAACGTGAAGAGTGCCGCCTGGGGTTCTTTCTATTCATGGACGATATCTGGAACAAGGTCAACCTCCGAAATGAGATGCAACATTTTGAGGACGGGTTGTTCATTTGGGACATTCCCACATTTAACGAGGTGGTGGTCCGGGAAGCGATCCTTAATGCCGTGGCCCATCGGGATTACCGGTTGCCAGGTTCAGTTTTTGTAAAGCAATTTCCCCGTAAAATGGAAATCGTCAGCCCCGGTGGTTTTCCCCCTGGGATCACACCCGAAAACATCTTATGGAAACAAATGCCCCGCAACCGCCGCATTGCCGAAGTTTTGGCGAAATGCGGGTTGGTTGAGCGCTCCGGCCAAGGCGTCAACCGGATGTTCGAGGAATGCATCAAGGAGAGCAAGCCCTGGCCTTCTTTCGCAGGGTCTGACGATTATCAGGTAGTCGTTACCTTGCAAGGCGAGGTGCAAGACCCGCGGTTCTTAAGGTTCCTGGAAAAAGTAGGCAAAGAAAAACTGGCCTCCTTCACCACTGCGGATTTCCTGATCCTTGACTTGATCAATCGGGAAGAGACGATCCCGGCACAATTGCTTTCGAGGCTCCCCCACTTGGTGGACCATGGTGTGGTGGAAAAGATAGGCCGGGGCAAAGGGGTGCGCCACATTATCGCCCGCCAATTTTACCATTTCCTGGGTAAGAAAGGCGTATATACTCGCAAGCGGGGCTTGGACCGGGAAACCAACAAGATGCTGTTATTTAAGCATGTACAAGATAATCGCAAGGAGGGTAGCAGATTGCAGGAATTGATGCAGGTGCTCCCCGCCTGTTCCCGGGGTCAGATCCAAGGCTTGCTCAAGGAACTGGAGAAAGAGGGCCGGGTGCATCACGTAGGCGCCACCCGGGGGGCTCTATGGTTTCCCAAATAGCGGCAACGGAAGATTGCATGGAAAAAGAGCTAATGCCCATGGAACAGGCAATTTCTATGCAATCAATTTGATAACTTATTGTTATAAAAGACTATTTTGAGCTTTTTATTAGGTAGCCATGGGCGCGTTTCCAGGCAATTGCCTTATAAGCCTATAAAGCTCAATCCTTTTCATACAACGGTCCATGGGTGAAAAGTAAGCCAGGTAATGCCCTCCCGCCTGCAGCGGCTTCTTGATTCGGTTGATTATGTTGTCCTCTTTGTCTGAACCGATTAAGAAGATTCTGAAGATGCTTTCTTCTTGTTCTCGTAAGTTGGTTAAACCCAAAGTGCTCCAAGATTTTTCGGAAAAAAAGCTCTTCGTCATCAGGCCCGCTAACCGCTGTATGAATCTGCAATCGGTCCAGAACCAGAAAAATTTCTGAGGGGGGAATTTCTTCCAACTTTCGACGACCAGCAGGGCGCAAGCGGACTGTTGGGGTGCCTGCCGGCCGGACCACTACCCCTTCGGGTTTCCCACTTCCCAACTCATCTTCCTGGACAATCTCTCCTGCCTTAAGGAGGGCTCTCAAGGCCAAGTTTAATCTATCCCGCACAGCACGGCCAGACCGCTGGAGATGGGGACACCCTTCGATATACAGATGATATAGGGAAGACCGAGTGAGGGGCCCATCTCTCTGGATTATCTCTTTCAGAGCGGTACAGATATTGGCAATGGGAGCCTCACGGGGATCGGGAAAATCCATCTCGTCTGAATATCCCGTAAATGGTCCTGCCACAGTAGCAGCTTCCTCTGCGACTTCTTCCGGCTCCAAGAATTCATCTTCCGGCTGACCTTCCGGCGCCATTTCCGTTTCGGTCGGTTTCTCTTTTTCCACATGGGAAGGGCTTATTTCTATGTCAACGGGGTAAATGCCCAGGTCACTGCATGCCTGGATGATTTCGCGCATGGCTCGGTTCCGGTCAATATAAAATTCAGATTCCCGGACGCGGACGAAGTTCCGTCCAGCCCTTTCCAATTGACGTTGTCGGGCCATGTCCTGCTCATATTTTTCAGGGCCATGCCAGGCGTCTCCGTCACATTCCACAGCCAACCGTGATTCCAAGCCCTCCACCATTAAATCAATGTAATAACCTGCCACTTCCCATTGTGGACGCACTCGATATCTTCGTCTTAAAAGTTCCAGGGCCACATCAACTTCGAACCAACTCTCATATGGTTCAGGCTGATCCCCCGGCCGGCGCGGCCTACGGGCCGCTTCCCTTTCCAGACGCTCCAGTTCTTCTCCTTCCCAACCCCTGCCTTCCTGCCACGGGCTTTCAAAGAACCTCAGCAATCTTCGGCGCAAACAATCCGGCCTCAGGTCGACTTGTTGCACGCTGTGAAAGAGCCACACCTGGTCCTTGGCCCGGCTCATGGCGACATTGAAGCGACGCTGGAAGTCCAGCTCGGTCAATGCTCGAAAGCGCCTCTCGGGGGTATCCGGGGAGGCAACCAGGGAAAGAAAAATTACATCTCTTTGGTCACCCTGAAAGGTAGCAGGAACCCCGCACCGCAGTCTCCGTTCGGCAATGATTCTGGGGTCCAAAGCGGCAGCAAGTTTTCTTTCAATGAGGTCTGCTTGGGCGCGGCCTTGCAGGACAATCACGCCCATGGGTTTGCCTTCGTAAGCCTTATCCTTCAGGCATAGGAGAACGCCCTCTACTAATTTTTCCGCCTCTGACTCATTGCGGATTCTTTGGCCGTCCCCTTCACAATAGCCGCCAGGAACCAGGGTATGCTGTAAAGGCGGCAGACGATCTACCGGGGCTTGTCGCAAGGGCTCTAAAGGAGCATCACGATAACACAGGTCATTACTGAACCTAATGATCTCTGGAACACAGCGGAAATGTTCCCGCAAAGAAATGAGATTCTCGAAGGCCCGCGCCGCATGGTCAAATAGGCTGGTATCTGGACGAAATTCGGCGCGAAAATGGAAATCCTGAAGGTTATCCCGGATCAAGCGGGCAATGTCGTCTTCCTTAATCCCCACTGCCTCAGGGCTATTTTGCATCTTATCGCCCACCACAATGATCCGTTTAGCCAACAATAGCAGCGCGAGAGCACTGAGTTCCGCCTGCGATGCCTCATCAATGATAACAGTATCAAAAAGGGCAGGTTGGGCCTCGATCGTGGCCCATAGTTTGTGCAGGGGCATGACCCAGGCGGGAATCTTGGGGATGCATATATTTAAATACTCACGAGCTGTGCGTCGGTGCCGATAAGCATATCTTCCAAAGCCTCCACCAACACGATCCATGGCATTGGTCCAGGCTACCAGATTATTAATGGTAGGACCATCCAAGCGCTTAAAGAAAGCCTGCCAAGCGCGCGCCGACGCGACCTCCTCGGTCCGCTTTTCCATTTTTTCCTTTAACCTATGGTATCTCTGAACCAGTTCCTCATATCGCTGACGGTTGGCCATATCCTCCAGCCAGCCGCGGGCTGATGCCCAGAACCAGGCTTTTTCTAATTCGATAAGGCGCGGTTGCCATTGTGGGTCCCCTTGATGGCGGCGCACCTGGGATGCCAGGGGCGCATTGGCTTGCTCAAGTCGAGTCATTAGCTTTTGGGATTGATGATAACGTTCCTGATGGGTGCGAAGGGCTTCCCGGTGTGCAGAGGCTTCGCTCCAGGATTTGGGGTCTTTTCCCTCAAGGGCTTCGGCCAATAACCGGAGACAAGGATGGGCTTTCCCAACATCAAGACATGCAAGAATTTTCTTGTGACAGTCATCCAAGGGTTTGCGTGCTTCTTGGACAGCGCGCTGGGCGAGTTCCGACTCAATTGCTGCCAGCCACAGCAAGCGCTCGCTGGGGTAGGCGAGATTGATTCTCTCTCCTAACGGGATACACGCAAAGCATTCTTCCCCCAGATTTTCAAAGACTTCCAGAAGACGGCCAAGGGCTGACGCTTTCTCCCTGGCGGTCAGGCAAAGTTGAAAGATATTTTTCAGATCCCCATCGTCATCAATAGGATCAGGCCACAGGCCAAAGAAATCGTCAGCGGCCGCCTTTATCTTTAGGTAGGCGATCAGTTTCCCCAGACTTTCGAGGTTGCTTCCCGGCAGGCCATTAACCAGGTAGGTGTTTTCTATGTATTGGGTCTCCTTAATGATTCTGGGCCTTATCACCCAGAAACCTTGCCAGCCTCCCTGCTCAAGATAGGCCAGGCGTCTTTCGGCATCAGCCCGCAACCGGATGGGATCAAAATCGGCAGAAATAATTATTTCAGTGCTTCCTACTTGTTCCAACAGTGTATCGATATGGGCAATGATTGCTGAAGCCTTTTCCGATAATTGGCTCCACCGGAGGTTTTCTCCAAGGAGCAAGTCCGGTACAATCTTTTCCGCCAGGTTCCCTAAGGCTCGTAAGGTGCGCAAGGCATGTTCATCCAGGATACGAAGCGCTTGGGCAGTTCTTTCCAAAGCTTCTTTCGGGGAGGTTTGGATAAGATTGAATTTCCTGGGGTCAGCTTTGCCCTGAGCTTGGAAGGCCTGGTCCTCAGCTTCCTTAAGTTCGTCGATCAGTCTCCGAAATTCCTCAGGAGACGGAAGAGTAAAATTGCCGACGTCGCATTGGAGTTCATCTTCATAGTCCGGTGTCAGTTTAGCGTGCATCTCCGCCAAAAGCTGCACCTCAGACTGATTGAAAGGGAAGGGGGGCTTATCATGAAGGGTTTCGGGAAACCAGCCGAACCTCTCCCGCTCCTCATCCAGTCGTCGGGCAATTTGGGCCGCGGTGCCCTCATATCCTCCCGGAAGAACATGGGAAAATGTTTCAGCCTCCCGAGATTCCCGCAACTGGCGTTCTACTTGGGACAAATTCTCCTTTAGTAATCGTAAGTCCTTCTCAAGGTCATCAATTTTCTTATCAGCTTGCCCGCGTTCCCCTTGATCCCACAGGTTTTTTCTGCCAATGATGGTTCGCACCCCGCTTTCCAGTTGACGCTGGTCCTCGCGGGATGATCCCAGAGAAATGAGACAGAGATCGCGCATGTCTCGGGGAAGCATATCTCGCAGAACTGTAAGCGCCTTGGGGGCCTGGGCGGTGATGAGAATTTTTTCGCCGGTAGCCAACAGGTGGCAGATCAGGTTGGCGATGGTGTGGCTTTTTCCGGTGCCAGGAGGTCCCTTAACTACTACGCCGGGTGAGCTCTGAAAGCGTTGGATTATCTGGCGCTGTTCCGCATTGGTAGGTAAAGGAAAATATTCATGCTCAACCGGTATTCCCTTCTCGGAGTCGTCTGGCACACGATCATCTTCTGGCAAAGGCTGGCCTTCTGCCAAGAACCGCCTCCAGGGCTCAGAGGTATCTTCAGATGATGTATCGGTATTCTCTAATAGGCGGGTCACAACCTCTTCAAAGGCGGTGGGCCGTCGTTCCCGCAGGATGAGAGCAGGGGAGAAAAAGACTCGGAAAGTGCCATCGGCGGCGCCTGCTGGTTCAAATGCATCCTCGTCAACCTGGGAATCGCCTCGCGCTCGGTTGGCAATCTCCCGTAGGATTTCCCCCACCTTCTTTTTATCCCAGGCTTGAGTGTCCAGGTCTTCCAACTTCTCCTGAATTGTGCTTTCCTCAAGCCGGGGGCGGTCTGCCAGGTCCAGCATATCGAGTTCGGGCTTATAGGTCTCAAAGGAAGCGGCTGGCACCACTGTAAGAAGACCGCGGCCGGCATCAAAGACGATCTCTGCCGATCCGGTAAGCAGGTGTCGTTTTATGGTTTTTTCTGTGGAATCCCGCCATTGCAGAAGTCCCACTCCCAGAAAAAGTTCAAAACGCTCCTCGGATTCTTCCAGGCGGCGGCGCATGAAGTCCACATCTTCGTAGACCTGATATACCTTCCACCAGCGGCGCATCCTCTCGGCCCATGGCTCCCAATGGGTGACATAATACTCAATCCATGCATCATCTATTTCGGGGTGATCTTGCAGACGCCGAATTTCCTCGACTGTCTCCTTAATGGTGCGAGGGGCTTCCGGGGGAGCATCAGGATCAGGTATTTCTTTTTCAACCAAAACCGAAATTTCTTTGTTAAGTTCCGGCTCCTTATGGGGCGAATCCAGATCTTCCGGCTTCACCCAATCCGCAAGCTCTTGAGGGATCGGTTTGCGAACGGGCGGAGGGGTTTTCTTTACCTCCAACCAAAAATCTGACAACTCATTAACTGGAGGAACAAGGAATGGAGAGCGGATTTCCTGGCTGTCCCTGGGAATGCCGCTGAACCATAGGACCCGGTCTTCACTTCTGTATCCGGGCATTTTGGGGCGGCGAATGGTGGCGGCCTCCTTCAGGAAACGGAGCAAGGCCTTGCCCTTGTTGGTTAAATCCATTTTACTGATACCCCGGGTTTAAGAACCCCTCTTGCAAAAATAAAGCCTGCACGCCGGTGATTGATTATCGTCGTTTCCGCGCCCGGGGTGCAGACACCGATTCCCTTGCCATTCGCTCAATTTTTCCAGCTACTTTCGCAATCGAATCCAATGAAATTGTTTCTGGAACTGCATCACTTTTTAAATACCGTGAGACATATGCCGCACTGGAACCAATCAGCCCTAAGTGCCTGGTTACTATGAAAGCCACAGCCTCTGCCTCCACTTCAATGGAAGTGCGGTCAAGATTGGTACGACTCGGCCACCAATGATCGTGGTCTGTGCCGAGATGACCTAAGAATATGTGGGCCAGTTCATGACACAAAACACCGAAGCGGCTCGGGTCATCCAGCCCCTCGTGCACCGCAATCCGCATTTTCCAGTCACCGGTTCCCCAGGCAATCGCGGCAAAACCGCCATGGGTAGAGGACAAGTGTTTGAAATCGACTCGGATTTTATGCTTTTTACTATTTTCCAAGATGCGAGAGAGCCATTCCGGATTCCATTCACCTTTAAAAGTGGCAAAGTTGGTAATTTCCTCCGGCAATTCCTCTCCTTCGGTCTGATCAAGCTCATAAACCAACATCACTGGATGCATAGGCGCTAAAATTAACATCGGCCGGGCATCTTCTTTAAGCGTTCGGTCAAACCGTTCCCGCCAATCTTTCTCCGTGGCATAGAAGCTGCAACTCGGATTTTGCAAGCGCACCAGCATGTTATTGTAAGGGGCGTAGTCCCGGAAACGCCCCATGAACTCGATCATCTCCATAAATTCTTTGGAAGAACGATATTGATGGCCTTGCCACAAAAGAGTATCAATGGTCGAAGCAAATTTCTGGTCAGTCCCATCTTCTCCCTGGAGGACTTCCACCAGGTCTCCGCTGTCAATCAGTGATTGCAAATAATTTCTTTCTGCACCTGTCAAATTGCGGTCTTTGGCTAAACCATCAATAACGGCAGGAATATTCCAGCGTGCCTTTAAACCAAGTTTATCCTCGATTTGGTCAAGGAGTTCTCGTGCAGATGGCTGTCTACGGCTTTTTAAAATGGTAACGACTAACTCCTTAACCTGTTCTGAGAGATCGGCAGAACTTACATAGTTTAACCTTTGTAAGAGAGACATCTCACTATAACGACTTTGGAGTAAAACAATAAACCCTTCTTCGGCGGCATACCCCTTTTCTTTATTTTCAAAAGCAATTGCTGTAACTATAGCCTGGTTAATTTCTTTATGTTCCGTGAGCTTGTCTATCTCTTTATGGGCGTAATCAAGCCAAGCTTTCTTTATATGTTTGATTTCATAAGTGCCAAACAGAGTAGGTTGATGTGGAAAAGAACGAAAACGATAATATGCTGCCATTAAGTCATGAGCATACTGAATGACACGATGGTCGAACCAGACTCCTTTTCTATTGAGAATTCGGTGAATCTCCCACATATCTGAGCTGTTGTCTGATAATTCCTCTTCATCCAAGTACCTCTGAGTCGCCTTTTCTACCCAATAAGACATCACCGAACCATAGACCTCATGCTGAACCTGTTTAATAGCATCATTTTTATCGCCCTCAAAATATTCACCCACGATCATAAGCTGAATCCCCCACTGTTCTTAGCGGGCTTTTCGGTTAGTGGAAGCTACCTTTTCAAAGTAGGCCAAGGGTAGGCGTTTTCTTTGGCTCGGACATAGTTGTTGTTCAAGGCCGATTCCAGGAGCACGATAGCGGTCAGGCGGCGGGCCATGTTCATGACTTCCCGGGCCTCGTTCCCGGTTAGCGGACGGCCTAAGAGCTTCTTTTCCCGGTAAGAAAGCCATTTTTTGATAACCTGGTAGCCGCCGATGAAGTAGTTCCAGACCTTCTCGGGGATGTTGGACCAGTAGGCCGCGTCGTTCAGATAAATGTCGAAGGTGGTCTCGCCCAGGTGCGCCAGGGCTTGTTCGAAGTTGAGGCCCAGGGCTGCGGCTCCTTCCCGGATGGAGCTTCTTTCCTCTGGCGTGTAGTCTCTTTTTACTGCCTTGCCTTTGCCCGGCATGGTGACGCCGTCCTTACCCGCATAGCCCCATTTGGCGGTGAGGGCCAGCTCTCCCGCGTCCGGGTCCAGGGCGCCGCCTCCCACCTTGCTGATAACGGCTACGGTTTTCATCTCCGGCCGGAGTGGCCCGGCGGTTACTCCAGGGACCGGGCTTTCCAGGTCCAGGAGGGCCGCCACTTGGCGACCCAGGGGGGCCGAGTTCTTCAGGGCCTCGGCGGTGTCCGGCAGGGGCAACCGGGGCCAGTCCTGGCGGATGCCGTCAATGTTTTCCGAGAGGTAGGTCGGCGCATAGCCAATGGCCAGAGCGTGCCACCAGATGAGGCCGGCGGTCTCGGCGTCCGCATCTGGTTCGGGAAAACCCAGGGTGGCGAGATATTTTCGGGCGGTGGGGGAGAGGTTAGCACTGGCGGAGGCTTCTATTCCTTCACCTTCATCAAACAATGCATTCTGTCCAGTTTTTTTCTTCAACGTTGCTTTATGCAAGAAGAACGGGAAAATAGAGGCATTTGGCGGCATCATGTGATAGTCGCAAAGTTGTCGGGCGAATGCCAAAGGAGGACCTTCCGGGAACTTGGCTGCCTTGAACCTCGTGATTATTGCAGGGTCCCCTAGCTTATATGAGAACCAATATTCTGGCCGGGGTTCCCGCCATAATGGACGAACTGGGGAATAATAACACCATTGAATGTCAAAGGGGCGCATGGCATACCGAAGAATCCGAGATTCATCATACCTTTCGGCGTCTAAAAGGACCTTCCTTGCTTTCTTGGCATTAAACCGTGGAACATTCTCGGTTAAGATCGTTTTAAGATTCGCCAAAGTCTCCCAATCTGTTTCAGGATCGAAGTATAACTTCATCCTTTCCTGTAAAGGAGAGCGATCGATAGATATCAGGGCCTTCTGTCTGTCTTCTGCTATCCCTGCGAATGAACGCATAGCGAGATCGTCAAGGCCTGGCCACCCTAAATAGTGCGGGGCCACATATAATGGTCGTAATGAGAACCGGTTGCTCTCTTCAGGGTTGGCAGGGAGGTAATGGGATTTGAAATCCGGGTCTCTCAGGCTCTCCAGGAGTTGCGCCCGGCGTTCCACGGCTTTCGCGGCGTCCAGGTCGTCCCGGAACAGGACCTGAGGCTTCTCCTGTTTCTTCCCACTCTTGACCCACAGGGAGATGGCCACGCCCTGCTGAATCCCCGGAGAAAAGCCCGGGATGGCAAAAACGGTTTGGCTGGTGCGGCCATCCGGGGCATACTCCGAGGTTTTCCGGTTGCCGTGCATGTTTTCAATCCAGAAGCAGTCAAAGGAAGAAAGGAGGCGTTCACGCAATACCACAAAGGAGGGGTCGCTTACCCAGGAGTGATTGGAGATATAAGAGACCACCCCCTGGCCGGTCATTTCGGCGATGCGGCGCTCGGCCAGGCGGAAGAAACGGATGTAGAGGTCGTCCAGGTTAAATTTCTTGATTTTCCATTTGAAAATCAGCCCTACTTTATACGGTTCCACCAAGCCCTGTTCCTCTTTGGGACTCACGCCGGCAAAGGCGTCATACGGCGGATTCCCCAGGATCACCAGGATGGGCTTTTCCCTTTTTACCTCTTCGGAGGCGTCTCTCTCCTCTTCCAGTTCCAAAGGAAGTTGTTTCTTGGGCCCCTCAGGCGGCTCCCAGCCGGTCAGGGCATTGGTGAGGTACACCCCGGCACGCTCCGCCTCAGAAAGGGGCGCTCCCAGGTTCTGTAACAAAAGACCCAACTGTAAATGGGACACTACAAAGGGGGCGGGCAGAATCTCAAAACCAAAGACCCGGGAAAGAGCGGCCTGCTTAACATCATGCCCCACCAGGGCGTCGCCGCCTTTGTCCCGGAGGGTGGCGGCAATGTGCTTCAGGACCTCCACCAGGTAGGCCCCGGTGCCGCAGCAGGGGTCGAGGACAAACACCCGGGGATCGGCCAAGCCGTCGGAGATGTCCAGTTCCTGGCGGAGCACGGCGTCCACCCTGGCCACCATGTATTGCACGATTTCCGGGGGGGTGTACCAAACTCCGTAGTCTTTCCGCAACTTGGGGTCAAAGGCCTTCAGGAAGGGTTCATAAAAATACTGGACGGCCAGGCCCTCTTTAAACTGGTCAAAGAAAGAGGCGCGATCCACCCGATTCAAGACCCCCTCGGTCCAGTCAAGGATTTCCACCAAACCGAGAGGCGCAAGTTTGGAAGGTGTGGTCAACTGTTCAAAGAGGGCCCTCACCATGGGAACATGCAAATCCCAACTGGCCTTCCGCCAGTCAAAGCGGGCCTGGCGATCGGTGGGAGGATGTTTCTTGCTCCACAGCACCCAGGCGGAAAATACCCCATAAAAGATGGTCTGCACCAAGGTAGACCGGAAAAAGCGTTCTCCTTTCTCCGGGTCCTTTTTCGTGCCTTCAAACTTCAGCCCCAGGGCTTCTTCCAGGTCGGCGCGGAGCTGGTTCAGGGCGGGAAGGTCAATCCCTTCAACCCTGGCCTTGGCGTCTCGGGCGTAGGAGGCCAGAAACCAGGCGACTTCCTTGGGAGTGGCGAGGGGGGCGGCATGAAGCATAACCCGCTGAAGAAATTCGATGAAGCGCTCCCCATGGACTTTCGCCATCTTGAGTGGATGAGCCGCGGCCCGCCAGAACTCTTTTTCGTTGCCAGCCAAGCGGTAATCTTCCAGTTTGATGGGATTGCCTTCGGCATCCTGCCCCACCAAGAGGAAGTCCCGGAGATTGGTCACCAGCACCTGGCGGTATTTCCCCCAATAGCGGGAGACCTGCTCGCCCTCGGCGGTGAGCCAGGCGTCCTCGCTGGCGGGCTTCACTTCGATGACCCCACGGGCGGGGATGGTGCCGGGCAGGGGGTCCGTGTCCGTCTTCTGGAACTGGTCAGGAGTGAAGAGGCCGCCGTCCGGGAGACCGGCTCCCCGGTTCTTCAGGTTGATGATGCAACGGACTTTGGGCTTGAGGGTCTTACCGACTTCGTTGAGCAGGGCCGCCAAAGGGCCGTAGTAAGAGGTCTCCGGGGTGGCCGCTCCGGTGGAGCGAATGTCGTAAAGTTCCCGGATGTAGGTTTCGAGGGGGTTCACAGACCTGCATCATCCTCACTATTATGCCTTAACACTTCTCCAATTCACATTATGCCACGGTTACAGGGGGTTGTCTAATCTCATTTATGGTCTGCCCGAGAGGCCGGTAGTTACCGCAAATTTCTTTAGGAGGGAGGCACGGCAAAAAAGGGGCTGGGGTCCAATGCCCCCAGCCGTTTAAGTGTTATTTTTACGCTTCCAGCCGCATCATGCCCCCGCACACCGAGCAGGTAATGGTCTCTCCCAGCCATTTTCCGGGGAAGTAGATATGAAAATTTTCGCACCGGTACATGACGGTGCAGACCATCAGTTTCTCCCGGGCCTTGGCAATGACGTCCGGGTTTTCCCTGGCAAACCTTTCGATGAGTTGGATGTCATGCTGGTACACGGTCAATCTCTCCCTCTCGAGGTTTTGGTCTGGGCCACTCTGAGGGGTTGCCCCCAGGTGGCCCGGCCCAGTTTACGCCGCCGCCAGGGCGCCCTGCCAATCGTTGCCGGCGTTGTGCCTGCAGGTGTCGTCATAACCAGGGCCTTCTCCATTAACATTGGAAACGGTGAAACCGCGCAGCCTGCTCTGGCTTTGGATGTAGGTGGCCATGAAACCATAGGCTTTGAAGAACATGAACTTGCGCTCCTGGTACTTGGGATGGCCGGAGAGCTCCAGCAGCCGCATGACGCCTTCCTGGATCAAGTCTTGGGCTTCAATGTACCAGGGAAGCCGGTCCTCGAATTTGCGCCGGTAGATGAAGCGCACCATCCGGTAGGCCGCCTCGGCATCGAACTCGCTCAAAGACGGGCAAACGGTTCGTTTGTTATAATCGACGATGAAATAGCCCCTTGCCAGGCTCGCCTTGGCCACTTTCTGATTGCAGTTAAAGTAAACCATCACGCCTTCGATGGTGTTGATGTCCTCGGGGATGGGGATTACCTCCCGCTCCCTGCCCAAGTCGACCGGGCCGTCAATAAACCCTCTTTTCGGAGGGACGCCCTTTTTCAGGTAATCAATGATGTAGTAGCCGCGCTTTTCGGCGGTTACCGCGGTCATGTAAGGGCAATTGGTGAGCCTCATAATTTCCTTGCGAGTCATCCCGGCCACCGGGATCACTTCGCACTCACGTTTAGGCCAACCGACCATTCTAACTTCTGTTTTCATTTCGTGCCCTCCATTAAGTAAAAAAGTTATTTTTACTTATGGAAGGTGCACGCAATATGCCTAACTACTTGATATAACATATAATTAGACACAAAAAAACATTGTTCAATTAATAAATTACGCAAGTTACTTTATTGTTATACTGACTTTGCATTACACAACTATCTACCAATACAATATTTTATACTTACCATATCGTTGTTATTTTCAAAAAACCTTTTGTGTAATACGTAGTTGAAATTACGTAGTTCAATTTGCTTGACCCCATTTAATGCAAAGTACAAGTAATTGTATGTGATTGCAGTCACACAAACCAGTAACATCGGTCTGATTTTTAAGCAACGTATCCGAGACGTCTAAATTTCTTGTGAATCATGGTCTGCTGGCTGGGATTTTTGCAGAGCTCTCCCAGGTTTCCTGAGAGACCTTGCACCTGGTGCAATGAAGTTTTTTGAACGGGGTATCAGTAGGGTAATCTTGGGTTAAAGGGTGCGGGGGGAAATCGAAATTAAAACGAAGGGATGGCAAGAATATTCTGGAAATCTCAACATGTTTAAGATGGGCGAGGCCTGTCTCGACCTCGCCCTGATAGCTGGGAATCAGCCATATAAATTTTCGATCCACCTCACCGCTTCTACGTCGCTGACTTTACCCAGATACCTTTGGGTAGTGGAGAGATTGGCATGCCTCAAGATGACCTTGCTGACGATCTCCACGGGCACCCCTGACCTGGAGGCATAGGTGGCCGCATGGCGCCTCAAGTCATGCGGCCTCAAGTGAATCCCCACCAAGGCGCCGGCCTTTTTAACCATCACCCGAGCGGCGGTGTAGGTGATGGGAAAAATTCTCTGGTCTCCGGTAGCACCCCTGGCCTTGAGGTAATCCTTCAACCGGTCGGCCAGCTTCTTGGGGATAAAGACCACTTCTGAACTTTTGCCACTTTTGGGATTCTTGATAGTCAGCTTCTGATCATCTACGTCAAAGGCGGTGAGCTTTAAGACCTCTCCTACCCGCATGCCGCCCCGGGCCATGAGCTCTAAAATGAGGCGGTTTCTCACTTTGGTGGTCCGGAAGATGATCTCGTCGATGACTTCCTTTTCATGGATTTGCCACTGAGTCAGCTTTCCTGGTCGAAAAAGCTTCTTCAGCATGGGGGTGTCGCAAGTATTCTGGAGCTGATTATCCAGGTTATTGCGGATGAAATTGAAGAGGGCCTTGAGATAGGCGTAGCGGGTGTGCTTGGTGAGCTGCGTGCAGGTATCGTTGAAGCTGGTTAAAAAGGAGAGTATTTCTTCTGAGGTTATCGAAGCCAAGTCGCGGTCAGTAAAATGATCCCGAAATTTTGCCAAAAGCGAGCCGTAGGCCCTGACCGTATTTTTTTTGGGAATTCATCTTGTGGTAATCCAGGAACAGGTTGACGGCTTTGGAAACATTCATGCTCCACCTCCAATTTTTTCTCGGCAGAAATGCCGGCTTTGATATCGAGATTATATCAATAATTCTTTAGAGTTAAATCTAGTGGCAAGTTCTCAGCTACCTGCCTTTTACCAAATTCAAGAGTGATTCCCATCATTGGTGGGATGAGGTTGATCTGCTGTAGGTCTAAAGCTTTGGATTTGTATTTTCATCTGATCATCTCTATATTGCCCACACAAATCTCGGTTGAGAAAGGTTTAAAATAATGATTAAGGATTCGATAGCCTCTGGCTCTCAGAATGGTTTCATTATCATCGAACGGGCCTTCTCCACAGACGATCGCCATCTTTCCATTGGCATTGCCAATCTGCACGCCGTGGTCCCCGACATTGAAGCCAACAAAGACAAAATGCTCCGAGCCCTGGAGGTCTTCAAGGCCAAACAGGTCAACCTCGCCATCTTTCCTGAATTTTGTCTTTCTGGGTATTTCTGGGAGGATGAATTGCGGTGTCGGCAATATATGGAGCAAGCAGTCATCGAGAATAACACCAACTGGGTTGACCGGAGTCTCAAACCTTATCTCGGTGACCACTTAAAAAATATTGTGTTTAACGGTCTCCGCCAGGGGCCCAATCATAAATACTACAATACGAGCTTTCTTTTGTGTGGAGCTCATGATTATTGTAATACGGATGAAATTTATGACAAGATTTTCCTCCCCCCTTTGGAAAGGATGTTTACACATTCAGGTAAGGATGACCGCCTCATCGTGGATTCAAAGGATGGGCGGTTCGGGTTCACCACCTGTTATGATATTCTGTTTTCTCAGTTGGTTCTGGAGTACGCCAAGATTGACGAGGTGGACGCCATTATCCAAATTGCCTCCTGGAGATCCCTGGCCCGGCGGGATTACCCTGGCATGAATGTGGGTTCCGACACGTATTACGGCAGTCTCTGGGATATGGTCCTACCGGCTATTGCGGCCACCAATCAGGTGTGGATCATTGCGTGCAATGCCGTGGGCCAACACGGCATTTCCGGAGCCCATTTCTGGGGCGGCTCCGGTCTTTGGGCTCCTTCCGGCCTGAAACTGCTACAGGGCTCTAACATCAACGAGGAACTGCTTATTATCCATAATATTGACCTCAAGGGCCAAAGAAAATGGGAGAAAGATGACTTCAATTATGCTTTTGACTTTGGCTCCGTTTATCGCCCTATAGAGGGCAAGCGTGCCTTCACCAGGATGGATGATTGACCGGTTCCTCTAATAAAATCCGTTTGGATATGCTGATCATCTCTGCAATTTTTCAAGCGGAAGTGATAACTGCGGGATTTGGCAGTGACTGTCGAAAAACCGAAAATCTTGGTTTTTCTGCATCGTAACTTACTAATATCATTAGGTCTACTTTTAAGAAAAACATCAAAACTGGACTTTTTCGACACCTATGAAAAAGTTATCATTCCCCTCATGGCTTCCCCCCTGGCATTGCCAATTTACATCAAAGAAAAAGCCTATGAGAACGGAAGTCTTGGAAATGTTCCGAAGATGATGGTCATTTACATCATGAAAAATACTAAATAAATGGAAGCGAGGATGACGGTGATCAGCATAGGCACAAAACAGGCCCGCATATAGTAAAGGAAAGAGATATGGTATCCGGCTTTTTCAGCTAACCCCACGGTCACTACGTTGGCTGAGGCCCCGATCATGGTGCCGTTGCCACCGAAGCACGCCCCTAAGGCCAGGGACCACCAGAGAATCCCGCTCTCCGCACCCGGAATGGTTTCATTGAGAAAAGCAACGATGGGCAGCATGGTGGCAGTGAAGGGAATATTGTCTACGGCTGCCGAAGCCAGGGCTGAGACCCACAGGACCATGAGTACGGCCACTACCAGGGACCCCTGTGAAACGTCTGCCACCCACTCGGCAATAATCTGGATCAGACCGGTCTCTTCCGCGCCGGCCACCACAATGAACAAGGCCATGAAAAAAATCAACGTAGGCCATTCCACTTCGTGTTCCAACATCTCGACAATATCTACCCGAGCCAAAGCCAAAAGGAGCATGGCTCCCATGAGGGCGGCGATGGAAGGTTCCATGTGAAGAATGCCGTGAATAATGAACAAAAAGATTACGAAGCCCAAACATAATAAAGAGAGGATAAGTAATTTCTTGTTGGTGATTTTGTATTCCTCTCTCAAAAAGTTGATGTTGCGCTCTACGTCTTTAACATCGGCTTGGAGATAAGCCTTTTTGTACCAGTAAATATAATAGATCAAGGTAACAACCATGCAGATCAGAACTATCCAGACAAGATTGACCACGAACGCCATGAAAGTGAGCTTGGCATAAGAGCCGATGATGATATTGGGGGGATCGCCGATCAGGGTGGCAGTTCCGCCCACATTCGAGGCAAAGACTTCGGGAATCAGTAAAGCAATGGGGTTGACCTTCAAAGTCACGGCGATTTCAATGGTAACCGGAATCATCAGAAGCATCGTGGTGACGTTATCTAAGAATGCCGAGGCTACGGCGGTAATAACCATCAGAATGCATGACAATACAAAGACATTGCCCCTGGCCAGGGCATAAGATTTATAGGCCAGCCATTGGAAGAGTCCGGTCTTTTTTAGCACCCCGACGATGATCATCATGCCCATGAGCAGGAAGATGACATTCATGTCCATGGCATGGATGGCGTCTTCAAAGGAAAGGATAAAATAGTTTTTGTTGAAGGTCCCCAGGGTATAGGTGATGAACAGGACCACGGCAGCGCCGAGCAAGGCCGCTAGAGTGCGGTGCATCAGCTCGGCGGCGATGATGACATAAACCAAGAGCAAAACTATGGCCGCCACCCACAGGGCCGGGGTAACCTGGCGTTTCATGGTCAGATCGACCTGGGCCTGGAAGAGCCGGTTGCCCTGCTCATCGGTCCCCACCTGGATGGGAACCACCGGGGACGGGCCGATCTCTTGCCAACTGGGTTTGGTGACTTCAACTTCCACCCGGGCCTCGGGAAGGGTGCCCTGGGGGAGAAGAAATACCGCCAGGAAATTCCCCTGGCTGCCCGTGTGGATAGTCTCATCTTTGCCTACCGGGGCAAGAGGCTGGCCGTCAAGCAGCACTTCCACTTCCGTCTCTTTTACCCCGTTGCCCTGCAAATTCTTGATAACGCCCGATAGACTGAGGCGGTCTCCCGGAGACGGTGGGGTTGCAGAAAATCCAGGAACGCAAAGCAAAATGAGAAAGTTGGCAGCACACAGGAATATCGAAATAGCTTTCATAATTCTAAGCATCTTGACCCTCGCTTGTTCGGCGGGAAGTTCCTTATTACCCTATTTTGACGGTCCCGAAGAAGATAAAATACTTTTCCTAAAATTTGGAGTAAAACCGTATTTTAGGAGATTTTCTTATGGGTTATGAGAAAGAAGGCAAAGATCCGATGGTTTCTTTTAGATGAGAAAAGTCAGGTCTTTGGACATCTTAATCTTAAAGGACATTGTCCGGGGATTGGAAGATGATATTGTAGGGAACCCTGGCGGGGCCTCGCGTTCCTGGCAGGAAGTTGTAGGTCTAAAATTAAAGAGACAGGCTCAAAAGCGAGCCAGCGAGGTGATGAGTCCCTTTCGGGTCACCGTGGCGAGCGGCGATTCCTTGGTAAAAGCGCTTGCTTTGATGCTCCAAGAAAATGTGAAAAGGATACCGCTGATGGAGGGCAACAAAGTGATCGGCTTGATTCGCCTGGCTGACTTGCTCAAGGAAATTTCCGGGGCGCTGCTCTTGAAAGAAACAGGTTAATTTGACATATAATGGCTGAGGAGATGGAGGGATGAATTTGCCAAGCCGTTCTTGTTTCTTTATGGCGACTTGCTTGATTTTGGTCCTGGGACTGGCTCTCCCCGCAGCTCAAGGGTCTTCCGGGGAGGTGCTCTCCAAAGGTCAGCTTGTATATGTGCCGGTCTATTCCCATGTTTATCATGGTGATTATGCCAAAAAAATGCTTCTGACTGGAATTCTCAGCATCCGCAACACCGACCCTGCTCATGGCATCACCATTACCAAAGCAGATTATTATAATTCTGACGGCAATCTCCTCAAGAGCTATTTGTCCCAACCCGTCACCCTCAAGCCCATGGCATCCACTCGGTTCATTGTCGAAGAATCGGACACCTGCGGAGGCTCAGGAGCCAATTTTCTGGTGAAATGGCACGCAGAAACAGAAGTAAATGAACCTCTGATAGAAGGGGTGATGATCGGGACGGCAGGGCAACAAGGCATTTCCTTCACTTCCCGAGGTAAACCAATCAAGGAGAAATAGCTTCCTCACAACGGGGCTTGGTCTTTCAGCTTTTTCACCACTTCGGATCTTCCGGCCACGAGGAGGCGATTTCCTTTTAAAAGCTCATCTTTTCCAGAAGGGGTAATTACCCTCTGGTCCCCGCGTCGAATGCCAACAACCGAGGCGCCGTAGATTTCCCGGAATTTCACTTCGGCAAGGGTCTTGCCTATCCATAGCTTTCCCCCAGAACGATAAAGAAGGTGACCAGGACCGTGATTCTGCGAAAAATCCGCCTGTGACCTACCGGTGATTTAACCGATTTTGCTTGACAGGGTGCATTGGCATGATTAAATAAATAACCATTGCTCTTTAGCAATCCCGCCAGTGGAAAATTGTTGTTAAAGAAGCTTTGTTTGCTGTAAATCAGAATAATTCTGGTTTCAGGGTATAACAATGGGAATCACCATTTCATATATTTTTTGTTTTCGACAACGTCTCCCCAGATAACTCTTCCTTATATTCCCTCTGCATAAGATTTATCTGTTCATTTATCAGTTAAAAATTATAGACTCTTGTATCTGTAATTTAAAATCAAATGTTCTATAAAAATATTATTAAATTTATTTTTATTGTATTTACGATATTATTTATTAGTTTTATTATTTTTATCACAAGATACACTCATTATCATTATCATTCGGTTTATCGGGAATTTTATTTTATTCCTCTATTCCTGGCGGCTTTTTGGTTCGGGTTGAGGGGAGCTTTGCTTACCTCTCTCAGTATTACAATTTTATATTTGATCTTCATACTGGTCTTCTGGCAAGGCTTATCAGCCGAAAAATATAACACCTTCATAGAAATCATTTTTCTAAACGTCATGGCACTGATGTTAGGTATCCTCAGAGAGCGCGAGAAAAGGAGCGCCGTCGTACCCAGAAGATAGAGAACCTGGCGGCAATAGGCAAGACAGTTTCTGGTATCGCCCATGACATGAAAATCCCCCTGGTAGCTATTGCCGGTTTTTCCCGGCAAATCTTGAAAAAACTGGGGGAAGGCGACCCTCAAAGGGAGAAGCTGTTGATTGTTCATCAGGAGGCCCAGCGGCTGGAAAACATGGTCAAAGACATGCTGGAATATGCCCGCCCGCTAAACTTGCGGCTTTCTCGGGAAGATGTGAACCAAGTAATCCTTGAGAGCATCGCCATTGTGAGGGATATGGCCGAGGCTCAACAGGTAACGATTGAAAGCCGACTCTCACCGGATAGTGGCCCCGTTGAGCTGGACCCCATGAGGATGAAACAGGTGTTCATCAATTTGTTGACCAATGCTATTCAGGCTTCCCCTCCAGGTGAAACCGTCTTGATGAGTTCCGGTGTAGCGGGTGAAAGCATCTTGATCGACTTCACCGACCATGGTTGCGGCCTCACGGCGGATCAGAAAGAGCATATCTTTACCCCTTTTTTTACCACCAAAAAGGAAGGCATCGGGTTGGGGTTGGTCCTGGTAAAAAATATCGTTTCGGCCCATGGTGGGCAGGTGGAATTTTTCGATAATCCTTTGCCGCAATCCGGCGTCACCTTTAGAGTGGTGTTGCCCAGAGAAGCCGAGGCCAAGTCTTCACAGATGCAGGAGCGCTAAAAGAAACAGTCATGCCGGTCCCCATTTTAACTGACCTGGTAATTATTTTCGGCCTGTCTTTGGTGGTCCTGTTCGTGTGCCACCAATTCCGAGTGCCGGTGATCGTGGGGTTTATTTTCACCGGGATACTGGCCGGGCCCCACCTTTTGGGGTTGGTCAAAGCCGTGCACGAGGTGGAAGTGCTGGCGGAGATCGGGGTCATTTTACTCCTCTTCACCATCGGGGTGGAATTTTCCTTTGCCAACCTGTTGCAGATCAGGCAAGTCCGTTCTGGTAGCCGGCCCCATCCAGGTGGGGGCCACCTGCCTGGTTGGCCTGGCCTTAACCTGGCATTTCGGCCGGCCTTGGGGCGAAGCCATTTTTGCCGGTTTTCTCTTGTCCCTGAGCAGCACGGCCATTGTCCTGAAAATTCTCCAGCAACGGGCCGAAGTGGACAGTCCCCAGGGCCGCACTAGCCTGGGCATGCTGATTTTTCAGGACATTATCATCGTGCCCATGATGCTCCTGGTGCCCGTATTATCAGGTGCGACGGAAAACGTGGGCGCCTCCCTCCTCATGATGCTGGGCAAAGCTGCGATCATTATCATGCTGGTGATCATCAGCGCCAAATGGGTGGTCCCCCATGTTCTCTATCAAATTGCCGCCACCCGGAACCGGGAACTTTTTCTCATTTCCATTGTCTTGCTCTGCTCGGCGGTGGCCTGGCTGACGGCCCAGGCCGGTCTTTCTCTGGCTTTGGGGGCGTTTTTGGCCGGCTTGATTGTCTCGGAAACCGAATACAGCCATCAGGCCCTGGGCAATATCCTCCCCTTCCGGGACGTGTTCTCCAGTTTCTTTTTCATTTCCATCGGCATGTTGCTTGACGTGGAATTTCTCCTCAAAAATCCGGCCATCATCGGGCTCATCACGGTGGGGGTCCTGCTGCTCAAAACCCTGCTGGCGGGAGGAGCGTCCCTGGTCCTGGGGTTTCCCTTGCGGACCGCGATTCTTGTCGGTTTGGCTCTGTGCCAGGTGGGGGAGTTCTCCTTTATCCTCTCCAAGGTCGGGGTTTCCCATGGTTTGCTACCCGGATCCGGCTACCAACTTTTCCTGGACGTCACCATTTTGACCATGGTGGCGACACCACTGATCATGGCCCAGGCACCCCGGTTGGCCGATTTCATCCTGCGCGTGGCCCTGGCCCCAACGCTTGAAACATGGCTCTTATCTGGCGGCAGAGTTTGACACCCAGGTGCCCCGAGACCATCTGATTATTGTGGGCTTCGGGATGAACGGCCGCAACCTGGCCCGGGCCGCCAAAGCTGCGGGCATCCCCTATGTCGTCATTGAAATGAACCCGGAAACCGTGCGGCGGGAACGGGAACAGGGGAACCCATCTTTTTCGGGGATGCCACCCAGGAGGAGATCCTCCACCATGCCAATATCGGGGAAGCCAGGATCGTGGTGGTGGCCATCAACGATCCCGCCGCGATGCGGCGCATCACCAGCCTGGCCCGCCGGCTCAATCGCCAAAGTTCACATCATTGTCAGAACCCGCTATGTCAATGAACTGCAGCCCTTATTTGAGTTGGGCGCGAACGATGTCGTGCCCGAGGAATTCGAAACCTCGGTGGAAATTTTCACCCTGGTCTTGAAAAAGTACCTGGTCGCCCAAAGAGGAGATCGAACGGCTGACCTCAGAGGTCAGAGCCAACTGCTACATGCTGTTCCGCGGTTTGTTCAAGGAATTGGAAGCCTTCAGCCCCCTGGGACGTCATCTGCATGATGTGGACATCAGCACCTTCCGTCTGGAGGAGGGCGCGCCGGTGGCCGGGAAATCCCTGGCGCAGTTGGAACTCCGGAAAAAGCACGGGGTCACGGTCCTGGCCGTCCGCCGCAATTCCCAGGTGTTTCATAATCCTGATCCCGACATGACGCTATTAGCCGACGATCTGCTGATTAGCATGGGTTCTCCCGACGACCTGATCAAAGTAACCGGTCTGTTCACCCAGCCCCCCGGCCCAGAGGGGGTAACTTGATATTTTCCATCATTTCGGGGGTTATTGGGACCCTGGTGAAACTGAAACGCACCTGTCCAAAGTGTGGCGCTCAACAGGTAGTTCCCAAAGGGGAGAAAGTGCGCTGTAAATTCTGTGGAGCTCTTATTTGGCCTACCCATAAGAGGCCTTCATCCTCCGGGCGGGACTGATTCGCAGGTGAAAATAACCCGGCCGAAGATTCTGAGACTTTGGATGGGCATGTATAAAAACGGACTTACGAAAATGAGTGACACTGTTAACCACAAGGAGGCGACATGACCACCGTATCCTACCCTTTCCCCAAAATCCTTATTCCCTTTGATGGCAGCCAGGCGGCGCACAAGGCTCTGGAGTGGGCGGCGCACCTGGTTCGAGCTGGAGGTGAAGCCGTAGAGAACGTCACTCTGCTCCGGGTCATCGGCGGTGGCTACTTGGCCCGGCACCTTCACAATGTGGATTTGCGCGTGACCCGCATGGACCAGGACGCGGCCTGGCGATGGGTACGACAGCACTATCTCGACCAGGAGATCCTGCCGCTTCTGGAAGAGGGCAAGCAGTTCCTGCAAGAGAAAGGAGTCTTGGCTCCCATCGAAATTAAGGTAGCCGAAGGCATGATCGGGGATGAGATCATCCGTTTGGCCGGCGAAGGTGGATATAACGCCATGGTTATGGGGCGGAGGGGCTTGTCTGCGGTAAAGGGAATGCTCCTCGGGAGCGTAACCCGCCGGGTGTTGTCATTGGCCCGGAGACATGACCGTCTTTGTGGTGGGTCAGGAAACGGCTTTTGATCCTGCCTGTCCCCTTCCCTCCCTCCTTCTGCCGGTGGACGGCTCGGAGCCGAGCCTGGAAGCCGTCCGTCAGGGAGCGGCCCTGGCTCCAGGAATGGATCGACTGCCAACCGCACCTGACTCTGCTGCATGTCATTGATTTCCTCAAAGTTAGCGCCTCCCTCGACGCCGGAACAACCTACCTGGTCAAGCAGGGAGAAGAGTATTTGTCAGCCGGCCGCCAAATTCTAGAGGAAGCCGGTCTGGAGGGACTTTTTACCGAAAAGCTTCTGGTGGGGCAACCTTCCCGCCTTATTGCCGAAGAAGCGGAGGAAGGCCATCATGCCTTGATCCTGATGGGAGCCCGGGGCTTGTCTTCACTGAAGAAACTGCTTCTTGGCAGTGTCTCTAGCGATGTTTTGCACCGTGTTCCACGAGTCATTATTGGGATTGTTTATCGCTGAGAGGCTCAGTTCGACCAGTCCACTTCCATCTCACAATCCCACTCAAAAGGAGTCGCCCATGCTCAACCATCCTCGTTTGGTCAAGCTAGAAGATTACGTCCAGTATGTCGGCGGTGAGACTGTCGAGCGCATCCTGAAGAAGGCCAGGCCCCTGCGGGATCTGCACGTGGTCAATGTCAATTCCACCTACTATGGCGGCGGGGTGGCGGAACTCCTGGGGTCGATGTCCATTCTGATGAACAGCATCGGCATCAAGACCGGCTGGCGGGTGATCCAGGGGTCCCCGGACTTTTTCAGCATCACCAAGAAGATGCACAATGCCCTGCAAGGCGGGGAGATCAACCTCACCGACCGGAAAAAGGAAATTTTTGAAGAGGTGGTATACGAGAATGCTATCCGCAACCACCTGGAGCACGACGTGGTCATCATCCACGATCCCCAGCCCCTGCCCATGATCAACCATTACCGCAAGCGGGGGCCCTGGATCTGGCGCGGCCACGTAGACCTGAGCCAGCCGAACCAGGAATTGTGGGGGTATCTTGCGCCTTTTGTGGAAAAGTACGACGCGGTGATTTTCAGCATCAGGGAATATGCCCAGAAGCTCAAAACTCCCCAACTCTTCTTCATGCCGGCCATTGACCCGTTTTCCATCAAAAACCATCCTTTGAGCGAGGAGGAGATCGAGGAGCGGCTGGAGCACTACAATATCCCCACAGACTTGCCCCTGGTAGTGCAGGTCTCCCGCTTCGACCGCTGGAAAGACCCTGAGGGGGTGGTGAAAGCTTTCAAAATTGCCAGGAGGGAAGCGGACTGCACCCTGGTATTGTTAGGAAACGTCGCCACTGATGACCCGGAAGGACCCGAGGTTTATGAGTCTCTCCTGGAAAGTCAAGAGGAGCGCCTCATCATCCTGTCGGTGCAGGACACCGCCTTGGTGAACGCCTTGCAGAGCCGAGCCGCGGTGGTCCTGCAGAAATCCCTCCGGGAGGGCTTCGGCCTGACAGTAGCCGAGGCCATGTGGAAGGGGACGCCAGTCATCGGGGGCAACGTGGGCGGCATCCGTTATCAGATTGAGGACGGAGTCAACGGCTTCCTGGTTAATAATGTCGAGGAGGCTGCGGCCCGGATTGTCCAATTGGTCAAGGACGAGGAATTGCGGCGGCGCCTGGGCCAGACCGGACGGGAAACCGTGCGGCAAAAGTTCTTGCTGAGCCGAAACCTGGAACAATATCTCGATCTCTTCAGTTCCTTTGAAACCAATTTCACCTTGAGAAATTTGTCTTGAACCAGTCTTTCAAACCAAACCCACCGTGCCTTAAACCCGATTATTGATATTGGAGGAAGGATGCATTGGTATCAGCGTAAAGTTGACCAAGTTTTTGCGGACTTGAACACTTCCGAGCACGGCTTGACCGACTCCGAAGTCAAAGAGCGTCTGCAAAAATTCGGGCTCAACAAACTGGCGGAAGAGGAAAAGATCAGCCGGCTGAAAATTCTGCTCCACCAGTTCAAGAGCCCCTTGATCTATATTCTCCTGATCGCCGCGATCGTGACCACCTTTCTGCAGGAATACAAGGACACCGGGGTGATCGCCGCAGTGTTGCTGTTGAACGCCCTCATCGGCTACATCCAGGAAGTCAAGGCCGAAAAACAGGTCCGGGCCCTGAAAAAGATGGTGGTGGCCAAGGCCCGGGTGCTCCGGGACGGCAAAGAGGTGGAGATCAACGGCGAAGAGGTGGTGCCCGGAGACATCGTCTTGCTGGCCTCCGGGGGCCGGGTGCCGGCGGATGTGAGGCTGATCAAGACCATCGAGTTAAGGGTCGATGAGTCCATGCTCACCGGGGAATCCATCCCGGCGGAGAAAATGAGCGCGATCATCGCCGAGGACAACCTCACCCCGGGAGATCAGCGCAACATGGGCTTCCTGGGCACGGTGGTGGTCAATGGACGAGCCAAAGGCATCGTGGTGGCCACTGGCCCCCGGACGGTCCTGGGCCACATCGCCAGGGACGTCCAGGAAATCATCGGGATAAAAGCCCCCCTCCAGGAAAAGATCGACCGGTTTGCCCATGCCATCGGCATCATCGTCCTGGTGGCGGTCACCCTGCTGTTCCTGATCGGCATCCTGGTGGGAGAAAGCGCCAAAGACATGTTCATGACCGCGGTGGCGGCCGCGGTGGCCGCCATCCCCGAGGGCCTGCCCATCGTGGTGACCATCACCCTGGCCATCGGGGTGGCCCGCATGGCCAAGCGCAACGCCATTATCCGGAAACTCCCGGCAGTAGAGACCCTTGGCAGCACCACGGTCATCTGTTCCGACAAGACCGGCACCCTCACCAGGAACGAAATGACCGTGAGACTGGCCTACGACGGGCGGGCGACCTACGCCATAACCGGGACCGGTTACGAACCGAAGGGCAAAATTTTCGAAGAAGGCCGGCAGATTCATGCCGAGGCCGACCCGCATCTGACCATGATGTTCCGCATCGGCCTCCTCTGCAATGAATCGGATATCTATGCGGAGGAGGACCACTACCGGGTGGACGGGGATCCCACCGAGGGAGCGCTCATCGTCTCGGCCATGAAGGCTGGGTTAAACCCAGAAGAAGAGCGGGATGCGTATCCTCAGTTGGCCATTATTCCCTTTGAATCGGAACGGGGTTATATGGCCACCCTGCACCAGCATGGAGATAAAAAATACATCTTCGTCAAGGGGGCGCCGGAGAAACTGCTGGACATCTGCTCCGAGTGCCGGTTTGAGGCCTGGGAAGACGTCCCCAAAGTGGCCAACCACTTTGCCCGTGAGGGCTTGCGGGTGTTGGCCATGGCCTACAAGGAGGTCCCTGCCGACCAGACGGAACTCACCATGGCCGACCTGCAAACCGGACTGATCCTGGCGGGACTGCAAGGAATGATGGATCCGCCCCGGGACGAGGCCATTGAGGCCGTGGCGGGCTGTAAAAAAGCCGGGATCCGGGTGGTGATGATTACCGGAGACCACGCGGTCACCGCCGAAGCCATCGCCAAGAAACTGGGCATCGAGGAAGAAGAAGAGGTGGTGGAAGACCTGGCGACCAAGCCGGTGGAGGCCATGACCGATGAGGAACTCTTCACCCTGACCGGGGTGGTGGCCAACGTCCTGGCTCAGCGGTCAGGGCTGTCCGGTCAGGCGTCCGAGACCCTGACCGGCAAGCACGTGCAGGCCATGAGCGACATGGAACTGTTTGCCTTCGTGAAAGAGGTGCTGGCCTCCCTGGTCAAGAGAGCCGGGCCGGAAGGGGCGGTGCGCAAAGTCCTTATTGGCCAGGAATTGGAGACCATGAGCGACGCCGCTTTGTATCATTTGGTTCAGAAGGTCTCGGTCTATGCCCGGGTCGCCCCCCAGCACAAGCTGCGCATCGTTCAACAGTTGCTGAGGCACGGGGAGATCGTGGCAGTGACCGGTGACGGAGTGAACGACGCCCCGGCCCTGAAAGCCGCGCATATCGGTGTAGCCATGGGCAAAACCGGCACCGATGTGGCCAAAGAAGCCTCGGACATGGTGATCGCCGACGATAATTTCGCCAGCATCTACCGGGCCGTGGAACTGGGCCGGGTGGTCTTTGACAACGTCCGCAAAGTCACCTTTTTCCTCATTCCCACGGGCATCGCCGCCATTATCTCGATTTTGGCCACGGTGATGCTGGGCTTGCCCCTGCCTTATCTGCCGGCCCAACTGTTGTGGATCAACCTGGTCGCCAACGGCTTGCAGGATGTGGCCCTGGCCTTTGAACCGGGAGAAAAGGATGTCTTGGCTCGGCCCCCTCACCACCCGAAAGAAGGGATCATGTCCCGCCTGCTCATCGAACGCACCATCCTTGTGGCCCTGTTGATTTCGGCAGGGGTGATCTATGAATTCATCCATGCCCTCAACCAGGGGATGTCCTTGGAGAAGGCCAGGACCATCGCGGTCACCACCATGGTCTTTTTCCAGTTTTTTCAGGCCTGGAATAGCCGTTCCGAGCTGCACTCCCTCTTTTCCATGAATCCCCTGGGGAACCCCTTTCTCTTCTTCGGCACCATCGCCGCCTTTCTTGCTCAGCTGGCCGCCATCTATGTGCCGGCGATGCAATGGATTTTCCGCATGGAGCCCATTGTGGCCATGGAGTGGCTCAGAATCGGGCTTATGTCCTTGACGGTGGTCATTGCCGTGGAGATCGACAAATGGCTGCGGCGGCGGCATATCCTGGCTTCCGCCTGAACAGAGCATTTTTATGAGGACTTTCATAGCTTGGATTACAGGGGGGGCTTACTATGCAGATGAGGCTGCGGGGCATAGAACCCCGGTTCTTGAAGAGCAAAGAAACGCCTCGTTTCATGGGGCCGGAAGCTGTGGATTTGACCCTGGGGACTCTCTGGAAGGACCTGTTCACCCGCCGCTGTAAAGAGGAGGCCAAAAAGCCGGTGAAGGAAGTGATGGCCCCCATCCGGGCCACCATTAAAGCCACCGACTCCTTCGTCAAAGCGGCTTACGTCATGCTCCACACCGATACTTGGATCATCTCGGTTATGGAGGACAACAAGGTAGCAGGCATCGCTCGTCTGGTGGACATTTTCAAGGAGTTGAGTACCCAGGTTTTGGAACGTTGAGGAGAAGGTAAATATGGTGGACAACAGAGACAAGGGTAGAGGAGCGGAGGTCGTGAGTGCCGGCCTGCCGGAGATGCCTGAATCAATTGTTCTCGCTCCTCCCAAAAAAGTCATTGATTGGAAACGCATCTTTTTCATTTTCTTGGGCTTGGGCATATTTGCCTTCTTCTATTTTTACCCCGGGTTGCCTGATGCCGTGGATCCTAACGGCAAGGTGTTCAAACTCTCCTGGACCGGCAAGCTTTCCGTGGGCCTGTTTCTTATGGCCGGGATCTGGTGGGTCTTTGAGGTCATGCCCATCGGCGCCACGGCCATCGCCATCGGGGTGTTCCAGACGATGTTTCTCATTCGTCCGGCCAAAGAAGCCCTGGGGGACTTCCTGGACCCTTCGGTCTGGTTCATCTTTGGCTCCGTGGTCATCGGCTTCGCCTTCACCCGGGTGGGCCTGACCAAGCGCATGGCCTACAAAATGCTGCAAGTGGTGGGGGAGCGCACCAGCATGATTTATCTAGGGGCCTTCGTGGTCACCTCTGCCATGACCCATCTCATGGCCCACACTGCGGTGGCAGCCGCCATTTTCCCCTTGCTTCTGGCTATTCACGCCCTGTACACCGACCAGGAGGAATCCACCAGGTTCGGCAAGGGCCTGTTCATCGGCATGGCCTGGGTGGCCGGGGCCGGCTCCATCGTCACCTACTTAGGCGCCGCCCGGGGCGTGGCTGCTGCGGGCATGTTCAAGGAATTTACCAAAGGGCTGAACGTCGCCGGCGTTGCCTATCCCAATGGGTATGACGTAGGCTTTTTCGAACTCACGTGGTACATGTTCCCCATTGGCTGGCTGATGACCTTTTTGCTCTGGCTCATCATTATGCTCCTGTTTCGGCCTGAACGCCACCGCATCGAAGGTCTGCGGGAAAAAGCCCAGGCCCTCAGCAAAGAACTCGGCCCCATGACCCGAAAGGAGTACTTTGTTATCGGCAACGTGGCCCTTATCGTCTGCCTGTTCATGCTCAACTCCTATTTGCCCAAGTGGGGGGTGGTGGCACAACCCTTCAGCCGGGCTGGCATTGTTTTGATCGCCACCCTGGCCTTTTTTCTCACTAAAACCCTGACTATCGAGGACCTGGAAGCCATTCCCTGGAACATCATTTTGCTGTTCGGCGGCGCCATGAGTATCGGCTTCTGTCTCTGGCAAACCGGGGCGGCCGAATGGATGGCGGTGCACTGGCTCACCATGTTTTTGGGGGCTTACTGGTTGATCTTTGTCCTGGCCATCGCCTTCTTTGTGCTCCTGATGACTAACTTCATCATGAACGTGGCGGCCATTGCCATCTCTCTGCCGGTCTCCCTGGTTGTCGCTAAATACCTGGGGGTGGCCCCTCACGTGATTCTCTATGCTTCTCTGGTGGTTGCCGGCATGCCTTTCATTATGCTCATCGGCGCCGCGCCCAACGCCATCGCCTATGAGAGCAAACAGTTCACCACCGGTGAGTTCTTCGGCTACGGCTGGATTCCCAATGTGGTGCTGATGGTGGTTTTGGGGATTTTCTGCTTTATCATCTGGCCCATGATGGGGATGCCGGTGGTGGTGGGTAAATAATTAGGTATCCTTACCCAAGAAAATTTTTAAAGATTGCGAGAGCTGCTCTCTAGACGAACCTGGCCAACAAGAAAAACGTAGTGGATATGAGGTTCAAAGAGATATTCCTCAGAGGCTAAACAACATGGACCGATAAATCGAATTCCTTATAGATCAAACCCTCCTGACTGGGCATACGGCAGAGCATCTCTGATTCCCAGGTTTCCCGGGAGACCTTGCGTTTGGCGGAAATAGCATCCTCGACGGGGTAAAAACCGTCTGCCTGCCGGGCCCGGCCTTCGCAATCCTCCCAAAGTTCACAACCTTCGCAGTCCCGGCCTTCACATTTCTCCAAGACATCAAAGATGCACCATTTATAGACCCGGTAACCGCTTTCCGCTGCTTCGGTAATTACCCGGTTCATCAGGCCGTAGGCCTTGTGCATGGTGCTATAAATATGCACCGAGGCCCGGATGCCCCGGGCCGACTTGGGAATCAGGAGGGCGGCCTCGTAAATCCGGTCCTCAAACTCGTCCACCTCGTCCAGCTTGAGCTTCTGGGGGTGCGGACCCCGGACGCTCTTGGTGGAGGCCGTGAGAATCTGGATATTGGAGCCATTCACCAGATGGGTGCGGGTGCGGAGGGCCTCCCCCTCTACCAGGTGCTGGAAGGGTGGAGTGAGGAAGCCCTTGATGTGCTCATACATACGAAGGCTCTGCTCGCCAGAGCCCCCCAGGATTTTGGTCTCGCAGCCCGCCTTGAACACGGAATCCAACCAGGTCAGCAGGGCGCCGTTTAAGGTCTTCCCCCCGGAGCGGTTGGCCCAGCAGACACAGTCCTGAATCTCTTCAAAGAAGGCGGCGGCCAAGTACTCGGCGGGCGGGGTATGGTCAGGGCAGACCCTGGCCCGGGGAATCTTGAGGCCCCAGAAGGCCTCAATGAAATCCAGGAGCTCCTCCTGATCCTTAAAACCATGCGACCGGTAATGTTCCACCAGCCTCAGATTTTCCCGGACACCCAATCCACCATGAGAAGAAGGCGACATTGCTGGGCTTCCTCAAGCGGGAGAATGTGAGTTTGTGGGGACAGACGCACGGTAGTACCCTGTGTGCCGGAGCCCCGACGGGGCACCCCTAGGCCCCGGAAACGGTCCCCCGCCTACGCCACCCGTTGGGGGAAAGTACGAGGGAAATGCAGGTGCACAGGTAAGAGAAGGTGGAGTTGTGTTCGCCGGGATACGCCCGCCTGCGCACCCCGGCAAAAATAGATTTAGTGAGGAGTTGCTGGTTTTCATCCTTTGAACCGTTTTTTTATTGATCAAAGTGGGACCCTGGTGGGGGAAGTTCATCAAAACTCCTCATAAGCCAGGGCCAGGGGGGAATTGACCATTTTGTAAAAAATATCAAACACATATTGGAAAAAAATCACAGTCCGAGACTTTTTTCTTTCCTGGAGCGGGCCTTCTTGAGCAGAGCCAGGTATTCCTGCCTGATCTCATCATCCTCAAAAGGGAGTCCCCCTTCCACCGCCAGGCGCTCGGGAACTTTAACCAGCACCCCCACCTCCTGGTAGAGCTGGACGAGCTTTTCGGTGGCCTTGAGCGCGGTATTCAGATATCCTACCTTGACGGCGGTGTTCTCTTCGCACAGGTGAAAATGCCGCATGGCCTTGGTGCGGATGCGTTCCAAGATTTTCACGGTTTCGCCGAGAATTTCATCGTGGTTCAGGTTCCTGGCGGTGCGGCTGAAGAGCTCCCGGGCCCGCCGCAAGTAATTCCAGATGCTGCGCTCGGTGACGCCATACATCTGGGCGATCTGGGGCACCTTCATCCCCAACACCTGGAGCTCCTTGACCTCCAGGCAGCGCTCTTCCATCTCATCCCGCTTGGACATACCTCCCCCTTTTTACTGAAAAATTTCTTTCAGTGATTGCCGGCCATAAACGAAGCCCCGATGACGACCTCATCGTCTAAGGTCCCCGGGCTTGATGTTCATCTTGGCCATGAACTTGCCGGCGGCCTGCTTCTGCAGCAAGGTCTCCGCTACGTGGTTCAGGGTGCCGTCTGGTAGGATGACCTGGTTCCCTTTCAGCACCTTGAACCCTTCCATCACCGCAATAGGGTGGAGCTGGGTCAGCTCAGCCCAGCCCGGAAAATCGATCCTCGTTACTTTCCAGAGCTTTTCGAGGTCCACCTCTTCCCCAGGGTGAGGGGGATTGGGCAGGGTCCTCTTGACCATGGGCCAGGCCGCCGCCAGCCGCATGAGGTTCTGACTCTGGGCCAAAAGGGCAGCCCCGTGAAAATTGTTGGCCGCCCGGAACAGTAAGAGAGCTTCAGACCAATTCATTTACTCCTCCTCCTTCCTTTTGTTTAATTGGATTTGGTTCCTACCACCGGCTTTAAGTCCTCGAAGTCCAACAGGCCCCGTTCGACTAAAACTTCCTCAACCTGCATCAGAGCCTCCCGGAACTCCCGATATAAGTGGAGTGGGACTGCCAGGCCTTTCTTGGTGGGGGTATCCCCGTTGTCATTCTCCCCGGCCACGAAGATCCTCAAGTCGACAAACTTGTGGCCTTTGAACTCGCCGAGCCGGAAGACGATTTTCTCCCGGCTGTTCTTGGTAAGGGTGCACACGGTGTCGCTCATTTCAGTTTCTCCTCTTGCAGTTTCCAAGTACCGTCGAGTCTGCGGTCCAAGAAATAGAGGGCTGATGATGCCCTTAACTTCTATCAATATTTAGAGAATCAAGATTCTTCCGATAGCACACCAGGCAGCGGCTCTTGCCGTCGGAAAAAGTGCCGAACACCACTCCGCCACAACAGGGGCAATAACATTTGAGGAAATAAACCGCGTCCGGCCTACGATCCCGGATAGCCTTTAATAGGGGCATGACTTTCGCGGCATCGGGTTCGCCCGTGCCGACGTACTCATAGCCCACCTGGTCCCTCTCGAGCCAGAGGCGGTAACCCATCGCCGACAGCTTCATGATGACCTGGCCGATATCGTCCATCAGATCAACCCTGCTTTCAGTACGAGGGGGACTTCATCATCGGTTTCAGATGCAACCGCGCAACCGCCGACTGAATCATCAGTTTTTCCAGGGTGTTGACCGGTTGCAGTCTCGGTTGCTTCTCCTATACCAGAGCTAAGTCCTTGCAACCGCTCAGGGTCCGGGAGGCCCGCCACTTCGGGCAGGGGGTCGCCCAACTTGAGAGAAGCCGGGAAGCCTCGCCGCGTCTCGGTATTGATCAGCCAGCCATGCCTGATGGCGGCCTTGACCCGGCGCCAGGCCGTGGATTTATTGATGCCCAAGCGTTTGGCAACATCCACTACCGTCACCTCTTCCACTCCCAGCTTCTCCACCGCCTGGACTACATCCCGGATACTTTGGGAGGCCCCGGTAATGGTGGTTTCGTACATCTGCCCCACCAGTTTATAAACGAGGCGGTAGTCCTCTATAGAGGCCAATATCCGCCCCTTGCCGTCTTTACTACGATGTTGGTGCCTAAGGACCGCCACCGCCTTGATGAGGGAAAGCAAGCGGGCGAAGTCCCGGAGAATTCGGGGTGCGGTGGCCTGCAGGCCGATTTCCCTGGCCAACTCCCGGACAAAAGGCACCCTCACTTCCCAAGGAGCCAGGAGTTGCAAATATCCCTGGTAGGCAATCAATCCCCCATCCGGCTCCAAAGCCTCCGTCAACTCAAGCTCCGCTTGAGTATTAAGGGCTTCCCGAATGTGCTCTGCCCCATCGTTAATCTCCAGGGAAAAAACGCGGGTATCGAGCTGGTGACCCAGGCGCTTGGTGGAGGTGGATACCAGCACGGTGGGGCCGGGCTTGGATATCCGGTCTACCACATGCTTCCCCGTCTCGGGGTCTCGCACGGTTACTTCGTAGTGGAGGTGATGATCTTGCAGAAGGTTCCGAATCGCTGAAGCTGCCGGGTTATCTTCGCCTGCCGGGAGGGAGTCGGCCTCTCCGAAGACGAGCACTTTGTGTACTAATTGGGCTTCATCGTAGATCAGGGCGCGGGGAGACCCGGCCGCGATCTGGTGGTATGCCTCCCGGGGCAGCAGCCTGAGGATCGTCTGCAAGGTGTAAGACTTACCGGCGCTCGCCTGGCTGGTAAGCAGCAGGTGGACGGGCATGGCGCCTGGCCGCATGGCCAGGAGGCGGGAGGTGGCCGCTAGGTAGATAATCAGGGTAGGGGTAGGGCTTCCCCCATACCCCAGGCTCCGTATCTGGGCCTTGACCATCTCCAGGGAATCAGGGGCACACAGGACCGCCCCGGCCTTCTCCTTGAGCACCTTGACCTGTTCGTCCCTTTGCTCTTTGATCAGGGTCGCCGCTGGGATAGCCTTGCTTTTCAGGTTTTCGATGAAATTCTGAACTTCTTGGCCTTTGACGTGGGCGTCGTTTAGATCCTTGAAGTCGCCGGGGGCCGGGATCACCATTAGGTGGGGGATATGCCCCGCCACCTTGCCGGGCAGTTCCGCCGCGTCTGGTTCCTGCCAAAGGTATACGTGAAGATCCCTTAACCATTCCCCCCATTCGGACCGCCAGGTGGATTTGCCGGGGATGCCCACCGCGGGAAGACCATGGAGCCAGGCTGTCCAGCAGTCTGTCTCGCCTTCAACGAGCAGGCACCACCCCTTCTTTTTAAACTCTGCCATCAACCACTGGCCGTAGAGGGTTAATCGGTCGCCCTTCCGCCAGGAGAAGCGCTGTGCCCCGGTGAGGCTATGGCGATAGCGCACCCCCATCACCTCACCCCCTTGATTCATATAGGGGATGCGCAACACAGAGACACCGCGTAGTTTGGCCTCCGCCACTCCCCAGGTCTGCAGGTTCTCCACTGGGATGCCTTTGGCCTGGGCCAGCTCCGCCAGGGTGATGCCGGACTGAGCGGTCGCGCCGCGGTTGCGTTCCTCGGCATCAGGCCTGCGACCGCCTTGTCCCCTGTTTTTATTGGGTTTCTTCTCGGCGGTTGCACGGTTGCGTCTTTCACCGGAGGTGTTGTTCCCCCTATGACTTCCGGCGCTTTCCGCGCCAGGCCATAATCCCCGTTGTTTCAGCGCCAGGATCACCGCCTCTTGAGGGCAGCCGGCAAAGCACTTCACCAGAATCTTGCCGCCGCGCTCGGAGATGGCTAAAGAAGGGCGGTTGTCCTGGTGTGCCGGGCAATGGCTCAGGAAGCCGTCACCGCTTCGCCTGCCGCAAGAGCATCGGGGTTGCCCGCAAGCCAATGCCTGGGCTATCTTCTCCGGGGTCAGCATGACGTCCACCGGGCTGGAAGGGTTGGGTGCAAGGACAAGTGCAGCAAGATTGTCCCCCTACCGTTTCTCTACCAGGGGATTTTGGAGGAGCCGCTGCTCGAAGTCTTCCACATCGGAGAGCCTGAACCTCACAATCGGACGGGCCCCCTTCCCCCCAGAAATATCGACCCAGGGAATGAGACCATCCTGCCGTCGACGGTCGATTGTCCGGGTTGAAGTCTGCCATCTCTCGGCCAGTGCCGAACGCGTCAGTAATTCCATGACCACCTCCGTTATTTGATGAACTCTGATGTCAGTATAAGGCGTTGGTTTAATGAGAAAATTCCCCTGGAAGTTTGGAAAACTGTTTTCGAAAAAATCCACGGGAGTTTGTTGAAGGGAATATTGGCTGAATAAGCAATAATTTCGGGTAGTTGCAATATGGAAAAAACCCGTAAAATAAAAACTCCCGTTTAAAATGCAAGGGAGTTTTATGACACTACGGGGTTTTTACGTTCTTAGGGTATTTTGCCTTGAGTTAGACCTTGACAGGAGGAATCAACTATCCTTGGGATTTCTTTGGGGATCTTTTTGATTTTTTGTTAGGATTGGGCCGCCTCCCAGGAGAGCGGTCAGGACTTAAATCATTTATCCATCTCCGAAGAGTGTCTTCGGTTAACAACTTTCCACATTGTTCCATGACTATTTTGGTAATTTCATCACTTACAGCCATGTCTGCAATAGTAATTGATGGATCCTTGCTCCAAATCTCGCTTGCCTTCTCCCTGACTTTTTCTCTGCAAATCTGAAGCTTCGTTTTTTTTCTTTCCTTCTTTTGTTTAACTTCTTTCTCTAGAGATGAAGTTTCAGCCTGTTTCTTGACAATTGCATTGATTTCATCTTTTGGAGCCATGTCTTGAATTGTAATGTCAGGGTTTATTTGACAAAATTCCGTTACTTCTTTTCTAATAAGTTCTTTAATTACTTGACCATATCCCTCTTTATCATTTTCCCTCGGCTGAATATCCTGCAATATTAAATTGTGTTTTTTTTCAAAACCTTCAACGTCATTTAACTTAAACAGATATTGCTCAATTCTATTTGCTAAAGGTATATAGCCTGAAGGAGCCTCAATTGGTGGTATTTTGTAATTGTAGGATAGGGGATTGAAAATTAAATCATATATAGAAGGGTCATCTTTCGGAGGTGGAGGTGGATAAGGACCGGGATGATTGGCCCTGATTGCATCTTCCCCTTCATACTCAGCGAGTCTGCCATCAGGTTCGTAAACAGACAACTTCTCGTCAAGCACAATATCGATAAGATCGAGAGGCTTAACCTGCCACCTCTCCATCAATTCTTTTCCACTAATCCATGTCCGAAATTTCAAGATTAGATGCTCCTTTCAGACTTTCTTTCCAAAGATGCCGTGTGAACCGAAGTCATCCTTGATCGATATCTTCCATTGATGCTGAGGTTTCCGTTGTTTTAGGGCTATTGTGGTTTTTGGCCACTGCCTCAAACACGACACGATGGCTGTCCGGCGCCAGATGGGCGTATCGTTGGGTCATGACCAAAGTTTTATGGCCAAGAGCTTTCCCCACAATATAAAGGGGGACGCCGGCCATCACCGCCCAGGATGCGTAGGTATGGCGCAGGCTATGAAAGCTCACCTTCTCTCGACGATCAATAATCCCCTCGTTCAGGCCAAGAGTTTTAACTACCCGGCTAAAGGTGGCGCTTAGCCACTGAACAGGAGCCCCGGTCTTGGCCTTAAACAAGAGCTCGTCAGGAGGGGCAGCGGGTAGCTCCTCCAGGACCTGGCGGATAGGCTCCGTGATGAAGATAACCCGGGAGGTGTTGTTCTTGGCGTCCAGGATGGTGATAATGCCATTCTGCAAGTCCACGTTGGACCAGGTAATCCCCAAGACCTCTCCCAAGCGTAGGCCGCCATAAAGGGACATGGCGGCAATGTGGTAAACCTGGGGGCTGCGCTGGCGCAAGGCCGCCAACAGTTTTGAGGTTTCTTCCGGACTAAGGAACCGCTGGCGGGCATTGTTGGGGGAGGGGAAGGACACCCCCCGGCAGGGGTTCTCCCCCTGCCACAACCGCCACACCACGGCCTTGTTGAAAGCTTGGCGCACCAGCCCCAGAGCATGCCGGACCGTGGCCTCGGCCTTGCCGGCATCCCGCATATCTTTCTTCAGGCGTTCCAGGTCCAAAGGGGCGATGCTTTTGAGCGTCCGCCCGGATAGTCTGGGCTTTAGCCAGTTGCGGTAGAGGTGGAAGTCCCCGGCGAACCTTTTCTTATTTTCCCGGGACCAGGGAAGGTAGTGGTCCTCCAAGAGCTCACCGAAGGTGAGCAGGTCGGCTTTGCGCTCCTGTTTGGGCTTGTAGGCCCCGGCCCTATCCTGCTCCAAGAGTTCATATCGCCGGCGCTGGGCGGCTTCCGGGGTCCAGCCCTCCGATGCCCAGCCGCACCGCTCCCAACGGAGCTTGCCGTGGGCATCCTTGAAGTTCACCCAGTAGCAACGGTCCGGCCGTTCCCGCCAGCGCTTGATGCTGGACTCTGTGTAATAAACTCCGGCATACTTCTTGACGGATATCTTGGCGGCCATGCTTTCTCTAATCACTTGGCCTGCAGGGTTAACCCAGGGTTAACCACCGTATGGAAATTTGGGTCAGTTCGGTTGCCTTGGTGTCTATAAAATAACTTCATTAACCCATTGAGTCAACAGCTTTTTTTCTATTTCTGGATTTTCCTGTCAACTTAAGTCTTTTCTATAAAAAAGACACTGTTAACCACTTGGTCGGCGGTTCGAATCCGTCCCGGGGAGCCAGAAAAAACCAGGGGTGGGCTCTTATGAGTTCACCCTTCTCCTTTTGGTGTACCTCTCTGGCAGTCCTTGCCAGGAGCAACTCCGGTTGACAGGCCCCGAACCTTAATCTACATTTAACATACGGAAGTGCCAGGCTCACTGGTGGGGCCCCCGGACTTCAAATCCGGTGTACCTTCTGAGGAAGGGGGTAGGTGGGTTCGATTCCCATGCACTTCCGCCAATCCCCCCGCTGGGCGCCCTCGCTTATTGTCTTCTTTTTAGCTGTATCAACAGAGGTATTAGCTTTTTATTCATCCGGTAAAATGAGTTGACCTGCCCCGTATTTCTGGGGCATAACGTGAAAGGACAGGGCCAGAGCCTGTGAAGCCCAAGACCCGGGGACTGGACCTTAGCCAGGCGGACACCTGGGTCCGCCACGACGGCAGGTTGATATAGTTTTCCCAAATAATCTCATCTTAGGCGGGGTAAAGGTTCTGCAATGCACATCGCCATTTTGACCAACGAATATCCGCCCCACATTTACGGGGGCGCTGGCGTCCATGTGGACTATCTTACCCGGGAGCTCGTCAGGTTGTCAGACGGCAATAACCACACCGTGAACATCCTCTGTTTCGGGGACCAGCAGGAGGCGAACCCCCAGAAAACGGTCCAGGGAATCGCAACGCCGGTGAAGTTGCCAGCCAAAAGACCCCGCTATCAGAAGCTGCTGGATACGCTCCAGCGGAACATCATCATGAGTGGGGCCCTGAGGAAAGTGGACCTCATCCACTGCCACACCTGGTACACGCACCTGGCCGGCTGCCTCCTCAAGCAACTCCTGGAGGCGCCCCTGGTGCTCACTACCCATTCCCTGGAGCCCCAGCGCCCCTGGAAGGAAGAGCAGTTGAGCAGTGGTGGTTACCGGGTCAGCACCTGGCTGGAGCGCACCGCCTATAGCAACGCGGACGGTGTCATCGCCGTCTCCCAGGCCATGCGTCATGATGTCCACGAGATCTATGACGTGCCCCTGGACAAGGTGCGGGTCATTTATAACGGCATTGACATCGAGGCGTACCGGCCCACCTTCGACCCGGCGGTGCCGGCTTATTACAAGATCGACCCGGAGCGGCCGTTTTTACTGTTTGTGGGGCGCATTACCCTTCAGAAGGGCATCTTTCACCTGCTCCGGGCGGTCAGGCATATGGACCCGGCTTTACAAGTAGTTCTGTGCGCGACGGATCCGGACACCCCGCACCTCGACAAAGAAATGGCGGCCCGGGTGGAGGACCTCAAGGCCAAGACCGGCAGGAGCGTTATCTGGATTCCCCACTTTCTCCCCCAGGAAGACCTGATCCGCCTATACAGTCATGCGGCGCTGTTCATCTGCCCCTCCATTTACGAACCCTTCGGCATCATCAACCTGGAGGCCATGGCCTGCGGCACGCCGGTGGTGGCCGCAGCGGTGGGGGGCATCCGGGAAGTGGTGCGCCATGAAGAGACCGGCCTGCTGGTGCCCTTTGAGCATAAAAGCCCGGCCAACCCTGAGCCCAAAGACCCCCGGCACTATAGCCGGGACCTGGCGGCGGCCGTGAACCGGCTGCTGGCCGCGCCGGAGACCATGAGGGAGATGGGTCGCCGGGCCCGGCAGGTGGTGGAGGAACAGTTCAGTTGGAAAAGCGTGGCCCAGCAGACCTTGAAGTATTATGAGACGGTGATTAAGGGAGGGGGCTAAAAGTTGCGGACCCCGACCTCTCTCCCCAAAATCTCTTTACCATAATCTCAAAGTTAATTGAGGGGTGGGCGCCTCCTGGTGAAAGAGAGGCGCCTGGTTTATTTCGCCGGACCTGCGCTTTTGAAAAAAACCACGGCTAACGGTGGCAGAGTCAGGTTCAGGGATTCAGAGTGGCCATGGTAGGGTATAGGAGAGGTCTCCAGTCCGCCGAAATTCCCCTGGCCGCTGCCGCCATAGAGGGGCGCATCGCTGTTCAGGAGCTCCTGCCAGAGGCCGCCCCGGGGCGCCCCCACCCGGTAGTTGGGGTGGGTCTCCGGAGTGAAATTGGCCACCACCAAGATAAGGTCATCGGTGCTTTGACCCCGGCGCAGGAAACTGATGACGCTGTGGTCCACGTCGGTGCAGTCGATCCACTGGAAACCGGCCGGATCGAAGTCCAACTCATAGAGGGCCGGCTCCTGGCGGTAGACGCGGTTCAAGTCTTCCACCCATCTCTTCACGCCGGCATGCGGCGGGTTCTCCAAGAGGTGCCAGTCCAGGCTCTTTTCGTGGTACCACTCGTCCCACTGGCCGAATTCTCCTCCCATGAAGAGGAGCTTTTTCCCTGGCTGAGAAAACATGTAGCCGAATAACAGCCGCAAGTTGGCGAACTTCTGCCAGACGTCCCCGGGCATTTTTCGCAAGAGGGAGCCCTTGCCGTGCACCACTTCGTCGTGGGACAGGGGCAGTAGGAAATTTTCCTGCCAGGCGTAAAGCATCCGGAAAGTTAGCGTGTTGTGCTGATATTTTCGGAAAATGGGATCATGCGACATGTATTTCAGCGTGTCATGCATCCACCCCATGTCCCACTTCAGGCCGAAGCCCAGGCCGCCGACATAGATCGGGCGGGAGACCATGGGCCAGGAGGTGGACTCTTCCGCGGTGGTCTGCACGTCAGGATAGCTCCCGTATATTTCCTTGTTGAACTGGCGCAAAAAATCGATGGCTTCCAGATTTTCATTACCCCCATAAGGGTTGGGAATCCATTCTCCCTCCTGGCGGGAATAGTCCAGGTAGAGCATGGAGGCCACCGCATCCAGCCGCAGGCCGTCGATATGGTAGCGGTCCAGCCAGAAGAGGGCGCTGCTCATAAGAAAATTGCGCACCTCATTGCGCCCGTAATTAAAGATCAAACTGTCCCAATCGGGGTGGTAGCCCTTCCGGGGGTCGGCGTGCTCAAACAGGTGCGTGCCATCAAAAAAGCCGGGACCGTGCTCGTCTGCCGGGAAGTGGGAAGGCACCCAATCCAGGATGACGCCGATGTCGTTTTGGTGCAAGTAATCTACCAAGAACATGAAATCCTGGGGAGTGCCATAGCGGCTGGTGGGGGCGAAGTAGCCGGTGGTTTGGTAGCCCCAGGAGCCGTAAAAGGGGTGCTCGGTTAACGGCAGGAACTCCACGTGGGTGAAATTCATGTTTTTCACATATTCCGCCAGCTCCGGGGCCATTTCCCGGTAGGTGAGGAAGCGGTTGTCCTCCCCCGGCACCCGCCGCCAGGAGCCCAGATGCATCTCGTAGATGGACTGGGGTGCGTTCAAGGCATTCCGGGAATGCCGCTGGGCCATCCATTCCTGATCGCCCCAGGTGTAGTCCAGGTCCCAGACGATGGAAGCGGTGCGGGGGGGGCCTTCAAAATAATTCCCGAACGCATCGGCTTTATCAACTTTGTACATGTGAAAGCGGGAATGGATATGGAATTTATAAACCGCTCCGGGTCCCACTCCGGGGATGAAACCATCCCAGATGCCTGACTGGCCTCGGGGCACCAGGGGGTGGGAGGCTTTGTCCCAATCGTTGAAGTCGCCGCAGACAAAGACCTTCTCGGCGTCAGGAGCCCAAGCTGCAAAGTAGGTGCCTGCTGTGTCCTCCACAGTCAGGGGGTGGGCCCCTAATTTCTGATAGAGTCGGAAGTGGCTGCCTTCATTGAACAGGAACAGGTCGTCATCGCTGAGCAGTGAGACATCGTAACGCACCGTCTGAGTCATGGTGATCCTTTCTTGGAGGCCGGTCGGTCCCGGCTGCACCCCTAAAACTCGGGTGCTGCCAATAAAGCGCCGGGGAAAAAGCGGTCCCGGCTGCAAAGGTTTTCTGGAGCCGCCTTACCCTGCTGAACTCGAGGTTCCCAGGAGCTGGAGGATGCCGCGCAGGGGAAGCTTCACCCAATCCGGCCGGTTGTTCAGTTCGTATCCCAGCTCATACACCGCTTTTTCCAGGACCAAGGCGTCGAGCAGCACCTGGAGTTCTTCTTCCTGTTGAGGCAAAAACTCGCCCTGGCCGGCCAGCTTGAAATACTCCTTGAGATAGGTGGCGGACACCCACATCTGCCAGAAGTCCGCCCATTTTTCCAGGCAAGACAGATCCTCCGGACGCACGGTCTTGGCCATGATGGCATGATTGGCCGCGTAATGAAAGGACCTGAGCATGCCGGCCACGTCCCCCAAGGCCGAGCGCTTGAGGCGACGTTCAGATAGGGTTCGGGCCGGTTCTCCCTCGAAGTCGATAATGATGAAATCCTTACCGGTGTGAAGCACCTGCCCCAGATGAAAATCACCATGGATCCGGATACGTAAGGCGGAAATTTTTCTTTCCAGCACCGAGTGGAGGCGGTGAAAAACTTCCGGCTCCCGCTCCAGCACCTCAGAGGCGGTCTGCCGCACCGCTTCCGGCAAATGTCGCAGACGGGAGCGCATAAGCTGAAAGGTCCGGGTGGTGAGGTTCCGCATGGATTGGTAGATGGAGCGTTGATACAAGCCGGTAAAGGGCTCCGGAACAAAGTTGGGATCCTCGTACCGGGAGGCCAGGGCCAGGTGCATCTCGGCGGTGCGCTCCCCCAGGAGACGGGCGGATTCCAGGTAGGTCCCGATCATTTCCCCCGCCTGCGGCGGCAGCTCTTCCCGGGCCAGGACCGTCCAGGGTTTGCCAGCCACGGATTCGGGAAGAGTCTCGATCAGGCAGGCCAGGGCGGTTTCATAGAAATGATTGACCACGTCCAGGGTGTACTTCCAGGCATCCCCCTGGTTGGGAACAAAGCCGTGCAAAATGCCCAGGGTGGTCGATGCCTGACGGTTGCGCCGGTACTCCAGAGCCCCGGCCACCGGAGGATTGTGGACGAATGAGGTTTTTTCGGTGAGAAAACGCCCGATTTCCAGGTCTAAGTTCATCCCCTCTTCGGCCTTGCGCAGCAGTTTGAGGATGAACAGGTCTCCATAGTTAATGGAGGTGTTGCTCTGTTCGGCCTTCACGATGGCGGAAGGCATGGCAGGTTTGCTGAGCTTCTGGATATGACGGAAGGCGCTGGTGGTGTTCAGCCACAATTCCCCTTCCTGCCCCCGAAAATGGCGACGGCGGCTGATACTGTCCAGCAAGGCCTGGCGGAAACCGCTCTCCCAGGTCGCCTCGTAGAGCAGACATTCTCCCTCCCGGAACTGCAGTTGGGCCACCAAGGACTGGGGAAATTCGGCCTGCACCCTGGCGACATCGTCCCCGAAGGCCAGGGTCAGGGGCAGCACATAGGTTTCCGGCTCCCCCTCCAGATAACTCACCCGGACCATAGTAAAGTAGGCGTTGGTTTGGTCGAAAGGAAAGTCAATCGTTTCCACCACGGAGGCGTCCTTGATGTGGCGGGCCTTGCCTCCAAACCAGCGGCTGTGAGTGAGATAATGGGGCAAAAGATCCCCTAGAAGCACGCGGTCCTTGCCCCGGAACAGGTCTGCCACCGACCCCAAAAGGGAAGCAGAAGGAATGTGGGCTTCCGGCGGCGGCGCCGGTATTTCTGCCGGCAAAGGTTCCTCCAGGGAGAACACATACACAGAATGAGGGCCCATGGTGATAAAGTAAGGGAGATCGCCGATGGACGGGAAAGGGTTGCGGGAGATGAGCTCAGTGGGCACCATCCCCTGGTATGCGGCCAGGTCCAGCTCCACATATTGCACGAACCGGGAAAGGTTCATCATGATCAAGAGGCGCTCTTCTTCGAACTGGCGCACGAAGACCAGAACTTTATTATTTTCCGGATAGAGGAACTCGATGGTCCCCCGGCTGAAGGCCTTGTAGCGCTTCCTCAGGGCGATGAGCCGCTTCATCCCCCAGAGGAGGGAAGTGGGATTGTTCTGCTGGGCCTCAACGTTGACGGCCTCGTAATGATACTCGGGGTCAATGATGACCGGCAGGTAGAGTTTCTGGGTGTTGGCCCGGGAAAAGCCGGCGTTGCGGTCAGAGCTCCACTGCATGGGGGTGCGCACCCCGTCCCGGTCTCCCAGGTAAATGTTGTCCCCCATGCCGATCTCGTCGCCGTAATACAACACCGGCGTTCCCGGCAGCGTGAACAGCAAGGTATTCATTAATTCGAAGCGACGCCGATTGTTGGCCAGCAAGGGAGCCAGGCGGCGACGGATGCCCAGATTGATGCGCGCCTGGGGGTCCTTGGAATAGACCCGGTACATGTAATCCCGCTCCTCGTCGGTGACCATCTCCAGGGTGAGTTCGTCGTGATTCCGCAGAAATAAAGCCCACTGGCAGTTGTCAGGGATGCGAGGGGTTTGCTGGAGAATGTCGATGATGGGGAAGCGGTCCTCCATGCGTAAGGCCATGAACATGCGGGGCATCAGGGGAAAGTGGAAGGCCATGTGGCACTCGTCCCCCTCCCCGAAATAGGCGGCGGCATCCTCCGGCCACTGATTGGCCTCCGCCAGGAACAGGCGGTGGCTGTATTTCTGGTCCACGTGGCGGCGCAGTTCCTTCAGGAAGGCATGGGTTTCCGCCAGATTCTCACAGTTGGTCCCCTCCCGTTCGTACAAGTAGGGCACGGCGTCCAACCGGAGACCGTCCACCCCCAGGCTGAGCCAGAAGTCCATGGCCCGAAAAATGGCCTTGCGCACGTCCGGGCTGTCAAAATTCAGGTCAGGCTGGTGGGAGTAAAACCGGTGCCAGTAATAGGCCCGGGCCACCGGGTCCCAGGCCCAGTTGGAAGACTCGAAGTCCTGAAAGATGATGCGGGTTTCCTGGTATTTGTCCGGCGAGTCGCTCCACACATAATAATTGCGGTGGCGGCTGCCCGGCGCCGCCCGACGGGCCCGCTGGAACCAGGGATGCTGGTCGGAGGTGTGATTGATCACCAACTCGGTGATGACCCTGAGGCCGCGGTACTTGGCTTCCCGCAAAAAGGTCCGAAAATCCTTGAGGGTCCCGTAATTCGGATGAATATCGGTATAGTCGGCGATATCATAGCCGTCGTCTTTGAGGGGTGAGGGATAAAAGGGCAGGAGCCAGATAGCGGTCACCCCCAGGTCCTGCAGATAATCCAGCTTTTCGGTGATTCCCCGGAAGTCGCCGATGCCGTCCCCGTCGCTGTCATAAAAAGCGCGTACGTGCGTCTCGTAAATAATGGCGTCCTTGTACCACAAGGCATCGTCATCCAGTTGGAAAATTCTATTTTGTCTGGCCATAGTGGCGCCTTCGCTAACTTTTAGGGTTACAGGTAATAATCAAAATCCCGCTCGGTTCTGACCCGGCGCCTGATCCGAAAGACGTGGGCCGGAACCACGAGCGGGTTGAGCTCCACGTAATTCCGGGGGCCGTGCCAGAGAAAGCGGGCGTCTCCCAACAGGTCGTGAACCTGATAAGGCTGAAGAGGGTCCAATCCCAGGTCCTGCAGGGGCAACTCCAACCAGCCTCCCTGGGTGTGGTGGGGGTTCAGGTTGACCACCACCAAGATGAGGTTGGACAGGTCTTCGGTAAATTTACCATAGCAGATTAACTGCTCGTTATCTATAGGGAAAAAGTGCAAGTGACGGTCCTGTTGCAAGGCCGGGTTTTCCCGCCGGATGCGGTTCACCCGGGCGATGAAGTCCTTCAGGCTGCCCGGCTGGTCCAGGTTCCAGTATTTGACTTCGTACTTCTCCGAGTCAAGGTATTCTTCGCTGCCCGGTTCCCGGGCCTCGTGGACGCACAGCTCAAAGGCCGGGCCGTAAATACCGTAATTGGCGCCCAGGGTGGCGGCCAGTACCAGGCGGGCCCTAAACGCCGGAGGCCCCCCGAACTGGAGGTACTCCGTCAAGATATCCGGGGTGTTGGTCCAGAGATTCGGCCGGAAATATTCCCCCACCTCAGTCTTGGTCATCTCCGTGAAATATTGCATTAACTCCCATTTGGTGTTGCGCCAGGCGAAGTAGGTGTAGGACTGGCTGAAGCCCAACTTGGCCAGGCGGTACATCACCTTGGGGCGGGTGAAGGCCTCGGAGAGAAAGATAGTTTCAGGATACGCTTCCTTGATTTCTCCCAGGGCCCACTCCCAGAAGCGAAAGGGCTTGGTGTGGGGATTATCCACCCGGAAAATGCGCACCCCCTGGTCGATCCAGAACAGAAAAATGCTTTTCAGTTCTTGCCAGAGTTCCTCCCAGTCTTCGGTCTCAAAATCAAAGGGATAGATGTCTTCGTATTTCTTGGGGGGATTTTCGGCGTACTGCACCGTGTTGTCAGGCCGCCAGCGAAACCAGCGGGGATGCTCTTTGACGTAAGGGTGATCCGGGGAAACCTGAAAGGCAATGTCCAGGGCAATGTCGATGCCGTATTCCCGGGCCCGGGCCAGGAGGCGGCGAAAGTCCTCCAGGGTGCCCAAGCGGGGATGCACCGCCTTATGGCCACCCTCTGGCGGAACCGATGCCCCAGGGGCTGCCCATATCCTCCGGGGTGCACCGGGGCACGTTGTTTTTGCCCTTGCGGTGGGTGCGGCCGATGGGATGGATGGGGGGGAAATAAAGGACATCGAAGCCCAGGTGGGCGATATAGGGCAGGCGCAACTCGCAGTCCTGAAAGGTGCCGTGGCGGCCCGGCTCCGGGGAGCAGGAGCGGGGAAACAATTCGTACCAGGTACTGTAGCGGGCCTTCACCGGGTCCACTACCAGGGGGAGGGATTTGTCATAGACGGTGATGAAGCGCCGGTCAGGATAGCGGCCCATCACCAGGGTCAGTTCGGTATCCAAGGCTGTCTCTAACCGGGCCGAGGGCTTTCCCGCCTGACGCAAGGCCCCGGCCCACTCCCCCAGACCCTCGGCGTCCCGGCGGGAGGCCCGCTGTTGGGCCTCGGCCACCAGCTCGGCGCCGATGAGGAGCTCCACGGCCACGTCCTGCCCCGCCTCCGCCTTTTTCTCCAGGTCCCGCTGCCAGGTCCGGAAGCGGTCGATCCAGGCCTGGATGGTGTACTGATAGCCCCCAAGCTCCGTAACGGTGAACTCTCCCCGCCAGCGGTCGTTGACCAGGGATTGCATGGGAACGGCCTGCCAGTCAGGCTGGGCCGCCCGGCGGTAAAGCAATTCAGCGGCCAGGACCTCGTGGCCGTCCGCCACGATGTCCGCCTCCACCCGCAGCCGGTCTCCCACCGTTCTTTTGACGGGGAACAGGCCACCGTCAATTTCCGGCGTCACACCTTCAATGATCACCCGTTTCCGGGCAATTTCCGTATCAGACCGCGTTGCTTTCTTGCGGGCCAAGGCGATGTCCTCCTTGAGGGGTTCTGAAGCTTGGAATTATCTGGGCCAGGGAAAAAAATGACAGGGCGGGCCTTACAGGCCAAGCCCTCGGAGAGAGGCCGGCGACCAACCCTGCCGGTAAACATTGACCACCAGTTTACCCTACCCCCGAAGGAAAAGCAAATCGCCCTAGGGTCACGAACTATTTAAAAATTTTATTTAATTGGCAAAACAGGGGGTGCCGAAATTTTTTTCTTCAAGCTGCTTGGTTGAACCAAAAAATTGAGGCCTAACGGGTAAGAATTGTTCCTGGCAAGCTACATTTTTAGTTAAGGCCTTTAGATTTCAGCCAGGCCGAGGCCACCTCGTGGACGGGTTTCTTGTCCACATCGACGGCTTTATTCAGTTCTCGCATCTCCTCGGTGGTCAGTTGCCTCATGGGCTTGAGAATCTCTATAATTTCAGGATACTTGTTAAGTAGTTTTTTCCGAACTACCGGCGCAACGTTATAGAAGGGAAAAAATTTCTTGTCATCTTCCAGGTTGACAAAATTAAAGGCGGCGATGCGGCCATCTGTAGAAAATCCCACAGACACTTGGATTTTTTCTTCTTTCAGGGCCGTGTAGGTTAAACCCGTAGACATTTGCTTGAGATTTTGAGTAGGCACCCGAAAGCCATAAAATTTCATCAGCGTTTTAAATCCATCCGGTCTCCTCAAGAACTCGGCATTCACTCCGAAGATCAGGTTGTTGGGGTGTTTTTTGACATACGCCGCCAGATCGGAGATGGTGCTGATTTTCAACTCCTGGGCCTGGTTCTCTGGCATGATCAAGGTGTAGGTGTTGTTCAGCTCAAAAGGTGGTAGCCACACCAGTCCCGTTTTTACATCGGCTTCTTTGACATACTGGAAAACTTTCTCTGGATCGGTCATGATGGTCCGATCCTTTTGCTTGAGGTACACGGTGTAGGCGGAGCCGGTGTATTCAAAGCAAAGATCTACCTGGCCGTTTTTCAGGGCCTGGCGCAACACCGTGGAGCCAACCCCTGTTTTCAAAGTCACCTCGAATCCTTGCTTCTCCAGTAAAATTTTGGCCATTTCAGGCAGAATGTATTGTTCCGTGAAATTCTTGCCACCGAGTATTAATTTTTTGTCTTGCGCCCAGCCCACTCCAGGAAACCCCATCAGGGCCAGCACGAAATAAAGGGACAAAGCAGTTTTCATAAAGTTTTTCATGGTGGACGTATCCTTTTTGGTTAGTAAATTTCTAAAAAATTGTTCTGGTTGATACTTCAATACGGCCGGAAATAACCATCTACCGTTCAGCTAGCTGCAAGCCCCTGGGAACCAGAATCAGCCCGCCCAGGTCACAGAGAAAATCACCGATCAAGGCCATGAGGGTCACCGGAATGGCTCCGGCCAGAAGTTTGTCAGGTTCCATGAGGCTAATACCGGAGAAAATCAAGTCGCCCAAGCCCCCGGCGCCGATGAGAGAGGCCAGGGCGGCGGTGCCGATATTGATAATCAGGGCCACCCGAAACCCGGTGATAATGACGTTCATGGCATTGGGCAGTTCCACCTCCCACAAGATTCGCCCGGCAGGCATGCCCATGCCTCGGGCCGCATTAATGAGGGGAGGCGGGACGGCAATAATGCCCGCCAGGGTATTTCTGGCTATGGGTAAAATGGAATAGATGGTCAGGGCAAAGATTGCCGGTTTGGCGCCGATCCCTAAAAAGCTCATGGCCAAGGCGATGACCGCCAGAGAAGGGATGGTTTGGCCCAGGCTCACAATATACATGCAGGCCCCAGCGAATTTCTTGAAGTGCTCCCGGGTTAAAAGAATGCCGATACTGAGACCCACAGCAGTGGCGAGGGCCATGCTGATGGCTACCAGATACAGGTGCTGCCAGATGAGGCTGAGAATATAGGGATATTCATACGGGTCGAACACGTAGGCCAGCAGGCCCGTTCTTTCGGCAGCCAACCCGGCTGCAAAAATGAGCAAGAAGAGCAAGAACCTGGAGATCTGAGAAGAAACGCTTTTCATCGAGTACGCAACCGCTGAACTTTAAGACCTTTCGGGGTAACCCACAGCTCCAGAAGAGCCATGCCGCCATCCACCAAGATGGCCAAGCAAGGCTACCAGGAGTGCGCCGCTGAGGATCATTTCTTCGTAAACGCGCTCAATTCCTTGCTGGATAAACACCCCCAGCCCGCCGGCGCCGATATACGCAGCAATCGCGGCAATGCCAATATTCATCACCGCAGCCGTGCGCAAGCCAGCCAGGATAACCGGGATAGCCAGGGGAATTTGCACTTCCACCAGTAAGTTCCACCGGCTCATGCCCATGCCCCAGCCGGCATTGACCAGAGACGGGGGTACATTTTTGATGGCTGTATAGGTGTTGCGGATTATCGGCAGCTGACTGTAAAGGACCAGAGCTATGATGGCGGGGACTTTCCCCAACCCCTGCCCTACCACCGACAGGATAGGCAGCATGAGTCCGAACAGCGCAATGGAAGGGATGGTCATCAACACGTTGGCGGCATTAATGACCCGTTTAGCCAGTTCCTCGTTTCTGGTGATGACAATCCCGAGAGGCACCCCGATGGAGGTAGCAATAACCAGGGCCATGGCGACAATCCAGATGTGCTCCCCGGTCAACGAAAGAACTTGCTGGCGATTGTCCCAGATGAACTGGAAGGTGCTCATTCCCCCCCCCGGTTGTTAATTTTGGTTTGCTGCGGGATATCTCTCTTTGAGGGCTTGCTGGATGCTGCGATAAGTGATGGTGCCGACAAAATCCCCATTGCTATCGACGACACAGAGCGTCAGCATGTCATGCATGAGCATGTTTGACAGGACTTCTTGGGCGGAGTGATGCTCCCTGACAAATAACGGGTATTTCTCTATGGCCTCATTGACCGGGCCTTGTTTGTCCTGAAGATGTTGAGGAGAAACAAAACCGATGGGCTTGTCCGCAGACAGGACCACTGCGTGGCGAAGATCTTTTTCAGCCAGGAAATTACCAACTTCCTGAGCTGTATCAGTATGGTGTACGATGTTTTCGGGCGCTCTAGTTCATGATGTCCCCTACTTGAATAAGCCCCAGAACCTTCAGAGCACGATCAGCCCCTACAAAATTGGCCACGAACTGACTTTTCGGGCGGGTGAGAAAGACCTCCGGTGTGTCATATTGAATTAACTGGCCCTTGTTCAGCAAAGCAATTTTATCGCCGACCTTGATGGCTTCGTGGATGTCATGGGAAACAAAGGCCACGGTCTTTTTCATCTGGGACTGCAAGGAGAGAAATTCATCCTGAAGTTGCTCCCGGTTGATGGGATCGATGGCCCCGAAGGGCTCATCCATGAGGAGGATTTCCGGGTCCGCAGCCAGGGCCCGGGCCACGCCCACGCGTTGTTGCTGGCCGCCGGAGAGCTCTGCCGGAAAGCGGTTGCGGTAAGGCTCCGGCTCCAGCCGGATAAGGTGTAACAATTCATCCACCCGTTCTTTGATCCGATTTTTAGGCCATCCCAATAACTTGGGGACCACGGCGATATTGTCAGCTACGGTCTTATTGGGGAATAGTCCGATTTCCTGGATGACGTAGCCGATTTGCTGCCTGAGTTTCACCGGATCGGTATCCAAGATGTTTTCTTCATTGACAAATATATTTCCCCTGGTGGGTGTGTCCAGACGATTGGTCAGCCGCAGGAGCGTGGTTTTGCCACAGCCGGAAGGCCCCAGGAAAATCACCACATCTCCTTTGGGGATGGTCAAGGAAACATTGTCCAGCCCTACCACGGCCTCTTTTCCTGACCCAAATATTTTGGTGACCGCATCGTAGGAAATCATAGATGGCTCAGGTCTTCATCCCAGTGCCGTCAGGCTGGCATCGTTTTCCTCTTTCCTGATTATTTTCTGCTTGTTATTTTACCGCACCTGAGAGGGATGTCAAAATTGGGAGAATTGGCCGGGCCGGAGGGTGGGGGTTAGAGTAGCGGAGTTGAGGGAGGGACAGGAGTTGAATCCCTGGCCCCCTCTCCCAAAATCTTATTTCAATGGTCTATAGACAGACCCACTGCCCCACCGTGTCAATAGCCCGGCCGGTACCGAAATTTTCAGTGAAGATTCGGAAATAATAGAGTTCTTCTTTGCTCCGGACCATGGGGAATTTGTGCTTGGGTCTCGGCTAACTCGTCGTCGCTGAACACGTTCTCAAAATATTGGGGCAGCACGTCCGCGGAGCCGGATCCCTGGGAGAACTCCTGTTTGAGCCGCCAGACCACTGGCTCCGGCAGCTTGTCTTCAAAAGCTTTGCGGAAGATCCACTTTTCGATTTTATTAGCGCCCTCGGGCTTTTGTTTGTATTCCGGCGGGATGGCCAGGGAGTAGTTCAGCAATTCCCCGGAGATCAGCGGGGCCACCACTTTGACGGAATTGCACTGATTCATGCGGTCCAGGCGCAGGGAAGCATTACTGTGCAAAAAGCCGATGCACTCCATCTGGCGGGCGAATAGTTCTTCCGAGGGAAATTCCTTGAGATAAAGATACCCGCAAAAAACCTCATCCCCTCCTTCTCCGGAAAGCAGCACCTGGATGCCTTCCTGGCTGGCGTACCGGGAGATGAGGAAATTGGAAGCCGAGCTTCTCACCAGCGAGGGGTCGAAGGACTCCAGGTGATAGATCACTTCGGGTAAAACGGCCAGCAATTCGTCCAGGCCCACAATGAATTCATGATGGTCGGTGCCCAAATGCTGGGCCACCAGGCGGGCGTTATGAATATCCTGACTTTCCCCGACGCCGAGGGCGAAGGTCTTCAAACGGGCGTTGTCCCCAAACTTCTTCTGGACCGCCTCACTGGCAAGGGCAGCGATGACACTGCTGTCGATGCCCCCGCTGAGCAGGCTGGCCGTAGGCACCCGGAAGTCCACCCGATTGTTGAAACTCCTGTGAATAATATCTCGGACCTGATCCAACATCTGATTGAGGTCGGCATGGTAAGGCATCGGTGGCTGTTGAGGAAGTTCGGCAAACCTGGTAACCTTGCCGGTCTCGTCCATGTAGCAACCGGCTGGGAAGGCATGCACGTCCTCAAGCACCTGGGTCAGGCTTTTGAGTTCGGAACTGAAGTAAAGGTTCCCATTTTTCCAGCCATAGAAGAGTGTTTTGATACCCAGGAGATCTCTGGCGGCCAGAAGTCGTTCCCCATCTGCAATGACAAAGGTGAAAATGCCATCGGGCAACTGCTGAAACATGCCGGCGCCGAATTGTTGATACAAGCGAAGCAACAGCGAGGCTTCCCGGAAGGGCCCATCAGCCACCCCGTACTGGGGCCCCAGTTCCTGCCAGTTACCCATCTGGCCGTCGTAGCAAATCTTTAAGCCTTGCTCTGGAAAGTTCGCAAAGACCTTCGGCTCTTGAGGTGATGCGGCCAGGTCGGCTTCCAAATAATTCTGGGCCATTGCCACTTTGGGAGACAAGAAAATATCCTGATAATGAGGCCCCCGATGACCGATTTTGGTGAACATGGACTCAAGTTCGCCCCGCTCCGGGTTTCCATAAATGACGACAAATCCTGCCACGATAAATACTCCACTGTATGTATGATTGAAATTATTTCCGAATCTCGAAGATGCCGATCAGTCCGTGCCCCACACCCATGCCCGGCTGCAGGTCCATTTCCAATTGGCGCAGAGAATAGCCTAAAATGGGCTCAATGACATTGGCCCGGACATCGCCAAAACTGACCCAGCCGATCCCCTGGATGACCCGGTGCATGGTATCCATGGCCTCTTTGAGAGGTTCGGGATAGAAGGGCAGGATTTCAGGAACGCTCTTAAATTGTTCTTCTTCAACGTCATAAGAGCTGAGCAAGGAAATGGTGTATTTCACCAGGGTGTTGCAACACATGAAAAACATCTCAAAGAAGTTGTTCAGATAATCAAAGCCCTGGCGCGGCACGTAATCAACCAGGAGTGTCTCCAGTTCCGTGCGGACATATCCTTCAAACAGTGAATTTATGGGCCGTCGTATCTTGGGACAATTGGCATTGTAATCCCCGGTGTCCATATGGCGGCCGATTAAGACAGAGCGGTCAAAGAATTTTAAAGGCTTGAGTTCCACCCCGGACTCCTTGGAGGCCTGTTCCACGATCTTCAGGATTTCGTCCCGGGTGATAAGTCGCAAGGGAAAGGTGGCGACCTCCACCTGATCGCGGATTTCTTCCGGGTAAATATAGGAAATGCGATAATCCATAAAATATTCTTGGTCCACCGGATGATGCCAGAGGTCCTGCCATTCATAAGAGTAGCGCCCGAGCCAGTCCCCCATGAAAATCGCCTGATCAGGGGCGTGCTTGCACACATCAGCGATAATTTTCGCATTCTGCTGGTCAGGGAAATGGGATAAAGTCCCATAGGAGGTGAAGTACACATCAAAGGGGGGCTCAGCTAAAACTTCCGGAGGCAGTCCGTTCGACAGGTCTCCCAGGAAAAAACGGGTCTTCGGATTAGTGGCATGATATTCGTTAGCCTGCGAGATGAGGTCCGGATTGATGTCCATGCCCACGTATTCTTTCAGCATGTCCGAGGTGATAGCCCCGGTGATATATTCATAGATGCCGGGGTCCTTGTTAGTGACCCCCATCAACTGGTCATACCCATCGCCGCTGCCGCATCCCAGATCGAGGACGCGGATTCTCTCCAGGCGCTGTGTCTTCCGCTCCACCAGAGCGTTCAGGGCCGGACGCAGAGAGTACCCCGTGATCTGATCCTCCCAGAAGCGTCGGACATTGTCATACTTTCCCAGAAGTCCCGTGGCTTTGTCGTATTTGCCGGTTTGGACCGCCTGGGTATAGGCTGTTTTTTCAGCCATAGTGAAATGCCCTCCCAATAATTACAAACCTTGCCTCACTCTCTTTGCTCGGTAAGACAAGGCTGCAATTGGTTTTCGGATGGCTGGAATCAGGACTTAAAAGTTTTCAAGACATCAATGGCCTGAAACGCGTCTTTGCAATGGGCATCCGCCTCGATCTGTTGGGCAAATTCCGCAGAAGTGGGCGCGCCGCCAATCAGGACTTTGACCTGCTCACGCCTGCCCTCGTCCTTGAGTTTTTGGACCACCTCACCCATAACTCTCATTGTGGTGGTCAACAGGGCCGAGAGTCCCACAAAGGGCGCTTGATGTTCTATGACTGCGGCCACAATGCGATCTGTGGCCACGTCGGTCCCCAGATCAATGACTTCATAGCCGGCGCCTTTCAGCATGATGGCGACAATGTTCTTGCCGATGTCGTGCAGGTCACCGGCGACCGTGGCAATGACAAATTTGCCCTTGGTCTTGACCCCGGCCTTGATCAGGTGGGGCGCCAGCATATCCATAGCCAGCCCTACACATTCTGCTGAAGCCAGCATATCGGGGATCAGGTATTCGTTGCGCTCGAATTTTTCCCCCACCAGCTCCATGGAAGTGGTCAGGGGGCCCATGAGGATCTCTCTGGGTTCGAGGCCCTGCGCCAGGGCTTCTTCCATCAGTTCGGTTACGCCAGGTTGACCATGTAAGCCCGGATCAAAGCCTTCGTCGGCGGCCTCCAATCGTCCCTGCACCACGTTAAAGGCGATCTTTTCAAGAAGTTCCTGTTTATTCAAAAGTTTCTCCTCTTCATGGTGTATGGTTTCAGCTGTTAAGCCGGCAAGCTTGCTATGTTTTAAGCAAATTGTTTCAAATGAGGCAGGATCCCTGGGACCTTTTGGAAGATCTCCTCCACTTTAGCCTGGTCCAAGAGAGCAGCCGGTTCAGCTTCCAAACGGCTCATATACTCCAGCGCGTTTTCGATGACTTTATCCTCCAGCCCTCTGGTTTCAAACTGATAGGGACTGGAGACATCCCCGCTATGCAAAGCCTTGCGGGTGTGCCGGGCAAAGAGCCGGTGGGTGGATGCCATAACCTTTTTGACCATATCGAGCGCGTCGTCAATGTCAGGCGGATTGACCTTGGGCGCTCGCAGACAATGTTTGATTTTGCCGATCTGTTCATTGTCCAACACCGCCTGGAGAGGACAGAAGGTGTTGGTGCGATCCAGCAACCCAAAGGCGTAATGGATATATTGCGCCCCGGTCGTGGCCATGTACAAATGGGTGAAGAGCTTTTCAAAAAGGGCTTGCATGCCTGGAACCTTGGCGTCACCGACACCCGCGGTGGAATAGCAGGGGACCTTATAATAACGGGCCAGTTGCACGCAGTCGATATTATACTGGTTGAATTCCGGGCACCCGTACAGGTCATGCAGGTCGTCCAGGCGGGCCCGCACCGGCACACTGCCATACAACACCGGCGTCCCCTCTTTGATGAGTTGGGTCAAGGTAATCCCCACCAGGATTTCGGCGTTGATCTGGGCCACCATGCCCGCTTCCTGGATGGGGGCCGAAGACCCTCCCTGGGGAGAGGAAGAGATCACCAGGGGCAAGCCGGCCTCCACAATGCTGAAGACCTTATCGGCGGTATCGGCCACGATTTGAAGCGGACTCTTGAACACACAGGCGATAAAGGAGACGACCGGGTTCTCGCGCAGGGCTTCGGGACCGCCGGCGATGATTTCCCCCATCCGCACCACATCAGGCAGGGCCTCAAGGTCCGTCAAACCCGCCTGCACGTGCTTGGTAATGTTGTTGAGGCTGGCAAAAAACTTGTTGACATCATGGTTGGCGGTGGTGATCTCGGGGTCCTGGATATTCAAAGGACGGATGAAGAAATCGAGGTGCTCCAATTTGTCGCACAATTTAGCGGCGCGGCAGAGTAGGTGGGTGTTTCCCCGGAGTTCCTTGTAGCGCGGCACTCTTACCTTGGTCTCACCGTCTTTGACGCTGACAAACTCCTCTATTTCCGTTTCGATCCAGATGTTGGCTTCCGAACCGGAACCGAAATAGGCCCGGGGCACTTCCGCGTCCAGCAATAAGCGGTTTTCCAATGTTCTGGCGCCCAACACCAAAGCGGTGGGCGCCCGGCTCACGGCCTCTTTGATCAGGCCGGGGGAAAACTTACTCGCCAGACGGTGGCGCCTTTTTCCTCCTCCTCCCAGACCCGGGCTCCATGTGCTTGAAAAAGTTTGGCGGCGCGTTCGTTGTAACACCAGATACCGGGGTCCGCCAGAAGGCTTAACGAGGCCTCATCGAGCCACTTTATTTGCTCCTGGTTCAAGCGTTCGTAAGGTTTTACCAGGACACCTGGCCGAAATGGTTCGATCACGGAAACCTCCTGTTAGGTTCGAAAAGCCCGGGTATAGCGGCGGCAATGCCGATCCCGGCCCACCAAGACCTCGCCGGTGGTCACCGCGGCCATCAACTCTTCATCCAGAGGGTCGATAATGGCGGCGTCGAGCCCGGCGCCGATGCACATGTGCAGAAAGGCTACATTGATACGGCTGCGGGCCGGCAGGCCATAGGAAATGTTGGAGAGACCGAGTACCGTCTTGGCCTCAGGATAGTTTTCCTTGAGCGCGGCTATCGTCTTGAGCGTGACCAGGCCGAAAGTAATGTCAGTGCTTATCGGCATGACCAGGGGATCAAACAGCACCTGTTTCAGCGGGACTCCATATTTTTCCGTGGCAGCCACGATCTTTTCCCCGGCCCGTAGGCGATCCTCCACGGTTTTGGGAATACCGCCTTCGTCCATGGTCAGGGCAACCAGCGAGGTGTTATACTTGGCCGCCAGGGGAACAATCTCTGCCAGTTTGTCTTGTTCCGCATTGGTGGAATTAATCAGGCAGGACGGCTGGTTGATGGCTGCCAGCCCTGCTTCCAACACCACCGGGTCGGCGCTGTCCAGACAAAGCGGGGTGTCCACCTCGGCCTGAATGGTCGGCCACCGCCCATTTCATGGCCTCCACTTCATCTGCCTGGGAACCCACTCCGGTACCCACGTTGATATCGATAAAATGGGCGCCCGCGGCCACCTGTCCCTTGGCCAGACCGAGGAGACCAGCGGTGTCGCGGTTCTGGATGACCGGTTTCACCGGAGCCAGGGTGGCGTTGATCTTTTCCCCAATGATAATCATGACCAGCCTTCCTCCTTACATAACTCCAGGTTGGAGTCCCGGGATCTCTTGATTGATCTGGGCTCGTATTTCTGGAGGGAGGACAGGTTGTTCAGGTTGTTCGAGAACTTGCCGGACTTTGTCGGCGGCCCTGGCCTTGGCGTCTTTCGCCCCGGTTTGTTCCCACTTTTCCCGGTTGTCACGATTACTGAGCTGGGGGTGATATTGCTCGTCGCGCATGTGCCGGCGAGTATGCCGGGCCGAGACGAAATGCCCCCCGGGTCCCACTTTCTTCAGCAAATCAAAGGCCAGGGTTTCCTCGTCCACTTTGATGCCTTCCACGGCCCGCATAATCATGCCGTTGATTTCGTTGTCAATGACCAGCTTGTCATACGACGCGGTCATACAAAATTCCAGAAATCCGGCGGCGTCATGGATTAAATTGCCGCCGGCCAGGGCCACCAACAGAGTGGTCAGGGCGGTCTCATAACCTGCCTGGGCGTCAGTAACTTTGGAATCTGACATGCCAGCCGTGGAATATAAGGGGAGCTGATAAAAGCGAGCCATTTGCGCCGCCGCGGCATTCATCAGCCCCATCTCAATAGCCCCGGAGAGGTATTTCATATCGCGCAGATCAGTAATTGAGGAGATACACCCAAAAAACACCGGCGTCCCAGGGTTGGTAAGTTGGGTAAGCATGACCCCTGCTAGGGTATCCACGCTTTGGACCACGAGATTGCCCGCCAAGGTGATGGGGGCGGTGGCTCCACACAAAGGTTCCGTGGGCACGACCACGGGGATGTTCTGACGGGCCACCTCCATGGTAAGTTGACCATACATTTCATCCAGCTTAAAGGGGCTGATGGGGCAGGTTACCATGGAGATGAAGGGACGTTCCCGCAGCTTTTCCGGGGAGCCGGCGATAATTTCGGCCATCCGGATGACATTTCTTACCCCCTCCACGGTATAGACGCCCCCAATAATATGCTTGCGAGTGCGATTGAGCGCGGCTCCGAAACGGTTGACGTCCACCTGTTCCACCGACAGGTCATTGGGGTACACATTGAGCATGTAAAAGTGAATATTGTCGAGGGTTTCCACCAGGCGGGCTATTTGCATAATGTCGGTTAACCGAGAGCGCCGACAGGTATCCTCTCCAGGGTCTTGCACATTGAGCGCGGTTCCCCCGGTGCCGATATAAACTTTATCGCCGCCGATCTCACAATCCAGGCTGCCGTCCTCCGCGCGGCCGTACAGGGTGACGATGGAAGGGGCCGTGGCAATCAACTCCTGGAATAACGGGGGGGGAATTTTGACGATACGAGTGGAGTCATCGACAGTGGCCCCGGCCTTTTGAAAAAGCTCCCGGGCTTCGGGAAAATTAACCTGGACGCCAATTTCGGCAAAAACTTTTAAGTTCGTTTGGTGGATCTGTTCGATGTCGCTATCAGTGAGGGGCAAATATTGGCCCCCGGACAGGCCTTTCCTGACTTTCAAGGTCAACTTCCTCCCTAGCCGTTATATCCGTCTGGCGGTGCAATCCAGCTTTTGGCAAGCCAAACAAGGATTATAATCGCCCAGTTCCTGCCCTTTCTCTCCAGGAAACAACGCCACAACGCCGGAAATTGACTTGCGAGGCTTCATCAGGCAAGACTCGGTCAATTCCACCCCAATTTGCTGAGGTTCAATTAATTGAAAGAGTTTTTTCTGCTCCGTCACGGGCCAGTCGCAATAGCCCGGACTGAACGGCAGGCCTACGGCTTGGTTTTTGGCTTTGTAGTGCTTACGCAGCCGGGATTGGAATTGCTCCACCAGGTTTTCCACCATGACCGAGCCCATAGCGTCCAGGACATAGGCTTCCGATAGACGCTTTTGTTTCATCAGTTTATTGATTTCTTTTTCAATAGCCTTCCCAATAGTACCGACAAAACAGACAATCTCTTGGCTGCCTCGCATAGTGCGGGAAAGTTTGGGACTTTTCAGGCGTTGATCGCTCTCGAGCTGGACTACCCCTGGAGAAATTTTTTGGATTTTGTGCTTTTTAAAATGGACCCGAGGTTTGATGAGACGGCTGGTTTTTTCTTTTAAATGAATAACTTTATTTTTGAGTGCGGGAGAGAGCTTACGACCTTTGCGGCTTCCCAAAAGCCTGGTCAGCTCTCGGTCTTCCACGTTCGGGAGAATCTCCATCAAGGGCATACAAGACCTCCTGAGGTTAGTTAGTGGTCCTTGAAGGTTTCGCTCGAACTCGCTGCCAAGATTTTGGTATTACTTTTCCATGGGCAGTTCAAGTAATGACAGTTGAACGATAAGATAACCTCTGGTTTTTTTGTATAGTTTTGTTCAATAACGTTCTTGGCATTTGCTGGATTGAGAATGGGTAAGCCAGCTTCTTAATCTGGGCAAAGTTAAAAGTTTGTTAAAGAATTCTCATTCTTTCTAAACAAGAGTCGTGAGTAATAACGCCAGGTACCGCTGACGTCAGCTGACGTTATTAAGGTTCACATTTTTGGCAAAAAGAAGGCTAACGGGCGAGGCTAACTAACTTCCGGCATTTTCCCTTCCACGAGCGGGACCAAAAAGCGAAAGGGAGCAATTTTACAACGCTTTATGAGAGTTGCCCACCTCCATTCTATGCAGAAAAAGGACAATCCCCCTTTTCCCTGAGGATTGGCTAACCTGACAATACTATCTTTAACTCAAATTAAAAATTCAGCCAACCACATTATTATAGCCCAAATGAAGACATTTGTAAAGTTTTTTTGACAAACAGCGCCAGGGCTCAGGTATGGTCGTGGCCCATCGTTCGCTCCAGACTGGGGTTTTGCTGGGAACGGGAGGAAAGTTCTTTGATTCCTCGAGAAGTTCAGGCTGGTCTGGCTTGACCTTTTGCCGAAAGCCGGATATTTTCTTTTTATAAAAAACTACAAGAGATTGAAATCACATGAATAATAAGGGTGCGAAAATCGTTCCGGGTAGGAGCTGAGGTCATGTTGAGCGTGGAGGAATTCCGCACCGGCAGCCTGAGCCTCCCGTCCACCGAGGCCGATGAGGTGCCTCCCGGCTGCTTTGTCTGTCCGTATCTGGCTTACAAGGAATTCTCCATGAACGAGGCTGAGGGGCTTTACTATTATTATTGCGCCTATCACACCCCGGGGCGGTTGAGCCAGGAAGAGCCGCCCTGCCTGGTAGAGGGTAACTAAGGGCTGGGTACGGGAGGACCTGGAAACAATATGCTAACCTTATACCAGGGAACTGACGACACGGAGACCAGGGCGGTCCTATCCCCGGAAAGCTCCTTTGGCTTCCACTGCCACCCGGGCCTGGCCTGCTTCAACCAGTGCTGCCGGGAGGCCACCATCATCCTCAGCCCCTATGACATCCTGCGCCTGAGCCGGAGGCTGGGCCTGACCACCGGGGAGTTTCTCCAGCGCCACACCCGGAGGGAAGAAGAGGCCCGCTCCCGCCTTCCCGTGGTGCTCATCAAGCCCGCCCGCACCGGGGGCTGTCCCTTCCTGGGGGAGGACGGCTGCACGGTGTATGCGGACCGCCCGGCGGCCTGCCGTCTCTTTCCCCTCGCCCAGGGGAGTGAACTGACGCCCCAGGGGGTGGTGGACCACCATTTCCTGCGCCGACTGGAGTATTGCCAGGGCTTCGCCGGGAAACAAGAGTGGAACGTGACGACCTGGCAAGCGGACCAGGACTTCGGCGAATATGACCAACCCCGGCGGCCCTGGTTGCGCCTCTTGTTACAGCAAGCCCAACCGGGCCGCGCCCCTTTGGACCACCGCCTCCTTTCCCAGTTTTATATGGTGGCCTACGACCTGGACGCGTTCCGCACCTTTTTGTTTGAGTCGGCTTTTCTGAAAGCCCACAGTCTTAACTTAGAAGAAGCGCTGCCGCTGAAAACCGATGATCTGGCCCTGCTTCGGTGCAGCGCGGCCTATCTCGAGCAACTTCTGTTCCCGGAAGAGGCGCCGCCCCTCAAAGAGGCCCTGGACGCAGCCGATCTTGGGCAACAAAAGTCTCCCTTGACTTAAATCATTACGGCAATACACCCCTTCTGATAGTATAATTACTGTTTTTTTCCTGCCCTGAGGCGGCGGGCCGCTGGTCCTGTTTCCAGGCTAGAGAAGAGCAGGGCAGGTTGAACTATTGGGCCAAGGGAGTGGTAATTAGGGTGAGTCTTCGCCAAGAACCTGACACAAGAGAGGGAAGGCCATGAAAAAGCTGGTAATTTTAGGTCACGGCACCGGTGGCACCATCATTGCCACCAAGATGCGGGAGAAGCTGCCGGAACGGGAGTGGGACATCACGGTTATCGACCGGGATTGGCAGCACCATTATCAACCGGGCTGGATCTTCATCCCTTTCGGCATTTACACCAAGGATGACTGCGTCAAGCCCCGGAGCAAGTTCGTTCCCCCCGGGGTAAATTTTGTCCTAGACGAAATTATTGGCATTGATCCTGACAAACGCATCGTCAAAACCAAGCAGTCCAACTTTCCCTACGACTGGCTGGTGGTGGCCACCGGCTGCGGCATCAATCCCGAGGAAGTGGAAGGCATGTTGGGGGAAGGTTGGGGGAAAGACATCCACAACTTTTACACCCTGGACGGGGCCATGGCCCTCCATGAAAAGATGAAATATTTCCATAAGGGCCGGGTGGTGGTGAACATTGCCGAGCTACCCTTTAAGTGTCCGGTGGCCCCCCTGGAATTCTGCTTCATGTCAGACTGGTTCTTCGATGTCCACGGGGTCAGAAACAATATTGAAATTGAGCTGGTGACCCCGCTCCCGGGGGCCTTCACCAAGCCCCAGGCCTCGGCCATGCTGGGGAATTTAGCCGAAGAAAAGAACGTCAACATTACCCCCAACTTCCAAATCTCCGGGGTGGATGCGAACCGGAAGATCATCACCTCCTACGACGGCCGGGAGGTGAACTACGACCTCCTGGTGACCATTCCCCCCAATTTCGGGGCCCAGTGTATCATAGAGAGCAACATGGGCGACCCCATGGGCTACGTGGACACGGACCACCACACCTTGAAGGCCAAGAACTTCGACCGGGTGTACGTTATCGGCGACGCGGCCAACGTCCCCACCTCCAAGGCCGGGGCCGTGGCCCATTACGAGGCCGATGTGGTGGCGGACAACCTCATCCGGGAGATCGACGGCCAGCCCCCCTGGCCGAACTACGACGGCCATGCCACCTGAATTCTCGTGACCGGTTACGAGAAGGGGTCCCTTCTCGACTTTAATTACAAAATAGAGCCTCTGCCGGGGAAATTTCCCTTTCCGGGCGTGGGGCCCTTTGACCTGTTGGGGGTGAGTTTCTCCAACTACATGGCCAAGATGATGTTCCGGTGGGTATATTTCAACCTCATGCTCAAAGGCAGCCATCTGCCCCTGGAGCCCCAGTTTGTCATGGCGGGGAAAGTACGGGGTATTCTCTCTCCCGATGTCGAGATGCCCCTGAGGAGGAGACGGAAATGAGCGCCGAAGAGCAAATTCTCGAGCGGCTGACCCGTATCGAGGAGAAACTGGAGCAGTTCTCCTCCTGTGCAGATCAGTTAAAGGTTTTTACTGACGTTTTTGAGAACCTCCACGACCTGGGACGGGACGCCTCCCTGTTGACCTATCCCGCCGTGAAGATTCTCACCGAGGAACTGGGGGAGGTGGAGACGGGCTTTCAATTGGAGGACATCTCCTTTCTCCTGAGGCGCTTCCTTCTGAATATGCGGAACATGGCCTGGGCACTGGAACAACTGGAGAACCTGGTGGACTGGTGGCAGGACATGGAGCCCATCATGAAGATCATGGTCCCCCATGTCATTGACGTCCTGGAAGACCTGGACGAGAAGGGGATCTTCAAGGGCTACCAGGCCATGCTCCAGGGTTACGCCAAGATTGCCCAGAACTACAGCCCTGAGGATATCGACCTCATTGCGGAGGGCATTGTCCGCATGCATGGGGTGGCCAAAAAGTTTTCCGAGCCAAGATTCATTGACTTCGTCGAGAAGTTCATGGATGTGCCCTCCCAGGTGCAACTGGAAGAAGCCAAACCAGCAGGCCCCGTCGGCCTTATGTGGCGTATGCGCAGCCGGGAATGCCGCCAGGGACTGGGGGTCTTGGTGGAGCTCACCAAAGCCCTGGGCAAAATCACCAACGGCAAAACCCCACCCGCCGCAGAGGAAGGCCAGGGTTAATTTATGTGGGGGGAGGGCCAGGGAGCACGGCTCCCTGCCCTCCCCCCACACCCCCCACCCAACCCTTTGGGGGTTCGGCCAAAGCTGGGGCTTGGGGCCCAAACTTTGGCCGAATATTTTCTCCCATAAGGGATTGGGGGGGGGTAAGGGCTCACGGCCCTTAGCCCCCTCCCCCATTATACTTATACCGAAATGCGGCTCACGAGGCAGGCCCGGCAGGTGCCGGAGCGGAAGCGGGCTGCGTCTGACAGGGAAAGCACTCCCACGATCTCCTGGGGTTGTTCCTTAGCAATGAAAAGACGGTGGATGTCCCAGAAGATCATCTCCTGGATGGCCAGGGCCAGGAAATCTTCTTGTTGGCAGGTCCTCACCGGGGCGTTCATAACCTCCCGGGCGGAGGTTTCATGGGGCAGGCCGTGCAGGTAAGCGGCGATCAGGTCGGTCTTGGAGACCACGCCCACGGGTCGGCCGTCCGCTCCCCGGATGAGCACCGCCGCCAGCCGGTTGGCTGCCAGTCCCGCCATCACATCCTGCAGGCTAGCGTCCTCTGAAATACTCTCCACACCAGGGGTCATCACCTCCCGCACGGTAAGGTGCCCGGCGAGGTCCCCTTCTGTCTGGTCGGCTTTTTGTTTCAGGATACTTCGGTCGCAGCGGCGGCAAAAGCGGTAGAGCAACCCGACGATGTCAGGGTAGGCCAGGACTCCTACGGCCCGCCAGGGGTCCTCATCGTAGACATACAGCCGATGGATGCGCTGGGCCCGCATGATGTCCAGGGCGTCGTCCAGGGAATCTTCCTGGCGGCAGAACAAGGGTGGGCCCACCATGATGGTCTCCACCGGGGTTTCCAGGGGCAGCTCAGCATAATAAGCCCCCATTAGGTCGGTCTTGGTAACCACCCCTAAAGCATGCTGGTGGGCATCGGTGACCAGGATGGCGTTCACTTTGTACTTGATGGTGAACCGGATGGCCTTTTCCAGGGGAGCCTCGGTAGCCACGGCAACTACCTGGCGGCGCATGGCCTCCGCCACGGTGAGACCCTTCAAAACATTTTTCTGATCAATAACGGGCATAAATATATCAGGTTGGTATTTGGGGAAGGGGGCCAGGGGGCGCGGACCCCTGCCCTCCCCCCAACCCCCCTCCCAACCCCTGAGGTTCCTGAAGGCGAGGCTTGGCCTCGCCTTAAGGGACCCTTAAGGGATTGGGGGGGGGGTGGGGTCGGGACCTTAGCCCCCTCCCCCCACGAATTCTCTCTTCACCCTCTCAGCCTCTCCATGAGGTAGTCAAAGACCCGGGAGAGGTAGACCATGCCCACCAGCCGGTCCTCTTCCACTACCGGCAGGCGGCGCACGTGTTTCTTGATCATGATATCGATGATGAGGAGGAGGTGGGTATCCGGGGTGATGGTGATAAGGTCCGTGGTCATGATATCCCCCACCAGGACGGGTTGGGCCCGGTCACACGCAGCCTTGAGCAGTCCGGTTAAATCCAGGTCCGCCATCTCCCCCCAGATGTGAGTGTGCTTGGGCCGTAGCAAGAGGAAGATGTCATAGACCGAGAGCATCCCCACCAGGCGCTCCTCGTCGTCCACCACCAGCATGCCGAAGACCCACCGGCCGCTTTCCTCGCTGGCCCGGTGAAATAAGGCCACGGCTTCGGCCACGGTCATGTGCGGCTTCAGGGTGTGTAACCGGGTGTCCATGACGTCCCGGGCCATTTCACCCATGGCATTGTCCCACGCAATTAAAGAAAAATTTACCTTGAGGGGAGGGCCGGCGGGCACTCCGCAGAGGCCCGCTGCGCCCCCTCTCCCCCAAGCACATGTTCCCTGCCCCCAGTTCACCTAAGTTCTGACCTGAGTAATATCACAGGCAAGAAAGGGAGTAAATGGATTGTTCCGGCAGGCCAGACGTTGGTTTCCTAAGACAAAGAGAGGTGGTGATGTCAACAGTTAGGACCACATACCGGGGATGAGGGTGCGGCAACCCGGGCAGCGGCCCCGGGCCAGCCGGTTTTTCAGGACCTTGCATCCCAGGCGCTTCACCAGGGCCCGTCAGCAAGAGGGACAGTAGGTGTGGTTCCCCGAGTGAGGGGCCAGGTTGGAGATGTAGACGAATTTTAAGCCGGCGTCCAGGCCGATCTGCCGGGTTGTCTCCAGGGTGGCCTGGGAGGTGGGCGGGAGAGGCAGAAAGACGGCGCAGGCTTACTTCTGCTGCCCCTTCTGGAGCTTGGCCCAGGGGTCTTTCAGGGTGACGGTGCGGTTGAAGATGGGGGTGGTGGGGGTGGAGTCGGGGTCCACTGCGAAGTAGCCCAGGCGCTCGAACTGGAAGCGCGCCCCCGGCGGGGCGGCGGCCAGGGAGGGTTCCACCTGGCAGGCGGCCAGGGTTTCGAGAGAATTGGGGTTCAGGTCGTCCAGGAAGTTGCCCGTGTTGGCGCCGGGCTCCGGCTCGGTGAACAGGCGGTCATAGAGGCGCACCTCGGCCGGGCGGGAGTGGCGGGCCGAGACCCAGTGCAGGGTGGCCTTGACTTTGCGGCCATCCGGGGCATAGCCGCCTTTGGTGTCGGGGTCGTAGGTGCAGTGCAGCTCCACGATGTCGCCGTTGTCGTCTTTTAGGACGTCCACGCACTTGATGAAATAGGCGTAGCGCAGGCGCACCTCCCGCCCCGGGGCCAGACGGAAAAACTTCTTGGGCGGGTCTTCCATAAAATCGTCCCGTTCGATGTAGAGCTCCCGGGAGAAGGGCACCGGGCGGGTGCCGGCGGCGGGGTCCTCCGGGTTGTTCACGGCGTCGAGGTGCTCCACCTGGTCCTCCGGGTAGTTGAGCAGGACCACCTTGAGGGGGCGCAGCACCGCCATGACCCGGGGCGCGGTTTTATTGAGCTCCTCCCGGACACAATACTCCAGCAGGCCCATCTCCACCAGATTTTCCCGTTTCCCCACGCCGATCATGTCACAGAATTTCCGTATGACTTCAGGGGGAAAACCCCGGCGGCGCAGCCCCGAAATGGTAGGCATCCGGGGGTCGTCCCAGCCGGTGACGTGGCCCTCCTGGACCAGCTTGATGAGGCGGCGCTTGGAGAGCACCGTGTAGTCCAGGTTCAGCCGGGCGAACTCGTACTGGTAGGGGCGATAAGGGACCGGCAGGTTGTCCAGGGTCCAATCGTACAGGGGCCGGTGGTCCTCGAACTCCAGGGTGCAGATGGAGTGGGTGATGCCCTCCTGGGCGTCGCTGATGGGGTGGGCGTAGTCGTACATGGGGTAGAGGCACCACGTATCCCCGGTGCGGTGATGCTCGGCGTGAAGGACGCGATAAAGCACCGGGTCCCGCAGGTTGATGTTTCCTGAGGCCATGTCGATCTTGGCCCGGAGCACGTGGGAGCCGTCCGGAAATTCTCCGGCTCGCATGCGTTCAAAAAGGTCCAGGTTTTCTTCGAGGCTGCGGTTCCGATAAGGGCTCTCCCGCCCGGGTTCGGTGAGGGTGCCCCGGTACTCCCGGATTTCTTCGGCGGTCAACGAACAGACATAGGCTTTGCCCGTTTTGATGAGATGCACGGCATAGTCATACATTTCCTGGAAATAGTCGGACGCGAAGAACAGGCGCTCTTCCCAGTCGAAGCCCAGCCAGCGCACGTCCGCCATAATGGAGTCCACGTATTCCTGCTCTTCTTTGGTGGGGTTGGTGTCATCGAAGCGCAAGTTGCAGAGTCCCTTAAATTCCTGGGCGATGCCGAAATTCAGACAAATGGACTTGGCGTGGCCGATGTGGAGATAGCCGTTGGGCTCCGGGGGGAAGCGGGTCATGATGCGGGTATACTTGCCCGCCTCTAAGTCGTCGGCCACGATCTGGCGGATGAAATCCAGGGGGCGGGAGGCCTCGGGAGTGGCCATGTTGTGTCGTTTCCTTTCGGGAATTGCGCAGATGTTCCCGAAAACTGTATCAAACCCGGGAAATAATTCAATAGGGTGGGGGGGATGCCAGGGATCTGAGTTCCCTACCCCCCTAAAGGTAATTAGGATGGCCGGCCCGGACTTTTGAACATTAGGGTCACCCGGGTGCCCTTCTGAGGATCGCTCTCGACCCTGATCTCCCCCCCGTGGGCTTCCATGATCTTCTGACAGATGGCCAGCCCCAGGCCGCTGCCCTTGGGCTTGGTGGAGAAAAAGGCCTGCAGGCTTTTCTCCAGGACCGGCGGGGGCATGCCCTCCCCGGTGTCGGTAATTTCCACCAGCACCCGGTCATCCCGGCGGCTGGTGGCGACCGTCAGGGTCCCACCCCGGGGCATGGCCTCCAGGGCGTTCTTGAAGAGGTTCAGGAGGGCCTGGCTGAGAAGAGACGGGTCGAAATTTTGCTGAGGGAGCGCGTCGGCGAGATTGAGTTTGAGGTCGACGCGGTGCTCCTTAAGACTTGGTTCCATGAGGGCGCAGGTTTCCTGGACCAGGGTGTTCACATCCCCGGGGGTCTTCCGGGGCTCAGACAATTTGGCATAACTGCCGGTTTCTGCCAATAAATTTTCCAGTTCCTGGACCTTCTGGATAATGATCTCCAGGTTCTCTTGGTTTCTCTCCGGATCTTGCCTGATATGGTCCCGCACCTGGCGGGCATAGCCGCCGATAGCCATGAGCGGGTTTTTGATTTCATGACTCAGGTGAGCCGACATACGGCCGATGGTGGCCAGGCGTTCCGACTCCAAAAGCTTTTCCTGGAGCTGCTGGCGCGCACGTAAGTCCCGGAAAAAGCCGACAATGGCCACTTCCTGGGAGTCTTCCAGGATGAGGGTGGCGGAGAGCTCAATGGGAATTTCCTCCCCGTTTTTGGCCACGACCAGGGTTTCGTAGTTAACCAGGCGCCCGGGGCCGCCATGCTCGGGACTGTAGATCTTTTTTTTGATCTCCCGGGCCACTCCAGGGGGATAGACGCGGGATACGTCAAGCCTGCCGACAACTTCCTCGCTCTGGTACCCGAGGATCTTTTCCGCGCCTTGGTTGAAAAGGATGACATTCCCATGAGGGTCGCTGGCCATGATGCCATCCGAAGAGGTTTGGATGAGCCTGGCTTGAAATTCATGCATCCGCTCGATTTCCGCAGTCAAGGCCGCTTCGCCCTTCTGGCGCTCCAGGAGCCACCACATACCGGTCATGAGCAGGGTCAACTGCCGCACATCCGAGTCGTCGTAGTTCTCCTCTTTGTTGGCCACCGCCGAGACCGCCACTATTTTGCCGGTGTCGAAGACCGGGATGATAAGCAGGCGCTTCAGGGCCACGTGGCCTTCGGGAACGCCTTTTTTCAAGGGATGTGGTGCACTGTAGTCGTTGATAATGAAGGGTTGACGCCGCCTCACCGCCTCCCCCCAGATACCGGCCTGCTCGAGGGGGTAGACCAGAGGTTTTTGGTGCACGGCGCATTGCTCCATGACCTGCTTCGACCAGGCCTGGATCTTGAGGACAGTTTCGTTTTCCTCCAGGAAGCCCACGAAGCCGATCTGGCTTTTGGTGAGCCGGACCCCTTCTTCCAGGGAAAAATCAGCGATCTCTCGTAAAGATGCAGACGTCATCTGTCCCAGTTGCCAGAGGGCCTCGAATCGAGACTCATTCAGGCGCAGGGCCTCCTCCGAGTTCTTGAGGGAGACAAAGACGGGGGCGATCCAGGCAATCCCCAGAACCATGAGGATGGAGATGGTCAGAGCCACCACTTCGGCAGTGAGGTCGGCGGTGGTGGGTGTCTGCAGAAAAACCATCTGGTAAAGAGTGATGGAACGCCGGAGGGCCATAAGGCTGATGGCCGTGGCGATGAGCACCCAGGCCGATTTAACCTGGGTGACCCGCATCAGCCGCAACGCCAGCAGCGCCGCGGTGACTTGCAGGAGGATGGAGAGGGTAAGGATGGCCACTACCATGAGTACGTCCTTCTTTACCCTGTTGGGTCAAACCTGCATTTTGGGTTCGGACTAATAACACCAGCTCTACCCTAACAGTAGTGCTTTTTAAGGGAGAAACAAGGGGGGTTACGGAGACAACCAGGCAAAATGGTTGATCCGTCTGGCGAAGGTTTTTGAAAAGAAAAAGCTCAACTTGCCGCCACCCGAGCCATTGATTTCCACATCTAATTGTCTAGGGATAAAAGAAAAAATTCATTAAATTGCACCCTTCATATTTTTTGATATCGTAAAAGTGTACCACTCAATAAAGGGGGTGCTCCCATGAAAGCTCTTTGCCTGGTAGAAGAAACGGAAGGCCGGGAATTGGACTCCTTTGATCTGATTACCGTTTTGGGCCTGCTGAAGGAACACGCGTTTAAAGAAATTTGGCGGCGGTATGGTCCCAGCGGTGAACCGGCGGGAACCCTTAATTTTACCCTGAACCTGGAGAACTATTACACGGAAATGACCGTGGAAAGTTTGACCGCCCTGGCCCTCTCCCCCAAATACCAGGCCAGCCCGCACCTTATGCAAGCCTTGATCAGACGCCTGTTGTGCGGTCACCGTCATGGGTTGATTCTGGAGAAACTGCTGGCCTACGGCGTCCCCGTGGGGGATGGGAGCCAGATCAACCTATCCTGCTCGGTGGGCACCATGGGGGTGGACCTTCTGGTGAACCGGCACCCCGAAGCCCCCGAATACCAGTTCCGCAAGTTTGGCACCTCCAGGGTGGAGCAGGAGGAGCAGCGGCCTCTGGACCATTACGACCTGGTGTCCATCCTCTACCTGGCGCAGCAGAATCTGACGGAGCAGATCATCAATCGCTACGTACCTCAGGAACTCTTGAATGAAGGCTCGGAGGAAGAAAAGAAGGTGCACTTCCCGAGTCAGGCCGGGGATTACGCGGTAACTTATACTTTCCAGCGCATTAAAAACGACGTGTCCCGGGAAGTGCCCGCCGGGGGAAACGTTTCCACCGCCACCATGCATCAGGTGGTGCGCCGCCTGTTCGCCGGCCACACCCCGGAACTTACTGCCAAGGAACTTACCGACAAAGGCATCATCATCACTCCGCAAGAAGTTTCCCAGGAATTTACCCTGGCCCGCATCCTGAACGACAACGTCATCGAGATGAGCTTCAAGCGGAGCTGAGGCAGGCGCTGGGGCAGAGGGGGGTAAGGACTTCATAGCTCCTGCCCCCTTTTCAGCCCTGCCCTACTCCACGATGATGACGGCCCGGGCCCGGGAGTTCTGGACCACCTTGTTGGTGACGCTGCCCAGGAGCAGGGACTTGGCCGCGCCTATACCCCGGCGGCCCATGATAATGGTGCTGAAGTCCCCGTCCACGGCCGCATTGACAATATCCTCGGCCACGTCGAAGTACTTGGGCTTGAACTTACTGGTCACGGTGGTCAACCCGGCGGCTGTCAGGAGATCCCTGGCCCTGGTCACCAACCCATTCCATTGCTTCTCCTGGTCTGCCTGCCAACTGGCCACCAGGCGCTGGCGGGACTCCCGTTCCTTGTCGCTCAAAATGTGGCCGTCATCCCAAAAGGCCGGAGGCAGACCAGCCAAAATATGCAGCAGGGAAACCTCCACTTCCGGGGTATGGGCAAAAGTCTGGGCTACATATTCCACGGCATGCCAGGCTCCTTCCGACTTGTCCAGGGCTATGAGCAGCTTGCCAGCCATAGCTTCCCCCTTCTTCCATTGATTATAAAATGTTAATCATCGCTCCGTGGTAATGTCAAATCTGGCCAGCCCTTTCGAGAAAATGCCTTGCCAGACCGGGAGTTTACCCTTAGAATCCAAAAAACAGGCTGACAACATGGGAAAAATAGCAAAAAAGGATTTTCAGGAGCTCATCTCTGACGCCGGCCAGGTGGAACGCGTCCTGGCCTGTATCGAGTTCTCCAAGGCTTTGGTGAGCGCCTATGACATGGAAAGTCTCCTCACCGCGGTTTTGGAGCGCATCAAGGCCCTCATCCCCGCCAGCAACTGGTCCCTCCTCTTGCTGGACCGTCAAACCCAAGAGCTCTATTTTGCCGTGTCCGTGGGGGTGGACCACGAGCTTGTCAAAGGAGTGCGCCTGAAAATCGGGGAAGGCATTGCCGGCACCGTGGCCCAAACCAGGAAGCCCATTTTTATTCAGGAAGCCTGTCAGGATGAGCGCTTTTGTCAGAAAGTGGACCATATCACCGGCTTTGACACGCGCTCCATTATTGCCCTCCCACTGCTGGTGCGAGGGGAGGTCGTCGGTGTCTTTGAAGTAATCAACGTGGAAAACGAGGAGTTTTTCCGGGAAAAATATCTGCCCCTCCTGGAAATTCTCGGCGATTACGTGGCCATTGCGGTGGACAATGTCTACAATCTGCAAAAGCTCCAGGCCCGCACCTTTATTGATGAAGTCACCGGGTTCTATAATACTCGTTACCTGGCCTGCAAGCTGGACAAATTCATCCCAGAGGTTCTGGCCGGTGGAGGCAAGGAGCTTTCCGTAGTCTTTTTGGATCTGGACGACTTTAAAGATGTGGTGGACGCCCATGGACACCTGTTGGGGACCAAGGTCCTGGCGGAGGTGGCCCGGGTGATACATGCGGTTTTGGGGCCGGAGGATGCCCTGGTGCGTTACGGTGGCGACGAGTATATTGTGTTGCTCCCAGACCGCAGCCAGGCCCTGGCCCTGGCCCTGGTGCAGACAGATGCGCCGGGCCATCAAGGAGACGATGTTTTTATCGGAAGAAGGTCTTAACCTCAAAGCTTACTGCCAGCTTTGGCATCGCCACCCTGCCCCAGGATGCCCGGGACAAGGAGAATCTTTTGATCATCGCCGACCGGGCCATGTACGGCAGCAAAGGCCGGGGTAAGGACTGCATCGTGATGGGCCGGGACCTCACTCCCGCGCCGGAGGAGTGAGGGCAGGGTGTCCATGAACCTCCTGGATCTCGCCCGGGAAGTCCTCACCATCGAAGCCGAGGGCGTGGCCCACCTGGTCCAGAAGCTGGACCAGAGCTTTATCCAGGCGGTGGACCTGGTCTTTCGGGCCCAAGGCCGGGTGATTTTAACCGGAGTGGGGAAATCCGGTATCGTGGCCCGGAAACTGGTGGCCACCTTCAATTCCACCGGCACCCGGGCCTTGTTTCTACACCCGGTGGAAGCCATGCACGGCGACCTGGGTATGGTTTCCAAAGACGACGTGGTCTTGGCCTTGTCGAACAGCGGCGAAACCCAGGAGCTCACTATATTGCTTCCCAGCCTGGAGCGTCTGGGCTCGCCCCTGATTGCCTTTACAGGGCGGCTCAACTCCACTCTGGGGCGGGCCAGCCAGGTGGTCATCGACACCGGCGTCCCCCGGGAAGCCTGTCCTCTTGGTTTGGCGCCCACGGCCAGCACCACGGCCATGCTGGCCATGGGGGACGCCCTGGCGGTGGCCCTGTTAACCAAGAGGGGCTTTCAGGCCAGCGATTTCCAGCGCGTTCACCCTGGGGGGAGCCTGGGGACGCGCCTTTCCCTGGCCATCCGGGAGGTCATGCTCACCGGGGACCACATTCCCCTCTCCCGGCCCGAAGAGACCCTGGCCCAGGCTATTCGGGAGATGGGGGCTAAAAAGCTGGGAACCACCCTGGTGGTGGACCAAGAGGGCAAGCTCTCAGGCATTATCACCGACGGGGACCTGCGGCGGGCCCTGGAGAAATTCGGCCAGATTTTAGATAAACCGGCCCAAGAGATTATGACCCGGAAGCCATATACGGTGGGCCCGGAAACGCTGGCTTCGCAGGCCCTGGAGCTCATGGAGCAAAAGGCCATCATGGTGCTCCCGGTGGTGGACCAGCAGGGCAAAGTGACCGGGATTGTCCATCTCCACGATCTTTTGGGCCGGGGAGAGTTCCAGTTTACGCCTTGAATTTAGTAAAAGGATTTAGAATCTATGGCAAAACCTATTTTTCTGTCATCCTGAACGAAGTGAAGGATCTCAACCTATTGAAAATGCGAGATTCTTCGCTTTGCTCAGAATGACATTTTAGGAGAACTTGAGGTCTTGCAATAGCTTTTAGAGCGTGAATAGATTCCAGGAGGAAAGTTCTAAAATTTTCACAAGAAATGAGAGCATTTATAAGGAATCTGAAAAATAATCGGTTTCAATACAATTAGTATGTCTTTTCCTGAGGAAAAATTCCCCCCGGAAGGCCTTGTCATCGAGCTGGTGACGCCGCTCACCCCTGCGGGCGACCTGGACTCGACTGGCCTTTATAGCCTGTTGGCTCGGGTGGCGACTGGAGCCAACGGCCTCCTGGTGGGGGGGGCAGGGGCTGGGGAAGGCCTGGTTCTGTCTGGCGAGGTCCGGCGCAACCTGATAGCCCAAACCCTGACCGCGGTGGGGGAATACCTGCCCATCTTTTTCGGTATTACCGGCTCTACCCCTGAGGAAACCCGGGAGTTTGCCCTGGCTGTCCGGAATATAATGAAAAATCAGGGTTACACCGGACAGGTTTTCTTGGCGGACCTCCCCCTGTGGTACCACAGCAACCGGGGCCTGCCCCAGTTTTACCAGGGGTTGCTGGAGGATGTGGGCCTGCCCCTGATACTCTTTAATTTGCCGGAGGTGGTGAGTCAGCGGGCCTATCTCTTCAAGCACCGGAACATCCGTACCCAGGTGGTGAAAAAGCTGGCGGCCCTGCCGGAGATAGTGGGGATGATCTACCAGGGGGAAATGCGCCGCTTCCTCAACTACCACCTGGCCGCGGTTTCCCGGCCCGCGTTCGCCTTTTACGAAGCCGACGAACATCGCTTCCTGACCCGCCCCGGGGCCTGGGGGGTGGTGTCTTCAGGGGCTCAAGTTTGTCCTGAGGCCTGGCAGCGGGTTACCCGGGCCTGCCTGCACCCGGAAGAGGTGGGCGATGACCTCTCGGCTCGCCACCAACTTTGGGAGGAGTCTACCCGGTTATTGAATCTGGCCAACCTCTACCGTTCGGCCCCGGCGCCATTGTTGAAGGCCGCCTTGGCCGCCCAGGGAATACTCGCCAGTGACGCCACGGCTCCCGGCACTCCCCCGGCGCCCCCGCCCCAAAAACAAAAGCTTTTGGATTTTCCCACAATCGTTCCCTAATTATTTGCCGAGGAGGAAGCTATGCGAAAAATGCTGGTGTGGAGCGCGGCTTTGTTCCTGTTACTGGTTTTCGGCCTTGGCCCGGGAGAGGGCCAGGCCCAAAACCAGGCGCAAAAATTGATGGAGCAAGGGACGGGCCAGATGGAGAAGCAGCAATTTGACCAGGCCATTGCCACCTTCAAGAGGGCCCTCCAGGAAGAGCCCAAGTCCGCCGTCATTTATAACCTCTTGGGTATGGCTTACCGCTTCAAGTATAATCAGGTGCGCAACCAGGAGCTCAAGCGCCAGGAAATCGCGGCATTTGAGAAGGCTATCGACATCGACCCCAACTATTGGGTGGCCCTCATCAACCTGGGCGCCACGTATTACAACATGGGTGAGAAAGCCAAGGCGGCGCCCCTGTTCAAAAAAGCCCTGACCCTTAACCCCAACCACCCGGAAAAGGCCCAATTGGAAAAAATAATCAAGGAAGGGGAGAAAGGACCTTGAAAAAGTGGGGTATTCTGGCTCTAGGGCTCATGCTGGCCTCCAGTCTGAGTGTTGTTCAGGCTCAGGAACTATCCGGAGAGGACTTGGTAAAGCGACTGAATTGTCTGGGATGCCATTCCCTGGCCGGCAAGGGCGGGGACCGGGGACCCAGTTGGGACGGTGTGGGAAACCGGATGAGGCCCGAGGCCATCAAGAAGCAGATTGTCTCACCCCAGGGTAAGATGCCCAACTTCGCCCACCTCAAACCCGAGGAACTGAACACCCTGGTGCAGTACGTGTCGGGCTTGAAGTAGAAGTGAGCTTTGAAATGGTCAGTTGAAGGGAGGGGCCAGGGGTCGCGGACCCCTGCCCCCTCCCTCAAACTCCCTCCCCCAACTCCTTACATTAAGCGGGAGCACAGGCTTCCAGCCTGTGCAGAAACCGGCAGGATGCCTGTTCTCCCAGTTATAGGAAGGTGGGCGGGCTTGGAGGGAGGGCAGGGACCCCCGGTCCCTGGCCTTCCCCCCCCAAAAATTTTCTCCGAAATAAATGCTTTTATTTTTTGACCTGAGTAATGGATGTTTGAGTTTCATCTAAAAAAAGCTGAGAGCCCGGCCGGGCCGCGACTGGGGGAGATACGCACCGCCCGGGGGGTAATGGCGACCCCGGTCTTTATGCCGGTGGCCACCTACGGCACGGTGAAGACCCTGACTCCCGAGGAAGTGGCGGAACTGGGGGCCGCCATCATCCTGAGCAACGTGTATCATCTGTATTTGCGGCCCGGGGTGGAGCTTATCGGCGCCCTGGGGGGGCTGCACCGCTTCATGAACTGGCCCGGCCCCATCCTCACCGACTCCGGGGGCTACCAGGTGTTCAGCCTGGCTCCCTTTCGCACCTTGAGTGAAGAGGGGGTGCTCTTCCGCTCCCACCTGAACGGCGACCAGCACTTCCTGACCCCGGAAAAAGTGGTGGAGCTCCAGGAGGCCCTGGGGGTGGACATCATGATGTGCCTGGACGAATGTCCTCCTTTTCCCTGCCCGGAAAAGGAGGCGCGCCGGGCCATGGACCTTACCTTCCGGTGGGCCGAAAGGTCACAGGAAGCCTGGATCAACCGGAGCCAGGCCCTGTTCGCCATTGTCCAGGGAGGCATGGTGCCGCAGTGGCGGCGGGAGCAGGCCCAGGCCCTCCGGGAGCTCGATTTTCCCGGCTACGCCCTGGGGGGCCTGAGTGTGGGAGAGGACAAGGAGACCACCCTGGCCATGGTGGAGGCCACGGCGCCGGAACTGCCGGAGGATAAACCCCGCTACCTCATGGGGCTCGGCACCCCGGAGGACCTGGTGGAAGGGGTGGCCCGGGGGATGGATATGTTCGACTGTGTGCTCCCCACCAGGAACGCCCGGAATGGCATGGCTTTTACCGAGTCTGGTCGGGTGGTCATTAGAAACGCCGCCCATGCCCGGGATCCGGAGCCCCTGTCCACCACCTGTGAGTGTTACACGTGCCGACACTACTCCCGGGCCTACCTGCGGCATCTTTTTGTTTCTCGGGAGATTCTCGCCTATCGCCTTTTGACCCTGCATAATTTATATTATTACATTGACCTTATGGCCCGGATGCGCCAGGCACTGGCCGCTGGCCGGTTTACTGCGTTTCGCCGGGACTTTTACGCCAAACGTACCGAGGGAGGAACATTGCGTGGTTGATTGGGCTTACGCCGCTAATGGATTCGGCGGGCAGGATTGGGGGAACATGTTTCCCCTGATCATGATGCTCTCCATTTTTGCGATCTTTTACTTCTTGTTGATTCGGCCCCAGCAGAGAAAAGCCAAGGAACACCGCCAGTTCCTGGATAACCTGAAGCGGGGCGACCGGGTCATCACCTCCGGCGGGCTCTGTGGAGAGGTCATTACCATAAGTGACCAGATCCTGACCCTGGAGATCGCCGACAAAGTGCGGGTGGAGGTGGGACGGGCCCACGTCGCGGGCTTCGCCCCTAAGAAATAAATTCCAGGGAATAGGGAAGCCCGACCCGAAAATTCTTTCAGGAAAATCTCTGTGCCTGAAAACCAAACTCTTGCGCCCTTCACCAGGGCTATAGACAATCTTGAGGACATGGCCCGGGAATGGCAACACCTTTTTCCCCTGGCCGCCTCCCAGGCCGAGCATTGGCTTAAGGTGCTCAGCCAGGTCCGGGCCCACCTGGCGGAAGACTGCCTCCGGGTGGCGGTGGTGGGTACGGTGAAATCCGGCAAGAGCACGCTCATTAATGCCCTGGTGGGGCAAGACCTGCTCCGTCGGGGCGCGGGCATCCTTACCGCCATGATCACCCGGGTGCAGCCGGGTGCCACAGCCAGGGCGGTTCTCAGGTTTAAAGGTTGGCCAGAAATTGCCGAGGAAATCCGCCGGGCCTTAGCTCTCTTTCCCGGCGACGCCCTCGATTCCCTGAGCCGTCCTTTTGACCTCCGCCAGGCTGAAGATCGCCGCCTGTTGGCCCAGGATCTGGTTGAAGGTGAGCAAACTGATCTCTGGGCTGGAAGCGGCCTGAACCAGGAGTGGCTGCTCCTCAAGTCTTATCTGGAGGGCTACGACCAGGCCGCGGAGTTCGTGGAAACGGGCGCGCTTACTCTGGCCGGGGACGAACTGGCCCAGCACGGCGACCTGGTGACCCGGGAGGCTACGGCCGTCTATTTGAAGGATGTGCTGCTCACCGTACCCGTTCCCTGGTTGCCGAGTGGACTGGAGTTGGGAGACTGCCAGGGGAGCGATTCCCCCATTCCCCAGCATCTGGCCCAGGTTCTCACATATCTGTTGAAAAGCGACCTGGTCCTCTACGTTATCAGCTCCCGGGTGGGGTTGCGGCAGGGGGACTTTCAATTTATCACGGAACTGAAGCGCATGGGGCTTCTGCCCCACGCCTGGTTCATTCTGAACCTGGATCTGGTTGAACTCCGGGGCCTGGAGGAAATCGAGCCGCTCAAGGAGCGTTTGGACCGGGAACTGGCGCCCTTTGCCGGTGACCCTCCCATGTTCGCCTTTTCGGCGCTGGAACTCCTGATCAGGCGCCGCCGGGAGAGGGGGGAAACCCTGGAGGCCAGAGAGGCCGCCTTGCTGCCTGTCTGGGAGGCGGATCCCGAGGCCACTGTTTTCAGTAAGGAGGAGCTGCAGCGTTTTTCGGGGAACTAGCGGTGGGCCTGGAGCGCTTACGGAAGGAACGGCTGGCGGGAGGCAGTCTTTCCCAGGTACAGATGGTGGCTCGGGGCTTGCGGGAGCAGCTGGATCTGGCCTTGGGCCTCTCGGGCAAAGACCTGGCCGCGTTCCAGGACCTGGAGAAGCGCGCTGCCGAGCGACGCCAGCCGCTGATGGCCGCCCACCATAGCCTGGCCCAGGCCCTCACGGGAGCCGGTGATCACCTCAAGGCGGATCTCAAAAAGCGGGTGGGTTCCTTCCTGGACACCCGGTCCGGGCAGGGCGCGGCGTTGTTTGATTTTATTCTGGAATACGAACCTGATTGGGACGAGCTGGTCCCCACGGGCGAGGCCGAGACGTTGCGTCCGGCTCTCTACCGCCTGTTCCAGGAGTTTCAGAAAGCCCTGGCCCGTTTTGTCTCCGGAGAAATGACCGGCCGGGCCCTGGAGTTTGTTCGGGTCCAGGAGGAGTGGCTGCGCCAGGAGCTTCTGGCCACCGCCGCCCCCCTCTTTTTCTCCCTGCAGGAGGCCCTGACGCTCTATTATCAGGAAATAGCCGCTCAGGGGCTGCCGGCTTCGCCCCCCCGGCTGAAGGTAGAATTGCCCGCCAACCCGGCGGGATTGGAAATACCGCTGTTGTCTGTGGCGCCGGAGGTGGACTGGCGCTGGAGCGGTGAAGCCTGGCTGCGCTCCGGGGCGGGATGGCTGCGCCGGGCCTGGGAGGCCCTGAAAGCCCGTCTGGGGCGGAAGGCGATCACCGATCCCAGGGAGCGGACCCTCCAGAGCCTAAACTGGGCTTTGCGGGCCATCAAAGACCGGCTCCGGGAAGAGGCCAAGTTGAGTCTGGTGGACTTCGGCGAGCGCCTCAAGTTTCGCTACTTTTTCCCCCTGGTGGACGGCCTCACCGCCAGTCTGGAGGCCCACCTGGACGACCTCTTGAAGTCCCTGCTCGCCGACCTGGAGGGTGTGGTGGCCGCCATGCGTCAGGTCGGCACGGACCAGGAAAGCCGCCGCCAGCGCCTAATGGCCCTGGCCGAACGGGCCAGGCAGGTGGAAGAGGAGTTGAGTGGGGGAGGGGGCCAGGGCGCGGTGACCCCTGTCCCTTCCGCCACACCCCCTCCCTAAACCCCGCAGGGGGCAATTCATGTCGCCCTCAGGGCTTGATAAATCAGGACCCTACAGGGCGTTCAGAGGGGAGTTTGAGGGGAGGGTGGGGAAGTTGCGCTCCCCCGGCCTTCTTCTCAAGTAACCTAAGATGCGAAACAAATGACTGACAAGCTTGCGTGGTTGGCTCTGCGGGGGATTCCCGGGGTGGGGCCGGTGCTTTTTCACCGGCTGGTCCAGGCGTTTGGGGGTCCTGCCCAGGTTTTTCAGACTCCGTTAAAAGAATTGCGCGCCGTCCGGGGCGTCTCTGCCACCCTGGCCCAGGCCATCCTTGGTTTTCGGCATTGGGACCGGGTGGAGGACCACCTTTCCCGGCTGCAGGCCTTTGGGGCTGAGATTTTTACTTTGGATGACCCTGGCTATCCCACCCGGCTCAGGGAAATCCCTTTTCCCCCGCCCCTCATTTTTGTCAAGGGTGAGATAAAGTCGGAGGACAGCCTGGCCCTGGCTATGGTGGGCACTCGGGGAGCGAGCTACTATGGCACGAAAACCAGTCGCGCTCTGGCCCGGGAGTTGGGCCGACGGGGCGTCACGGTGGTGAGCGGCCTGGCCCGGGGCATTGACACTGCGGCCCATCAGGGGGCCCTGGAGGGAGGCGGCCGCACCCTGGCGGTCCTGGGCTGCGGTTTGGACGTGGTCTATCCCCCGGAAAACCGGGAGCTTTACGGTCGCATTCAGGGCCAGGGGGCCCTGGTCACCGAGTACCCTCTGGGGACACCCCCGGAGGCCCACAATTTCCCCCGGCGCAACCGCCTCATCAGCGGCCTGGCCCTGGGGGTGCTGGTGGTGGAGGCCGGGGTCAAAAGCGGGGCTAACATTACGGCGCAGTGCGGCGCAGAACAGGGCCGGGAAGTGCTGGCGGTACCGGGCCCCATCAATTCCCCCACGAGCCAAGGGCCCCACCGCCTCATCCAGGAGGGAGCCAAGTTAGTGCAGGACGTGGATGACATCCTGGCGGAGCTGCCCAGAGAAGGGGCTCCGGTCCGGCCCGAAGCCGGTGCGCCCCCTGATGCTACAGTCAGGACTCGTCCCACTTTTTTCCGGGTGGACGACCCCCTGCTTCCCCTGTTGGGCTCCGAACCTTTGCAGTTGGAGGAACTGGTCCAGGCCTCCAGTCTCCCCGCCCCCGAGGTTATGAGCCGCCTCACCCTCCTGGAACTCCAGGGCCTGGTGCGGGAGCTCCCCGGGAAGTGCTATGTGCTCCAGGATTGATTCCCCAGGGGCATTTTTCTCTATTATTATCGTTTGAACCTAACCGAAAGCTTATTATCGGAAAAAGGGGGAAACGATAATAACCCCTGCGACAAAGGTTTTTGGTGGCACAGGCTTTCAGCCTGTGCAGGCGCAGGCTAAAGCCTGCGGCTACATTTTACCTGGTCCCGATTTGCTGATATATGAAAAAACTTACTGGACACTACCGGGGGTCAGGGGGGATTATGGAAGGCCCTGATAATCCCTAAATCCCCCTTTAGAAACGGGGGTCTTTTCAAGGCTATCCCTGAATTAAAACTCTGTTCTATGCAAGGAAAAACTCTAATCCTTACCGGGGCTTCTCTGGGCATCGGCCGGGCCCTGGCCCTGGAATTGGCCCGCCATGGGGTGAACCTGGTCCTGAACGCCCGGCACCAGCCTTTCCTGGCAGAGGCGGCGGCTGAGTGCGAAAGCCTGGGAGTTACCGTGAAGCAGGTGGCGGGGAACGCTGCGGCCACGGCGGTGGCTGATTCCATGGTGGCGGCCGCTTTGGAAATGGGAGAGTTTTTCGGCTTCGTCCATGCCGCCGGAGTGCTCTACCCGGGTCCCTTCCTGTGGGAGCTTCCTCAAGACCACTTCCAAGAGGTCATGGAGTCTCATGTGGTGGCGGCTTACCAGCTCGTCCGGGCTGCAATGCCTCATCTTCTGAAGCAGGGCGGGGGGGTGGCCGTCTTTTTCGGTTCCTATGCGGCGGAAGGCAATCTGCCGGGGATCGGGGCCTATAATATTGCCAAACGGGCAGAAGAACACCTGGCCCGGCAACTGGCCCAGGAGGCGCCTCAGATAACGAGCTTCGTCTTCCGGCCGGGGGCCACGGAAACCCGGATGCAAGAGCAGGCCCGGGACGCAGTGGGCGGCGCTGCTAAGGTTCTGCACCGGGAGTTCCGCAGTTATCTCCATGGAGGAATCCTGGATACCCCGGAGCAAGCAGCCCGGCGTTTGCTGAAGTTTCTCCTCAACGAGCCTCGCCGGTATTCCGGCCGCATCGTGGCTTGAGTTTTGAGGGAGGGGGCTTGGGTTAAATGGACCGAAGGCCCATTCGACCTCAAGTTTCTGGCCCCCCTAAAAACCATTTTCCAGAGATCTCTTAAAAGGGGTGCTTGAAAAGTCTCCCGTTCTTTCAGCACATTTCTCTTAGTTCCTCCCCTTGCATTGCCGGGGCATTTAGGTAAAATTGAAACTTTCCGAAATCTTCCCCTAAAATTAGGTATAAGATATTTACGTTATGCCCAAGTCCCTTCTCATAGTGGAATCTCCCACCAAGGCCAGGACTCTCCAGAAGTACCTGGGGAAAGAATTTGACGTGCGCTCCACCAAGGGCCACGTCAGGGACCTCCCGAAAAACGAGCTGGGGGTGGACGTGGAGCAGGAATTCCTCCCCAAGTACGTCACCATCGTGGGCAAGGCCAAGGTGATCAGTGAACTGAAGAAAGCCGCGGCCGGAGTGCCGGATATTTACCTCGGGCCCGATCCGGACCGGGAGGGTGAGGCCATCGCCTGGCATATCGCCGAATCCCTGGGAGAAAAAAATCACACCTTTCACCGGGTCCTGCTCCTGGAACTCACCCAGAAGGCCATCAAAGAGGCCCTGGCCAACCCGGTACCCTTGAACCGGGCCCGCTATGAGTCCCAACAGGCCCGGCGCATCCTGGACCGCCTGGTGGGCTACCAGTTGAGCCCGCTGTTGTGGCAAAAGGTCAAGGCGGGTCTCTCCGCCGGGCGGGTCCAATCCGTGGCCCTGCGCCTCCTGGTCGACCGGGAAAAGGTCGTCCTGGCCTTCATCCCTGAAGAGTACTGGACCCTGGCCGCTTGCCTTGAGGCCCAAAAGCCGCCCCGCTTTGCGGCTCGCCTGTTCAAGCACAAAGGCAAAGACCTCAAGCCCCGGAATATCATGGAAGTGGAGCGCATCCTGGAGGAGCTTGAGGAGGCGCCCTTCCGGGTGGCCGGGGTGGAAAAAAAGCCCCAGCGGCGAACGCCGTCGCCTCCTTTTATTACCAGCAGTATGCAGATGGAGGCCAACCGCAAGCTGAGATTTTCTCCCCAGAACACCATGCGCCTGGCCCAGCGTCTTTATGAAGGCAAGGACCTGGGGGACGAGGGGCCGGTGGGCCTCATCACCTACATGCGCACCGACTCCACCCGGGTGTCCGAAGAAGCCCTGGACGCGGTGCGGCAGTTCATCGGCTCAACCTATGGAGATAATTTCGTACCCGAAGGCGCCCCACCGCTATAAAAGCCCCAAGGGGGCCCAGGAGGCCCACGAAGCTATCCGCCCCACCGACGTCAGGCGCCGGCCGGAAGATGTGCGCAAGTTCCTGAAAAAAGACGAATTGGCCCTGTATGAGCTCATCTGGCGCCGCTTCGTAGCCTCCCAGATGGCTGCGGCCCTTTTCCAGCTCACCACCGTGGATGTCAGCTGCCGGGGATTACCTCTTCCGGGCCACGGCCTCGGTGATGAACTTCCCCGGCTTCACGACCCTCTATCAGGAAACCACGGAGGAAGAGGAAAAGGAGGAGAAGCTGCCACCCCTAAAACAGGGGGAAAGCCTCAACCTGGTGGATTTTGACCCGCAGCAGCATTTTACCAAGCCGCCGCCCCGGTACACCGAGGCCAGTCTCATCAAGGAACTGGAAGTGCAGGGTATCGGGCGGCCCAGCACCTATGCCACCATCTTGAGCAACCTCCAGCACCGGGATTATGTTGTGAAAATCAGGACCCGGCTCCGGCCCACTGAGATGGGGCATGGTGGTCAGCGACCTCCTGGTGGAAAGCTTTCCTGACATCATGGACCCCAAGTTCACCGCCCATCTGGAGGATGATTTAGACCGTATCGCCGAGGGTCAAGCTCCATGGCTTGATATTATGCAAGAATTCTATGGCCCCTTTGCCCAGGAACTTCAACAAGCCAAAATCAAAATGCCCTCCAGAAAGACCCTGCCCACGGGGCTTACCTGCCCCAAGTGCCAGAATGAGCTGCTGATTCGCTGGGGGAAGGCCGGGGAGTTCCTGGGGTGCACGGCGTACCCGGACTGCGATTTCACCAGCGATATCCAGCGTGATGCCCAGGGAGACATGGTGCCTCCGGGCGGGGTGACGCCGGGAGAAGGGCAACCTGGAGGTAAACCAGGTCCCACAGGCCTTTCCTGTCCCGAGTGCGACAAAGATCTGGTGGTGCGCCGAGGGAGGAGAGGAGAATTCCTGGGGTGCTCCGGCTATCCCCGCTGCCGCTACACCCGGAATCTTGCCTGGAGCCCTGAGGGCAAGCCGGTCCCGGCTGAACCGAAGGAACCGGCCAGCGGCCCTCCCTGCCCCCAGGAAGGTTGCGGCGGCCACCTGGTGAAGCGGCGCTCCCGCCGGGGCTTCTTCTATGGCTGCAGCAGCTACCCCAAATGCACTTTCACCCTGAATCAACCTCCGGTGGAGACCCCCTGCCCCCAGTGCGCCTTCCCCTGGCTCAGGAAAAAAGGGAAAAAACTCCTGTGCCCGAAAAACGGCTGTGGCTACGAGGAACCCGCCCCCACCAATGCGGCAGTTAGTGGCTGATAGTAATTAGTGGGGGAGGAGGGTGAGGGACGTGCAGGTCCCCCTGCCCTCCTCCTCAACTATTCCAACCATCACCATCATCGGCGGGGGGTTGGCGGGGAGTGAGGCGGCCTGGCAGGCGGCCCGGCGGGGTGTGAAGGTGCGCCTTTATGAGATGAAGCCGCACAAGTTCTCGCCGGCCCACGATTCACCGCTGTTAGGGGAGCTGGTCTGTAGCAATTCCCTGCGTTCTGAGGCCGTGGAAAGCGCGGTGGGGCTCTTAAAGGAGGAGATGCGGCGTCTGGGGTCCCTGATCATGACTGCGGCCGAGGCCACCCGGGTGCCGGCCGGCAAGAGCCTGGCGGTGGACCGGGAGCTTTTTGCCGGGCACATTACCCAGGCCCTGGAACAGGAACCCCTGGTGGAAATCATCCGGGAAGAAGTGGCCGACATCAATCCTGGCCACCTCACCGTGGTGGCCACCGGCCCCCTGACCTCAGAGTCCATGGCCCGGACCTTGGGGAGCCTGACCGGTCAGGAGCACCTGCATTTTTACGATGCCATTGCGCCCATCGTGTATGCCGGATTCCCTGGACATGGCCAAGGTTTTTCGGGCCTCCCGCTACGGGGCCGGAGAGGACTACCTGAATTGCCCGTTCACCGAAGAAGAATACGCCACCTTTTATGATGCCCTGATGGCAGCCGAGCAGGTGCCCCTGAAGTCTTTTGAGGAGCCCCGGTATTTTGAGGGCTGCCTTCCCCTGGAAATCATGGCCGCCCGGGGATACCTGACCCCCACCTTCGGACCCCTGAAGCCCGTGGGACTCATTGACCCCCGAACCGGCAAGCCAGCCCTTTGCGGTGGCCCAGCTGCGGGCGGAAAACCGGGAAGGGACGCTTTTCAACCTGGTGGGGTTTCAGACAAAACTGACCTATCCGGAGCAAAAGCGGGTCTTCCGCCTCATCCCGGGCATGGCACAGGCGGAGTTCGCCCGCCTGGGGAGCATCCACCGCAACACCTTCATCCGCTCGCCTGGCCTTATCAGCCCCCACCTCAACTTTTTCCAGCATCCCAACATTTTTTTGGCCGGCCAGATTTCCGGGAGTGGAAGGCTATGTGGAATCCAGCGCCATGGGGCTTTTGGCCGGGATCAACGCCGCCCGCCGGACCCGGGGCCTGCCGCTGATCACTCCGCCCCGGGCCACAGCCCACGGGGCCCTGATCGCCCACCTGACCAACACCGCCACCCGGGATTTTCAGCCCATGAATGTCAACTTCGGTCTCTTCCCGCCCCTGCCGGAACGCCTCCCCAAGAGACAGCGGGGCGCGGCCTACGCCGAGCGGGCTTTGCAGGACTTGGCGGCGTGGGTGCAAGAGATTGGGGGAGAGGGCTAACAATCGCAGATCCTTGCCCCCTCTTTACATCATTTCCCTCTGACCCGGAAAAATCGCCGAGTTATTCAAGAATACTGATCGCAGGCTAAAGCCTGCGGCTACATTTTAGACTCCGTTTTTGAGGCCAATTATTAAAACTTAATAAAACCAAATAGATAGGCGCAATTTGCAAAAATTATGAATAAAAAGGGCTAAAACAACCGGCTGATGAGCTTGCCGTGGCGGTAGAGGGAGAGGTAACCGTCCTGGGAGATGGCCAGCCCCACCAGATTGGGGGCGTAGGTGGTGAACTCCCGGGTTACCTGGTGGCGCATGCCGCTTCCCAGGTCATCCTTTTCCGGGGGAAGGTGGGCGGCGGCTCGGAGGCGGGCCCGAAAGGCCACGGCCTCCAAGCGATCGTTGAAGAGCAAGGCCCCGTCAGACTTGGCCAGGCCGGCGAAATGGGGCAGCCAGCGGTTCATCAAAGGAACCGGGTTTTCCAGGGGAACCTGGTTCTCCAACGGCGTCTCCGGAGAGAGCAACTGCTCAGGCGTCAATCCCAGAATAAAAATACCTCCGTGACCGCCTCGCCGCATCATGGCCAGGAGGCGCTTCAGCCGCTGCAGTGAATCGGGAAGACTGCAGAGGGGGCAGGCCTCCTTCAACTGACGCTCCAACTCCAGCCAAAAAATGTCCTGGAACAGGGGAATGCGCAGGTGGCCATGGCGATACTCCAGGACCACCAGGGGAATCTGGGGGTTGTGGCGTCCCCGTAAGGGAATCCAAAAGGTCATGCGTCCCCGAGAAGAGATGGAAGTAAGAGGCAGCGCTGAGTTCCAGGCCCTCGAGCTGGCCAGTTGGCGGTGCGTTCCTTGGGTGAGATGCAGGAGGCCGACGAGACGACCGCCCTGCAGGGCCAGAAAAGTGGAGCGGCCGTCGGCATGGAGCAGGTGCTGTTTGAGGACTTCCTGGCCCTCGTCCAGGGAAATGCGGTGGTCATCCTGATACAAGAGGAGGGCGGGCCAGCGTTTTTTATTCTGTTCCACCAGCAAAGAAGGGGGCACGAAGGCAAATCCCGTAAAAAGACGGCCGCCCTCGATGGAGTAATACAGCAGCCGCTTGAACAGCCGCCAGGCCCGGACGAAGGCTTCCTCCTGGTGGCTCCCCGGCATTTCGCAGCGGCGCAGGGCCTTTTCCGAATGGAGCATAGAGCCGATGTAAGGGTTGTCCTGGGCGTCCAGCTTGATGGTGGCGCAGGGGGCCCACCGGAGGCTCTGGAGATAGCCAGCCACCACCTGCTCCTCCAGGGAGTAGGGAGTGAAGAGAGGGTAGCCCCGGTGGTCGTCCAGGGGAAAAACCAGTTGGTGCAACACCAGGCGGCCGAAGAGCATGCTGAGAAAGCGGAGGTGGAAGGGAGACAGGACATAATTTTGGGGAGTGGCCAGGCGGAAGGTGAAAGGTTGGCCCGCCAGCTCCAGGCTGACCAGGTGGCTCATCCCCTCTTCGGTGTCGGGGAGATTGGGGTAAATGGCGCCCTTCACCTGTAATAACTGCTCTTGAAAATGCAGGGTGAAGCAGGGAAACAATTCCAGACCGTGGCTGGTCTCGGGGTCGTCGAGGAAACGGGTCGGTCCTCCCACTCCACCGTGCAGGTGGTGATATCATGAATGAGGCGGAGAACCTCGGCGGAATCCACCAGGGAGCGGAGGCGTTCGCTCAGGTCTCGGGTTGGGGTGGGTAAGACATTTTTCATGGGAACCCTTGTTTTTAGGGCCTGTTGCTTCCGGCTTCTTCTTTCTCAGTCTATTTTCCCCTAAAAGAGTCGGAGGGGTCAAGTCCAAGACTGGGAGGCTGCGGTAAACGCGGCGAGATCCCGGGCATAGTCCCGGGCCCGGGAAGCAATGTCCGGCCAATCCAGGGTGAGGAGCCGCTGGTCCTGAAGGAGCCAGCGTCCGGCCACCATGACGTGGCGCACATCGGCGCTCCGGGCGGCGTAAACCAGGTGCGAAAAAGGGTCGTATAGGGGCGTGAGGTGGGCCTGGTTTAGGTCCACCACGATCAGGTCCGCCTGTTTTCCCGGGGAAAGGGTACCTACCCGGTCTTCCAGGCCCAACACTCTGGCGCCTTCCCGGGTGGCCAGGGCCACGACCTCGGGGGCCGGCAGCACCGTGGGGTCGCCCTGCCAGACCTTGTGGAGCCGGGCGGCCAGGCTCATCTCCCCGAAGAGGTCCAGGTTGTTGTTGGAGGCGGCCCCGTCGGTCCCCAGGCCCACGGTGACGCCCCGGGCCAGAAGCTCCGGGACGGGAGCCACCCCGGCGGCCAGCTTCAGGTTGGACTCGGGGCAGTGGCTGACCTTGACGCCCCGGCGGGCCAGGATGTCCATATCTTCGGGCCCAAGCCAGACACCGTGGACCACCACGGTGAGCTCATCCAGAATTCCCAGGCTCTCCAGGTAAGCCGCGGGGGCCATGCCGGTCTTGGATTTGAGTTCCTCCACCTCCTGTCGGGTTTCCGCCAGATGGAGAAAAAACGGGAGGCTGGCGGCCCTGGTCAAGTCCTTGGCCCCCTTGAGGGTCTCCGGGCCGCAGGTGTAAGGGGAGTGGCAAAAAACGGTGGAGGTGATGAGCTCTGAAAAATCACGTCCCGACTCGAGAAAGCGGGCCGCATTGGTCAGGTTGTCTTGGGGGTTCGGGACTCCGGGAAACGGAAAGTCCACCACCCCCTGGGCCACCACCGCCCGCAGCCCCGCCTGCGTCCAGGGCCCGGCGCACCTCGTCCTCATAAAAATAGCCGTCCGCCACGGTGGTGATGCCTCCCCGGATCATCTCCGCCGCGGCCAGGAGCGTCCCCCAGTACACCTTGTCCTCGTCCAACCAGCCGCCCTCCGCCGGGAAGATTTTCCGGGTCAGCCATTCCTGCAAGGGGAGGTCGTCCGCCAGGCCCCGGAACCACACCATGGGGGCGTGGCAGTGGGTGTTGACCAGCCCCGGCATCACCAGGGCGCCCTGCACGTCCAGCCGCTCCCGGGCAGAGGGAAGGTCAGCTTTCTTTTGAGCCTGTCCCACCGTGGCGACCTTCCCGTCCTTGATGGCCACGTAGCCACGGGGAATAGGGTCTGAGAGAGGTTCCAGGGTAAGGACCAGGGCTGAGTGAATGAGAGTGTCGTACATTTTTCAAGAAAGGGGGTGAAACGTTCCGTATAACCTGCTGGCAATGGGGCGCAGCAGTATTGAATAATTAGCTAGTTGCAGAAAAAGCTTGGTGAAAAATCACAACACCATGAGGAATACGGTTATCAAACGGTAAAACAAGAAGGTTCTCCGGTGGCACATCTTCAAGACTTAAATCTGGAAAATTTCTGAATCCGAATCGTTCGTAATACCTGGGATCGCCCACCAGAACACAGCCTTGGGCTCCTAAGGCTTTCAGCCTGGCCAGGCCTTCATGAATGAGAGATTTGCCAACCCCCTTTTTCTGAAATTCCGGCAAAACAGAGACAGGGCCAAGACCATACCAATCATAACTGCCATCAGAAATGGCTACCGGCGAAAATGCTAGATGGCCAACCACTTTTCCATCAATCTCTGCTACCAATGAGAGAGAAAGCGCATTGGCTGCCCGCAACGCATTTATTATAAATGGCTCTGTTGGCTCTGGGTGATTGCTATATGGATGATCTTGGAAAGCCGCTTTGGTGATTTTGAATATTGCTTCAACATCCGACTCCGTCTCATTACGGATAATCATATACAACTCCAGCTAAATTACCGGGTGATATCAAGAGGAGCGCCGGACTGTTCCTCCACGGCCTTGACAAACTTCAGCCAGTTAATGCGGCTGGATAGCCCTTTGGCCTCCAGTTTCTTCAGGGCATACTGAAACATGTCCCCCACCTTGTAGTAGATGTCCTCGTGAACTTCCACGAAAATGCGGCCCTTGAGATACCCGAATTTTACCGGCTCGTAGATAACCTTCACCGTGGTGCCCACCGAGGTGATGTCGAAGAGCTCCTTGATGTCCTCCGGGTAATGGCGGATGCAGCCGTGGCTGACCAGGCGCCCCACCCCCATGGGCGCGGCGGTGCCGTGCAAGCCGTATCGGGACAAACCCATCCAGTGGCTGCCCACCGGGTTGTCCGGCCCCGGAGGCATTACAGTCATACCGTATTTCGCCCTGAGACCTTTCGGGATGCGCCAGGAGGGGTTGGCCGACTTGTTCTGCACCCTGAAACTCTTGCCGATGGGGGTCTTGAAGTCCAGGACACCTATGCCGATGGGGAAGGTGCGCACTTCCCCTTTGTCCGGGAAGAAACGGTAGCCCCTGAGCTCAGCCACGTTGATGAGGTAACCGGGGGGATTGGTGGTTTCGGGCAATATCCACTGGGTGGGAATGACGATGTCGGTATCCCAGGGAAGGTAGAAGTGGTCCAGAGCCCGGTGGTACTTGGCCAGTTCCCAAAAGCCCAGATCGTAATGACGGGCTATCTGATAGAAGTTCTGGTACCGGACGATGTGGTGGCTTTGAGGTTTTCCCACCACGGTGACGGCATTGGGATCCACCCCCGGCCCCCGGGGGAGGCGGTAATGGAAAGGCCCGGCGCCGAACGCGGCGTTGCTGAGGCCAGGCAGGGCCAGGAACAAAATCACGAGTATTCTTGCGATTATTGACATCTCGTGTATTTTATATGAAAAAGCCTGGCAGACAAAGTAAATAGGTCTTGAAGGATCGCCTTCGGGGCCGCTATGATTCTGGACGCTCACACCCATGTATTCCCCGAAGAAATATGCCGCCGCCGGGAGGACTTTTTCTCCGATGAGCCGGCGTTTAAGGCCCTGTATGGGGCTCCTAAGTCTCGCCTGGTGGACCCCGAGGGACTTCTTCAGGCCCTGGGGGAGGAGGGGGTGGAGGCGGCGCTGGTCTCAGGCTTTCCCTGGCGACAGGAGCGCCTGTGGCGCCGTCAGCACGAAGTCATCCTGCAAGCCATGCACCGCTGGCCCCGAAAGATAATCGGTTTTTGCACCGTCAATCCCCTGGAACCAGCCGCCCCCCGAGAGGTGGAGCGCTGCCTGGCCGCAGGGTTCCGGGGGGTGGGGGAGCTGGCCTGGTACGAGGATGACCCAGGGGAGGACCTGGAATATTTCTTGTCCCCGGTGGCGGAGCTCTGCCAGCATTACGGCGTGCCGTTATTGCTTCATATGAACGATCCTGTGGGCGCCTTTTATCCGGGGAAGGCGGCCATCCGCCTGGAGGCGGTCTACCGGTTGATCCAGAAATTCCCTGAAGTCAATTGGATACTGGCCCACTGGGGCGGGGGGCTCCCCTTTTACGGGCTCCTGAAAAAAGAGGCCCCAGAGGTCTTCCGGCGGGTTTACTTTGACACCGCGGCTTCCCCCTATCTCTACCGGCCGGAGATCTACCGCCTGGCCGCGGAGATGGTGGGGCCCGAGAAAATTCTTTTCGGGAGTGATTATCCCTTGTTGCCCCCGAAACGCTACCTGAAGGAGATGGAGGAAGCCAAGCTCCCGGAGGACTGGCGTCGGATGATCCTGGGCCCAAATTTGGCCCGTTTGTTGGATTGGTAGGTGATGGTGGGTGAGAGCCAGGGACCTGAAACCCTGCCCTCCTCCAAGGAAGAAATTTACCTTAAAAGGAAGCGCAGTTGCATCATTTCTCCGACATTTTAGTGTTAGGTTCGGGGTTGGCGGGGTTGAGTTATGCTCTGAAAGTGGCCGATTTTGCCACGGTCAACCTCGTCACCAAGCGGGACATTATGGAGACCTCCACCCGCATGGCCCAGGGGGGCATTGCGGCGGTGCTGGGGCCCGACGACAGGTTTGAGTACCATGTCCAGGACACCCTGACCGTGGGAGAGGGTTTGAGCCATCCGGACATCGTGGAACTGGTGGTGCACCAGGGGCCGGAGCGCATCCATGAACTGGTAACCATGGGGGCCCACTTTGACGCCGGCGCTTACAACGGCTTCGACCTGGCGCGGGAAGGGGGCCACTCCCACCGCCGCATCATCCACGCCCACGACATGACCGGGGCCGAAATCGAACGGATCCTGGTGGAAAAGGCCCAGGCCCACCCCAATATCCAGATCTTTGAACACCACATGGGAGTGGACCTCATCACCCGGGAAAAGCTGGTGCGCCGGGGGGGTGTGGTGGCCAACGTGGAAGAGTCCTGCCTGGGCGCTTATGTCCTCAACACCAAAACCGGGGAGGTGGACACCTTTCTGGCCGCCATCACCCTGTTGGCCACGGGGGGTGCAGGGAAGGTTTACCTTTATACCAGCAACCCGGATGTGGCCACCGGGGACGGGGTGGCTATGTGCTACCGGGCCGGGGCCTGGATCGGCAACATGGAGTTCGTCCAGTTCCACCCCACCTGCCTATACCATCCGGCGGCCAAGAACTTTCTCATTTCCGAGGCCCTGCGGGGGGAAGGCGCCATTCTCACGGACCACCAGGGACGGGCCTTCATGGAGAAGTATCATGCTTTAAAGGACCTGGCCCCCCGGGACATCGTGGCCCAGGCCATCGACAACGAGCTCAAGACCAGCGGCGACGAGTGTGTCTACCTGGACATCAGCCACAAGGACGCCGATTTTGTCAAGGGGCGCTTTCCCAACATTTACCAGCAATGCCTGGAATACAGTTTCGACCTGACCCAGGAGCCCCTGCCGGTGGTGCCGGCGGCCCACTATATGTGTGGTGGCGTGGTCACGGACGCCTCAGGCCGCACCACCCACGACAACCTGTATGCCGTGGGGGAAGTGAGCATGACGGGGCTCCATGGAGCCAACCGCCTGGCCAGCAACTCCCTCTTGGAGGCCCTGGTCTTCAGCCACCAGGCGGCCCAGGCGGCCCGGGAGTCCCTGCCGCGACCTCAAAAAGCCCCTGGAGTCCATGGTTCCAGAGTGGAATCCCGGGGGCGCCACCGACAGTGACGAAGCCGTGGTGGTCTCCCACAACTGGGATGAAATCCGTCGGATGATGTGGAACTACGTGGGCATCGTGCGCACCGACCGGCGGCTGCTCAGGGCTCAGCACCGGATCGACCTTATTCAGCAGGAGATTAACGAGTACTATTGGAACTTTCTGATCACCAGCGATCTGTTGGAACTGCGCAACATCGCCACCGTGGCCGAGCTCATCATCCGCATGGCCCTGAGGCGCAAGGAGACCCGGGGGCTTGCACTATAACCTGGACTACCCCCAGCGGGACGACGTCAACTTCAAGGGGGACACCTTGCTATCGGCGGGAGGATGGCATTAATGCCGGGGGATAAAATCCTCCTGGTGGACGACGACCCCAACGTTTTGCGCACCCTCACCCGTTTTCTCACGGGCCAGGGGTACGCGGTGGCCGCGGCGGCCAGCGGCCGGGAAGCCCTGGCCACCCTTCAGGCAGAAGAGATTCCCCTGGCCATCCTGGACTTGATGCTTCCTGACGCTTCCGGCCTGGACCTTCTGGCCCACGTGCGGGAAAACTCCCCGGACACCGAGGTCATCCTGTTCACCGGCCTGGGGGCCCTGGACAGCGCTATTCAGGCCCTGCGTCTGGGGGCCTACGACTATCTGATAAAAACCGATCTGCGCCTGCCGGAGCTGCAAAGTGTGGTGGACCGCGCTTTGGAGCGGCGGCGTCTGGCCCTGGCCAACCGGGAACTCCTGGAAGATCTCAGTCAGGCCCAGGAGGAACTTGCGGCGACCCGGGCCCGGGAGTTGACCCAGATCCGCCGCATTGGTGAGACCCTGGCCCGGCCCCACACCTTTCAGGAACTGGTAAACGGCCTTTTGGACCTCATCTGGGAGAGTCTCTCCCTGACCCTTCTGGGCGTAAGGTTCCAGGGTCAGGACAATGTAGAAACAGCCGCAGCCTCCCGCCATCTTCCAGACTTGCCTTCCGAGGCCAGAGAGCGGTTTGACCAGTGGCTGGCAGAGCAGCTCCCACAGGAAAATCCTCCCTCCCCAAGCAACCCTCAAGGAAGTCATCTTTTGCCCTGTGGCGCGGTTTTGCAGGAGAAGCTGCAGGTTGGGAACGTCCTGGGGCTGGTGGCGGCGGGGCGGGAGGAGCCCTTCTCCCCTGAGGAGGCCGAACTTTTTCGCATTTTCGCCCTGCAGGGGGAGGCGGCCTTGAGGAACGTGCTTCTTTTTGATGAAGTCAAGAGCCTGGCTATCCGGGATGGACTCACCGGACTGTACAACTATCGCCACTTCCGGGAAGTGCTGACCCATCAGGTGGAGGTCAGCCGGCGTTATGGCTGGCCCCTGTCCCTCTTGTTTCTGGACATCGACAACTTCAAGGGTATCAACGACACCTGGGGCCACCCCGAGGGGGACCTGGTTCTCAAGGCCCTGGCCAACTTCCTCCAGACCCATGTGCGCCAGGCGGACGTGCTGTGCCGTTACGGCGGCGAGGAGTTCGTGGCGCTCCTGCCCCAAACCTCCTGGGCCCAGGCCCACCATCTGGCGGAACGCCTGCGGGAAGGCATTGCCGACAGTCCTATTCCTTTGAGCGGCGGGGATATCCACATCACGGTGTCCATCGGGGGGGCCACCCGGACTGCCAGCATGGAGGGCGAAGACTTAGTAAAAGCTGCGGATGCCGCCCTTTACCGGGCCAAACAATCCGGAAAAAATCGGGTGTGCGGACACGAAGTGGAATGAAGACTGGTTTGGGGGGTAGGGTGTGGTCTTATGGATACCTTACAAGAAAATAGTCATCATAACTCCCCCCCTGGTGGGAGGGGGGATAAATATAGGCGCCTTCCAGAAATTTCACCCCCAATCCACCTTCAGGCAATATAATCCACTACCTGGTAGCCCCGGTCTTTGAGGGTGGCGATGATGGGCTCCAGGTCGCACTTTTCGAGGCGGAAAAAGTAGCATCGTTTACCATTCTTGGTGGGCCCCAGGGCGATGTTAATGATCTTGCCGCCGCTAGTCTGAATGAGGCGAGAAGCTTCCTCCAAAGTCTCAGGTTTGGTATCGAGAAGAAGGTCCAGGCGGGAGCTGCTCCGGAGCAGCCCCAACATGATGATGAAGGCGGACAGCAGATCGTTGACGGTAATTATTCCCACCAGTTTCTCGCCATCCAAAACGGGCATGCCCCCGATCTTGTGCTCGTGCACCAACCGGGCCGCCTCCTCGACGCTGGTTTCCGGCGTCACAGAGATGGGGGCTTCCACCATGACGTCGCCAACGGTGATCACCTCCAACATGGAGGCCAAGAGCACCTCCCTGAGGGTGCGGGCGCTGATCCAGCCCACCATGAAACTTTCCTCGATGACGGGGAGATGCCGGATCTGGTGCTGCTGCATGAGCTTCAGGGCCTGGCCCACCGGTGTCTCCGGTGAAACGGTGATGGGTTCCTGGTTCATGATCTCGCCGACCCGCATCTCTATCCTCCTGTGACCAAGTGGCGCCACCTTAAAACAAAACACTCAAAATTTCAAGGGAATATCAGTTTGGCAGGTTGGCTTAGGAGCAATACTGTTCACTTAAGCGTTTATGAATTGGTGGGCGGTGCCCACCCTACATTTCCATTGTTTTTTTGTCATGCTGAACGAAGTGAAGCATCTTGTATTTAGAGATTCTTCGGTCGCTTCGGCTCCCTCAGAATGACAAGAGAAATGACGTCGTTTCATCTCGTGGTGCTTAGGTGAACAGCATTGGGTTTAAGAGGGAGAACCAGAGTCCAAACTCTAGTCCAGGGATTCCGACTTACGCAAAAAAGGAGGGAAAGGCCAGAGACCTTGGGCCCCTGACCCCCGATCTCCCATCACCCAAATCACCTTAGTTGGTGGCCAACACGGTCTGCATGGTGGCCACCAGGTGTTCGGCTTCTCCGATGTACGTGGACATGTTGCCCCGGTGGTTGGCAAAAATGCCGTCCTTGGCGCCGTTGGTGATCACCCAGGGGTTCAGGTGGGAGGCCTCGTGGAGGGCGTGAAGGGCGTCTTCCAGGAGCTTGTGGGTGTTCTTTTTCTGGAGCTCCTGATGAAAGTCTTCTTTCACGGCCTCCAGCATTTCAGCCAGGCTCAGGGCCACCCCCTTGGAAAAATAGAAGTAGTCGTCCGCCTTGAACCAGGATACCCGGCTGTGGTCAGCCTCGGTGTCCTTGACCAGGTTGTGGTAACACGACCCCAAAATGTCTTTGTAATGTCCGAAGAGCACAATCAGGTTGTCCACCCGGGTGTAAAAGGGGCTGCGGCCCAGGCGCAATTCCTCAATGTAAGCTTTCAGGTCCTGCATGGCCTCGTGGTATTTGCCGGAAGCGGAGGGGAACCAGTATTTGTCCGGGCTCACCATGAGGAAGTTCATGGCCTCGTTGACCTGGGGATTGTGGGCCTCGGTGACCGCGAAGCGGGTCATGTTTTCATTCAGCACGATGATGGTGCGCCGGGCCACCTCCAGCACCCCCAGCTGGAGGTGGTTGACGTCGTCGGTAAGACCCAACTTGCCGAAGAGCATGGCATTGGGACGCCAGCCGAACAAGGACTTGTTCACCTGGTCATCCATGATTTTGATCAAGGCTTGGGTAAAGATGATGCCTTTGATTTTTCCTGTGGGGGCAGCAGCCCGGTGAGGCGGCGGTGCGGGAGCCAGAGAGGTCGGTTCCTTGATGGTAGGTGCCGGTTTCTCAGGATGCTCCGCCTCCTTGAGGTGCGGGGTCTCTTTCGGCCGGGTTGGTTCCGAAACCTTAGCTGCCGACGGTTCCGGAGCCAAAACTTTGGCAGGTTCCGGCACCGGCGTCTTGGACGGTTCTGGGGTTGGAGTCTGGGAGGGCTCCGGGGGCAGGGCGGCGGTAAGTTTCTCCTGGTCTTTGGGGGCGGTGGCGGTCTTGGTTTTGCGGAACAGTCCCAGGCCGAAGAGCAGGCCAAAAAACAGGATAAGCACCAGGATCACCAGGAAAAAACGATGTTGCAGCAAGGCCTTGAGTCCCTTGGGAGGCTCGGGTTCCGGTGGCAGCTGCACGGGCAGCTTGTCAGGGTTCATGGGGATTAAGCCTCCTATTTTTTCTTACCGGTCAGGGTCGCAGGATCATGGAGAATGTCGGCGCTAAAGACAAAAATACGGGTACTCGGGTTTTCCCAAGCGTCTGGAGGAAGCCCGGCTTTGCCACACGTTTGCTTCAGGAAGGTGAGACGGTCCCAACCGTATTCCGTGGCCACCTGGGGAAGTAAGAGCCCCCGACGAGACCCTTGCTCCAGATAGAGGCCGTGGCGTCCCACTTGAATTTCCTCGACATTCTTGATCTGCTGCATAGGGCTCAAGATGGAGATTTCCACTTCCAGGTCGGCCAATTCATCTTCCCGAAGAGGTGGGAACCGGGGGTCTCTGAAGGCGGCGGCCACGGCCATCTCCTGCACCGCGGCCAGGAGGGGGTTCACCGCATCCAGATAGCCGATACAGCCCCGGAGGCGGCCGCGCCGGTTCAGGGTGACAAAAACTCCCCGGGGCTGGGAGAGAGAGGGGGAAGCGGCCTGGGGCAAAGGGGCCTGTTCCCCTTTCAGGTGGGCTTTGATGCTGTCCCGGGCCACCCGGAAGAGCAACTCTTGGTCAGCGGCACTGAGGTCCATATCCTTCTCTCCTCCGAGGGTTGGCGAGGCCATCCCGGCCAGCAGGGATATGAGCAGGAACGGGAGACAACCTTTTAAGAGGAACGATGACATCGGCAGGGTGGGCTCCGGATGATTTCCATCTAATCAAGAAATCCTGGCCCTGTCAATGCCAAAGGGCAGGCCAGGGGCATCACTGATTCCGGGGAAGAACCTTGCATCCGGGAACAGGCCTTGATACATTGAAAAAATTAAGGGAACTTAGCAGCTTCCGGGATGAAGACCTACCCCCTCTTTGCCCTCATCGAAAATCGTCCCTGCCTGGTGGTGGGGGGCGGCGCGGTGGGGGAGCGCAAGGTCCAGGACCTCCTGACGGCCGGGGCCCGGGTGACGGTGGTGAGCCGGGACATAACCCCAGGCCTGGGCGCTTTGGCCGCTGCCGGCCACATTCATTTTATCCAGGAAGACTTCGCGCCCAAGCATCTGGATGGCATGATGCTGGTCGTCGGGGCCACGGACGATCAGGAGGTGAACCGGGAGGTGAGCGCCGCCGCGCAGGCCCGGGGACTCTTGGTCAATATAGTGGACGCACCGGAGCTCTGCACCTTCATCGTGCCGGCCCAGGTGCGCCGGGGGCTGCTCACCATAGCAGTGAGCACCGGCGGGGCCTCCCCGGCCCTGGCCCGACAGGTGCGGGAGGAACTGGACCAGCGTTTTGGGACGGAGTACGGCCGTTACCTTCGGGTTCTCCAGGCCGTGCGAGACCAGGTTCTGGCCCGGCGGCGAGGCCACCCGGACAATCTCCGCCTTTTTCAGCGCCTGGTGTCCGGGTCCTTACAGGAGGCCATATCCCGGGAGGACCGTCCCCGGGCCCTGGCAGTCCTGGAAGAAGTCCTGGGTGAGGTTCTGGCCTCCGAGGAGTTGGCCGCCGCCCTGGACCAGGCCTGGCAGGAGGAGGAGGAAGGAAGTTGAGATGTTTTCTTGGGGGAGGAGGCTAAGGACCGCAGGCCCTTACCCCCTCCCCCAAGCCCCCTCCCCCAATCCCATAATAATGGATGGTAGCGCGGGCATTCTGCCCGTGCTGAAACTGGGGTTGGAGGCCCCGGCTACCTGTTACGTGTATGGGGTTTGGGAGGTGATGCAGGGAGAGGGCAGGGACCTCAGATCCCTGGACCTTGCCCCGAATATATTACATTAAACCGAGCAGCCCATGGCCCAGATATTTCTTTCTCTCACCCTGATGGCTTATTACAGCGCCAGCGCCTTGTTCGTTGCTTACTTCCTGGCCCAGCGAGAGCCCCACTGCCGCTGGGGGGCCTGGGTCCTGGGGGTGGGCCTGGCTTGCCATACCATGGCTCTGGTCGTTATCACCTGGACTTTGGGCCGGCTGCCGGTGGCCACGCTGGGGGAGTCGCTGCTGGTGTTTTCCTGGACCCTGGTGGTGGCGTTCTTTTTTCTCCTCTGGCGCTTCCCCATCAAGGTGTTGGGAGCCCTGGCCACACCCCTGGCGGCCCTCATGGTTTCCGGAGGCCTGATTTTTCCTGGGGGTAAAAGCAACGTCTCTCCTCTGTTAAACAGCTTCTGGGTGCAGGTGCACGTAGGCCTCTCCTTCCTGGGAGTCGCCGCCCTGACCCTGGCCGGCCTGGGAGGGTTCTTCTACCTGGTGCAGGAACGCCAGATCAAGGGCAAGAAGTTCGGCTTTTTCTACCGGCGCCTGCCGTCCCTCGAGCAGTTGGACGCCCTCAATTACTGGTGCCTGACGGTGGGCTTCCCTCTCCTGACGGCTGGCATTGTTATCGGGTCTCTCTATGCCCAGTACACCCTGGGGAGTTTTTTCAGCTTTGACCCCAAAGAAGTCATGACCCTCATAGCCTGGCTGATTTTTGCGGTTCTCCTGCACGAGCGCCTGACCGTGGGGTGGCGGGGCCGTCGGGCGGCCCTCCTGGCCTTATGCGGCTTCGGTGTACTGGTCATCACCTTCGTGGGCGCCAGCTTGTGGTTTACTGGCTACCACAGTTTTAATAGCTTTAGCGGGCAGCCATGAATCTCCTCTTGGCCGGCGTCAATCACCAGACAGCACGGGTGGACCTCCGGGAGAAACTATGCACCCTCCTTCCCGAGGCGGAAGTGAGCTATCCCTTGCTCCTGTCTTTTCCTGAGATCCGGGAGGCTCTGTTTTACACCACGTGCAACCGAGTGGAGGTGCTGTGTGTCACTGACGCTGCAGCAGAGGCGCCGGCAGCGCTCTCCTCATTTTTTGCCCGCCACCCAGAGGTCTCGGTGGAGTCGTTGGCCGCCTCGCTTTATATCCACCAGGATCAAGAGGCGGTGCGTCACCTCTTCAGGGTGGCCGCCAGCCTGGACGCTTTAGTGGTGGGGGAGCCCCAGATTTTGGGGCAGGTGAAGCAGGCTTACAGCCAGGCCACGAAACATAAGGCCACCGGGGCCATTTTGAATCGACTCTTGCACAAGACCTTTTCGGTGGCCAAACGGGTGCGCACGGAAACGGGCATCGGCGACCATGCCGTGAGTGTGAGCTATGCCGCCGTGGCTCTGGGGAAGAAAATTTTTGGGGACCTCAAGGGGAAAAACGTCCTGCTGCTGGGGGCCGGGGAAATGGCCGAGCTGGCCCTGGAACACCTGAAGGGTCAGGGGGCCGAGGGTATTGTCATCGCTAACCGCACTCTGGAGCGGGGCCTGCGCCTGGCCCAGCGTTTTGGTGGGGTGGCCGTGTCCCTGGAGGAGATGGAGGTCCAGCTTCTCACCGCCGACGTTCTCCTGAGCTCCACGGGTTCCGAGTCCTATCTGCTGACCCGGGAACAGGTGAAGACGGTGATGCGCCGCCGCCGGCAGCGGCCCCTGTTCATGATCGACATTGGGGTGCCCCGGGATCTGGACCCCAGGATCAACGACCTGGACAACGTCTACCTCTACAATATCGACGACCTCACAGAGGTAGTGGAGGAAAACCGGGAGCGCCGCCAAGAGGCTGCGGTCCAGGCTGAACGCCTGGTGGCCGCGGAAACCTTAAAATTCATGGACTGGGTCAAGACTTTAGAGGTTTACCCCACCATTATTTCCCTGAGAGAAAAAGCCCAGGGCATTTGCCAGGCGGAGCTTAAAAAGACCCTGGCCCACCTGGGCCCACTCACCGTTGAGCAGGAGCAGGCCCTGGAAGTCCTGACAGAGTCCATTACGAATAAGCTCCTCCACGACCCCATCGTCTTTCTCAAGGGCAACCACCACAGAAAACGCGGCCAGGCGCAGCTGGCCCTGGTGCGCCGCCTCTTCAACCTGGACCCGGAGTCTCCCGAGCCAGGCCCGGGAGCGGAATAATAACTGGGCGACTGGGGGGCTATTGACCCGCGTTCCCGGGGCTGTTATCTTTAGTATAACAATGACACAAGGGGGAATTCCCTGCGTCGTCCTTTATCTGTACCCTTCGAGGTGCCCATGACCAAAGTCATTGACATAGGAGGCCGCCTGAAGCTGGAGCAGAAAAAGAAGCTTAAGGTGGAAAAGGCCAAGAAGTTGGAGGCGGTGCGCAAGATCCTCCAGTGCACCCGCTGCCTGGCCCGTTGCCACAAGTGCGGGGTGCAGTTCGACACCACCAAGATTTACAAGCGCTACAAGGGTTATTTTCGTTTCTGCGAAAGCTGCCAGGAAGAATATGATGAGTTTATCCACCTGCAAGCTGAGGGGGGCGAAAGCCCCATTTACTGGCACAACAAGGCGTGGCTGAGCTTATGGCAGCGGTGGCTGGACTACCAGCAGGCCCTGAAGGAATACGGGGAGTCCCCGGAATTTATCGAATTGGTGCGGGAGGTGGAGTGGGACCGGTGAGCGTGGTCACCGGCCCCGTCGAAAGGGTCGGGGGTCAGGCTCCCTCCCCCAGGCGGTAGGAGTGCTGCAAGATTTCCATGGCCAAGTTGAAGGCGTTTTCCCGGGTAATGGTGAATTCGAAGTGGGTGTCGCTTCCAGTGTACAACATGATTTTCAGCACGCCCTCGGGTTTCTGAGCCACCGCGATTTCCCCTTTGGGCTCAAGGGTCTCAAAGGTCCGATGCATAGATTCCTCCACCGCTAAAATTCCCTGATGTGGCGACCCCTGTAAGGTTCTTTACAGGGTATGCCGGGCTCGGCCTAAAAGCCTCGTTACCGTGGGTAAAGCCCCTGGCCGTGCCACAGGGTGACTGGTCCAACAGCCTAGTAAACTTAAACAATAATCGCCGGTAATTCAACCCCCAAATACCCTCCATGGCTGTTTATCCCCGAGAATATGACCTCATTGTCGTGGGGGCCGGGCACGCCGGTTGCGAAGGCGCCCTGGCCGCCACCCGCATGGGTCTCAAGGTCCTCCTTCTCAACCTCAACCTGGACACCATGGCGGCCATGGCCTGCAACCCAGCGGTAGGAGGCCTGGCTAAGGGGCATCTGGTGAAGGAAATCGATGCCCTGGGGGGGGTCATGGGTCGCCTCGCCGACTTGACCGGGGTGCAGTTCCGCACCCTGAACCTCTCCAAGGGGCCGGCGGTTCGGGGCACCTGGGTTCAATGCGATAAGCAGGCCTACCGGTTAGCCATGAAGGTCCATGCTGGAACAGAACCGGAACCTCACCGTCAGGGAAGCCATGGTGGAGCGCCTCCTGGTGGAGGACGGCCGGGTGGCCGGGGTGTTGGACTCCCTGGGCATGGTGACCAGAGCCCAGGCGGTCCTGGTCACCACGGGGACTTTTCTGAATGGCCTCATCCACATCGGCGAGGTGAAAATCCAGGCGGGTCGGGCGGGAGAATTCGCGGCGTTGGGCCTGGCCGCGCACTTAAAAGAGCTGGGCTTCCGGATGGGCCGCATGAAAACCGGGACCCCGCCGCGTTTGCGGGCTTCTTCCATAGACTTCTCCTGCCTCACGCGGCAGGAGGGAGATCCACGACCGCGGCCCTTTTCCTGGCAAACGAACTCCCTTGCTGTGGACCAGCTTCCCTGTTTCGTCAGCCACACCACCCCGGAGACGCATCGCCTCGTCAAGGAGAACATAGGTCTCTCACCCTTGTACAGTGGGGTTATCACCGGCATAAGCGCCCGCTACTGCCCGTCTCTCGAAGACAAAGTAATACGCTTTACGGACAAGCCCAGCCACCAGGTGACCCTGGAGCGGGAGGGCCGGGACACCGAGGAGATCTATGCCAAGGGTCTGGGGAACTGCCTCCCGGTGGAGATCCAGTTGCAGCTCTTCAGGAGTGTCCCGGGTCTGGAGGAAGTCGAGGTCATGCGCCCGGCGTACGCCATCGAATACGATTTTGTCGATCCCCTGGAGCTTAAGCCCACCCTGGAGACCAAGAGCATCAAGGGCCTGTACCTCGCCGGGCAGATCAATGGCACCTCGGGTTACGAGGAGGCTGCGGCCCAGGGACTTTGGGCCGGGGTCAACGCCGCCTGTGCGCTCACCGGCCGGCCTCCCTTTCTGCCGGACCGCTCCCAGGCTTATATGGGCGTCCTGGTGGACGACCTGGTCACCAAGGGGACCAGAGAGCCGTACCGCCTGTTTACCTCCCGGGCCGAGTACCGCCTGCTTTTACGGGAGGACAACGCAGATTTCCGCCTCATGGAGTGGGGTTATGAATTAGGCCTGGTGGACCAGGAGGCGGTGGCGCGCCTGCGGGAGAAAAAGCGCCTGATGGCTGAGGAGGAGGCGCGCCTGGCGAGTAAAAAGGTCTTCCCCACCCCGGCGGTGAACCAGGAACTGGCGGCCCGGGGCACGGCACCCTTGAGCCAGTCCTCCCCGGTCCTGCGGCTGGTGAAGCGGCCAGAACTGGACCTGGCCACGTGCCTCAGATTGGCGGGGGAGGAGGTGGCGACAGCACCCCCTGCGGTCCTGGAGCAGATCGAGATTGAGCACAAATATGCCGGTTACTTGAAACGCCAGGCGGAAACGGCTCAAAAAATGGCCCAGTGGGAGGAGAAGCGCATCCCTGAGGGCTTCGACTATGACGCGGTCCCGGGTCTATCCAATGAGATTCGGCAGAAACTCAAGGAGGTGCGACCCCGTTCCCTGGGCCAGGCAGGCCGTATTAGCGGCGTGACCCCGGCCGCGGTGGCCGTTTTGATGGTGTATGTGAAGAGGTTTGCCGGGAGGAATAGCTCTCTTTAAATTACCGGGATGGATATGGCCAACTTTTACTAGACCGACTTTTTTGCACCTGGTTGGTCTAGAGGCTATGGCGAAACCTCAAGTTCTCCTAAAATGTCATTCCAAGCGAAGCGAAGCATCTTGCATTTTCAATAGGTTGAGATCATTCACGTCGTTCAGGATGACAGAAAAATAGGTTTTGCAAGAGGTTCTAGTAAAAATAAACGGGCCAGTTAGTCTACAAAGGCTAACTGGCCCGATCACAGTTGTAGGCGTTGGGTTACTTATTCCCCGCCTCGGGACTTCTCGTACTGGTCATAAAGCAGGCCGCCCAAGGCTCCAGCACCGGCACCCACTGCAGCACCCACGGCGGGGCCGCCGGCGGCCCAACCAACAAGGGCCCCGCCACCAGCGCCAATAGCGCTGCCGCTGAGAACCCGTTGCTGGGTGGGTGTCATTCCTGAACAACTGGCCACTAGAAAAGTGGCCACCAGAACCAAAACAAGGATCTTTTTCATATCCTCCCCCTTTTTGTTGTTACTCTCCTGCGTTCTCCCCAGATCCACAGGACAGCGTGTTGAAGTTGGTTGTTTAATATGGATACTGTTCTACTGTACCATATTAGTCACTTTTTCCAAAAGTGCAAGTTGTTTTTCTTGACGAATCTTGCGGCCAGGGCCGGGTTCTTGGTTCCAGGCCAGAGTTCTTGGTTTCAAGAAGTAAGCCTGGTCCCAAGACTTTCAGCCGAATTTACAGCAGCCGGGGTTGCCCGCAAAGCACCAAGGCAGAGGAAAAACCTGGTCTAACGCCGGCGCCGCCCGGATTATTTCTTTTTGGGCGCAGCTTGAGCCTCCGGTTTGCACATGGCGGTGCACTTCCTGAGCACTACCTCTATAACCGAAGTATTCAGCTTGCCGGGGTTTTCCTTGTAGTATTTATCCACCTCGGCAACGATATTGTCGATGTTTTTCCCTTTCAATTCGTCCACGAAACCGGCGGAAATGCAACCCGCCTTTTCCTTGCCGCTGACGGCCACCTCAAAGTCGGCCATGTTGCCGATGCCTTTAATGTAGGCCACTTTGATTTCCTGGGAAAACTCTTTCCAGTGAGTCCCGTTCCACATTTCCGGCTTTGTTCCCTGGGCCAGAACAACGCCGGCCAGAGCCAGGACCAGGGCTAACCCTACCAAGCAGTTCTTTACCGTCTTTTTCATGGGTTCTCTCCTTTGAGCTAAAAATTCCTGCCGCAAAGTCTCAGGGCAAGGTCAAGTGCGGTTAGCTGGGGACTTGCCCCGGGGTTTGGCGGTGCCCCCTTTTTTCTTGACGGCCTTGTTGCTTTTCTTCTTGCTGGCCAAAGTGCCCTTCTGTTTCTTGACCTTTTTCCCTTTGGCCGTTTTAATCTTTTTCGCCTTTTTGCCTTTCTTGGCTTTCGGGGCTGCTTTGGCTTTTTTCACGTCGGGAGGCCGAGTTGGCGATTTGGCTTCCGGTACAGTCATGGGACGCTTATTTTCCAACATGGGGGGTATCCCGGCGTCCTGTTGGGTTAGACCAGAGCCAGGAAAAGTAATGAGAAAAATCAAGGCGGACAACAGACTGAAGCTTTGCTTCATGAAGGCACCTCGCTGGTGGCAAATCCTGGAAATGGCTCCGGGGAGGCGACTCCCTCGCTGGATTCACCTCCCCGGCTGTTTGGAACGAAAACCATAATAAATGTTACTCTTAGACAGCCTTCTTTTTGGCCTTTTTGGTCTTTTTCTTTTTAGCCCTTTTGTTTTTGGTTTTCTTTTTGGTCTTCAGTTGGGACTTCTTTTTAGCCGTTTTTTCAACCTTCCCCGGTGCTGCGGGCATCTCAGCCGGAGCTACGGGTGTCGGTGACTCCACTACCGGCGGCATGGCCTCCGGAGCCCGCTCCTCTTTTTGAGCCAGAGCGGATCCTTGAAGGCTCAGCGCAAAGAGGCCGGCAGTGGCCCAGATGAAGAGTTTCTTCATTTTCCTTAATCCTCCCCCAAAGGTAATTGCCTCAATTTGGTGGCGGTGCAGGGATTCGAACCCCGGACGCTGCGGATATGAGCCGCATGCTCTAACCAACTGAGCTACACCGCCATTCTGGTTGAAATATATTCCCCCGAGGAAATTCTGTCAAACAAAATTGCTCTATCCCAGTCTTCCAGGAAAGCTTGTCTGACGGATTGGGAAAAGGTAACCGAAACAAGCAACTTGCCAAATTTTTTCAAAAAAGGGCACAAAGAATAAATAAATTTTCTTAACATGAAAGGGACTTCCATTTTCTAATTAAGTGAAAGGCGCCAACGCCGCAGTTTAGAAGCTATGGAAAAATCAATTTTTTGTCATCCTGAACGAAGTCACTGATCTCAACTCATTGAAAATGCGAGATTCTTCGCTTCGCTCAGAATGACATTTGAGGAGAACTTGAGGATTTGCACTAGCTTCTAAGGTATGGACGCAAGTAGCGCCGGAACCTTGCGGTTTTGGTAAATTCGTTCCCTGGAACATAAGGTGGTGAGCATGGCAACATCGATGAGCAAAGGAACACCAGGTACCATCTGGGCCACCAGGTGCAGTTCCTGGTTGGGGGCCCTGGTAATTTTGCTTGGCTGCCTGTCGGTTATGGGATTAAAGCCAGTGAGTTACCCAATTAAGCCCGACGGCGCCATCCAGGAGGACAAGACCCTGTCCCCCTATTTTGTGGTTTTGAGCGACGATCCGGAAAAGGATGCCCTGCCGCTGAAAAGCACCCGGGCGGACGTCAAAATCGCCGGGAAGGTGGCGGACGTTACCGTAACCCAGGTGTATAAAAACCAGGGCAAGAAGACCCTGGAGGCCATCTATGTCTTCCCGGGCTCCACCCGGGCCGCGGTCCACGCCATGCGCATGACCGTGGGGGAGCGGGTCATCGAGGCCGAGATCATGGAGCGCCAGAAGGCCCGGCAAACTTACGAGGATGCCAAGAAGGCGGGTCAGACCACGTCGCTCCTCGAGCAACAGCGCCCCAACGTCTTTCAAATGAACGTGGCCAACATCCTGCCCGGGGATGAAGTGAAGGTGGAACTCAAGTATCTGGAGCTCCTGCGGGCAGAGGACAAGGTTTACGAGTTTGTTTACCCCACAGTAGTAGGTCCCCGCTACTCCAAGCTCCCGGCGGCCGGAGCCCCGGACACGGAGAAGTGGGTGGCCAACCCCTATTTGCACCAGGGCCAGCCCCCGCCTTACACCTTCGGCATGACGGTGGACATCCAGGGAGGACTGCCTCTGACCAAGCTCACCAGCCCCAGCCATGAGGTGGACGTTAAGTATACCAACCCCAAAGCCGCTCAGGTGACCCTCAAGGATGAAAAGAATGGGGGCAACCGGGACTTCGTGCTGCGCTACACTCTGGCGGGGGACAAGATCGACACCGGTCTGCTGCTTTATCCGGGGAAGGACGAAAACTTCTTTCTTCTGGTCATGGAGCCGCCAGACCGGGTAACCAGTGAAGCTGCGGTCCCCCGGGAGTATATTTTCATTGTGGACGTCTCCGGGTCCATGAACGGTTACCCTCTGGACACCGCCAAGACCTTGATGAAGGACATCGTCACTGGGCTTCGCCCCCAGGATTCCATGAACGTCCTCCTTTTTGCCAGCTCTTCGGCGGTGCTCTCGGAGTCCGGGTCGCTGCCGGCCACTGAGGAGAACAAGAAGCGGGCCCTGGAATTCATCATGGCCCGGCCAGGAGGCGGGGGCACCAACATCCTCCCGGCTTTTCAGCGGGCCCTGGCCCTCCCCCAGACCGAGGGCGCCTCCCGGATTGTGGTGGTAGCCACGGACGGCTACGTGCGGGTGGAAGGGGAGCTGTTCGAACTCATCCGCCAAAACCTGGGAAAGGCCAACCTTTTCCCGTTCGGTATCGGCACCGCGGTGAACCGCTTCCTCATCGAGGGCATGGCCCGGGCGGGCAAGGGTGAGCCCTTCGTCATCCTCAAGCCAGGGGAGGCCCCCCAACAAGCGGCGCGCTTCAGGCGCTATATCGAGACACCAGTCCTCACCGACATCAAGGTGGCTTTCTCGGGCTTTGACGCCTATGAGGTGGAGCCCCTGGCGCTGCCGGACCTTTTTGCTTTGCGGCCTTTGGCCCTCCTGGGCAAGTACCGGGGCACTCCCCAAGGAGCCATCGTGGTCACCGGCAAGACGGCCACGGGAGACTTTCGCCGGGTGGTCAAGGTGGAGGCGAGCCAGGCTAACTCTGATAACGCTGCCCTGAGATTCCTCTGGGCCCGGGAGCGCATCCATTGGTTGTCCGACTACCAGCGTTTCGCCCGGGGAAAGGATGAAGCTAAAGTCAAGGAGATCACCGACCTTGGCCTCAAATATAATCTGATGACTGCGTACACTTCCTTTGTGGCGGTGGATAAGGTGAAGCGCGCTGATGGCACGATGGAAACGGTGAAGCAGCCCCTGCCTCTTCCCCAGGGAGTCTCTGACCTGGCGGTGGGTAACGGCGGCCGTTATGCTCTCAAAGCCCAGGGATTCAGTGGAAGTCCCCCTTCCTTTGCCGAAGCCACTGCCCAACCCAGCCCCAAGACTGGTTCGACGCAAGGGCCTGCTGTTTTGCCGACTGTTCCTGACAAAGAAGAGGATAAGTCCCTGACGCCGCCGACTCTGGGCCTCAAAGTAAAGGTGCTGCGGGTGCACGGGAAGCTGGAAGCATCTGTGGTGCAAAAGGCCATGGAGGAGAAGTTGACCCGGCTGGCGAAGTGCTACCGGGAGGCCCAGGAGCAGGGAAATAAACTCCCCATCCTGGTAACCTTGAAGATCACCATAAATGGCGACGGCAAGGTTACGGCAGCCAAGGTGATCAACAAAACCAAGCTCCCAAGTTTCCTGGATAAATGCCTGGTGGAAGCCCTGAAGCGGGTTGGTTTCCCCAAGCCTGCCCAGGATAAGGCGGAAGTGGAAATCCAGCTCAGGTTGCCAACGCCCCAAGGCTCTTAAAACCGAAACTTGGGGGCCGGTTGGTAAAGAATGCCTAAAGACCAGGTAAGGCGGAGGGAAGGGGCTTCTGAGTCTGCGGCAAAGGTTGAGGTTCAGGTGCGGAGAAGGTCTGCCACCTGGGGAAAAGTGCTCAGGAGGTTATCCGGCGCCGCCGCCACGATGGCCTCTCGATCGCCGTAGCCGTAGGTCATTGCGGCGGTATTGACTCCGGCTCCCCGGCCCGCCAGGATGTCCTCCGGCTTATCCCCTACCATGAGGGTCCGGGCCGGCTCTCCTTTTAGTTCTTGAATGAGGGCGTTAAGGCCCTCCGGGGAGGGCTTGAGCACTCCATAGCTGTCCCCGCCCCGCACCGCCTGAAAGAAGCCCGCCAGCCCCATAACCTGCACCACCTGCCGGGAGAGGTCTTCTCGCTTGTTGGACAGCACGGCCATTTTTAGAGGAGAGAGGCGGGCCAGGGTCTCCGTGACGCCGGGATATTGGCGGGTACGGTCCCCCAAGTGTTGGGAGTAGTGCTCCAGATAGAGATTAAGGGCCTGGTCAAAGAGATGCTGGTAGTCAGGTCCGAGGAACCGCCGGACGTAGTTTTTCTCACCGCGGCCGATCATCTTTTGGTGGGCCTTAAGGGGGTGTTCCGGCAGTCCCAGGCGGCGCAAGGCGCCATTGGCCGCGGCGGCCAGGTCGGGCAAGGAGTCCACCAGAGTGCCGTCCAAATCGAAGACTATCAGGTTGATGGCATGAGTCATGGTGATATTTTTACGGAAAGTCCCAGATTAAGGTAGTGCTTGACGAGAAACTACCATTTTTCTATTCTATCCCTACAAAACAAATTAAGCATTTAAAAATATTCATAGTGGGGTTTGGTTTTTAGAAAATGGATTGGGGCATATTTCTTGCCATTGGTCTCAGTGGTCTTATTTTTATTGCGCAAGGCGGATGGAAGAATATGCCCGATTGGATGAAATGGCCTGGTTATAGCGCGAGTATTTTATTTATGATTTTGGGGGTTCTTGGGATAATGTTTCCAAATTTAAAGATTACAAAAGGACCGGCCATTCTGTTTATTATTGGCCTTGTGGCAATAATTGCTAGTGTCGTATGGTGGCTAAACATTGTAAAAGCTAAACCTATTAAATATTGGTTTAGGGCAAATATTGATAATTATCCACCCAATGTTCATGTTGAAGGGATTGCCTGGAATACAGCATTTACAGATATTCGTGTTGGGATAAACAATCCTACTCATAAAGACTATCATAATTTAGAATTTACTATATCGACAGATATGCAGATTGCAAATATCAGCCAAATTACTAAGTTGCCTAATGTTTCATTTAGGCCCTGGCAACCACCGGGGGATATACATCTATTAATTAGGAATGGTAAAACTGGAGAAGTAAAAACCTCAATACCTCTTAGTTCATGGCCCAATAAACAGGTACATAGTTCCAAATACTATGTCAGTTGTATTATGTTACCAAGACGTAGCCATATTGATATAATTCTTGCTGCTGTAACTCTTGACAATTCTGTGGAAAAACCAGAACCAGTTTATAAAGAAAAGAGAATGCCAAAATGGGTTCAAGTGAGTGGTCACTATCAAGATTCAGAAGGTGACCATACATTTGAGGAAAGACATAATTTTGAAAATTAATCAAATTATGATTGATCAATATCCAGCGGCAACTGCTCACCAGGCTTTGGAATGGCTCTGACGAATAACCGCTTAAAAGTTGACCAATTGGGTGAGGCTTTCATAATGGTTATGATAGCTACAAGAAGTTTTTCAAGATGAGGAATACCCAAGTCAATAGTCAGAAATTGATTATCAGGCAGGGGACCCTGGATCTCAGGTCCCAGGGCCGTTGTCCTGCTCTGGGCGGCGCAAGTCTTGATAGCTGGGGAGGACGCCCAGACCGTGAGCCTGGCGGATGCCGTTCAGGATGGCTGTCTCCAGGGCAGCCTGGGCCAGGAGTCCCACGAGGTGCAGATCGGCATCCACTTCGGGGTGGGCCAGGACAAAAACGATGTCCCCATCAAAGAGCGTGTGCACCGGGCGGATACAGCGAGCCAGGCCGTTTTGCCCCATCTGGGCGATTTTTTGGGCTTGCTCCCGGGTCAGCCGGGCATTGGTGGCCACCACTCCGATGGTGGTATTGGGCTCCCCGAAGCGTTGGCGCACTACCCCCTGGCGGATGAGGGTCGCAGAGTCGGCAAATTCGTGGCTCTCCGGAGTGGTGCGAGCTCCGGCCACAATCTCCCCGGTCTCCGGGTCTACCACATCCCCGAAAGCGTTCACCACGGCCAGGGCCGCGACCAATAAGCCCCTCGGCCCTTCCAGGCAGACGCTCCCCAAGCCGCCTTTGGTGGCGCAGTGAATACCGAGAAGCTTGCCGACACTGGCTCCGGTCCCGGCTCCCAGGCTGCCGTCCCCCTGAAATTCGGGGTGGGCCGCCAGGCAGGCGGCATACCCCATGGCTTTATCCGGCCGGACGCGGCAGTTGCCTAAGGAAAGGTCATAGATCACCGCAGTGGGGACGATGGGTACCCGGGTGATGGTGACATCGAAGCCCCGGCCCCGCTCCTCCAGAAATTCCATGACTCCCCCGGCTGCATCCAGACCGAAGGCGCTTCCTCCGGCAAGGAGGACGCCATGTACCTCTTCGACGATGTGAAAGCCCAGGAGCGCGTCCAACTGGCGAGTACCTGCAGCAGAGCCCCGGATGTCAACACTTCCCACGGTGCCAGGGGGACAGAGGATGACAGAACAGCCGGTGACGTTCTTGAAGTCGCTGGCGTGGCCGACGGTAAAGCCCGGTACGCGAGTGATCACGGCCGACCCGCCGCCGGAGAGGTTACCATTTCCACCCGGCCGTCTCTGATGGTAAGAATGTACAAGGCCAGCTCCGCCTGGCGGTTAGACGCAAAGCCTTTAAACCAGGGAAGATGGGGGAGGTCTCGGAGGGTCAGGAGCATTGACGGCAGGTCCGACCGGGACATTTGACTTTGGCTTTCCAGGAGTTGGGCCATGAGGCGGACCACCATGTAACCCTGGGCCGCCAGATAATCCGGCGCGGTCCCGTAGCGTTGACTATAGGCGGCAATAAAGCCCTGCACCGCAGGGTTCGGGTCGCCGGTAAAAAAGGCGTCCGGAAAAAGGATGCCATTTAAGGCCGGGGCTTTGTCAGCCTGATTTTTCCCGGGTTTAGCCAAATTGGTGCCCAGAAATTGCACTTTCCCCAAAGGACTTTGAGCCGTCTGGGTGGCGATGGCGGCCACGGTAGCGGCATCATCCGGGATGAACAGAGCATCAAAGGAGGAGGCGCCTGGTGTGCCGGGTTGCAAGGCCGTGAGCAGAGGGCTCAGGGCCATAGTAAAATCCTGGGTGCCTGGGGGATAGGTGGCCTGGGTCACCAGGATGCCGCCCTGGGCCACCAATTCCTCCCCGAAAACCTGGGCCAGGGTGCGCCCGTAGGGGGAGTCAGGAGCAAACATGGCATAACGACTGAGGTGCCGCTCTTCCAGGGTGTAGCGCAAGAGAGCCCGGACCTGGAGGCGAGGGGTGAGGAAGACCTGGAAAATCAGAGGTCCGGCCTCAGTCAAATTCTGTTTCTGGGAGAGGGCGATGAGGGGCATGCCAGCGGCCTGAGCCGCCTGGGCTGCGGCTTGGGCGTCAGCCGAAGTGAGGGGGCCGAGAAGGGCCAGGACCCGGGAGTCCTCGGACAGCTCCTTGACCATGCGGGCCGTCTGGGCGGGGTCGTTGGGGCAGTTGCGGTACACCAGCTCTAGGCGGGTTCCCTGAGCTGCCAGCTCCATGCCTTGCTTCACCCGGTTGCCGTATTCGGCATAATTGCCGCTTAAGGGTAACAGGCAGCCGATGACCGGCCGAATGGTAGCCAGGGAGGCCTCGGCGGCTTGGGCTTCCCTGCTTTCCGGGAAGCGTTCCTTCAGGACTTCCAGCCACTTGCGGGCCTCTCCAGGACGGTTCTCTTTCTCAGCCAAACGGTACAGACGGAGAAGCAAGGGCGCAGTCAGGGGGGAATCCCGGTAAAGGTTGGCCAGATGTTCCAATTCTGCCGAGGTGGCTTGCTCCACCAGACGGGTCTTTAAGTACTCGAACCACTCTTGATCGCCGGCGGCCAGATCCTGGGCGGCCAGCCGGAGACGAACAAAAGCGGGCTCCAACTCCCCCTTTTTCAAGGCAATCTCAGCCAGCAAGGCGTTCGTGGAAAATCTTAAAGGACCAGGGAGTTCCGAGGCTGTTAGACTTTCCAGGACATCCGTCGCCGGCTGGTATCGGCCCAGCTTGAAATAGGCCCGGCCAATGCCGTACCGGGCCTGAAGAGTTGCGTCGCCTGCTCCGCCCCGGTTGAGGATGCTCTGGTACTTGTTGAGGGAACCCTGCCAGTCTCCCATAAGACCCAGGATTTCGGCTTCTCGCAGGTGGGCCTGGGTAGCTCTGGGCCCTTCAGGGTGCTGCTTCAGATAGGCCGTATATGTCTGCCAGGCCCGGCGATAGTCCTGGCGGCGGTAGTAACTTTCAGCCTGCAGGAAAAGGCTCTCATCCTGGTTCTGAGCACTTGGGGGCCGGGCGCTCGGATACTGGGGAGACTGGGCCAGGCAGGAGGACACGAGCAGCAAAGCCAGGCATGTGAAAACGACCCTGAACCGCATAACCATCGCCTTGGGAAAGATGATGAAGGGAGGAGGCCAGGAATCTTGAGACCCTGGCCCCCTCCCTCTAATTTCCTGTCACAACCCGGAAGGTTGTTGGGGAAGGGTATGGTGGGAGGACAGGAAGCCAACTCCCCGTCCTCCCCTGGTGAGACATTATTTTGCTTCTTCTTTGACCTCTTCGAACTCGGCCTCAACCACGTCCTCTTCGGGCTTTTTTGCTTCAGCTTCAGCTTCAGCTCCAGCGGCTCCAGCTTCAGCTCCGGCCCCGGCTGCGCCCGCCTGGGCATACATGGCTTCGGCGACCTTATGGGAGGCTTTCATGAGCTCTTCACTCTGGCTTTTGATGGCCTGGACGTCAGTGCCTGCCATGGCCTCCTTGAGCTTTTGGATGTGAGACTCGATATCCGTCTTGGTGGCCGAGTCCACTTTGTCCCCCAGATCAGCGAGGGTCTTTTCAGTGGTATAGATCAGAGTGTCAGCCTGATTGCGGGCTTCCACCAATTCCTTCTTCTTCTTGTCTTCCTCGGAGTGCATCTCCGCTTCCTTGATCAAGTTGTTGATCTCTTCTTCATTGAGGCCGCTGGAGGCGGTGATGCGGATGGACTGCTCCCGACCGGTCCCCAGGTCCTTGGCGGAGACGTTCACGATGCCGTTGGCGTCGATGTCAAAGGCCACATCGATCTGGGGAATGCCCCGGGGCGCCGGCGGGATGCCGAAGAGTTCAAATTTGCCCAGGGTCTTGTTGTCCCCCGCCATCTCCCGCTCGCCCTGGAGGACATGGATGGTCACTGCTGTCTGGTTATCCGCCGCGGTGGAGAACACCTGGCTCTTCCGCGTGGGAATAGTGGTGTTGCGGTCGATGATGCGGGTGAAAACGCTGCCCAGGGTCTCGATGCCGAGAGACAGGGGGGTGACATCCAGGAGCAGAATATCTTTTACTTCACCCTTGAGCACCCCGGCCTGGATAGCGGCGCCCACCGCCACCACTTCGTCCGGGTTTACCCCTTTATGGGGCTCCTTGGCAAAGATGCCTTTGACCTTCTCCTGGACTTTGGGCATGCGGGTCATGCCCCCTACCAGGATTACCTCATCAATGTCCTCAGCGGAGAAGTTGGCATCCTTCAAAGCCTGCAAGCAAGGTCCTTGCAGCTTGTCGATGAGGTCCCCCACCAGGCCCTCGAGCTTGGCCCGGGTGAGCTTGATGAGCAGGTGCTTGGGGCCGGAGGCGTCCGCCGTGACAAAGGGTAGGTTGACCTCGGTCTCCAGGGAGGTGGAAAGCTCCATTTTGGCCTTTTCCGCGGCTTCCTTGAGGCGCTGCAGGGCCATCTTGTCATTGCGAAGATCAATGCCCTGGTCCTTGCGTGAACTCGTCAGCCAGAAATTCCATGACCCGCTGGTCGAAGTCCTCGCCCCCCAGGTGGGTGTCGCCGTTGGTGGATTTCACCTCGAACACCCCTTCGCCGATCTCCAGGATGGAGATATCGAAGGTGCCGCCCCCCAGATCGAAGACCGCGATGCGCTCGTCTTTCTTCTTATCCAGTCCGTAGGCCAGGGACGCCGCGGTGGGTTCGTTGATGATGCGCAAGCACGTTCAATCCGGCGATGCGTCCAGCATCCTTGGTGGCCTGGCGCTGGGCGTCGTTGAAGTATGCCGGCACGGTGACCACTGCGTCGGTCACCTTTTCCCCCAGGTACTCTTCCGCAGTCTGTTTCATCTTGGTGAGCACCATGGCGGAGATTTCTGCGGGACTGTAAGATCGGCCTTTGATTTCAATGGCGGCGTCGCCGTTTTCGGCCCGCACGATTTTATACGGCATGATCTTCACATCGCGCTGCACCTCGTCGTCCTCGAATTTGCGGCCGATGAGGCGCTTTACCGCAAACACGGTGTTCAAGGGGTTGGTGATGGCCTGGCGCTTGGCGATCTGCCCCACCAGGCGCTCGCCGCTATCGGTAAAAGCCACCACCGAGGGGGTGGTGCGGCTCCCCTCCACATTGGCGATGACCTTGGGCTCACCACCTTCCATGATGGCAACACAGGAATTGGTGGTGCCTAAATCTATGCCGATGACTTTCGACATTGAATAAATCCTCCTAAACAGTTGTATCTACTTTAATTTTGATGGCTGGCTTGTCGGTATTCCGGGAAACCACCACCATAGCCGGACGCAGAAGACGGTTCTGCAGGAGATACCCCTTCTGCAACTCTTTGAGCACGGTTTGATCCTCTACCTCGGGAACCTCTTCTTCCATCATGGCATGGTGGTAGGCCGGATCGAAAGGCTCCCCCACGCTGTCAATGGGGGTAACCCCGAAACGGCCCAGGACCTTGAAGAAGTCCTGGCTCACCAGGTCCAGACCATCCATCAGGGCTTCCGGAGCCTCAGACTGGCGGCCGTGCTCCAAGGCCCGCTCCAGGTTGTCCAGGACGGGCAAGAGTTCCTTGAGCAGGTTTTCGTTGGCGAACTGGCGCAGCTCAGCCACTTCCCGCTCCTGTCGCTTCTTGATGTTTTCCAGTTCTGCCGCCAGGCGCAGGAGACGATCATAATATTCCTCGGCTTCCTGAGTTTTTTGGGCCAGCAGGTTTTTCAACTCCTCAGGATCGGTGGGGAGCTCCTCCGAAGGGGCAGTTGTTGGTTCAACGCCCTCCATCGGTTCTCCTGGTTTATGAGCTCGGGTCATAGGTTATCCAAACCTCCCGTTTGACGAAATCTCAGGGCCTCCACAAATCCCAGAACAAGCGCGCCGGGAAGCTGGAAGAAATCAATTATGCCGCTTGGTGAACCACTTGGTGACCAGGGAGGCGGTGTGTTTCACGATGGGCACCAACCGGGCGTAGTCCATGCGCATGGGGCCGATGACCCCGAGGCTGCCTACCGGCGACTGATCGCTTTGGTAGGAAGAGGCCACTAAACTGAGCTGCATTTCCGGAAAGTGTTCATCCGGGCTGATGATGATGTGCACTCCTTGGGAATCCAGAGTTCGATCCAAAAGGGTAATGAGGTGGTGTTTTTCCTCAAAAGCTTTGAAAATCACCCGGATTTTTTCCACGTCGGCAGCAAACTCGGGGTAATCCAGAATGTGGCTGGTCCCTTCGATATAGAGTTCCTCTTCATCGTTTTCCGACTGCAGGGCCTGGCGGCTCAGACTGAGGGCCTGGGACACTATTTTATCGAACAGGTTCTTTTCTTCCTCCATCTGAGCCAGTATCCGGCGCCGGGCCTCGGCCAGGGTCAGGTTCTGGCAGATGTCGTTTAGGTATCGGCTGAAGCGGTCCAACTGCTCCTGGGTGTAGGAGGCCTTTACCCGCAAGAACCGAGTTTGTACCTGCTGGTCTTGGGCTACCAGGAGGCAGAGAATACCGTCTTCCCCTAAAGCGATAAACTGGATGTGCCGTAACAGCATTCCCTGGGGCCGGGGACAGAGCACCAAAGCTGGGTGCCCCGAGGCCGCAGACAGAGCCCGGGAAGCCTGCCGAAAAAGTTCCTGGGGGTCCACCGCCGAGGGGCTAAAAGCCTCCTCGATCTGCCGCTGGACCCCAGCCCCCAGTCCTTGGATGGGCAAGATCCGGTCCACGTAGTACCGGAAACCCAGGGGCGTGGGCACCCGCCCGGCGGAGGTATGGGGCTGTTTGAGGTGCCCCCTTTCCTCCAGGTCCAACATCAAGTTGCGGATGGTGGCCGGAGACAGGTTGAGCCCGGAAAATTTGGCCACGGTGCGAGATCCCACCGGCTCCCCTGTCTGGATGTAGTGGGCCAGCACCGTGGTGAGAACCACCGTCTCCCGTTCTGTCAAAAATTCCGTGGAGTTACCCATAGAGGCCGAATGTTTCAACTATGATTAAAATAATATTCATTGCCGGTTTGTCAAGGGATATAAGGGATTTTTGCCTGAGGGCAGACCGACGCGGCGACCGCTGAGCCGTCAAGGCTAACCCTGGCAGCGGTGCCGGATGCTTTCCCCTTCCACCATATACACCACCTGCTCGGCGATGTTGGTGGCGTGGTCTCCAGCCCGCTCCAGGTTGCGGACCACATTGATTTGACTGAGACCGAAGGCTATGGCCTCCTGAGACCGTCCCATGTACTCCAGGAGCTCCTGGATGAGGGCCCGGTCGAGGTAATCCACCTCGTCGTCCTGCTTGCACACCTCCCGGGCCAAGATGGCGTCCCGGGTAAGAAAGGCCCTGAGACTATCCCGGATCATGCTCTGCACCATCTTGGTCATACGGGGCAGGTCCCGGTGGAGTTCCGGTTCGGGAAGCTGCTCCAGGTTCAAGGCCTCCTCCGCCACATTCACCGCCAAATCTCCGATGCGTTCCAGTTCCACAATGAGGTGGTCAATGGCCATCAACAAGCGCAGGTCAGTGGCCACCGGCTGATAGAGCGCAATGATCCGCACGCATTCAGCGTCAAGTTCCTCCTCTAGGTCGTTAATAGTCTCATCCCCCCGAATGACCTCCCGGGCCAGGTGGGGGTCCCGGGTCATGAGGGCCTTGATACTCTGGTCCAGGGCTACCTCTGCCAAGCCGGCCAGCTTGAGGAGCTGTTCTTTCAGGTCTTCGAGTTTCCGGTGAAACTTGCCAAGAGCCTTGGGCTTTTCATTCATGGCACACCTTACAGGGTTTTGGCTGATTTCCCCAGGGGTTTATCAACTTCGAGAGGCCCGCAAAATCCTCGCCCGGGGCTTTTCCCACAAGAAAAGGGGGTAAAGCACGGGTCCATAGAGGCTCCGGACCCCTGCCGTACCTACTCCACGGTGACACTTTTTGCCAGATTACGTGGTTGGTCCACGTCGGTGCCGCGTAAGTCAGCGATATGATAGGCCAATAACTGCAGGGGCGCGGCCAGGACGATGGGTGAGAGTTCCAGGGGTACGGCCGGTACCGGGATGGCGCTCTCGACGCGCTCCATGACCTGATAATTGTCCGCCTCGGTGAGGGCAATGAGGCGGCCGCCCCGGGCCGCCACCTCCTCCAGGTTACCCTGGATTTTCTCCAGGACCGGGCTTCGGGTGGCCAGGACCACCACCGGCATCTGCTGGTCGATGAGCGCAATGGGGCCGTGCTTCATCTCCCCGGCGGCGTAGCCTTCGGCATGAATGTACGAGATTTCCTTGAGTTTGAGGGCTCCTTCCAGGGCAATGGGGTAGTGCAGGCCCCGGCCCAGGTAGAGGAAGTTCTGGGCATTCATATATTGGTGGGCGATTTCCCGGATTTTACCGTCCAGGTCCAAGGTTTCCTGGACCCAGGTGGGCAGACGCACGAGCTCGAGGAGGCGCTGGCCCACCTCCTCCCGGCGAAGCCTTCCCAGGCATTGCCCTAAATACAGAGCTATGAGATACAGGGACACGAGTTGGGTGGTAAAGGCCTTGGTGGAAGCCACGCCGATCTCCGGGCCGGCATGGGTGTAAAAAACACAGTCCGCCTCCCGGGCGATGCTGGAGCCTACCACATTGCAGATGGCCAGGGTTTTGGCGCCTAGCTCCTTACCGGCCGTCAATCCCGCCCGGGTATCCGCGGTTTCCCCGGACTGGGAGATGGGGATGAGGAGGGTAGCTTCGTCCACCAGGGGGTTGCGGTAGCGAAACTCCGAGCCCAGGTCCACCTCCACCGGCAGGCGGCAGATGTTTTCCAGCAAGTGTTTCCCCACCATGGCGGCATGGTACGAGGTGCCGCAGGCCACGATGAAGATTTTGCTCAGGGCCCGTAAGTCCTCCAGGGAGAAGGGGACCTCCTCCAGCACCACCTCCCCCTCCTCCTGGCGAATACGGCTCCGGAAGGTGTCGATGAGGGCCCGGGGCTGCTCGAAAATCTCCTTCTGCATGAAATGCTTGTACCCGGCTTTCTCCGCCATGGCCGGGCTCCAGGTGATAGCGTGCTCCTGGCGCTGGACCCGGTTGCCGTCGCCATCCAGGAGAAGAAACTCCCCGTCCCGCAGCACCACCAGGTCGTGGTCCTCCAGAAAAATCACCCGGCGGGTATAAGGGAGAATGGCCGGGATGTCCGAGGCCAGGAAAAATTCCCCGTCCCCCAACCCCAGGATCAGGGGGCTTTCCTTGCGGGCCGCCACCAAGAGGCGCGGCTCCTTGGCGTTTACTATAACCAGGGCGTAAGAGCCTTTGATCTCTTGCAAGGTGAGACGAATGGCCCTGAGATAATCGGCTCCCTGACGCAGATGCCGCACCACCAGATGGGAGACGATCTCGGTATCGGTCTCGGAGGCGAAGCGGTGGCCTTCTTTGAGAAGATTTTCCTTGATATCCAGGTAATTCTCGATGATGCCGTTGTGCACCACCGCAATGTCTTCCACCTGGTGAGGGTGGGCGTTGGCCTCCGAAGGGCGGCCGTGGGTGGCCCAGCGGGTATGGCCGATGCCAACAGAGCCCGAGAGGGGCTCCTGGGTCAGAACATTTTCCAGTTCCCGGAGTTTCCCCAGGCTGCGACGGATCGCCAAACCGTTGGCCCCGATGACCGCCATGCCGGCGGAGTCATAGCCCCGGTATTCCAAGCGTTTCAGGCCGTCCAGGAGGATGGGCATGGCCTCCTGGGGGCCGAGATAACCGATAATGCCGCACATACAGACCTCTTATGTTTGGAGCTTAGGTGAGCCAAGCAAGACCATTTTTACTTTTCCAGGTGGTAATGGGCAATACTCCGCTTGACCTTGAAGTTTTCGTCGAAAAAGAGCACCTCAGCGGCGCGCTTGCCAAAGACAGCATGATAATAGATCGTTATACTGTCCACACTCATAAGGATGTCAATCAAACCAAAGGTTAAGTCCGGAATCCGCCCCAGGGCTTTGGCCCAATAAGCCCGGACGTTTTCTTTCCCTTTGATCGTGCCTGTGGGTTCATGCATTAAGGTTGCGATAAACGGTGAGGTCATCTCGAAATCGTCAGTATAATGTGACATGACCCGATCCAAGTCATGAGAGTTCCAGGAAGCCACCCACTCCTGGGCAAATTCCTGAGCAAAGGTGGTGGAAATCATGGCTTATCTTTCCTGAAGGTGGTCATTATGTTCTTTCAGCTGAGCATTTCCTCACAGGCTTATACTGTTAACGACCACTCGATTATTAAACAGCAAACTTTGCCTAATCCCAATACGGTTCACTTAAGCGGTGAGGAATTGGCGGGCAGTGCCCACGCTACATTTTCATCGTTTTCTTGTCATGCTGAGCGCAGCGAAGCATCTCGTATTTAGAGATTCTTCGGTCGCTTCGGCTCCCTCAGAATGACAAGAGAAATGACATCGCCTCATCTCTTGGCGCTTAAGTGAACAGCATTGCGCCTAATCCTCTTTTTTCTTAACAAGGCGCCGTTCCAACACCACCTGGCGGGCCCGGCCGATGCCCAGCTTTCCTGGTGGCACGTCCTTGGTGATGGTGGAGCCCGCGCCCACGTAAGCCCCGGCGCCCACGGTCACCGGCGCCACCAGGGCCGTGTTGCTGCCGATGAAAGCCCCCTCCTCGATGACGGTTTTATGCTTGTGAACCCCGTCGTAGTTGCAGGTGATGGTGCCGGCGCCCACATTCGCCCGGGGGCCCACCTCCGCATCGCCGATATAGGTAAGGTGGTTGGCCTTGACCCCGGGATGAAGTATAGACTTTTTCACTTCCACGAAATTTCCCACCCGGGCCCCTTCGCGCAAGTCACTTAAGGGTCTGAGGTGCGAATACGGCCCCACCTGGACCCCTGTCGCCAGGCGGCTGTCGGCAATGACGGAGCCCATCTTGACATAGACGTTGTCCGCCAGGGTGGCGTCGGTGATTTTGACGTTGGGCTCAATCACACAATTCTCGCCGATCTCGGTGCGCCCTTCCAGGTAAACGTTGGGGTAAATGACCGTATCCCGGCCTATGGCCACCAGGGGCCCTATAAAGGTGTCCTCCGGGTCAATGAGGGTAACCCCGGAAGCCATGTGACCATCGTTAATTCGAGTCTTGAGAATTCTGGTGGCTCCAGCCAACTCTTTTCTACTGTTAATCCCCAGGAGGTTTTCCCAGTCCGGATCAATTAGGGCCTCTACTCTTCGGCCATGTTGCCGGGCTAGGTGAATCATGTCGGTGAGGTAGAGTTCCCCGGTCAAAGGGCTGGGTGTCAGTTCCTCCAAGGCCTGTCGCAGGAAAGCGGCAGCAAAGCAGTAAGCCCCGGTGTTGATCTCCCGGAGGGCCAGGATGTCGGGGCGGTCGTGGGCGTCCTTGGACTGGACTACGTCCTTCACCTGGCCGTCATTATCCCGCACCACCCGGCCGTAGTGGGCCCCGTCCGGGAGTTCCACCGTCTGTAAGGTCACCGCCGCGCCGGAATTCTGGTGCAGTTGGTAAAGGGCTTCAATGCTGTCGCCGGCAATGAGGGGCACATCGCCGCAGAGGACCAGGATGGTGTCAGCATCCTGTGGCACCTCCGCCATAGCCACCTGCACCGCGTGGCCGGTGCCCTGCTGGGGCTCCTGAACCACAAACCTGACCCCCTCCCCCGCCAGGGCTTCCATGACTTTCTCAGCCTGATACCCCACCACCACCAGGATATCGATGAATCCTCTCGATTTGAGAGTGTCGGTAAGATAGGCAATCATGGGCCGCCCCAAGATCTGATGCAGCACCTTGGGATGGCTGGACTTCATGCGGGTCCCCTGGCCCGCAGCCAGGATGACGGCGGTTATTTTATCCTTAAACTTTTCCATCTTGTATCCTTATGCACATCTCATACCAAAAAATGCTTGAATAATAAGCTCAAAATTAATTATAAATCCTTATACTCCGAATCTATTAAGTCTGTTCTTCATCGGATAATATAATAACTTCTCTAAATTCGGCATATTCCTCTTGGATGATATCCTTTGCTAAGTTGTCTCGGAGATTATTCAATTTTATTATCGATTTTTTTATTTTTTCAGCTACTCCATCTGAGAAAGTTTTAGGACAATATTCAGCAAAATCTTCTAAATAATTTGCCAATAAACTTAATATATCGCTAAATTCAGATTGTATAGCCCTATCTATTTCTTTTGCATCATTACTTTTAAATAAGCCAGATGGAGGCCAATCACGAACATGTAAAAATGTGCATGCAAAGTTATAATTTTCATATATATGCTTCATTCCACATCTTTTGAATGCCGATTTAGGTTTCAATCCATGCCAAGACAATCCTTTATCCAATTTATCTTGCATTTTAGATACTTCAGATTTATCAAATTTGCTAAGTTCCTCACTAATTCTTTGGCGTAGTCTTTCATTCATCTTTACAATACCAACAGAGGTTATAATCTTTCCGTATTTCTTTTTGCTCTCATGATAATCTTCTATGTATAATTCATATCTCCTTTTTTCTGTAAGAAGATCATATAGTTTTATTTTTCTTTTATTGCGCGCTCTTGAACCTTCTCCCATAAACATTTTAGTATCTACTATATTCTCAAAAAAACTTCTTTGCAGCATCTTGGCTTCTGCATAACATTCATATATCAATAATAATAGTATTGAATTAAATATTCTCTTTGTTCTAAATAGATATAACAATATATAATGTCTATTATCCGGCAAAAAATCAGTATTTTGGAATAAAAATGGATGAAGCTCTACTAAATATTTAAGTACAATATTAGTTAGCTCATTATAAATAGATTGAAGTTCACTCCAATCTGCATCGTCTTCATAAGTATACAATAAATCCTTAATGCTCGGAATTTCACTTACCATTGCTTATCTCCATCCTTGCTAAAATCCTTTAAAATCACCCCACCACCGCATAATCCACCGCCCGGGGATTGTCCATTCGCTTGGAGGCATCCAAGATCTCCATTCCCACGATATTCCCTTCTTTATCGTAATCGATGATTACTCCCGGCTTGTCCTCATCGCTTTCTTCAATAGGAGAATTGCTAAAAAGAATGCGGAGTATATCCACCTCAGGGTCATAAGTCACCTTCATGGCATCCTCCAGTATTTGCTGATCTTCTTGGTCCGGTACACCGTAACAACAAGCTTTAATTCGGTTAATTCGACAACAACGGCCCTTAATAAAAATATTTTACCATCTCCGAAATCCAATTGCGATTGATATACTTCTTTCCCATCAGGCTGCTTGATTATCTGCTGCGGATTGTTCAGGACTGATTCCAATAACTTTATGGGTATCGAACGCCTTTGTAGTTCTTGGCGCGCATGGCGGGATATTTCAAACTTCATTTGCTCCCCTTGGTCCGATAATGCCATCCCAGTCCAATTTCCGTGATATTCACCAATGAATAATCTACTATGAATTTGGGAAAATGAAAAGGCAAGCCCGGAAACCCAGGCTTGCCTCTGGTAAGTCTAGACTTTGGATGTCAAAGGTTAGCGGCCGGCCACCTTCATGCGCATGACGGCCCGGCGCAGGGCCGCCTCGGCCCGAGTGAAGTCGATGGCCTCGGTCCGGGCCGCGGCCAGGCGTTTCTCGGCTCGCTCCAGGGCCCGGCGGGCCCGCTCGAGGTCGATTTCGTGTCCAAGTTCCGCGGACTCGGCCACGATGGTGACCTTCTGGCCGGTGACTTCGGCAAAGCCGCCGCTCACTGACAGGAACTCGGTTTTGCCGCCGTCCCGGTAATACATTTCCCCGATGTCGAGGGCCGAAAGGAAGGGGATGTGACCGTGGAGGATGCCGAACTGGCCTTCCACCCCCGGGCAAACCACCACATCCGCTTCGGCGGAGAGGAGCTTCCGGTCCGGAGTGACAACTTCTAACAGGATTTTTTCTGCCATAGCCCTGGCCTCCCCAGGGCGTTAGGCCGCGGCCAGACGTTCGGCCTTGGCCACCGCCTCTTCGATGCCGCCCACCATGTAGAAGGCCTGCTCGGGAAGATCGTCGTGCTTGCCTTCGATGATTTCCTTGAAGCCGCGCACCGTGTCCGGCACGGAAACGAATTTGCCTTCCTGGCCGGTAAAGGTGGTCGCCACGAAGAAGGGCTGGGAGAGGAAACGCTGAATCTTCCGGGCCCGGGCCACGACGAGCTTGTCTTCATCGGACAGTTCGTCGATGCCCAGGATGGCGATGATGTCCTGCAGGTCTTTGTACTTCTGCAGGATCACCTGCACCGTCCGGGACACATGATAGTGCTCTTCACCCAGGACCATGGGGTCAAGAATCCGGGAGGTGGAGTCCAGGGGATCCACCGCGGGGTAGATGCCCAGCTCGGTGAGGGCCCGGGAGAGCACCACGGTGCCGTCCAGGTGGGCGAAGGTAGTGGCCGGGGCCGGGTCGGTCAAGTCGTCGGCCGGCACGTAAATGCACTGGACCGAGGTCACCGAACCCTTTTTGGTGGAGGTGATGCGCTCCTGCAACTCACCCAAGTCGGTGCCCAGGGTGGGCTGGTAACCTACGGCGGAGGGCATGCGGCCCAGAAGCGCCGATACCTCGGAACCCGCCTGGGTGAACCGGAAGATGTTGTCGATGAAGAGCAGGGTGTCCTGGCCTTCCTCATCCCGGAAATATTCCGCAGCGGTCAGGGCGGTCGAGCGCCACCCGGGCCCGGGCTCCCGGGGGCTCGGTCATCTGTCCGTAAATCAGGGCCGCCTTGGGGAGCACGCCGGAGTGCTTCATTTCCAGGTAAAGGTCGTTGCCTTCCCGGGTGCGCTCACCCACGCCGGCAAACACGGAGATGCCGCCGTGGTGCATGGCGATGTTGTGGATCATCTCCATCATGACGACGGTCTTGCCCACGCCGGCGCCGCCGAACATGCCCATCTTGCCGCCCCGGGGGAAGGGCACCAGCAAATCGATAACCTTGACCCCGGTCTCCAGCACCTTGACGGTGGTGTCCTGGTCCACGAAGGGGGGAGCTGCCCGGTGAATGGGGTAGTATGTTTTCGCTTTGACCGGTCCGAGGCCGTCCACCGGGCGGCCCACCACGTTGAGCACCCGGCCCAGGGCCTCGTGTGCCCACCGGCACCATGATGGCGTCGCCGGTGTCTTTGACGGGCATGCCCCGGACCAGACCGTCGGTGGTGTCCATGGCGATGGTGCGCACCATGTTGTTGCCCAGGTGCTGGGCCACTTCCACCACCAGGTTGTCTTCGATATCGTCGATGGCCGGGATTGCTAATCAAGAGAGCATTGCGGATGTCCGGCAGTTTGCCTTCCGGAAATTCCACGTCCACTACCGGGTCCGATGACGTGGGCAATTTTGCCGATGTTCATATGCTGTACTATCCTCCTCAGCTCAGGCGGCTTAGCCCTTCAAGGCTTCGGCGCCGCCCACGATATCCATCAAGTTCTTTGGTAATGGCCGCCTGCCGGGCCTTGTTCATGACCAAGGTCGAGATTGGTAATCATTTCCTTACAGTTACTTGGGGCGTTGTCCATGGCGGTCATCCGGGCGGCATACTCGCTGGCGGAATTTTCCAGGAAGCCATGGTAGATCACCGTATTGAGATACTTGGGCAACAGGTATTCCAGAAACTGGGCCACCGGCGGCTCGAAGAGATACTCCGTCGCGGGCCCCGGCTTCTTCGGCGGCTGCCTCGCGGCTTGATGGGCAGCAGCTTCACCAGTATAGGCCTCTGGATGGCCATGTTGATGAACTGGGCGTGGATCAGGTAGACCTCCTGGACTTCTCCGGTCAGGAAGTCGCTCATGACCTCCCGGCCCACCGTCACGGCGTTGGTGTAAGTCAAACTTATTCCAGACATCCACGATAGGACCGGACATGTCGCCTTGCGGCGGCGAAAGAAGTCCCGGCCCTTGCGGCCCACGCAGGTGAGGGAAACCTGGATGTCCGTCGGCCTCTTTTTCCCTGATGAACTTCTCCGCGGTGTTGATCAGATTGACGTTGAAGCTGCCGCAGAGACCCCGGTCGGCGGTCATGAGCACCAGCCCCACCTTGTTCCACTTCGGCGGCCTTCTGGAAGAAGGGATGGATTTCCGGTTCGACCCGGCTGGCCAGATTGCCCAGCATCATTGCGAAGGCCTCGGCATAGGGCCGGAAATTTTCCATGCGCTGCTGGGCGCCCCGCAGTTTAGCGGCGGCCACCATGTTCATGGCCTTGGTGATCTGCTGGGTCTTTTTGACCGCCGCGATCTTTCGTCGATGTCTCGTAAGGTTGCCATCGCTTAGCCTCCAGCTCCCTAAAGGGCTTCGCCGGTGATGGGCTGGAAGACGCTGTCGAACTCCGTCAAGGCAGCCTTCATCGCGGTTATCGAAATCCTCTGAAATTTCCTTCTTCTCCCTGATGCTCCATGAAAAGTTCCGAATACTTGGACTCCATGAAGCTGTAGAACTGCTGCTCATATTCCTGGAGCACGTCCACCGGATACTTATCCAGGAAGCCCCGGGTGCCGGCATAAATAATGGAACATCTGCCTTCCATGGGCAGAGGCTGATACTGGGGCTGCTTCAGGACTTCCACCAGCCGGATGCCCCGGTTGAGCTGCTGCTGGGTGGATTTGTCCAGTTCGGAGCCGAACTGGGCAAAGGCTGCCAGTTCCCGGTACTGGGCCAGCTCCAACCGCAGCATGCCGGCCACCTGCTTCATGGCCTTCACCTGGGCGGCGCCGCCGACCCGGGAGACCGACAGACCGACGTTGATGGCAGGCCGGACACCGGAGAAGAACAGAGCTGGGTTCCAGGTACACCTGGCCGTCGGTAATGGAAATAACGTTGGTGGGAATATAGGCCGACACGTCGCCCTGCTGGGTCTCGATGATGGGCAGGGCCGTCAGAGAGCCGGCGCCCAGCTCGTCGTTCAGCTTGGCGGCCCGCTCCAGCAGCCGGGAGTGGTTATAGAAGATGTCCCCCGGATAGGCCTCACGTCCCGGCGGGCGGCGGAGCAGCAAGGAAATCTGGCGGTAGGCCTGGGCCTGCTTGGTGAGGTCATCGTAAATGATCAGGGCGTGGCGGCCGGTGTCCCGGTAGTACTCGCCCATGGCGCAGCCGGCAGTAGGCGGCGATGTACTGCAGCGGCGCGGGTTCCGAGGCCGAAGCGTTCACCACGATGGTGTGCTTCATGGCGTCGTGGCGCTCGAGAGCGTCCACCACCTGGGCCACCGTGGATTTTTTCTGGCCCACGGCCACGTAAATGCAGATGACCCCTGAGTCTTTCTGGTTGATGATGGCATCCACACAGAGGGCGGTCTTGCCGATCTGACGGTCGCCGATGATCAGCTCCCGCTGACCGCGGCCGACCGGGGTCATGGCGTCGATGGCCTTGTAGCCGGTGTACATGGGCTCGTTCACCGGCTGGCGCTCGATGACGCCGGGGGCCTTCATCTCGATGCGCCGGAACTCCTTGGATTCGATGGGGCCCTTGCCGTCGATGGGATTGCCCACCGGGTCGATGACCCGGCCGAGGACCGCGTCGCCCACCGGCACCTCGGCGATACGCCCGGTGCGTTTGACGATGTCGCCCTCTTTGATGTGGGTGTCTTCGCCGAGGATGGCGCATCCCACGTTATCCTCTTCCAGGTTGAGGGCGAGGCCGTAGATGCCTGCCCGGGAACTCAAGAAGTTCCATGGCCATGCACTTTTCCACCCCGTAGACCCGGGCGATACCGTCACCCACGGAGAGAACCGTGCCGGTCTCGGCCACTTCCACCTTCTTTTCGTAATCCTTGATTTGCGTGCGGATAATTTGGCTGATTTCCTCGGCTCTGATTTCCATTTATACAACCTCGCCTTTAATTAAAGATTCTCTCAAGGAGTCAAGCTGGGTGCGGACGCTGCCGTCCAGCACCAGGTCCCCCACCCGGGCGACGACGCCGCCGATGATGGCGGGATCCTCTTCAAATTCCATGACCACTTTGGACTTGGTCATTGTTTCCAAGGCCTGACGCAGGCGTTCCTGCATGGTTTCATCCAGGGGAACCGCAGACTTCACTCGAGCCCGTTTGAGATTCTCCATTTCGTCCGCCAGGTGCTGGTAAACCTGCATGATACCAGGCAGGGCGGCGAGACGGAGTTTGTCAAACAGGAGTTTGAGAAAATTGCTCAACAGCGGGGAAAGCTTCAGGAGGTCAGCAATGCGGAGCAACAATTTTTTCCGCTCCTCCATGCTGTGAACAGGATTGAGCAGGGCGTCCTTCAGTTCCGGTTCCCGCTCCAGGAGCTGGGTAAAGACCGTCAGCTCTTCCCCGTACTCTTTGAATTTGCCATCTTCCTGGCCCAACATCATCAAGGCCCTGGCATAGCGTCGGGAAACGGTCAGGTCAATCAATGTTTCTCCACCACCTTTTGTAGATATTCCTCCACCAACTTGTTCTGGTCAGTGGGGGTGATCTTCTTCTTGATGAGCTCTTCCGCCATCTGGGTGGCCTGTTCCGCCACTTCCTTCTTCAGTTCCTGGGTAGCCTTCTTGGTCTCCTGGGCGATGCTCAGGGTGGCCATTTCCTTGATGCGGGTTGCCACCATCTTGGCCTTCTCGATAATCTTGGCCTTTTCCGTCTCACCTTCGGCCAGAAACTGTTCCATCAGCTTTTCCCGCTCGGCGGCCACCTCGGCCAAACGGGTTTCTGCGGCCTGCAGAGCCGCTTCCGCCTCGGCCTTCTTGGCTTCAAGTTCCTCAAAGGATTCGCTGATGTCACTGGCCCGTTTGGCGAAAAACTCCTTGGCCGGCTTGGCCACCAGATATGATGAGGATGCCGGCGAAAACCAGGAAGTTGACGGTGCGCCAGATGAAGTCCGAAATCTTTTCCGGAGTAATGCCATGGCCGCCGCCGTGGGCCGCTTCCCCCGCTGGCCAGAGCCAGGCTGGCCGCCAGGAGGCTCAAGCCAAGCCCCAGGAGGATGCCCGCCCACCACCGCATGGCTGTAGGTTTTTCTGTCATGAGAGCTTCCTCCCCAGAATCTTGGTGGCCAGGGCCATGGCGAAGTCCTGGGCTTGGGCCTGCAACGCTTCCTGGGCTTTAGCCACGTCTTTCTTGATCTTGGCTTCCACCCGGGTCCACTCCGCGTCCACTTCCTGTTTCACCTGTTCGAGAAGGGAGCTTTCAGCCTGGGAACCTTCTTGGCGCAAACCTTCCCGCAATCCCAGACCTTCCCGCCGGGCCGCGGCGAGCTGCTCATCCACCTCTCCCAGAATACCTTGCTGGGTGTCCCCCAGCCTGGAGATATCATCCTCGAACGAGGTCAATCGGGCCTGCCGGTCCTGGAGGCTCTTCCTGATGGGACGGAAAAGCACCATGTTGAGAAGGAACACCAGCACGAGAAAATTGAGAATTTGTACAAATAAGGTCCAGTCAAGTTCAATCATCTCGGAGTGCCACCTCGTAATTTATTTGAAAATCAAAGGAGTTACCTTGAAATAAGCCAGGCGTGCACCAAGAGGCACATGTGTATCTTTTCACGAATGCCCTTTTACCCTATTTTCCCACACCTGTCAAAATGTTTTTTTAAAAAAATGTTCACCCTCCCACGAGAAAGCGGCGCATGCGGAGGTTGAGGAGGAGACCCAAGGCCAGCATGGTGGTGATGAGAGAAGAGCCGCCATAGCTAAACAGCGGGCAGAGGAATCCCCACCACGGGCATCAACCCCGTGACCATACACAAATTAATGAACACTTGCCAAAATAGGAGAGCCGTCACCCCCAAAGCCAATAACTGGCCGAAGCGCTCCTTGCAGTTTCTGGCGATGAGCAGGCCCCAGAGGGAAAGGCCCAGGTAAAGAAACACCAGAGCCGCCGAACCCACAAAGCCCCATTCTTCCGCAAAGACCGAGAAAACAAAGTCGGTGTGCTGCTCGGGGAGGAAGTGCAGTTGGCTCTGGGTCCCCGACAAAAACCCCTTGCCCCAGAATTGCCCGGAGCCCACCGCAATTTTGGACTGGATGATGTGATAGCCCGCGCCCAGGGGGTCCCGTTCCGGGTCGAGAAAGGTCCGAACCCGCTGCCGCTGATATTCTTTGAGGAAGGGCCAGGCCACCGGGATGGTGGTAACCAGGACTAGGCCCCCGATCAGCAGGGTCCGCCAGTTGACCCCCACTAGTAAAATCATGGACCCACCTACCAGGGTGACCAAAATGGCCGAGCCTAAGTCCGGCTGCTTGGTGATGAGGGCCGCCGGGATGAGAATGAGACCCAAGGGGAAGAGGATGTCTTTGAAAGGCAGGGGCCCTTGGGGGGACAGCCGGTGAAAGTGCCGGGCCAATACCAGGATAAGGGCTATTTTGACGAGTTCCGCAGGCTGGAAGGAAAGGGGCCCCAACATCAGCCAGCGTTTGGAGCCGGAGACCGTCTTGCCCGCCACCATCACCCCGACCAGTAAAATAATGCTGAGAATATAGAGGGGATAGGCCAGTTTTTCCAGATGGCGGTAATCAATGACGAGCATGAGGAACATGACCGCCAGCCCCACCAGCAGCCAGTAGCTTTGCTTCACGTAAACCGCGGTGACGCCCTCCGGGGTGTTGTTGTACCCGGCGCTGTAGAGGTTGACAATGCCGATGCCGGTGATGAGGAGAATCAAGCCCAGCAAAGGCCAGTCAAAGTTTTGCACTAAGCGGCGGTCAATCATGGTTTAAGTGGTTAGCAATTAGCAGTCAGCAGTCAGCAGTCAGTGGTCAGTAATCAAAATAAAGATAAAATCTTGGTATTTTTGTTACTGATTCTTTTCGATTTTCTTAAAAGTTATTTGTCCTGTGGTTTGTTACACAGCATCCCACAATATCGTGCCATAAAGGCGCTTTCTGGCTGCTGACTGCTGACTGCTCTCTTTCACGTTTCCACCCGATAGCTTAGGGCTTCCCTCAGGGTCTCCCGGTCGGCGTACTTGATGTCTCCCCCCATGGGCAGGCCGTAGGCGATCCGGCTCACCTTGACCCCCAGGGGTTTGAGCTCCTGGCTGAGATAGGTGGTGGTGGCCTCCCCCTCCAGGCTGGGGTTCAGGGCCAGGATCACTTCCTGGATGCCTTCAGCTGTCACCCTCTCCAGGAGTTCCCTGATCCGGATGTCCTCCGGCCCCACGCCTTCCAGGGGCGAGAGCAAGCTGCCCAGGACATGGTAGCGGCCCTGGTACCAGCCCACCTTTTCGATGGCCAAAAGATCGCCGGGGTCAGCCACCACCAGGAGGACACCCGTTTGGCGGGCAGAATTGGCGCACAGGGGGCAAAGCTCCTGGTCCGCAAAAGCGAAGCAGCGCCGGCAAAGGCGCACCTTTTCCTTGAGGTCCGTCACCGCCTGGGCCAGCTCCAGGACCTCTCCCTGGGGGGCCCGAAGGAGATGCAACGCCAGCCGGGCGGCGGTCTTCTCCCCCACCCCCGGCCACCGGCTCAAAGCCGCCACCACCCGCTGCAAGGCCTCCGGATACGCACCTTTCGCCATGTTATTCCTTAGGTATAGGTTATGTGGGGGAGGGGGCCAGGGATCACAGACCCCCGCCCTCCCCTCAAGTTCTTAGCCAAACAGCCCCGGGATCTGCAGGCCGCCGGTGAGTTTGCTCATTTCCTGGGCCATCATTTCCCGGGAGCGGTTCAGGGCCTCGTTGACGGCTGCCAGGACGAGGTCCTGGAGCATGTCCACGTCGTCGGGGGTGGCCACTTCCGGGTCGATGTTCAACGACACCAGTTCCTGGCGGCCGTTGACCACGGCCTCCACCATGCCGCCGCCGGCCTGGGCGGTGACGGTGCGTTCTCCCAGTTCCGCCTGGAGTTCCTGCATCTTGCGCTGCAGGGCCTGGGCCTGTTTCATGAGGCCGCCGAGGTTTTTCACTCTGAGTCCTCCTTTTTATCCGGGTCCAGCCACTGCCCCCCGAAAATTTCCAAAGCTTGCTGTTTGAGGGAGGCCAGGTTTAGAGGTTTTTCGTTGGGCTGGGAAGCATTTTTCGGGGTAGGCGTGGGGCGGCTCTCAATCTGTAGCTGGTACTGGGGTCCAAAAAACCGCCCCACCAGCTCCTGCACTCGCTTTTTTTGGCGGGTGCTGTGGAGATTCAGAGTCCGGTCGCCGGTGATCACCAAGTTGTGGTCACTAACCTCAATTAACTGAGACCGAGAGAGTTTAGCGTATAGAGGACCACCCTCTTCCTTCTGGAGAAAATTCAGAAAGGACTGCCAGGTTTCCGCCAGATTTTCTGGCGAAGGTGAGGCAAGTTCAAGGGGAGGGCCGGGAGCAGCTGAGGCCTGTTCTTCCCTGGAAGAAGGGGGGCCAGCAGGTACGGTGGGAGGAGGCGCCGGGATGTCTGTTTTCAGGCTCTCTTCCAGGGATTCCAGGCGCTTGAGCCAGTCCGCCACCGGTGTCAAGGGCTCCAGATGGATAAGGCGCAGGAGCAGCACTTCCAGGGCCAAACGGGGCTGAGGGGCCCGCTTGAGCTCTTCCTCGCCCTGGAGCAGCACGCTCAGGAGATTGTGCAGGTGCGCGGCAGGCCAGCGGCGGGACAGCCGGACGAGCTCTTCCCACTCGGAGTCGGCCACTGCCGCCAATCGCCGGGCCTCGGGGTGGAGGCCGGCCAGAAGCAGGTGCCGGGCATACTGCACCAGGTCCTGGTAAAAACGTTTGAGATCATGGCCCTGATTGTAAAGGTCGTCGATGAGTTCGAGGAGGGCCGGCCCTTCCCGGTCGGACGATGGCCGTGAGCGCCGCTAAAAGCGCCCCCCGGTCCGTCACCCCGAGGATTTTGGCGATCTCCGGAGCGTTCACCTGGTCTCCCCCGAAGGTGACCACCTGGTCCAGGAAGCCCTGGGCGTCCCGCAGGCTCCCTTCCGCCTCCCGGGCGATGAGGGCCAGACTTTCGGCGTCCAGGCCCCAGCCTTCCTGCTCCACCAGCTTGGTAAGCTGCTCCTGGATGAGGGAGGTGGCGATGCGCCGAAAATCGTAGCGCTGGCAGCGACTCATGATGGTCACCGGCACCTTATGGGATTCGGTGGTGGCCAGGATGAAAACCGCGTGGGCCGGGGGCTCCTCCAGGGTCTTGAGGAGGGCGTTGAAGGCCTCCTTGGTGAGCATGTGCACTTCGTCGATGATGTACACTTTATATTTGCCGTCCACCGGCAGGTACTTGATCTTCTCCCGCAGGTCCCGCACCTCGTCGATACCCCGGTTGCTGGCGCCGTCGATTTCCAGCACGTCCATGGCAGAGCCGCCGGTAATTTCCTGGCAGACCTGACAGGTGTTGCAGGGGTGCGGGGTGGGGCCGTTCATGCAGTTCAGGGCCTTGGCCAGGATGCGGGCCACCGAGGTTTTCCCCACGCCCCGGGGGCCGGAAAAGAGGAAGGCGTGGGCCACGCGGCCGGTGGCCAGGGCGTTCTGGAGGGTTTGGGCGATGGGCTCCTGGCCCACCACCTCTTCAAAGGTCTGGGGACGCCACTTCCGGGCTAAAACTTGGTAGGACATAGAGGAGGTTTTCTATTTTCTGTTTGCGGTGCAAAAACGAGGCACCAGGGAGTATAAGGGTTACGAAGCGTTGGGGTTGTCCTCCCACAGGCCAAATTGGTTATTCTCCGGATCAAGGCACACCGCCAAGTATCCTATCCCGGGGACGGCCATTTTAGGAAAAACCACCTGTCCGCCCAGATTTGTCACCTTGGCCATATATTCATCCACCGACGGAACATCTATATACATCGTCATGGTTTGCTGGGGGTGCTGCCGTTGCAGCATACCGCCTTCCAGAGCCTTCTCTCCTTCAGCCGCGGTGTCAATCATCCAGTAGTCCATGGAAAAAGGACCGGAATATTTCTCGATTTTCCATCCAAAAAGCTCACCATAGAATTGCTTGGCCCGCTCGACGTCATCCGCAGGGATTTCGAAGTGAACTACTTGGGGCATCTGCTGATCTCCTCTTTGAACAGGTAATGGGAGTGGCTACAGACTGTTTTAAGGAGAAGCCTACCGGTTACCGCAACAGGGCTAAATGATGCTGAAAACCTTCAATTTTCAATGATCTGGCGGAGAGAGAGGGATTCGAACCCTCGGTAAGTCTTTTGGACCTACACGCGATTTCCAGTCGCGCCCCTTCAGCCGCTCGGGCATCTCTCCGTGTTGGTAGTTGTCAGCAGTTAGCAGTCAGCGGTCAGCAACAATTAACTCAGAGATTGATTCCAGGTAAAAACCATTTTTGCAGAGTTACTATTCTTATCTAACCGTAGCCCAAAACTCTCTAACAATTTTCCTACAAACTGACAACTGATTACTGACTGTTGCCTGCTCAAGAATGGCGGAGGGGGTGGGATTCGAACCCACGTGAGGGTGATTAGCCCCCAAGTCGATTTCGAGTCGACCCCGTTACGGCCTCTTCGGTACCCCTCCATATAGCAGCAGTCAGCAATCAGCAGTTAGTAAACGTAGGGTGGGCACCGCCCACCGAATTTACTAAAAATCGGTTCTCCGCCGGGATTGGAAGAATTGCTGCATCAGCTCCCGGCACTCGGCCTCCCGGATGCCGCCGGTCACCTCCAGGCGGTGGTTGAGCCGCGGATCCTCGGGTATCCGGTAGAGCGACACGCAGGCCCCGGCCTTGGGGTCCGCTGCACCGAAAACCAGACGCTTCACCCGGGCGTAAATCAGGGCCCCGGTGCACATGAGGCACGGCTCGATAGTAACATATAGAGTAGTGCCGGGCAACCGGTAATTCCCCAGGATTTCAGCAGCCTGGCGCAAGGCCAGGATTTCGGCGTGGGCCGTGGGGTCGTTCAGCGATATGGGAAAATTGTGGGCATGAGCTAGGATTTCCCCCCCTTCTATTACGAGGACCGCGCCCACCGGCACCTCACCCGCATCCAGTGATAACCGGGCCTGGGCCAAAGCCTCCCCCATGTAATAGTGGTCGTCGCTCATGATTAAGTATGATTGTGTGGGGGAGGGGGGTTCCCACGGGCTGGAAGCCCGTGCTACCGGGAGCGTGGCCCCTTACCCCCTCCCCACGCCCCCTCCCCCAATCCCTTGAGAGGGAGACAATCGCTGGAAAGTCGGGGCTAATGGCCCCGCCTTTCCAGCCCCCTAAAGGGGGTTGGGTGGGGAGTTTGAGGGAGGGTGGGGGAGCCACTGCTCCCCCAGCCCTCCCCTCAATCGCCATCGGCGGGCTTGGGCGAGGGCCGGGAGGGATGCTCCCGGTTCTCGCCTAAAATTTCCAAAGCCTGCCTTTCATACTGCCCCAGCAGTTCCAGGGCCCGGTTTTCCTGGTCCAGAAGGGCCTGGCAGCGTTTTCGCAGGGTTTCAGGGGGATTCTGTTCGAGAAGTTCCTGTACGGCCTGCCGCTGTTCGTCATGCTTGGCGGCCAGCAGACGCAGGCGCAGGACCAGGAGTTGGGTCAGGACAGGGTCTCGGGCAAAAGCCAGCCATTGCAGGGCCAGGGGGAAATCTTCTTCTTCCAGGGCTGCCAGGGCCAGGTGGCGGTAGTAACCGGCCGGGAGTACGCCCGTATCGGCCAGGGTCGCGGCCACCAGCCGGCGTCCCAGGGCCACCAGCACCCCCAGGCCAAACATGCTAGGCCTGGTGAGCCTGAATGCCTTCGTCCACGAGGTTCTGGAGAATGTCCCGAAGTTCCGGCAGGTCTTCGGTCAAATCGTTGATGCGCTGCTTCACCTGCCGATAGTCATTATCATCCCGGTCCCGGGTTTTGTCCAGGGTGTCTTGCAGCGCTCCGGTGAGACGCCGGTCCAGGCGCATGAGACCGATGGCGGCGCCGGCAATTTCCAAGACCCCATGGGTGATATGATGGCCGGTGATTTCCTGAATGGTGATCTCCGTCACCAGGCCTGCCAGGGCGCCAACCAGGGCTCCCGTGACGGAAAGTTCCTTATTGGCAATGGCCATGTTGGCCTCCTTCCTCAATTGGAGGATTGTGTTCATGTGAAAATATTTCAAACGATTTTATAGGTTTTTATTTTACTCCAGCCAGGGCAAAATGCCAAGATGCTCGTGGTCAACTACCCTGGCTTGTTTCCAGGGCCTTACTCTGGGCCAGCTTTTCCGCCAGGCGCTCGGTTTCCTGGAGCATGCGGCTCACGTGCCGGTCCTTTTCGGCTAAGCGGCGCTTGAGTTCCCGGTTTTCTGAGGCCAGACGCCCGATCTCCGACCGGCCCAGCCAGGTCATAACCCGTCTCACCAGCCAGGTCAGCCCCACCCCCAGGCCGAGCCCAGCGGCCAGTCCCAGGGAAAAGTCCAGGACACGAATTTCCATTTTAGTTTTACTTAAAAGGGGGGAAAGTGAGGTAAGCTTTCTTCGTCACCCCGCTTTCACCTAAAGAGAAAAAACTGTTTCCTTACCACCCAGTTTTATTACAATATTAGCACCTGTCGGCGTAATCGTCAACGTGCTCGGGCTGGCAACCGGCGGCAATCGGCCTGGGATTCAGGTTATTATGAAGTTAATTTCTTCAAGGAGAGTTGAACTATGAGCGACACCAAGGCCATGTACCGCACCATACTGGCGGACCACTTTCCTCCGGAGATGACCATCACCTTCGGCGACCAGAAGCTGGTGTACCGCAAGCGCACCTGGAAAATCCCCGACTCCAAGAGCGGGGAAGTCATCGAAAGCGGGCTGCGCTACGGGGAGAACCCGGGCCAGGAGGCCGCCCTCTATGAGCTCATAGGGGGAAATCTCGCCCTGGGAGAATGCCAGTTCATCGACCCGGGGTCCGGCCTCACCAGCGCCCTGGACGAAGCCGGCATGCTCCAGGCGGGGAAGCACCCGGGCAAGACCAACCTGACCGACCTGGACAACGGCCTCAATATCATAAAATTCCTGGACAAAAAGCCAGCCTGCGTCATCCTCAAGCACAACAACCCCTGCGGCGCCGCCTGGGGGGCCTCCCCGGCCGAGGCTTATGACAAAGCCAACATGGCCGACCGCATCGCCGCGTTCGGGGGCGCCGCGGTGTTCAACCGGCCCCTGGATAAAACCGCCGCGGAAATCATCAGTCAGAATTACCTGGAGGTGGTGGCTGCGCCGGAGTATGAAGCCGGCTCCCTGGACATCTTGAAAAAATCCAAGGACTTGCGCATTATTAGAATCGCCCGCTTCGACCGCCTCAAGGACCTGTTATACAAGCGCTTCGTGGACTTCAAATGCCTCATCGACGGAGGCATCATCGTGCAGCAGTCGCCCCAGAACGTCATTTTGAAGAAAGAGGATTTCAAGCCCGCGGTGGCTACCTACCAGGGGAAAGAATACCGCTGCACCCGCCAGCCCTCCGAGCGGGAATACGACGACCTTCTCTTTGGCTGGTGGGTGGAGCAGGGGGTGACCTCCAATTCCATCCTGTTCGTCAAGGACGGTGTCACCCATGGGCATCGGCACCGGCGAACAGGACCGGGTGGGGGTGGCGGAGATCGCCATCTTCAAGGCCTACACCAAATACGCCGACACGCTCTGCTTCCAGCGCTATGGCCTGCCTTACAAGGATATGGAGTTGGAAATCCTCAGGCGGGACCGGGAAGCGGAAGATAAAGTGGAAATCGACAAGGAAACCGAGGAGGCCAAGGGGGGCCTCATCGGCGCGGTGATGATCTCGGACGCCTTCTTTCCCTTCCGGGACGGGGTGGACGTGGGCCTCCGCCAGGGTATCAGCGCCATCGCCCACCCGGGGGGCTCCATGCGGGACCACGAATCCATCGAGGCCTGCAACGAAGCCGACCCCCCCGTGGCCATGGTCTTCACCGGCCAACGCTGCTTTAAGCATTGAGGAAGGTGATGGTGATATTAATTTGAGGGGAGGGCCGGGGGAGCGGTGGCTTCCCCGCCCTCCCCTCAAACTCCCCTCCCAACCCCCTTTGACCGGGACCACAGGCATCTTGCCTGTGTTGCACAGGCTGGAAGCCTGTGCTCCCGAATAAAGGGGTGGGGGTGTGGGGGAGGGGGTAAGGGCCAGTGGTCCCGGTAGCACGGGCTTCCAGTTCGAGGGACCCCCCCCTCCCACAAATTCTCCAGTTGACCACGAGAGAGCCATGACATTACGTGAGAAAATTGAAAAAAAAGAAGCCCTGGTGGGAGTGATCGGCCTGGGGTACGTGGGCCTGCCCCTGGTGTTGCGGTTTTGGGAAGTAGGTTTTTCGATCCTGGGGTTCGACACGGACCGGGACAAGGTGGAGCGTCTCAACCGGGGCGAGTCCTACATCAAGCACATTCCCTCCAGTCTGGTGGCGGAGATGACGGCCACTCAGGGGAGGCGCCAGCGGTTTATCGCTACCCATGACATGAGACGCCTGTCGGAACCGGACGCCCTCCTCATTTGCGTGCCCACCCCCCTGACCCCTTCCCGGGAGCCGGACCTCAGTTATGTGGAAAACACCACCCGGGACATCGCCGCGGCCCTGCGTCCCGGTCAGTTGGTGTCCCTGGAGTCCACCACCTACCCTGGCACCACGGTGGAGGTGCTTCTGCCGATTTTGAGTGAGAGCTTGACCGTCGGCAGGGACTTCTCTCTGGTCTTTTCCCCGGAGCGGGAAGACCCTGGCAACCCCTCTTATCACGTGCAGAATATCCCCAAGGTGGTGGGAGGCATTACTTCTGCTTGCCTGGAAAACGGGGTGGCCCTCTATAGCCAGGTGGTGGACCGGGTAGTGCCGGTATCTTCCACCCAGGCGGCGGAGATGACCAAGCTTCTGGAGAACATCTACCGGGCGGTGAACATCGCCCTGATCAACGAACTCAAGGTGTTGTGCCTGCGCATGGGACTGGACATCTTCGAAATCATCGAGGCTTCCCGGACTAAGCCCTTCGGGTTTCAGGCCTTTTACCCCGGGCCAGGGCTGGGGGGGCACTGCATCCCCATCGACCCCTTTTATCTTACCTGGAAAGCCCGCCAGTACGACCTGTCCACCCGTTTCATCGAGCTGGCCGGGGAAGTCAACACCACCATGCCTTACTTTGTGGTGCAGCGAGTGGCCGAGGTCCTGAACGAGCAGGGCCAAGCCCTCAAGGGCGCCAGCTTGTTGATATTAGGTGCGGCTTACAAGAAAGACGTGGATGACACCCGGGAATCTCCCGCACTGAAGATCATCTCCCTGTTGCAAAGCAAGGGCGCCAAAGTGGGCTATCACGATCCCCACATCCCCCATCTCCGGGGCGGGCGGAACTTTCCCGACCTGGACCTCAGGTCTCTGGACCTGAGTCCAGAAAATCTGGCCAAGGCGGACTGCGTGCTGCTGGTGACCGACCACAGCGCTTTCGACTATGCCTGGATCGCCTCCCAGGCCCGCCTCATCGTGGACACGCGCAATGCCTTTGCCGGACAGCAGGGCGCTCAAATTTTTCAGGCTTGACCATCTAGAAATAATGCAAGGAGAGACTTTGGCATGAAGCACATCAATATCATCGAGGCCAACGACTTCAGCGACCAGTCCTTCACCAGGCTTTTGGTGCACGACTCCCCGTATATGAAAATCCTTAATTTCAATTACAAAGCCGGGCAGCACATGCCGGTGCACAGTCACGACATCGAGGGCCAGGTGAGCCTGGTGATCCTGGAAGGGGAGGGGGAGTTTTTGGGTACGGATACCCCCATACCGGTGAAGGCAGGAGACGTGCTCGTCTGCGACATCGCCGAACCCCACGGCCTTAAAGCCAAAACAGACCTCCGGCTCCTGGTCACCATAGCTCCACCGATTTAAAAAGGGTGGTCCCTAGACCTCTGAAACCGTCATGGAGGCCAGCCTGGCTTCCAGGTCGGCCAGGCGTCTTTGCGTCTCCCGCTCCTGACTCCACTTGGCAGTGACATCCCGGATAATGGCCGCGGCGCCCAGCACCAGACCCTGATCGTCCTTGATAAGGGTGATACTGAATTCCAGGGAGATACGGGCCTGGTCTTGCCGCACACCGGGGACGGCCAGGAGTTCCCGGCCGTACTTGGTCTGGCCGGTGGCCATCACCCGTCGGTAGCCCTGGTTATGGCGATCCCGGAGCGATTCCGGGATAATCAGGTCCAGGGGTTGCCCCAGGGCCGCTTCAGCAGGATGGCCGAAAATTTCTTCCGCCCCCCGGTTCCAGAGGCGGATGAGACCTTGGCGGTCTGCAAAGATAATGGCATCCTTGGCTTCGGCCACGATTTGTTGGCAAAGCCGGTCGGTTGACAAAGAAGTGGTCAAAGCGACACCCCCGCATCGTCATCTTGTCGGAGAAGTTGATCCAGGAGATTTTTCAGGACCACGCCGTTATGGTGCAGCGAGTCTCGGGTGGCTTACAGCGGGATCACTGGCCCCCCGGCGGGCCATCTCCTATAACATTCAGGAGTTGCGCTAGGCTGAATTTAATGTAACCGATTATTTTTTTCATGCCAAAAACAGATCAATGGATGTAAGAGTCAATCGCTTTCATGCAGTATGAGGGTCCCATTTATCGGCCTCCCAGTGAGGCTCGCAGCCTGTTGATTCAGGCCACGGTGGGCTGCCCCCACAACCGCTGCACCTTTTGTCTGGTTTATAAAAAAACGCGCTTTAAGGTGCGGCCGGTCCAGGAGATTAAAGAGGATCTGGAGGAAGCGGCCCGCCTTTATGGGAATGGGGTGCGCACGGTCTTTTTCCCCGCGGGAAACACCATTGCCATGCCCACCGAGGCCCTGGCAGAGGTTTGCCGCTACGCCCATGACCTGTTCCCCCATCTCGAGCGTATTACGGTGTACGGTTCCTCGCAGTTTGTCCTAAAAAAGGGGCTCAAGGGGCTGCGCCTCCTGGCCGCTGCGGGGCTCAAGCGCATTCACGTGGGCTGGGAGAGCGGCAATGATGAGATACTGGCCGCCATCAACAAAGGCGCCACCCGGGCTGTGCATGCCCAGGCGGCTGGGGTGTTGCGGGAAGCGGGGGTTGAACTCAACGCGTATGTCATCCTCGGCATCGGTGGTCAGGAGGACACCGCGGCCCACGCCCGGAATACTGCGATCCTCGTCAATGAGGCGCCTCCGCAGGTTCTACGCCTGCGCACCTTCGTCCCCAAGGTCAACACGCCCCTGTTAGAGGATGTTGTAGCCGGGCGTTTCCGCATGCTCACCCCCCACCAGGTCCTCGCTGAAACTGCAGCTCTCCTTCAGGGCATCACGGCCGCGGTCCGGGTGGAGAGCGACCATTACACCAATTACCTGAATGTGTCGGGGAACTTGCCGGAAGACCAGGAAAGGATGCTGAAAGTCCTGGCAAGGGCGCAAAAGCGACCGGAAACGGATTTCCGGCCTTTTTTCATCGGCACCGAGTGATCCGTCAGGTCGACCCCTTCTTACTTCGATTTAGGCTCCTGGTAATTATTATGCAATTTCAGAAGTTCCAGGTAGCGCAAGGGGTCGAAATCCACCTGGCGAAGCTGCTGAAAAACTTTCCCACCACTCAGGTAACTGTGCACCAAGCGCTTTTGAAATTCCACAAAACCCAAACCCCGGGGTTCCGTCAAAAAGTGGCTCATGAAGTTGGATGTCTCCCCGTCAGGCAAAAAATCCTGGACAGGATCGTTGACAAATTCGTGGGCGTGGTAAAGGCCGAAGAGGTGGCCCAGTTCATGGATAATGAGGTTGGTCAGCCTCTCCGGGTTAGTCTTGGTTTCTCCCGGCCGGTCACTTAAGATATCTTTCTGGAAGCGATCGAAGTCGAGGTGGATGGTGGACAGGTGCGGGTGCGCGAAGGCATATTTGTTCTGGCAAAAAGCCATAAAGCGGGAGCGGAAGAGCGGCGTCACCTGAAAAGCCTTGCAGGTGCGGATCATCCACTCCTTGTGGTTCAAGGCCTCGAAGCGCAGGCGCTTTCTTGGTGCTAAGGAGCCAGGCTCAGGTTGTCCTGGAACCATTTCCAAAAGAACTCCCATGCGGGCATAAAAGGTATACACGCCGGGCCACGCCTGGGGGAGAAGACGGTGGAAGGAGTTAAGCTCCGGATAGGGTGAGACGTAGAATTCCACGGTAACGCGTTTAGGAGAAGTGTCCACCGGACCCAGGTCGGCATGAGAGAAGAGGGCGGCATCCTGAGAGGGAAGAAGCTCGGCGGCCTCCACCGGCGCCCCCACCACGAAGATGGCCAGGAAAAAGAGGACCCAGAAGGAACGTAAGAGATTTTTTTCTCGCATAGCTTTGCTTTTTTTCAAAGTTTAAGTAAAATAATCAAATTTGAAGAAAGGAATAAGTACTATGGCCTACACGTGCGATATATGCGGCAAACGGCCCCGGGTGGGGAACAACGTCAGCCACGCCAACAACCACACCAAGCGGCGCTGGAAGCCCAACCTGCGCCGGGTCCGGGCCCTGCAGCAAGGCTCTGTCCAATATATCCGGGTCTGCACCCGCTGCCTCCGCTCCGGCTACGTGGTGAAGCCGGCTTGATCCGGTTGGTATGGTGGGGGAGTGAAGGGACCTCGCTCCCTGGCCCTCTCCCCACATACATGATTCCCCTCCCCTTCACGTTGTCACCCGCCGTACGGAGATCACTTCTTTTAACCGCTTGAGAGCCGCAAACACCCGGTCCAGGTGTTGCTGGTCGGCCACCTGGATCGTAAAGTTGGCGATACCCCGACGTTCTGCAGTGGTCATCACCGAGGCTTTGGTGACATTCACCTCCGCAGATTTCAGGGCGCTGGAAATGTCGGCCAGGAGCCCCGGCTTGTCCACAGTGATCACCTGGATATTGGCCGGGTAAAGGTCCTGGGGGCGGCCGTCCCATTCCGCGGGAATTTGTCGAAAAGACTCGGTGCGGGCTAAATAGCCGCAGTCGCTGCGATGGATAGTGACCCCTTTGCCCCGGGTGATATAGCCCACAATTTCGTCTCCCGGGATGGGCTGGCAGCAACTGGCCAACCGGACCAGCAAGTCCTGAAGCCCCTTGATCCGGATAGGTCCGGCTTCCTTGGGAGGGCGCACCTCCGCTTCGATCGAGGGCGCTTCCTCTTCAGTGGCGGGAAAGATGGTCTTCATGATGCGCCCACCCACCTGTCCGGCGGAGAGCTTGCCGTGGCCGACGGCCTCGAGGAGATCCTCCACCCGCAGGAAGGAGAGGTCCTGGGTCACTTTCTTTAAATTTTCCCCCTCCTTCATGAGCTTCTGAAGGCTGGCGCCGCTCTTCCTGAGTTCCCGCTCCAGGAGTTCCTTTCCCAAACCAATACTCTGCTCCCGTTCCACGGCCTTAAGCCACTGGCGGATCTTGTGCCGGGCCTTGGTCGTCTTAACGAACTTCAGCCAATCCCGGTTGGGATGCTGGTTAGGGCTGGTGGTGATTTCCACAGTATCCCCGTTTTGGAGCTCATACCGGAGGGGCACCATGCGACCGTTGACCTTGGCCCCGGAACACTTGTTTCCCACCTCAGTATGGATGGCATAGGCGAAGTCCACCGGGGTAGCCCCCCGCGGCAGTTCCTTGACCTCGCCCTGGGGAGTGAAAACGTAGACCTCATCCGGAAAAAGCTCCAGGCGCATGCCTTCCAGGAATTCCTCCGGGGTCTTCAGCTCCATCTGCAGGTCCACCAGTTGCCGCAGCCAGGCGAAGCGCTGGGCGTCTTTCTCCTTAAAAGGCTTCTTTTCCTTGTAGCTCCAGTGCGCCGCGATGCCTTCCTCGGCGATGTAGTGCATTTCCTGGGTGCGAAGCTGCACTTCCATGCGCTCGCCATAAGGACCTATGACCGTAGAGTGAATAGACTGGTAAAAGTTGGCCTTGGGCATGCCGATGTAATCTTTGAGGCGTCCCGGCACCGGCCGGAAGAGGTTGTTGACCACGCCTAAGGCTTCGTAGCACTCGCTCACCGAGTTGAGAACGATGCGGAAGGCCAGGATGTCATGGAGTTCGTCCAAAGAAAGCTGCTGGGCCTGGAGCTTGCGGTAGATGCTGTAAAAATGCTTCAGACGGCCGCTCACTTCGCCCTCCAGGCCATGCTCGGCCAGCTTCTCCCTGAGGAGTTGGCAAACCTCTTCGATGTATTTCTCCCGTTCGCCTTTTTTCAGGATCAGGCCTTCCTGAATCTGCTGGTAAGCTTCGGGCTCCAGGTAGAAGAAGGCCAGATCTTCAAGCTCCGCCTTGACTCGGAACATTCCCAGGCGGCCGGCCAGGGGTGCGTAAATGTCTAAGGTTTCCCGAGCGGTGCGTTTCCGCCGGACCTTGTCCATATGGCCCAGGGTGCGCATGTTGTGGACCCGGTCGGCCAGCTTCACCAGCAGGACCCGGATGTCCTGGGACATGGACAGGAGCATCTTGCGGATATACTCGGCCTGCTGGGTAGCTTTATTTCCGAAGACGAGCTGTCCGATCTTGGTCACCCCGTTGACGATGTCGGTGACCTCTTCGCCAAAGTACTCGTCCAGGTCGTCAAGGCTGGTGGTGGTGTCCTCCACTGTGTCGTGCAGGAGGCCGCAGGACACAGTGATGGGTCCGAGACCCATCTGGGCCAGGAGATAACCTACTTCCAGGGGGTGGGACAGATAGGGCTCGCCAGACAGGCGCATCTGGCCTTCGTGGGCTTTGGCCGAGAACACATAGGCTTTCTGAATCGTACTGGTGTCCGCCTCGGGATGGTGCTTGAGGACTTCTTCTTCGATGTCCTGGAGGCGGATGATTCTATTCATGGGATTCCCGGCCTATTAGGTCTTTGATGAAGGGGAGGAGCCGGTCCAGATCCACCAGGGACAGGTTCCGGGTGCGCCGCTGGCGCACTTCGGCCTGGCCGGCGGCCAGGGTCTTGGGGCCCACCACTACCCTGAGCGGAAGGCCTACGAGGTCCATGTCCTTAAACTTGACGCCCGGCCGTTCGTCCCGGTCGTCCAAGAGGACTTCGATTCCGGCGGCCTCCATCTCGTCGTGCAGTCGGTTGACCGTCTCCCTGGTGGCCTGATCGTTCATGCTGATGGGGACGAGACCCACCTGAAAAGGGGCCAGGGCCATGGGCCAAATAATGCCGTCCGTGTCATGACCCTGTTCAATGGCCGCCGCCACGATGCGGCTCACCCCGATGCCGTAGCACCCCATGAAAATAAACTGTTCCATCCCCTCGGCATCAAGGAACTTGGCGTTCAAGGCCTTGGAGTATTTGAGACCGAGTTTGAAGATGTGCCCCACTTCGATGCCCTTTAACAAAGTTAAGGTTGCGCCGCAGCGGGGGCAAGGGTCCCGCTCCGTCACTTGGCGCAAATCCGCTACCCGGGTGAACTGAAGGTCTCTGTGGGGGTGCACCCCGGTGAGGTGGTGGTCGTCTTTATTGGCCCCGGTGACCATGGCGGGGAGCGCCGCCACGGCCTGGTCAGCGTAAATGGGGATAGAAAGGCCCAGGGGTCCGGCGAAGCCCACTTCGGCGCCGGCAAGCTCCTTGACCCTGGCAGGACCGGCCAGGAGGAGGTCGGGAACGCCCAGGAGATTTTTCACCTTGACCTCGTTCACTTCATGGTCGCCCCGAATGAGTACGGCCACCGGGCCCTGGTCAGTTTCGTAGATCAATGTTTTAACGATATCTTGGGGCTGCACCTTGAGGAAGGCCGCCACCTCTTCCACGGTGCGCACCCCGGGGGTGGCCACCAGACTGGGAGCGCCCGCCGGCATCGTGCCGGGGTTACCGTCAGGGGGCTGGACTTCTGCCTTTTCCAGGTTGGCAGCGTAGGCACAAGAAGTGCAAGAAGCCAGGAGGTCCTCCCCGGTGTCCGCCAGGACCATGAACTCGTGGGAGAAGCTTCCTCCGATGGGGCCGGTGTCCGCCTCCACCGACCTGAAGGTGAGGCCGCAGCGGCTGAAAATGCGACTGTAGGCTTCGTACATGGCCCCATACGTTTGCTCTGCCCCGGTTTCGTCCACGTCGAAGCTGTAGGCGTCCTTCATAATGAACTCCCGGCCTCGGATGAGCCCGAAGCGGGGCCGGATTTCATCTCGAAACTTCACCTGGATCTGATAGAGGTTCAGTGGAAGCTGCCGGTAGGAGTGCACTTCCCGGCGCACCAGGTCAGTGATCACCTCTTCATGGGTGGGGCCGAAGCAGCAGTCCCGGCCGTGACGGTCCTTGAAGCGCAGGAGTTCCTTGCCATAGACCTGCCAGCGGCCCGACTCCTGCCACAACTCGGCGGGTTGCACCGCAGGAAGGAGGACCTCCTGGGCCCCAGCCCGGTTCATCTCCTCCCGGACGATGTTTTCCACCTTGCGCAAAACTCTTAAGCCCAGGGGTAGGTAATCGTAAATCCCTGAGGCCAGCTTGCGGATCATGCCGGCTCGGAACAGCAAAATGTGGGAGGCGGCTTCGGCCTCGGCCGGAATTTCCTTCAGGGTGGGGATGAGGAGACGACTGTAATACATAACTTTACCTAACATATTATTTTACCATATACCTCGCCAAGCGCCAGACCTCCTTTGAGGTTTTGGCTTACGTGGTGATTGTGGGGGAGGGGGGTTCCCACGGGCTGGAAGCCCGTGCTACCAAGGTCACAGACTACCTCCATCTCGTAGGGGCGCAATTCATGGCGCCCTTAGGGCTTGATGAATCAAGCCCCTACATCTAGATCATCTTAATCATCTTAAAAGGTTGGGAGGGGGGTATGGCTGGAGGCCAGGGACCTTAGCCCCCTCCCCTACAAATTTCTCCTACCCGGGCCCCAGGTTGATAAGGGTCCATTCCAGCCAGATCCGGGGGTTGGCGGTGCTGGTCTTGAGGGAAAGGTCGGCTTGATGGAGGATCTCCAGGTGGGACCTGAGGGCGTTGAGGGAAAAGCTCTGAGCCTGTTGACCCAGGCGTTTAATGATTCCTGGAGGCAGTCTGAGTTTTTTGGACAGGTCTGCTGCCGAGGTCTGGGGCGCAGTTTCCTTATAGCGGATGAGAAGGCGCAGTTGCCGGGCCAGCATAGTAAGGATGCGGGCCGGGGGTTCCCCTAAGTCGAGGAGGTGGTCCAGGGCGGCCAGGCGCCGGTGCACTGCAGGCTCCCCCAGGGCCTCTACCAGGGCAAAAATGTTATAGCTGCGACTGTGGCTGGCGAGCCGGCTCACCTGCTGGGGAGTGAGGGTGGCTTCGGCGCCGGCATAGAGGGCCAGCTTGTTGAGCTCCTGGTGGAGTTCGGCCAGGTTGTCCCCCACCACCTCCACCAGGCGTTGAGCCGCGGCCGGAGAAAGAGTCTTCCCCAAGCGCTTGGCCTCCTGGGCCAGCCAGGGGAGGAGCTCCCCCTCCCGGAGGCGGAAAAACCCCAGCGCGGCTTGGTCCCGATGCAGGCGCCCGAAGACGGCATGCTTTTCGACTTCCCGGGCCTTCAGGCTCGGGGCGGTCAAGACAACCAGGCTGCGGGGCGCGGGGTGGTCCAGGTAAGCACCCACAGCGCTCAGGGTCTTGGCTGGATAAGTTTCCGCCCGGCGCAGGACGAGAAGCTGGCCGGAGCCCCATAAGGTGGCCAGGCGGGCCTGGGCGAAAAATTCGTCCAGACTCACTTCGGGGGCTTCCCGCACCACCCGGAGCACCGCCTCTCCGGACTCCTCGGCCAAGGCCTTTTCCAGGCGCCGGAGGGCCCGCTCCACCAGAAATTCTTCTTCGCCGAAAAAGAGATAGAGGGGCCGTAAACTCCGGCGTTCCAGGTGGCGTTCCAAGAGGGGGTGGGACATGGAAAACCTAACTGTACGAAGGGTGAGAATACTGTTTAAGCAATGGTCTTAAAGCACCAGCAAAACCTTGTCCAGCATCTTCTTGGCCAGGGTGACTGCACCCCGGCGGACGCCCATGTCTTTTAAGGCTTCACCCTCCTGGTAGGTCTGGTCGACGACATAGTCTTCCTGGACGATGCCGAGATCCTTCCAGACCACTTTGCCCGTGCTCCGGCGGGTTAACTGTAACTCGACCCGGATGGTAATGCGGCGCACCAGGGACTGGTTGATGTTGAAGTAAGCCACCGAGGAGAAAGCCACTGAAGAGATCTTGCCTTCCAGGACCAGGTCGGCGTTTTCCGGAAGGGTGGTGAGACGCAAAGCCGGGCTCTGTCCAAAGGTTTCAATGAAGCTGTTAGCGAAGAGGGACTCCAGGCCTATCTCGGTGGAACGGTTGGCAAAGAGAGGGATGGCCAGGGTGGGTCGCGCACTCCTGGTAGTGACCACGCCGCGCCCCACGGGGCGGTAGCCGCAGTTGGCCAGAGATAGAAAGGAGGTACAAGCCAACGACAATAGAAAAATGGTAACCAACTTAAGACCTTTACGAAAATCATGTATAATTGGCGCTACCGTCTTTATTTTGAAGGCGAGGGTGCCTGCACCACAAAGAATTTTTTTACTAAGGCCTCTTTCCGGTTGATTAAATAATTTTCGCAAAGGTCTAAACTTTTTCCATAGTAATGCTGGAATGTTTATATTTAAGGCCATATGCCATATCCATGTTTTTCATTTCTTTATTCAGCCTTGTAACCAAAAGCCTCTTTAATGGTTATCTCCTTATAAAGATCCTTATCCCTAAGCACCTCCTCATCAGCCCATTCTTCGGGATTTCTGAGAAGAATGCCATAGGGATTAAAATGAGGCGAAGGTCTTACCGTTATCTTCATAGAACAAGAATGAGCAGAAAATGGTGGTATATTAACAAAAACATCATATAATCTCTGGAACACCTTTTTCTCTTCTTTATCCTTTGCCACAATGGACAATCTAATCTTATTTATCATCCAACTACTACCGTTATAGATATCGAAATCAAAAGTGCTTTTATGATTCATGTCGAGTTTTTTCTCAACAATGTCTTCAAATATAAGGCTTATTTTATCCTTTTCTTCATTAGGTATTGCTTTACTCTCAGAATTTACTTGCCTCCAGCCTTCAGGGTGTAGGATCTTTGTGTATCCAGTTATACGATTAATTCTAATGGGAAGCGTTGATTCTCTATATTTTATTTTGTCGTAACGATAGAGTGTCGGCCAAAAGAGTATTCCGAATATAATAAGGATAACGCAGACCATAGCACATATAACAATCTTGCTATTATCTTTTATCTCGTTCTTCATATCTATTCCTTCTTATGGACAACCGTCTCCATCTGGCGCTCAGGTGACAATGTTAACCAGTTTCCCTCTCGCCAAAACCACCCGCTTGGGTTCGCCTTGAACCCACTTTTGCACTGCCGGGTTGAGCAATGCCAGTTCTTTGAGCTGAGCCTCCGTGGCATTGGCGGGCGCCTCAATTTTACCCCTGACCTTGCCGTTCACCTGCACCACCAGGGTGAAGCTGGCCTCCACCAGGGCCTCGGGTTGGGCTTCGGGCCAGGGTTGGAGCTGGAGTGAGGTGTTGTAACCCAACTCCTGCCAGAGTTCTTCAGCGATATGGGGCACCATGGGGTTGAGCAATTTCACCACGGCTTCCAGGGCCTCCCGCCAGACCCGAAAGGTGAGGTCTTCCCGGGGCAGGGTCTCCAAAGTCTGGTAAAAGGCGTTCACCAGTTCCATCACCGCGGCGATGGCGGTGTTGAAGTGGAAGCGCTCCTCGATGTCGTCGGTTACCTTCTGGATGGTCTGGTGCACCTTGCGGCGGAAATCAAAGAACTCAGGACGAAGGTCCGCGCCAGCGCCCTGGTAAGCTGCCACACCCTCTATATCGGGCAGGATGGTGTGGGTCAGATTCCAGATCCGGTGCAGGAAACGGTGAGCCCCGGCCACCCCCTGATCGCTCCACTCCAGGTCCCTCTCCGGAGGGGCCGCAAAGAGCAGAAAGAGACGGGTGGTATCGGTGCCGTAGCTTTCGATCATGTCGTTGGGGTCCACCACATTGCCCTTGGACTTGGCCATCTTGGCCCCGTCTTTGAGGACCATGCCCTGGGTGAGAAGCCGTTCGAAGGGTTCAGCCAGGCTTACGTAACCCAGGTCCCTGAGCACTTTGGTGAAAAAGCGGGCATACAGCAGGTGCAGCACCGCGTGTTCGATACCGCCGATGTACTGATCCACCGGGGACCAGTAGTTCACCCGGAGGGGGTCCAGGATGCCCTGGTCGAAATCAGGGCAGGCGAAACGCAGGAAGTACCAGGAGGACTCTACAAAGGTGTCCATGGTGTCCACTTCCCGGCGGCCCGGGCCGCCGCAGGCGGGGCAGGGGACCTGCCAAAAAGACTCTAATTCACCCAGGGGGGAGGCGCCCACGTGCCGGGTCTCCACGTCCAGGGGCAGGACCACGGGCAGGTCTGGTTCGGGGACCGGCACCGTGCCGCAGGAATCACAGTAGATAATCGGGATGGGCGCTCCCCAGTAACGTTGCCGGGAGATGCCCCAATCCCGCAGGCGGTATTGTTCTGCCGGGGCCCCCAGGCCATGTTCGGCCAGATAGGCGGCGATGGCTTCCCGGGCCGGGCTGCTCTCCATACCGCTAAAAGGGCCGGAGTCCACCAGGACACCTTCGTCTTCATAAGCCGCGGTCAGAGTTTTGTCCTGAAGCTCTTCCCCCGGCGGTTGGATCACTACTTTCACCTGCTGGCTGTACTTCTGGGCGAACTCAAAATCCCGCTGGTCGTGGGCCGGCACCGCCATGACCGCGCCGGTGCCGTACTCCATGAGCACGAAATTGGCCACAAAAATGGGCATTTCCCAACCGGTGACAGGGTTTGTACAGAAGCGGCCGGTGAACACCCCCTCCTTGGTGATCTCCTCTAAAGCTCCCCGGCTTTTGTCCACGGCCCGCCAGTGGTTAACAAACCGGCGCACCTCCTCTTCCTGGGAAGTTCCCTGGGCCAGGGTCAGGGCTAGGGGGTGCTCCGGGGCCAGGCTCATGAAGGTGGCCCCCCACAGAGTGTCCTGACGGGTGGTGAATACGGTGAGGGGTTCGGCCTCCCCCACCACGGGAAAATGTATGTGAGCCCCGGTGGATTTGCCGATCCAGTTCCGCTGCATGGTAAGCACCCGCTCCGGCCAGTGGCTCAGGCGGTCCAGGTCGCTCAGGAGCTCTTCGGCATAGGCGGTGATTTTGAAGAACCACTGCTCCAGCTCTTTCAGGACCACCTCGCTGTCGCAGCGCCAGCAGCCACCGTCCTCCACCTGCTCGTTGGCCAGGACCGTCTGGCATTGGGGACACCAGTTTACTGCCGCAGTCTTTTTGAAGGCCAGGCCCTGCTTGAACATCTTGATGAAAACGAGCTGTTCCCAGCGGTAGTAATCAGGGTCGCAGGTGGCCAACTCCCGGCGCCAGTCATAGCTATAGCCCAAAGCCTGTAGTTGTCCCCGCATGTAGTCGATGTTGTCGTAAGTCCAGCGGGCCGGGTGGATACCGGCTTTCAACGCGGCGTTTTCGGCGGGGAGGCCAAAGGCGTCCCAGCCCATGGGGTGCAGCACGTTATAGCCCTGCATCCACTTGTAGCGGGCCACCACGTCGCCGATGGTGTAGTTCCGCACATGGCCCATGTGGATGCGGCCTGAAGGGTAAGGGAACATCTCCAGGACGTAATATTTGGGCCGCGCCGGGTCTTCGGTGGCGTCAAAAAGGCGGGTCTCCTGCCAAATTTTTTGCCACTTGGCCTCCACCCGGCGCGGTGGGTAGCGGGCTTCCATAAACCGCTCCTGATCGACAAGGTTTTTCAGAATAGTAGAATTTACCACAGAAATTCTCCCATACCAAGCACCTCCCTTATGTAAGACGGTGAATTTCAGTAGCTCAATTGCAGGTAACCCCTCATTTTGGGACAATGCCTGGTGTCGTGTCCCGAAAATACCTTTCATTAATTCAGGCCCTCGCAACTCCCCCTCCCCATGGTGGGAGGGGGTTGGGGGGAGGGGGATATAGTCATTGAAATCTAGCAGTTTTTCCACCCCCACCCAGACCCTCCCCCATCGAGGGGGAGGGAAATATGAGGTCCGGCAAGGGCAATAATTTTGTAATCTTTACCCGAGACACAATTCTAGATCAGCCTTTAGAAAAAAATCTTTGCAGGTAATGATTCCCCAAAAACATCTTGCGGTCCTTTGGCGGGACATACGACAAAGATTGATTCACTTTGAATTTTCTTAATGTTTTGATACCCTTTGTATACTGTGCCTCTGGTCAGCGTCATTATTCCCACCTATAACCGGGCCGCCTGGGTGACGGAGGCGGCGGCTTCGGTTTTGACTCAGGCATACCAGGACTTTGAACTTATCGTGGTGGACGACGGCAGCACCGATGCCACCCTGGAGGCCCTGGTTGCGTTTCGGGGTCAAGGGAAAGTGCTCCGCCGCGAAGAGCGTCGGGGAGTGAGCGCGGCGCGCAACCTGGGGGCTGGTGCGGCCCGGGGAGAATGGTTGGCCTTTTTGGACTCGGACGACCTGTGGTTGCCCGACAAGCTGGCCCGGCAACTGGACTATCTGAGAGCCCACCCAGACCTCCTCATCTGCCAGACCGAAGAGATCTGGATGAGAAACGGGGTGCGGGTGAATCCCCCGGAAACCCACCGGAAAGTGGGAGGCGACATTTTTCTTCAGTCCCTGGAACGCTGCTCGGTGAGCCCCTCCGCAGTCATGGTTCACCGGGGGCTGTTCGGGGCCATGCAGGGTTTTGATGAGACCCTGCCCGCCGCGGAGGACTATGACCTCTGGCTGCGGATCGCCTGGTGCTACCCGGTGGGCCTGGTGCCGGAACCCCTGGTGATCAAACGGGGCGGCCACCCCGACCAGCTTTCCCGCCAATGGGGTCTGGACCGCTTCCGTATCCAGGCCCTCATAAAGCTGTTGAAGGAGCCGGAGCTTCCTCCCCTCTACCGGAAAGCAGCACAACGCACCCTGGCCGAGAAGTGTCGCATCTACGCTCAGGGCTGCGAGAAGCGGGGGAAAGTCGCTGAGGCAGCCTGGTATAGAAAGCTTTGTTTGCGGGGGGAGGGCCAGGGACCTGAGGTCCCTGCCCTCCCCCCACACCCCCCTCCCAACCCGCTTAAGGTGGCTGGAGAAGGCGGGGCCGATAGCCCCGACTTCTCCAGCCCATTTTAACCCCTCAAGGGGTTGGGGGAGAGGGTGTGGGAGAGGGGGCAGGGGTTTGCGACCCCTGGCCCCCTCTCCCACAATAAAAAAAGGAGGGAATATGGACCTGTTTGAAGCTATCATGAACCGGCGCAGCCACCGGTTTTTTAAACACGAGTTGCCGCCCCGGGAGGTTCTGGAGAAAGTAATTAACGCCGCTCTGTGGGCTCCGTCAGGCACCAACGCCCAGCCCTGGGAAATTACGGTGCTGGCCGGGCGCTTCCGGGACGAGTTCGTGGAGCGGGCGGCCCACTGCATCGCGCATATGATTCCTATCCTCAAGGCGGCCCAGGTCCCGGAAAAGGGCCAGGAAATGGTGATCAAGTTCTTTAAGGACTTGGGGGGTGCGCCGGTGGTCATCGCGGTCACCATCCAAAAACTTGAGGACCCCGGCATGATGGAGGCTTTTATCCAGTCCGGCGCGGCTCTCATGCAAAACCTCCTCCTGGCGGCCCACGCCGAGGGTTTGGGCACCTGCTGGATGACCGGCCCCAATTTTGTGGCCAAGGAACTCCTGAATTACCTGGGCAAGCCCGAACAGCACTTTCTGGCCATGACCCCCATCGGCTACTCCACCAAGGAACCCCCGGTCCCACCCCGCAAAGACCGGGAAGTCCGCTGGCTGGGGTTTGAGTAAGACAACGAATGCGGGGGGAGGGCCGGGGGACCAAGGCTCCCTCGCCCTCCCCCATCCCCCACTACCAAATACAAAACGGAGAACATCGGTGAAATCGGTTGCAGAGCAGATGGCTCTTATTCAAAAGGGTTGTCAGGAAATCATTCGGGAAGAAGAACTCAAGGAGCGGCTGGAGAAATCTCTATCAACAGGAAAACCCCTCCGGGTCAAGGCCGGGTTTGATCCCACGGCGCCGGACCTGCACCTGGGGCACACGGTGCTCATCCAGAAGCTCAAGCATTTCCAGGACTTGGGGCACCAGGTGATTTTTCTCATCGGAGACTTCACGGGGCTCATCGGCGATCCGAGCGGCAAAAGCGAGACCCGGCCACCTTTGACAGAAGACGAAGTCAAGGCTAACGCCGCCACTTACGAGCGCCAGATCTTCAAGGTGCTGGACCCGGAGCGGACCGTCATCGACTTTAACAGCCGCTGGATGAAACCCATGCTGGCCCAGGACCTCATACGGCTGGCGGCCCGGCACACGGTGGCCCGTATGCTGGAGCGGGACGACTTTCACAAGCGCCAGGTGGCCCAGACTCCCATCGCCATCCACGAGTTTCTCTATCCCCTCATCCAGGCCTATGATTCGGTGGCTTTAGAGGCCGACGTGGAGCTGGGAGGCACGGACCAGAAATTCAACCTCCTGGTGGGTCGGGACATTCAGCGGGAGTACGGCCAGGAGCCCCAGGTAGTTATTACCCTGCCGCTCCTGGAAGGCCTGGACGGGGTGCAGAAGATGAGCAAATCCCTGGGGAACTATGTAGGCATAGACGAGCCGCCTGGGGAAATGTTTGGCAAAATGATGTCCGTGCCGGACAGTCTGATGCTGCGGTATTATGAACTTCTGAGTGACATCAGCCCCACCGACCTCGACAAACTGGCTCGTAATCTGGAGAGCAGCGCCAAGCATCCCCGGGATGCCAAGGAGGAACTGGCCAGGGAGATCACGGCCCGTTACCACGGGGCCGCGGCGGCCGAAGCTGCGGCCCGGGAGTTTGCCCACATCTTTCGGGAAGGGGGTTTGCCCGAGGAGATCGAAGAGGTGGTCCTGACGGTGGCCACAGACCGGGTGTGGCTTCCCAAAGTGTTGGTGGAGGCTGGTCTGGCCGCCAGTACCTCAGAGGGCAAGAGACTCATGAGCCAGGGCGGTGTCCAGGTGGACGGGGAAAAACTTACCGAGGTCAACGCTGAAATTCAAGCCGGTCAGTCGTTTTTATTGCAAGTCGGCAAAAGACGGTTTAAGCGCGTGACCCTGACAACCGATAAGTAAGGAGAGAACTTCGAAGTTCTTAATCCATTCTTTTTTTCGGCAGGATTGCGATGCCTTGCCGGCCAGACCTTATCAAGGCCAGTCTGTTGGCCGGCCTCATCTGCCTGGGGGTGTGCCTGTCCGGCCCGGGATGGAGCCGGGGGGGCGCTCAGGCGCCGGTCCGTCTTGAGGAAGCCAGCAGGGTCAAGTCGACTACCCCGTCTAAGTCTTATATCCTGGCGGCGCGTCAGGTTTCACCCACGTCTCAAGCCCGGGCGCCAGGCGCCGCCCCCCACACCTCCTCATCCAGCCAGCTTCTGAATCTCCATTGGCTTACCGGGGGCTTCCTGGGTTCCCTCCTCTGTCATTACGTCTTCGGTTATCCTTTGAGTCATGTCTGGCAAGAAGGGCTGTGGCCCCCGGGTCTCCTGGATATCCTGGCGTTGGTGGCCCTCTACTACCTGGGGTGTCGACTTTACCGGAGACTGACAGGAGGCGACAGGCCCGCAGAGGCGGGGGCGCGTCCGGGGTTTTTGAGGCTGGGGAATGAGGCGCCGCCCCCATTAACCATAACAGAGGAGGCCATGACAGGATTGGCCGCCATCCAGGAGGTTGACCAGGACTTTGACCTCCAAGCTTTCGGGGAGGAGATCCGCCTGCTGCTTTTGGATTTATATTCTGCCTGGAACCGGGAGGAGGTGAACGGCCTCAACGGCAGGGTAAAGGAAAGTCTTTTAGAGTACCTCCAGATGGGCCTGAAGATCATGTCCCTCCGGGAGGAAAGCAGCTACCTGGAGGAACTCGCCCTGGAGAAGATTACGGTTACCGCCGCGGGTGTCAACGACGGCAAAGAAAATATCACTGTGTGCTTCCGGGGCCGGCTCTTGGACTACGTGTTAGATAAAACGAGTGGCAAGCTCCTGCTGGGGAGTATGGCGTACCCCGCAACTTTCCAGGAGTACTGGGATCTCGAACGGCCCCGGGGCCAGAGCGGCTGGGTGCTTCAGGACATCCGGGAGGCGTGAGGAAGTGGGGGGGAATCCAGGAGTTATGGGGTCCAGCTCTAGTGTCATGTCCCGGGTTTCTCTTTCAAAAGATTTCTGGGTTTAACTCCCCCTCCCGAGGTGGGAGGGGGTTGGGGGAGGGGGAATTTCTTTTGTCTAACCTATATAAATTGCTAGTATTTTTTTCACCCCCACCCTAACCCTCCCCCATCAAGGGGGAGGGAAATATAAGGTCCGGACAGGGCAATATTTTTGTAATCTATACCAGTGACACGACACCATCACCAACCCATATTGCCGGCACTGAGGGGGGAACAAACGACAGGGCGTACGGGAGAATGCCCCCGCCTCTGGGGCCGACACTTGGGTCGGCCCCTCACAGCTTAAATTCTCCATCAATCCTTTTCCAGGGCCAATTCAATGAGCCTGTCCAGGAGTTGGGGAAATGCCAGCCCCATGGCCTGGGCCGCCTGGGGAAAGAGGCTGGTGGCGGTCATGCCCGGAATGGTGTTGGTCTCCAGCACATAGATTTCCCCGTCCCGAATGATCATGTCGGTGCGGCTGTAGCCCCGGCACTGCAAGGCCCGGTGGGCCGTGAGGGCAGCTTCCTGGGCTTTCTTGGTGATTTCCTCGTCCACCCGGGCCGGGCAAATCTCCGTGGACGCCCCCGGTTTGTACTTAGCCTCGTAATCAAAAAAGTCGTACTGGTCCGAAGGAATGATCTCCACCAGAGGAAGGGCGGTGAGGTTGGCATTCCCCAGGACTCCTCCGGTGACCTCCACACCCTCCAGGAACTCCTCCACCAGGATACGGTGGTCGTAGGGAAAGGCTGCCTCCAGGCCTTTCTCCAGTTCTGCCAAGCTGCGGGCCTTAGTGACCCCGATACTGGAGCCTTCGTTCACCGGTTTGATAACTACGGGGAGGCCCAGCCGGGCTTCGATTTCCCGGGGGGACGGGGCCTCGTCCCTGCTAAAAAACCAGGATTTGCTTACTGTCAGGCCGGCCTGTTGATAGAGAATTTTGCTCAGTTCCTTGTTCATCCCCAGGGCGCTCCCCAACACCCCTGACCCCTGGTAGGGAATGCCCAGAAGATCCAGCATGCCCTGGAGAGTGCCATCTTCTCCTCCCCGGCCGTGCATGATCACCAGGGCCACATCAAGTTCCGGGGCGTCCCGCACCAAACGATCCAGGTCATCCCTGGGGTCGTAACGGCGAATGTCATATTTGTTTTTATCTATGGCCTGATAGACTTGTTCCCCGCTTTTCAAAGAGACGTCCCTCTCGGCGGATTTGCCCCCGGCAATGAGGGCAAGGCGCAGCTTGGTCATAGTTTCCTCCTGGTATGATTGAGTTGTAGCAGGTCCGAAGGATTGAGGCCCAGGTGGGCAAATAGCTTGGTTTCCAGCCCCCGGGCTTTCTCTTCCAGGGCGGCGAGGCGACGCTGAGCCTCCTCGCTTTTGCCATAGCGTTTCTTGAGGTCAGCAAAACGATCCGTCAGCGTCACCACTTGGGTATGCAGTACCCGCTTGTCGGCGTAGTGGACTACTTCCGTTTCCCTTCTAAAGCGGGGATCCTCCCCATCGGACTGGAGAATGATATGTTCCCGTACCACTTGGGCCACTTCCGGATAGCCGGCGGCGTGCAAGGCCTGCGCGCCCCACTCGGCGTGGTTCAGGGCGGTGCCCAGGCAGGGGGTCTTGCCCAGGTCATGGAGCAGACTCCCCGCCTCGATGAGGTCAAGATGCAGGGGAAAACCAGCTTCCACCAGGGAGGTTCCCACCCGCAGGGCCACCTCCGTCACCAGGAAGGAATGCTCCTGGATGTGAGGTAACATGCCGTAATCCTCCATGAGGACCAGGCAGTCGGTGCGGGAGGGAATGGCAAGGGGTTTGGCTTTCCCGGTCATAGCTTCCTTAGCCCACCGTGGCCACGAGGACCACGGCATAAGCGGCGATGCCTTCTTCCCGGCCGGCAAAGCCCATCTTCTCGGTGCTGGTGGCCTTGATGCTGAGCGCTTCCGGGGCCAGGCCCAGGATGGGGGCGAGATGGTCGATCATCCGGGGTATATGGGGAGCCAATCGGGGCTGTTCCGCCACCACCGTGATGTCGGCATTTACCGGCTGAAACCCCCGTGATTGCACCACCGCGACGATACGCTCCAGGAGAATCAAGCTGGAGATGCCCTGGTAGGCCGGGTCGTTGTCCGGAAAGTGGCGCCCCAGGTCCCCTGCGGCCACGGCGCCCAGCAGGGCGTCCCCCAGGGCGTGGGTCAGGACGTCGGCGTCGGAGTGGCCGCTCAGCCCCAAGGGGTGCGGAATCTCCACGCCCCCCAGGATGAGGGGGCGTCCGGGGGCCAACCGGTGGGCGTCGTAACCAAAGCCGATGCGCATCATAGTGTTTGTCTGAAAGTCAGCAAGGCCTCTGCCATTTTCAGGTCGTCCGGGGTGGTGATCTTCAGGTTCAAAGAAGAACCTGGGACCACTACCACTGGCTTTCCCAAAGCTTCCACCAGGGCCGCCTCGTCGGTGGCATAAAATTTCTGATCCATGGCTTGCCGGTAAGCCTGCCAAAGGAGAGCCGCCTGAAAAGCCTGAGGGGTCTGGACTTGCCAGAGTTCCCGGCGATCCACGGTGTCAACCACTTCCCCTGTGGGGTTTACTCGCTTGAGCGTGTCCTGGCAGGGAATCCCCAGAACAGCGCCGCCGAATCGCCGGGCCGCAGCGACGACCTGGCTCACCTGCGCCGGGGCCACCAGGGGCCGCACGCCATCATGGACCAGGATGACGTCAAGGTCTTCCGATTCTTTTCTGAGGACTTTCAGGGCATGGTAAACGCTGTCCTGGCGTTCCTTGCCCCCCGGCACCAGGCGCAGCACCTTTTTCAAGGGATAGGGGTCAATGATCTCCTCCTGACAAAACTCCAGGTCCTCCGGGTGTACCACCACCAGAACCTCATGCACCTCAGGGACCATCTCGAAGATTTCCAGGGTGTGTATCAGGATGGGTTTCCCCACCAGGTAGAGGTAGGCCTTGGGGAGGTCCTGCTGCATGCGCCGGCCCAGGCCGGCAGCGGCGATGATGGCAGCCACCCTCATATCCGGCCCTCCGGAAACCCCTGTCGGGAGACCGTGCCGGCCCGGCCGGGAAGGCGTCCCTGGTAGACCGGAGCAAGGGGAATGTCCTGAGGCCGTTTGAGGAGTTCCTGGGCCCAGTCCGCCAGGCGAAAGAAGGTCACGCCCCGGGCCAGACCCAGCTCCAGGAAGCGGGCAAAAGCCTCCCGAAAAGGTCCACCTTCCAGCTCGGCGTGGAGCGTGAGGACTTGCGGTCTGCCGTTTTCCAGGCGGGCGAGGATCAGGGCGTAGAAATCTTCCACCTTACAGCCGTTGAATCCCAAGAGCTCGTCCAGGGTGGGAAGGGTCGTCGGGATCTCCAATAAGGGGCTCACCCACTCACCGAACCGGGGAAAGAAAGGCTGAGTTCCCCGGGTGTCACTGGCGTAAAGCAGTCCGGCTGCGGCCAGGGCCGCCCGGCTAGGCTGGCTGGCCTGCCAGCCTGGCGCGGCAAAGGAGGAGGCCGGGGTCCCCAAAACATTACCATACGTGGCCTGGGCCTGATGGATCTCCTGGTCCACTTCTTCCCGGTCCATGGCCAGAAGGCGATCGTGCCAGCGCACGTGGTCAAAGCCGTGCAACCCCACTTCGTGGCCGGCGGCCCGCAGGCGAGGCAAGATGTCAGGGGCAGCCCGGCCGATAAGGGGCGCCGGCAGGAAGGTGCCGTACAACATGGTGCGGAAACCGTAAACCGAAGGAGCCCGGGTGCGTAGCATTTTTTCCAAAAAGCCCTGCTGGCGGAACACCCGGAAGACGGCCTTCCCGGAGTTGTCCGGCCCCAGGGCCACGAAGAACGAGGCCGTGATGCCCTGCGCCGCAAGGATCTCGAGAAGGGCAGGCACGCCTGCAGTCAGCCCGTCCAGGGTGTCCACGTCGACTTTTAGCGCTAATTGCAATGGAAAAACATCTTCCCTATGAAAGTGGGAGAGCAGGGCTCCTAGTGTCGTGTCCCGGATATAGATTACAAAAATATTGCCCTGTCCGGACCTTATATTTCCCTCCTCCTTGATGGGGGAGGGTCAGGGTGGGGGTGGAATAACTACGCGATCATGTCACCTTATTCCCCCTCCCCCCAACCCCCTCCCACCAGGGGAGGGGGAGTTTCGAGGTCCTGAATTAATGAAAGGTATCTACGGGACACGACACTAGGTTTTCGCCCCCGTCTCCGAAAATACTCTAAAACTCTCCCTGGTTCTCTCTAGCCTCTTCCAGGAAGGCGTCCAGGGTAATCTTAAGGGACGTTTCCAGGTCGGTCTTAGGCTCCCAGCCCAACAAGCTGCGGGCTTTCTCGATGGCAGGCTTGCGGGTCAGGATGTCCTGGTAGCCCTTACCGTAATAAGAATCCGCCGAAGTTTCCACGATTTCCGAATAAGACCCGTCGCTCACGTGGTCCGGATGCTGGCGAAAGAGGTCCCGGAGGAGGTGGGCCAACTCTTTCACCGAGGCTTCGTTGGCTGGATTGCCGATGTTGAAAATCTGCCCGTCCGCCACGTCTCCGGGGTTCTCAATGATGGTCATGAGGCCATCGATGCCGTCTTCCACATAGGTAAAGCAGCGCTTCTGGAAACCTCCGTCCACCAGTCTGATGGGCTCCCGCTGGATAAGGTTCAGGATGAACTGGGTCACCACCCGGGAGCTCCCTTCCTTGGCGGCGTAGAGGTCGTCCAGTTTGGGGCCGATCCAATTGAAGGGGCGGAACAGGGTGAATTTAAGGCTCCCTTCCTGGCCGTAGGCCCAAATGACCCGGTCCAACAGCTGCTTGCTACAGGCATAGATCCACCGTTGCTTGTGAATAGGGCCCAGGATCAGGGGGCTCAAGTCCTCGAAGAATTCCGGGTCGGCGCACATACCATAGACTTCGGAGGTGGAGGGGAAGATGATACGGGTGCCGTATTTGACGCACTGGCGCACGATCCGCAGATTTTCCTCAAAGTCCAGTTCGAAGACCGCCAGGGGTTTTTTTACATAGGTCATGGGGGTGGCGATGGCCACCAGGGGCAAGACCACGTCGCACTTCTTGATGTGGTATTCGATCCACTCCTTGTTGATGGCAATGTCCCCTTCCAGGTAGTGGAAGCGGGGATTGTTCGAGGACTTCGGCGATCTTGTTGGAGTGGAGATCCATGCCGAAGACCTCCCAGTCCCGGTTGGCCAGAATGCGTTTGACCAGGGCGTTGCCGATGAAGCCGTTGACGCCTAAGATGAGGATTTTCATAAAGATTTTTTCGTATTTTTTTAGCTTATACACCGCTGCAGCCAGCGGCGCCATATTTTCAATCCAGTCGGCTTCCTCACCAGATGTTTCCAGGTGGCCACCACCGGTCCCAGAAACTCCGGCTCTCCTTGCCATTGGGCCCGCTCGATGAGAAACTGACCCTTTCCGGTGGCTACCAACAGGCCTTCTCCTAAAATCTGCCCCATGATCTGGCCGGGGACCGCTGAGGGCGACACCGGTTGGGCTAAAGGCCGGCCCCACCAGATGAACAGCTGGCGCCCGCCCAGAGAGGTGAAGGCGCCGGGATAAGGATGGGTCACGGCCCGCACCAGATTATAAATTTCTCGGGCGGGTTTGGTCCAGTCAATACGCCCGTCTTCCGGTCGCCGGCCGCCGAAGTAAGAGGCCTGGGAATGGTCCTGGGGCACCCTCGGAGCCTGGCCGGTGCGCAATAACGGATAGGTGTCCCGCATTAATTCTTCGGCCGCCACCGTCATGCGGGCAAACAGGGTATAGGCCGTATCCTCCGAAGTAATGGGCACCCGCTTTTGCGCCACAATATCGCCCTGGTCGGCTTTGGGTTCCATGTAATGGAGCGTCACCCCTGTTTCGATTTCGCCATGGACCAGAACCCAGTTCACCGGCACCCGGCCACGGTATTTCGGCAGGAGACTCCCGTGCAGGTTCAGGGCGCCTTGTTTGGGGAGGTCCAACAGGGACTTTTTCAGCATATGCCGGTAGTAGCAGGAAAAGAGGAAGTCAGGCTCGAGGCGCCGCATGACCTCCACAAAGGCCGGGTCGTTGGGGTCCTCCGGCTGATAAACGGGGAGGTGGTGCTCAAAGGCCAGGTCCCGCACCGAGGCAAACCAGATGTTTTCGTAGGGATTGTCCGCATGGGTCACCACGGCGGCGATATCGTCCCCGAAGTCCCGGCACAGGTCGATCAGGGCTTTCAGACAAAAGTAGCCGACGTTGTGGTAGCCCATGAAGATAACGCGCATGGTCAATTCAAAGAATACTCTACCAATTGCACTCGAAGTTCAAGTGACTCTGGTTTATTATCTGTAACTTTTTAGAAATAATTATCCTGGTTTGTCGGCATCCAGCGTCTGTCGAATGATATAGCGGGGTCGGCCTCGGACCTCCCGGTAGATGCGGCCCACGTAAGCGCCGATGAGGGCCAGGCCGAAGGTATTGAGCCCCACAAAGACAAACAGGATGGCGAACAGGGTAAAAACCCCCTCTACTTCGGGGCCGACCACCAACCGGCGTAGGAAAAGGAAGAGGCCAAAGAAAAACCCCAACAAAGCGATGGCGACGCCCAATGCCCCCAGGGCGTGTATAGGGAGATGGGAGAAACCGGTTACCAGGTCGAAGTTCAGGCGCAGAAGCTTGAACAGGTTGTACTTGGACTTCCCCCGTTCCCGTTCGGCGTGGCCCACGGGAATCTCTGCCACCCGCCGGGAAAAAAGGTTGGCCAGGGCGGGAATAAAGCTCGAAGACTCCTGGCACTGGTTGATGCTGTCCACCACCTCCCGGCGATAGGCCCGGAGCATGCAGCCATAGTCCTTGAGCTTGACCCCGGTGACCCAGGACATGGTGCGGTTCATGAAGTAGGACGGCAGGCGGCGCAGCCAGGAATCCAGGCGGTTCTCACGCCAGCCCCCCACGGTGTCGTAGCCCTCCTCCAGCTTGGCCACCAATTGGGGAATGTCTTCCGGGAGATTCTGGAGGTCGGCGTCCAGGGTGACAATAATCTGGCCCCGGGTGGCCTGAAACCCGGCAAAGATGGCCTGATGCTGGCCGAAATTGCGGAAAAACTGCAGGGCCCGGATGTGCCCGGGATGCCTCTGGTGCAAGTCAGTAAGGATCTCCCAGGAGCGGTCGGTGGAGCCGTCGTCCACAAAAATGATCTCGAAGGGACGGCCGTCGGCGGTCAGGGTGTTGAGCAAGCGCTCGCTCAGCTCTTCCAGGTTCTCTTCTTCATTGAAAACCGGGATAACGACGGAGATATATGGGGCAGGCGCCTGCTTCGAGGCGGGAAGGGCCGCGCTGGGAGAAGTCATGTCTGGTTTGGGCAACGGAAAAGGTCAACCCTCAACTTTGAAGCACCAAATAAAAAAAGCGGAGCAGGCCATAAGCCGGGTTCTGTGCCGGCCTGACGGCCGGTGGTGATCATTCCTCTGGGACCCCGGTTACCCGGGGCCTCACGCGACCTACCCGGGAGCTTGGGCGGGCCACCCTTAAACGCTCCCCTATTTGGTCTTGCTCCAGGCGGGGTTTTCCTAGCTGCCGGTGTCACCACCGGCACTGGTGAGCTCTTACCTCACCTTTTCACCCTTACCGTGGACGTACCACGGCGGTCTGGTCTCTGTGGCACTTTCCGTGGGGTCGCCCCCCCTGGGTATTACCCAGCGCCTTGCCCTGTGGAGCCCGGACTTTCCTCTGGCCGCGCTAGGCGCAGCCAGCGATCACCTGGCCTGCTCCGCGTCCTGCCACTCAGTTATTAGGATAAAACCGCTGCTTCTTCTATGTTACCTTTTTGGTCGGTGCTGGTCAATGGCCTGCCGGGCCAGACGATCGGCCTCGTGATTGAAAGAGCGATCAAGGTGGGAAATAGCACAGGTGTCAAACTTTTGCAACGCCTTCTGTGCCTCGCGCCAGAGGGGGAAAAGATGGGGGGTTTTAACCTGGTAGGCGCCCTTGAGCTGTTGCACCACCAGGAGGGAATCGGCAAAGACGTGAAGATTTCTGACGTCCAGGTTCTGGGCCAACTCCAGGCCCAAGAGGAGGGCCCGGTATTCGGCCACGTTATTGGTGGTTTCCCCCAGATAACGGTTATCCTGGGCCCGCTGGTGTCCGCTGGGGTCGAAGAGCACGGCGCCGGCCCCGGCTGGCCCCGGATTGCCCCGGGAGGCGCCGTCCACGTAAAGACGCCAGACACCGCTGTCTTCTTTCTGGAAGAGCGTGGCCGCTTCCTGAAAAAGTTGGGTTAACTCCTTCCGGGTGAGTCCAAAGCGGCGACAGACAGCCGGAAGGTCCAAATCTCGGGCCAGAGCTGCGAAGATTTCAGCCCGGGGAAAGGGTGCATCTCCCATGGCCCGGCCTCAGGAAACCTGCCGGGCCTGGGTGTCAGCCTCCTCCCCCCTTCTTCCTCTCCCAACCAGTAGAGAATACGTTGACAGTGCGGACACTGGATCATTTCCTCCCCTTTTTGCAAGTCAATGAATTGCTGGGGGAGAATGTTCATGTGGCACCCCAGGCAGACCCCCGCCCGTACCTCGGATATGGCGCTGCCATTGCGGCGCTGACGGATGAACTCATAGCGCTTCAAGAGCTGGGCCGGCAGTCCCTCCCGAAGAAAGTCCCGCTTTTCCACCAGGACAGCCCGCTGCTGCTCCAGTTTCTCAACCTGCACCGCCACCTCGGCGGCCCGGCGATCATAGTCCACCTGTAAATTCTGGAGAGCCTGCTCCTTCTCGGCGATGGCCTGATTTTTAGCCTCCACCTGGTCCAGGAGCTCCAGGACCCGGGTTTCTTTTTGGTCCCGTTGGTCCTCCCGGAAGGCGATTTCTTTCAGCATGGCCTTGAGTTCCAGCTCCTTGGCGATGTCCATGAGGCGCTGTCGGCTGGCCTTGATGCCCTCCTCCAGGTCGGTTACTTCGGCCTCCATCTCCCGCAACTGCCCTTGCAGAATTTCCAGTTCCTGGAGGTGGGAGGAGCGCTCCGCCTCCAGGGCCTCCATCACTTGATCCCTGTCCTTAAGCTCCTGGGGGAGCTTATTCAAGTTCTGGGTTAGCTCCAGGATTACTTTATCCAGTTCGTGTAAATCAATAAGCTGATGCAATTCTGGTAACAAAGCCTACCCCTCCGTCCTTCTTAGGTGTTTCTTTCAGTTTGTTTGAAAAATTGTTCCATCATTACGCGGTCATTGGCGCCAAGCATCGGCTCAGCGTACCCCTTAAGAAATCTGAAAAGGCGCTGTTTCTGAACCTGCGACGCGCACTTGCACTTCCAGCCCCCGTTGCCGGAGAAGCTGCTCAACTTGCTCTGCCCAGGTAGGCATGAAGACCACTTCGCTGGCGAAGTGGCCCACCTCGATAATGGTGAAATCTTCTTCCGGCCCCGGCACGGCCTGATGATGGCGCACCTCTCCGGTGACGTACACCGAGGCCCCTTTTTCCTGAGCCTGGCTTATCAGATCCCCGCCACTGCCCCCGCACACTGCTACCCGAGACACGGCGGCCGGCGGCCGGCCCCAGACCCGCATCCGGTCTACGCCAAAGACCTCCTTCACCCGGTTCAAGGCTTCGTCCCAGGACAGGGTCTGGGGCCAGCGCCCCACCCGGCCGAATCCCAGGGTCAAGCCCGGGTTGGCCAGGGGATAGAGGTCGTAGGCCACCTCTTCATAGGGGTGGCCAGTCTGTAAGCGGGCCAGGGTAGGAGCGACAGAGCTTTCCGGCACCAATACCTCCAGGCGGGACTCCTCGGCCCGGGAGAGCGCCGCCACCTCGCCCCGGAAGGGCCGGGCGCCTTCAAGGGGCAGATAGGTTCCCTGCCCCCGGGCGGCAAAGGAGCAATGGGAGTAGCGGCCGATAACCCCCACCCGGTCATCGCAGAGCGCCGTCCGCACCTGGTCCTCATAACCCACCGGGACGAAGACCGCCAACTTGAGCCAGGGGTCCCGGCGCACCGGAGAGAGGACCTCCAGGTCCTCCAGGCCCAGTTTTTCTGCCAGGTATTCGTTCAAACCCCCCGGAGCCAGATCCAGGTTAGTATGACAGGCGGCCACTGCCATTCCAGCCCGCACCACCTCAGCCAAGAGCTTTCCGGCGGGCCGGTCCTCGCGAATGTCCCTAGCCGGTTGATATAGAAGGGGATGGTGGGTGAGGAGCAGCTGAGCCTTCTGGGCTTGAGCTTCCGCCACTACCGCCAGAGATGCCTCCAGGGCCACCAGGACCGTGGTCACTGCCGCCTCTGGGTCTCCCACCTGGAGACCCACCCGGTCCTCGGGGAGGGCCCAAGCAAAGGGGTAGTTAGCGTCCAGACAAGCCAGGATGTCCTTTACTGTTGCGGCCATAAGACGTAAAGCGGGGGTGCGCACAGAGCACCCCCGGGATTGTATGCCATGAAATTCGGGTTCAAGGGTCGTTCTCGAAAGATAATAACTTTCTCCTGCCGCCGGGTGGGCCCACCTGGATTCGAACCAGGGACCGTCCGGTTATGAGCCGGTTGCTCTCACCACTGAGCTATGGGCCCTGTATCGTAAAAAATAAATCTTGTTTTTCTCAGAAACAAGAGGTCCCCTAAAGTTTCCTTACGAATCCACGAAACTCTTGAGCCTGGTGCTCCGCGAGGGATGCCGAAGCTTGCGCAAGGCCTTGGCTTCGATCTGGCGAATACGTTCCCGGGTCACCTCGAAGTCCCGCCCCACCTCTTCCAGGGTATGGTCGGTTTTTTCGCCGATGCCGAAACGCTTGCGCAACACCCGCTCCTCCCGGGGGGTCAGCGTTGACAGCATCTTGGCGGTCTGCTCCGCCAGGTTCAGGCCCACCACCGCTTCCATGGGGGTGGAGATCTTCTTGTCCTCAATAAAATCCCCCAGGTGACTGTCTTCCTCGTCGCCGATAGGGGTTTCCAGGGACAAGGGCTCTTTGGCAATTTTGAGAACTTTGCGCACCTTCTCCAGGGGAAACTCCATTTTCTCGGCAATTTCCTCCGGGGTGGGCTCCCGGCCAATTTCCTGGACAAGATAGCGGGAGGTGCGGATGAGTTTATTGATGGTCTCGATCATGTGTACGGGGATGCGAATGGTGCGGGCCTGATCGGCGATGGCCCGGGTGATGGCCTGGCGAATCCACCAGGTGGCGTAGGTGCTGAATTTATAACCCCGCTCGTATTCAAACTTTTCCACTGCCTTCATCAAGCCGATGTTGCCTTCCTGGATGAGGTCCAGAAACTGGAGGCCCCGGTTGGTGTACTTCTTGGCTATGGAGACCACCAGGCGCAGGTTGGCTTCCACCAACTCCCGTTTGGCCTTCTCAGCCTGGTATTCCCCTTTGCGGATGCGCCCCAGCACGGCTAAGGTACGGTAGGGAGTGAGGCCCAGCTCCTGTTGCACCTGCTTCAAGCGCTTTTCTTCCCAACTCCAGGCCTCTTCCAACTTTTTGAGGCGGGCCAGGTTAAGGCCGTTGGGCGAGACTATGGGCAGACCCTTCCGCAAGTCGCGCAGCAGAACCCGAAACTTTTTAGCAGACATCTCCGTCTCCCGGAGAATAGCCTGGAGATTCCGTTGACACTCACGAATGGTTCGATAATGGCGATGGAGCCGATGGAGAATATTTTCCATTTGCTGTGATTCTAGCCGTAGACCTGTCAAGCAGTCCACCAAACGGCTGCGAGTAGTGGCCAGCTTGTGCTCCAGCTGGCTCTTGACCTCGGCGTTGCTCTTGGTGGCAGCCAGATCTTTCCTGATTTCCCGGAGGCGCTCTTCCTGGGTCCTCAGCTTGTGGAGCAGTTTGTGAAACTTGGACTTTTGAGAGGTTTGGTCGATATCCGGGTCCTTCTCCCCGAAATTGTCCAGGGAGCTGTCGGGCTTCTGCTTTTCTTGTTCCACTTGGGTCACCAAAGAAAGGATTTCCTGGGTGGCCCAGGGCACTTCTAAAAAAGCCTCCAGCACCGCCTTTTCCCCCTCCTCGATACGCTTGGCAATCTCCACCTCCCCTTCCCGGGTGAGGAGGGAGACCATGCCCATCTCCTTGAGGTACAGGCGCACGGGGTCATCCAGCTTAACGGTGGTCTCGGGCTCCAGCGCCGGGTCCCCTTCCCCCTCTTCCATGTTCATGTTCGGAGAGACTTCCCCTGACGAAAGAGGCAGATCGTCAAAGATGAGGACGTCCTTCACCGGTTCATTCAGGAAGTTGTCGGCAGTGAGGGACTCATTGAGGTCATCCACCGTCATGAGGCCGTTTTCGTTCCTCATCGGCACAATTTTCGGATACCCATCCATCCCCTGTTTACTCATCCATTTTCTCCTCTTGTTGTGGACGGCGCTTTCAAAGCCTCAAGTTGCCGGTTGACTCCCGCACCCTAAAGACCATGCGGGGATGGAATCCATCATTTCAACGCCTCAAGTTGCTGGTCAATTTGCATAATTTGTTTTTGCAAGGTCAACACATCGTCGCTATCCAGGGCCAGCTTTGCCTTTAATGCCTCCCGGACTCGTTTGAGCGGTCGTTGGCGGAAGGTTCGTCGCCATTCGTCAAACGCTTGGTCGGTGTGGAGTTGCCCGAATTCCCCCTCCAGCAACAGGGCGCAAAGTTCTTGTTTCAGGTGTTCCTCTTCCACTTGGTCCAAGAGGATACTCACATCCAAATCCCCATCGCTGGTATAGTGGGTGGCGATGAGGTGAACCAGGTTCTTAAGGTCCGGGTCTTCGAATTCCTCGGCCCATTCCGCCAGTTCCTCGGTGGGCACTGCGCTCGGCTGGTGCAGGACCCAGCGCAGTAGGCGCTTCTCGCGATTGATCGCGAGGCCTCTCCCTATCTCCCGCCGGGCCGTGGAAGCCGCAGCCGCCTGGGTGAGGCTCAGGCGCAGGTCCGTTTCCGAGACCCCGAGGCGTTCGGCGGTGAACTTAAACCACAGGCCCTGTTCCACCGGATCTTGCAGGGCCTGAAAGTAAGGCCTGAGCTCCTCCGTCACCTTTATCCGGCCTTCGATGGAAAGGCCATGGGCGTCAACCAGGCTGTCAAGCAAAAACGCCAACCAGGGTTGGGCAACCTCCCAGGGGGAGGCAAAGAGTTCGGGCCCGTGGGCCTGGACATAATTGTCCGGGTCCATGCCGGCGGGCAAGGCAATGACCCTGACCGGCAGGCCCTCCTGGCCGAAGAGGGGAAAGGCCCGGTGCATGGCCCGGACCCCTGCCGGGTCCCCGTCGAAAACCAGGACCACTCGGGAAACCAGACTTTTCAAGAGCCGCACCTGCTCCCGGGTGAGGGCCGTCCCCAGGGTGGCCACCACGGGCGCCACATCGTGCACCCGCAGGGCCAGAAGATCGAGGTAGCCCTCCACCACCAGGGCCAGATCCTGGCGCCGCAGGGCCTCACGGGCCTGGGGCAAGCCGTAAAGGAGCCGGCTCTTGGAATAGAGGGGGCTTTCGGGGGAATTGAGGTACTTGGGCTCTCCCTCGCCGATGATGCGGCCGCCGAAGGCCACCACCCGTTCCTGCCGGTCGAAAATGGGGAAGATGACCCGGTCCCGGAAGCGATCATAGTAGCCCCCGGAGGCCCGGGGGAGGAGCAGCCCCACCTCTGCCGCGGCTTCCAGGGATAGGCCCCGGCTTTGCAAGTGGCGCCGCAAGCCGTCCCATTCCGGGGGGGCGTAGCCCAAGCGATAGGTCTGGGTGATTTCGGGAGTGAGGCCCCTTTGGGCCAGGTAGTCCCGGGCAGGTTGGCCGGTTTTCCCTTCAAGGGTGGACAGATAAAAGGCCAGAGCCTCTTTATGCAGGTCGTAAAAAAGCTGGCGTTTCTGGGCCCGGCGGGACTCCTCGGGGCCCAGGTCCCGGAGGGAGAGGGAAATGCCATAGCGCCGGGCCAGCTCCGCTGCCGCCTCCGGGAAGCTCATTTTGTGGTACTGCATGACAAAGCTAATGACATTCCCCCCCGCTTGGCAGCCGAAGCAGTGGAAAATACCCTTATCCGGGGAAACGGTGAAAGAGGGTTTGGTGTCTGTGTGGAAGGGGCAGAGGCCCAGGAGGTTCTTCCCCCGGCGCTCGAGTTTGACGTATTGCCCCACCACCTCTTCCAGGGAGGCGGCGTCTCTGATCTCGAGAAGTTTGTCTTCCGGGATGTAGGCCATATCAGCAGTCAGCGGTCAGCAATCAGCAGTTAGTTTCGAGTTTCGAGTTTCCAGTTTTGAGAGTGTATTGTGCGTCTTACGCACCACAAGGTTTTCTGGCCAATTTGGTGCGCGGAGCGCACACTACAGAACCAAGAATTAGATATTAGGTTAAACGATCAACCTACAAAAATTCATCGAGTCCTTTTTTCTTTGCCAGTTTTACATCGAGAATCTCTTTATGAGTAATGTCACTCAGATGCCTAATTTGTTCTTGACAAGGAAAATCTTCCCATTGTTGAATTTTTATTTTTCCAAAATTAGGCATTTTAATGTGTATTTTTTTTGAATCATTATCTACTATCTTAAGTTTACTTATTAAATACTTTGAATCTGTCGGATTAAGCATTAAATAAGTAAGTTCTAAACCATCACGCATTATTAATGCTAAGTAAGAATTATCATCCCATTTTTCCCAATCATCTTTAGAGATGCCAAAAAACCAATCATTTCCTAATTTAGAATATAAAGTTAAGACTTTCTTTTCACTTCTTTTAGATATAAACCATAAACCTTCTTCTTCTAATTCACCCCACGATTCATACAGGTCTTTCAGAAAAGCTTTGCGGCATAAATTTCCCCATTCGTTCTTTGTAAGTTCCATTTCCCGTTCCATTTTCGTTTACTTCCTTAGGTTTTCACGGATTGCATCCAAGATGACTGCAATTGTCAGCACAATGGCTATAACAAGTATGGGTTCATCCTTCAGATGCCCTTATCGATATTCTTTTTCAGTCCCAGTCCCTGCTTGGGAATAATAGCGATTGCTAAGCTCCTATTGGCCCTACGTCAATCCTTCAAATCCACCAGGGTCACCCCCGGGTTGACGTCCCCGTGGACGGCCTTGACCATGGTATGGTGCTGCAGGTGCTCCCGGACGGCTTGTTTGAGGCGGCCGGTGCCGGTGCCGTGAATTATATCCACCCGTTCCGCACCGTGCAAGATGGCCTGGTCCAATAAGCGGTCCACCAGGGGCAAAGCCTCCTCCACCCTGAGCCCCACCAGATTCAGAGAAGGAAGCTGGTCCGGAGGGAGGCGGTAGCTTAAGCCGCCGACCGGAGCGTCGAGTTCCCCGCCACCCTTAAGAGGGGTCACCTCCTCGGGCCGGGCCCTCAACTTCACCTGGCGCGCCTGCACGGTGAGGCGGCCGTTTTTGTCCACCGCCAGCACTTCCCCGGGGAGCCCCAGGGCCGGGAGAAAGATTCGTTGGCCTGGGGCATATTCCGGTATCTCAGCCTGAGGCGGCGGAGTCGGCGGCGTGACCTCCGCCAGGATTTCGGCCTCCCGGGCGGAGAGTTCCTGGCGCAGGCGGCCCCAGGACTCCTCACCTTGCTGCAATTTGTCCAAAATCTGTTTAAATTCCCCCTCGGCTTCCCGAATGCGGTCCCGAATCTGCTGCAATTCCTCCGTCAGAAACCGCTCCCGCTCCGCGGCCAGGCGCTCCCGGGCGGCCGCCAATTCCTGTTCCCGCTGCGCCAGTTCCCCCCGGGCCGCTGCCAGCTCCTCTTCCTGACGATGGAGGCGCTCCTGGGCCGCCTCCACCTCGGCCAGGAGACGCCAGCCCTTGAGCTCTTCGGCGTCAAGATATCCCTCGGCCTCCGCCAGGATTTCCGGAGCCAGGCCCAGTTCCCGGGCAATGGTCAGGGCATTGCTGGACCCCACCACCCCGTAAGACAGGCGATAGGTAGGCCGCCGGGTCTTTTCGTCAAAAACCACGGACACGTTCTCGAAGCCCGCCTCCCGCTGAGCAAAATTTTTGAGAATCGGCAGGTGGGTGGTCGCCGCGCCGCACGCCCCCCGGCGATAGAAAGCCTGGAGCAGGGCCAGGGCCAGGGCGCCGCCCTCCGTGGGGTCGGTGGCCGTTCCCAACTCGTCCAGGAGCACCAGAGCCCGGTCGGAGAGCTCGGCCAGCATAGTGAGGGCCCGTTTCAAGTGAGCGGAAAAGGTGCTCAGGTTCTGATGCAAGTCCTGGGTGTCGCCGATGTCAGCGAAAACCTGATGGAAGGGGCTGAACTCGCTGCCCTCGGCCACCGGAATGGGGATGCCGCTTTGCACCATGAGGGTCAGGAGCCCCAGAGTCTTCAAAGCTACGGTCTTCCCACCGGCATTGGCCCCGGAAATGACCAGGAAGCGCTTTTCAGGGGTCAGCCGCAGGTCAATGGCAATGGTCTTCGGAGCCTGGGGGTTTCCTTGTTCCCGGGCCAGGAGCAGGGGGTGCCGGGCCTGGCGGAAGTCCACCCCGCCGGTACGCTGCAGGATGGGCTCCCGGGAGCGGTAGTCCCGGGCGAAGCGCGCTTTGGCGGCAATGGCGTCCAGATCCCCCAGGGCGTCGAGGTTGCCCTTGAGTTCCTCCAAGGCGGTGCGCACCTGATCGGTCAGGCGCCGAAGCACTTGCTCTTCTTCCCGTTTTTCCTGGTTGGCCAAGAGGTTCAGGGTGTTGTTCTGCTCCACGATGGCTAAAGGCTCGAGGAACAGAGTGGCCCGGGTCTGGGAGGCATCGTGAATGATGCCAGGAATCACTCCCTTGTGGTCCGCCTTGATGGGAATGACATAGCGGCCGTGACGCTGAGAGATAGTGGGGTCCTGAATAACCTGCTGATATTGGCCGGAAAAAAAGCTCTGCTTGATCTGGCGGTTCAAGGCTTCCCGGGTGTCAGCCAGTTCCCGGCGCACCCGGGCCAGTTCCGGCGAGGCCCCATCCAGGATGAAGTTGTGGGGGCTGATGCTTTGGAGGATGGCTTCCCGCAGGTGGGCCAAGTCATGCAGGGCTCCGGTGAGACGGGCCAGGGCCGGGGTGTGGGGCCCGCCCTGGGCCAGGTAGAGCCTCACCTGACGGGCCAGACGCAACACCTGGAGGATGTCGTTGAAAGCCGGTGGGGGAAGCAGGCTGCCCGGAACTTTGGCCTTGGTAAGCCAGGACGCCAGGTCCGGAAAGTCAACGAGGGGGATATCCCCCTCGTGGTTCTCCAGGTCCTGGAGTTCTCGGATTTCTTGGAATTTTACTTGAATGTGGTCAAGATCGGTGAGGGGACGAAGTCCGGCCAGGAAAGCCCGGCCTAAACCGGAGGCGGCATATGGCTGGACAACGCGCAGAAGCCCCGGGAATTCCAGGGCATTCAATGTCTCTTCAGGCATGCCGCAATGGCCCTCCGGGTGCCGGTGGGCGCTATTACGCTCCCAAACGCCGGCGCACGATCTCTTGGACAACCTTGCCGTCGGCCCGACCGGCAAGCTCAGCCATGGCGGTTTTCATTACTTTGCCCAGGTCCTTGGGAGTGCTGGCCCCCACCTGGGTGATAATGCGGACGACCTCCGCTTCCAATTCCTCGGAATTAAGTTGAGTCGGCAAAAAAGAGAGGAGGACGTTGAGTTCCTCCTCTTCTTTGTTGGCCAGGTCCGGCCTGTCTGCTTTGTTGTATTCGGCGATAGCGTCCCGCCTCTGCTTGGCCTGGCTGGTAATAACCGCCAGGATTTCAGCTTCGTCGAGGGGATGCCGCACCTCCACCTCTTTATGGCGGATGGCTGTCTTTAACATCCGCAGAGTGGACAGGACCGTCTGTTGTTGCCCTTTGATGGCTTTCTTAAAGGCCTGATCCAACCGCTCGTTCAGTGCGATCATGAGCCCTCAAGTTTACGCATCTTTTTCAAAGCCCGTTTTTTGGCCGCTAATACCTTTTTTTTGCGCTTAATGCTAGGTTTTTCGTAGTGTTCCCGCTTGCGAATCTCGGAGAGAATTCCTGCTTTTTCACACTGTTTTTTAAAGCGCTTAAGGGCGACCTCGAAAGGCTCGTTGGGTTTCACCCTCACGCCGGGCATCCATCGTCCCCCCTCCCCTTGTTCAAATAAAACCTGAAAAGTCTAATCCCAGACCGAGTGTCAAAGAGATCGGTCAATTCCAGGTGAGATGTCTCGAATTAGATATTTTTATCATTTGCCAGAAAACTGTCAATGCTTTTTTTAATTTAGTCTCACTCCAGGTGCGTCAGCAACACGGGCAGGCTCTCCCCTGCCTTGCCGGTCAAGGAGAAATCGCAGTGGGCTGTGAGGGGGGTGGGGTCCGGGTTGATTTCAATAATCTTGGCGCCCGACTGTCGGGCCCAGAGGGCGAAGGAGGCGGCCGGCTGCACCACCGCCGAGGTGCCCACCACCAGCACTGCCTGGCACTGGGTGAGGGCGGCTTCGGCCTGGCGCAGGATGTCGGGGTTGAGAGACTCCCCAAACCATACCACATTGGGGCGCAAAAGCCCCCCGCAGGTTTCACAGGGCGGGAGGATGGGAATGGGCACCCGGCGGTCCTCCCGGACTTGCCCACAGGCGAGGCAGCGTACTTCCCAGATGCTGCCGTGGATCTCCAGCAGTCGCTGGGAGCCCGCCAGACGGTGAAGCCCGTCCACGTTCTGGGTAAGAAGGGTGAAGTCCGGGATGCGGGCCTCCAGGCGCACCAGGGCCTCATGACCCGGGTTGGGCCGGGCCTGGGCGATCTTGCCCCGGCGCCAGTCGTACCACTCCCACACCAGGTGGGGGTCCCGCTGAAAGGCCTGGGGGGTGGCCAGCTCCTCGGGCTTAAAGGTGCGCCACAGGCCCTCGGGTCCCCGGAAGGTGGGAATGCCGCTCTCCACGGAAATGCCGGCCCCGGTCAGGACCACCAGCCGCTCAACTTTGGAAAGAAGCTGGGCCAGGTCTGCCGGGATTTCGACATGAGAAATATCTTTTTGTTTAACCATGAAAAACACCAGGTAGGCACGATAAACTGCGGTCCTGCTCCCGGTTCAGGAAGACAAGGACCTGATTTTGCCGCAGTTTGAAGAGAGCTTCAACACGGTTGCCCGGATTTTTTCAAACAGAGAAAAGATAGTTCCGGAATAGTTTCCCGAATGACTCATCGCGCATATAATGTATCAGGGAAGTCAAGACGAAGCACCCTGGCAAGCCAGGAGTGGCCGGGACCCCCCTTCTGGAGCCCGTTCTCGTGAAAAATCTTTCCTTTATTTTGCTCATGTTAATGTTGACCTGGTGGTGCGGGTCGTGCGCCCGTTCCGGGGTGGTTGTTCCCGAGGCGGTGGTGCCGGCGGAAGAGCCAGGCTGTGACATCCCCCAACTCCAAGCGGAGCTGTCTCGCGGTGAGGATGAACTGACCCGGGCCAGCGGGGAGAGAGCTAACTGCCTCATCAAAGTCGCCCGCGTCTCCTATTTCTTGGGGGAACTGAGTCCCCAGAACCAAAAGCACCAGTACTTCGAGAAAGGACAACGCTATGGGGAAATCCTGGCCAGAGAGCAACCGGCCTGGGCTGAGGGTCACTATTGGCTAGCGCTGAACCTTTGCGGCCTGGCTGAAATGGGCGGGCCCCGGCGGGGGCTCAAGCTGGTCCCGAAAATCGTAGAGGAATTGGAGCAGGCTCTCAAGGTGAATCCCGGTTATAATCAGGCCGGTCCCCACCGGGTCCTGGGCCGTATTTATTTTATGTGTCCCCATTGGCCCTTGTCTGTGGGAAATATTCATGATTCATTGGAGCACCTTACCTCTGCGGTGGCCCTGGCGCCTGATAATAGCACCAACCATCTGTTTCTGGCTGAAACCTTACTGAGGCTGGGCAAGAAGGAGGAAGCCCGTAAGGAGCTGGAGCAGGTGTTAAGGGCGACCCGCCACGCCATGTGCCCGCAAAATTTAGAGGAAGACCGCCAAACGGCCCAGCGGTTGCTCCGGAAAAAGTGGTGATGGGAAGGTGTTTGGGGCCAAGACCGGCTGGCTCACAGGATCACTTCGGGGGATGCTACCAGCTTCTAGTTCAGAACCGTCCGGACAACTAGCGGCCCACGGTGTACTCTTGGGCGTCAGATCTTTTCGGCAACCTGGGCCCCCAGTTCCTCTATCTCTGGGGAGGGGAGCCAGGTTTAGAAGGTGGAACAACATGAAATATTTAGGCAATTTTTAAAGAGAAGCGGGAGGAAACCGATAAGGGAATAAGAAGGTGACAATCCCCCGTGCTGGGCCAGGGTAGATGGACTTGACGGGGATAGATCAAGAGATTAAACTCAAGACGAAGAGACCATCATGAAGATTACCGACATCAAGGGCCTGGAGGTCGACCAACTCTCGACCCAGCAGGCAGATAAGGTGGGCGGGACCCAGGATCAGCCACCCCCGGAAAAGTCCGGCGGGGAAGTGGATGTCATTCACCTGTCGCCCCAGTCCCGGCTGATGCAGAAGGCCAGCGAAATAGTTTACCAAACCCCGGAGGTGCGCCCTGAAAAAGTGGCGGCCCTGCAGGAGTCTGTGCAGCAAGGCACCTACGAAGTAGATTCCCAGAAAGTGGCCAATAACCTCATTTCAGAGATTATTCTCGAAAAATAGCGGTTTTCCCAAATTACTTCTTTCGCTTCAGGCCGGGTCCTCAGGGCCCGGCCTTTTTTTGACCCCCCTTTCTCAGATCCTCACGATATCCTCTGTCGGCAGGGTGCGTCTGGGGCGCCAGGGATAAGGCCCCCAGCACACTCAACAGATTTGGTTCGTGAAAGGTAATTATTCAAAACAGATTAGGCCGAGTCCCTCCGAAAAAGGCGCTCTGGCAGTTCGCCCCGAAGCATGATAATTTACTCACAGGGCTTGCAAGAAAAAGGTGGTGTTCGCTGGCCGAAGAAAAAATTTTTCGGGTTAGGTGAAAAGAGTTTGGCTATATACTATTAAGGAAAGGCCCCGAGGAAGAGGGGCCGTTGATTTTCAAGACAGGAAGGATATGGCAATGAAAAGATGGCTGGCAATAGCTGTGGTGCTGGGCGCAGTGTTCCTGTTGGGGAGTTCTCCTGTAAGTGCAGCGAAGATGGAGGTCAAAGGGGTTATCGCCGACTGGAAGGAGGGGAAAGCCAGGATTCCCGCCAGCGCCTACCTCCAGTTGGTTAAGATTGAAGAAGAAATGAAAGGCACCACCGACTCGCAAGGATTTTCGGCTTTTGATTCAGAATTCCCTAAAGTTTCGGTTCGAGCCGACGGCTCTTTTAGGGTGGATGTCAAGGATTTACCCGAGGGGAAATATCTCATCGCGCTGCAGCCGCGCCATGCCGCGGGAAATGTCCGGCAATTCCATGGCGACCGCCATTCCCATACTCATTACCGGGGAAGGTGAGCCTTTGATCATCGAGGTGCCGGGGACCTTTCCCCTTGATGTGGGCCGAGTCGATGTGGGAGTCCGTGTCCCCAAAGCGCCTGCGGCTTCTGGGAAAAAATAGCTCTGGTCGCCGGTAGGCTGTTTTCCTTCCCTGGTTTGGTGCTCTCGGGAATAATTTTGTTCAAGTTTCCCGTTTGCTCGTCATTACCGTCAACTGTCCCGTAATTCTTGCACCCGGGCCAGGATGAGCCGGGCGGCTTCTTCCACTTCCGCCAGGGTGGTGGTGCATCCCACCGAGAGGCGCACTGCGCCCAGGGCCACTTCAGGCGGAACCCCCATGGCGGTGAGGACAGGGGAGGGGTGTTCTTCGTCGCCGTGGCAGGCGGCCCCCACCGACGCCTCCAGGTTCCCGATTCCTGATAGAATGGCCCGACCGGAAAGGCCGGGGAAAGAAATGTTCAGGGTGTTGGGCAGGCGCTTCGTTTTATGGCCATTCAGGACGAGGTCCGGGAAGCCCTCCTGAAGCAGCGCGTGCAGGCGGTCCCTGAGGGCCTGAAAGTGGTCTTGGTTCGCGGTTAACCGTTCCCGGGCCAGACGGCAGGCTTCACCCAGAGCCACGATGTAAGGAACATTCTCCGTACCGGAGCGCCGTCCCCCTTCCTGGCCGCCGCCATGGAGCAGGGGCGTGAAAGCCGATCCCTGGCGGACATACAGGGCTCCCACCCCTTTGGGGGCGTAACATTTGTGGCCGGCTACGGTGAGGAAGTCCACCTGGAGTTCCGCCGCGTTGACCGGGATTTTCCCCAGACTCTGGGCCGCGTCGGTGTGCAGCAACACCTCGGCCTCCCGGGTGATGGCCCCGATCTCGGCCACGGGCTGGATGCCCCCGGTCTCGTTGTTCGCATGCATGACGCTCACCAGGATGGTTCGGGGGGTGAGGGCCCGGCGCACGTCGTCCGGGTCAAGGCGCCCCTGGCCGTCCACCGGGAGTATGGAGACTTCAAAGCCCTGGGCCGCCAGCCAATGACAGGGCGCCAGCACTGCCGGATGCTCGATGGCGGTGGTGATGATCTGCCCGGCCCGAAAGTGCCAGGCCACCCCTTTGATGACCGTGTTGTTGGCCTCGGTGGCGCCACTGGTAAAAACCACCTCTTCGGGGGCGCACCCCAAGCTCTCCGCCACCTGGCGCCGGGCCGTGACCACCGCGTCCAGGGCCCGCCAGCCGTGGGGGTAACTGTTGGCTGGGTTGCCGAACTCTGCCTCAAGGTATGGCAGCATGGCCTGCACCACCTCCGGGTCGATGGGGGTGGTGGCGTTGAAATCCAGGTAAATCATCATCCCTTCCTCTTTGTTGCCTAAGCCATTGACTCCGGTAGTAAAATCAACATATACTACGAATTACTCCGGAAGGCTTGGAAAATCTTGGGGCTGGGCCCGGGGCAGCATTCGCCGGGGTCCGGCCCGGATTTTCAGGTATATGGGCCGCAAGCCTGGACACTTCCCCGGCCGGGGCTGCGCCACCTTGGCCAGCGGCCGGGAACGCGGTGGCAACCGATGTCCTTCCTCTCTCCCACTCTCTATCGCTTCTGCCGGGAGGTGTTGCGACACACCTGGGCCCGGCTTCATCCCGTGCGGGTGGAGGGTCTGGAACATTTACCTGCCTCGGGGCCGGCGATTATCTGCCCCAAACACCAGCGTTGGGAAGACATCATAGCCGTGGCAGTGGCCCTGCCAGCGCCTCTTTACTACATTGCCAAAGCAGAGCTCTTTGTCACCCCCTTCCAGCGGGAGTTCCTCCGGGCCTTGGGGGGCATGCCGGTGGACCGGCAGAACCCCCGGGCCACTCTGTCCTCCTTCCGCCAGTTGCTGCCCATTTTACAAAAGAAAGCTTACATCGTGTTGTTTCCGGAAGGTACCTATGTGCCGGGCCGGGTAGGACCTGGCAGGCACCGCCTGGTCCAGATGCTTCTCAAGCTGCAGGAGCGGAACGGCCTGGGACCGCTCCCCTTTGTCCCTGTGGGTCTGACCTATGAGCCCCGGCCGCAAGCTTCCGGGTGGGAAGTGAGGGTCCGGGTGGGCAAGCCCCTCAGCGCTTCGGGGGCCGGACAGGCCCCGGCTTTTACTCAGGGCATCATGGAGGAGATCGCCCGTTTAAGCCAGGGGCCAGAAAAAGTTGTGGAGAAGTCGCCGGAGCCGGCCTCTACGGGTTTGTCATGAGAATAAAGTCAGGGGTCAGTTAATTTTTTCTCTATTTTGTTTTTGAATTTTTTCACAAATTTGGCTAATAACGGAGAGGAGAAAATCCATGGCTCGTAAAACCACCGGGAAGACGGAGAAGGAGAAGGAAAAAATGGCGAAAAAGAAGCGCTACTGCTTTGCCTTTGAGGAAGGGGACGGCACCAATAAAAAGCTTTTAGGAGGCAAGGGTGCAGGCCTGTGCAGCATGACCCAGATCGGCCTCCCCGTGCCGCCGGGCTTTGTGGTCACCACGGAAGCCAACGTCGACTATTTGGAGCGTGACAAGTTCCCCGAAGGCCTCATGGATGAAGTGCATGAATTCATGGAGGACCTGGAGAAAGAAAACCGGCAAGGGCTTCGGCGACCCCACCAAGCCCCTGTTGGTCTCGGTGCGCTCCGGCTCGGCCCTCTCCATGCCGGGTATGATGGACACCATTTTGAATTTAGGTCTGAATGACGAGACCGTCAAGGGTTTAGCCGCCCTCACCAAGAACGAGCGCTTCGTTTATGATGCGTACCGCCGCTTTCTCCAGCTCTTCGGTAAGATCGGCCTGGGGGTGAAGGATGAGGGCTTTGACGAGATCTTCGAGGAGACCAAAAAGAAATACCACGCCCAGGTGGACACGGAACTCACGGCCGAGCCCATGAAAGAGGTCTGCGAGCACTTCAAGGATTACATCAAGAAGGAGACCGGCAAGCGCTTTCCCCAGGATGTCTGGGCCCAACTTTACATGTCCATCGAGGGCGTCTTCAGGTCCTGGATGGGGAAACGGGCCGTGGACTACCGCCGCCAATTTAACATCACCCCGGAGATGGCCCTGGGGACCGCAGTGAATATTTGCACCATGGTCTTCGGCAACATGGGCAAGGACTCCGCCACCGGGGTGGGGTTCACCCGGGACCCGGGGACCGGGGAACATATCATGTACGGCGACTACCTCATCAACGCCCAGGGCGAAGACGTGGTGGCCGGCATCCGCACTCCCCGCCCCTTGCGTGAGCTCCGGACGGACATGCCCGAAATCTATAAAGAGCTGGAAAAGATGAACAGCATCCTGGAGAAGCATTACCGGGAGGTGCAGGACTATGAGTTCACCATCGAACAGGGCAAGCTCTACATGCTCCAGACCAGAAACGGCAAGATGAACGCCTGGGCCCTGTGCAAAACCTCGGTGGACATGGTTAAGGAGGGCCTCATCTCCGAGGAGGAGGCGCTGCTCCGCATCGACCCAGACATGCTGGAGCAGTTCCTGCACCGCCGCATCGACCCGGACATCAAGCAGGAGCCCCTGGCGGTGGGTATTTCGGCCTCCCCCGGCGCGGCCACCGGGAAGGTGATTTTTGACGCTGACCGGGCCGAGCATCTGGGAAACCTGGGGGAAAAGATCATCCTGACCCGGGTGGAGACCAAGCCCGAAGACATTCATGGCTTCTTTGCGGCCCAGGGCATCTTGACCAGCCGGGGCGGCAAGACTTCCCATGCTGCCGTGGTGGCCCGGGGCATGGGCAAACCCTGCGTCTCCGGGGCCGAGGGCCTGGACATCAATTACGAATTGAAGGAAGCCCGAGTGGGGAACGTGGTCATCAAGGAAGGTGACATCGTCACCCTTGACGGCACCGCCGGCGCATTCTTTCTGGGCGTCGTGCCCATGCTGGACCCGGATCTCCCCAAGGACCTGAAGGCCTTGATGGACTGGGCCGACAAGTACGCCAAGATAGAGGTCTGGGCCAACGCCGACACTCCGGACATGGCCCAAAAAGCCCGGGAGCACGGCGCCATGGGCATCGGCCTGTGCCGCACCGAGCGCATGTTCAATGAGGCGGACCGCCTGCCCATGATGCGCAACATGATCCTGGCGGACACCCCGGAAGAGCGCAAACGCTGGGCCGACAAGCTCATGCCCATGCAGCGCCAGGATTTCGTGGAGATCTTCCGGGCCATGGACGGACTGCCCGTCACCATCCGCCTGCTGGACCCGCCGCTCCACGAGTTCCTGCCCAGCATTGAGGAATTGATCAACGACGTCAACCGGTTAAGAGAGTTCAGCCAGATCATGTACGCCCTGGAGCAACTCCCCGGCACCGTGGCCATGTTGGACCCGGAGTTGTACAAACAAATGCCCAGCATCGAGTCCCTGACCCGGGAGTTCGCCGATTACCGGACCAAGGGCCTGGACCAGAAGCTCCTCAAACAGAAAGAAAAGGTGTTACGCCGGGTCAGGGTGCTCCATCGAATACAACCCCATGCTGGGCAACCGGGGAGTGCGGTGCGGCATCTCCTTCCCGGAAATCTATGATATGCAAATCCAGGCCATTTTTGAGGCCATCGGCCATCGCCCTGCGGGACAAGATCGACGCCCGCGCCGGAGATCATGATACCCAATGTCTGCACGGTCCAGGAGCTGGTGTGGGTCAAACCCCGGGTGGAGGCCATCCACAAAGAGGTGGAAAAGCGCTACAACGTAAAAATCAAATATAAATTCGGCACCATGGTGGAAATCGCCCGGGCCTGCCTCAGAGCCGCCCGTATCGCTACGGAGGCGGAATTCTTCTCCTTCGGCACCAACGACCTTACCCAGGGCACCTTCTCCTTCTCCCGGGAGGACGCGGAAAACAAGTTCCTGCCCATTTACAACACCGAGGGCATCCTCCGGCACAATCCCTTTGAAATCCTGGATGAGCTGGGAGTGGGGCGGCTCATGCAAATCGCCGTCAAAGAAGGCCGCGAGACCCGGCCGGACCTCAAGATCGGCATCTGCGGCGAACACGGCGGCCAGCCCCAGGCCATCGAGTTCTGCCACCGGATCGGCCTCAACTACGTGTCCTGCTCCCCCATGCGCATCCCCATCGCCCGCATGGCCGCGGCCCACGCCACCATCAAGGAACAGAAGGGGGTGGCGGCGGTGGCCCGGGCGTTATAGGGTTTGTTTTGGGGGAAGGGCCAGGGACCTGAGGTCCCTGCCCTCCCCCCAAGCCCCCCTCCCAACCCGCAGAAGGGGCTGGCAAATCGGGGCCCAAGGCCCCGACTTACCAGCCATTTCTCTTTCCCTACAGTAGTCGGGGGAGGGAGCCTGAGGGAGGGACAGGGGGCTGCGAACCCCGACTCCCATTCTCAACCTGACTTTTTCAGAGATCTTTATTTTATGGCAAAAAAAGGGCCGGGTTGCACACCCGCCCCTTTTTTATCACCCGAATAATGAGAAAAATCTGAGACAGAGCCAGGTCACCCGATGGTTTCCATAAATCTCAGGGTATCACATCCTCACAAGATTTAATGAATTTCTCCGGGGCTTGCGGGCTAATGACGATTTTTTGCGTCTGGGTTTCCACCAGAACCAAGTCCTGGGGCCGGGAGCTGGTCACGTAGGCTCTGTAGAAGCCATAGGAGCTGTTCCAGAAGATCCCGGTGGCGGCAAACAAACCGCCGTTTCCCCAAACCCTGAGGCTGAAGGGGAGTCGTCCGGCAATCTGCGAACACTTCATTACCGGACTGAATACCTTCTTTCCCCACCGAAAACGGATGGTCAATTGGTCATTAATTAATTCATACGAAACGGGAGAAAAGAGATAGCAGAGTAAGGAAATGACTCCGAGCGCCAAGCCCCCAATGAGGAAAACCAAGGAATAAAATGACACCAGAATGAAAGCAGCGGTCATGGCCAAGACGAGTCCGGTGATAAACCTGATGACCAGACTCATGGGGGCCGTGCCCTGCTCCATCAGGTGTCCTTACTCTAGTGATCAACCTCCCAAAGCGATGGCCAGGGCGGTGGTAAGCTTCACCACGTCCTGGTCGGTCTTGCGCAGAAAATGGGAGAGAAGCTGGGCCAGGCGCAACAAAACCTTGCAGCCGGTGGCGCTGTTTTCCCGAATAAACCGCAAAAAGTCCTCCCGGTTCAACTCTAAAAGACGGCAATCGGTCAAGGCGGTTACCGTGGCAGAGCGGGAGTCCTGTTCCAGAAGGGCCATCTCCCCAAAAGAGACCCCGTCTTCGGCCTTCAACTGGATCATGCGTTTCTCTTTCGGGAGGTCCTGAGCCAGCACCAGGGTGAGGCGCTTGGTAATCTCCACCTCACCTTCGCACATGATGTACATGCTGTCCCCGGGTTCCCCCTCTTTAAGTATTATGGAGTTCTCGGCAAAGAAGCAGGGTTTGGCCAGGTCCAAAACCTGCTTTACCTCGTCCTCCTGCAAGTCCTGAAAGATAAAAATTTTTTTATAAAATTCAAAATGTTCCATGGTCAATCATCAGAATTCAGGTTGCTGTGAGGCAATAACCACCACCTTGTGGTAGGGACCAAGGACCTGGCTGTCCGACGGATTGATCTGGAATTCCAGCTTGGCTCGGCCCAACAGATAGGCCATCCCGGTTTCGGCGAACTTGCTCCGGATGAAATCGTCGATGGCAGAGGGTTCATCCCCCAAAAGATCTTCCATAGACAAAGCCCGGCCTTCACTGTAAATGGCGATGAGCAAGGCCTGGTATTGTTCCTTGAGATAGTCGGCCAGATCCTTCACCGGCCGACCCTGAAAGTTTATGGGCACGTCCACGGCCCAGACGGTATGACCTTCCGCGTTGAGCAAGGCGTCGAGAACCCGGAAGAGTCCCGGGGAGGCGATGGCCCCGGCCAAAATGGAGCTGTCGTATTGCCCCCGGATGAGTATCTGTTCGGCTCCGGCCCTCTCCAGGTAAGCCTGGTTTTCCGGCCGCAACAGTTCTGCCATGATATTAATTTTAGGATTAAGGGATTTCAGGGTGAGGGAGGTGAGCAAAGTCCGCTGATCCACATCGGCCGCAGTCTCTCCCTCATGCCGTTCGGCCAGGATGATGGCCTTGATGGCGCTACGGACATTAGCTCTGAGCAGGACCTCCTCCCGGCAATAGTCTCCCCAAACAAAGTGGGGCTCCTTTTCTGGGTACTTGGCCCGGATGCTCTCCATTTTTTCTGGGGAGAGCTGATTTACCAAGACCACGGACGCAGCGGGGGGCAGGCGGCGGAGAAGCTGATCTAACAGGGTCTCTCCGTCATAGTGCCAGCCCAGGATAAGGATGTGGTTGGTTGCCTGAAATAACTTCCAAGCCCCGCTCCCGACGAAACTTGCGTTCGATGAAAATTGAAGCCACGGTGGCGGTGACTAAGGAGAAGCTCACCAGTCCCCCCACCATGAGGATCACGCCCACCAGCCGCCCCCCCAGTGTTTTCGGGGTTACATCGCCATAGCCCACGGTGGTGATGGTCACCAGGGCCCACCAGAGACCCTGCCCGAAGTGCTGGAGGCTATTACGCTCCTCAAAGGCCTCGGTCACGAAAAATCCGAGGCCTCCCAGGAAGACAAGGATGGCCACGAAGCACGCCAGGGCGAAAACCCGCTCCCTCCGGAAGGTGCGGACGATGTTGACGACGATCTCTCTGGGCACAGCCTATCAGAGGGTTGGCCCGGCCCTTCCCGGCTGGGCGCGCCCTCGTCCTCCCCCTCCTCGTTCCCGGCGACGGTGGCATCCCTCGCACTTGATGGGTCCCGCCGGCTGCCGCACTTTTCTTTTGGCCAGGTGGCAGCCCTTGCACTGGCGGTGAAAAGCATTTTTGGCGTCCAGGAGGTCCGCTTTCGGAGTAAGCTCGTGGCAGGTCTGGCACTTCTCCACGGGCTGGCCTTCCCGCCAGAGGTTGCGACCCCCCTTATAGTCGTGGTGACACTTTTCGCAAGCGATCCGGGTCTTAGGGTGGCGTTGGTGGCTGAATTTAACCGGAGGTTTTTCATGCCCCGGTTTCTGAATGTTCAGCCAGCTCTCGTCCGGCGGTGTGGTAGGGCCCACCGTCCCCCAGGCTCCCAGGCCCCAGAAAAACGTTAGGGCAACGAGCCAACCGCCTAGCCGTCTCATGCGTGGGTCAGGGCTCGAAATACGAGGCGCAGGAAGTGTCGGACTCCCAGACGCTCACCCGGCTGACCCGTACCTCCTCGCCGTTGAGGACCATGCCCAGGCGTTCATACAAATAACGGGCCAGGTTTTCCGAGGAGGGATTTTGCTGGCGAAAAGCGGGCAGTTCATTGAGAAACTTGTGATCCAGCTCCGCCAGTACTTCCCGGGCTTTGGCCTTGACTGCCCCGAAATCCTTGACCAAGCCGGCTTCATCCAGCCGGTCGCCTAATAAAAACACCTCCACCTTCCAGTTGTGGCCGTGGAGGGACTCGCACTTACCGTAGAAATTATCCAGGCGGTGGGCCGCAGAAAAATCAGCGATGATCTTAAGTTCATACATCAGCTAGGATAAGCCTCCTTTAAGACGGCGATAACGGGTGTCCATGCGGTCCGCCAGGATCCTCAGGTCAGTTTGCAGGCTGGCCAGATCCCGGTGCCGTTTGGCCTCAATGGCCTTCAGTTCTTTGAGCCAGTATTCCAGGAGGGCCAGCTCCCGCTGGCGCAGCTCTTCTTCCACCTTCTGTTTCAACTGCTTGAGCTGGACTGGATCCATCGCGCCGCCCCAATGTGTTCTAACTACTCGAAAAGTGTTCTCCTGTCAATCTGCTCGGCGTTTTAAAAGTACTCAATGGGCCACCCGCGCTCCCGGGCCAGGCGCTTGAAGGGCCGGGTGGGATTGACCGCCACCGGCCGGCCCACGCAACTCAACCAGGGAACGTCTTCCAGGTGGTCGCCGTAAGCGTAGGAGCAGGACAGGTCCAGGCTTTGCTGCCGGGCCAATTCCTCCAGGAGCAACCGCTTGTTTTCCCCCCGGGGGTGCAAGCCCAACATTTCCCCGGTGAAAAGGGGGCCATGGTGGGCCAACTCCGTGGCGATGAGCCAATCGGCCCCGAGATATTCTTTGAGGGGCAGCACCAGGAAGGAAAGGGAGCCGGTGAGGAGGACGATTCTCCGTCCCCCGGACTGGTGGGCCCGGACACAGGCCACCCCCCCGGCGCGCAGCCGGGGAAGGATAATCTCCGGGAAACATTGGCAACCCAGGCGTTCGATTTCTGCTACCGTCAATCCTGCCAGGTAGGTTTTGTTGCGGTAACGACTCCGGGGCGCAGCCGCCAGATGCATGAGAAAAATGAGGGCTTGTCGGGGTTTGAGCTTTCTAGTGCGCACCAGATAACGGAAAAACAACCGCTCTGTCCCCCCTCGCACCAACGTTCCGTCCACGTCGAAAATGGCGGCTGCTGCTCCCATGCTGCCGGGGAAACCTCACAAACCGGTATTGGCCTGGGTTAAGCCGGAAGTGAAATACAGACGCCCGTCCAGCAGGACCGGGAGTCCCCGCACAATGCAGAGACCCACAGTCAGCCAGACAAGAGTCTGATACCAGGGTTCAAGGGAGGCCAGATAGCGGGGGTCTTCCAAAACCAGGGCATGGGTCAGCCAGAGGAATACGAACGTTACGACTTTGGCCAACCCATAAAAGGCTCGCATGGAGCGGGAAGCCACCAGAAACCGGCCCCAGGGGGAGTGCATCATACTGAAACCGGGTTTCCCCCGGGAAAGAGCCAGTCCCCGAACGCCGTCAACCAGAAAGGAGCGCACCAGAAAAACCACCGGGACCCAAAAAGATACCAGGTCAAGGCGCATGAAGGCGATCCACAGGACGTTTTCCACGGTCCGGTCCACGGCGATGTCCAGGACTGCACCCAGGTCGGTGGCTTCCCGACGCCGACGGGCCACGTAACCATCAATACCGTCCATGAGGAAAAGAGCGACAAGCAGGCCCAGTCCCAGCAGTTGCCAGTGCCAAGTTGCCGAGTATAACAAGATGGCCAGCAAAGCAAACAGCAGGGGCAGACGGGCCAGGGTAATGAGATTGGCCAGGATCATGGCGAGGCCTTATCGAAGAATTTCTTGTCTCACCTTATCAAAATGTCCCGGGGTTGCAAAGCATGTCCGGGCCGGCAGGATTTTTCAGGCTCTCCCTGGCCAGGGCTTTATTAGGTAAAGGTTTTGTGCTAAGGTGAAATTAACAATACCCTCAACGATTTCTTGAGCAGGGAGGCGGGGATGCCCATGCAACAGACTGGTCCCAATTCCCTCAAAGCCGGCGACGTGGTGGCGCGGCGCTATTTAATCCTGCGCCATCTCCGTGATGAACCTTGCGGGGGAGTGTGGTTGGCCCAGGACCGCTTGCTGGAAGTGGATGTGGGCCTCAAGTTCATGCCGCGGCGTTCGCCCCAATTTGAGGAGTTCAGAGAGGCCCTGCGTCGGGAGGGCGCTTTCGCCCTGAAGTTCCGCCACCCTCATATTCTCCATGTGGTTCATTTCGGGGAGGGAGAGGAAGGTGTCTACCTTATCCAGGAGGCGTTTCCTGGGGAAAGCCTGCTGGCCCGCCTGAACCGGCTGGAACGCTTCCGCCTGCCCTACGCTCTTAGCCTTCTAGAACAGGTGGCCCAGGCCCTGGCCTTTGTCCACGAACATCACGAAGTCCATCAGGCTCTGGATCCTTGTCACATCCTCATTGATGAACACACGGTTAAACTGGCCAATTTCGCTTGCCAGGTGAAGGAAGAAGATGACCAGGTAACCCATCTGGAGCTCAAGGCCTTCACAGCTCCAGAGGTTATTCAAGGCGAGTCTGTCACTCCGGCGGCCAACGTCTTCTCTCTGGGGGTCCTGGGCTTCCGACTTGCGGCTGGAAGTCTGCCCTATGCCCTCACCTTTGACGAACCTTTCCCGTACCGCTTGGAAAGCGTGCCGTTGGATCTGGAGGAGATTCCCCTGCCCTTGCAGAACTTGCTCTTGCAGTGCTTGGCCCCGGACCCCGGGGACCGTTTCGAAGATGCCGGAGTTTTTTTAGCCACCCTGGAGCAGCGCCGGGAGGAGTGGCGAACTTCATCCCATATCAAATGGTTCGGCTGGACTCCGGAAAGACGCCCGGCGACCACCAGGCTCTGGGCAGCCGTCACCCGGATATGGGGCCAGTTCTGGGAAGGGACCAAAGGCGCGGCTGGGAAGATCGGTGAAGGTTTAAAGAGCTTGAAAGAAACAGGGGAATCTGGCATGGCCCGCCGCTGGCTTCTTGGTTTGGCGGGCGCCGTGTTGGCCCTGATCATTCTGGTTTGGGGCGGCCGGGCTCTCCTCCAGCGGGCCAAGGACCTGGGGCCGGCACCAGCCCCGACTCCAGCCCCAGCCCTAGCCGCTCCCGGTAAAGTAAATCTGCCCCAGACCGGGGGACCGCCTTTGAATGCGGCCACCGCACCCGCTCCTCCACCTCGTCCGTCTCAGGTCCCCAGCAAGGTGGCAGCTCCCGCTCCCCCCAAAGCGGTCAAAGCCCCCTCTCCGGCCTCAAAAGACCGCTATCAGCTGCTGGTAATCAGTTATCATACCTATGACCAGGCCCGGGCTTTGAAAAAAAGAATCCAGGCCAAGAATATCCCTGCCAAGGTTTACCGGGTGAAAGCCAAGAAGAAGACCTATTACGTGGTCAAGGCTGGTCCTTTCACCAGCAAGCAACAGGCCGACAAAGCGGCCCGGCGGCTGAAAAGCGAGATGCGTCTGGCCCAGGCTCCCAAAGTTGTTCAGATAAAGGAAGCGTCTCTAAAAACCTCATCCCGGAAACCACCTCGATGAGCACTCCTGTTCTGGTGACCGATCTCCCTGACCTGGGGCCCCGCCGCCAGGGCAAAGTACGGGATATTTACGACCTGGGTGACCGCCTGCTCCTGGTGGCCACGGACCGCATCTCCGCGTTTGACGTGGTCATGGCTGATCCCATCCCGGACAAGGGCCGTATCCTGACCCAGATCTCCGCGTTCTGGTTTGGCCTCTTGTCCGATATCATCCCCAACCATCTCATCTCCTGGGACGTGGGAGACTTCCCCCCGGTTTGCCTGTCCCACCGGGAGGTGCTGGCCGGCCGCACCATGCTGGTCAGGAAAACCAGACCCCTGCCGGTGGAGTGCATCGTCCGGGGATATCTGGCCGGCACCGGCTGGGCTGACTACCAGAAAACCGGAGCTGTCTGCGGCATTCCCCTGCCTTCCGGGCTCAGGGAGTCGGACCGGCTGCCGGAGCCCATCTTCACCCCCTCCACCAAAGCCGAATTGGGCACCCACGACGAAAATATCACCTTTGCAGAGGCTGTCGCGGCCATCGGTCCCGACCTGGCCGCCCGGGTTCGGGAAGTCAGCCTGGCCCTCTATAGCCGGGCCCGCGCCTGGGCCGAGCCCCGGGGGATTATCCTGGCGGACACCAAGTTCGAATTCGGCCTCATCAACGGGGAACTCCTGCTCATCGATGAGGTCCTCACCCCGGATTCCTCCCGTTTCTGGCCAGAGGACGACTATGCCCCCGGCCGCGCCCAGAAGAGCTACGACAAGCAGTACCTGCGAGATTATCTGGAGTCCCTAGGCTGGAACAAACAGCCCCCGCCACCGCCCCTGCCCCCGGAAGTCGTGGTCAACACCCGGACCAAGTACCTGGAAGCCCTGAAGAGCCTGACGGGAGAGGATTTGGGCTA
>CAVPVR010000008.1:0-19050 GCA_963709285.1 uncultured delta proteobacterium | reverse complement strand
CTGTCGTCCTTCGGCGACCAGTTCGTCTTGCTGGTGATCGGCAACTCGGTCGTGGTGATGTCGATGAAGCCTGTCAGCAGGCAGGAAGTCGGGCCAGCTTCTCCATCGTGCGCCCGCCGGTGCCGGTGGCGTGAAAGACCATGCAATCAAGGCTGTCGCGCAAGGCGGCGGTGATGGCGGTCAGGCATTGGGTGGTAACGCCGAACATGGTCAGGCCAATCGCCGATTTGCCAGCGGTGCGTGGGACGGGATGGGCGGCCATGCCGGCGATGGCCTCGGCGGCGTTGGACAGGATGACCCGGCTGAGGCTGTTCAGCCCGGCAAGATCGGTGACGGCGGGCATCAGGATAAGGTCGGAGATGCCGACATAGGGCGCCGTCTGGCCAGAGGCCAACGTGCTGACCATCAGTTTCGGCAGCCCGTAAGGTAGGGCGCGCAGACCTTCGCAGATCATCGCCGTGCCACCGCCACCGCCGATGCCGATCACGCCTGCAATGTCGGTGCGGGTGGTGATGAAGCGGGCAAAGGCGGTGCCCATGGCCGTCACGGCGCGGCCACGGTCATCGCCGGAAAGAACGGCAGTCGCGCCATCCGGGTGATGCCCCGCGACCTGATCATTGGGGATATCGCAGGTCATTTGCGGCGCGCGGAATTGCCAGATCCACCGTGCAGACCGCGCCCAGCCGGGCCCTCAGAAGGGCGGCAACGAAGGCAAGCTCCTCGGGTTTGGTATCGGCGGTGCCAACGGCATAGACGCGCTTCATTCGGGCAAATCCTGGCAGGGCGGGGGCTGACCACCCCGTCCATGTCACCCTATCTGGTTCGACCAGTTTCGCAACATAGGATCGCGGAGAATCTCCTGTGGCTGAGGAGAGGGGGACGCGAGAGGTCCTGCAGGCTATCACCGCCGCCACTCTGGTGCACCTGGGAGTGTTCTTTCCCATCTTTTTCTTCCAGAAAAAGGTGCGCCTGCTCTACCAGGACCTGTGCTACACCGTTTCCGTCGCCTTGCTGGTGTCCCTGGCGGTGGCGGTGGTCTTGGTCCCCGTGCTGGCCACCCGCTTTCCCCCGCCGCGTCATGAGGCTCGATGGTTCAACTATGTGGTCCGCTGGCATCGCCGCCAACTGCTGCGAGTCCTGCGGCATCACCGTTTTTGGCTTAGCTTTGCCTTTCTACTCCTGGTCATGAGCCTCTTCCCCTTGCAGCGCCTGGGCTTTGAAACCACCGCCCGGGTGGATCTAGGGGAATTTAATCTGCTTTTGCAAACGCCGCCAGCCACCGCACCCGCTCTCACCTCCACGTTGGTCCAGCAGGCCGAAAAAAAGATCATGGGCCAACCCGAAGTCAAAGACGTGTCCACCGAGATCAAGGGAAATGTGGCTCAGCTGCGCGTCCGCCTGGTTTCCTCCAAAGAACGCCAAGTTACCACCGCGACTCTGGTGGAGCGGCTGCGCCCCGCCATCGAGGAGCTTCCCTTTGCGTTAACTCATTTCCAATTGGAGCGGCGGGGGGAGAGCGACAATATCGTGTCTGTGGAAATCAGCGGCCCGGAAATCTCTCCCATGATCAACCTGGCCCTGGACCTCCGCCAGCGCCTGCGCCAACTGCCTGAACTCAGGGATGTGGCCATCCATCTGCGAAATCCGACCCCCGAATATGAGGTTCAGGTAGACCACCGCCGGGCGGCTTATTTGGGGATCACGGCCACCGATATCGCCCACGGCATCCGGGCGGCCATGACCGGCCCCCTGGCCACGCCCCTGCGCGAAGAGGGCCGGGAGGTGCAGCTGCGCACCCGCTTGCCCTCCCAGGAGCGGTCTAGCCTTCGAGTTTTGCAGCAACTCATGATTCCCCGGGCCATCGCCTCGCCCCCTTACCTGGTCCAGGTGCCCATCTGGCCCGCTATCCAGGTCCGCCGGTCCATGGAGCGCTTTGAAATTCATCGCCTCAATCAGCGCCGGGCCCTGGAGCTCACGGCCGAGGCCCGGGACCTCGATCTATTTACCGCCGCCACCCGGGTTCAGTCGCTCCTTCAGAAAATCCCCACTCCCCCGGGCTACGACCTCCGGCTGGGCCAGAGCTTCGAGGAAATGCAGGAAACCCGCCGGGAAATCTTTTTCGCCCTGGCCCTGGCCCTGGTCCTCATTTATATGATTATGGCGGCCTTGTTTGAGTCTTTCCGCACCCCTTTGGTCATCATGTGTTCGGTGCCTCTGGCGCTGGTGGGGACGGTGGCGGCCCTGTGGCTGGCCGGTTACGCCGTCAGCACGGCGGTCTATGTGGGGGCTTTGGCCCTGGCCGGCATTGTCGTCAGCAATGCCATTGTCCTGGTGGACCACATCAATCAACTCCGTAACCAGGGGCACTCTTTTCTGCGGGCAGTCATCAGGGGGACCCAGGACCGGCTGCGCCCCATCCTCATCACCTCGGCCACCGCCATCCTGGGCCTTCTGCCCCTCGCCCTGGAGCGTCAGGAAGGCTACCAGTTGTGGAGCCCCCTGGCCTGGACGGTGATCGGCGGGTTGGTGAGCGCCACCTTTCTCACCCTCTTTATCTTGCCCGCGGTGTATGTTATGGTCATGGCACCCGGCTCGGCAAAGCCTCCAAAATCCAGCCCATAACAGATATGAGGAGATGACCTTCATGGTGCGGTCCAAGCCACTTATCCTATTTTTGGCAATATTAGGGTTGTCAGGGCTGTTGGCGGTCTTGGCTGTCCGTCCTCGGAGCAAACCGGCCAAGCAGCCAAAGAAAGCAAAAAAAAGGCCCCGCTTTTATCCCCCCAGGCCCTGGACCACTTCCGCCAGGCCCAGAAGTTCCTGGCTGAGAAGAAGATGGACGAGGCTTTAAAGGAATTCCAGGAAACTGTGCGCTTGTCTCCCGACTCCCCCCTGGCCACCTTCTGGCTGGGAAAGGCCCATCTGTACCGGAAGGAAAGGGATCAGGCCGAAAAATACTTCAAGAAGGTGCTGGAAATGGACCCCCAGAATTACCATGCCATGGCCTTGCTGGGGCGTCTTTACTCCTTGGACCGCGACAAACTGGACCAGGCCGAGGACTACCTGAGGAAAGCCCTGGATTATTCCCCGGAAAACCTGGAGGCCCATTTTGACCTGGCCCGGGTGTATGCCAGGAAAGGGGAGCGGAACAAGGCCCTGCGGCAGTTTCGCTTCCTCTTCGTCAAGGAGTCCGAGTTTTTCATCTATCACTTCGAGCTGGGGCGCATCCTCGAGGCCTGGGGCGACAAAGCGGCGGCCCTCAGAGAGTACCGCCGGGCCCAGCTCCTCAACCCCAAGTTTGAACCGGCCTCCCAGGCCATCCAGCGCCTGGAAGCCGAACCAAAAACCCCGGAGAAAAAGTCGGAAAGCCCGGCAACCCAAAAGAACCACGACCAAACCAGCCCCTGGTAAATAAGGTCGGTCGGGGTTTACTGCTCTCACCAAAGAAAGGGTTTGACTAACAAGCTATCTCATCCTTCTTTGTGCCCCTTCCCTCCCCTACCCTTCCTGAGAATCCCTCAGAGCTGAGATTTGCTCCCCTGTCGCTTTTGTGACCATTGAAAATAGAGGGTGTGCCGCTCTCCTCTGGATACCAGAAAATCCGGTCCGCAGCCATGATACCAAACCATTGCTCCACGTCAGGCTCCGCTTCACAAGTCGGTTTTTAGGGAATCAAGGTTGGAAAACTTCTTGCTGATCGAACGGCATACCCCAGAGCCAGCCCCAAGGTAAAATTGGCATCTTTTTTGCTGCTTAAATGTTGCAGATATTTGGGCGCAACCTCTGCAACAATGAAGCATTGAATCACCGTTGAGATTCAAACATACAGAAATGGGGGAAATTCCTTTAATTTTTCTAGCGAATTTTTTTGACCTTGAAATGAAAGGCAACTAACAATCAGAGAAAATTTACCTTGTTAAGCTTTCCCTATACTTTTAAATTTATCATTGTCATGATAACTTTCTTTTCTGTGAAGAAATTGCTCAAGACACTGATAACTGATACAGATTATAGGTTCACGATAAGAAAGGCTGCCTCAAAAACCAGGATGATAAGGGAGGCTGTCACGATGAAAAAGTTTTTCGTTTTTTTCTCAGCCTTGTTATTGGTTATCAGTTGGTCTGAGCTGGCCGGGGCTCACGTCCTTCTTCCTGAGGAAGTGCAAGTCATCTACCTGGTGAATGAGGAGAGGGGTTCGCGAGGGATTGACCCCCTTTGGCAAAATGACCAACTATCTGACGCGGCCTTCAGACATTCAGATGATATGGCCACCAATAACTTCTTTTCCCATACCGGTTCTGATGGCAGCAACTTTGTGACCCGTGCGCAAGAAGCTGGCTACACTGGTTCTCCCAGAGGAGAATGCATTGGCTGGGGATACCCTACTGCTGAGTCCATGGTCGATGGCTGGATGAACAGCCCCCCCCATCGTGATATTTTACTGCTTACCTCTGCGGATCGAATCGGCGTCAGTCATCAAGAAGATTATTGGACTCTGGTGGTGGGAAGTGGTGGGTCCATCGACCCGGTCAAGGAAATCGTCCAGGTGACTGACAACTCTGGCGCCTTTGACGTGGCGCCCCAGGTGCTGGACGACGGCAGTATCCTCTGGCAGGGCTGGGACGGTCACGACTACGAGATTTACTTCCAGGAGCCGGGCCAGGCTCCCACCCAGCTCACCGACAACGACAGCCCGGATGCCATGCCCCAGATGAACGCCTCGGGGGATCTGGTGTGGATGAACTGGGACGGGAGCGACTGGGAGGTCTGCTATGACTTTGGCAGCGGCCCGGTCCAGCTCACCGACAACACCGGCGCCTATGACGTCCTGCCCCAGATCACTGACGACGGCCTGATTTACTGGCAGGGCTGGGATGGCCATGACTATGAGATTTACTGCTATTTGAAGTTATCACCAATAACACCACCAGGGTGACCACCCAGCTCACCGACAACAGCCTGCCGGATGCTGCGCCCCAGGTCAACGCCAGCGGCCAGCTCACCTGGATGCTCCATGACGGTCAGGACTGGGAGGTCTGTTACGACATCGGCTCCGGCCCGGTCCAGCTCACCAACAACAGCGGCCAGGATCTGGTGCCCCAGATCACCCCTGAGGGTCAGATCTACTGGCAGGGCTGGGACGGCAGCGACGATTACGAGATCTATCGCTACACCATCGGCAGCGGCGTCACCGAGAACCTCACCGACAACACGGTGGACGACACCACCCCGGCGGTCAAAAACGGCGTCCTGGTCTGGTCCCAGTGGGACGGCCATGACTGGGAAATCTACCTGCCTACCCTCGGCACCGGCCTCACCACCCGCCTCACCGACGACGAGGAGAACGACCAACGGCCCCGGGTGAACGCCTCCGGCCAAATTGTCTGGATGAAATGGGACGGCAGCGATTTTGAAATCTTCGCCTACAAGTAGTTCTAAGAGCCCACTCGGGGACAGGATGGCAATGGCCGCTTTAAATGGCCGGCGCCGATGTGGGGGCTGCTCTTTCGCCTAGCTTCTTTCTCGCCGCCAGCCCAGAAGACCCGGGCCCAACCATAATCGCCAGTTGATGGCGCCCGCCTGTCGATGAGGTCCCAAGAAGCATCAACAAGAAACATTGGCTCGTCCGCGCACCTTATAGCAGACACCAGTGGACATTCCTGGTCGGGACCAACTGAACCGATTCTCGGAGTCTCAAAATACCTCCACAAGGCCGCCAGAAGCCGCGTACGGCAATCGCCCCGGCTGAAAAGTATCATTAACCTCTTTTAATACACTCTCCAAAGTTACGCCAAATAGAAATCCCATAGTTATTGGCGATAGTAAATTGCTGCCTCATTACTTAAGTAACGCAAGAATCATTATCAGGTTGCGATATACAATATTATATTGCGATACTGGTTCATACGGTTGTTTTTAGTGCAATTAATTGTACTTTTTTTTCATATTTGTCAAGTATTTTATACAACATAACTTAAACTACGCATTACATAATTAGAGTGCACGCTATTATTTTGTCATTAATGTTCAATTATTTGTTTTTTTTTACATTCATTCGTAATTGCGATTATTCAGTATTTAATTATGAGTGTAACTATCTATATCAACTACGTAATTATTGTGTATTTTGTTGTGTTATTTGAGCCACTTAGGCACGTTGCGTGCATCTATTCTTTACAAACAACCAAACCAACCCTAAAAAAAGGAGCTAACCCTAGCGACCCAAGCCACGGCGTCAAAGCCAAAACCACATAACCCTCTGGGACGGACCACGGGCGAGCAGCCGGTCCATAAAAAATCTCCCCCGACCCCAAACCGGAAGGCAGACCAGAGGGGCCCGCAGCTGAAGGGAAACCTGGAATAGCAACCAGGGGAAAAATACCTGCAAATTCCCGGCAACCAGCCTGTCAGAGAGGCGGTGAGAGGGGTCCCGGCGCCCAGATCGAATCTGGCCACGGCGGGTAGGCGGCGCCACCGACAGCGACCAGTAACTAAGCGACTTGGTGATGAACCTAAAGGCTTACAGCTTTGTGGATTTGCTGAGAAGAATCCTGGAGTTCTGGCCCCTAAGTCCAGAGTGAAGCTAAGAACCGGAGCGAGTGAAACCGATAGTCAGCCCATACCAAAAGCTGAGGCGAAAGTCAGCCGGGGGGTGGTGAGCGAGACGGGGCCCCCGGAAGGAAGGCTACCAGGCAGGGCGGCGAGCGCCAGCGCACGGAAGTAACGACCGGGAAGGGCGACACGAAACGATAACCTCTTGATGGGTTGTGGGTTGACCGACAACGAACCCTGGGCGGGTTGCCCTCAATAACCCGGAACAAGACTCTGATCGGGGGCGCAAACGATGTGGTTTGTACCCCTCATTGAGTGCCTTGGGCAAAACCAGAATCTCGAGGCTGAATATGGCCCGGCCAAAAGCTATCGACCTCCTAACGGAAATCAAAAAGCAGTTCCTGGACCTCTGGGGAACGGCTGCGGACACCCTGCGGGGCTTCGACCGCCTCTAGAACCGGGCCTGCGCTTCCTGGATGGCGCACATTCGGTGCGCCCTGGAACACGACCATGGCTTCCTGAGCGGGTGTTGGGGCACCCTTCAGGACAGCTCGAGAAATTGCAGAACAACAAGTAAGAAGGAAAGACTATCGGCCGGGGGCCTGAGGGTCCCCTGCCCTTTTTTTGCCGTGCCTTCTCCATGGGGAAAATCCCTTTTTTTTTGGAGGCACGGCGACATGAAAATATTTGTGGGCGCGTCTGGCAAAAACGGCAGGGAGCGGGAGGTCATCCCGGTTCCCGAGGGCGTCACCGAGGTCAAGGACATCATGGTTCTCTTCCAGTGTGATTTCAGAACCGCCCAGGCGACTCTGGAGCGGGGCTATTACATTGTTGACTACCACAAGCGGACCATTTACCCCGGCCCCCTGGACCCTGAGGCGGCCTACCGCATGGCCTGGTTCATTTTCCATCGGAAATTCGCGGACCGTCTCCCCTGGTATATCGAAGCCTTGGATCTGGTCCAGGAGGGGGTGGTCAGGCTGTTGGAAATGGCCGGGCATCCCCGCTTTGAGGAGCGCAAGTTCCGGTTCTACGTGGCCTTTAACGGCATGAAGGGGTTCATTGAGCGCCAGCGCCGGATGCGGGGCGGCATCGGCGGCCAGACCCCGGGCTACCAAGAAACCCACCGGCGGGACGCCGGTCACGACTGGCAAGCAGCATGGGCCTGAAACAATGCCGAGGGGGGCCTGCGGTCCCCCCCGCCCTTTCTTTGCCGTGTGGGTAGAAAGCTTATCAACTGGGGGACGATGACCAAAGAAGCCATCACCAACAGGAAAGGAGCAACTGGCAATACCGGGTTGAGGGTGTTAAAATGGTTACTACTTTGGGGAGAAAAACATGCTAACCCGCAATGATCAGGAGATAGTCCAAGCCTTGAAACTCTGCCTGGAGGAAATGGCGGGAGACCGGCTTCAGGCTGTCATCGTCTATGGTTCTCGCGTCTGGGGGAACGCCGACCCCGAGTCGGACCTGGATGTGGCGGCCATTGTCCGGGAATTCACCCCAGAGTTGGAGGCCTCCCTCCTGGAGGCCGCCTATCAGGTCATGTGGGATCACGATTTTACCCCGCTTCTCTCCTTAAAGGTCTTTGATGCGGACAGTTTCGCAGCCTACCAGGAAAAGGGCTTTTCCTTTTATCGAAAGGTTGCCCAGGAAGGGATCTCACTATGAACCTGACCCCGGAGGCGGAAGTCTACCTGAGTAAGGCCCGTCATGCCTTGGAAGTGGCTGAAAAACTCCACTTGGGAGGGGACTTCCCTGACGCAGCAGGCAGAGCTTATTATGTGCCATGTTTTACACGGCCCAAGCTCTCCTGAAGGCCCATGGCATTGAGGTGGTGAAACACTCCGCGGTAGCCTCTATGCTAGGCCAACACTTTGCCAAGACTGGGCGTTTGGATGCCAAGTTTCACCGGATGTTCCTCAACGCTCGCCGGGTACGAGAAACTGCGGATTACGGACTTTTCGAGGAGATTGTCGAATCCACCGCCACTTTAACCATAGAGGAGACCCAGGCTTTCGTAACCGAGATCGAGCGCTTGCTGGGACATGACTCTTAACTGCATAAATATTCTCTATATCCAAGAAATCTAAGAAAAAAGGATACATATGGCGCTACCTTAAGGCTTAGGGTAATTATGAAAAAAGAAGAACTGCTGGCCCGGATTTCCATTGACCCTAAAGTTTGCTTTGGAAAACCCTGCATCCGGGGACACCGTATTTGGGTCTCCCTGATATTGGACTTTCTGGCCAGTGGCATGACCGTCCAGGAGATTCTCCAGGAATACCCCGGCCTGGAAGAAGCAGATGTGTTGGCCTGCATCGCCTACGGCGCCGAGATGGCTCGGGAGCGTTATGTGGACATTCCTCTGGAGGCAGAAGGTTGAAGTTAAAGCTGGAAGGAAATATTCCAGGGCGAGACATTTTGAACATGCCATCGGTGATAGCCTGTATGGTATGGGAAATGATTTGATGGTAAGCGAATCCGACAAGTTACTCGTTCGCATCCTGAGAGGCACTTCGGACACGGACATCCCTTTCGAGAGGATGTGCCGCCTGCTCCGCCACCTTGGGTTTGAGGAACGCACTCGGGGAAGTCACCACATCTTTACCAGGAATGGAGTGGAAGAAATCCTCAATCTCCAGACTAAAGCAGGCAGGGTCAAACCTTACCAGGTCAAACAGGTGAGACAGGTGATACTTAAGTATCGTCTCGGAGGCAGGAAAGATGAGCAGTAAATATCGCTATGAAGTCATCATTTATTGGAGCGAGGAAGACCAGGCTTTCATCGCCGAGGTCCCTGAGTTGCCGGGTTGCGCCGCCGACGGTGTTTCCTATTTCGAAGCTCTAGCCAATTTGGAACGGGTTATTGATGAATGGATTGAGACTGCCCGGGAATTGGGACGTCCCATTCCCGAACCTAAGGGGCGGTTGATGTATGCCTAGCAGATGTGTTGCCCTGCATTGCCTACGGCGCCGAGATGGCTCGGGAGCGTTTTGTGGACATTCCTCTGGAGGCAGAAGGTTGAAGTTAAAGCTGGACGAAAATATTTCAAGGCTAAAATTAAAACTGGAGGTCAGTATGGGGTGGAGAGGGGCAGTCCTCTTGGCCCGGGAAGGATAGGAGAGAACTCATGGAAAGGATTCCCAAGGAAGAATTGCATGATCTCATTGAGGCCTTGCCAGAGACGGAGACTTTTGCGGCCAAGCGTTTTTAGAGTTTCTTTTGAACTTGCAGGAAGGAGAAGAATATTTCTCCCCGGAGGACCTGGCCGAGATCGAGGAAGGATTCGCACAGATCCGCCGGGGGGAATATGTTACTCTGGACGACCTGGAAAAAAAGCTCAAACTATGAGCTACGATGTCAAGGTTGGCCCCCAGGCGAAGAAAGAGCTGGCTAGGCTCGAACGCACCCTGGCCCGGCGACTTAGAGATCGGCTGCGGGAGCTGGCGGCCAATCCCTGTGACCCCCGCCTGTCCCGGCAGTTGGAAATGGACCCGGAAAAGCGCTATTCCCGGGTGGGGAACTGGCGTATCATCTTTGCAGGTGCGAGGACGAGATCATGAAAAAGACCTTCACTGTCATCATAGAGCGAGACCCGGAAAGCGGCTGGCTGGTGGGGGAAGTGGTAGAACTGCCGGGGTGCTATTCTCAGGCACCTGATCTCCCAACCTTAGAGGGCAACATGAAGGAGGCCATCACCGCTTATCTCAAGACCACAATCCTGGAAGAGCCCCTGCCATCCTTTATGGGAACCTGGCAGGTGGAGGTGGCGACTTGACCAAACTTCGCCTGGTTTCCTACCGAGAACTAAAGAAGGTAGCCCAGGCGGCAGGTTTTGAATGGATCAGGTGTGAGGGTAGTCACAACGTCTTTCGCCATGATAGTGGCAAAATCGTGGTAATTCCTGATCATGGATCACAAGTCATCGTCAGACCGCTTCTGAGGAAAATTCTGCGCGATCTGGGTCTAAAACCGGAGGAATATCATCGCCTCTTAAATAAACGATAAACTGTAAGGAAAGCAAAGAAGATTGCAGAAGCCGCCTTAGGGCGGCTTTTTTTATTTCATGGAGGTGCGGCATGATTCAAGACTACCTGAAAGCGGGCTACCCGGTCCTCTCGGTCAGGACGCATGAGAGCCGGAGCGCTTCATCGGTTTCGCCTGTCAGCAGGCCAATGGCCGGACCCCTTGCCAGTGGAGGATGGTGCGGGGTTTCCGGCAGGTGGTTAACGGACGCAAGTGATAGGAATGCGCCCCCTTTGAACTTCCTAATCTGGTTGTTCGGGTCCTGCGGGCCTGGGCTTTTTTGCCGCGCCTCCTCTTAGGGTAAAAAAAATCTTTCATTGGAGGCAGAGTAAGGGTGCAGATCTGGCCAGCTGAGAAAAAAATGACCGAAACAATAAAAGAGGAAGACTGAAAGTAAATGGAAGTTTTAATCAAGAAGCCTTCAAAGGGTATGGGGAGGGATAATCCATTACCCGCAGCCACACCAAATGTAAAAAAAATTTTTGTTGACATTCCTAAAAGACAATACTATGTATTCGATATGGTCTAAGGCCGAATACACCCTCAAGGATGTGGTGGATATCTTCCCCCAAATAAACCCCAGGACCGTCCAGGTTTGGGTGAAGAAGGGGGTGATCCGGCCGGCCGTCTCCTCTTCCGGCCAAGGCTTCCCCGTGAAATTCAGCTATCTGAATCTCATCGAGATAGGCCTGGTCTGGCAAATCGTCAAACTTGGCCTGGACTCCCACGCCTTCTTCTTGAAGGTTATGGAATACGTGGAAAAATACCGGAGGGTTAATAGATGGATCGATGGACGCTATGATTATGACTGTTTTTTTCTGTACCCGGAAGTTTCGGCCTTCGGCAGGAAGTTAGACGAAAAAGAGGCCCAGAAGTATGTGGAGGCGCCGCCTTTTTTACTGCTCAGCCCGGAGCGCATGGCTCAGTTTTTCCAGGAGAATGGCTTCGCGGCGGGCTGGCTGGTGGTTAACGTCAAAGTCATCAAAGATATTGTGGATGCCGCAATTGCTTCCCTCTAATATGGGAAGCGCTTTTTTTTAAACCATATTAATAACGAAAGCAGTGCATTCTACTTAAAGGACGTGATGATGAATTTTTCCCTGCGCTCCAGGATTTATGCCAACTTCCCCACCCAGGCCGACTTCTCGCAGGCAGTGAACATCAGCGAAAGCAGGCTGAGCCGGATCGTCCGGGGCAGGGGAAGCCCCTCGCCGGAGGAGGTCCGGCGCATCTCTGCAGTCTTAGGGGTTGACCCTGAAGAGCTTTTCCCCGATGGCTAAAGACCTCAAAGCCGACATCCTCGCCAGGCTGGACTTCCGGGCCCTTTACGCCAGGGAGTTGGGAGATCTGAAAAACGGGCGCGCCGACCAGGCCCTGGCGCTCTGCCCTTTTCACGAGGACACCAGGGCCTCGCTGTCCTTGAATGTGAAGACCGGCCTCTGGCATTGTTTCGGGTGCGGCGCCGGAGGCGACGTCTTCGCATTCATGCAGAAAAGGTATGACTCAGATTTTCGGGGGGCACTGAATATCCTGGCCCGGGAGGTGGGGGTGGAGATCAAGGGGAACGGTGGGCGGGGAGGAAAACCCCGGGAACCCCAGCCTCGGATCGTCGAAACCTACGATTATCTGGACCAGGAGGGCAACCTGAGATTCCAGGTCTGCAGGACCGACCCCAAAGGCTTCTTCCAGCGCCGGCCGGACGGCAGCGGCGGCTGGGTCAACAACGTGAAGGGGCTCCCCCTGGTTCCCTATCGACTGCCTGAACTGCTCAAGGCTGACAAGGTGTTCATCACCGAGGGGGAGAAAGACGCCGACGCGGTTAGCCTCCCTGGACCTTACGGCTTCCTGCAACCCCATGGGCGCCGGCAAGTGGCGGTCTCTCTATAACCCGCACTTCGCCGGCAAGAAGGTGGTCATCCTGCCCGACCAGGATCCCCCGGGCCGGGCCCATGCTCACGAGGTGGCCCGGAACCTCCGCGGCCTGGCGCACAGCCTCAAGGTGGTGGAACTCCCCGGCCTAGCCGACAAAGGCGACGTCTCCGACTGGCTCAAGGCCGGAGGCACCAGGGACGGCCTCCTGGCCCTGGCCGATGCCGCTCCTGAGTGGGAGCCCCCCAGAGAGGCAGCTGACTCCGACGACCCTTTGGCCGGGACCGACTACGCCGTGGAACAGGGCAGGTTCTGTTATCAGCGCTGGGTGGGCTCGGGGGAGAATGCCACCCTCATCACCGTGCCCCTGTGCAATTTCACCGCCCGGGCAACCGGGGAAATCGTCCGGGACGACGGGCTCGAGTCCGCCCGGGAGTTCCAGATCGAGGGCGTCCTCAACACCGGCCAGATGCTGCCCAGAGCGACCGTGAAAGCGGCAGAGTTTCGGATGATGGGGTGGACCAGTCGGTCCTGGGGCCTGGCCGCCAACATCGCCGCGGGCCACTCGGCCCAGGACCGGGTCCGGGAGTGCATTCAGCTCTGCTCGAAAGGTGCCCCGGTCCGCACCGTCTTCACCCATACCGGGTGGCGCAAAATCAACGGGCTCTGGTGCTTCCTCCACGCCGGGGGGGCCCTCAATGGCCCTGAAGGCCTGACCGTCGATGTGGGGGAAGACCTGTGCCGCTATCGTCTGCCGGAACCGGGGGGCCGGGAGGCGGCAGCAGCGAGCCGGCGGCTCCTGGCCATCGGCCCCCTGGCGATCACCGCCCCCTTGATGAGCGCCGTTTACCTCGCCCCCCTCGCCGATCAGCTCAACATCGATTTTACCCTCTGGCTGTTAGCGGCCACCGGTAATCTCAAGAGCACCATCGCCGGGCTCTTTTTAGCCCACTTCGGCCCCTTTGACCGCCTCACCCTCCCCGGCCAGTGGTCGTCAACTGCCAACGCCTTGGAGAGGCGGGGCTTTATCCTCAAGGATCTTCCCTTTGTGGTGGACGATTTCGCCCCGCCCCACGATTCCCGCCGAGCCCTGGAGTTGGAAGCCAAGGCCCACCGGCTCCTCCGGGCGGTGGGCAACCGGGGCGGACGGCAGCGCCTCTCGGGAGACCTCTCCGAGAGGCGAACCCACACCCCCCGGTGCCTGCTCATCAGCACCGGTGAATTCCTCCCCACGGGCCAAAGCCTGGCGGCCCGGTATTTCGTGGTGGATGTGGACCGTGAGCGGCTGGATCTGGAGCAATTGATGGCAGCCCAGGTTTCCCGGCACTTTTTGGCCCAAAGCATGAGTTCCTTCATCCTGCACCTGGCGGCCAACCTGGAGGAGACCGTGGAACTCTGCCAGAACCGCTGGGAGGCATACCGGCAGGCGGCCCAGGCCGGCGGGCACCTCCGGGTCCCGGAGATGGTGGCCTGGCTCGCCGTGGGCTTCGAGTTGTTTGCCGACTTCATGGTCCAGATGGGGGCGTTGGCTGATGATGAGGCCTATGAGCTTGAGAAGGAGGCCTGGGCGGCTTTCGTGGACCTGGGCAGGGTCCACTCCCGGCGGCTGGAGGAGGAGAAGCCCTCCCTCAATTTCCTGAATATCCTCCAGGAGCTCTTTGTCCAGAAACGAGTTTACGTCAAGGATACCAGAGGCCATTGTCCCGAAGATTGGGACGATCTCGGCTGGAAGAACCAGGACGACCCGGGGCTCTCGGAGTTCATCGGCTGGACGGGGGACGGCTACCTGTACCTGATGCCCGAGACCACCTACCGGGTTGTCCACAAAGCCATGAAAGATCAGGGGGGCTACTTGAGCATCGGCAAAAATACCCTCCTCAAGTCACTGGCCCAGGAGGGGCTTCTGGAGTCGGCCAGGAATGGAGAAACCACGAGATTCAAAAAAATCAGCGGGAAGACTCAGCGGGTCATCTTCATGCCGAGGGCACCGATTACTGGGGAGGTCACGGAGCGGTCACACGGTGGCACGGATTTTTCTCAAAAGCGTGACCAGGCAACCAGCTGAATTTACTATCAATAAATATGCCGGTCACGGAAGTCACGGATTTTCCCCAGGGGAATCCTCCTAACGTTTGGCAAAGCCCGGGAGGGGAAAAGAAACGGGGTGGGCCACGGCAGCGGGGGAATTATTTCCCTCTCACCCGGGGAGAAAGCGTGACTTCCGTGACCAGGGGCAAAAAAGCATGCATCTTCAAGGGGATAAGCGGTCACAAATTCATGGACCACAGGGTGACCGGCTGTGACCCAAAGCGTGACCTGACGGGCAGCTTGAACCCCACGGCTGGGGCCAGAGCTTGAGCTGGGCCACTGCTTTGAACTGACACAAGCTACCTGATTTACGGGGGTTATAGCATGGGAAAGAGGAAAACCGGAGCACCCGACAGAGGGCAAGGAAAAGCAACGATTCTGAAGAACCTTGCCATCTCCAGGATTGAACCGCCGACCGCCGACGATAAGGGAGGGCCTGGCCCTTTACCTGGCACTGAGCTGTCTGCTCCGAGATTCAGACCGGGGAAGGACGGGAGGGCAGTGGAACTTGACCCCGAAATTAATCTGGAGAACGTCCTGGCCCTCACCCGGGCCCTCGGGACGGAAGAATTGGATTTGATCTGGCATTTTCTGGAACAGTTGGCCGGCACGGTGCCCCATGGGACCTCTACGGCTACGAAACTCAACCGCTGCATTCCCATCCTGCATGGCCTCAGGCCCCGGGATGAGTTGGAGACCATGCTGGTCTTGCAGATGACAGGAATTCACAATTGCGCCCTGGAATGCCTGCGCCGGGCCCTGCATCCCCAGCAGGCCTCCGAAGGGGTGGAGGCCAATATCACCCGGACCGTGGCCTTAACCAAAGTATTTTTGAGCCAACTGGAGGCCTTGCAGAAATACCGGGGGAAGGGCAGCCGGCAGACGGTTATGGTGAAACATGTTCATGTCAACCAGGGTGGCCAGGCCATTGTCGGGGAGGTTCAGCACCAGGGCCGGGAGGGAGGGGGGGATGATGACCAAGACTGAGGGACAACCCCATGCAAGGCGGCGAGGCTGGCTGAAAAATGACAATCCCCCGGGCGACCTGAGCACGGTGCGCCGCTGCGGCGCCAGGACCCGGCGGGGGACCCCCTGCCGGGCCCCGGCCATGAAGAACGGCCGCTGCCGGCTGCATGGGGGCGGGAGCACCGGTCCCCGCACCCGGGCAGGCCTGGAGCGCATGCGGCGGGCCAGGACGAAGCACGGCCTTTACGCAGGGGCAGCGCTGGAGTTCAGGCGGCTGGTGAACCGGATGCTTCGTGAGGCCAGGGCCCATTTGCGGTCCATCACCATGCCATAAGAGCACCTACAAGGATTATCAGCTTGTGAAGGCCCGCAGGCTAGGACCGATAAGCCAGAAACGAGAACTCTTGGCCTTTAGAGAACCATATGTCTCCCGATAAAGTTGACGAAACCCCTGATTGTGCCATAATGACCCCTGAGGAGGTCGCCCGCTTTCTCCGGAAAAGCAAAAGCTGGGTCTATAAGAACCGGAGATTGCTGGGCGGTGTGAAGTTCGGGGGTTCTCTCTTCTTCCCCAGAAAGGAGGACCTCTATGAGCGTGTATTCCAAACCGGGCAAGGGGTGGAGGTACGACTTCATCCTGAAAGGCCAGCGCTACACCTCGAGCTGGTTCAAGACCAGAAGCCAGGCGTACCTGGCCGAGGCCAGAAAAAGGGAGGAGGTGGCAACCGGCGCCGCGGGGGTAACCCCACCCCAGCCGCTGAGTCGGGAGGTCAGGACGACCCCAACCGACATGGCCTTTTTGGACCTGGTGAATAAGCGGCTGGATTATCTCAAAACCTACAAGTCCAGCACCCACTATACCCAGAATGTCTATATGGCTCGACGTCTCGTCAGAGCATGGCCGGGAGTGACCTGCCGTGAGATCAGCCCCGACATGGTGCAGCAGTACATCGCCACCCGGGGCAGGGCCGCCCCCAGTGCCGCCAACAAAGAGCTGCGGTGTCTGAGGGCCCTGTTCAACTTCGGGATCAGGCTGGGACTCATCCAGACCAACCCGACCCAGGGCCTGGAGTTTATCCCGGTGGAGCGGCGCTTGCGGTATATCCCTCCCAAGGAGGACATTGCCAAGGTGCTCTTGGCAGCCGACCCGGATACTCAGGACTACCTCTTGGCCATCATCGACACCCTGGCCCGGGTGGGGGAGATCAACCGCTTGACCTGGACTGACGTGGACTTCACCGGCAAATACGTGGTGCTCTACACCCGCAAGAAGCGGGGGGGCCACCTGACCCCCCGCAAGGTGGCCATGACCACCCGGCTGCACACCATGCTCGTGAAACGGTTTCGCCAGCGGGATCCCTCGCACCCCTGGGTGTTCTGGTGCCGCGCCTGGAGCCGGCGGGCCGGCCAGTTTGTCACCGGCCCCTACCAGTATCGCCAGAGCCTCATGGGCAAACTCTGTGGCCAGGCCGGGGTGCGTCCCTTTGCCTTCCACGCCCTCCGGCACTTCGGGGCCTCGCTCTTGGATCAGGCCAAGGTGCCCCTGGGGGCCATCCAGCGAATCCTGGGCCATGAGAGCCGCACCACCACGGAGATCTACCTCCATGCCCTGGGCGAGGCGGAGCGGGAGGCCATGGAGATCTTCGAGAGAGTCAGCACTGGCGCGGCTTTGGAGGGAAAGTCCCACACAAAGTCCCACATAACCGCCCCCTAAAACGAAAAAGGGGCTTGGTCAGATGACCTAACCCCTTGAAATTACTTGGTGGGCCGTCAGGGTCTCGAACCCCGAACCTAGTGATTATAGTTTGGGGGATGAGCTGAGGTTAGGGGATGTCCCCCTCCGACGAGGGGCCCCTTGACAGAGGGAAGGTGACCAGGATTGCCTGGTTGCTCAAGAAGTCGATGGAGAAGTTAACTACCATGGACCGCCATGAATCTCCCCCCGGCAAAGCCGGTCTTATAAAGCTATGCGGCCCTTGATTATCAATGACCAGTCTTGGCAAAGTGGTGGCCCAGCATAGAGGCCAAACCTTTGCTCAGCCATGAGGGGCTTTTAAATCTGGGAAAACGGCAGAGCAGTCGTCCCCTCGCCCAAAGGGAGGCGCACTTCACCGGGGTGCACCACGTATCCCGAGGCCGCCTTGCCCGCCAGATCTTTTTGGAAGGTTCTGATCTGGGCCGCCATGGCGGGCCGAGGTGTACCAGAGAGTTTCACCTCTATGGGGATCAGTTTTTGGTCTGCCATCACCACGATATCCACTTCTGATCCTGCGGCGGTCCGCCAGAAAAAAACCTGGGGGTCTTCGCCCCGATGAATAAGCGTTTTGACGATCTCCGACAGCACAGCGGTCTCGAAGATTACTCCCCCCATGGGCCCGGATGCGGCATGGTCCGGATCTCTGAGCCCGGCCAGATAACACAATGATCCCACATCCATAAAGTATACCTTTGGGGTCTTGACTAGCCTCTTGCCCACATTGGCGTAGTAAGGACGAAGCACAAGAACTTGGAAAGTGGCCTCCAAGACCGACAGCCACGCTTTGGTAGTGTTCACCGCCACTCCTAAATCTCTGGCACAATCGGTGAGATTGAGGAGTTGGCCGCTGCGCGCGGCCAGCAGGCGGAGGAAGTTTTGGAAGAGCCCGAGGTCGCCCACCTGACGGAGAGAACGCACGTCTCGCTCCAAGTAAGTTTGGATATAGCTGGTATGCCAAAGAGTTATGTCACGAATTGGCTCGGCCACCAACTCAGGATAGCTCCCCCGAAGAAAACTCTGCCAAAGGTCCCGATAGGCCAGACTCTTCTGACAGCCCCGAGGGCTTGCACTCCCCTCCTCCCAGGGAAGTGGGGCCTCTGGGCAGCCCAAAGCCTCCCGCTGAGAAAGAGGCAGGAGCCGTAGCATAGCAGTCCGGCCGGCTAGGGACTCGGTAACACGCTCCATAACAAGCAGGTTCTGGGAGCCGGTAAGGAGGTATTGCCCCCGCTCCCGGCGGTGGTCATCGATGCGCTCTTTGATGTACGGCAACAGCCCCGGGGCATACTGGACCTCGTCGAAGATGACCGGGGAAGGATGCATCTCGAGAAAGGCACGGGGATCCGCCGCCGCGGCCAGGTTTATGTCAGGAAGTTCCAAGGAGACGTAGGCATGAGTCGTGGCGAATAGGTGCTTAAGCAAAGTGGTCTTGCCAGACTGGCGGGGGCCAGTCAGTACCACAGCAGGGAAATCGCCGACCGCCCTCTGAAGAACCGTCTCAAGGGAGCGTTTGATATAATGCCAAGCCATACCTTACTGATAATTATGCATTCTAAATGCATAATTGCAAGAATATTTTAAATGAAGAGAGATTCGGCAAATCCTGCAAGGGGGTAGGATTTTGCGGTCCAGCAGGTATCCCCCTCCTCTTCTTAAAAACTTGTCATTAAATGGATCATCTCAACAAAGATGGGTATGGAGGTCAGCAGCAGCCGTCAGATCTGGGCTTGTAATTCCTCCCGATTAACCCGGCCCAGGGTTTTTTCTCAGAGCTTGACGAACTCCCTGGATG
>CAVPVR010000007.1:0-22399 GCA_963709285.1 uncultured delta proteobacterium | reverse complement strand
GAGATGAGGGGATTTGAACCCCTGACCTCCTGCATGCGAAGCAGGCGCTCTTCCAGCTGAGCTACATCCCCACTGGCTTTTAATTATGGCGGCGAAATCATTGATGTCAAGGGGGAATCACCGTAAGGGTCTCATGAACCGGTGCCGTCCCACAATTGGGGGCCGGGATGAGCCTTGAGCAGGATAATTTCGTCCCCCTTCCGGTGCCTGCAGAAAAGTGCCGTTTTTTTTATCTGTTTTAGGAGAAATATCTTCCTCTGCTCAGGTAAGTCCACTCGTTTATTGGTCTACATTGGAAAGATAAACAAGCGAGCATACACCAGGGCCGGCGCCGTGAAAAGGAGGCTGTCCAGGCGGTCCAGCATGCCGCCGTGACCCGGCAAAAGGGAGCTGGCGTCCTTCACCTCGGCCTGGCGCTTCAGCATAGACTCAAAGAGATCCCCCAACAGGCCGATGCACCCCAGCACCACGGCCAGCAAGGCCAGGCTGAAGAACTTCTCGCTTGGCAGAAACCAGCGTCCTAATAAAACTCCTACCACCAGGTTGGTCGCCAGCTCCCCAGAAGTCCCGGCCCAGGTCTTGCCGGGACTTACCTGGGGATAGAATTTTCGCTGGCCGATGGCTTTGCCGGTGTAATAAGCTGCGGTGTCCCCGCAACAGATAACGAACAGGAGCCACAAAATCCACCACTCGCCCTGGGTCATATACCTGAGCCAGACGAAATGCCCCAGGAGCAATGGTATGTAAGAAGTCCCAAAGTATTGATGGCCAGGTCGCAGCCCAGCCTCTGAATGTGATCGTAGCTCAGCAGATAAAAAAGGAACAAGGCAAACAGGCAACCCACGAGGACCAACACGGGTACTGCACGACCCAGAGGACTTGCGGTCGTGCAGAACTAAGATCAACAAGGATCCTAAAGCGACGACCTTGACCTTCCGAGCCTGATCCACGGTATGCTGAAAGAAGCCCAAAAATTCCCACTGGGCCAGCCCGTTGATGAGAAGCAGGGTCAGCACGAAACCCAACCGCCTCCCTTTCAGGAGCACCAGGATAATCAGGGGTATGAGTACCAGGGCGGTGAGCCAGCGTTTCAGATGCATGTCCCGTCCCGTGCCTGGGTGTGCAGGCTTCTCCGCCACCCCCACCACAAGATCGTGCCGCAGAGTATGGCAAACACAAGAGCCAACACCTGGGTTGCTGGCATGTTCAGGAAAATTTCCGGCCCTCGCGGATCTAAAGAGGTGGGAGCGCGGAAAAATTCTACGACAAACCTGACCAATCCCGCCAGAAAAAGATAAGTGAAGAACACCTGGCCCTCGAAGCGTTTGCGTTTTCTCAGCCAGAGAACCACCCCAAATATTCCCAGGGACAGAAGTGACTCGTAAAGCTGGGCCGGGTGGAGAGGTTCCCGGATAGGGCAGAGGCTGTCCGGGTGGGTGAATACCACGGCCCAGGGGAGGTCGGTGGGTTTGCCGAAGCAGCACCCCGCCATGAAGCACCCCAGCCGTCCGAAAGCCAAGCCCAGGGGCATGCCCACCGCCAGGGCGTCAAGCGTGGTCCGCCAGGGCATGTCGTAGCGGCGCATGAAGAAAAACACGGTGACCAACGCCAGCTATGAGCCCGCCATGAAAAACCAGCCCTCCCTCCCACAGGGCGAAGATTTTTAAGGGGTTCTGGATAAACGGGCCGGGGTCCACGATAACAAAGAGCAAACGGGAGCCGATAAGCGCCGCAAGGATGATATAAAAGCACAGATCATAAAAGCGTCCCACCGGTAGTCCCAGGCGGCGGGCTTCCAGTCCCCCCACCAGGATAGCGGACAGAAAACCCAAGGCCAGGAAAAAGCCATAGGCATAAAGATTTATCGGCCCGAGTTTATACAGGATCGGATACATCTTGGCTTTTTTCCTCTTGAAAAATAAACCACAGGAGAACGCCGGCGCCGAGACAGACCAGACTGTCCGCCACATTAAAGGCCGGCCAATGATAACGGCCCAGGTGGAAGTCCAGGAAATCAATAACCTCTCCCAGACGCACCCGGTCGATGAGGTTCCCTACGGCGCCGGTGAAAATCAGGGTGAGACCCACCGCCGCCAAGGTTTGGTCACTCGGCAAACGCCACCACAGAAAAGCCACCACCCCCAACACCAGGGAGGTGGTGATAATGAAAAACACCCAGGCGAATTCCATAGACAGGTTGGCAAAAAGCCCAAAGGCCGCCCCCCGGTTATAGACGAGCACTAAGTTAAAAAAGCCTTCAATGATTGGAATCTGGTCTCCCAGGGTCAGCTCCCGTACTACCAGCAACTTGGTGATTTGGTCGAGGACCACCCCCGCCACCAGGATCGACAAAAAAATGGCAAATTTTCGGGGCATGCACCTAACCCTCCAGGACCTGACGGCAGCGGTGACAGATTTGGGGGTGTTGGCTGTCCTGGCCCACGCTGGGTAAGGTAAACCAGCAGCGCACGCATTTCTCCCCCACTGCCTTGTCCACCTGCATTAGAAGTCCGGGAATCTCCTGGGCCGCAAGTGGTTGGCTCAGGGAGGCTTGCTGGTTGGTGATGGTAAGTTCCGCCACCTGGGTCAGAATTTTCAGATCTGCGGCGCTTTGCTGTAACCTCTCCAGGAGATTGGTATCCGCGGACCCCAGCGCCACCCGGGCCTCTTGGGCCGTAGACAGCACCTTGCCCCTCCTGGCCTCCTCCAGCCCCCGGTTGATTTCATCCCGGACTTTCAGGAGAAACTCATATTTGGCCAGTAGGGCCTCATCAGGAAACCCCGGAGGAGGCTCCGGAAAGCTTGCCAAATGCACGCTTTCCTCCTGGTGGGTTCTGGGCAGGTGATCCCACACCTCTTCGGCAGTGAAGGAGAGAATAGGGGCCATGAGCCGGGTGAGGTCAACCAGGAGTTCATAGAGGGTGCTCTGGGCGCTACGCCGGGCCGGGGAATTAACCCGGGAAATGTAGAGCCGGTCTTTCAAGATGTCCAGGTAAAGGGCGGACATTTCCACTGCGCAAAACTGGTGCAAGCGGTGAAACACCAGGTGGAATTCATAATCCCGGTAAGCCCGTTTCACCCGCTCGGTGAGCTGGGCCAGCCAGGAAAGGGCTACGAGGTCCAGTTCCTCCCGGTCCTGCAGAGGGACCAGGTCCTTTTCCGGATCAAAGTCATACAGGTTTCCCAGCATAAAGCGGGCGGTGTTGCGAAAACGCCGGTACGCGTCGCCCAACTGCTTCAGGATATTGCCAGACAGGCGCACATCGTCCCTGTAGTCCTCCGCGGTCACCCACAAGCGCAAAATTTCGGCCCCATACTTGGCCATGACTTCCTGGGGGGCGATGACGTTTCCCAGGGACTTGGACATCTTGCGTCCATCCCCATCCACCACAAAACCATGGGTCAGAACGCCCCGGTAAGGCGCTTCCCCCCGGGTGCCCACCGCAGCCAACAAACTGCTGTGGAACCAACCCCGGTGCTGATCCGAACCCTCCAGATAGAGGTCCACCGGCAGGCCCAACTCGGGATTGGGCTCCACCACTGCGGCAAAGCTTACCCCCGAGTCGAACCAGACGTCCAGAATGTCTGTCTCCTTGGTAAAAGCGTCTCCCCCACACCCGGGGCATCGGGTCCCCGAAGGCAGGAGTTCCTCGACCGGGCTGGCAAACCAGAAATCCGCCCCCTCCTGACGCACCCGGGCGAGGATGGCTTCAAGAATCTCCGGGTTCAGCAGCACTTCACTGCAGTTCTGACAGTGGAAGGCCACAATGGGCACCCCCCAGGCTCGCTGCCGGGAGATGCACCAGTCGGGACGCTGTTCCACCATCTGGTAGATGCGTTCCCGGCCCCAACGGGGGACCCAGGCCACCCGGTCGATGGCCTGAAGCGCCTTTTCCCTCAGGCCCTTTTTCTCCATAGAGATGAACCACTGTTCAGTGGCCCGAAAGATGATGGGTTCCTTGCAACGCCAGCAGTGAGGATAACTGTGGCTGGCCTCTTCCGCCAGGAGAAGGGCCCCCCGCTGGCGCAGATGCGCAATGATTCCCGGATTGGCCTCCCACACCTCTAATCCCTGGAATTCCGGGACCTCAGGGGTAAAGCGGCCATAATCGTCTACCGGAGAGTATGGGGTGAGGTTGTATTTCCGACCGCTGTCATAGTCTTCCTGGCCATGCCCCGGGGCGATGTGCACCAGCCCCGTGCCTGCGGTCACCGTGACATAGTCGGCCAGAATGACCTGGGAGTTTCGATCGATCCAGGGGTGTCGGCAGACGGCTCCCTCCAGGCGCTGACCCGGCACCCTGAGAACCTCTTTTCCCTGAAGCCCCCAATGCGACAGCAAGCCCTCGGCCAGTTCCGCCGCCGTCACCAGCCGCTCCCCGTTCACCGCCAGGACAGCATACTCCAGGTCCGGATGCACCGCGATGGCCATGTTGGCAGGGAGGGTCCAGGGGGTGGTGGTCCAGATGACCAGGGAAACCGGGTCCCCAGTTCCCAACTCCGGCAGGCCTGGCGGCGGGCTCACCAGGGGAAATTTCACATAGATGGAAGGAGTGCCGTGGTCCTCGTACTCCACCTCCGCCTCCGCCAGGGCGGTGCGGCAGGTGGCGCACCAGTGGATGGGCTTTTTACTCCGATAAATGGCCCCGCTTAGGAAAAACTTACCGTATTCCGAGATGATGGTGGCCACATAGTGCGGGTTCATGGTGAGGTAGGGCCGTTCCCAATCCCCTAATACCCCCAGGCGCTTGAACTCATCCCGCTGGATGTCGATAAATTTTTTGGCATAAGCCCGGCAGCGGGCCCGCACCTCCACCTGGAGGAGGACCTGACCTTGAGCCTTCAATTGCTTATCCACCTGGTGCTCAATGGGAAGCCCGTGACAGTCCCAGCCCGGGATATAGGGACTGTCAAGCCCCATCATCTGCCGGGACTTGACGATGATGTCCTTTAGAATTTTGTTCAGGGCGTGGCCCAGGTGGATGTGCCCGTTGGCATAGGGAGGGCCGTCGTGGAGGACAAAGCGGGGCCTGCCTCGGCTCTGCTGGCGAATTCGTCCGTAAAGGCCCATTTCCTCCCAACGCCGAAGCATTTCCGGCTCCCGCTGGGGCAGGGACGCCTTCATGGGGAACTCGGTCCGGGGCAGGTTCAGGGTCGCTTTGTAATCCATCCAGGGCCTCCCAAAACATTAACAATTTACCATATCCCATCTTTCTAAAAAAGCAACCGGAACCGAAGGTCGAATGGCTAGGCACTCCTTCCTGTCCGGCCTGGGGTCCGGTCTTGACCGGGTCAGGGCCTTCCGATAAGATGAGACATGCGACCAGCCGTCAAAGCCTTTTTCCTCTCTGCTTTTGTTTTTCCCGGCCTAGGTCAGCTCTACAAACAAGACCGTCAGAAAGGCATTATTTTAATTCTGTTGGGCAATCTTCTCCTGGCCTTGGTGGTCTTGGCGGGTGTCATGGTTTTATCGCAGGAATACATGACCTCCGTCTACCCCGAGGCCCTCAATGCTAAAAACCTGCGGGTATTGTTGGTGCAGATTTTCTCCCGACCGTTGTTTTATATCCCGGCCGGCATATTTTTGGCTCTCTGGGGTTTTGCTGCGGCCGACGCCGCCCTGTCACCCATTTCGCCCTCTAAGGAAGAGTGATGAGCCCTCTGGATTTCTTCTGGATTTTCCTCATTATCATAGCCCTGCAGCCCCTCTTTCGGCAGAAGGTCCTGGAATTTTCCTGCCGAAAAAGCCGCGGAACTGGCCAACATTCTCACCGAAGGCCGCTGGACCCATGACTTCCCCATCACCATGGAAGTGGCCAAAGCCCTGGGCCTACCGGTCTCCGGGGACATGCCCAAGGAAATTATGGAACTGATGAGCTTTTTCCCGCAACCCACCCGGACCACCCCGGCGGTGGAATACCTTCCCATCCCTCGGCGCGGCAAGCCGTCGTAAATAGGGTAATGTAAGAGAGAAACGGGAAACCATGTTCCCCCAACCCTCCCCTCAAAGGAGATGTAATGCGCCAGTATCTGCTTGACGAAATCAGCCGCTCTGACATTCATCGCATCCGGGACTATCTGGGCGAGCACGCCCAGGCCTCCGGCCTCCAGGACGTCTGGTGGGTGGACCTGCAAGATGATCTCTTGGGCCCGGATCAGTTCGAGCACCAGGAGTGCCAGCCTTTTCGCTTTGCCATCGAGTTGGGGGACGACTTTCTCCGCTTCGAATTCCTCATCCGCAGCCGCAACACCATGCGGTGTTCCTGCATCGACTACGCCACCCGCCAGCAGCGGGACTTCATCCTGGCTTTCGCCGAACGCCTGATAGACGAGCTTGAGCTGAAAACCTGACCTCTCCAGGTATAGAGACCTTCCGGCCTGATGGCCCAGCCTGAAAGTCCCGCCCTTTGTTGATCTCGCCTGAAAAAGTTTTAAGGGGTCTGCGACCCTTTCACTTTAGGTGGCCAAGAGGATGTTCAGAAGAGAAAATGAGGAAGTCATTGAGGGTGAACAAAAGGAAGTATGAACCCCAAAATTACAACTGTGCCTAGTACGGCGACATGGTGTACTTTTGCTCTGCTTGCGGCACGTACCACTTGGGGAAATTGTAATTAATTCCTGCCGGGGCCGGCTTTATCCCCCGGAAACGTTTGTGGATGGCAGGGAGCGCATCCGGCACGAAAAGAAAGGTGTAGGGTTGATCTGCCGCAATGATTTCCTGGAAGCGGAAGTACGCCTGGCGACGTTTTTCCCGGTCGAAGGTATGGCGCCCCTCCTCTATCAGCCGGTCCACCTCCGGGTTGTTGTAGTGAATGAAATTCAACTCCCCTGGCTTGGTCTTGCTTGAATGCCAGATGTCGTAAATATCAGGGTCCTGGCCGGTTGTCCACCCCAGGAGCACCGCCTCGAACCGTCCCTTATCGATGAACTCTTTGATGAACGCAGCCCACTCCACGGTGCGGAGCTTAACCACGATGCCCACCTCCGCCAGACGCTTCTGAATGATTTCGCCGGTGCGCACCCGAAGGTCATTTCCCTGGTTGGTAAGGATGGTGAATTCAAAGGGCTTCCCGTCTTTTTCCAGAATACCCCGGGAATTGGGACGCCACCCCGCCTCGGCCAGCAGGGCCTTGGCCTTCTCGGGATTATAATCGAACCGGGGGACGTCAGGGTTGGAGAACCAGGTCCCGGGCTTGTAAGGACCCGTGGCCTCCTGTCCCAGGCCCAGAAGGACCCCCTCGACAATTTCCTGCCGGTTAATGGCGTGGGTCAGGGCCTGGCGCACCCTCCGGTTGGCAAAACGCCGGTCTTCCAGGTTATAGCCCAGATAGGTGTAAGAGAAGGACACATACTTATACTTGTTAAAGCGCCGCTGAAACTTGGCATACGCAGTCTGGCGTTCGTACTGCAGGGGTGTCAGTCCCATGCGGTCGAGGTTGCCGGCCTTCAACTCTAAAAACATGGTGGCCAGGTCAGGCTTCACCAGGTAAATGTAACCGTTTAAATAAGGACGCCCCTCAAAGTAATCCGGGTTGTAGGATAGGAAAATCTTGTCGCCCGCCCGCCACTCCCGGAATTTGTAGGGCCCGGTGCCGACGGGATGGCGGGCCAGGGGGGATTTGGTAATGTCCTGGCCCTCCAGAAGATGCTTAGGCAGAATAGCCAGAGTCCAACTCCCCAGGGCCGGGGCAAAGGGTTTGGGGTAGGTCACCCGAAAGGTATGGTCATCCAGCACTTCCGCCTTTTTCACCTGCTTGTAGTCCCCGCCATAAGCGGTGGGAGTTTTCGGGTCAATCATGACCTGGTAGGTGAAAATGACGTCGTGGGCCGTAAAAGGCGTGCCGTCCTGCCACTTCACACCACGGCGCAGCTTGAAGGTGATGGTAAGGCCGTCCGGGGAGATTTCCCAACTTTCTGCCAGGTCTCCCACCAGGTTCAAATCGCCGTCATACTTTAGCAGGCCGTTGTAAATAAGGGCAGCCACCCCGTGGGAGGACGAATCGGAGGCCAGGGCTGGAATCAGGGTGCTGGCGTCCCCGATGGAAGCTTCGATGAGCAGGTCCCCATAGGCCGGGCCCGTGTCCGGTCCGCCGTATTCCTTTTCAGGTTGTGGCGAGCCGCAACCAACCCCCGCCTGAATCACCAAAGTAAATAATATTAAACCCCAGAACCACCAGGTTTTTGGTTGTCGATCTGCGTTTTTCGGTTTCATCTGCTTCACCTGCGGTCAAGCCAATTTTGCCTTGCCCCAGGTTTTCCTTTGGGATACAGTATATTAGGTCGGGACGTGGCTCAGCCTGGTAGAGCACAGCGTTCGGGACGCTGGGGTCGGAGGTTCAAATCCTCTCGTCCCGACCAGGTAGTTTTCTCCACTATTGAGCGCCTTTCCCCTCCCCCTGCCGGTTTCCTTATTTTACCCGGACCACAGATGTTACAAGCTCAGCGCGCCAGGCTAGCGCCGCAGGCCTCACAGTGAGCTCCGGCCAGTTCGCTGGCGTCCTGGAGTTTCTGGATGTGCCCACACTGCAAACACCGGGCTGCCGGGCGGTAGTCCATCCAGCCAATGTCCTTCCAGTAGCGCCAGGTGCGGTATTTACGGCAGTAAAGGAAGCAAGGGTACAAAATACCCAGGACAATCAGAGCGATAAAGGAGACGACAAAGAGAGTCCAGGAAAGGAGCGCGCCCAGCCCGGCGGCCACCAGAATAAACACTGCCAGGAGCCAGGATTTGTCCCAAATCTCCCGGTCCGTAAAGGTCCAGGGGAGGCGCACCCCGATCCAGGGGTTGGGGCCATGACGCCGCAGGAGCATGTAACCGGCCAGCCCCAGAAGGATGGCAGCCAGCAAATACCGAAGGGCAAGAGGAGGCATCTGGTTCATCTCTGCTGGTTGGGGGAAGGGGCAGGGGTCGGTGACCCCTGCCCCTTCCCCCAAACCCCCATCCCCAACCCCTTATCGGGGGGTTGGGAGGGGGTGGGGGGGAGGGTGGGGGAGCCAGGCTCCCCCAGCCCTCCCCCCAATCCTTCACTTCTCTTCCAACTGCGCCCGGATTTTCAAGCGCAGGGTGTTCAGGCGGATGAAACCGGTGGCGTCCGCCTGGCGGTAAGCGCCTCCGGCCTCGAAAGTGGCCAGGTCCGGGCGATACAAAGATTTTGGGGCTTTTCTCCCCACGACCGTGACGTTTCCCTTGTAGAGCCTCAGACGGGCCGTGCCGGTCACCGGTTTTTGGGCCTCATCCATCAGGCTCTGGAGGGCATGGCGCTCCGGCGCAAACCAGTAGCCGTAGTAAATGAGTTCGGCATAGCGGGGGATGAGGCTGTCCCGGAGGTGCAGCACTTCCCGGTCCAGGGTCAGGGACTCCACCGCCATGTGTGCCGCCCTGAGGATGGTGCCGCCAGGGGTTTCGTACACGCCCCGGGATTTCAAGCCCACATAGCGGTTTTCCACCAGATCCACCCGCCCGATGCCATGCTCGCCGCCGAGGTCGTTGAGGCGGGCCAGGAGTTTGGCGGGGCTCAGGCGTTCGCCGTCCACCGCCACCGGGTCCCCGGCCTCGAAATCCACTTCCAGGTATTGAGGGGTATCCGGCGCCGCTTCCGGGGACTTGGTGAGCACAAACATATCCGCCGGGGGTTCGGCCCAGGGGTCTTCCAGGATGCCGCCCTCAAAGCTCAGGTGCAGGAGATTTCGGTCCATGGAGTAGGGCTTCTCCGCGGTCACCGGCACCGGGATGCCATGGGTCTGGGCATAGGCCACCAGGTCCTCGCGGCCCTGCAGGGTCCCACTCCCGCCAGGGCGCAATGATGGCCAGGTCCGGGGCCAGGGCCTGGTAGGTGAGTTCGAAGCGCACCTGGTCATTGCCCTTGCCGGTGGCGCCATGGCTCACCGCATCAGCGCCGGTCTTTCGGGCCACCTCCACCTGGCCTTGGGCGATGAGGGGTCGAGCAATGGAAGTCCCCATGAGATAGGAGCCCTCATAAACCGCGTTGGCCCGGAGCATGGGAAAGACGAAGTCTCGGACGAACTCTTCCTGCAAATCCTCTATGAAGACCTCGTCGGCACCGGTGGCCCGGGCCTTGTCGGCCACCTCGGCCACTTCCTCCCCCTGGCCGATGTCAGCGCAGAAAGCCACCACCTGGCACCGGTAGGTCTCCTTGAGCCACTTGAGAATCACCGAGGTGTCGAGACCGCCGGAGTAAGCCAGCACGATTTTTTTAATATTAGCCATTGACCTTCCAATCCATGCGGATGATCATTTTTCCTCGTTCCCAGGCTCCTGCTTGGGCACCAGAATTAAAAATTATCCAAAAAACCACTTACATTGGCTGATTGATACTTTGCGGCCTCAAGTAAGTCTTTAAGTTCTCGACAATAAGGAAATTCCCAATCAGTTTTATTCTTATTATCAATTAATTGTAAAACAGGTCTCTTAGCCCAAAACCAACTGGTAGTAAAGTCATCAAATTTTTGAGATTTCTCCTCGAATAAACGTAACTTTCTTCCTTTGTATTCAGTCAAATAAACCGATTCTATTTTTGTATCTGAATCGGTTAACCATGAGGGTGGGTCTTTCTTTTCCCATATTAATTCATTTGAGCGAGTTAAACCTAAAAGATGAATAATTACTTTAGAAAATGTTTTTTCATCATTCATATTTCCCACCCCATTTCATATCTTCCCAAAAATTTTTACATTCTTCCACTAATCCTTGTAAGTCAATATAAATTCTGTATGCAGCATCAGCTCCTTTACTTGCATTAGGAAGCTTTAAGAACCATTCAATCCTTATTAAAAGCCTTTTAACAGATTTTCTTATATCTTTTGGACATTTCTTCTGTAAGCTTTTTAAATTAACTTTGCAAACAGTAAATTCACGATTGATGTCTGAAATAAATCTTCTAAAATCATTTAAATAAGTATTAATATCACCAAATTGATTTTCTATTTTTTTTAAAAGTTCTGGCGTCCTAATCTTAAATAAATATTCTGAATGAATTCTTTTTAACTTAAGAAAAATTAAAATAGTAACAATAAAGCTTAACGTAGAAAAAACCGAACCAATGAGACTAAAGAAATCTAAATAATTTTTAACAAACAATATTAAGCTATTAACCATTCCAACAATGCCTTCTGAAAGTGCAGCCGGTTTTCTGCCTGGTCCCAGACTGCACTTTGCGGTCCGTCCAGAACCTCGCCGGTAATTTCCTCCCCCCGGTGGGCCGGCAGGCAGTGCAGCACCATAGCCTCGGGGGGCGCAACCTTCATGAGTTCGGTGTTCACCTGGAAAGGCCAGAAGGCCTCCTGCCGGGCCGCGGCCTCCCCTTCCTGCCCCATGCTGGCCCAGACGTCGGTATTGATCACCTGAGCCCCGGCTATGGCCCAAAGGGGATCTTGGCCTAGATACACCGGCCGTTTTTCTTTTTCCGCCTGGTGCACTAAGGCCAGCATCTGGCTCATATCCCGGCGGGCAGGCCAGATACAGCTCAAAGTCCAGGCGTAAGGCCGCAGTGATCCAGGAGTTGGCCATGTTGTTGCCGTCCCCGATCCAGGCGACTTTGAGGCCCTCCAGCCGGCCCAAGCGCTCCTCCATGGTCATGACGTCCGAAAGCACCTGGCAGGGGTGGTGGGTGTCCGTGAGGCCGTTGATCACGGGGATGTCGGCGTGCCGGGCCAGTTCCGCCACCGTCTCCTGGGCGAAGGTGCGCATAACCACCCCGTCCACATACCGGGAAAGCACCCGGGCCGTGTCCGGCATGGGTTCGTTCCGGGCCAGTTGGGTTTGCTCGCGGTCGAGATAGATAGCTGGTCCCGCCCAGTTGGGCCATACCCGCCTCAAAAGAGACCCGGGTGCGGGTGGAGGGCTTGTCGAAGATCATGGCCAGGGTTTTTCCCACCAGAGGCAGGTGAGTCTGCCCCTGGCGGTGCAGGGTCTTGAGTTCCCGAGCCCGTCCCAAAAGAGCTTGAATCTCTTCTTTCGATAAATCCAGAATGGTGAGCAGATCTTTTTTCATGAACAGACCGCTTCCAAGGCCTGGGCCAGAATTGCCATTCCCTGGTCCAATTCCCCTTTTTCCACCACCAGGGGCGGCAACAGGCGGATGACGTTCCCCTGGGTGCAATTGACCAGAAGACCCCGCTCCCGGCAGGCCGTGACCACCGGCGTCCCGTCCTGGGTCAATTGCATGCCCCACATCAGCCCCAGCCCCCGCACTTCTTCGACCACCGGGAAGCGGACCTTCAGGTCCTGGAACTTTTCCCCCAGGTAAGCGCCTTTGTCTCGCACCCCAGCCAGAAAATCCAGATCGCTCAAAATTCCCAGGGAAGCTTTGGCCGCCGCGGCAATCACCGGCCCGCCGCCGAAGGTGCTGGCGTGGGTCCCGGGGACAAAGCCCTGGGCCGCCGCTTCGGTGGCCAGGAGCGCCCCCATGGGCAGCCCCCCCGCCAGGGCCTTGGCCAGGGCCATAATGTCCGGGGTGACGCCAAAGTGTTCGTGTGCAAAGAGCTTGCCGGTGCGTCCCAGGCCGCACTGCACCTCGTCAAAGACCAGCAACATGCCTTTCTGATCGCACAACTGCCGCACCGCCGCCAAATAATCCGCCTCCGCCAGATTCACCCCTCCCTCTCCCTGGACGGGTTCCAGAAGAACGGCGCAGACAGTGTCGTCCAGCGCTGCCTCCAAGGCCGTGCAGATCGTTGAAGGGCACAAACACAAACCCGGGCAGGAGGGGCTCGAACCCCTGCCAGAACTTCTCCTGGCCCGTGGCGGACAGGGCCCCAAAGGTGCGGCCGTGAAAAGAATCCTGCATACAGACGATCTTGTGTTTTCCGGGGCCGAACCGTTCCCGGGCATACCGGCGGCACAGCTTGATGGCGCCCTCCATGGCCTCGGCGCCGCTGTTGCAGAAAAACACCCGGTCAGCAAAGGAAAGGCCCACCAACTCCTCGGCCAATTCCACCATGGGAGTGGTGTAGTAGAGGTTGGAGACGTGCACCAGCCGGGTAAGCTGGTCAGACGCGGCTTGGGCGATGGCAGGGTGGGCGTGCCCCAGGTTGCACACCGCCAGACCGGCCACAAAGTCGAGGTATTCCCGGCCCTCAGCGTCCCACACCCGGGAGCCCTCCCCCCTGACCAGAACCAGGGGCTGCCGACCATAGGTGTGCATGACCACCCGGTCCGCCCTCGCCATCCAATCATGCTGCGTCATGGTTTCTCCCAGTTTTGGGGGAGGGGGCTAAGGAGCGTGGCCCCTTACCCCCTCCCCCAATCCCCCTCCCCCAATCCCTTATAGGGTTTAACAATTCCAGTTAAGGCGGAACTCCAGGTTCCGCCTTAACCGGATACCCTTAAGCGGGTTGGGAGGGGGGTGTGGGGGGAGGGCAGGGACCTCAGGTCCCTGCCCTCCCCCCACAAAAGTCTTTTAAGCCACAATCTCCGTGCCCACGCCGCTGTCAGTGAAAATTTCCAGGAGCACTGCATGGGGCACCCGGCCGTCCAGGATATGGGCCTTGGTCACCCCTTCTTCCAGGGCTTCCAGGCAGCACTTGACCTTGGGGATCATGCCCCCGGAAATGGCGCCTTCCTCCATCATGGTTACCGCCTGGTAGCGGGTGAGGCTGGAAACCAGACGTCCTTCCTGGTCCAGGACTCCTGGTACGTCGGTGAGCAAGATGAGTTTGGCGGCGCCCAGGGCCCCGGCCACCGCCCCGGCCACTGAGTCGGCGTTGATGTTATAGGTCTCGCCCTGCTCGCCCACCCCCACCGGCGCGATCACCGGGAGAAAGTGCTGTCCCAGGAGTGTCCGAATGAGGTCGGTGTTGACCCCGGTCACCTCCCCCACCAGGCCGATGTCGATGATCTCCGGGGGTTCGTCTTCCCGGGGGCGGTAAAATTCCAGCTTCTGGGCCTGAAGCAGGTTGCCGTCCTTGCCGCTCAGCCCCACGGCCCGGCCGCCGGCGTGGTTGATGAGGTTGACGATTTCCTTGTTGATCTTGCCGGCCAGGACCATCTCCACCACGTCCATGGTGCGGGAGTCCGTGACCCGGAGGCCCTCCACAAAGCGAGTGGGAATTTGCAGCTCTTCCAGAAGCTTGCCGATCTGGGGGCCGCCGCCGTGCACCAGCACCACCTGGATTCCCAAAGTCTGGAACAAGGTGATGTCCTGGGCGAAGCCCTGCTTCAGCTCCGGCTCTTTCATGGCCGCGCCGCCGTACTTGATCACCAGGGTCTGCCCCTGGAAGCGGCGCAAGTAGGGCAGGGCTTCCAGCAAAATTTCGGCTTTGGCAATCAATTCTTTGGTCATGGTTTGAGCTCTCGGCTTCAGGTTATGGGCTTTAGGCTTTAGGCTGTAAGCTTTAAGCTTATGGCTTATGGCTTTCAGCTTTACAGCTATAAAATATACCGACTCAAATCCTCATCCTCGATGAGGTCGGCCAAGCGCTCCCGGACATAGGCGTCGGTAATGGTGATCTTCTGTGTCTTCCCAGGTCCGGGGCATGAAAGGAAATGTCCTCCAGGAGTTTTTCCATCACCGTGTGGAGTCGCCGGGCGCCGATGTTTTCGGTGCGTTCGTTCACCCGGGTGGCCAGGCCGGCCATTTCCTTGACGGCCTCAGGGCTGAACTCCAGGGTAATGCCTTCCGTTTCCATGAGGGCCTGGTACTGCTTGATCAGGGCGTTTTCCGGCTCGGTCAGGATGCGTTCGAACTCCTCCGGCCCCAGGGACTGGAGTTCCACCCGGATGGGGAAGCGGCCCTGCATCTTCGGGAATCAGGTCCGAGGGCTTGGACATGTGGAAGGCCCCGGAGGCGATGAACAAGATGTGGTCGGTGCGCACCATGCCGTACTTGGTGGTCACCGTGGTGCCTTCCACGATGGGCAAGAGGTCCCGCTGCACCCCTTCCCGGGAGACATCCGGCCCCCGGGTGTGATCCCGGCCCACAATCTTGTCGATCTCATCTAAAAAAATGATGCCGTGCTGCTCCACCTTGCGCCGGGCCTCCTCCACCACCCGGTCCATGTCGATGAGTCGGCTGGATTCTTCCTGATAGAGGAGTTCCCGGGCTTCGCCGACCTTGACCCGGCGCTGCTTGGTGCGGGACGGGAAAGAGATTCCCCAACATCTCCTTGAAGTTAAATTCCATCTCCTCCATGCCGCTGCTGGAGAAGACCTCCACCACCGGGGTCACCCGCTGGCTCACCTCCAGATCCAAGAAGCGGTCCTCCAGGCGGCCGTGCCCGGAGCATGGCGGAGCTTTTCCCGGGTAGACTTGCCTTCCTCCTCCTCCTCCTCTGGCTTCCCCGCCACTGCTGGGGAGCAAGAGTTCCAGGAGGCGCTCCTCCACCGCTTCCTCGGCCTTGGCCTGGACCTTGTCCCGCTCTTCGGCCTTCACCATGTTCACGGCCAACTCCGTCAGGTCCCGGACCATGGACTCCACGTCCCGGCCCACGTAGCCCACCTCGGTGAACTTGGAGGCCTCGATCTTGAGGAAAGGGCGACTGCGGCCAGCTTGGCCAGCCGCCGGGCGATCTCGGTTTTGCCCACACCCGGTGGGGCCGATCATGATGATATTTTTGGGCGCGATCTCGTCCCGGAGATGCTCGGGACCTGCTGGCGCCGCCAGCGGTTCCGCAGGGCGATGGCCACCGAGCGCTTGGCGTCTTCCTGCCCCACGATGTATTTGTCCAGCTCCGCCACGATCTCCCGGGGGGTGAGATGATCCCCGGGACCCGGGAGCAATCTGAGCATTTTCATGGTTACCTGCCTATAAAGCAGTCAGTGGTCAGCTTTGCAAGAATGTAGGTGCGTCTACGCCCTTCGTGCGTAGACGTGCCTACGGCTCTGTATCGGCGGGCGTGCACGCCCACAGTTTTCATGTCGGACTGCGATTCTCTGTAGGTCGGGTTTAAACCCGCCTCTACGGCAATCGATATAGCAATATTCTACAATTCCTCGATCACAATCTCTCGATTGGTATAAACGCACAACGACGCGGCGATGGTCATGGCCTCCTGGCAAATCTGCGCCGGCGCAAGGTCCGTGTGGGCCATGAGGGCCCGGGCCGCGGCCAGGGCGTAGGGCCCGCCGGAGCCGATGGCCATCACCCCTTCGTCCGGCTCGATGACGTCGCCGGTGCCGGAGATGAGAAAGCGCGCCGTTGGCGTCCACCGCCAGGAGCAGGGCCTCCAGGCGCCGCAAGATCCGGTCGGTGCGCCAGTCCTTGGCCAGTTCCACCACCGCCCGGGTGAGGTTCCCCTGGTGCGTCTCCAGCTTGGCCTCCAGGCGCTCGAACAGGGTCAAGGCGTCGGCGGTGGACCCGGCGAAGCCCACGATGATCTTGCCGTGGTAGAGTCTTGCGGACCTTTTTGGCCCGGTGCTTCATCACCATGTCGCCCAGGGTGACCTGGCCGTCCCCGGCCACCGCCACCTGGTCGCCCCGGCGCACCATCAGAATGGTGGTGCCCCGCCATGGAGAAGTCTCTTTGGCCACTGCTTAGCCTTTCCCTCTCCCCCCTCACCCCGGCCCTCTCCCCCCGTAAACGGGGGGAGAGGGGGAAATCTCGCCTGTGTTCCAGTCTGGTTCCCTCTCCCCTATTGGGGGAGAGGGGTAGGGTGAGGGGGAATTGATTTACCGTCCCTTTTCCCTGAACAACTCGACTAAATTGGAATAAGGAGCATAATTCAGTTAAGAAATTTTGAATTTGGTTAAAAAGTCAGAAATTTATCAGCTTCCATGGTCAGTTCATACAAGTCATTCATCCAGCCTATGGGGCAGGTGCTTGATCCCTCCAGACCGTGGGATTTCATACAGACCCCTCAGACAAAAAAATCCCCGCCAAACTTGTCGATCTCCCCCATGACATCAAACTGCTCGCTGCCACTTTGTTCGAAGAGGACTCCTTTCCCCAGCATGAAGACCGCCACCTCGTCGCCCCGGTTTTCGGCAATGTTGGCCAACCGCATAGCATTGTAGATGGTTTCCCCTTCATCCGTACTGATGATAACAAAAAGCTTCATATCAGTCCTTTCCACGCTACTGCGTTGAGCACTTCCTCTTGATAGGTTTAAGACGCCTTAACTCCTTGGATGGGCCCGGTCATATTCCTCCATGAGATAGTCCAGGTTGATATGCAGGTATCTCTGGGTGCTGGAGATGCTGGCATGACCCAGGAGTTCTTGCACGGCCCTGAGGTCCGCCTGGCCCTCCAACAGGTGCGTGGCGAAACTGTGCCGCAAAGCGTGGGGGGTCAGGTGACCCGGCAGGCCGGCGATGCGAGACCAACGCCCCACTACCCGGGCCACTCCCCGGGAGCTGAGGCGGCCGCCCCGGTTGTTGAGAAACAGCGCCTCTTCAGAAAGCGCTTTCTCCTGAAGCACCTGCTCCCGCAGGGGCAGGTAGGCCTGCACGGCCTTTTGGGCCGGATTCCCCAGAAAAGCCAGGCGTTCTTTGGCTCCTTTGCCCCAGACCCGCACTCGGCCTTCTTTGGTATTCAGGTCCGCCAGGTTCAAGCCGGCCAATTCCGACAAACGCAGTCCCCCGGAATAGAACAACTCCAGGATAGCCCGGTCTCGCCGGCTCTGGAAACCTATCTTGCCCCCCACCTGGTCCAGGAGGTGAAAGACCTCGTCCACCGAGAGGAAGCGGGGCAGGGGCTTGTCCGCCTTGGGAGTGGGAGCCAACCGCGCCGGGTTCTGCTCCAGCACCCCCCGGCGTTGGAGAAACTTAAAGAAAGTACGCAATGCCGAGAGCTTGCGGGCCATGGTGGCCTTGCTCTTCCCCTTCAGAGTGGTGGCCAAAAACGAGCGCAGATGCCGGTAAGTGGCCATCTGCAGAGACTGACCCGGTTGGGTTTCCTCCCAAAATTTAAGAAACTGGGTCACATCCAGGGCGTAGTTCCGCAGGGTGTGCTCCGACAAATGCCGCTCGGCCCCGAGATATCTTAGGAATTCATCCAGGAAGGACCAGGTGCTCATGTTTGTGTTCGGGGAGAGCCGGACTGATGATCGGCCAGGCCAGCGCCAGTCGGCTTACCGCTTCCGCTATTGTTAATATTTTAAAAGATAAATCGTATCATCAATTGGAAGGAAAGCAAAGGACTTACCTTTTCTGGGGGGGATGAAGGATAAGAGAAAGCAAGATTTTTCTGTGCTGTTGGAAAACAGGTTTATGAATAGCGATCCTTTAAAAAAGAAAAGGGTTCCAACCAATTAAAATAGCAGCGTATTCGGGAGTAGATTTTAGGCAATTTGATCTTTTTTATGTTAGCTATTTTAGCGGCAAGGCCCTAATTGCCCAGGGCCGCAGCTACTTTTTGGGAAAGAATTTCTACTGGGAAAGGCTTGGGGATAAAACTTACCCCCGCAGGCAAGCTTGCTTCTTCGGTTTCGTTCATACCGCTGCACAATATAACCCTGACTTGGGGATCCAAGACCCGGAGGCGCTCCATAGTTTGAAAGCCATTCAAACCGGGCATAATCACATCCAAAAGGACTAGGTCGATGTCCCCGGTGCGCTCGGCAAAAATCTCTAAAGCACCCTCACCGCTCGTGGCCTCCAACACCTGGTAACCCAAAGTTTCCAGGAGCTTCCCCGCTACCCGACGCAAGGTGGGCTCGTCTTCCACCAACAGGATGGTCCCCTGGCCGGTAATGATGTGTTTTTCTTCGGGAGCCATGTCCAAGGGAAGTGCCGTGGAGGCAGGAAAAAACAGGGTAAAGGTGGAGCCCTCCCCAGGTTTGCTTTTAACTTGAATGGCTCCTTGATGGTTCTTCATGATGCGGTAAGCTGAGGCCAGTCCCAGACCGCTCCCCTGACCGGGCTCCTTGGTGGTGAAGAACGGCTTGAATAGGTGGCGCACCGTCTCTTCATCCATACCGATGCCGGTGTCCCCCACCGAGAGGCAGACAAAGTGACCCGGCTCGAGTTCCCAGTTATGGTCGTGCCAGTCGGTCAAGTGCACGGCTCGAGTTTGGAGGGTGATTTCACCCCCCTGGGGCATAGACTGCCAGGCATTGATGAGGAGATTCATCAGGACTTGCTGAACCTGGCCCGAATCCACCTCCACCGCCGGGAGATTCCGAGCTAACTCTTTGTTTATGATTAGCTCCTGACGAGTGCGGCCGAACATGTCGGCGGTGCTTTCCAGCAGGCTGTTCAAATCCACGGGCTGAGTCTCAAAGGCAGAGGACCGCCGGAAAGAGAGGAGCTTCCGGGTGATTTCCCGGCCGGCCCGCACCTGGCTCTCAATATCCATAAGGTCAGAATAAACTGGGTGGTCTGTGGTGAGCTTGGCAAGTATCAGGGTGGTAAGTCCCATGATGATCATGAGCAGGTTGTTGAAATTATGGGCCAAACCGCCAGCCAAGGTGGCGATGGCCTCTTGCTTTTGGGCCTGCTCCAGCTGGCGCTGCAGGCTTATCTCCTCGGAGACGTTGCTTACCAGGGAGACCGAGCCGATGACACCCCCATCCTCATCACAGAGTTTACGGATGGAAATGCGGGCCGGCACTGACTGGCCATTTCCATGCCGTAACTGCACCTGCCGCTCTAAAACTTCCCCTTTGGCCCGGAGCTCCACCAGTATCTGCTGACGTTCTGCGTCGCTGGCATACAGGAAGGAATAGTGGCGGTTCAGGATGTCCTCCGGGGTATAACTGAACTCTTGGTAGAATTGTGAATTGGCTTTGATGATCAGGCCTTGCGGGTTGATAAAAGTGAGACCCAGGGGGGCTGAATCGATAAGCTGGCGCAGAAAGTGGCTGGCCTGGGCCAGTTCCTTTTGCATCTGCTTCAGCGCGGTAATTTCCCGGGCCACGAACACGGCGCCGCTGATTTCCCCTTCCCGATCCCAGCAGGGGTCCACGGTCACCAGAAAGGTGTGGCCGTTATCGGTGCAACTTTCCGTGCGAGTTTTTTTGCCGTGCTCTAGGGCCTGGACCAAGGCCTGACCCGGAAACCAGTCCTTTCCCGGCGGTTTCAGCTCCGACACATGGCAGCCCAGGGCCTCTTCGGGAAAAACGTCCAGATACAGAGCGGCAGCCCGGTTGAGACGGGTAAGGCGGGCTTCGGTGTCCACCAGGATGACCGGGTCCGGCAGGACATTAAAAGTGTTTTCCCATTCCATCCGGGAGATGGTGTTGTCCTTCAGGCTGGCAGCCATGCGGTTAAGGGTGCAGGCCAACTGACCCAGTTCGTCCCGCCCTGGCTTTATGATGCGGTAGCCCAGATCGCCCTGGTCAAAAGCCTCCGCAGCCCGAGTAAGGGCGCTTACCTGACCAGTAAGGCGGCGGGCCAGGGCCATACTGGCAATAAAGGAGAGTAAACCCAAAGTGACCAAAACATAGAACAGGTGACGCCGGAACTGCCCCTGGTGGCTTTCAATAAGGGCCCCGGTCACATTAAGCGCGGTCTTAAAGATAGCCCGGGATTGGGCAATGATGAGATCCATTTCCCCCCGGTCCACCCAGGCGCCCACCGTGATTTCCGGTCCTTGAGGGGGCTGTAGCCCAATGGGCACCAGGAAGCCGTGGCAGTAGGCGTCCTGCCCCCTCCCTGGCGTCAGGGAAAATTCCTGCAAGCTGGGGGTGCCAGCATAACGGAGGTCGGGGGGCTCAGCCACCTTCCCCTGCAAGCACAGAATTTTCTCCAAGGTTTTGCCTTCGTAGGATTTTTGGCTGTGCAACAGGATTCTTTTGGGCTGAGACGCCACCAGAAAAGTTTCCCCCACCATGCCCACCGGCTGCACCGCCACTTCCCGAAATACCGGGTCCCGGCGCATCTCTTCCCAAGTTTTTCCAGGATGGTTCTTTAGATATTGGGTGATGTCCTGAGCCACATCCAGGGCTTTCTGGCGCACCTGCTGGTGCACGAGCTTCTGCTGGTGGCTTTCCAGCCGCTGCCCCTCCCGGGCTTTGAGGTCCGTGAGGGATTGATGCAGGTCCTGCAGCAGGGTATGGGAAGAGAGGCCAAAAATGAGGAGGATGGAGACGAGGGGGATAATTCCGGCAACAACTCCCAACAGCAGAATCCTGCAGGAGAAACTTTGGAAAATCGGGTACTTCAAGCGACGCCTGGACACGGCAGTTTCAAACCCCTTTTCCCAGCCCGTGGTGTGGCCTGGAGAGCAGGAAAGTGCACCTCATTATTTTTGGGAACAACCTTTTAATAGAGATCATGAGCCCGACTGAGGAGGTGTCTGGACAAGGGAAGTTCCAAAGCCTGGGCCACCCTCAGATTCAGCGTCAAGCGTTTCACTTTGGGAATTTCCGGGGGCACATCCTTGGGGGCGGCCCCGGACAAGATCCGGGCCGCCTGCCGTCCCGCTTGGCGGCCCACCTCGGCAAAATCAGCGTGGTAAGATATCAGGGCCCCATAAAAAACTGAAGATTCAAAGGGCACCATCACCGGCAGTCGGGCCTGCAACATCCGCTCATGGATGACCCTCAAGGTTTTGGGGGAAGCTAGCACCGGGTCGGTGGGCAGAAAAAGGGCCTCGGCCCCCTCGGCCTGGAGGTATGCCAAAGCTGTTTCTAATTGTTCCAGGCTGACGTCCGTCACGGTGGCTTTGACCACCTTGAGTCCCATTTCCCAGGCTGCCGCCTCTGCCTCTTTGCCGGTGGCCACTGCCACCGGGGTGGCCGTACAGAACAAAATTCCCAGACGCTTTATCCGGGGTCGGGCCAGCCCAAATACCTTCAGTTGCTCGGCCACCGGCACCTCCATGCTGGTGCCGGTAAATCGGGGCTCCGCGTTTGACTGCCAGTCTAAACCGGTGGCGGCCGGAGCCCCTACTCCCGAGTAAACTACCGGCAGTCGGCTCTCCTGAGTGACCTTCAGGGCCACCAGCGTGGGAACAGTCCCCAGGGTAATAAGTAGTTTAGCCCCTTGCTCCTGAAATTCTTCGGCTGCTCCTGCCGCCCGGCGCCGATCCCCGGTAGAGTTGATTACCCGAAGGCGCAGATTGAGCCCATCCAGGTAACCCTCTTCCCGCAGTCCTTCGAGCACTCCCTGGAGATTGTCTTCAAAAGACTGAATTTCCTGATTCCAGAGGATTATCCCCACCAGGGGCGGCTGCTTAAAGGGGTTCTGACACCCGCACAGGACCATCAGCAGGAACAGTCCCAGCCCCAGGCCAAACTGCAGACCCCGGCGCCGCCATGTGTCCATAGATTTCTTCCCGTGTTTCTTCTCTTTTTCGGACAGACTGTTCCACAACTTTATGAAAATTTCCCCTCATAGACCTTTTTGCTGAATATGGGGGACCCGTTCCGCCAAGTAGCCCGGCCGGTCTGCCCCTGAGTGAAATCCTGATTGGGTGCCAGGACCCAAAAAGATTGGGGAACCAGCCGGAAGCAACCGACCGAGTCCCCCAGGACATGGTGCCGCGGGTGAAAAATGCAGCT
>CAVPVR010000006.1:0-10170 GCA_963709285.1 uncultured delta proteobacterium | reverse complement strand
TCCAGACCCAAAATGAATCTGTCCTTGGGATTCATAATCCCGGCCACCTCCCTCAAGAACGTGATCCTTTCCTCTCTCGGAAAGTTGCCGATGGTGCTTCCCAAAAAAGTGATTACCTTGCGGCCTCGAGGCAGAACTTCCAGGTGCCGGGTAAAGTCGGCGATAACCCCAAGAATGTGCAAATCCTCATACCGGTCCAAGAGCTCTTGAGATGCCTCAAAAAGAGCACTCTCACTGATATCAACGGGAACATAGCGTACCTTAGGTAAACCGATTACGTTCGCCGCGTCCAGGAGAACCTTGATTTTGCGGTTTGACCCGCTGCCCAGTTCCACCAGATCTCCCGCATCCTCGGAAAAGAAGTTCATGATTTCAGGGGCCGTTTGTTCGAGGATGGCAAGTTCGGTCCTGGTCAAGTAATACTCTGGCAAGCAACATATTCTTTCAAACAGCCAGGACCCGTGGGCATCGTAAAAATACTTGCTGGGGAGACGCTTCTGGGGCTGCGTCATCCCTTCCACAATATCCTTGCCGATTTCCTCACTGCTGTCCTCGACAAGGCAGTTCAGAATTTCCAGGCGCTCGATCGGTAGGCTGGCTTTGCTTCGCAACTTCATCGTAGACCTCCGGGGAACGAATGCTCAGGTCATAAAAAGGGTAATTTGAGGGGAGGGCCAGGGGACTACAGCCCCCCCCGTTTTCTACTCAAGCTCCCCTCCTACCTCCCTTTGATCGGGAGAACAGGCATCCTGCCTGTTCCTGCACAGGCTGGAAGCCTGTGCTCCCGCTTTGTGTGGGGGTGCGGGGGAGGGGGTAAGGGGCCACGACCCTGGTAGCACGGGCTTCCAGCCCGTGGGAACCCCCTCCCCCGGTATTGTTAGTCGCCTCAACGGCATGGCACGAAACGCACGCTGGACAGGGAATCGTGGACCATTTTCTCCATGGCTGACAAGGTCCTGGTAATATGCTCGCTGTTATTGTCCACCCCCAGGGATAGGCGGATGGCACAGTGGGCCTGTTCTTCGGAGAGCCCCATGGCCAGCAGGGCGTGTGACGGTGCGGGGGAGCCGGAGCGGCAGGCGGACCCGGAAGAAAAGGAAATGCCCTGCTGATCAAGCGCCAGGACCAGTGACTCCCCCCGGACGCCGGGCAAGGAGACGTTCAGGGTGTTGGGCAGCCGCTCCACCGGATGACCGTTCAACCTGGCCTCAGGAAAAATACTGGTAATGCCTTCCCACAGTTCATCCCGCAAGGTCATGACCCGGGTCATGTCGCTGAGACGCTTCTCCGCCAGTTCGGCGGCTACCCCGACGCCGACGATACCCAGGGTGTTTTCGGTGCCGGCCCGCCGGCCTCCTTCCTGCCCCCCACCGTGCACCAGGGGCTCTAAATCAAGCCCCTTTTTCACATATAAGGCCCCGATCCCTTTAGGTCCATGGAACTTGTGGCCGGACAGGGTGAAAAAGTCCACCCCCAGAGATTCCACGTCCACTGGAATTTTCCCTACGGCTTGCACCCCGTCAGTGTGAAACAGCGCGCCATGCGCCTGGGCTAATGCGGCCAGTTCCCTGATGGGCTGAATCGAGCCGGTCTCATTGTTGGCCAACATGATGCTCACCAGGCAAGTGTTGGGGCCCAAAGCCTGCTCCAGGTCTTCCGGGCGCACCCGGCCAGACTCATCCACCGGCAGGTAAGTGACGGTAAAGCCACGTTTCTCCAGCCATTGACAGACTTTCAGGACCGACGGGTGTTCGATAGTCGAAGTGATCACCTGATTCCTGCCGTCCTGATGGGCCAAAGCCACCCCCTTGATGACCATGTTGTTGGCCTCACTGCCGCCGCCGGTAAAAATGAGGCGGCGGGCCGTGGTCCCCAAGAGATTGGCCAACTTGCGGCGGGCTTCCTCCATGGCTGACTTGGCTTCCCGGCCCTCCCGATAAATGGAGGAAGGGTTGCCATACTGGCTTTCCAGGAACTGGACCATGGCTCTTTGCACTTCAGGAAGGGCCGGGGTGGTGGCGTTGTGGTCCAGATAGATCCTTTCCAGGGGGATAACTGGGGCCTCTGTCACGCCCAAGGGGACGTGGCACGCTTCGCCCGTGTCCAGGGCCAGGACATCTCCAGAGTTCGGGGCTCGGGACACGTCGCACAACAAGGCCTTATAAATGGGAAAACCAGAGATGGGATCGTAACGCAAATCAGTAAGATCGTTAATATTGCATTCCTGCCAGGCCTTGGGTCCCAGGGGGCCGCCGCCTCCCATGTTGGCTTCGATGGCGCCTTTGACGATGTCGTCAGTGACCAGGGCCCGCATCCTCACCTGTCCCCGGAGACTCCTGACAAGTGCTTCATCTCCATGGGTGATGCCCCGGTTCATGGCATCCTCGGTGTTGAGCATGACGGTGGGCTCCGGCCGCTGCTTGAGCAGTCCTGGAATCCCGTGAAATTGCGAGCGGAAGTCGGTGGTAACCCGGGCGCCGGAATTGAAAATTAGAGGGAACTTTTGCGCCAGTTCCGGCTGGGACAGCGGGCTCTCCAGGGGTTCAGTGTACACCGGCAGGGGATCATAGCCGTGCTCTTCAAGGATGGTGGAGGCTATTTCAAACTTGCCGGTGGGGGTGTCAAAGCCAGGCTGGCCGTCAGGACGCAAGAGTCCCTTTTCCCACTTCTTGTATTGCATGATGGCGGTGTCCACCTGAACCTGGCCGCCGGCGGCTCGCACTTCTTCGAGAGTGAACCGCGAACCATGCAACGCATAGCGTAAGAGTTCCTCCTCGTTTTGCGGATAGAGGTGGCCGTAGCCCAGGCGATCGGCCAGTTCGGCAAAGATGAAAAAGGCGTTTCTGGCCTCGCCCACCGGTTCAATGACCCTCTCCCTGATGCGAAAAATGGGTCCATAGGTCATATAGGACTCGATTTCATACCAGGTGGCGGCCGGGAGCACCAGGTCGGCATAGGCGCAATCCGCAGTTAAGTTGATATCGATGCACGTCAGAAAATCCAGGCCCTGCAGAGTTTGCCGCCAAACCTCGGGCTGCGGCCAGGCGGTGATCATGGAGCCGCCTAAAATAATGAGGGAGCGGATGGGATAGGGCTTGCCCTGGAGCACCGCCTCAGGCAGGGCGTTAGCGTGGGATTCTCCCCGGTACAGGCTGTAGACCGGAAAGCGGTCCCGAGCCAGGGCTTTTTTCACGTCAGGGTTGGGAATCAAGCCCTCCCGGTTGATGGGGAAGATATTTTCCCGCATGGTAAAGCAGCGGCCGCCCGGCACGTCCAACTGCCCGGCCAAAGCCCAGAGCACCATGGTGGCTCTGATGGCCTGAACCCCGCTGTCGCTGTATTCCAGACCAGAATACATCACCGGCGAGGCGCCGTGGGCCTGGGCCATCCTCCGGGCCAGGGTGCGAATGGTTTCCGCCGGCACCCCGGTGATGGGCTCGACCACCTCCGGCCGATAGTGCTGGACGTACTGGGCGAATTCAGCAAACCCATGGGTCCAGTCCCTGACAAAAGGTTCGTCGTACAGCTCTTCCTCGATGAGGACCTGGCACAGGGCCAGGGCCAGGGCGCCGTCCGTGCCGGGCCTGATGGGAATCCACTGGGCGCCGGAAATTTTCGCGGTCAAGGTACGCCGGGGATCTATCACCACCAGCTCCGCACCACGCTGGGTGGCTTCGATGATCCGTTTGTAATCCAGGGGTGGGCAGTCCGTGGCAGGATTGGCGCCCCACACCACAATCAGTTCAGTATGTTCCAGATCAGAAAACATATTGATGAACATGCCGCCCATGGTGACATGGGGAGCGATCATGGCCATGGAAACATAACAAAGCGCCCCGACTCCCATGGTATTGGGCGAGCCGAAGGGAAAAAGCAGGCTGGAGGCCGAGGACACGGCCACCCCTTGAGGCTGAAACACATCGCACATGGCCAGCTCGAAGCTGCCCCGCCCGGTGTAAATGGCCGCAGCCTCCGGCCCGTATTCGGCTTTGATGGCTTGCAGCTGGCGAACTATCTCATCAAAGGCCTCATCCCAGGTGATGCGCTCAAATTCATAGGTGCCTTTGGGACCCTTCCTTTTTAAGGGATGGAGGAGGCGGTTCTCGGAGTAGACAATCTCGGGGGAGTGCATGCCCAGTTTGCAGGTGATGCCGAAAGGAGAGCCTTCGTCGGCCCGTACTGCGGCGATTCTCCCTTCTTGATCGTACGTAACGATAATCCAACAACCGGCCGGGCAGATGCCGCAGAGGGCTCGGCGCTCTCTCCCCAAATTCATGCTTTCACCAGACCTCAAGAGTGTTAGATTCTGTAAAATTACTGTGGCTTATTGCTGAAATAAACGATGGCTGTGAATCTGTTATGCCCCGCCTTTGCCGAAAGAACAGTTGGGGTAATGGCACTGGTGACAATGGAGACACAGGCCCCCATGGCCCAAAGCGGCGATATCTTTACGGTTCAGCCGTTCTCCCGCCAATATCCTGGGAAGCACCAGGTCCAGGATGGTGACCTCATGATAAATGCCGCAGGCCGGCACCCCCAACACCGGGATATCATCTATAAAGGCAGCCATAAACATGGCCCCGGGAATAACCGAGGCTCCGTAAACGAATTTTTTCGCGCCGGCCTGGCGGATGGCCAGCCGGGTGACATCATCCGGGTCCACCGACATCCCCCCGGTGGTGAGAATGAGATCGGCGCCGACTTCGAGAAAACGCCTGATTTCGCCAGCGATGACGTTGCGGTCGTCGGGTGCCAAGGTTACGCCCATGGTGGTGCAGGCAAACCCGGCCAGCTTTTTCCTCAGTACCGGCTCGAACCTGTCCTTGATTAATCCGGTAAACACTTCATTGCCGGTAATGACAATACCTACCCGAGCTTTTTTCAGGGGCTTGATCTGGACCAGGCCCTGGTGCTTTTCGGCCAGGTGTTCTGCTTGTTCAATCACCTGGGACCGGATGATCAGGGGTATGGCCCGGGTGGCCGCCACTGCCTCCCCACTCGTGACCACCGTATTGGTGTGACGGGTGGCGCACATTACCTCACCGAGCATATTTATTCGAGTCACCGAAGTTCGGTCCACCTTGAGCAGGCCATCTCTGGTGGCGATGAGATTAAGTTTCCCTTCCCGGGGCTGGCCTTGCCAACTGACACCTGGCCCGCAAAACGCCCGAGCCAATCTCAAGGCTGCCTCATTTTCGTGCAGAAATCCCGGCTGGATATCAATGGCATAGACATGGCGCTTGCCCAATCTCTGCAGGTGACAGATATCGAACTCTTGAATAATATGGCCTTTTTGAAAAGCCGGACCCTTGTATTCGCCCGGCCGGATTTCCGTGATATCGTGGGCCAGCACCAAACCCACGGCATCCTGCAGCGAGACGCACTCCAACATCTGCGAGGAAGCCTTTTGAACCCCGGATTTCTTTGAGGGCGTCATAATCAAGGATATTGCTGAGGAAAAGGGTCTAACTAGTGACTTGGGTAACCAATCCAGGCGCCACCCAAGGCGGCGCGAGACCAATTCCTCGATTTTTTCAACAAGTGTTAAGGGGTTGGGGGAGAGGGTTTGGGCGAGGGGGCAGGGGTCCGCGACCCCGGTAACACGGGCTTCCAGCCCGTGGGAACCCCTCTTTCCCAAAAATCTAAACTATCTCGACATAGTAACCGTGCCCCTGGCACGCCAAACATCTATCTCCCTGGCTTAAGGGAAAGGCCTCCCCGCAGACCGGACAGACCCCGGTAGCCCCTTTCTTTTTTCTGTCGGTAAGACGGGTGACCTGAATGGGAGCCGCGCTGAGAATGGCCCTACGAGCTGTCAAAATGTCCTCCACCAGAACTTCCAGAGGGAGCTCCTGCTTGGGAGCCAAACGCATGTACCACCTGTAAATACTTGGGAAAGACTGCGCCTTTTCCAGGTCGAGCCAGAGGCGCACGCCTTGAAACGTCCTGCGATCATAGAGGCTCAGGGCGAATTTGTCCCAATTCAGAATTTTCATCCAGCCGTTGCCGATGGTGCAGGGAGTAAAAAGTTGCACCGCATCCGGAAGACAGTGAGAGGTCTCCACGATGGCATCGGCTTCCACCCCTGGGCCCAGCAATTCCAAAGCCCAATCCACCATAAAGCCGCCTATGAGGATACCCGGCGCCTGCCAGCCATGAAATCGTTCAATTTCGGCCAAAAAAATGGCCAAAGGGCGGCCGCAAACCTTATCATTGGACACCGGAGAGGTCATGAGACGAATTTTCAGGCGGATGCTTGCAATTTGATATTGCTAAGGAAACTAGGTACGTTTGAAGGGCTTGTCAAGGCCAGCTTTACCATCCCTGGGTCCCGGGCCCGCCTTTAAAGGGTCCTACGATGTCTGAGGTAATCCAACCTCCATAAAAGTCACCTTGCTGGGTTTGTACCTGCTCTTCATCAACATAGCAGGCATCCATGGCACCGGGATAGAAGGCCAGATGATCGCGAATGGCTTCATAGGCCTGGCTGGGCCGGGGGTAACTCCAGGCGGCGTTGGGGGCTTCCCGCTCGCCTACCCGCACCGTCCAGTAATGGGCCACACCTTTAAACTCGCAAAACGAAGTGCGGGAAGAGGGGTGCAGGAATTCCTGTCGGACATCCTCAGGAGGAAGGTAATAAACCGGCGGGTGGCTGGTCTCCAGGACACGCTTGGCCCGGCGGGACTCAGCAATGGTCTCTCCCTGAAAAATTACTTGCACTCGCCTGTTGGTGTTCTCAACCCGTGGTGGCCTGGGATAATCCCAGACGGATTCTTGGGCCGAGCGGGTATTGGTTGTCATCGTTCACTTGTCCTCCTATTTAAGGGCAACTTGATTTTACCAAATTCAGACCCATTTTTTGGGTATGCTCTGAGATATTGTTTGGCGACGTGAGATCGCCAATCTCCGCGTTAAAGAGAGTTTAAAACATGATCAAAATTTTCTTAATCACCGTGTTTCTCGTTGCCGGGACCTGGGCCCAGGAGGTTCCGGCCGCCACTCAAAACCCCAGCAAAAATTTAGGAGGAAGCGATACCATGGTGGAAACCGCAAATGTATCGGTGGCCACCCTTGCGGGCGGCTGCTTCTGGTGTGTGGAAGCGGATTTTGAGAAAATCCCTGGGGTCGTAAAGGTGATTTCCGGGTATACCGGCGGCAGCCAGGAAAATCCCACCTATGAAAATTACGCCAACAGAGGGCATGTGGAGGCGGTGCAAGTGTTCTATGATCCTCAAAAGATTTCCTACCAGGAACTGCTGGACCACTTTTGGCGGCTCGTGGACCCCACTGATGCCGGGGGACAGTTCGTGGACCGAGGGCCGCACTACCGCCCAGCCATTTTTTACCACGATGATGAGCAGAAGCGTCTGGCCGAAGAGTCCAAAGCAGCCCTGGAACATTCAGGACGCTTCCAGAAGCCCATCGCCACAGAAATTATCAAGTTTTCCAAGTTCTACCCGGCTGAGGATTATCATCAGAACTTCTCCAAAGAGCAACCAACCAGGTACAAGTCTTACCGGACTAATTCCGGCCGGGATCAATTTCTCCAAAAGGTATGGGAGAAAAAGTAAGGTCAGGTCAGCTCCACAATTACCACAGGGTCATGCCATACCGCACCGTTTGATAGCGGGCCGGGGCCAGGTCCCATTTTTTACCATACACATGAACCTTGTCGGTCTCGACACCCTGAGAATAGACCCGACCGCCTTCGTGGAGCCAGGCCAGCAGGCCCCCTTGTAGATTGAGCATGGTGATTCCTTGTTTACGCAAGTCCTGGGCCAGCTTGCCGCTGCGGTAACTGATGGTGCAATAACCGATGATAACGTGGTCCCGATATCTGTCAAGATGGCGGAGGAACTCCTCCCGGGTCACCGCGCCGGGCAGCATCGATATCTGCTGTTCCTCCGGGCTGCGGACGTCCACCAACACCACCTTCTTTTTCTGAGCCAACAGCCCCATGGCCTCCCGGGGAGTGATGTCGGTCACTTCTGGAAAGTCTTGCTTGTAGCCGGCGTACATTTGGTAGACAGCTTGTTTCTTCTGGGGGTCTGACCGCGGCGCCGCGAGGCCGTCCCGGGGGCACATCACCATGACCAGTGCCAGGGTCCAAGCTGCCAGAAGCCAGCTTTTCAGGCAGTTGTTCATGAGATTTTGGCTCCCCCTAAATCAAGAGATGTAGCGCCGCCGCCCCCGGCGGTGTGAGCCTAAGGATTTCCAGGAACTTTTCAAGGAAGTTGTTCATGTGCCAAGCTTATCAACCTTGAACTTTGAACCTTGAACTTTCCGGGAAGGATTTGTGAATTGTAGGATTTCCATCCCCTCAATAGGTTAGCAGGATCGCCTGCCTGAGGTAGAGATTCGCCGCCAGTTCGGCCAGCATAAAGTGAGCCACGTCGGCCCGGGAGATCTTGCCGGCCGTAACGCCTCTCAGGTCGGTGATCACCCGGTATTTCCCGGTCAGGGGGCCGTTGGTGAGAAAGCCGGGGCGGACGATGGTCCACTCCGCCTCGCTGGCCCGGATCAAGGCTTCCTGCCGGTCCTTGTCGGCGTAAATGGTTTTCAGCAGCAGGGGTTTGAACACCTGGTCATAGAGCAAGCCGCCGTGACCCTTGCTGTCCCCAGCCCCGATGCCGGTGACGCAGACCAGGCGCTTCACCCCGTACTCTGCCATGGCGGCCAACACATTCTTGGTCCCCTGGGAAAAGACCGTCACCGGTTTCCAGGTCACCCCCACCCCAATGGTGAGGCAGACGGCCTCCTGTCCCGCCACGGCCTGCTTGACCTGTGGCCCCTCGAGAATATCCCCCGCTATCAGCCTGAGCCCTTCCTGCGGCTGGGGTATTTTTTGAAGATGGCGGGCGAAAGCGGTAACCACATGTCCGGCCTGCAAGGCCTGTTCGAGGAGTTGCAGGCCAATCCCGCGAGAGGCGCCAATGATCAAGAGCTTCATGTCATCCCTTTTCGGTGATCAAGAGTCGATTTTCAGATAATCACCAGGCCTACTATCAGATTAGGTAGCTTTAAGTATATCAGCATTTCTTGAACTACTTGGTAAGCTTTTGGCTGGGGCAGCCCGGCAGGAGCCTTGTATGGTGGAAATGTTTTGATTCATCCTCTAAAAAAGGTAGAATTTTTGGGAGTGTTGCCCTAAGATACATCCGGCGATGGGTGGCTTCATTTCTCGTTCCCAAGCTCCTGCTTGGGAACGCAATTTTCAGCCCAAGCTTTGCTTGGGGACATCTTGAGGTTACGTACAATCTCCTGAAATTACGTGATTTTTTTAGCCAAGCGGGAGCTTGGCAGACATGGAGGTTCCCAAGCAGGAGCTTGGGAACCAGGATTCAGTAACTCATGAAATTATTATCAGCTATCTTAGGATAACACTCTCGAATTTTTTAATTCCCTTTTTTCATTGACCCTGGACCTGACGCCTGCAGGTGCAGAAGGCCAAAGGGCCGCGTTGGCCAGGATAAAAAGATGCACCGCGAAAGGAGTGGCGACTATGCAACGAAGTGTCTGGTTGGTAAGTTTGGCGATGATCGTGGCGGTGGCCTTCAGCTTGACCAGCTGCGGCGGCATGCAGGCCCAATCCAAGGAAAACTTGCTCTCGGCCGCCGGGTTCCAGATGAAAATGGCTGACAGCCCCGAGAAGGCGGCCCATTTGCAGAGCCTGACCCAGCAGAAACTTGTGCCCCACCAGAAAAATGGCAGAGTTTACTATACTTTTGCCAACGCCAAGAGCGGGCAACTCTACGTGGGCAACGCCCAGAACTACCAGCGCTACCAGCAGTTGGCGGCTCAGCAAAGGATGGCCCGGGAGGAGTATATGGCGGCTGAGATGAATGAGGAAGAGGCCATGGATTGGGATATGTGGGGTTTCTATGGCCCCATGTGGTAACCGCGAGATCAGGGGCTTACCGTTTTAAATTGATGCCGTGGTCAGGGATCTCAAGTTGTTAGTACTGACCAGGCCAGCACAGGTAAGGGACGCCCCCTTACCCGGGCTTACCAGGGGATAAAAAAAGGCAGGGCCGCCGCGGCCCTGCCTGTTATTTTCAGGGGATGGGGGTGTTAGCTGCTTTTGCGCCGCCGGCCCAGGAGGCCGGTGCCCAAGGGGAGGGGGGAACCGCCGAGGGTGGCGGTTTTCCATTTCTCCAGACGCATATGTAG